>CAWGRB010000001.1:0-31157 GCA_963824845.1 uncultured Alphaproteobacteria bacterium
GCCCGAGCGGATCCCGGTAACCGGTGGTTTTGCAGAAGTCAGCGATCGTGGGCTGACCGTGCTGGCGGAAAGCGCGGGCGCCTGACGCCCCATCATTCCTTTACCGTTCACTGCTAATCACGGCTCCCCGAACCACCGGGGAAGCCATGACGCCTGCTCTGGAATCGCTGAGACGTAAAGCGGCTGCTGTCGTGACGCTGCCCGCGCGGCGCGGGATCGCGTCGCCTATGTCGATGGCTGGCGGGGCGTCTGTATCGCATTCGTCTGATCGGGCATTTGATCCCAGCCGTGGCTCCGCTCGCGACCGTCGGGGTGGAAATGTTCTTTGTGCTCAGCGGCCGATTGATGGCCGAGATCCTGATCTTCAAACGCCAGCCGGTGAGGATATTCCTCAAGCGCCGCGTGGCGCGCATCATCCCGGCGGCAGCAACCTTTGTCGTCGTCACGGCTGCGATCATGAATGCGACGTGGTGGCTGGCAGGACGGCCGCTCAACTGGATCAGCCCAGTCGGCGCATTGTTCTTCTTCCACAATTACATTCCGCCGGCCGCGGTAGCGCCGGCATTCGACCATATGTGGAGCCTGGCGGTTGAGGAGCATAGCTATCTCGCGCTCGCGCTGATCGCGCTGCTGACGAGCCGAAAGAGCCCGCGCATCGCCATGGCGGCGGCGATTGGCTTGTCGGCGGTGGCGCTGCTCAACGGGCTCAGGCTGTCGCTTGTCCCGCAGGGTGACGGGCCATTATACCTTTGGCGTTCGGATGTTCGGGCGGCTTCCGTCCTGATGTCGTTCGCCATGTGCATCGCCTTGCGGCCGCTGATCGAACGACCTTCACGAAACCTCGCTTGGCTGACGCCGGTCGGTGCGCTCGTCGGGATCGCGTTCGTCTATCGCTACGGCATGAGCAACGTCGTCGGTCTGGCTGCCGGATCGCTTGCCGGGGCCCTCGCCGTGAATATGCTCGAGCAAGCACCGGTTGCGATGCGCAGACATCTTTCCAATGCCATGCTCGTCTGGGCCGGCACCCTCTCATTCTCGCTCTACCTGTGGCAGCAGCTATTCTTCATCAACTGGCGTTTCGAGCCGTGGGGCATTCTCTGCATCTTCCCAGCCGCGGCGCTCGCGTTGTGGAGCTTCAAGCGCGTCGAATATCCCGCGCGCGAATATCTCAATCGGCGATGGAAAGAGCAGCCCAGGTCGGGAGCGGTTGAGACTGGAGGTCGGCCGCTTTTCGCTCGCCGCGCCCGCGCTGCTTAGGCGGCATTACCATCTTCCGCTAGGCGGTAGTGCTATGTCCGCTGCGTCACCTGTCGCGAGCAAGAGCATTCGCGCGCCTGGGCTCGCGGCGCTGGCCGGGGCACGCCCCCTGACGCTGGCGCTGATTGTGTTGGCATTCGTCACCGCAACGCGCCTCGCCGGAACCGTCGACTCCGACGTCGCCTGGCAATTGTGGATTGCGGGCCAAATCCATGCCGGAGCCAATCTCTACACAGACATCATCGAGACCAATCCGCCTCTATGGTTCTGGATGGCCTTGCCGATCGACCGGGTCGCTTCCTTGCTCCACCTGCGCATCGAACCCGTGATGATCGCCGCTATCGGCATTGTTTCTGCATTGGCGATCGCCGGGACGAATGCCTTGATCCGGCAAATCCCGCCGGCGCGGCGCGCATTGCTGCTTTCTTATGCAGCGCTGTGCCTGATGGCGATGCCATGGCTGCATGTCGGCCAGCGGGAGCAGATCGCGCTTATCGGAACGCTGCCCTACGCGGCGCTGATTGCGGCCCGGCGCGGGCAGCGGGTGGTATCCCCGTCGCTCGCCGCCGCCATCGCGGCGGGCGCGGCGCTCGGCTTCGCGCTGAAGCATTACTTCCTGATCGTCCCGATCCTGCTCGAAGCGTGGCTTGTGATTGGAGCCGGTCGTCGATGGCGGGCGGTCCGCCCCGAGACGGTGGTGATCGCCGCGACAGGTTTTGCTTACGCAGCCGCAGTCCTGGTGTTCGCACCCGATTTCGTGAGGACCATTATCCCGCTGCTCCGGCTCGCTTATGGCGACGTCGGCGCACCGTCTGTTCGTTACCTGTTCGGACCCTATGCGGTGATCGGGATGGTCACGCTCGCCTTGACGGCCAGCCACGCGAAGCTGCTGCGCGGCGATGAAGCGCCGTTCGCTGCAGCGCTGGTTGTCGCTTCCCTGGGCTATGCGGCGGCTTACTTCCTGCAGCTCAAAGGCTGGACCTATCACGCGATCCCGCTCGTCGGTTGCGCTTCGCTGGCACTCGCGGCGCTGCTGGCCGAGTCTTCCGTCCAGCTGAAGACCGTCCGCCTGATTGCGCCGGCACTCCTGTCGCTGCCGCTGTTTCTCGCGGCCGACGATGCGCGACGCTCGAACGGACCGAGCGCTGACCTGGCTGGCGCCATCGCCGGCCTGCACGCTGGCGACACGATTGGCTTCGTCACGACCGAAACCGCCATGCCCTGGTCTGTCACGCTTCAGGGGCGATATCGTTATGCCTCGCGCTACAATGGTTTTTGGATGATGCCGGCAGTCGCCGCCAATGAGCGAGCCGCTGAGCCCGACCCGCGCCTGGCGCGGCTCGGCCGTCAGATCGTCGCCGATACGGTTGCGGATTTCACCTGCTTGCCGCCCAAGCGGATCATCGTCTGGCGTTCGCTCGACGGCCACAGCGGCTCCGATCTCCTTCCCTTCTTCCTTCGAGATCCGCGCTTCGTGGTACTTCTTTCCCATTATCGTGTGCGCAGCCGCACGACCTTGGAGACTTACGAGCTCGTGTCCCCGCTCCCTGCGCCCATGGCCCCCTGCCGCAAGGGCATTTGACGAACCCGAGCCAAGGTTAGTCTTTCTTTAGGCATCTGCCGTTAATGCTCTCGGGGAATTTTCAGTTAAGCGAGTGACAACCGGCATGAGCGCATTCGGCAAGCGTAGCGGCGTGAGCGGTGGACGCCCCAACTTCGGGGTTGCCAAGCCCATGAAGGGCGGCCCCGGTGGCGCGTCTCCCGGCGGTGGCGACCAGTTCCCGCCGATCGACGAGCTGACGCCGCCGATGGATGCCCCCTCGTCGGATCCGGTTGGCCAGGTTGGCGCGATGGACCGCCTGACGGCGCGTCAGAATTCCAGCGGCGAGCAGGGCAGCAGCAGGGTCGAGGGCTTCGAAGCCTCGGTTCACCGGATCAAGGAGCAGGTGCTTCCGCGCCTGCTCGAACGAGTCGACCCCGAAGCCGCGGCGACGCTCAACAAGGACGAGCTCGCCGAGGAATTCCGGCCGATCATTTCCGAAGTGCTCGCCGAGCTGAAGATCACGCTCAACCGGCGCGAGCAATTCGCGCTCGAGAAGGTTCTGGTCGACGAGCTTCTCGGCCTCGGGCCGCTCGAAGAGCTGCTCGCCGACCCGGCGATCAGCGACATCATGGTCAACGGCCCCGAGCAGACCTACGTCGAGCGCAAGGGCAAGCTCGAGATCGCTCAGATCCAGTTCCGCGACGAGGAGCATCTGTTTCAGATCGCTCAGCGGATCGTCAACAAGGTCGGCCGCCGCATCGACCAGACTTCGCCGCTTTGCGACGCGCGCCTCCAGGACGGCAGCCGCGTCAATGTCATCATCCCGCCGCTCAGCTTGCGCGGCACCGCGATCTCGATTCGTAAATTCTCCGAGAAGCCGATCACGCTCGACATGATGAAGGGCTTCGGCTCGATGTCCGAGAAAATGGCGACGATCCTCAAGATCGCCGGCGCAAGCCGGATGAACGTCGTCATCTCCGGCGGTACCGGCTCGGGTAAGACGACCATGCTCAATGCCTTGTCGAAAATGATCGACCCGGGCGAACGCGTCATCACGATCGAAGACGCGGCCGAGCTCCGGCTTCAGCAGCCGCACTGGCTGCCGCTCGAAACTCGGCCACCCAACCTCGAAGGCCAGGGCGCGATCACCATCCGCGACCTCGTCATCAACGCACTGCGTATGCGTCCCGACCGCATCATCCTCGGCGAAATTCGCGGAGCGAGTGCTTCGACTTGCTCGCCGCGATGAACACCGGCCACGACGGCTCGATGGCGACGCTTCACTCCAACTCCCCGCGCGAATGTCTGGCGCGTATGGAGAACATGGTGATGATGAGCGACATCAAGGTGCCGAAGGAAGCCATCTCCCGCCAGATTGCCGATTCGGTCGATCTGATCGTCCAGGTGAAGCGTCTCCGCGACGGTTCGCGCCGCACCACCAACATCACCGAAGTGATCGGCATGGAAGGCGACGTCATCGTCACCCAGGAGCTGTTCAAGTTCGAGTATCTCGACGAAACCGCGGATGGGAAGATCATCGGCGAATATCGCTCGATGGGCCTCCGCCCGTACACGCTCGAGAAGGCCAAGCAGTTCGGCTTCGACCAGCCCTATCTCGAGGCCTGCCTCTAAAGGGACCTTCAGAGCCCTCCGCGCTCGCGACGAGGCTCTTTGTAGATCGGAACCGCACTCCGGGGCACGCATTGGGCGTGCATGACCGCTCGCGGCAAGAAGATCGGCGTCCTTACTTTCCACAAGTGCATCAATTACGGATCGTACTGGCAGGCATGCTGCCTGGTCGAAGCCCTGCGCACGCGCGGTCACGACGCGGAGCTGCTCGATCACGACTGCCGCTGCGTCCGGCGTGCCGAAGTCCATTGCGCCCTTCAGCCCAAGCTACCCAGGCGGACGCCGCCTCATGAGCTGAAGTCCTACGCGTCGAAAACGCGCCGATTCATCGACGCCATCGCGCGGCTTCCTTTGTCGAAGCGCTTCTCGCTGCACGAGCCGGGAACGGCGGGGGACTATGATGCGATCGTGGTCGGCAGCGACGAAGTGTGGAACTTCCGCCACCCATGGTACGGCAGCAAGCCGATCTTCTTCGGCGATGGCCTCAACGCCGACCGCCTCGTCTCCTATGGCGCGAGCTTCGGCAACCACAGCGCCTGGGACGGGATGGACCCGGAATGGGCCGACAAGCTCGATCGTTTCTCTGCTTTGTCGGTTCGCGATGAAAACAGCTGGCATCTGGTCCGCGGCAGCATCGGCCGCGAAGCGGAGATCGTCATTGACCCGTGCCTGCTGTTTCCACCGGTCGAAACGTCTGCGCCGGTCGAGCCGCGTCCCTATGCCCTGGTCTACGGCCACGGCTTCCCGCGCTGGCTCAAAAGCCGTGCACGGCGATGGGCCCACCGTGCCGGCGTGCGCCTCGTCAGCATCGGCTATTCCAACGACTTCGCCGACGAGCAGCGCATCGGCGACGGCCCGCTCGAATTTGCCCGGCAAATGGCGGGCGCGCGTGCAGTGATCACCAATTTCTTTCACGGCTGCGTGTTCGCACTGCTCAACGGCAAGCCGTGGGCGACGGTGCCAAGCGACTATCGGTCGATCAAGATTCCCGACCTTGCCGCGACATTGGGTGCGACGCACCGGCTGGTCGATCAAAGCACAAGCGACCGCGCGTTGGATAAGCTGCTCGATACGCCGGTGAAGCCCCAGGTGGAGCAGCGCATATCCGAGCTTCGCGCCAGTTCCGAAGCCTTTCTCGATGCCGCGCTGTCCTGAGGTCGAAGCGCTGACGCCGGCGGCGATGGCCCGTTCCGGCCTCTGCGTCGGCTGCGGCACCTGCGCCAGGCAGATGCGCTGGGACTCCGACGGCTTCCTCAAGCCGGAGCCGCGCACCACCGCGCCGGCCTCGTTCGCGCAGACCTGCCCCTTCTCTCCCGGAGCAACAAATGAAGATGTAATTGCCGCCGAGCGTTTCGAATCTGCCCCTGAACACCATGAACGCATCGGACGGTTCGAAGCCGCGTATGTCGGTCATGCGATCGAAGACCCGTTCCGGCGATACGGTAGCTCGGGCGGCCTTACGAGCTGGGTCGCTGCGGAGCTGCTGCGCACCCGCATGGTCGATGGCGTCGCGCATGTCGCACCGGTCGTTCCGGCTGCCGGCCGCCATTTCGAGTACCGCATTTCACGCTCGGTCGATGAACTCAGCGAAGGCGCCAAGTCGCGCTACTACCCCGTCGAACTGTCGCAGGTCCTTGGCGAAATCCGGGCCGTACGTGGCCGCTACGCCATCATTGGCATTCCCTGTTTCATCAAGGCAATCCAGCTTCTCCGGCGGGTCGATCCCATCGTCAGCGAGCGCGTCACACACACGCTGGGTCTGTTTTGCGGTCATATGAAGAGCGCGGCGATGGTCGAAAGTTTTGCATGGCAACTCGGCACCGAGCTCGAACGTGTCCGCGCTGTCGATTATCGGATCAAGGATGAGAGCCGCCCGGCCAACTGGTACCGCGCGCATCTCGACCTCGATAACGGGGGCAGCGCCGAACAGGATTGGTGGCACCTTGCCGACGGCGACTGGGGCGCGGGCTTCTTCCAGAACCCGGCATGCGACTGGTGCGACGATGTCGTCGCGGAGACGGCGGACATCGCGTTTGGCGACGCGTGGGTCGAGCCTTATTCGTCCGATGGCCGGGGGACGAACGTCGTCGTGGTCCGCTCAAGGGAGATGAAATCGTTGATCGAAGCAGCCCGAGCGGACGGGCGGCTCGACCTGCGAGCCGTCGATGCCGAGTTCATCGTTCAGACGCAGGCGGCCGGACTTCGGCACCGCCGCGACGGGCTTGCCTACCGTTTGACCTGGCGCCGCCGCGGCGTCGTTCCGAAGACGCGCGTCACTCCTTCAGCCGACATCCCGCTACGGCGCAAGCTCGTCTATCGGCTTCGCTACGCCATCGCGCGCGGGAGTCACCGCATGTTCCGGCTGGCGCGAACGCTCGGCAGCCCGCCGGTCTACACCGCCTGGGCGCGTGCAATGTTGCGGCTTTATCAATCCGTGACCTGGTCCCGGGGCCGCATCGGTCGCTTGTTGGACAGGCTGTTTCCCCAGCCAGAGGTCTGACAACGAGTTCGAACCGCCAGCCGAACGGCACATTAACTTTTTGTAATGTCAGGAAATTCACTCGTGTTTGCGTTGGCAACCACACAGACCTCGCTGCGAGAGCGAGAAAGGTCATCGACAATGTGTGGGATCGCGGGCTGGTACAGAAGAGGCGCGCGACCAGTCGCGCGCAATGTCATCGCCAGCCAGTGCGACCGACTGATCCACCGCGGTCCCGACGATTCCGGCTTGCTGGTCGATGGTGATTTCGGGTTCGGCATGCGCCGCCTCAGCATCATCGACGTCGAGGGCGGACATCAGCCGATCACCAGCGCTGATGGACGCTACTCGATCGTCTGCAACGGAGAAATCGTCAATCATCTCGAACTGCGGCGGCGAACTGGGCGACGCGCATAGCTTTCGGACCCGCAGCGACGTCGAAACCCTCCTCGCCTGCTTCGTCCGCTGGGGCGACGAAGCCTGGCTGCGCGCGGAGGGCATGTATGCGGCGGCAATCTGGGATCGGAAAACGCGCGTCTTGCGGCTGGCGCGCGATCCGCTCGGGATCAAGCCGCTGTTCGTTTCTGAGCAGTTGGGCGGTGTCGCTTTCGGCTCCGAGATCCCGGCGCTTCGCGAAATTCCCGGCTACCAATTCGATGTGGACGAACGCGGAGTCCACGACTTCTTCTGCTTCGGTCATGTGCTGAACTCGCGGTCGATCTTCCGGCAGGCGGAGGCGATCCCGCCCGGCCACGTGCTGCACCTTGGCCCGTTGGGCGAACCGCGGCTCGAGCGATTCTGGGAACCGCGCGTCAAGGTTCGCGAGGGCTTCAGCGAAGCCGACTGGATCGAAGAGACGCGCGAGCAGGTCCTTGAAACCGTCAACCGGCACATGATCGCCGACGTGCCGGTTGGCGCCTTCCTGTCTGGCGGGATCGATTCCGGCGCGGTCGCTGCGGCCATGGTGCGCGCCCGCGGGGCAGGAGTGACCTTGTTCACGGCCGGCTTCCCCGGCTCGAAGATCGACGAAACCGAAGCCGCGCGGGCGGTCGCGCAGCACCTTGGCTGCGACCACATAGTGCTGCCGATCGAGCCGGAGACGGCCGCGGACGTGCTGCCCGCGGTGCAGCGCGCGTTCGACGAGCCAACGGCAGCAAACTCGGCGGTTCCGCTTGTGGTATCTCTCGCGTATTGCGGCCCAGCACGTGAAGGTCGTGCTCTGCGGCGAGGGCGGCGACGAGTTGTTCCTCGGTTACAACCGCCAGCGCTGGGCCGAACGCATGCGCCGCTGGGCGCCCGTGGTGAGGGCTGGCGGCGGGCTTCGCGTTCTTGACCGGATCTGGCGATCTTCCGTTCGAGGAAGCTCAATTACCTGCGCGACCACGCGCTCCGCTTCCGCGACGGCGCCCTGCTCGAAAATGGCTTCGAACGTTTCTTCGCCGCAGTGACGATCACCCCGCCTGCCGTGCGCGCACGCATTTACAATCGCGACTTCTGGCTGCGGCACGATGCCGCTTCTACCTTCGCGCTCCGCACGCTGGATGCATTCGGCGCCGAACGACCGAAGCAAACCTCTTCCATCGACGCAGTTCATGCTCGGCGACCTTTCGGTCCATATGCCGGCATCATTGCTGCAGCGGCTGGATCGCGCGATCGATGGCGCATTCGCTCGAAGCCCGCGTTCCGTTCCTCTCGCACCGTTTCGTCGACTGGGCGTTGACGATGCCGACCGATCTCAAGCTGCGCCGGGGTGTCGGGAAATATGCGTTGCGACAGGCGGCGAAGCCGTGGCTGCCCGCCGCGCACCCGAAGCGGCGCCAAACTCGGCTTCCAGATGCCCCTTGCCGACTGGTTCACGGGCGGGTTCAGCGATTTCGCATTAGAGGCCTGGACATCGTCGGGTGCTGCCGACGCCGGATTCCTCGACCCGGTCGAGGTCGAGCGAATCTTCGAGGAGCATCGCCGCGGCGGCGCGAACCACGGCAGGCTTCTGTACGCGATTGCGATGTTCGGATGCTGGTGGAACGACCAGCGTCAGTTCAACCGCGCGACTCCGCGAACGGCGCGTCACAAACAAGCCGTAAATGCCTAAAGCGGCAATGTCCCGGGCGGCTTCGCCTGTCGAGCAATCGGGACGGCAACCTTTGGTCTGGCTGCTGATGGGCACGCGGGCCGGCGACAACAACCAGCTCCTCGCGCTCGCCGAGGCGCTCGGCTATCCGTTCGAAGCCAAGCGGCTCACTTTCAACCAGCTCCGCCGCTTCCCCTTCCTGCGTCGGGGCCTGACCATCCTCGACCCGTCTTCTCGCGGGCTGATCGCCCCGCCCTGGCCCGATCTCGCAATTTGTGTCGGCTACGGCAGCGTTCCCGTCGCACGCTTCATCCGCCAGCAGTCCGGCGGGCGCACCCGACTGGTGCACATCGGCAACCCCCGCACGGAGCTGGACGACTTCGATCTTCGGATCACGACCCCCCAATATGCACGCCGCGCAACCGCCAACCTGCTCCCCCTGCCGCTACCGATCGGAAACCCGGCAAAGGCGGCTCAGCCGACTCGGCGGGAACTCGATTGGCTCGAGGGATACCCGCGTCCGCGGTGGCTGGTGGCGGTCGGCGGCCCGGCGCGTCACTGGCGGCTCGACGACGACGCGCTCGCCCATGCAATCAACTCCCTCGCACAGGAGAATCCGCAGGGCAGCCTGATCGTCGCGACAAGCCCGCGCACCGGGAATGGCACGCGCCGGGTGCTTGATCGCGTGGTGCGCGGCGAAAGGCAGGCCGTAGTGCACGAATTTCCCGGTTTCGCCACACTATTGGCGAGCAGCGATCGAATCTATGTGACCGCGGACAGTGTTTCGATGCTTTCCGAAGCGATCCTGACCGGCAAGCCGGTCGGCATGATCCCGATCCGGCGCTCCCTAAGCGGGCTGATCGCGCTCTGGTTGTGGGAGAAACCATTGAGACGATCGACCTTCCCCGATTTCACCAATTTCTGGAACCTGCTCCGCAGCCGCGGCCTGGTCGGTACGGTCTCCCAGCCGATAGCCAGCCGGATCGATGACACGGTCGGAGACGCAGTGACTGCGGTACAGGCGATTATGGCGCAGGGCAGCGATTGACGGAAGCGGAACACGGCTCCGCGCCCCGCGTCTGGGCGCTGCTCGGCGCGCACGCGGGCGACAACAACCAGGTCATCGCGCTCGCCGAGGCGCTTGAGCTGCCGTTCGCAATCAAGCAGCTGCAATATAATCATCTGCGCCATCTCGGTCCCCGTCTGCTCGGGAAGTCCCTCGTCAGCCTGACCGCGCAATCCCGGCGCGCCATTCTGGACGACCCTCCGCCCGACGTGACGATCTCGTCCGGGCATCGCAGCGTCGCAGTGGCGCGCGCGCTGCGCCAGCGCTCAGGCGGGCGCACGCGGTCGATCCACGTCGGCTTCCCCGCGTTTCGCCGCGTCATTTCGATCTCGTGATCGCAACTCCGCAATATCCGATCGCCGACCACCCCAGCCTGCTTCGCGTCACCTATGCGCTGACCCGGGCTGCAACGTTCGCGCCCGACGCCGCTGACGCGGCGCAGCTAGCACAGCTGCCTCACCCTTGCGCCCTGCTGATCGTCGGCGGCCCATCATTATACTGGCGGGTCGACAGCGCGCGAACGGTTGAGACGATTACGGCAATGCTCGATGAAGCACATCTACAGGGAGGATCGGTTATCGTCGCAACCAGTCCGCGCACGCCGCGCAAACTGCGCGACCGGATCGCTCCGCTGCTTCAGGCGTCCAATGTGCCGACAATCCTCGCCGGGCCCGGTGAGAGCCCGAGCTATGCGAGCCTGCTCCGGGCGGCGGACTCCATCCGCATTACAGCCGACAGCGTGTCCATGGTTTCCGATGCGATCTGGACCGGAAAGCCAGTCGCGCTCGTGCCCGTGGGCAAATCGCTGCTCGGCTCGCTCGGTTCGGCGGTCATGGGGGCGTTCCAGCCCGGCCGGAAGATCTATCCGCAGGATCTCCGCTTCTTCTGGCGAGCGCTTGAGCATGTGGGAGTCGACAGACCAGCTTGCCACTCCCGCCATATCGACGAATGACGAGCTCCGCACGATGATCGAACGAGCCCGGCCCCTCATCGAACCCCGCCCATGAAGCTGTGCCGAACCTATGTCGAAAAGCCGTGGGGCCGGACCCAGCTGCCTCCGATGTTTGAGGTCTCTCCGCACAAGAGGATCGGTGAGGTGTGGTTCGCGAACGCACCCGAGCTGCCGCTGCTCGCCAAATATATCTTCACCAGCGAACGCCTTTCGATCCAGGTCCATCCGGGCGACGAGCAGGCGCAGGCGCGCGGTCTCGCCAGCGGCAAGAACGAATGCTGGTACATCCTGGACGCCGCACCGGATGCCGAAGTGGCCCTGGGGCTCAAAGCCGAGCTGTCGGCGGACGAACTTAGAAAGGCAGCACTCGACGGATCGCTCGCCGATCTCGTCGCGTGGCGGCCCGTTCGTCCGGGCGACTACTTCTTCGTCCCGGCAGGGACAATTCATGCAATCGGAGGCGGCGTAATTCTGCTCGAGTTCCAGCAGAACGTCGACGTCACCTACCGCCTGTACGATTACGGCCGTCCGCGCGCACTCCACCTCGACGATGCGATCGCCGTTGCCTCCCGTACCTTCTACGCGAACGAACTTAGCGGCCATCTTTCAGCGGACGACGAGTGCGTTGCTCGTTCATGGGCCGCCGTTCACTCTCGTCCACACGCGCACGGATGCCCTGCGCGATCGTCAGCGTTGGGTCATGCCTCTGGACGGCGAGGTATGCGCCGGACGCGAGTTCGCGCAAGCCGGGAATGCCTGATTGCTGGATGCGGGGCAAGAGGCTGTCCCTCGACGGCCCGCGGATGCTGATTGGCGCTATCGCTTAGCCTGCATCGCCAGCGCGATTGCCCCGAGCGGTCCGGCGTCGCTGCCGAGCCCCGGCGCCGGATGAAAGGGCCCGTCCCCGGGCAAGTCGATGAAGCCGTTGAGACTCTCGATCAGCCTGGGCTTCGATCTTTTCCAGCAGGTGCGGCTGCCGTTCCAATAACGCCGCCGCCGATTGCAATCCGCTGCGGCGCCGCGGCACAGACGATCGCGTGGCACAATTGCGCTAGCGTCCAGGCCACGTTGTCCCACAGCGGATCGTCCGCGCCGAGCTTGTCCAGGTTCTCGCCATAGCGCGCGCGAAGCGCCGATCCGGATGCCACGCCCTCGACGCAGTCTTGGTGATAAGGACATGAGCCGGGCCAATCGTCGCCCGGCAATCGCAGCGACGCGAATGTGGCCGAGTTCGCAATGCCCGAAGCCCCGGATCGGCTTGCCCGCAACGATCAATCCGACGCCCACGCCCGTCCCGACCGTGATGTAAGCAAAATCGGCCAGATCTGCGCCCCGAACCCCACTGCATTTCGGCCGTTGCCGCGCCGTTGACGTCGGTGTCGAAGACCATCGGAACGCCAAGGACCTCGTTGCAGTCGGCGCGCAACATCGGTCCCGGCCCAGCCCGGCTTCGGGGTCGACAGGACATGGCCATAGGTAGCGGATGATTGATCCACGTCGATCGGGCCGAAGCTCGCGATACCGAGTGCATCGATGCCGTGATTTGTTTTCCAGCGTCCAAGGACGAGTTCGATCCGGGCCAGCGTCTCGCCGGGAGACGCCGTTGCAACGACCGCGCGTTCGCGCACGTCGTCCGGACCCGTCGCCAGCGTCAGCACGCACTTGGTCCCGCCCAGTTCCACCCCGGCAAAGCTCATTCGCCTATCAAGAAGCAAACGATCGCGCTGGCAAGGACCGCACCCACTGGAAAGCCGTATGAACCCGGCTACAGAGTAAGGTCACTAGAGATTGACGGCGAAGGGGCGATCGATGCGCAAGGCTGCAGTGTTTGTGGGCGGGTTCATGCTGGCTGGCGCAGCTTATGGAGGGCTGGATGCAGCGGCGCCCTCGACCGATGCGGTGCAGAAGGTCGTCGACACGCGGATCGCGCACTACAAGGAAATCGGCAAGGCGGCCAAATCGATTTACGACGAGATCGGTCAGGCCGAACCGGATCTCACCGCGATTCAGTCGAATGCGCGACACATCGAGGCACTCGCCAGGCAAATCCCGAGCTGGTTTCCGAAAGGGACTGGTCAGCAACCGGGCGTCAAGACCGGGGCGTTGCCGGCGATCTGGGAGCAAATCCCGACGTTCAAGCAGCGCGCCGCCGGCCTTGCGGGCGCAGCGCACGAAATTGCGGCGGCGGCAGCGAGCGGCAATGTCGACGCCACCGAAGCGGCGGCCGGCAATCTCGGCGGTGCCTGCAAGGCGTGCCACGACAGCTTCCGTGAGAAGAAATAAGGGGTGAGCACCGGACGGTGCGTCCGGAAGGCGCAGCATCGCACTGTGGGACCTGCCGCTGCGACTGGTCCACTGGAGCCTGGCGGTGCTGCTGGCCAGCTTGTGGTGGACATGGCGCGCCGGCCGGATCGAGCTGCACGAGCAGCTTGGCTATCTCACTTTGGGCGTCCTGCTGTTCCGAGTTTATTGGGGCCTGTTCGGCAGCGCGACAGCGCGATTTTCCCAGTTCGTCAAAGGGCCGCGCGCCATTGCCGCCTATCTCCGCGGTGGCTTGCCGCCGCAAGCCGGTCACAATCCGCTCGGCGCGCTAAGCGTTCTGCTGCTCTTCGGGCTGATGATTGCCGAAGTCGGCTTGGGCCTGTTTCGCACAGGACATCGACGGAATCGAAGCCGGCCCCCTCGCCCGCTTCGTTTCCTACGACGCCGCCAACGCCGCGCGTGACCCGGCACGCACTGCTGTTCAACCTCATCCTCGGCGTCGTCGCGCTGCACGTGCTCGCGATCCTCTTCTATCTGATCGTCAAGCGCGACAATCTCGTTTCGCCGATGCTTAGCGGCCGCAAGGTCTTCGATGACGCAGTGGAGGCGCCGAAAATGGCGCCGCTTTCCCGCGCGCTGATCGGAATCGCGGTCGCTGCGTTTCTAAGCTGGTGGGTGGCCCGCGGCCTGAGTCTGTAGCCCGGTTCGGAAGAGAAAAATGGTGGGCGTGGCAAGGATTGAACTTGCGACCCCTGCGATGTCAACACGAGCAGCCTCAGCTAACCTGTTGATTTTTCTGCATCTGATGACGCAGAAAAGGCGATTTGCCCAATGAAACGCGATTCGGCAACGGTTCTAGTTCACATTGAACCAGTCGAACACTGCAGGTTCAAACGTCCCTTAGCTACAGTTTAATAAGCGTGACGGCCGGATTTCACGCCGCCGGCCCGACATTCCTACGGAGCAAACGAAATCCCAGACCGGCCCCGGTGCCGACTGCAATCGCAATCGTAAGGTTGCTAACCACTGTTAAAATCATCGTCATGAAGAACAGCGCACGATCGGCCGCGCTGCAGACTTCATGTGCTCGGACTATCGCGCCGGTTCGCTCATCAGCCACGCTGTCACGATTAGGAGCCCAGCGAGCGCCGGCATGGTGAGATACCCGGCGAGCGGCGCGGCAGCGAGGACCAGCAGAAGGATCGCAGCGGCATGCACAATACCCGCAACCGGGGTGCGTCCTCCAGCGCGGACGTTCGTCGCGGTCCTTGCGATCGCGCCCGTTGCGGGAAGTCCCTCCGAACAAGGGCGAGACGATGTTCGCGGCGCCTTGAGCCAAGAGCTCAGCATTGGAGCGGTGGCTGCCGCCAATCATCCGGTCAGCGACGATGGCGGAGAGGAGCGATTGAACGGCCGCTAGAAAAGCGATCAAGAAGGCGACGGCAACAGCTCGCTGATCCTCGCAATGCTCAAATACGGAACGTGAGGCAGCGGCAGTCCGGCAGGAAGGGCGCCGAAGCGAGAATAGATCGTGTCCACCGGCAGTGGAACCAACGCGACCACAGCGGAAGCGGCGGCCACAATAAGCAACGATCCGGGAAACGAAGGAATGCGATGGCGAAGAAGGCCGATACCGAGGATCGCGAATATTCCGACGGCTAGAGCCCATAAATTTAATTCGACGCGTGCGGCCCATAAAACAGGCAAGCCATGAATGAGATCCGCTGGCACTTGAGCGGCCGAGAAGCCAAGCAGATCCTTTTAGCCTGACTTACCGCAATGATCAGCGCGATGCCTACGGTGAACCCTTCGATCACCGGCTCCGGCACGAGCGAGATGAACCTACCGGCACTTACGAGTCCCCCCACGACAAGTATGAAGCCGGCGAGCAGCGTGGCGAGCAGCAGCCCATCGAAGCCAAACCGGGCGATGACCCCGCCGACCACGACGATGAATGCTCCCGTCGGGCCGCCGATTTGCACCCTGCTCCCGCCCAGCAACGAAATGAGGAAGCCGCCAATGATTGCGGTGACAAGCCCCGCTTCCGGCGTTGCCCCGGAGGCAATCGCAATAGCGATGCTGAGAGGCAGCGCGACGAGTGCGACCGTAATCCCCGCGAGCTCGTCGCCGAGGAAGAGGCGCCAGGAATAGTCTTCCAGCGTTGTCAGAAGCTTGGGTTTCATCGCGTCCCGACCGTCGAGCTGACCGCATTCAACGACGCGGACGCCTTTTGGTGTCACTCGATTTTAATGGACGTCAAATGCCGGACCACGTTGTCATGGCCTGGCCGGCTCATCGGCATCGATCGTCACCGTCTCGGTGTGGCCGAGGCCCCTGACTGTAATCGAGCACCGAGAGATGCTTGCAGTCGGCTGCCATCGTCGCGACCTCCGCATCTTCGGGCGGCGCGAGGTCGGTCAGGTTGGGGTGCCGCTTCGCCAGAAGCTCCCACGCACAGCTGCGTTCGGCGAGGTCCATGACTTCGCGAACCGTGCAACCCGCATAGACAGCCTTGATGTCGCGCAGCTGGTCCAGGTTCGCGAGCTACCGTGATCGCCACGCGGTTCTCGTGTGCGATGTTTTCGAACTTCTGGGCTGGTGCGATAGATCAGGAAATAAAACGCAGAATTCTCGGTTGGCGTAGCCCACAATCGTGGCTTGAGGCCACCCATCCGGCCGCACCGTTGCGATCGTCATGACCCGGTTCGCGTTCAGGATTTCAAGCGCAGGCTGTTCCATCCAAAAGCTCCCACAACCGGCGTTGTATAGCAGACTCCGGGGTGACGGGACGATTTCGTGTCGCCCCTGCCCGTCACGCGGCGCGCTTCCATTGAGGCTGCAGTTCATTGTGCTGCGGGCAGGGCGCCACTACACCCTGAGGAAGGCCAGCGAGCTCGTTGGCGAAGCCGTGGTTGACGTCGCGGTGGTGGGCTTCGTCGGCCCGCACCACCAGCACGACGTCGCGCAGCGTCGCGTCGTCGGGAACCCAGTAGTGTTGGCGATCTCCGGGGCCGGCAAATCGGCGCGGCCTTCGTCGATCTCCTCGAGATACAGCGTGTAGCTGATCACGGCCTCTTCCTCGAAATAGCCGACTACGCGGTGCGCGGTTGCGCGAGATGAGGTAGAGAGCGAAGAAGGCGAGGTAAAACACCCACTGGACGCCGAGGATCACAGCCGCTCGAACAGGGTTGGCCTGGCGATCTCGATGAAGGTCATCAGGTGCATCCGCTCGTTCTCCGCTTCGTCCATCAGCGTGCGGATCCAGCCCTTGTCGTCGCACATCCGGCGCAGGCACTTGAGGTGGTTGATCGTCGCGCCGACCATCCCGGGAACCGCGGCGACGGTCTCGAGGACGATGGCGCGATGGCCGTAGCGCTTGGCGAAGAAGGTATCGGCGGAGAAGCGCAGGCAGCTTGGTGAAGCCGAGGCGACGCGGTCCGAAAGCCCGGGGCTGATGATGGACCGGGTGTCGATGAAGGGGGCAGATCATGAATTTAACTCCTCTATAACTCAAGCGGCGGCCAATGGACCGTTGCTGTCGGGGCTATGTATGAATCTTGCTCCTCAACGCCCTTTATCCGTAATGTTCCCGTAAGCCGGTGGCTGTGGTCGAAATGCGCTGACCGCCACTAGGCATCCGAGCGCGTCAGCGGGCCCTGCCTGCATGATCTCTCGACATCTTCGATCTGCGCGATCGATGACGCGCAGAGAGCGCTGCCTTCCCTCGGCTTCAACTCTGCCGACGATAGCGCTCGAGCCGGCGCGCGAGGTCAGCAAGCCGGGTTTTGCGTTCATCCGCTTCATGGTGCGGTCAGGCTTTTCATCCATACCGATCTTCGAGCAGGTGTAGCGGGCGACGCGTTCTACACTTTTGGATAAGTAACTTTCCTAAGTCCGCGTCGCAAACACGAAACTGCCCTTTGGGCTCGTGCATTGCTATGAGCTCGTCACATGGATCAGCCCAAGTTCCGAACAAGGGCCAGAAGGCGGAAGCCCATCTGCGGTCTATTCTCGCCACCGTGCCGGACGCCATGGTTGTCATCGACGAGCATGGCAGCATTCTGTCATTCAGCGCCGCAGCCGAGAAAATGTTCGACTATCCGGGAAGACGAAGTCGTCGGCCGAAACGTCAAGATGCTGATGCCGATCGCCATACCGCGAGCGGCACGACAGTATCTGACGAATAATCCGACGGGAAGGCGCAAGATCATCGGCATCGGCCGCGAGATGATTGGGCAGCACCGCGACGGTCGCACTTCCCGATGGAGCTCTCGGTCGGCGAAGCCTGGCTTGGGGGGAACGGCGCATCTTTACCGGCTTCATCCGCGACCTCACTGAACGACAGCAGACCCCTGCTTCGTCTGCAGGACTTACAGTCGGAGCTCGCGCATGTGGGCCGTGTCAGCGAGATGGGGACACTTGCTTCATCCCTGGCGCACGAGCTCAACCAGCCGCTCGACGGCCGTAGCCACCTATTGCGAAAGCGCCCGCGATCTTCTTGAGAACGACACCAGATGCAGAGACTTTGGCGTCCCAAACAGAATGGCCTGGACGGCCGCAAGGCCGGTAGCGTCGCGAATTACCAATATTCCGATGCCAACAAGAATTCGGGCATCGTCTGGAATGAGGCGACCTTCAAGGAATACATCAAAGATCCGAAGGCCAAAATCCCGGGCACGAAAATGGCTTTCGCCGGCATCAAGAACGATCAGGAGATCAACGACCTTTGGGCCTACCTGAAACAATTCGATGCCAACGGTAATATCAAAAAGTAACCCCAATGAACCCCATGCAAGGATCATGTAGTGTAGTGAAGAATTGGGTGTCGACCGCTCTTATTCGCCAGCTTCCAACCGCACGCGCTGGATAGTTGCAGGGCGGCCGCACGCGGTGATCGGCGACGCTGATCCAGCAAACCGGTTCCTGATTTAGCAGCGCCTTTTGGCGAGTTTGCGACCGCCGACGAGCGTAAGGCGTGTAAAACGGCCGCATCCATAAAACGCAGTAAGAGGTTGGAGGGTTTGCCGGATGCATGGTGTCTTACAGAGATGTCCGGTAACGGCGGCCTAGTAAGCTTTCCATTCTTCCCTCGCCGCTAGTCCTGCTCGAACCCGTAGACCTCAGGGAGGATGAAGAGCGCAGCCAGCAGGCCGGCCAGTGGAAAAAGAGCGGTGAACAGTGTCGCATTGGCCTGGCCGATCGCCGAGAACAACACGGGGAAAAGAAAGATCGCCAGAAATGCGGGCAGCTTGACGAAGACATAGGCGAAGCCGGTCGCGGTGCCACGATATTCGGGCTTGGCGACCATCGCGGGAATCGTGACGACGTTCTCCGCATCCCAGTAGTGCCCCCAAAGCATTGCGGCGGCGGCAAACGGCAGAATGCCGACGTGGCCAGTGTATAGCGCCGCAGCCGCGATGAGCAGGGCGATGAATACGATGGCAAAACCGGCGATGCTGAGGCCGCGCTGGCCGATCCGCGGCGTAATCAGCGGACCCACCCAGCCGGAAATCGCGGCGATGACGTAAAGCGCAAGCGTCACCAGATTGGTGCCTAAATCCCGAAACCCCAACCATCACGAAGAGGATGGGGATGTAGAAGGCGAAAGTGGAGAACTCCGCACTCTGCGCGAAGCAGGCGATCCAGCCGAATAGGGTGGCGCGCCACCGTATTCGGTCCTTGCGTATGTCGGCGAGAAACGCCGTCGGGCGTGGTCGAGGAATCGGGACGTCTTCGTCCGGCAGCATGTCCAGCCGGTCCCCATACATGCCTGCCGTCACCTGCTTGGCTTCCCGGAACCGGCCGTGACGAATGAGCCAAACCGCGGTTTCGGGCAGGTCGTGGCGCAGATAGAAGATGATGGCGGCGGGAACCGCGCCGAGGCCGAGTGTAACGCGCCAGATCAAATCTCCCGGCAGGTTGGCGATGATGAAGATGGCGATGACCACTAGCGTGAGCACCTGGCCAAGGGCGAACATAAACTGCCACCGATTGCCCATGACTTCACGCTCCCCGCGGGGCATGGACTCCATAATGTAGGTGTAGCCGCTGGAGATATCGCTGCCGAGCGGAACGCCGAGGATGAGGCGAACCACGACCAGCCACGCGATGTTCGGCACGAAGGCTTGCGCGAGCGCGAAGATGACGAACATCCCCATCGTGGACAGGAAGACAATTCGACGGCCAAGCTTATCGGCCAGCCATCCTCCGAGCAGCGCGCCGATGATGGCGCCGCCCTGCGTCCCGGCCGCGGCCAACCCCAGCAGCGCGGGTGAGGGATGGAAGATGTCGCGGATGAAAATCAGCACGAACGCGATCGAATAGAGATCCCAGGCCTCGACGAGGATTGAGGCCATCATCAACCAACCAATCCAGTGCCCTTTCGGGTTGTAGTTCGTGATCAGATAGCTGACGGCGCGATCCATCGCTGCCTGATGCGTGTGCACGGGCAACACTCGGTTTCCTTTTTATGCGCGCATTTCATTAGCTCTTGGTCGGCGGAGCTTCCCCTCCTCCCATTACTATATAGGAACATGAGCCTGTCATTGGCGCTCGCCTTCATCCAAAGCATGTCTCCAGAAAATAAAAAGCCGCTCCTAAATCAAAGCGGCTCTCGAGTTCGATACGAAAACTCAAATATCTTTTACGTTGATGATGGCGCATCGTACACTCGTCGTAATATTCCCCATATGATGGTCTGCGTGTGGAGGGTATGCGCAAATATGAGCCCACTCGCGTCGCAGCTCCGGGGGCACTTGTCAGGGTTCGGCATCCAGCAATTTTTCTGAAGCGGCACCCAATCTCGATACGCTATGACATCAATGCCAAGAGAACTGTCCAGCAGGGTCTTGCGCCAATCAGTCACTCGGCATTCGCCGTGGCCGCAGCCGCAATGCCCGGAGCCGCTGAACACTTTTTTGGTAATCGTCATGATATAAATCGTGCTTATAACCTTCGTCACCGGGCGCTTCACCGAGTGGCACTCCTTCAAACAACATGGCTGGAGCTTGACGCCCGGTCAGCACCAACATGAGCCCACTTGTAGTGGCGCCAATAAGCGCTCTTCGCCGTGTGATGAGCATGACAGCCTCTCCTAACTTCATAGAGTACCGGCTTGTCTGACCGTACCACCGCAGGGGTACGGAGGGTCATCCCGATCGGCGGGCAGTCGAGCGGAGCCAGCTACGTTTTAGTCACCCGGCGTTCGCAGTCGGCTGCAGTCAAGCGCTCGGGCTGCAGCTTAGTTCCAAGTCCTGGCCCGGTCATTGGGTAGATGAAGCCGTTGCGGATGTCTGGCAACTCAGTCAGAACTTCGCGGTACCAGCCTGTGGTAAACGCACGAACCGTCTCCTGCACCAGCGTATTGGGGCAGTTAAGCGATAGGTGCACGGAGGCGGCCAACACCACCGGGCCAGTGCAGTCGTGGGGCGCCACCGGCCGACCCCAGGCTTCGGCGAGTGTCGCAATTTTCTTTGCCTCGCCTATGCCGCCGCACCAGGAGAGATCCAGCATCACCACGTCCACCGCGTCCGCCTGCAGGAACTCGCGGAAGGCGCGCCGGGTCGCAATTGTCTCGCTCGCGCAGATCGGGACGTTGGTGCGAGCGCGCAGGCTGGCGAGGAGGTCGGCGTTGGCCATCTTGATCGGGTCCTCGACCCAGAACGGCTGGAATTGCGCCAAGGCCCGCAGCACCAACTCAGCTGCTGGCGGAGTCCAGAGCGAGTGTAACTCCGCCATGATGTCCATCTTGCCGCCGACCGCGTCGCGAATCTTGCGAAACGGCACAAGGGCGTCGTCGAGCTCGGTAGCGGATATGGAGCGACCCCCTGTCGCCTCGGCGGCGAAGTCGAACGGCCATATCTTCATCGCTGTGACGCCCTGCTCGAGTAGGGAGTGCGCGAGTTCATCGGCCCGATGCAGGAACGCGTCCAAGTCCTCGTACGGCCCGCTAGCGCTCACGGCGTCTAGGCCCCAGTTTCCCGTCTTTTGCCCGCCTTGGGCACGAATGTAGCGGTAGCCGGCGCACGTATTGTAGATCCGGACCTTGTCATGCGAGAGGCCGCCCAGGCACTGGTAGAGCGGCTGTCCGATCGCCTGGCCGAACAGATCCCAGAGAGCGATGTCCACGGCAGAGGCAGCGCGCATTTCCACCCCGCTTCCGCAGAAGCCGAGGTATTGATTTTGCAACGCCCGTGCATGGCGGTCCATCTGTAGTGCGGGTTTATCGAGGAGTAGCGGCGCCACTGTCTCATGGATTTGCGCCTCGACCGCGCGGGGACCAAAGAAGGTCTCACCCAGGCCGATCAGTCCCTCGTCCGTGTGGATGTGGACCCAGAGTAGATTAGGAAACTCGCCGAGTCTGATCGTCTCGACAGCTGTGATCTTCATGGTGTTTCACCCCGAATGCGTTGCGCCGCGGCCGTTATGACCGAGCGATAAAGCATGGTCCCTCGGCAGAAACTGGGCCCACTTTGAGGCCGGCGCTTTTTCGAGGTGACGCGCGGCCACGTCATCATTGCCGGGCCCCGTACCATCGCCTCCATCCCTGCCTTCGCCAACGAGGACCGCACCAGCTGCGAAATCCGCTCGGAGAAAGCCGAAGAGTGGCGAGAGCACGATGAAGGCGCCTGTCGTTAGCAGGCCAGGCCAATGACCGCTCCGACGCCCGCTTTGGTGAGGCCGGCACCCACCAATCCGCCTATCAGTGCGTGCGAACTGCTGGACGGCATGCCGGCCCACCGCGTGATGAGATTCAAAAGGATCGCGCATCTATGGTCGGTATTCGGTGGTCACGACAGTATCAGCCGAGTGCTATCAGCCAACGCGCGCCCGTGGTCGCAAAGTTTGACGCGGCAGCACGTTCCGATGTTTCACGAAGGTACGAATAATCTGTCTCAAATAGGTCTCACGCACGCGTCGGGAAGCCTGAGCGGGCGAATGCCATCGGGTCCTCCGTTGGCGCTTTTCGGGCCATCTCTTGAACTGACGCGTTACGCGCAACGGAAACACACGGACCTTGCACCGCACAGTGGCGCCCAATTCAAAATATCTTGTCATACCAGTACGAACCTATCGTCTTTTTGCCGACTTTTCCGACCACGCCGGCTTCTTCAAAGGCTTCCTGCGCAGCGGCACGGTGCGGCGGCGTTCCGCTCTGCGGCCAGCCTTTTGGAATTATCCATCGTCGCGTGCCGCGAGACGTCACCAGCAAAATCTGCACTCCGGATTTGATTTCTCGATAAGGAAGAGCACCATATTGAATTGGCCGACTTGAACGCCCCTTGCCTCGGCTCTTTTTAAGTCTTTTCATGATTTCCGCATCGGCGCTTTGCAGTCTGTCATTGGTTTGCGCGTGACGAAGAAATCCTCAGGCTTGTAACGTGGCTGACTGCAGATCGGCAGCGAATGCTTCGCGCGCGCCCAGCACTGGCAATGAGACTGCGATGTTCTGGTCCATACTTTATATTGACTTATTCAAAATCTGCGGGATAACATTAGCGAAAAGCCGACGAAATTGTACTCCGGGGAGGCAACATCATCCGGACGATCGGCGCCCCAAATGGCGGTCAATCCTGCTGACGAGCATCGTCGTGATTCTCGCAGGAATTTTTGTGTTTGCTTGGCAACACGAACTGCGTCCGCGTCCTTCGCCACAAGCTGCCCGGGAAATGTCGCCAAGGCCTGAGCCGCGCGCGCCTACCGCTGAAGAGGAAGGCTACGCGGCATCGCTGTGGGAAATTCATCGGGAGGTTACGCCTTCGGCGGTGGCGATGAGCTTCGCCGGCATCGTCTATGAGACCGAAACCCACGATGCACGCCAGCTCGAGCAAAAGATCGAACCGATCGCGAAATTCTTCGGCGACGCCGAGCGGCGAGTCGGCGGCCTAGCGGTTCCATATCGCTGTCGAAGGTGCACGGGCAATATCTCGAAGCAATGGTTCTTTACCGCAAAGCCAGCGACGAGATGCTCGAGTTCACCAAGGATGGCGGACGGCAGCATCTCATCGATGCGCAGGGCATGGGCCTTACTGCGTCCGAAGATATTTTGCGTGCCGGCGAGGTGCTGTGGCCCGGGCAGTACAAGCCACACTAGCTGAGCAACACCCTACGAAAGCAAGTTTTGGGAGTTCCACAAGTGACCTGAAGATTTCTAAATCAAGGGAGGGATGCAATGACCAAGCTTGGACTGAAAATTCGGCTGTTTGCATCGATCGTCGCTGCTTCGGCGATGCTGTCGGTCCTTTCGGGGACGGCAGCATTGGCACAAGCGCCGGTCTGCTCGGCGTGGCTGATCGAGAGCAGCCGTTTCATGAACGTGCCGTTCGGCTCTTTCATGCCGGATCGCGCATTCGTGCCCGGCAGCACCAAGCCGGAGAGCAACATTCCGACCGTCGATCTGCCGGTCAACATCGGCGTGATCAAGTGCGGCACCGAACTGATCCTCTACGATACCGGCTGGAAGCAGCAGGATTATCTCAAGATGACCGGATCGGAGCATTGGGCTCCGCTGCCGGATCAGCTCAAGGTTCTGGGCTTCAATGCCGCCGATGTCACCAAGGTGGTGATCGGCCACGCCCACTGGGATCACGCCGGGCAGTTGTCCGACCTTCCCAACGCGGTGCTCTATGTCCAGCGCGAGGAGCTCAAGGCGATCGAGTGGGCGCTCAACTATCCGGAGCCGCACATCCGCGCGGTCAACTCCGATCCCGGCGGCTGCAACCGTACGCCGGCTTGCGGCTACATGCCGCTCACCATGGAGGAGGTCTACGGCAAGGTGCTGAAGGGCAAGGCCGTGATCGTCGACGGCGAGACGGAGATCCTGCCGGGCGTGAAGATCCATCCGGCGTTCCGCGCCCATACGGCCGGCTCGCAGCTGCTCGAAGTGCCGACCAGCATCGGCAAGCTGGTGTTCGGCTCGGACGCGTTTTCGTCCTACGAGGGCATCCGCGACTGGATGGTGGCGAACATGCAGCAGACCGATACGGTCCAGCAGTTCCTCGCCTACGAGAAGTGCTACAAGATCACCGGCGGCTATGAGCAACTGCGTCGCCGCCCACGAGCCGCTGAGCTACACCGACAAATATCCGCTGACCAAGAACTCCTGGGTGGCGCTGAACGGCGGGCGCATGGCCGAAATCGCGTTGGCGCCCGGCGAAAAGTCGCGCAAGCCATGAGTCGGGCGAGCGCTTCGCGCATTGAACAGGTTGTGCAGCGGCGTGACTGACGCGGGCCGTTGTTTGAAACAATTGGCATCCGTGTATCGGTTGTGCCGCTGCTCGTGGTTGTAGCCATGACGGCTGGCAGCGTGAGGGCGCACGATGCCAGCTCTTATGGCGGGGTGTTTCGTTCACGCAATCTTGGCGGCACTTGGCTCAGGGCCGATGTTGGGCTGTTCCTCAATGCCGCCCTGGTCGTAGCCGTCGATCCGCAAAATGGGTCGCATTTGCTGGCGGGCACCGATCTCGGGCTGCTCGGCTCGCGTAATGGCGGACTGAGCTGGACTCCTGAAGCACCCGATCTCATTTTCGGCGCTGTATTCGCCGTGACATTTCTCGGCGACGGTGAGCGAGCGATCTGCGCCGCGCAAAGCGGCGTATTCCGTTTCGAAGCGGGCCAATGGAAACCGGCGCTTGTCCCGGAAGCGGCCACGCCGGCTAAGACACTCGTAACCGGCGCCTCCGCCGATCGCATCTATTTGCTCGGCCGAGATCGACTGTTCACCAGCAGCGACAGTGGGCGGACCTTTGTTGAGTGGCGGGGCGGGGAAACGAGCGCGATGACCGCGCTTGCAATCGTCCGATCCGGGGCTGAGATCATCGTTGCGGTCATCGACGGCCAAATAATAATCAGTGAGGATGGCGGCCAACATTGGCGACCGGCGGGTTGGAAAAGGATGGCCAGCCATCCTCACTGATTATTATTTGGCCGTCGATGACCGCAACGATGATCTCAGCCGGTAGAGATTGCAAGCGCGGTGCCATCGCGCTCGTTTTCCCAACGCCCCGCCACCTCACAAAGGTCCGCCCACTGTCGCTGCTGGTGAACGTGGATCTCGGCCGAGCGGGGGGGGGGGGGACACGCGGGTTACGAGTGTCTTAGCCAGCGTGGCCGCTTCCGGGACAAGCGCCGGTTTCCATTGGCCCGCTTCGAAACGGAATACGCCGCGGTGCGCGGCGCAGATTGCTCACTCACGTCGCCGAGAAATGTCAAAACGAAGTCACACAAAATGAGATCGGGTGCTTCAGGAGTCCAGCTCAGTCCGCCGTTGCGCGAGCCTGGAGCAGCCCGAGGATCAGTAAGCGCCAGCAAATGTGCCGAACCGAGTTTGCGGATCGACGGCTCGACAAAGGCGGCGTTCAAGGGGATGGCCCAACATCGGCCTGGAAATGCCGAGTGCCGCCATGATTACGTGAACAAAACGCCCCACCATAAGAGCTCCACATTGAGTCCCGCCCCTCGCGCTCCCAGCAACCATTGCTACGACCACGAGCAGCAGCACCAACGATACACGGATGCCAATTGTCTCAAACAACGGCCTGCGTCTGCTGACGCCGCTGGCAACCTGTTTCAATGCGCGAGCACTGCCCCAAACTGCAGCTACGCAACTTTGGCCAACAAAAACCGCCATTTTCCGCCATCCGCCCCGCCATTCAGGGCCACCCAGAAATTCTTGAGTAACGGGATATTTATCGGTATAGCTCAACAGCTCGTGGGCGGCGATGCAGTGCTCCATCACCGCCGTTAATGTTGTAGGCATTACTAGTACGCGAGAACTATCGGTCTGTTGAATGTTCGCCACCATCCAGTCGCGGAGTGCCCTCGTAAGACGAAAAGGCATCCGAGCCGAACACAACTTGCCGATGCTAGTCGGCGCTTCGAGGAGCTGCAAGCCCGCGTATGGGCGCCGGGAAGACCAGATGGATCATGGCGCCAGGCCGAGGGGCACGTTCTCGCCATCGACAAATCACGGCTTCGCCTTTCAGAGGGATACCCCGTATACCTCCTGCATGGTCAGGGGCATGTACCCCGCAAGCCCGGCGTCCGGTTGCGACCACAGATCAAGAGCTGATCGCCTTGATGTGCTTCTCGGATAGTTCAATGCCCACTCAATACCAGCGAGCTCGGCTTTACTGCACATAGACACACGCGTTGGGAAGCTCGGACAGCTGCCGGCGTGATCCCAGTAGGCATGCCCGAATAACAACCTTCGTAACTGGTTTCAGCAGCGTTGAAGCCTGAGAAAAGCTTGAGTTGCTCAGCCGACGGTTCCCGATGGTCCGATACAGGTAGTCTTGAATATTATATATTCCAGCCGGTGAGGCGCGCTTGATCACGCCGATATTCACCGGAAGAGTGGAGCAGTCAATATTGGTGGTCGGCTTATCGCTGCCGGCACAAAGGCGTGGTCCGGCATGAAAGAGCCGAACGGGACTTTCATAAAGCGGCTGCTCTCCAATCGGCCACGCGGAACAGACCGGCGCTTGTCCCAATGCTGCCGTCCCGGAAAGGACCGACGGCATGCGCCAGAAGCGGGACAAATCAATGAAAACAGGCCGAATTCTCAGTCAAGCTGGTCATTGCACCCCCTCCCTTAAGTTAAGGAAAATCTCTAGGTCACTTGTGGAACTCCCAAAACTCCTAGTTGCTTGGTAAGACTAGTGTGGCTTTGTACTACCCGGGCCACAGCACCTCGCCCCCACCCCTAAAATGAGCCTCGGACGCAGCCACCCCCATGCCCTGAGCATCAATCAGATGCTGCCGTCCGCCGTCCTTAGTGAACTCGAGCATCTCGTCGCTGGCTTTGCGATAAAAGAGCCGATTGCTTCGAGATATTGCCCGTGCACCTTCGATAGCGATGCTGGAACCGCTAGGTCGCCGAACCGCCGCTCGGCGTCGCCGAAGATTTGAGATCGGTTCGATCTTTTGCTCGACTGGCGTGCATCCTGGTTTTCGGTCTCATCCGACGATGCCGCGAAGCTCCATCGCCACCGCCGAAGGCGTAACCTCCCGATGAATTTCCCACAGCGATGCCGCGTAGCGTTTCCTCTCAGCGGTGAGCGCGCGCGGCTGGGGCACCTCACGGAACATTTCCCGGGTAGCTTCTGGCGGAGCCGCGGACGGTTCATGTTTCCAAGCAAACACAGACATTATTCAAGATCGCGACGATGCTCATCTCAGCAGGAGGGAACCGCCCAATTAGGGGCACCAATCATCAGGATGATGTTGTTCCAGAAATTGCTCAGAATTTCGTCGGCTTTTCGCTAAATCTTATCCGCAGATTTTAAATCATCAATATAGAAGTTGTTCCAAACAGAACATCACAAGTACATTCCCGGTGCTGGGCGCCGCGCGACCCATTGGCCGCTGCCAATCTGCAGTGAGCCACGTTACAAACCTGAGGGATTTTCTTGGTCACAGCGCAAACCAATGACAAACTGCAAACGCAGTGCGGAAATCAGTGAAAAGACTTAAAAAGAGCCGGCAAGGGGCGTTGCGGAATTGCAGCCATTGGAATTATGATCCTGCTCCTTATCGAGAAATAGAAAATGCAAGATGCAGTTTTCTGAGTAACATCTCTCGCGGCCCGCGACGAAGATGGATAATTCCAAAAGGCTGGCCGCAGAGCGGAACGCCGCCACCGCGCTGCGGCTCCGCAGGAAGCCTTTGAAGAAAGCCGGCGTGGTCGGAAAATTCGGCAAAAAGGACCGATCAGTTCGTGCTGGTATGACAAGAGATTGTTCGATGCGGCGCCGTTCACATGCACATTCCCGTGTGCTTCCGGGTTCCGCGCAAATTCTCAGTGAGTTAGAGAGATAGCCGAAAAGCGCCAAACAGAGACCCAATTGCGTCCGCCGCTGCGCTTGCCAACGCAGTTACATAGACCTATTTGAGATTATTCGTACCTTTGTCATGAAACATCTGAACGTGCTCCGCGTCAAAGCTCGACCACGGGCGCGCGTTGGCTGATAGCACTCACTGAGTGCAGTTGGTAACTTTTTAGCCGAATACCAACCATAGATGCGCCTGCTTTGAAATCTCATAGCAGCATGGCACGCATGCATCCACACCGCGGTTGACGCACTGATAGGCGGTTGGTGAGGTCCACCTACACCAAAGCAGGCATCAGAGCGGTCATTTGGCCTGAGCTAACGACAGGCACCTTAATCCAGGCCTCAGCCCCACTCTTGCCGCTTTCTCCGACGAATTCGCCACTGGTACGGTCCCTGGTGAAGGCAGGATGGAGGCGCTAATTAGGGGCCCGGCAATGATGACGTGGCCGCGCGCTCGAAAAAGCGCACTAGAAGTGGGCCCAGTTTCTCCAGAGAGGGACCATGCTTTATCGGCTCATGGCGCAGCGGCGCAACGCATTCGGGGTGAAACACCATAAAGATGGCCGCTGTCGGAGACAGTCAGAACTCAGCAAGTTTCCTAATCTCACCTCTGGGTCCACGTCCACACGGACGAGGGACTGATCGGCCTGGGTGAGACCTTCTTTGGTCCCCGCGCACTGAGAGGCGCAAATCCATGAGACAGTGGCGCCGCTGCTCCTCGATAAACTCACAGCTGCAGAATCGACCATGGTAAAGGGCATTGCAGAGAAATCAATACCTCGGCTTCTGCAGGAAGCGGGGGTGGGGGTGGGTGCTCCCTCGGCCCGTGGACATCGCTCTAGGGATCTGTTTCGGCCAGGCGATGGGACAGCCACTATTCCAGTCCCTCCAGCAGCCCTCTCGCATGACAAAGGTGCCAGATCTACAATACGTGCGCCCACTACCGCTACATTCATGCCCAAGGCGGGCAAAGAAGCGGGGACTCAAGCCTGTGAGACGGGATGGCTCGCTAGCAGGCCCTGCGAGGACTTGGAACACGTTTCCTGCCGATCGAGCCATGAACTCGCCGCACTCCCTACTCGAGCAGGGCGTCGCAGCAATGGAGGGATTGTGGCGGTTCCGACTTCCGCACTGTGAGAAAGCGGGGTGCAGCTTTCCGGTATCCACCAACCCGAGCTCGACGACACCCCTGTTGTACCATTTCGGCAAGATTCCACAACGCGGTGGGCCGCAAGATGGACGTCATGGCGGAGTTACACTCACTCTGCCGACTCGCCAGCAGCTTGAGTTGCAGTTGCACTGGCCTTGGCGCAATTCCAGCACGATTCTGGGTCGAGGGAGCCGATCAAGATGGCCAACGCGGAGCCTGCCTCGCCAGCCTGCGCGCGCTCGCACCGACACCCGATCTGCGCGGGCGGAGACAATTGCGACCCGGCGCACCTTCCGCGAGTTATTGCAGGTGACAGTGGTGGGATATTAGGATATTATCTCCCTGGTGCGCGCGGCATAGGCGAGGCAAAGAAAATTGCGACACTCGCCGAAGCCTGGGGTCGGCCAGTAGCGCCCCACGACTGCACTGGCCCCGGTGGTGTTGGCCACCTCCTTGCACCTCTCGCTTAACTGCCCCGATACGCTGGTGCAGGAGACGGTTCATACGGTTCCCAGGCTGGTACCGCGAAGTTCTAACTGAGTTGCCGGACATCCGCAACGGCTTCATCTACCAATGACCGGGAGGACTTGGAACTAAGTTGCAGCCCGAGCGCTTGGCTGCAGCCGACTGCGAACTCCGGGTCAGAAAACGTAGCTGGCTCCGCTGGACTGCCCGCCAATCGGGATGACCCTCCGTACCCCTGCGGTGGTCGGTCAGACGAGCCGGTACTCTATCGAGTCAGGAGAGGCTGTCATGCTCATCACACGGCGAAGAGCGCTTATTGGCGCCGCTACAAAGTGGGCTCATGTTCGTGCTGACCGGGCGTCAGGCTCCGCCATGTTGTTTGAAGGAGTGCCACTCGGTGAAGCGCCCGGTGACGAAGGTTATAAGCACGATTTATATCATGACGAATACCAAAAAGTGTTCAGCGGCTCCGGGCATTGCGGCTGCGGTAACGGCGAATGCCGAGTGACTGATTTAGCGCAAATAGTCTGCTGGACAGTTCTCTTGGCATTGATGTCATAGCGTATCGAAATCCGGTGCCGCTTCAGAAAAATTGCTGGATGCCGAACCCTAATAGAATTGCCCCCAAAACTGCGACGCTAGTGGGCTCATATTTACGAATACCCTCCACACGCAGACCATCATATGGGAATATTACAAACTAGTGTACATATACACCATGGTCTCAACGTAAAAGATATCTGAGTTTTGCGTCTATCAAACTTTTTGGAGAAAAGCACTTTGATTTCAGAGCAGCTTTTTATTTTCTAGAAGACATGCTTTGGATGAAGGCAAGCACCAATGACAGGCTCATGTTCCTATATATAGTAATGGGAGGAGGGGGAAGCTCCGCCGACCAAGAGCTAATGAAATACACACATAAAAGGGAAACCGAGTGCATAAAAAGGCAGCGATGAATAGCACAGTCAGCTGTATCTGATCCACGAACTACAACCAAAAGGGCACTCGATTGGTTGGTTGATGATGGCCTACAATCGCTGCGTCGAGGCCTGGGATTGTGTACCTCAAATAGCATTCGTGTTAGTTTGGTGGCCCGCGAGGCATCCCTCACCCCGCGCTCTGCTGGGGTTGGCCGCGGCCAGACGGCGGGGCAGCGCCGTCGTCGGCGCGCTCTGAGAAGGAGTGGCTCGCCCATTCCTGTCCCACGATGGGGATGTTGCATTAATCCATCACGCTCAACACAAAGCCTTGGTGCCCAAACATCGCGTGGCTGGTCGTGGTTCAGCCTCATCTCGGCACCGTGCCGCTGGGCAGCGAATATCTCCAGCGGCTACACCTACATTATGGATCCACCCACCGCGGCGGAGCGTGAAGTCATGGGCAATCGTGGCAGTTTATCCTCACCCTTGGCCAGGTGCTCCACGCTAGTGGTCATCCATCTTCATCACACCA
>CAWGRB010000002.1:0-114425 GCA_963824845.1 uncultured Alphaproteobacteria bacterium
GGGGTTCGGCATCTCATCAGTGTTTTCGGGGAGGCGCGCGTGCGGTCTTTGTTCAACTTTGCGTCGCGCGACATCGCGATCGATCTCGGGACGGCGAACACCGTCGTCTATCTTGCCGGCACCGGAATTATCGCCAGCGAGCCGTCGGTGGTCGCGATGGAAACGATCAATGGCGTGCGCAAGGTTCGCGCGGTCGGCGACGATGCCAAGCTGATGATGGGCAAGACGCCCGAGAATCTCCGCACCATTCGCCCGCTGCGCAGCGGAGTCATCGCCGACCTCGAAGTCGCCGAGGAGATGATCAAGCATTTCATTCGCAAGGCGCACGGCGGCCCGAGCAGATTCTCGCGCGGGCCGCAGGTGGTCATCTGCATCCCGTCGGGTGCAACCGGCGTCGAGCGGCGCGCCATCCGCGACGCGGTGACCAATGCCGGCGCCGACCGCGTTTCGCTGATCGAGGAGCCGATGGCGGCCGCGATCGGAGCCGGGCTGCCGGTGACGGAGCCGATCGGATCGATGGTGGTCGATATCGGCGGCGGCACGACCGAGGTCGGCGTGATCTCGCTCCAGGGTCTCGCGTACTGCCGCTCGGCGCGGATCGGCGGCGACCGGATGGACGAGGCGATCACGGCCTACGTCCGCCGCAACTTCAACCTGATGATCGGTGAGGCCACGGCCGAGCGGGTGAAGATGGAAATCGGCACCGCGCGCGTGAAGGTCGGCGGTCCGCCGCTCGTCAGCCACGTGCGGGGCAGGGACGTCGGCCGCGGCGTGCCGAGCGAAATCACGCTCGACCAGGCGCAGGTCGCCGAAGCGCTTGCAGAGCCGGTCAACCGCATCGTCGAGGTGGTTCGCGTCGCTCTCGAGCACACCCAGCCCGAGATCGCCGCTGACGTGATCGACCAAGGCATCACCATGACCGGCGGCGGGTCGCTTTTGCGCGAGATCAGCGCGGTTCTTGCTGATGAGACGGGTCTGCCGGTCCGGGTCGCCGACAATCCGCTGAGCTGCGTCGCGCTCGGGGCCGGGCAGACGCTCGAGGACCGGCTGTACCGCGGAGCGCTTCTGGCCGCCTGACGCCGCGTGCGTTCAAATCATTGGCGAGACGGCGTTTACCCGGCGTTCATCTGCGCACGACGAAGCGAGGTCGCTGCAGGACGAAATCAGAGCCATTCAGCCTGTCCGGGCGTTTTCATGAGCGAACTGTCCAACTCGATTGGAAAGGATTTGCCATGACCATGACCAAAATGATGCTTGGGGCCGGCGCTGCACTTGCAGCGATTGCGACAGCCGCGCCCGCTTCTGCCCAATATTACGGCTACGCACAGCCGACCTACCGTTACTCGCAGTCATACGGCTATTCGCAGCCCTACGGCTATTCGCAGCCCTACGGCTATACCCAGCCCTACAATAACTATTCGCAGCGCTATGCTTATGGCGCCAACACCAACATGGCGTCGCAGCAGTGCATGGCGGCGGTCCAGAGCCGGCTAGCCAATCGCGCCAGCATCGGCGGGATCATCGGCGCTCTTCTCGGCGCCAATACGACCGGCCGCGTGGTCGCGGTTACCCAGGTTCAGGCCCGCAACAACGGCACGACCCGCGTTCGCGGACTGGCCAGCAGCGGGCGCTATGCGATGAATAACTACGGCGCTTACGGTGTCGGTGCCTACGGAGCGCTCGGCTACGGCTACCAGAATGCCGCCGACCTGTCGTTCCGCTGCGACGTCGATTACCGCGGCTACGTCCGCAACGTGGACATCAACCGCCGCTAGACAGCCGTCAGAGGTTCGCAAGGAAGGAGCGCCGGGTTTCTGGCGCTCCTTTTTGCATGGCCGATCTAGCTGGCGCGCCGCTCCACGTACCAGGGCTTCATCCCCTGCGCCTCCTGGCGCTCCTTCTTGGGCGCGAGCCGGGCGAGATCGAACTGCTCGACGAACTGGACCCCGAACTTGCCTTCCTGGGCCCAGCGGACGATCCCGCGCACCGGAGCGACGCCGATGATGTCGATAGTCATCTGCGTTCCCGGAGCGAGTGGCTCGGAACATTCGACCAAAGCCCCCATCGACGAGATGTTGCGCAGCTTGAGCTCGACGTTGCGGCCCTCGATGCAGCTGATCGCGCGCCGCATGAGCCGGTGGCGTGGCTCGCGGATGCACTGGTATCCGTCCGCCTGCACCGTCACCCGGTTGGCGAGTTCGCGGGCGGTCTCGCACGGACCGGGCCGGCCGAAGATGTAGCCCTGGACCATGCTGACCCCGAGCTCCCGGATGAGCTGAAGGTCATCGTGAGTCTCGACACCTTCCGCGCAGGTATCCATGCCGAGCGTGTCGGCAAGCGTCACGATGGCGCGGATGATGGCGGCGTTGCGGTTCGCCGCCGACGCCGCGCCCCGAACGAAGCTCTGGTCGATCTTGATCTTGTCGAACGGCGCCTTTTTCAAATAGCCGAGCGAACTGTAGCCGGTTCCGAAATCGTCCAGTGCCAGCCGCACGCCGAGCTTCTTGAGCCCAGCGAACGTCTCGTCCGTCGAGTCGCCGTCCGCGAGGAACACGCCCTCGGTGATCTCGAGCTCCAGCCGGTCGGGACGCACGCCCGTTTCGTTGAGGTGCCGGGCAACGACGCCGACGATGGCCGGGTCGTTGAACTGCAGCGGCGACAGATTGACCGCAATCCGGACATGGTCCGGCCAGCGGGCGGCTTCCTCCAGCGCGGTGCGGAGGACCCACTCGCCAATGGGGCCGATGAGGCCGGCTTCCTCGGCGAGCGGCACGAACTTGTCCGGCGAGATCGGGCCGCGCGTCGGGTGAGTCCAGCGAACCAGCGCCTCGAAGGCTGAAATCTCCTCACCCGCGGTGCGAACGACGGGCTGATAGGCGACGCTCAACTCGCCGCGTTCGATCGCCAGGCGAAGGTCGTTCTCGAGCAGCTGCCGCTCGGCCGCCTCGCTATGCATCGACGGCTGATAGAAGCAATGCTTGCCGCGTCCGGCGTCCTTCGCCGCGTACAATGCGAGGTCTGCGTTGCGCACCAGGGCATCGGCGCCGGTCCGGCCCGGGTCGCCGATGGCAATTCCGAGCGATGCGCCGATCGTCACCTTGTGGCCCTCGATCATGTACGGGCGCGAAACTTGCTCAATGAGGGTGCGGGCAAGCGACTCGATCAGGCCGATGTCGACCATGCCCGGAAGCACCGCCTGGAACTCGTCGCCGCCGAGGCGGCCGACCTGGCCGTGCTGGCCCATCACCGACTTCAGGCGGTCGGCGACCTGGCGAAGCAGTGCGTCGCCGACCGGGTGGCCGAGCGTGTCGTTGACGTTCTTGAAGCGATCGAGATCGATCAGGAACAGGGTGCACCCCTTCTGGCGGTTGGCGGCATTGCGAAGCGCTTCGTCGAGCGTCTGCCGCATCATCGCGCGGTTCGGCAGGCCCGTCAGCGAATCGAAACGGGCGAGACGGGTGATCTCCTGCTCCGAGCGGCGCTGTTCGGTAAGGTCGGTGCCGATGCCCCGGAAGCCGAGGAATCGGCCGCGCTCGTCGAAGATCGGGTTGCCGGACAGCGACCAGTGGACGTCCTGGTCGCTCGCCGGGCGGACGACGACGTCGGAGAACGGGAATCTGGCGGACAAGTGGAAGCCGAGCGTCTTGCGCTCCTCGAAAACGTCCGTGCCGTTGGTGTCGACCGATAGAAGGTCGGTGAACTGGCGGCCGAGCAGCGCGCCGGGCTCGCACTTGAAATCGTCGGCGAGCTGGTTGGAGACGTAGGACAGGGTGCCGAGTGGGTCGGTTTCCCAGAACCAGCCGCGGCCGGTATTTTCGAACTCGTCGACGAAGTTCAGCGCCTTCTGCGCCTGCCACTCAACGCCGAGGCGCTTGCGGCCGCCGGCGATCGACTTGCGGGTGATCGCGATGGTGTAGGCGAGGACGAGCAGGGCGAGCGCGTTGCTGACGCAGCTCGCAAGCAGGTTCGCCGCGAGAAGCGGAGTCGAGACCAGCGCGACGACGACATTGATCACGGCGAGCGGCGGCGACGTCACCGACGCGATGCAGCGGATGAGCAGGCCGACGGCGAGCGCAACGATCGCAAAGGCCCCGGCTTGCGCGTTCAGTGTCTGCGATGCGCCGATTGCGAAGGTGCAGCAGAGGCCCGTCGCTGCGACATAGCCGCACATGAGCCGGCCGATGGTATGCGGTGCGAACTGCAGGCCGCGCCAGCGTCGGACGACGAGACCGGCGGCAGTGTCGAGAACCAGCGCGATGGCAATCGGCACGATGGAAGCCACTGCCGAGGACGACTTGAATGCGGCCGGAGCGATGACCAGGCTCAAGAGGATGATCAGGTGACCGGCAAGAAGCAGCCACGGCACGAACGTCCAGCCGGCGACGCGAAGCTCGGCAAGCCGTCCATCGGTGCTCGATTCGTGGTCGCGGACGTCGAACAGCAGGGCTTCCGTCGGCGACGCGCTCTGCGGCCCGATCCACTCGACTTCCGGATTCTTGCCGAACAGCGTTCGCCGCATTCCCGCTCACCTCACCCCACAGGCAGCGCGGCTTTGACGTCAGGCTGCGCGCTACCGTGAAAGCCTTAGCGCGCAGCGAGTTAACAACGACGCGAACGGGTAAGGTTAGCGGGCCGTTAAGCAGTCTCTTCCGGGAGGAAGTCCGGGACGGACAAATAGCGCTCGCCGGTGTCGTAGTTGAAGGTGAGGATGCGCGGCCGTTCGCCGAGTTCGGGGAGCTTCATCTCGACGCCGGCAAGCGCGGCGCCCGACGACATGCCGATCAGCAGCCCTTCCTCGCGAGCCGCGCGGCGCGCCATTTCCTTCGCATCCTCGGCATCCACGTCGATGATTCCGTCGAGGGCGCCGGTGTTGAGAATGCTCGGGATGAAGTTGGCGCCAAGGCCCTGGATCGGGTGCGGGCCGGCTTTGCCGCCGCTGAGCAAAGGCGCCAGCGCCGGCTCGACCGCGAACACCTTGAGGTTCGGCCAGACCGGCTTCAGCACTTCGGCGCAGGCGGTGATGTGGCCGCCGGTGCCGACTCCGGTGATGATCGCGTCGATCGGCGTATCGGCGAAGTCGCGCAGAATCTCCTGCGCCGTCGTGCGGCGGTGCACCTCGACGTTCGCCTGGTTGTCGAACTGTTGCGGCATCCAGCCGCCCGGCGTCTGCTCGACCAGCTCCCGGGCGCGGTCGACGGCGCCCTGCATGCCCTTTTCCTTGGCGGTGAGGTCGAACTTGGCGCCATAGGCCAACATCAGCCGGCGCCGCTCGATGCTCATGCTCTCCGGCATCACGAGGATGATCTTGTAGCCCTTGACTGCTGCAACCATCGACAGGCCGATCCCGGTGTTGCCGGACGTCGGCTCGATGATGGTGCCGCCGGGCTTGAGCTTGCCGGAGCGCTCGGCGTCCTCGACCATCGCCAGCGCGATGCGGTCCTTGATCGAGCCGCCGGGGTTCGCCCGCTCGGACTTCATCCACACTTCGGCGCGGTCGCCGAACAGGCGGTTGATGCGGATGTGCGGCGTGTTGCCGATGGTCTCGAGGACGTTTGCGGCCTTCATCCCAGGCTCTCCTTCGTGTGTGAGCGGCTCAAATCGGGTGCGTCGAAGCTTCTTGCAAGCCGCAGCTCGGGGAATTTCCAGGCCCACAGGAAGACGACGCAGGACCGCGCCGATGCCGCCGGCGATGACCGCGGGTATGGGCCCGATCAGCGCGGCGAGGAAGCCGGACTCCGCTTCGCCGAGCTCGTTCGACGCCGAGATGAAGAGGGAGGAGACAGCGCCGACGCGGCCGCGCATCTCGTCGGGCGTGTAGAGCTGGATCAGCGACTGGCGGACATAGACCGAGAACATGTCGGCGGCGCCGAGCAGCGCCAGGCAGGCGAGCGACAGCGGCATCGATCGTGATACGCCGAACACGATGGTGGCGCCTCCGAACACCGCGACGGCGACCAGCATCTTGGTTCCGACATTGGTCTTGAGCGGTCGCACGGCGAAGAAGGCGGCGGTTAGCGTCGCTCCCACCGCGGGTGCGGCGCGCAGATGGCCGAGCCCTTCGGGTCCGGCATGGAGGACGTCGCGGGCGAACACCGGAAGCATCGCCGTCGCGCCGCCGAGCAGGACCGCGAACAGATCGAGGCTGATGGCGCCCAGCACCAGCCGGTTGTGGCGGACGTAGCGCAGGCCCTCGACCATTTGCCGCCATGGTTGGCGCGAGCGGTCGAGCTCGGGCCGCGGCAGCGTCGGGATCGCGAACAGGCCGAACAGCGCGATCACGAACAGCAGCGCGCTCGCGGCATATGGGGCGACCGGCGCAAGCGCGTACAGATAGCCGCCAAGTGCGGGGCCGCCGATCGCGCCGGTCTGCCAGGCAATCGACGACAAGGCGATGGCGCGCGGCAGGATCTCGCGCGGGACCAGGTTGGGAGCGAGCGCTCCAAGAGCCGGCCCGGCGAAGGCGCGCGCAACGCCAAGCAGGGCTGCGATCACGTACAGCGAGAGCAGGGTGGTCGTGTGGGTCCAGGCCAGTGCCGCGAGCGCAAGCGCGCAGAGCAATTCCAGCGAGACCGACAGCGCGCGCGATCCAGCGGCGGTCGACCCGGTCGGCGGTCCAGCCGGTCACCAGCGTCAGCAGAAACAGCGGCACGAACTGGACGAGGCCAATGATCCCGAGCCTCAGCGCCGCGCCGTCGGTGCCCATGCTGTGCCGGGCGATGTCGTAGACCTGCCAGCCGATGACGATCACCATCGCCATCTGGGCGACCGTGGTGCTCAGCCGCGCGACCCAGAAGGCGCGGAATGCCGGCAATTCTGAGGGGTTCTGGAAGCAGGCTCACCGGCCGCGGCTAGCACAGCGCGCGCGGGCGCCGCAACTGCCGGCTTCCGCCGGCTTCCGGCTGGTCGAGGCGCAGAGCGCTTGATCAGCAACGGCATCGTCAGGCCCTGAACCAGGATCGAGAAGGCGACGACGACGAAGGCGATGAGGATGATCGCCCCGCGCTCCGGGAACGATTGCCGGAACCGCGAGCGCCAGGGCGAGAGCGAGCGCGCCGCGCAGGCCGCCCCAGAACAAGGTGTGCTCGTAGGATCTCGGCAGGCGCCAGCGCGAACGACGGAACAGCGTCGGCGAGCGGATAGATCGACAAGGGCGCGCCCGGCGAGGACGAGCAGGATCGCGACCGCCGCGTCCGAGCCGATGCCCAGAGCGTCAAGCGGCTGCTGCGCCACGTTCATCCCGATCAGGATGAAGACGAAGCTGTTCGCCAGGAAGGCGAAATATTCCCAGGCGGCAGTGCGACTCGGGCGCGGCCCTCCTCGGACACGAACCGCGTCCCAGCCGATGTTGCCGACCATCAGCCCGGCGGTCAGCGTGCTGATGATGCCGGAGGCGTGGACATGTTCGGCGATCAGGAACGAGCCGTAGGCGGCGATGGTGGTCAGCGTGATCTCGACGAGCGGATCTCGGTGCGGCCGACGACGAGCAGGATCGCGCGCGCTGACCGCAGGCCGATCAGCGACGCCTCCGCCGAGCGTCCACAGGAAGGCGGGCACGACGCTGCCGAGGGTCGGCGACGCACCGGCTGCGATCGCGGAGAGGACCGCGAAGCCGACCGCGGCGACGCCGTCGTTGAGCAGGCTTTCGGATTCGACGACCATCGACACGCGTGGCTGGCAGCCCATTTCGCGGAAGGCGGCGATCACCGACACCGGGTCGGTGGCGGCGATCAGAACGCCGAACAGGGCCGCGCCGATCCAGCTCCAGCCGACCAGCCAGTGCATTCCGCCGGCGACGATTGCCGCCGCAATGGCGACGCCGACGAACGCGAGAGCCAGGGTCAGCGGAAGCTCGTCGCGGAAGCTGCTTCCATTCGAGCTGCATCGCCGCTTCGAACACCAGCGGCGGCAGCAGGACGTTGAAGATGAGCTCGCGCGAAAGCGGGAAGCTCGGGCTGTTGGGCAGCAGCGCGATCAGGAAGCCCGGCGACGACCAGCCCGACGATGTACGGCAGGCCCAGCCGCCGCGAGAGCATCGCGATCAGACAGGCGACGAGCAGCAGAACTCCGATCGGGGCGAGGGCGGGCGCCGTCCATGACGGCAACCCTTATCAAGCAACCAACCCGAGGTCTGCCCTGCTGCTGAAGTTGCTGCCCGGCACTGCCGGGGAGGGTTCATGCGTCTTTAGTAAGCGGGCTCCTCGAAGCGCTCGTCGCTGCGCTGCTCGGCTTCCTCGTCGATGCGGCTCATGTCGCCGCCGAGGAACGCGACGAGATCGTCGCAGAACCGGTCCTTGTCGGTCTCGAAAAGGCCGTGCGGGCTGCCTTCATATTCGACCAGCCGAGCGCCCGGCACCTTGTCGGCGACGACCCGGCCGGTCGCGTCGATCGGCACCGTCTTGTCTGCGGTGCCGTGGATGCACGAGGGTCGGAACGCCGTCGAAGCTCTTCAGGTCGCTCGTGAAGTCGGTGTACGAAAAGGCTTTCGCCGCAGCGAGCGTCGGTCGCAGGCCCGCCATCATCGCTTGCCGCCAGGCATTCATCAGCACCTGGTCGCTGACCGGCGACGACACCATTCCGACCCCGAAGAAGGTCTTGAAGAAGCTGTGCATGAAGGCGGGGCGGTCCGTCTTCATCTGCTCGGTCATGTCCTTCGAGTGTGGATTCCGGGACGCCATTCGGGTTCTGATCGCTTTGGGCCACATGCGGTACGACCGAGCTTGCAAGCACGGCCTTGTTGACGCGGTCCTTGCCCTGATCGAGTGAGGAAGCGCGCGACCTCGCCGCCGCCCATCGAGAAGCCGACGAGTGCTGACTTTCTCCTGGACTCCGGCGTCGTCGAGCACGGCTGCGATGTCATCTGCATAGGTATCGTAGTCGTGCCCGTCCCAGGGCTGATCGGACCGGCCGAAGCCGCGGCGGTCGTGGAAGATGCAACGGTGGCCGGCCTCGACCAGCTTCATTGCAGCGGCGTCCCAGGTGTCCGCGCTCAGCGGCCAGCCATGGAACAAGGACGACAGGATCGCCGTTGCCCCAGTCCTTGTAATAGATCATGCAGCCGTCGCGAGCCTTGGCATAGGGCATTGAGATTCTCCTGATTGCCCCCGCTCGGCGTTAACGAATGGGTCGCGTGGCTGTTGCGCAGTTCATCCCGATCTTTAGACCATGCCGACGATGCCAAAGCCCAAGTCACGATACGTCTGTCAGTCCTGCGGGTCGGTCTCGACCCGCTGGCAGGGGCAGTGCGCCGACTGCGCGGAGTGGAACACGCTGGTCCAGGAAGCCGCCGAGGTGTCGAACATCTTCGCCGCCAAGCACAATCTGCAGGGCGGCGGGCGGGTGATCCAGCTGGTCGGGCTCGAAAGTCCCGGCGGCGCTGCCGGAGCGGCTGCCGAGCGGGCTCGCCGAGTTCGACCGGGCGATCGGCGGCGGCATCGTCGCCGGGTCGGCAATGCTGGTCGGCGGCGATCCCGGCATCGGCAAGTCGACGCTTGCTGCTGCAGGTCGCGGCGCGGCTGGCGAGCGCGGGGCAGCAGGTCGTCTATGTGTCGGGCGAGGAATCGGCCGAGCAGGTGCGGCTGCGCGCGGTTCGGCTCGGCCTCGGCGCGCGCGCCGGTGCGGCTGGCGGCCGCGACCTCGGTTCGCGACATCCTGACGACGGTCGGCGACGACGCGCCGGCGCTGCTGATCATCGATTCCATCCAGACCATGCACAGCGACCTGATCGAAGGCGCGCCGGGCACCGTCAGCCAGGTCCGCGCCTCGGCGCAGGAGCTGGTCCGCTTCGCCAAGGAGCAGGGGACCGCGGTCGTCCTCGTCGGCCACGTCACCAAGGACGGCACCATCGCCGGCCCGCGCGTGCTCGAGCATATGGTCGACACGGTGCTGAGCTTCGAGGGCGAGCGCAGCCACCAGTACCGAATCCTCCGCGCGATGAAGAACCGCTTCGGCGGCACCGACGAGATCGGCGTGTTCGCGATGGAAGGCGCGGGCCTGACCGAGGTTCCGAACCCGTCGGCGCTGTTCCTGACCAATCGCGGCGAGCCGGTCAGCGGCACCAGCGTCTTTCCGGCGATCGAGGGCTCGCGGCCGGTGCTGGTCGAGATCCAGGCGCTGGTCGTCCGGCTGGCGACCGGCGCGACGCCGCGGCGGGCGGCGGTCGGCTGGGACAGCGGCCGACTGGCGATGATCCTCGCGGTGCTGGAAGCGCGCTGCGGAATGAGCTTCGCGACCGCCGAGGTCTATCTGAACGTCGCCGGCGGCTATCGCCTGAGCGACCCGGCCGCCGACCTCGCCGTCGCCGCCGCGCTGGTCTCGGCGCTGTCCGAACGGCCGGTCCCCAGCGAAGCGGTCGTGCTCGGCGAGATCGCTCTGTCCGGCGAAATCCGCCCGGTCGCGCACGCGGGCCTGCGCCTCAAGGAAGCGGCCAAGCTCGGCTTCGAAGCCGGCTGGGTGCCCAAGGGCGTCAAGGGCGGCGAGGGGCTCCGCCTCTCGGAGTTCGGCAATCTCCGGCAGCTGGTGGATCAGCTTCTCGGCCGGCTAGCGCATCCATTCCGTGGCGGTTCGTTGGCCGCGGCGTCCATCGTGAACGTCCAGACCACTCCCCGACAAAGTCATCACCAGGACGGCCTGCCGGTCCCGCGCCGCTACTGGTCGATGGCGAGCATCTGGCTGGCGCTGACCATGGCGGTGCTCGACGGGGCGATCGCCAATGTCGCGCTGCCGACCATCGCCCGCGAGCTCGGCGCGTCGCCGGCAAGCTCGGTGTGGATCATCAACGCCTATCAGCTGACGATCACCATGCTGCTGCTGCCGCTGGCGGCGCTCGGCGACCGGATCGGCTACAAGTGCATCTACATCCCCGGCCTGGCGATCTTCACCATCGGCTCGGTCGCCTGCGCGCTTGGCCATTCGCTGACGCTGCTGATCGCGGCGCGGGTGCTTCAGGGCGTCGGCGCGGCCTGCATCATGAGCATGAACGCGGCGCTGGTGCGAGCGACCTATCCGGCCGACATGCTCGGGCGCGGGATCGGCTACAACGCGATGGTGCTGTCGGTGTCGGCTGCGGTCGGCCCGACGCTCGCGAGCCTGATCCTTGCGGTCGGGCCGTGGCAGTGGCTGTTCCTGATCAACCTGCCGATCGGCATCGCCGCGCTGCCGATCGGGCGCAAGGCGCTGCCGGAGCCCGACGGCCACGGCCGGCCGTTCGACTGGAGCTCGGCGACGCTCAGCGCCGCGATGATGGGCCTGATCGTGTTCGGCGGCGAGATGTTCGCCCGCGAAGGCTCGCTGGCGGGCTGGTCGCTGGTCGCTGGTCGGCATTGCCGCCGGTGCGGCGCTGGTCTGGCGCGACTGGAGCAGGCCGAACGCGCTGATGCCGATCGACCTGCTGCGGATCCCGATCTTCGCTCTGTCGATCACGACCTCGATCGTGTCGTTCGCCGCGCAGATGCTGGCCTACGTCGCGATGCCGTTCCTGCTGCAGACGGTGCTCGGCCGGAGCGTGTTCGCGACCGGGCTGCTGATGACGCCGTGGCCGATCGCGGTCGGGATCGCCGCGCCGTTCGCCGGGCGGCTTGCGGACAAGGTGCCGTCCGGGCTGCTCGGCGGCGTCGGGCTGGCCATCTTCGCGGCCGGCCTGTTCGCCCTGTCGCGGATGGGCGCGTCGCCGGACAATTTCGAGATCGCCTGGCGGATGGCGCTGTGCGGCCTCGGCTTCGGCCTGTTCCAGTCGCCCAACAACCGCACCATCGTCAGCTCCGCGCCCAAGCCGCGCTCGGGCGCAGCCGGCGGCATGCTGGCGACGGCGCGGCTGCTCGGCCAGACGGCCGGCGCGGTGACGGTCGGCGCGGCGTTCCATCTGTTCGGCGTCGGCGCGACGCCCCAGCTGCTGTTCGCGGCAGCCATTGCCGCGCTGATCGCGGCCGGGATCAGCCTGACCCGGTTGCGGGTGCAGCCGCCGATGCGCGTCGCGGTCTACAAGCCATTCTCGACTAGGCGCCGTCGGCTCGGCTAGCCGAAGCGCCGTGACCGCGCTCGACATCTTCGTCTTCCTGCTGCTGATCGGCGGCGGCGCCGTCGGCTTCGTCCGCGGCTTCGTGCACGAGGTGATCTCGCTGCTCGCCTGGGTGGTGGCGATCGCGATGCTGAAGCTGTTCCACAGCGCAGCTGTGGGCCGGACTGACCGGCAACGTCGTCGCCAGCCCGGCCGCGGCGGCGGTGCTCGCCTTCGCGATCCTGTTCGTGCCGAGCTTCCTCGCCGTGAAGCTGCTTGCCCGGGCAATCGGCGGGCGGACCCGGCGGCATCGCGGTGCTCGGCCCGTTCGACCGCGTGCTCGGCGCCGGGTTCGGGCTGCTCAAGGGCCTGCTTGGCGCGACCCTGTTCTTCCTGCTCGCCAACCTCGCCACCGACATGGTCTGGGGCCCGCAGTCCGACCGCCCGGCCTGGATGCTCCAGTCGCGCACCTATCCGCTGCTGAATTCGAGCGGCCGGGCGATCGTCGATTGGGTCGAGGCGCGGCGGCATGCAGCCGCAGCCGGGGCCGATCCGCAAATGATCCGCCTTCACGACACCATGGCCCGCGAGAAGCGGCCGTTCGTCCCGCCGATCCGAAGCGGGTGACGATGTATGTCTGCGGCCGACGGTCTACGGCCGCGCCCACATCGGCAATGCCCGGCCGGCGGTGGTGTTCGACACGCTCGCGCGGCTGATCCGGCACGAGTTCGGCGCCGACGAGCCTGGTCTATGCCCGCAACGTCACCGACGTCGACGACAAGATCATCGCCGCGGCCGAGGCGGAGGGCGTCGAGCCATCGGTGATCACCGAACGCTACGAGCGCATTCTATCTCGAGGACATGGGCGCGCTCGGCGTCTCGCCGCCGGACATCGCGCCGCGCGCGACGCACGAAATCCCGGCCGATGGTCGCGATGATCGAGCGGCTGGTCGGACTCGGCAACGCCTACGAGGCCGAGGGGCATGTGCTGTTCTCGTGCCGAGCGACCCCGATTACGGCGCGCTCAGCCGCCGCGACCGCGACGCAGATGATCGCCGGCGCCCGGGTCGAGGTCGCGCCCTACAAGCGCGATCCCGCCGACTTCGTGCTGTGGAAGCCGAGCTGCGGACGGCGTCGATCGGCTGGGACTCGCCCTGGGGCCGCGGCCGGCCCGGCTGGCACATCGAATGCTCGGCGATGATCGCGCGCGCATCTGGGCGAGACCATCGACATCCACGGCGGCGGGCTCGACCTCATCTTCCCGCACCACGAGAACGAGATCGCGCAGAGCCGCTGCGCCCACGGCGGCGCGCCGCTCGCCCGCTTCTGGGTGCACAACGGCTTCCTCGACATGGGCGCCGAGAAGATGTCGAAGTCGCTCGGCAATGTGGTCACGCCGAACGAGCTGCTGGCGCAGGGCCACAAGGGCGAGACGCTGCGGCTGGCGCTGCTGTCCGCGCATTACCGCCAGCCGCTGCCGTGGACGGACGGGCTGATCGCGCAGTCGAAGGCGACGCTCGACCGGTCTCTATCGCGCGGCTGGCGACGCCGAGCCGGGCGAGGTTGATGCGGGCGTGGTCGATGCCTTGTCCGACGATCTCAATACGCCGCTGGCGCTGTCGCGGCTGTCGGCGCATCGACGATCCGGCGACGCCTTCGCAGCGAGCGGCGCAGTTGCTCGGGCTGCTTGGCGACAGCGCGGAAGCGCTGGTTCCAGGGCGACGGCGACGCGGGCGCGATCGAAGCGCGCATCGCCGAGCGACCGCCGCCAAGGCGAGCCGCGACTTCGCGACTGCCGACCGGATCCGCGAGGAGCTCAAGGCCGAGGGCATCGTTGCTCGAAGACGGGCCGGGCGGGACGACCTGGCGGCGGGAATGATACGCTTGACCACTCTATCGTTCGTCCTGAGCGAAGTCGAAGGGCGTTTGCGTGAGGATTGTCCAAGCGCCCTTCGACTGCGCGCTGAGGCGCTCCGCTCAGGACGAGCGTGGGAGCGGCGCAATGAACGCACCGCTCTACACGACCGAAATCTTGCGGCTGGCGGCGTCGCTCCGAGCCTCGCGCGCTGGAACGCGAGGACGGCGCTGCCGAGCTCGGTCGCCGACCTGCGGCAGCCGGTGCGGACGTGGTTCAGGTGGAGCGACGGCCGCGTCGGGCTGTCAGCCAGCAGGTTCACGCCTGCGCGTTCGGTCAGGCCTCGGCGGCGCTCCTTCGAGCAGGGCGCGATCGGGCGCACGGCCGGCTGACGTCGAGCAGGCGCTCGACTCGATCGCGGCTGGCTCGACGGCTCGGACGAGGAGCCGCGATGGCCCGGCATCTCCGCGCTTGCCCCGGCGCGCTCCCGCCGGTCGCGCCATGCCGCGATCCTGCTTCCGTTCAGGTCGCTCGCGGCTGCGCTGGCCGATGCTGCGGAGCGGCGCCGCGCGAGGTGATCCTCCAGCGCCTTGACGATCGCATCGACGACGTCGCGATGGGCGCCGTCGCTGCTCCGCACGTGGATGTGCGCCTCGGCATAAGCGGGCCGCTCTTCCTCGGCGATCCGCTCCAGCGTCGCCTTGCGGTCGTCGGTGCGAAGCAGCGGCCGGGTGTTCGCGGCGGCCAGTGCGCTGCGCCAGCACCTCGACCGGCGCGTCCAGCCAGACGGTGATCGTGCGCGTCTTGAGCAGCTCGCGGGTGCGCGGATCGACGAAGACTCCGCCGCCGGTCGAGATCACCCGCACCTGGCCGTCGACCAGCCGCGCGACCAGCCGCCGCTCGCCGTCGCGATAATCCTTCTCGCCGAACCGCTCGAACACTTCGGCCGCCGAGAAGCCGGACGCGCCCTCGATTTCGGCGTCGCTGTCGACGAACGGCAGGCCGAGCCGGCGCGCCAGGCGGCGGCCGACGGTCGATTTGCCGACGCCCATCAGGCCGACGAGCACGATCGGCCGGTCGAGATGCTTCGTGACAATTCGCTCACCGAAGGGGCTATACAGCGCGTTGCCGCCTCGGCAAAAGCGCCTCAACCGCCCGTCATTGCAAGGATCGAAGCGAAGCCATGCCGCGCATTGCCATCCTCATCATCGTCCTCGTGCTCATCATTGGCGGGCTCGTCCTGCTGTCGACGCTGCCGAGAGAGCAGCCGACTCACACGATCCAGGTCGACGTCGCCGCAACCTGCCAATGCGCACTAGAGACGCTGCTGATCGCGGTGTGCGGCGCCGCGCTCGGCGGCCGCGATCCCGGCGATCGCGCAGCAGGCGTCGCGCCGCAGCCGGCACCGCTCAGGCGCAGGCGCCTCCGCCGAAAGCGTCGCCGCCGCGACTCCACCGGCGCCGACGGCGCAGCACGACCAATCCGTCTCGGAAAGCGACCTGTCGAGCGCCCCGGACGCCGGCGACAGCAACATCGAGGAAGTCTCCGGCGCAGAGCCTGCCGCCGCCGCCGCCTCCGGTCGAATATCCCGGCTTCGCGCGCCGCGATCCGTGGGCCGTCGGACGGCTCGACCCTCGGCGCTCGGCCTTGGCGCTGCAGCCCTTGGGGGACCGCCGATGGCGCGTTCCTGTCGAGCCTGATGCGAAGCATGGACACGCCGCTCGCGTCGCGCTGGGTCCACATGGCGCTTCGCGACGCGCTGCTGGCGAAGGCGCACGCACCCGCCAACGTCAATCCGATCGACTGGGCCGCCGAACGCGCCTGGCTGCTGCTGCGGATGGGCGAAGCGTCGGCGGCGCGGATGATCGTCGCCGACGTCGATACCGACCGCTTCACGCCCAAGATGGTACAGGTCGGCGTGCAGTCGGCGCTCGCCAATGCCGACCCAGCCGCGCTGTGCCCGCTCGAACCCGGCATCCGCCAGTATGAGCCAGCGAATCCGCCCGCTGGTCGCGGCGATGTGCGCCTCCCTTGCCGGCGAGCCGGAGAGCGCCTCGGCGCAGATCGACGATGCGCGGCGGCACGGCCGCATCGGCGGATCGACCTTGCGCTCGCCGAAAAGATCGTCGGCGCCGGCGCGAACACCGGCCGGGCCACGACCATCGAGTGGGACCCGGTCGACAGCCTGACCGCGTGGCGGTTCGGCTTGTCGGCGGCGGCGGGCGCTCGTTCCGCCCGACCGCCTGCTCAACCCGGCCTCGCTTCAGCTCCGCGCGTTCGAAGCGCGGGTGCCGCTGCTGTCCGGCCGCCCAGCGGCTGAACTCGGCGTTGATCGCCGGCGGGCCTCGGTGTCTTCTCCTCGCAGTCGCTGATCGATCTCTATTCGACGATCTACGATGCGACCGATCCCGGCGAATTGCCGATCGACCGATGCCTGGCAGGTGAGGGAGGCGTTCGTCGGCAAGGACCGAGACGCGCGGCTCGCGGCGATCCGCAAGCTGATCGGCTGCCGCCAAGGACCCGCTGACTCACGAGGCAATGCGGGCAGTCGTGGCACGGGCGGCGAAGCCTGATCGATCCCGACCCGACGCTTGCCAAGGATGCTCCGGAGCTCATTTCGGCGATGCTTGCGGCCGGCTACGACCGCGCAGCCGCACGCTGGGCAGGGGCGGTGTCGCGCATGGATGGCGACAATGCCGACCGGGCGTGGGCAATGCTTGCGCTTGCCTCCCCCGACGGCACGCGAATGGATGTCGGAAGCGGGCGGATCGGAAGCTTCATCAGAACGACAACAGCCCGGCAAGGTCCGCAGCGCGCTGCTCGTTGCCGGGCTTGCCGGCCTTGGACGGATCGACACATCGGACGGCGCAGAGACCTCAGCCGCCGCTACGGGCTCGGCGTCGGCCACATCACAAGCTGGACTAAGATGATCGATGCCGCGGCGGGGCGAGGCCAGGCGGCGACGGTCCTGCTCCTCGCCGGCACCGGGTTCCAGACCGCGCAGTGGAAAGATGTCCCCGCGTCCCACATGTTCCACGTCACGGCGGCGCTCGAGCACACCGGGCAGGACTTCACCGCGCGGATGATCGCCGCCGAGGCGCTTTCCCGCACGTGACGCGCGGAAGGACGATGCTGGCGTGACCGCGGACGATCGCGCTCTGGTCGATCGCTTCCTCGACATGATGGCTGCCGAAGCCGGCGCATCGCGCCACACGCTCGCCGCCTATCGCAACGACCTGGAACGAGCCGCGGAAGGGCTGGGCGGCTCGATCGGGCAGGCGAGTTCCGTCAAGATCGCAACCCTCGGCGAGCAATGGAGCGGGCTTGCGCCCTCGACGGTCGCGCGCCGCTCGGCGGCCTTGCGGCGGTTCTTCGGCTTCCTGGTCGACGAGGGCCTCCGCGCCGACGATCCTTCGGCCGCCTTGCCGAGTCCGCGCTTCGAACGGCCGCTGCCGCGAATCCTCGACGAACCGGAAGTCGAGGCGATGTTCCGCGAGGCCGAGGATCGTGCGGCGAGCGGCGAAGCGGCGGCGGTTCGCAACCTCGCTTTGCTGGAGTTGCTCTACGGATCGGGCCTGCGCGCGACCGAGCTGGTCAGCCTGCCGCGCGGCGCGTTGCGCAAGGGGCAGCCGTTCCTGATCGTTCGCGGCAAGGGCGACAAGGAGCGGCTGGTGCCGATCTCGTCGCGTGCCGAAACGGCGGTGGAACGCTGGCTCGAACACGTGCCGCGCGACGCTATATGGCTGTTCCCGAGCGGCAAGCGCCATCTCAGCCGGGTGCGGCTGTTCCAGATCGTCCGCGCGGATGGCGGCGGACGCGGGCATCGCGCCCGAGCGGGTCAGCCCGCACGTCCTTCGCCACGCCTTCGCGACGCATCTGCTGTCGGGCGGCGCCGACCTTCGCGTGCTCCAATCGCTGCTCGGCCACGCCGACATCGCGACCACCCAGATCTACACCCACGTCGACAGCGCGCGGCTGGTCGAGCTGGTCAACACGCCGCCACCCGCTCGCCGACCGTCGTTGACCGCTTCCCGGCTTCGCGCTTACCCGCCCGGCCAGATGCTGACCTACCTCGATTTCGAAAAGCCGATCGCCGAGCTTGAAACCCGCGTCGCCGAGCTGCGCGAGACGGCGAACAGCGGCGCGATCGACATCGACGCCGAGATCGGGCGGCTCGAGGCCAAGTCGACGAAGCTGCTTCGCGATACCTATGCCAAGCTGACGCCGTGGCAGAAGGCGCAGGTCGCGCGCCACCCGGAGCGGCCGCACTTCAAGGATTATGTCGCCGGCATCGCCGACGAGTTCGTGCCGCTCTCGGGCGACCGCGCCTTTGCCGACGACGCGGCGATCGTCGGCGGCCTCGCGCGGATCGAAGGCCGCCGGGTCATGCTGATCGGCCACGAGAAGGGCGACGACACCGCGTCACGGCTCAAGCACAATTTCGGGATGGCCAAGCCGGAGGGCTATCGAAAGGCGATCCGGCTGATGAAGCTTGCCGACCATTTCGGCCTTCCGGTGGTCACTCTTGTCGATACGCCCGGGCGCCTTTCCCGGCGTTCAGGCCGAAGAGCGCGGCCAGGCCGAGGCGATTGCCCGCTCCACCGAGGCGTGCCTGTCGCTGCGAGTGCCGGTGATCGCCGTCGATCGTCGGCGAGGGCGGATCAGGCGGAGCCGTGGCGCTTGCCGCCGGCAACCGGGTGCTGATGTTCGAACATGCGGTCTATTCGGTGATTTCGCCGGAGGGTTGCGCTTCGATCCTGTGGCGAACGTCCGACAAGGCCGGCCGAAGCCGCCGAAGCGATGAAGATCACCGCCGGCGACCTGCTTGCGCTCGGAGTGATCGACCGCATCGTTCCCGAGCCGCTTGGCGGTGCCCAGCGCGATCCGGACGCGGCGATCGGATCGCTGAAGGGCGCGATCCTGGAAGAGCTCGACGGGTGCAGCACGCTTGGCCCGGACGAGCTGCTCAAGCAGCGCCGAGCCAAGTTCCTCGCCATCGCCTGACGGCGGGCGGGTCAGGGGAGCCGACCGTCGAGCGACCCTTCGAGACTACATCGCGTTGCCGACCGTCCCCGCCATATTGCCCCACTTGCCGGCAACGCCGCCGCCGAGGCTGCCGAGCGACACCATCATCGCCATGACGATGAGCGCGCAGATGAGGCCATATTCAATGGCGGTCGCACCGCGCTTGTCGGTGCGAAGCTTGCGCAAAATCTTCCGGATAGCGATCACGCCACCCTCCCTCTGGTCCAGTCCACGCGGCGGGTGTAGCGGACATGGGGTTAACAACTTTTACGCCGAAAATGCTTAACGGCCGCTCACCCTTGTTGAGTGGCCGCAGCAGTCCAGCCGGCAAAGTGCAGAATCTCGAAAGTCTCGACAGTGCGCTCGCCGTCTCCAGCTGTCGGCGAAGGCCGCGTTTGCAGCCGCCCACTGGCGGCGTGAAGCGAGCGCCGTGCCCGTGCGTTCAGAAGATTGGTCGCGGCCATCCGGCGCAGGTCCGAGACCAGCCGGTCGAGCGACGGGTAGGAGACGGAAACCCGGTCGACGTCGACCACTGGCCTTTCGAATCCGGCCGCGGAGAGCAGGCCGGTGAGCGCGCCCGGCTCGATTCTGCGGATGGACGTGCGGGACGGCGCTTCCGGTCACCTCGTCCGCGGCGCGCATTGCCAGGCGCAACTGCGGCAGCGTGTCGCCGCCGGAGAACGCGCCGATAAGCAGGCCGTCGGCGTGCAAGCCCGAACCGAATCGCGAGCAGCGCGCGCGGGAGGTCGTTGACGGTGTCGAGCGTGGCGGCGGCGAGCACCAGGTCATAGCGTCCCGCTGGCGGCTCCCAACCATCTTCGACCGCTGCGGGCGCAGTGGAGGTCGGCGGCGAACAATGGTCCCGGGTCGATCGCATCCACATCGCCGCGACCAGCCCCAGCCGATCGGCCCAACGTGCGTCCGGGCAGCCGATCAGAAGGGCCCGGCGGAAACTCCGCTGCATGAGCTCGATCCGCTCGAGGCAATCGGCGAACACGCGCTCGTAAAGGAACAGCTCCGGTCCGAGCCGGGCGGCGCGGTCGCGGCGCATCGCGCGCAGGCGCATGTCGAAGAGCTCGGCTGGCATCGCCAGCGCTTGTGCGTCGGCGCCGCGTCGGCGACAAGCGAGCGGATGCTTCGAGCGTCATCCGGGCCCGCCCGCCAGCGCTCGATTTCGCGCTGCCGCCGCGCTGCTCGGCGTGCGGCGTGATCGTCGCGGAGGCGCACAGCTTCTGCTCCGATTGCTGGCGCAAGGTTGCATTCCTCGGCACCGGCGGCTGCGCACCTGCGGGCTGCCGCTGCAGGCAACCGAGGCCGACAGTTGCGGCGTGTGCCTGGCCAGGCCGCCGCGTATCGCCCGGACCCGCGCCGCCGTCGCTTATGACGATATCTCGCGCGGGCTCGCGATCCGTCTGAAATACGGGCGCAAGGTCGCAATCGCCAAGACGATGGCGCGGTTCATGGCGCCGCTGGTCGCTGACGGCGGCGAGCGAGTGCTGGTGCCGGTTCCGTTGCATCGGAGCCGGTTGTGGGGCGCGGCTTCAACCAGTCCGCGCTGGTCGCGGCAGAGCTCGCGAGGCGCCTGCTGAATCCCGGCGGCGCCCTTGCTATGAGCCGGACCCGGCGAACGCCGCCGCTCAAGGGGATGAGCGCGCTGCAGCGCCGCGCGCCGTCGCGGGCGCGTTCCGGGTCCGCGATCCGGCCGCTGTCGCGGGCAAGACAGTTATCCTCGTCGACGATGTCCTGACCACCGGAAGCACGGCCGAGGCCTGCGCGCGGGCGCTCAAGCGGGCGGGGGCGGCGCAGAATTGAGCTGGTCAGCTGGGCGCGCGTGGTGAAACCTTCGCTGTTGATGCGTTAGACTGCGCCTAATGCGATTAAGTAATCGGCCGGAAGGAGCCGGGTCGTGCACGTCGTTGAAATCTACGTCAAAACCATGTGTCCCTATTGCTGGCGGGCCAAGGACTGCTGCAGAGCAAGGGCGTCGAGTATCACGAGATCGTGATCGATTTCGGCGGTCCCAAGCGCGAGGAAATGATCCAGCGAGCCAACGGCCGGACCACCGTCCCGCAGATCTTCATTCGCGGCACCCACGTCGGCGGTTGCGACGATCTGATGGCGCTGGAGCGCGCCGGCCGGCTCGAGGCGTTGCTCGCGGCATGACGCGGATCGCGATCTTCCAGTCGACGACCGGCATCGACCCGCGGCGTAACGCCGAGGCACTGGTCGCCGCAACGGCCGAGGCTGCCCGCGGCGGAGCGGCGATCCTGTTCACGCCTGAGATGTCGAACCTGCTGGACCGCGATTCGGCGCGCGCGCGGCACAAGCTGCGCGACGAGGCGGATGACCCCGTGCTTGCCGCCGCTTGCGACGCCGCTCGCGAGCACGGCATCTGGATCCACGTCGGATCGCTTGCCGTGCTGGCCGAGGAAGGCAAGGTCGCCAACCGCAGCTTCGTCATCGACCGCACGGGTCGGGTCCGCGCCCATTACGACAAGATGCACCTGTTCGACGTCGACCTTCCGACCGGCGAGAGCTGGCGCGAATCCGGCGACCTATCGCGCCGGCGAGGGCGCGGTGGTGGTGACCGGAACGCCGGTCGGCAATCTCGGCCTGACCATTTGCTACGATCTTCGCTTCCCGATGCTGTTCGCCCGGCTTGCGGAAGCGGAAACGGACGTGATCGCCGTTCCCGCTGCCTTCACCGTGCCGACCGGCCGCGCTCACTGGCATACCCTGCTGCGCGCGAGGGCCATCGAGGCGGGGCTTTTCGTCGTTGCCGCAGCGCAGGTCGGCCATCACGAGGACGGCCGCAACACGTTCGGCCATTCGCTGGTGATCGACCCGTGGGGCGACGTCCTCCTCGACATGGGCGAGGCGCGGGGCGTCGGATTCGCCGACGTGGATCTCGCCCGTATTTCCGAGGTCCGGTCGCGGATCCCCTCCCTCAAGCACCGCCGCGACATTGCCGAGGTCGCGCGGCAGTGATCGTCTTCGACCTCCAGTGCCAGGACGGCGGCGAGACCTTCGAAGCCTGGTTCCGCTCCAGCGGCGACTTCGACCAGCAGTGCGCGGCCGGTCTGGTCGAATGTCCGGTCTGCGGCTCGAGCAAGGTCGCAAAGGCGCCGATGGCACCGCAAGTGCCGCGCAAGGGCGGCGTCGAGCCGCTGGCCCGCCTCGCGGCGCTTCAGTCGGAGATGCTGAAGGATTCGCGCTGGGTCGGCGAGCAGTTCGCAACCACTGCGCGCGCCATGCACAGCGGCGAAATCCCGCCCGAACAGGTCCATGGCCAGGCGACCATCGCGGAGGCGAAGTCGCTGGTCGAGGACGGCGTTGCGATCGCGCCGCTGCCCTTGCCGGTGGTGCCCCCGACACAGGTCAATTGATTGCCGAATTGATTGCCGGCACCGCTGCCCTTATTCGACACGGCGGCCGACCCCGTAGCTCAGCAGGATAGAGCATCAGATTCCTAATCTGAGGGCCACTGGTTCGAATCCAGTCGGGGTCACCAGATTGCAGAAGGCACGCGGAGAGCGGTTGGAAAGGGCATGAAGCGCTGTTCGTCGACCATCCCCGCTCGCTCGGCATGAGTTGGGCGAAGCATGGCGCCGGGGCGGTGCGGATTTCCGCCGAACTGCTCGGTGCTGGAGTTGCCTGCCTCGTCCATGCTGCCGTGCCCGGCTGGTTCACCCAAACCGCGGGGCGGACGGTGGAGCGGCTGCACGATCATATGCACCGGCGCCGTGCCGGTGCGGCCAATCCGGAGAACTGGCCCGACTATGAAATCTGACCGGCGCGCGCCGGTCGCGATCGTCGGCGGCGGCTTTTCCGGTACGATCCTCGCAGTGCAGCTTGCCCGGCGCGGCGTCCGTTCGGTGCTGATCGACGGCAGCGGCAGGGCAGGGAAAGGAGTTGCTTATTCGACGACCGAGCCCGCCCACCTGCTCAACGTCCGCGCCGAGGGCATGAGCGCGCTTGGCGGAAGACCCCGGCCACTTCGCGGCGCATTTCGAAGCTGCCGGCGGCGACGCCAAGGGGTTTCGCCCAACGCCGGTTCTTCGGGACTTATCTCAAGGGCTTGCTGACGGAAGCGCTGGCGAGCGGGTTGGTCGAGATTGAGCATCGTCCGGCGGTTGCGGCCGAGCGCGAGGCAAACGGCTGGACCGTCAAGCTGGACGGCGGCGCCGAATTCATGCCGCAGCGCTGGTGCTCGCCAACGGCAACCAGGAGCCTGAGCCGCTCCGTGGCCTTGAGACCGCGGGGCCGCGCTATCTCAACAATCCGTGGGGCGCGGCGGCCCGGGCGGCGGTTGCCGGCCTCGCACGAACCGGCGGCAGCGCGATGCTGATCGGGACCGGGCTGACCATGGTCGACCTCGCCTTGTCGCTCGACGCCGCCGGCCACCGCGGGCGCGTCGTCGCGCTGTCCCGCCGGGGACAGATCCCGCGTGCACATGCCGACGTTCAGGCGGCACCGGTCGCAATCGCGGACGTGCCGAAGCGATTGCGCGCGCTTCTTCGCTGGCTTCGCAAGCGCTCCGCCGATGCTGGCTGGCGCGCGGCGATCGATAGCCTGCGGCCGCACTCGCACGCGCTTTGGCAAGGCCTGGACGCCGGCCGAGCAGCGCGCTTTCCTTCGCCATGCCCGCGCCTGGTGGGACGTCCACCGTCACCGGATTGCGCCGCAGGTCGCAGACACGATTGCACGGATGATCGCCGATCGCCGGCTGGAGATCGTTGCCGGGCGGATCGTCGCCGCGCAGGCGCAGGACCAGTGCGTCGAGGTCGAGTTCCGGCGGCGCGGCGCGGACGTCACCTCTCGCGAGCGGTTCGACTATGTGTTCAACTGCACCGGCCCGTTGGGAGCGATCGGCCGCACTCGCGATCCTCTGCTCAGGAACCTTCTCGACGACGGAGCCATCAAACCCGACGAACTCGGCATGGGGCTGGAAGTGGACGAGCGTTCCCGAGTCCCGGGCGTCCATAATCTCTGGGCGCTCGGGCCTTTGACGAAGGGCCGGTTCTGGGAGATCGTTGCTGTCCCGGATATCCGCGGGCAGGCCGCGGGGGTCGCGGACGACATCGCGAAGGAGCTTGGCGGATGACGGGCACGCCCGAGAATGGAGACCTGGTCGGCGCGCTTCCGGACGTCGTCGTCCCGACCGACGTCGCCGAGGCGGTACGAACCCTCATCCGCTGGGCTGGCGACGATCCCGACCGCGAGGGCTTGCTCGATACGCCGCGCCGCGTCGCCAAGGCATGGCGCGAATATGCCCGTGGCTACGGCGAGGACCCCGCGGCTCACCTCGGCCGCACCTTCGAGGAGGTCGGCGGCTATGACGAGATCGTCCTCCTGAAGGACATTCCGTTCCAGTCGCACTGCGAGCATCACATGGCGCCCATCATCGGCAAGGCGGCGATCGCCTATTTGCCCGATCACAAGGTGGTCGGGATCAGCAAGCTTGCCCGCGTCCTCCACGGCTTCGCGCGTCGGCTGCAGGTGCAGGAACGGCTGACGGCGCAGGTCGCCGACGCCATCTGGCAGCACCTCCAGCCCAAGGGCGTCGCCGTGGTGATCGAGGCGAGCCACGCCTGCATGACCGCGCGCGGAGTCCAGACGCCCGGCGTCATGATGACGACCAGCCGGATGATGGGCACCTTCCGCGAGGACGAGCGCAGCCGCCGCGAAGTGCTCGCCCTGATGGGCTACTGACGAAAATCAGGGCGATCCTCCCGTCGGAGGACCGCCCTGCAAGCCGCCCCCGCAGGAGCGGCTATCGGGTCAGCGCGAAGCCTAGCTTTGCGCTTCCATGCCGTGCTTCAACTGGCTCATCTGGTCGTGGCCGGATTTCACCGACTGATAGCATTGCTCGACGACCGAGCGGGCGTCGCCATTGAGCGTGTCCGAATCGAGCGCCGTTTCGAACTTGCCCTTCAGATAGTCCTCGCCACGTTCGACCTCGTCGACGATCGACTTCTCGTCGCCGCCGGTGACCGCGGATTTGAGGCCCTCGAACGCCTGGTGCGCCTTGCCGAGGAAGGAGCCGCTGTCGTCCGGGTCGCCGCCAAGCCGCCGCACTTCCTCGCGAAGCTTCTGGACGACCTGCTGGCGGTCGTCGGCGCGCTGGCGGAAAATCTGCTGAAGGCGCTGATCCTTGATCTCGCCCGCGGACTTTTCGTAGCCGTTGATGCTGTCCGTCGTGGTGGCGATGAGGGTGTTGAGCGTGCTGATGCTTTCCGAATGTTCGGTCATTCCTTGGTCTCCATTGGTGGGGTGTGCGTGGGGTATCAACGCACGAACCGCGGCGGCGATGCGCCGATTGCTGCAATCCGACGGGCGCAAGGCGCGAATTGCGGTCAGTCCGTCGCGCTGGCGCGTCGCTTCGGAGAGCGATAGAAGCGGTGCTTCAAAGCTGCAGAGGGGTTCCCATGCGCATCATCGCTGCATCCGCCGTCGCACTTTTCCTGGCGTCCTCCGGCTTGGCTGCGAAGCCAGCCACGCCCGCCGCTCCGAGCATCGCCGCCGCCGCGGCGTCGCCGTCCCGCTCGACGGACAATGTGAAGCTCGACTCCTCGCGCAAGCCGGCGCAGGTGCTGCAGTTCCTCGGGCTGAAGCGAGGCATGCACGTCCTCGATCTGTTCGGAGGCAATGCCTACTGGGCCGAGATCATGGCTCCCGTTGTTGGTCCCACCGGCCATGACACCGTCTGGGAGCCGACCCAATTCTACAGCGACAAAACCAAGCAGGCGTTCGCGGCCTTCGCCGCCAGGAACCCGAACGTTTCGATCGTGGTCAGTCCCTTCGAAGCGCCGGTGCTTCCCAGGAACAGCTTCGATTTCGTGATCCTCAACGACAATTATCACGACACCTACTGGCAGAGTGACAAGAACAAGATCCCGCGAATGGATCCGGCCGCCTTCCTCAGGAGGGTCTATGCGGCGATGAAGCCGGGCGCGGTGATCGGAGTGATCGACCACATCGCCAACCCCAACAGCGACACACGGGCTACGGTCGACAAGCTGCACCGGATCGATCCCGACGTCGTCAAGGCCGATTTCCGCCGCGCCGGCTTTGTCCTCGTCGGCAGCAGCGACATCCTGCGCAATCCGGCGGACACGCATGAGCTGCTGGTGTTCGACCCGGCAATCCGCGGCAAAACCGATCGCTTCATCTTCAAGTTCAAGAAGCCGCGTTGAGCGAGGCGCCGGCCGCGGCCCAGCCGGGCCGCAAGACCCGCGCTTATTGGCCGCTGGTCGCGCTCGTCGCCGGCATCGGTCTCGGCGCCACTGCCGGATGGATGAGCCCGCAAGGCCATGCCGCGGCTCTCGGGACCGCTGACTTCGTCGGAACTCTCTGGCTCAACGCATTGAAAATGACGGTCATCCCGCTCGTCGTCGCATTGCTGGTCGTCGGCATCGCGAGGAGTGCGGAAGCGGCGCAGGGCGGCCGCATCGCCGGGCGCAGCGTGTTGTGGACCGTGATCTTCTGCACCGCCTCGGCGGTGTTCGGAGCGATAGCGACATTGCTCCTGACCCACGTCTTTCCGCTCGCGCACTCGACCGCCGCGGCGCTGCAGCAGGCGCTTGCCGGGGTGGAGCAGAAGACCGCGGTTCCACTTCCGGGCATCGCCGATTTCTTCAAGGGCGTGATCCCGGGGAACGTCTTTGCAGCCGCCACCAACGGCGACGTCCTGCCGCTCGTGGTGTTCGCGCTTCTGTTCGCACTGGCGCTCGGCAAGCTCGCGCAGGCGCGCCGGGCCCTCGTCGTCGACCTCTTCGAGGCGATCGCCGATGCGCTTCTGGTCATCATCGGCTGGGTGCTGTGGATCGCGCCGCTCGGCGTCTTCGCGCTCGGCTTCAGCGTCGGGGCGGCAGCCGGCGGAGCGGCGTTCACCGGTCTCGGCCACTATATCGCTCTCATTTCCGGCGTTGGCATTTTGGTCTGGGCTTTGGCGTATCCGGTCGCGATTATCGGCGGCCGCGTCGGACTCGGCGCTTTCGTCAGAGGCATGATCGCTCCGCAGGCGGTGGCGATCTCGACCCGGTCTTCGCTGGCGTCGATGCCGGCGATGCTCACCGCGTCGCAGGCGATCGGCATCCGTCCGCAAGTCGCGGACGTCACCCTCCCGATTGCGGTGGCCCTGTTCCGCGCCACCGGACCCGCGATGAACGTTGCGGTCGCGGTGTACATCGCGCACTGGCTCGGGCTTCACCCGACCCTAGGGCAGATCCTTGGTGCGACGGCGGTCGGCGCCGTGATGAGCTATGGCGCGGTCAGCCTTCCCGGTGAAGTCAGCTACATCAGCTCGATCGCACCCATCGCGCTCGCGCTCGGCGTGCCGATTGCGCCGCTCGGCCTACTCGTCGCCGTCGAGATGATCCCGGACATCTTCCGCACCCTCGGCAATGTGAACTGGGACGTTGCGCTTGCGGCCGTGGTGAACCGCGCCACCAGCGATCGATCTGGCGCTTAGGCGGGATCAACGCCCCGCGATCGAGCGGACCTGGTCGGAGTAGAGCCGGCCGACCGGCTGCTCGCTGCCGTCCACCAGCCGGGCGATCCAGCGTCCGGACGGGCTTCGCGAGAAGCCGGCGATATAGTCCTTGCGAACGATCGCAGAGCGGTGAAGCCGGACGAAAAGTTCGGGATCCAGCCCTTCCTCGAGCGCGGCCATCGAATGGTGGATGAGCCAGCTTCGGCGGCCGACGTGGAGCCGCATGTAGTCGCGCTCGGCCGATACCCGGTCTATGTCGCGGGCGGCAATCCGGACGAGGCCGGTGAGGTCGGATGCCCAGAACTCGTCGAGATGCCGCGACGGCGGCATCGCCTCGCCCAATTCGCTCTCGCGCCTGTCGAGATAGGCGCGGGCGCGGTCCAGCGCCCGCTGCAGCCGCGCCGGCTCTACCGGCTTCATCAGATAGTCGACCGCGGCAACCTCGAACGCCGCCACGGCGAAATGGTCGAAGGCGGTCACGAAGATGACTGCCGGGCTCGGGCGGCGCTCGGCGAGGGCGCGAGCAACCTCAATTCCGTCGAGACCCGGCATGGCGATGTCGAGCAGCAGCAGGTCCGGGTTCAGAGCGTCGGTCATCTGCACCGTGCTCTCGCCGTCGCTTGCGCTTCCAACGAGCGCGACGCCCTCGCAACGGGCGAGAAGCAGCTGCAGCCGTTCTGCCGCGAGCGGCTCGTCGTCGGCAATGAGGACCCGGACCGGCGCCTCAGTCATGAAGGTCCAACGGCAAAAGCAGCTCCACCCGATAGCCGCCATCGGCCGTCGGACCGACCGAGCAGCTGGCAAGCGAGCCGAAGCGGGCGGACAGGCGCTGGCGGACGTTGGCGATGCCGACTCCGGTGCCGGAGAGGTCGGCGGGCTTGTTGGCGAGCGGGCGGCCGCCGCGGTTGGCGACCTCGATTGCAAACCGGCCCGGGCCCGCTTCGCGAGCGGTGATGCTCAGCGTCACCGTATCGCGCGTCGGGGACACCGCGTGTTTGATCGCATTTTCGACGAGCGGCTGAAGGATGAGCGCCGGCAGCCGCGCCTTCTCGAGATTGTCGGGAACGTTCATCTCGACCTTGAGGCGCCTCGGAAAGCGCACCCGCTCGATGTCGAGGTACAGCCGTTGAAGCGCCATCTCCTCGGCGAGGCTGATGTCAGCGCCGGCATCCAGGGTGAGGCTCTGGCGGAAGAAGTTGGACAGCTTCAGCACCATCGAACTCTGCCTCCTCGGCGCGATTGGCCATGATCAGCGACGACAGCGAATTGAGCGTGTTGAACAGGAAGTGCGGATTAACCTGGTAGCGCAGGGCCCGCAGCTGCGCCGCCTGCGCGGCACCTTCCGCTTGCGCGGCCCGCCGCTGCGCCCCGAGCGCCACCGACTGCGCCTGCGTCGCGACATAGAAGGCGCTCCAGGCGAGGAAGAAGAACAGCCAGATGACCGCCGCGTCGGCGGCGTAGCGAAAGCGCTGGTTGCCATCGAGCTGGTTCAGCTTGGGGAGGGTGAGGACCAACGGCTCGCCGGCACTGCGCTCGATCCGCAGATGCCGGCCTTGCTCAACGACGGTGACGCCCTCGCGCGCCTGGAAGCGGAATTGCTCGCGGTTGGGGCGGAGGTGATCCTCGATCGAGATCAGCGCTGTCGCCATCAGGCACGAGGCGATGACCGACGCGACGACCGCGACCCCGGCCTTGCGGCGGATCGAGGCGCCGGCGCCGAAGCCTGCAATCGCCGCATAGATGAGCGTGGTGAGAACGATGCCGACGAGGATGACGGCGAGCTTGTTCTCGACCGTAGTCAGCGGGTCGGAACCGAGGAAGGCGCGGGCGACGACCGTCAGAGCATAGAACAGCCAGAAGCCGAGAATCGACTTCATCGCGAGCCGCCAGTCGGCAAACAGGGTTCTCGCGGGCGCCTGGGTCATCATCAGCATCGGCCGCTTTTGCGCCGAAAGCGCAGCCTCTGGAACTCCCGCAGACAGCATTGGCAGAAGCGCGGATGCTTCCGGTCGAAACGTCAAACGGTCCGACGTCGACGGAACGCCGTTTCCGGATGCTCGTTGACTGCCGACAGGGAGATATTGCGATGACCGAAGGCGAGAAGAACAGGGACGAGCGCGACAAGCAGGCTGCGCCGCCGCCGCCAGTCTTCTCGGCGCCGCCGGAGCGCGACCTCGAGCGCAAGCTCAAGCGCAACCCGGACGATCTCAACGCCAAGGCCGACGTCGGCAGCGACGAGTCGATGGACGCGTCGGACCCATCCTCGGCAACGCAGCCCGGGCAGAGCGACAAGCCGGTGCCGTCCTCGAGCTTTCCCGAATAGACCCTGGCCGCGGCGCGCTTGCCCGCCGGCGTTGCAGGAAATCAACAATCCACAGTTTTGACCCTCCGCGCCAATATCTGGCCTTGCCGCGGTGCGCCCCCTCTGATTCAATCTGAACGGGGGGTGGGACTGTGGTTAAGAATCTCGCAACCAAAACCGCAGCATGATCCCGCCCAGGAACAAGGAGTCGGGTTCATGATTACGCGGACCAGCCAGCCGGCAAGCGGCGCGATGCTGATCTCGGAGATGAAGGAGTTTGCGAGCTTTTCCAAAGCGACGCAGCGCTACATCCGCCGCTCCCTCGACGTCGCCTACGGCCGGCGCGATCCCATCGAATGCTGGGCCCGCGACGAGGCGGAAGCCGCGTCGATCCGCGCCCAGGCCCGGCTCTACAAGCAGCTCGATCATCTGCGCCTCCAGGTGCCGGACGACAGCGGGCTCGACATGATCGACCCGTTCATCGGCATGCTGATCACTTTGTCGGCGTTCGACCTCGGACAGGACCGGCTGCCGAACTTCGCTGCCTACCGCTTCCTCTACGAGCGGCTGATCGGAGCCTCGGCCCGGCCGTGGCTGCCGGCGGCCTTCTGCTCTGCCGCAGCGCTTCCGCACCTTCACCCGGACCGCCGCCGGATCCTTCTCCAGTCGATCAGCGAAAGCGCTGCGACCGCGCCTGGCTGGTCGGGCCGCGAGCCGGTGTTCTGGCCGGAATGGGTCGAAAAGGTCGATTTGAAGACCGCTGCTTAATCGGTCTCGAACGACGGTCACGGCAATCTCACCGACGCAAACAGTTCGGCCAGGGCTTTCAAAGTCTCCTTCGCATTGTTGTGATGAACGAAAATCACGCCGGCTTCCTCATAGGCGGCGCGGTGGTTCTCTCGGTCGTCGACGAGGACGTCACCGGATTTCATATGCCGGTGCTTGTCGCGGGCCATGCAGGTGACGATGGGAACGCCCGGGAAATGTTCGGCCGCCCATTCGATCTTCTGCGGCGCCGCCCACGAGCCGAGCGGAAGGCCCGTGAGGATGGTCGGCTCGAGGTGTTCGACCGCGTCGAACAGGATTCGGGCGTCGGCCATTTCCGGAAGGCTGCCGTAGAAATTCCCGGCGCGGGCGATGCGTCGCCAGGTTTCGCGGCTGCCGTGCCTGGCCTGGAAACGGTCGAACGGCTCTCCGAATAACTCCCTGGCGCCGGCGTCGAAGTCGGCAAGGACGCCGTCGCAGTCGAGGAACAGCCTTCGCTCGGCCATCAGAAGCGCGCCGGCTCCAGCTCGATGGCGAAGGGCTTTTCGAGATACTGCCAGCCCTTGTCGCGGAGCACGTCGTTACTTTCGCGCGCCTTGCGGGTCGGGCCGAGCGACCAGGTGATGTGATAGGTCGATCCGTCCGGGCGGTCGGTGGTGCCGTCGATGGAGACCACAAGGCATTCAAGACTGATGCCATCGTCGGCGCGGCCCACGACTTCGGCGACCGGCTTGGGCGGCAGCGGTGTCTCGGCAGTCGCCCCGACGCGCAGGGTGACGTGGTCGGCGACGACATTCTCATATTCCGGCGGGAACTGGCGCAGCAGCAACTCGCGGTCGCTCGCGCCGAGCTTCCAGCCGGTGACGGTTGCGGGACGGGCCATCAAGGTCGAGCGCTCAACCTTTCGACGAGTTCCCGAGCGAAGTCGCTCAATGTGTCGTCACGCGCACCCATGATGACGATGCGGTCGCCGGCGGTGGCCTCGGCCAGGATTGCATCGCGGATGGCGGCGCGGTCGGGCAGGTGCTCGGCGCTGCCGCCGCGCTGCGTGATCGCGGCCGCCAGCCAGTCGGAGCCGCGGCTCTTATCGACTGTGCCGCCGAAATAACCGGGTCGGGCAGATAGAGCCGGTCGTCCGGCGCAAGACCGCGCGCGAAGCTGTCGGCAAGCTCCTCGCCCATCTTGGCGAGCGGCCCGTAGCCGTGCGGCTGGAACATGATGAGCAGCCGCCCCGGATGCGCCCGCAAGGTCGCCAGGCTGGCGTCGATCTTGTCGGGGTTGTGCGCGAAGTCGTCGATGACGGTGACGCCGTTCGCGGTGCCCACCGTTTCCAGGCGGCGCTTGGTGCCTTCGAAGCGGGCGAGCGCGTGCACGGCATCCTCGACGCGGATGCCGAGGGCGCGGGTGGCGGCGATGGCGGCGAGGGCGTTCGAGGCATTGTGGCGGCCGGGGACGCTCAGCCGGACCTCGTGGCCTTCGCCGTCGACGTCGAAGCGCGAAGGCCGCGCCGTCACTGAGCAGCTGCAGGTCCTTGCCCATCACCGTCGGCGCCGGGGGCGTCGAAGCCGTAGCCGATCACCTTGTCGTCCGGCAGCGCTTCGGCGAGCGCGCGGGTTTCGGCATCGTCAAGGTTGAGGACCGCCTTGCGCGCCGCGTTGAGGAAGCCGGCGAACAGGCCGCGAAGCTCGTCCATCTCCTTGTGGTCGAGGCTGATGTTGGTCAGCACCGCGACTTCGGGGCGGTAGAGCGCGATCGAGCCGTCGCTTTCGTCCACCTCGCTGACGAACAACTCGGGATCGCCGACCAGGGCGCTTGCGAAGGGCGCCGAGGGGGTTACGAAATTCTTCATCACCGCGCCGTTCATGACGGTGGGCTGGCGGTGCGCGGCGTGGAGGATCCAGCCGATCATGCCGGTCACCGTCGACTTGCCGCTGGTGCCGCCGACGGCGACACTGCGCTGCGCCTGGTTGAGCAGCTGGGCGAGGAATTGCGGGCGGGTGAGGTGGGTGAGGCCGAGTTCCCGGGCACGGACGACGTCGGGAATGGTCTCCTCGACCGCCGCGGAGGTGACGAGGGTCGTGCCGTCCTGCACGCCGGAGCCGTCCTGCGGGAACAGCTGGATTCCCAGCGAGCGCAGATAGTCGAACTTGGGGGCGGTGCGGCCGGCGTCGAGCGAGCGGTCGGAGCCGGACACGCGGTTGCCCGAGGCGCGGACGATCGACGCCAGCGGCAACATGCCGCTGCCGCCGATGCCGCAGAAGAAATAGCGAGAGTCGGTCATGCCGGCGGCCCTATTGGCTGAGGTTGCGCTTGGCCAGCGGCGGCAGGCATGGTGTCACCCTGACTGCTTGGAATCGGGGGGTCTTCCACTTCCTCCACTTCGTTACCCTCAAGCCGGGCTTTGCGGTGCTGCGAGCGGTGCGGGAGGGTGACATTCCGCAAGTGGCGGCGGGCGTCCGGCAGGGTGACAGTTGCGTTCGCCGGGAACGCCGATGCGTGTCGATTGCCGTGGCTCACCCGTCAAACGAAGCACAGGTGTCACGCTGTAGGACAGCGAAAACGCGTTGTGCTTAGCGCCGCCGGCGTGCTCCGCGATCGCTACCGACAGGCGCCGCCGCCCGGCCAGCCGCTCCAGCCGGGCCCGCGAACGACGCGGCCCGGGGTTGCTCCGGTATGGCGGCCGTCCTTCACGACCTGCACGCCGTTGATGAACACGTCGTCGACTCCGGTCGCGAGCTGGTCCGGCTTCTCGTAGGTCGAATGGTCCTGGATGGTCGCGGGATCGAACACGACGACGTCGGCATAATAGCCGGGCGCGAGGGCGCCGCGGCCGCGGATGCCGAGATTGGTCGCCGGGAGCCAGCTCAAGCGATGGATCGCATCCTCGAGCGTCGCGGCATGCTCGTCGCGGACATAATGGCCGAGGAGCCGCGCGACATTGCCATAGGCGCGCGGGTGCGACTTCGACTTCAGGAACACGCCTTCGGGCGCCGGAGCGCCTTCGTCCGAGCCGAAGCTCATCCACGGCAGGCCGGCCTCGCGCTTCACATTGGCGTCGCTCATCAGGAAATAGATCGTGCCGACGCGGCTGCCGTCCTCGGAAACCAGCTCGATCGCGGTTTCCTCGGGGCTCTTGCCGCGCATCCTGGCGACCTCGGCGAGCGTCTTGCCGGTCAACGGCTTCAGCTTGGGATTCTTGAACGAGACGAGGAGCACCTTGTCCGCTCCGCCGGCGAGCAGGAGCAGATTTTCCCAGTCGCTCTGCGGCGTGCTGCATCTCCCTGATCAGCCGGGCGCGGACGGCAGGGTCCTGCATGCGCGCGATCCACGCTTCCAGCCCGCCGCTCTGGACCCACGGCGGCATCGCCGCGTCGAGCCCGGTGGCGCCCGCGGTATAGGTGTACATGTTGGCCGTGATCCGCTGGCCGGCTGCACGCGCCGCGTTCACTTTGGCGATCATCGGGTCGATCTTCGGCCAGTTCGCCTGTCCCGCCTGCTTGAAGTGATAGATTTCGGCCGGAGCGCCGGAGTCTCTGCTGATCTTGATCAGCTCGTCGGTCGCTTCGAGGACCTTGTTCCCTTCGGACCGCATGTGGCTGATGTACATGCCGCCGCATTTGGCGGCTTCGGTCGCGAGCGCGGTCAGCTCGGGCGTTTTCGCATAGGTCGCGGGCGCGTAGATCAGCGCCGAGCCGACCCCGAGCGCTCCATCCTTCATGGCCGCGCGGACGAGCCCGCGCATTCGGCCAAGCTGTTCGGGCGTCGGCTGCACGTCCTTCTCGCCGAGCTCGTGGACGCGCACCGTGGTCGCCCCGACGAAGGACGCGACGTTGGGCGAGATGCCCCGCTTCGTCAGCCAATCGAGATATTGCGCAAGCGTGGTCCAGCGGATGGGGTATTTGATGTCGCCCTGCCGCTTCCGCTCGAGCTGCTTCATGGCCGGCGTCCACGGTCCCATCGAATCGCCTTCGCCCATGACCTCCAGAGTCACGCCCTGCATCACGTCGCTCAATCCCCGCGGGTCGGCGATCAGGCTCTCGTTGGCCCAGCTCAGCATGTTGATGAAGCCGGGCGAGACGGCCTTGCCGGATGCATCGACGACGCGGGCTGCGCGGCCGGGGGCGTGCGGTCCGACATAGACGATCCGGTCGCCCTTGAGCGCGACGTCGCCGACGAACGGCCGTCCGCCCGACCCGTCGTAGATGGTCCCGCCACGGATCAGCTCACTGTAATCCGGCGCCGGCAGGGCGGGGGTGGCGGAACTTGCCAGCAAACCCGCAATTGCAATTCCGATCGCGATCGGTTTGTTCATGTGAGGTCCCCTCCTGCCGGAGGGCGAAGCTGCACGATGTGGCGGCGCGACGCAAAGGGAAGACGGAAAAGCATGCGGATCGCCGTTGTCGCTCCGAGCTGCACGCTGAAGCGGGAGGCTGCCGACGCGGTGCAGCGCATTGTCGCGGCACGCGGCGACTGCGAGCTGGTGGTGCATCCGCAATGTTTCCTTTCCGAAGGGCATTTCGCCGGGCCGGACGAGGCGCGGCTGGCGGCTCTGCGGGAGGTGATGGCGGACGCCAGCGTCGACGCGGTGTGGTTCGCTCGCGGCGGCTATGGGTCGAACCGGATCGCCGAGGCTGCGCTTGCCGATCTGCCGGACTCGGCGCTTGCCAAGACCTACATGGGCTACAGCGATGCCGGGTTCCTGCTGGCCGGGCTGCACAAGGCGGGCGCGGACGTCGCGTGGGGGCCGATGCCGCAGGACGTGGTGCGTGAGGGCGGGGAGGCGGCGGTCGGCCGCGCGCTCGACTGGCTGGTGCGGCGGGATGCGTCCGCGCTGGAGCCGGAGCTCAACGGGCCGGCGATGGCGTTCAACCTGACGGTGCTTTCGAACCTGCTCGGAACGCCGCTGGAACCGGACTTCACCGGCGTCGACCTGCTGATCGAGGAGGTTGGCGAGCACCTTTACCGGATCGACCGGACGATGTTCCATGTCACCGCCAGCGCGGCCGTTCGCAAGGCGCGGCAGATCCGGCTCGGCCGGGTTGCCGACGTGCTTCCCAACGACCCCGATTTCGCGTCCGACGAGGTGGCGATCGTCGACGGACTGGTGCCGCCGTTCGGGCATTCCTTACGGCGGCCGCGCCGACATCGGCCACGACGCGGCGAACAGGGTCGTGCCCTTCGGCGGGCCACGCTGACGTTTCCCCTCTGCAACGGCATTGCAAAGGCGGCTCGAGTTGCGCTCTACAACCAGCAGAACAACAGGAGGGCCTGATGGCACAAGCGAGTGGTCGTAAAGCGGGGGGCGGGCTTGCCCGTCCGGTTCAACCTTCAGCGGATCTGGCGAAGATCACCGGAAGCGACCCGCTTCCGCGCAGCCAGGTCGTTTCGAAAGTGTGGGATCACATTCGCAAGAACAACCTGCAAAACCCGCAGAACAAACGGGAAATCGTCGCTGACGAGACGCTGAAGAAGGTCTTCGGCGGCAAGGATCGGGTCAGCATGTTCGAAATGAACAAGCACCTGTCGAACCATCTGAAGTAGGGTTCGTCCCAGCTTCAAAGGCGAAGGGGTCCGCTTCGGCGGGCCCCTTTTTCGTTGTGCGCCGGGCGCGAACTCGCGCCGCCGCTCGGCCTCTAGCCTGCGCCAGAGCCCGTCGAGCCGCTCCCTGGTCACCGGGAATCCGAGGTGAGCGGGGATGGTGACGAAGCTCGTGCCGTCATGCTCCTCGACCCACGGCGTGATGGCTTCGACAGGATGAGCAAGCGCATCCGCGCGGATGTCATCGAAGCTGGCGTGCTGGGCGAGCCGCTCGAGCGTTCGACGGGTCGGGAAGATCAGCCGCGCCTGTCCGAGCCGTTCGCGCTCGAGCACGCGCGCGGCCGTGACCCATTCGGCGCCCGCGCACTCGCCGGCGACGGTGTTGGGCTGCCAGTCGCCGGGCGGGCAGGGCGCGAGATAGAACATGGTGTCGAACCGCCGCACGGCGTGGAAGGCGGGCACCCAGCGGGCGAACGGCTGCAGCGCGGCGGGCGTCGAGCCCGACAGCAAGGTCTCGCAGAGTTGCTCCTGCAAGCAGCCGTCTCTGCATGTCGAGCGCGGTAGCTGCGTCCGGAATGGGCGCGAGGCCGACCGGGATCGCCGTTTCCTCGAGCGTCTCGCGGATCGCGGCGACCACCGCGGCATCGGCGCCGATCTCGGCCGCAAGCGCGCGGTCGGCGGGGTCGATCCGGCCTCCGGGAACACCAGCGCTCCCGCCGCGAACGCCATGCCGTCCGGCGCGCTCGACCATCAGCAGCTCGGGCAGCAGCTCGGGCGCGCCGTCGATGCGGTCCCGCACCAGGATCAGAGTCGCTGCGGGGATTGCGTCGTCAGTCATTCCGGGACCGGACGGCGCGGCTTACATGCCGCTGACGTTCTGCTCCTCGGCGTCGGTCGGGTTGGCCGTGTTGTCGACCGGAGCGGCGGCATTCTCGTCATTGACGACATTGACCGGCGCGCGGCGCGTTGGCGGCATCGTTCGCCGCTTCGTTGGCGAGGTCGTTGAGCTGGTCGGCGCTCGGCTGGTTCATCACCGCATTGTCGACCTGGTCCTGGTTCTTGCTGCCACAGGCGGCAAGAGTCAGCGCGGCGGCTCCGATCATGACGAAAGTCAGTCTTTTCATTGTCTTCCAGTTCCCCTGGGGTTGGCCTACGCGAGTCCCTACCAGCAGCCGCCCACGCGCCGCAATGCCATTTGCCTTGAGAATCGAGCGACAAATCCCTATCTGCGAGGGCGTCGGGGCAACCCGGCTATGTCGGTAGACTGTCAGGTGGAATAGGCATCTCGGACCCGGGGGGCAGTACCCCGGCGCCTCCACCATCAACCGCGCGGAGCACGCGCTTGTTGATGGGGGCGAAATAGGATCGACGAGTGCAATAAAGGCCCGATTGCCGATCGGATATGGATCCACCGCGACGGCCATATCACACAAGTGCCAACGATAACGAGGCGCTCGCTATTGCTGCGTAACTGACGGCCTAACGGTCTGAAGTTACAAAGCAAAAGCGCGGTCGGACCCCACCGGGCAACAGAAGGGGATTCCAGCGGCCCCGGGAGGGCCGGGCAACAGAACCCCCTGGACCTTCTCAAGGCGCGCGGCACCGGGCAACAGAAGCTCCCACTTTCCCGCGATTTCGCCGCTGCCGGCGCGCCTTTCGCGCCGTACAGCGCGAATTGCTCTATTTCGAGTTAACCGCGCGTGGGGAGCGCTGCGCCGATGGCCGACATCTTCATTTCCTATGGCCGTTCGACCGAAGCGCAGGCGCCAGCAGGTCGCGGAGGCGCTGCGCGCCGCCGGCTACAGCGTGTGGCGCGACGACGAACTGCCGGCGCACCGCGCCTATAGCGAGTCATCGAGGAGCGGCTGCGGGCGGCCAAGGCGGTGGTCGTGCTGTGGTCGGCCGAGGCGGCGCGCTCGCAATGGGTGCGGGCCGAGGCCGACATCGCGCGCGAGGCGGGCACGCTGGTGCAGGTCACGATCGACGGCATCCTGCCGCCGCTGCCCTTCAACCAGATCCAGTGCGCGGACCTCAGCGGCTGGGGCGGCGACACCGAGCGCGCCGGGCTGGCGCAAGGTCGAAAGCAGCGTCGCCTGCTGGTCGGCGCGCCGGCGCCGGCGCCGCGCCGGCCGAGCGCAAGGGCGCGCCGGCGCGCCGCGTCGCGATCTGCGTGCTGCCGTTCATCAACATGAGCGGCGACGCCGAGCAGGAATATTTCAGCGACGGCATCACCGACGACATCATCACCGATCTGTCGAAGGTCTCGGCGCTGTCGGTGACGCCCGCAACACCGCTTTCACGCTCAAGGGCCAGACGCTCGAGGCCGGCCAGATCGCGCGCCAGCTCAACGTCACCCACGTGCTCGAAGGCAGCATCCGCAAGGCGGGCGACCGCGTGCGGATCAACGCCCAGCTGATCGATGCGCGAAGCCGGCGACCAGTCTGGGCCGAGCGCTACGACCGCGACCTCACCGACATCTTCGCCATCCAGGACGAGATTTCCAAGGCGATCGTCGCGCGCGCTGCAGGCTCAAGCTGCTGCCCAAGGAAAAGAAGGCGATCGAGCACCGCGGCACGTCGCAGCGTCGAGGCCTACAATCTCTACCTGATGGCGCGGCAGCACTGGATCAGCGGCAACGACGGCGACATCCGCCGCGACGAGGTCGTCGTGCGAATTGCCGCCAGGCGACCGAAATCGATCCGGATTACGCCAAGGCCTGGGCGCTGATCGCGCTCGCCCAGGCCGAAATGCGGTTCCGCCACTCAAGTCCGGTGATGCGCTGGCAGCCGCCGAGCGCGCGCTCGCAGCTCGATCCCAACCTGCCCGAGGCCTGTGCGTGAAGGCGCGCTATCTCGCCGACGAGGACGGCAAGCCCGAAGAGGCCGAGCGCCAGATCCAGACGGCGCTTCGGCTCGATCCGAAATCTGGGAAGTGAACAAGGAAGCGGCGCGGCTGCTCAGCCGCAGCGGCAAGATGCGCGAGGCGATCCCCTATTTCGAGAAAGCCGCGTCGCTGATGGAGAGCGATTACCATTCCACTGGGATGCTGGAGACCTGCTACGGGGCGATCGGCGACACGAGGGCCTCAAGCGCGCGGCGCAGATGACGCTCGAGCGGACGAGCGCGCCTGGCCCAGGATCCGTCGAACGGCTCGGCGCTCGGCTATCGGGCGGTCGCGCTGGCAGCGCTCGGCGACGGCGACCGCGCCAAGGAGTGGATCAAGCGCGCGTTGCTGATGGACCCCGACAATCTCTCGATGCGCTGGAACCTGACCTGCGCGCTGTCGCGCTACCTCAACGACAAGGAGCGGCGATCGAGCTGCTCGCCAGCTTCATCGACCGCGTTCCCCCGCGATGGTCAAGTATCTTCGGCTCGATACCGATCTCGACCCGCTGCGCGACGATCCGCGGTTCGAGGATCTCGCTCGCGCGCCGAACAGCGGGTCGCGTCCGGACGAGGCGGCCGCTGCCTAGCGCCGCTTCAGCTCGTCCCTGATTTCGGCCAGCAGCTCGACCTCGGTCGGTGCCGCCGTCTCGACGACCTCGGGCTTTGCGCATCAGCTTGGTGGCCCAGCGCACCATCAGGAAGATGATGAAGGCGAGGATCAGGAAGCTGACGACCTGGGTCAGGAACTCGCCCCAGCCGAGGATCGGCGCGCCGGCTTTCTTGAGCGCCGCATAGTCGGTCATGCGAGCCGTGGTAGCCGGCAGGGACGGGCCCCATCAGCAGGAAATGGCTCGAAAAATCGAGGCCGCCGAAGATCTTTCCGACGATCGGCATGATGATGTCGTCGGTCAGGCTGCTGACGATCTTGGCGAAGGCGGCGCCGATGATGACGGCGACGGCGAGGTCGAGAACATTGCCCTTGGCGATGAAAGCGCGGAAATCCTTCAGCATGGCTGCCCCTCACATTTGCGTCGGATGGCCGACACTAGCGCCGCAAAGCCTGCGTTGGAAGTGAACAGCGGCTGGCGTATTGCTGCTGTAAGACAGCATCTTGAAGCGGACCGGTCGTCCCTATACGTATGCGCTTCACGCGACGCTTACTAAGGGGACCTGACCATGACCGCACTTCGCCGCTTCGGCCTTGCTCGCGCCCTTGCTTGCGGTCAGCCTGTCCTCGCTGCGGGATCAACGCGGTCCCCACCGAGGAGGAGAAGGTCAACGCCGCCTGGGGCAATCTGCAGGCCGATTACCAGCGCCGCGCCGACCTCATTCCCAACCTGGTCGCGACCGTGAAGGGCTATGCGACGCAGGAGAAGACGGTCCTGATCGAGGTCACGCAGGCGCGGGCCGGCGCGAACAGCGTCAAGCTCAGCGGCGACGACCTTAGCGACCCGGCAAAAATGAAGGCCTTTGCCGATGCGCAGAACCGCGTCACCTTGAGCCTGCAGCGGCTGCAGGAGGCCTATCCGGACCTCAAGTCCAACCAGAACTTCCTGGCGCTTCAGGACCAGCTGGAGGGAACCGAGAACCGAATCAACGCGTCGCGCCGCGACTACAACGCTGCCGTGCAGGAATATAACACCACGATGCGGACCTTCCCGACGGCGATCGGCGCGAAGATCTTCTACGGCGCCAAGCCCAAGGTACCGTTCGAGGCCTCGGCCGGCGCGCAGACCGCCCCGACCGTCAATTTCAACGCGAGCTGATTCAGTGATCCTCATTCCGGCGCAGCCGGGAACCCGGATGTCGCGCCGCTGGGCCCCCGCCTTCGCGGGGGTGACGAAGTTCTGGGCCGTCTTGCTGCTGGCGCTGGTCGCGTTCGCATCGCCTGTCGCTGCTCAGACCTTCCCGCAGAACAACGGATCGCCCGTGGTCGACCAGGCGGGCATCCTGACTCCTGCGCAGATCGCCGACCTGCAATCGAAGGCGCAGGCGCTCTACGCGAGCTCGGGGCGCGCGTTCGCGGTCGCGACGGTCAAGAGCCTCGAGGGTCAGGACGTCAACGACTACGCTTATCAGCTCGGCCGTTACTGGAAGCTGGGCAGCGCCAAGAACGATGACGGCGTGCTGCTGCTGGTGGCTCCCAACGAGCGCAAGGTTGCGATCGCGACCGGCTACGGCGCCGGCGAATACATGACCGACGCGATGTCCGGGCTCATCATCCGCGAGGCCATCCTCCCGCATTTCAAGCAGAGCCCGCCCGACTATGGCGGCGGGATCGAGGCGGGCGCCGACGCGATCATCAAGCAGATGTCGCTTCCGCCCGACCAGGCGCAGAAGAATGTCGCTCAGGCCCAGCAGGCGCAGACAGGCGCGGCAGCATTCCGGTGGCGGGGCGGTCCCCGCGATCTTCTGGTTCATGATCATGGCCTTCGTACTGCTGTCGATGATGCGCCGTGCCGGCGGTCGCAGGTATCGCGGCAAGCATGGCGGCATCAGCCCGTGGGTTGTGCTGTGGGGCCTCAACGCCTTGTCCAATTCCGGGCGCGGCAGCGGCGGCTGGGGCGGCGGCGGCGGCGGTCTCGGGGGCGGCTTCGGCGGAGGCGGCGGCGGTTTCGGGGGCTTCGGCGGCGGCTCGTTTGGCGGCGGCGGAGCGTCGGGCTCATGGTGATGAACCTCAGCGACGAGGACCACGACAAGGTCAGCGCGGCGATCGCTGCGGCCGAGGGGACCAGCGCCGGAGAGATCGTCGCGGTGGCGACGCCGATCAGCGATTCCTACCACGACGTCGCGCTTCATTGGGCGCTTGTGCCCCTGTTCGCGGTGCTCGCCTGGGCGGCGTGGTGCCCGGGCTGCCTGACCCGGTGCTACAACCTGCTGTTCGGCGGCTGGCAGCCGGAGCCGACGCTCGGCCAGCTGCTGACGCTTCTGATGTTCTTCGCGGCGCTGACGTTCACGGTGGCGCTCCTGATCCTCAAGTGGATGCCGCTGCGGCTGGCGCTGACTCCGGCCTCGACCAAGCACCGGCGGGTTCGGCGGCGCGCGGTCATGGTGTTCAAGACGGCGGCGGAGCGGCGGACCGAGGGCCGCACCGGAATCCTCATCTACCTCTCGATGGCCGAGCGCCGCGCCGAGATCGTCGCCGACGAGGCGGTGCTTGCGGTCACCGACGAGCATACCTGGGGCGAAGCGATGGAGGCGCTGATCGGCGAGGTCCGCAAGGGCCGGCCCGGAGACGGCATCTGCGCGGCGATACAGCGGGTGGGTGTGGTTCTTGCCGAGCATTTCCCGCGGTCCGAGGCCGACGTGAACGAGATTCCGGACAAGCTGATCGAGCTATGAGCTTCGACGATTTGCCGCCACCCGAAGTCATGTGGGCCGGCAAGTTCGTCCGCGCGATCCGCCGCGGGAAGTGGGAATATGCCAGCCGGACCAACAACATCGGCGCCGTTGTTATCCTCGCGGAACATGACGGCAAGGTGATCCTGATCGACCAGCCGCGAGTGCCGCTCGGCCGCCGTTGCATCGAACTTCCGGCGGGGCTGGTCGGCGACGAGGATCCCAACGCTACGATCGAAGGGACCGCGATCAAGGAGCTGGAAGAGGAGACGGGCTTCACCGCCGACAGAGTCGAACGGCTGGGCGAATTCTATGCATCGCCGGGGATGGTCTCCGAAGGCTTCACTCTGGTCCGCGCGACCGGCGTCCGCAAGATCGGGCGAGGGCGGGGGCGACGCAAACGAGGACATCAACGTCCACCTCGTCGCGCGCGCGGACATCGCGGAGTTCATCGACCGCAAGCGCCGGGAGGGGTTCGGGGTCGACGTCAAGCTGCTGCTGTTCATGGACTTCAATTCGTCACCCTGAACTCGTTTCAGGGTCCATCGTTCAGCAGGCACCTCAAGTTGCGGGATGGATGCTGAAACAAGTTCAGCATGACGGTTGTTGACGGCTCATGCCCCGCATCGTGCATCTGTCCGACCTCCACTTCGGCGCCCATGACGAGCGGCTGGTCGAGGCGGTCGAGCGCAGCGTCGACGAACTCAAGCCCGACCTCGTTGTCGTCAGCGGGGATTTCACGCAGCGTGCCAAGACCGAGGAGTTCGCCGAAGCGTGCCGCTTCCTCGAGCGGCTTCGCGAGGCCGGCCACGAGGTTCTCGGAGTGCCGGGCAACCACGACGTGCCGCTCTACGACGTGCTTCGCCGCTTCCTGTCGCCGCTGACCCGCTACAAGCGCTTCATCGACGACGTGCTGTGCCCGGTGCACGAGTTGCGCGGAGCCATCGTGCTGGGGATCAACACGGCCCGCTCGCTGACCTTCAAGGACGGGCGGATCAACGCCGAACAAGTCGAGTTCATCCGCGATACGTTCTCCCGGAGCGACCCCGAGAGCGTGCGCGTGCTGGTTACGCACCATCCGCTGTTCGCGCTGACCGTCGGCGACGAGCTGCAGAGCGCGATCGGACGCCAGGAGATGGCGCTCGATGCCATCGAGGAGGCCGGCGTCGACGTGCTTCTTGCGGGTCACAACCATCAGGCATCGGTGAACAGCGCGCGCGACCTCGTCACCCGCGCCGGCGGAGCGCTCGTCGTGCAGGCCGGCACGGCGACGTCGACCCGCGTGCGCGGCCAGGACCAGAGCTTCAACCTCCTCGACATCGCCGGAAGCCGCGTCGTGCTGACGGTCTACCGCTGGGGCGGCGAGGACTATCGCCCGTCGGATGCGCAGGCGTTCGAGCAGAAGGACGGCGCCTGGACCATCGCCCGGACACCGCAGCCCGCCGGTTGAGCTTGTCCAGCGCGCTTGCGCTCGCCTAGAGGCCCGGCATGGCGCTTCCTGAAGACTTCGACATCGCTGAGTTCGTGGCACGCGTGTTCGCCGAGGACCTCGGCTCGGGCGGCGACGTCACCTCCGCCGCGACCATCGCCGAGGACGAGCGCTTCGCCGCCGTCATGACGTCACGTCAGGACATTGTCGTCGCGGGACTCGATCTCGCCGCCGCCTTTTTTCGCGAGCTCGACCCGTCCGTCGAAATCGCCCGGTTGTGCCGTGATGGCGACGCGGTCGCGGCGGGCAGCGAGCTCATGCACCTCAGCGGCAACGCGCGGGCGATGCTGGCTGCCGAGCGCCCGGCGCTCAACACCATGCAGCACCTGTCGGGCATCGCCACGCTGACCCGGCGCTATCGTCGAGGCGATCGACGGCACCGGCGCGACGCTGATCGACACGCGCAAGACGTTGCCGGGGCTGCGCGTTCTCGAGAAATATGCGGTGCGGATGGGCGGAGGTTCCAATCACCGGATGCGCCTCGACGACGGCGTTCTCATCAAGGACAATCATGTCGCCGTGTGCGGCGGAGTCGCCGAAGCTGTGAAGCGCGCCAAGGCGGCGAACACCGGCTTTCAGGTCCAGGTCGAAGTCGATTCGCATCGCGCAGATCGAACCGGCGCTGGCGGCGGGGGCGGACCGCCTGCTTCTCGACAACATGCCGCCGCCGGTGCTTCGCGAGGCGGTGGCGCTGGTCGCCGGGCGAGTGCCGCTCGAGGCATCCGGAGGCGTCAATCTCGACACCATCCGGCGCATTGCCGAGACGGGCGTCGACTTCATTTCGGCGGGCCGGATCACGCAATCGGCGCCTGCCGTCGACATAGGGCTCGATTATCGCGTCGAAGCGCGCAGCTGCCTAGGGCTCACAGCCGGAGTTTGTGCGTTTTCTCAAGGACAACGCGTTCATCCCGCCGACAGCCCGTGAAGCGCAAGAGCAGCTCAGGTCGGCCGCCGGTTGAGGGGCTGATGCGTTTATTCGAGGAGTATTTCGATGAAGAAGATCATCGGTCTTGCGCTTGCGGCGTCGACGCTCGTTGCGCTTCCAACCGCTGCGAACGCCCAATACTACCCGCACCACCGCGGCTATTCGAACTACGGATACAATTACCGGTACGAGCGCCCGCGGGTCCGGGTCCGCACCTATGTCTATCCGTCGTACGGTTATGGCTACGGCTATGCGCCGGCGTATAGTTACGGTTACGCGCCCGGCGTACAACTACGGCTATCCGGCCGGTATGGCTACGGCTACAATTATGCTACCGGCCTATTACGGCAACGGCTACGGCTACAACAATTACTGCGGCAACAACACGGCCGCCGGTGCCGTCGTCGGCGGCGTCGCCGGCGCGCTGATCGGCAGCTCGGTTGCCGACGGCGGCCACTATCGCGGCCGCTACGGCTATCGCCATATGGCGGCGGCGACCGGACGGCCGGCGCGCTGATCGGCGGAGCGCTCGGCGCGGTCGTCGGCGGCGCGGTTGCCCAGGGCAACTGCTACTAAGCCTTCCCGACGTCGGGATGACAAAGAGAGCGGGGCTCCGGCGCGTCCGGGGCCCCGCTTAACTTTTTTAGCGTTCATTAAGCGGGCGTCCGCCCTATATGGCGGAATTGAGGCGCGCGCCGCGCCCGGGAGACGAGCGTTGTTCAAGGGCCTGCAGCCCATCCTGTACGCCGGCAAGGAAGTCTGGCCGCTGATCGAGGGCGGCAAGGGCGTGTCGGCGACCAACCACGCAAGCTCGGGCGCCTGGGCGGCCGCCGGCGGCATCGGCACGGTCAGCGCGGTCAACGCCGACAGCTACGATCCCGAAGGCCGGATCATCCCGCAGATCTACGAGGGCCTGACCCGGCGCGAGCGGCACGAGGAGCTGATCCGCTTCGCCGTCGACGGCGCCGTCGCGCAGGTTCAGCGCGCCTACGACATGGCGGGCGGCAAGGGCGCCATCAACATCAACGTGCTGTGGGAAATGGGCGGCGCCCAGCGCGTGCTTCACGGCGTTCTCGAGCGCACCAAGGGGCTGGTCAGCGGAGTCACCTGCGGCGCCGGAATGCCCTACAAGCTTAGCGAGATCGCGGCGTCCTACGGCGTCAACTATTTGCCGATCATCAGCTCGGCGCGCGCCTTCAGCGCCCTGTGGAAGCGGGCCTATCACAAGGCCGCCGAATGGCTTGCCGCGGTGGTCTACGAGGACCCGTGGCTCGCCGGCGGCCACAACGGTCTCAGCAACGCCGAGGACCCGCGCAAGCCGCAGGATCCCTATCCGCGCGTCAAGGCGCTGCGCGACACGATGCGCGACAACGGGCATCGCCGACAGCGTTCCGATCGTCATGGCCGGCGGCGTCTGGCGGCTCGACGAGTGGGAGAACTGGATCGACAATCCCGAACTCGGGCAGGTCGTGTTCCAGTTCGGCACCCGACCGCTGCTGACCCAGGAAAGCCCGATCCCGCCCGAGTGGAAGGAGCGGCTGATGAACCTCGAGGAGGGCGACGTGCTCCTGCACCGCTTCTCGCCGACCGGCTTCTATTCGTCGGCGGTGCGCAATCCCGTTCCTTCGCAATCTCGAGGCGCGCAGCGACCGCCAGATCGCCTTCACCAAGGAAACGGTCGGCGAGCATCATTTCGAACTCGACGTCGGCATCGGCACCAAGAAGAATTACTGGGTGACCAAGGGCGACCTGATCCACGCCCGCGAATGGTTCGCGCAAGGCTATACCCAGGCGATGAAGACGCCGGACGACACGCTGGTGTTCGTGACGCCCGAGGAAGAGAAGACATCCGCAAGGACCAGGCCGACTGCATGGGCTGCCTCAGCCAGTGCGCCTTCTCGTCCTGGGCGGACAATGAGAAGAACTCGACCGGCCGGCTCGCCGACCCGCGCAGCTTCTGCATCCAGAAGACCCTTCAGGACATCGCCCACGGCGGCCCCGTCGAGAAGAACCTGATGTTCGCCGGCCACGCGGCGTTCCGGTTCAAGACGGATCCTTTCTATTCGAACGGCTTCGTCCCGACGGTGAAGCAGCTCGTCGACCGGATCCTGACGGGGGCCTGAGTGCATCATTCTCGTCATTCCCGCGAAGAGCGGGAATCCAGCGTTTGAACGCGCAGAGACGCAGAGGCGCAGAGAGGGTGGGGCACCTGTCGGCATCTCTGCGTCTCCGCGTCTCTGCGCGATCATGCAAGGGTCGATGGCCGCCTGCGCGGTCGCTTTCCTGGCAACGGCACCTGCATCCGCCCAGGAGGACAAGCAGCCGCCCTATTGGGCATCGATCGCGTCGGGGCAGGCGATGACTCGCACCGGTCCGGGGCGGAATTACCCGGGCGTCTGGCTTTACCAGCGCCGCGACCTGCCGGTCCGCGTGGTCAAGAAATACCAGACGTGGCGGCTGATCCAGGACCCGGACGGAGCGCAGGGCTGGATGCTGGTCACTCTGCTCAGCGATCGCCGCACCGCAATCGTCAGGCCCGGCGAGCCGCGGCCGTGCACGCCGATCCGCAGCGACAGTGCCAGGGTTCGCTACATGGCGGAGCCCGGCGTCGTCGGCCGCATCGACAAATGCCGAGACGGCTGGTGCCGGATCGCATCGGCAAGCGCGACGGCTATGTCGGCGACGGCGACCTGTGGGGCGTCAGCGACGGAGAAGTCGTCGACTGACGCCGCCGGCCAGGTGTCAGCGCGCCAGGCCCGTGTTCCAGTCGTCCATTGCCGCGCTCATTTCCGGCGCCAGGCCGGCGCGACCGCGACAGTCTGCCACGCAGCTGCTGGACGTCTTGCGGATCGAGCGGGTCGTCGAACGAGACCCCGAACTGGTCGCCGCGGACCCAGGCGACGCAGCCGAAGGCGCGGATCATCTCGACGGTGAGCATCAGTTCTTCGCCGACTTCGGGAAGTTCGGCCGGATCGAAGCCGGGCACCGGTTGCCGAAAGATCGACCAGGACCGCGCCATGCGAGTTGGTGACTGTCGTGAAGACGGCGACGGCGGGCGCGGCTCGCGCTGGGCCGTGCGGCGGCCGCCGCCGCTGCGCTTTCCAAATACGCTCATTCTCCGGGCCTCCATGGGCCCCCCACAAGTGCTTGATTTACCCAGTCGCGCTTAAGAGCGGATTTCGAGAGATGGTTAACGCCGCGTAGCTTAACCCAGGTCAGTGCGGCACCCGCGCCGCTCCTTGCCGTGGGCAGCGCGCTCTCAGGCTAAAGGCGCGGCGGTCCGGCGGGCGCCATGTCGCTCGCGGAAGCCCGCTACTTTGCGAGCGCGTTCAGTCCCGGCCCGGCCGGCACTCCGGCGCGTCTCTCATTCGGCGGTGCTTCGCAGCGATCGGCCACCGACGGACGCCATCGGAGCACGAGGCTCCGGCGGCAGTGCATGAAACCAGGTCCGCATGTGAAGCTTCGCCATGGTGGCAGGCACGCGGCAGGCCCGATTGAAGACGAGAGACAACAACAGCTTATGGCGACCACGACATTCCCGAGCCGCGACGATTTCGCGGCGCTTCTCAACCAGAGCCTCGGCGGCGAGAACGAGACCTTCGAAGGCAAGGTGGTGAAGGGCATCGTCACGGGATCGAGAATGACCTCGCGGTCATCGACGTCGGCTTGAAGAGCGAGGGCCGAGTGCCGCTGCGCGAATTCGCCGCTCCCGGCCAGAAGGCCGAGCTCAAGGTCGGTGACGAAGTCGAGGTCTATGTCGACCGCGTCGAGAACAGCGCCGGCGAAGCGATGCTGTCGCGCGACCGCGCCCGCCGCGAAGCCGCCTGGGACAAGCTTGAAAAGGAATTCGAAGCCGGCAACCGCGTCGAGGGCGTGATCTTCGGCCGCGTCAAGGGCGGCTTCACCGTCGATCTCGGCGGCGCCGTCGCCTTCCTGCCCGGCAGCCAGGTCGACATCCGCCCGGTCCGCGACGTCGGCCCGCTGATGGACCTGCCGCAGCCGTTCCAGGTCCTGAAGATGGATCGCCGCCGCGGCAACATCGTCGTGTCGCGCCGCGCGATCCTCGAGGAAACCCGCGCCGAGCAGCGCAGCGGCCTCATCCAGAGCCTCGCCGAAGGCCAGGTCATCGAGGGCGTGGTCAAGAACATCACCGACTACGGCGCGTTCGTCGATCTCGGCGGCATCGACGGCCTGCTTCATGTCACCGACATCAGCTACAAGCGCGTCAACCACCCGTCCGAGGTCCTGAACATCGGCGACACGGTGAAGGTGCAGATCATCCGCATCAACCGCGAGACCCAGCGCATCAGCCTCGGCATGAAGCAGCTCGAGAGCGATCCGTGGGAAGGCGCGTCGGCCAAGTATCCGCTCGGCGGCGTGTTCCAGCGGCCGGGTCACGAACATCACCGAATATGGTGCGTTCGTCGAGCTCGAGCCGGGCATCGAGGGCCTCGTCCACGTCTCGGAGATGAGCTGGACCAAGAAGAACGTTCACCCGGGCAAGATCGTCAGCACCAGTCGCAGGAAGTCGACGTCAAGGTGCTCGAGGTCGACGAGGAGAAGCGGCGGATTTCGCTCGGCCTCAAGCAGGCCCAGTCGAACCCGTGGGAGGCCTTTGCCGAGGCTCACCCGGTCGGCTCGGTCGTCGAGGGCGAAGTCAAGAACGCAACCGAGTTCGGCCTGTTCGTCGGGCTCGAGGGCGACGTCGACGGCATGGTCCACATGTCGGACATCGCCTGGGGCGTTTCCGGCGAGGAAGCGCTCGGGCTTCACCACAAGGGTGAGACCGTCAAGGCGCAGGTCCTCGACGTCGACGTCGAGAAGGAGCGCATCAGCCTCGGCATGAAGCAGCTCGAGGGCGGCGGCAGCGGTGCCGGCGCATCCGCGGCCGGAGCCGGTGCAAGCGTGGGCGGCGTCAAGAAGGGCGACACCGTCACGGTCACCGTTCGTGCGGTGCAGGACTCGGGACTCGACGTCCAGGTCGGCGACGACGGCGCGAGCGGCTTCCTCAAGCGCACCGACCTCGGCCGCGACCGCGACGAGCAGCGTCCGGAGCGCTTCCAGGTCGGCCAGAAGCTCGACGCCATGGTGATCGGCTTCGACCGCTCGAAGAAGCCGAACTTCTCGGTCAAGGCGCGGCAGATTGCCGAGGAAAAGGAAGCGGTTGCGCAGTACGGTTCGTCGGATTCCGGCGCATCGCTGGGCGACATCCTCGGTCAGGCCCTGAAGGACGCCCAGGCCAAGAAGAAGTAATCCCGGAATTGGACGGCTCGCTTCATCGCGAGCCGTCCAAATCCGCTTGCGTGTCAGAAAGTTTCCTGACAGCCTGAATTCCAATCCGCCTGTGCGTAGGGGAACGTGGCGGGTCTATTCTTGAGCGGGACTTTCTTCGATGATCCGATCCGAACTTGTGCAAAAGCTGTGCGGCGACTTTCCCGACCTGACCCAGCGCGAGGTCGAGGGCGTGGTCTCGGCGATCTTCAATTCGATCACCGACCAATTGTCGCAGGGCGGACGGGTCGAGCTGCGCGGCTTCGGCGCCTTCTCGACGCGCAAGCGCGATGCCCGCGTCGGCCGCAACCCGCGCACCGGCGAATCGGTCGACGTCGACGCCAAGCGCGTGCCCTATTTCAAGCCGGGCAAGGAAATGCGCGACCGCCTGAACTTGCAGGAAGTCACCGCTGAATAAGCGGTGAGGCCGTCATGGGAATAAATCCCATGACGTCAGTCCTCGTGCTTGGATGGCTCGTCCATCCAAGCCAACCGGACGAGCGGCGAGGCTGGCCGGCCCTTCGGCAGGTCAGGACAGGCTTTCGCGATCTCGCGCGCTGCTACGCTGCGCTCGGTCGCTCAAGACGCGGACGTGGCGGAACGGTAGACGCTGGGGACTTAAAATCCTCTTCCCGATTGGGAGTGTGGGTTCAACTCCCACCGTCCGCACCAGCATCAAAAATGGGCAGTCCGGGGGACTGCCTCTTTTGATGCTCACGGAGCGACGAGAAGCCAGCCCATGCAGCTCTCGCTAAACTCCCGAACGTCCACTTCGGATGGACAATTTATTAAGCTTCCTCGGCTACTTGCGCAGGGTGGCAAGTGGGAAGCGACAACTTGCGGCCAACGCCGCCGCCTCGCGGCTCGTCAGCGCGCGCCGCGATGCGCTCGTCCTCGTCATCCTGATCGCCGCCGTGTCGATGCTGATCTGGAACGGCAGCACCTTCTTCTATGACCTTCGGATCGCCGGCACGGCGCTCGGCCAGGAAGTCCGGCTGGCGAGCACCGCGCTGACCCTCAACGTCGCGCTGATCCTGTTCGGATGGCGGCGCTACGTCGATCTGCAGCACGAGGCCGAAATGCGCGCCGAGGGCGAGCGCCGCGCCGCGCTCCTGGCGACGACCGATCCGACCACCGGGCTGCTCAACCGCAAGGGCTTCGCCGACCGCGCCGCGGCGATGTGCGGCGGCCGAGCGCCGGATGCCCAGCTCGTCATCGTCTCGGTCAAGATCCACCGCCTGAAGTCCGTCAACGACCAGCACGGCCACGAAGTCGGCGACCGGCTTCTCAAGGAGCTTGCCGCAAGCCTCAGGGATGCGCTCGGCGACGAGGCCGTCATCGGCCGTCTCGCCGCGGATGAATTCTCGATCGCGCTGCTGATCGGCAGCGACGATTCCGCACGTGCCGAAGCCATGGCCGAGGCGACGTTGCAGTCGGCGAGCCGACCCTTCGCGATCGACCACCGGGTCATTCATGTCGGTGCCTTCGCCGGGCTTGCGTCGGCGCCGGCCGCGCAGACCCGCGTGTCCGACCTGCTGCGCCGCGCCGACATCGCCATGGAGCGCGCACAGAACGGCCGGGCCGCTCGCCCCGTCTGGTTCGACGAGGGAATGGAGCGCGCGCTGCTTGCGCAGGGCGAAATCGAGCAGGGCATCCGCTTCGGCCTCGACCACGGCCAGTTCGTTCCGTTCTTCGAGCCGCAGGTCGATCTTTCCACCGGAGAGATCGTCGGTTTCGAAGTGCTCGCGCGGTGGAACCATCCGCTGTCGAGCGCTGTCGGGCCGGACGTCTTCATCCCGGTCGCCGAAGAGATCGGCCTTATCGGCAAGCTGTCCGAACAGGTCATCGGCGCCGCTCTTCGCGAGGCCGCGGGGTGGGATGCCGGGATCACTATTTCGGTCAATATCTCGCCGACGCAGTTCACCGACGGCTGGCTTGCCCACCGCATCGTGCGGCTGCTGACGGAGACCGGATTTCCGGCCGAGCGGCTGCTGGTCGAAGTCACGGAAAGCTCGCTGTTCGCGGACATGGACCTGGCGCGGAGCATCGTCACCAGCCTCAAGAACCAGGGCGTCCGGCTCGCGCTCGACGATTTCGGCACCGGCTTCTCGTCGCTTGCCCATCTTCGCGCGCTTCCGTTCGACCTCATCAAGATCGACCGCAGCTTTCTTGCCGACGTCGCCGACAACCGCGAGAGCCTGGCGATCATCCGCGCGGTGACGACCCTCGCCAACGCCTTGTCAGTGCCGGTCTGTGTCGAGGGAATCGAGGGCGAACCGGCGTTCCGGACGGTGATGAGCCTCGGCTGCGAGATCGGGCAGGGCTGGTATTTCGGCAAGGCGATGCCGGCGGAGGATGCCAGCGAGCTATTGTCGTCGCGCAGCCGCGAGGCCGCGGTTCGAGACTCCGGCACACTGCCGCAGAAATCGGCGAGCCTCTAAGTCCATTTTTGTCCGAAGACCGGCTCCGTCTCGTTTCGAGACGGCGGGAGCGGTGCGCGCATTGCGGAGTTGTCGACGTGGTAAAAGCCGCGTTAAGGATTGTGCATGCCGGTCGCCGGGTCAGCTGTTGCGTATCAAAGTTCGGGCCGCCGGGCGGCGCCTGTTCGCCGGCACGGAGCTGGCGGCTCGATCCGCGCAGGTTCGGCCGCGCAGGGATTATGCCGGGCGAGGCTGCGGGAGAGAAAGCGGCGCGAACCTTCGGCTCCGATCTGCGCCTGTTCGCGATCACTTTCCTTGCCGGATTCCTGTTCGTCTCAATCCTGCTTGCATAGCAGCGGCGGGTCGCAGGCGAGGTGAAGCTTCCAGCCTAGCCAGGCGGAGACCAGGCACATCGCCGCGACCAGCAGCAATTGGTGCGCAGGACCGACGCCAAGCAAGCCAAGCGCGATCGACAGCAGAAGGCCGGCCACCATCGCGCCGCTATTGACGATATTGTTGGCGCCGACGGTCCGCGCGGTCTCTGACTTCGGAACGGTCGTCGTCAGGAAGGCATAGAGCGGCACCACGAACATTCCGCCGGTGATCGACACGCCGAGCAGCGCGACGATCATCAACGCAGCGCTTGGACGAGACACGAAGTTCTGGAGCGAGGTGATCGCCGTTCCCTCGTGGTGCCAGGACAAGGCGACGAAATAGAACAGCAGGACAAACGCGCCCATCGCAATCACCGACGCCGGGGCGAAGCGGGCCGAAACCTGGCTCTTGAGCAGGCGGTTGATGAGAACCGAGCCGACCGCGATCCCGATCGAGAATACCGCGGTGAACAGTCGTCACCACGCGTTCGTCGGCGCCGAGGTAGTTCTTCACCAGCGGCGGGAAGATGGCGATCAGCACCGACCCGATCGCCCAGAAGAAGCTGATCGACAGGATGGCGAGGAACAGGCGGCGGATATGCATCGTCCCGCTGACGAGGTCGATCGATGCGTGGATGATGTGCCAGTTGAAGGGAATCCGCCCGGCAGCCGGCGGCGCGGGCGGGACTTGCCGGCCGGCGATAAAGCCGACGACCGCGATGCCGACAGTCGCCGCCGCTGCGACATTAGGCGATGGCGCAAGGATCCCGGCGAGGATCGTTCCGCCGAGGATCGCGAGATAGGTGCCGGCTTCGACCAGCCCGGTGCCGCCGAGCACTTCGTCCCGCTTCAGGTGCTGCGGCAGGATCGCATATTTGATCGGCCCGAAGAAGGTCGAGTGAATGCCCATCGCGAACACTGCGGCAAGCATCAGCGGGATGCTTGCGAAATAGATGCCGAGGCCGCCCAGGGTCATGATTCCGATCTCGGCGAACTTGATGATGCGGATCAGCCGCGCCTTGTCGTGATCGTCGGCGAGCTGCCCCGACAGTGCCGAGAACAGGAAGAAGGGCAGGATGAACAGTCCCTGCGCAATCGCGCTGAACTGGAACTCCTTGGCCGGGTTGGAGAACAGCTGGTAGGTCACGAACAGGACGACCGCCTGCTTGAACAGGCTGTCGTTGAACGCGCCCAGGAACTGGGTCGCGAACAACGGCATGAACCGCCGCGAGCGCAGCAGGTGAGCGACGTTCTGGATCAATGGGAAGGCGCGGTCGCTGCCATGGTCTTGGGCAAAGGGCATAGCCAGCTTTGCGCGGGCCGCCAAACGCTATAACTCGTGAAGCGCCAAGATGCTGTCGCTACCCAACCTCCTCACGCTGTCGCGGATTCTCGCTGTCCCGATCCTGGTGTTCCTGCTGTGGCGCCCGCAGCCGATCGATTATGCGATCACCTTCGTTCTCTACTGCATCGTCGGCATCACCGATTATTTCGACGGCTATCTGGCCCGCGCCTGGAACAGCATCTCGCGGCTCGGCCAGTTCCTCGATCCGATCGCCGACAAGATCATGGTCGCCGCGGTGCTGATCATGCTCATCTCCAGCCGCAAGTCGAACCCGGTGCCGGAGATTGCCGGCCTTCACATCATCCCGGCGCTGGTCATCCTGCTCCGCGAGATCATCGTCTCGGGGCTTCGCGAATTCCTCGGGCCGCTGAATGTCTCGGTGCCGGTCAGCGCGCTGGCGAAGTGGAAGACGACGCTTCAGCTCGTCGCCCTGGGGGCGCTGATCCTCGGCGGCGCGGTCCCGGGTGAGCCGTGGGTTCACACGGTCGGAATCGCTGACCCTGTGGACGGCGGCAGCGCTGACCTTGCTGACCGGCTACGATTATTTGCGGATCGGCCTCAAGCACATGGATTGAGCGAGCGCTGATCGAAGCGGCGCACTAATCGATTTTGCCACTGGTGCTGACCGGAAATTGTCGTTTCCCTGACTCTGCCGCCAGCGCTTACCCTCGCCCGATACAGAGGAGAGGGCTCGAGACATGGATGCAAAGACCGGCAAATCGATGCGGCTGTCCGGCGGATCGCCCCGACCACCGTGCGTTCCCTGCTTGGCCGAACCAACCGCGACTGGTGGCCGGAATCGCTTCCGATCGACATCCTTCACCAGGGCGGCGTTTCGCCCAACCCGTTCGGCGACGAGTTCGATTATGCCGCGGCGTTCAAGGCGCTCGACTATCAGGCACTGAAGCGCGACCTGACCGCGCTGATGACCGACAGTCAGCCGTGGTGGCCGGCCGATTACGGCAATTACGGGCCGTTCTTCATCCGCATGGCCTGGCACGCCGCGGGCACCTATCGCACCGGCGACGGCCGCGGCGGCGCCAATTCGGGCAACCAGCGCTTCGCTCCGCTCAACAGCTGGCCGGACAACGGCAATCTCGACAAGGCGCGGCGGCTGCTGTGGCCGGTCAAGCGCAAGTACGGCAAGGCGATCAGCTGGGCCGACCTCTTCATCCTCGCCGGGAACGTCGCCATCGAATAGATGGGCGGCCCGGTGTTCGGCTTCGGCGGCGGCCGCGAGGACATCTTCGAGCCCGAGCGCGACGTCTATTGGGGCGCCGAGGAGAAATGGGTCGAAGCAGCGTCGAGACGCGAATCCAGCCCGAACACGAGTTGGAGCTCGAAAGCCCGCTCGCGGCGATCCAGATGGGCCTCATCTACGTCAATCCGGAAGGGCCGGGCGGCAATCCCGATCCGCTGCAGTCGGCGCGCGACATCAAGATCACCTTCGAGCGCATGGCGATGAATCACGAGGAGACGGTGGCGCTGACCGCCGGCGGCCACACGTTCGGCAAGGCGCATGGCGCCGGCGACCCGAGCCTGGTCGATGCGGCGCCGGAGGGCGGCGGACATCGCGCTGCAGGGGTTCGGCTGGGTAAGCTCGTACGGCAGCGGCTTCGGCGAGCACACCATCACCAGCGGCATCGAGGGCTCTGGGTGAACACGCCGACGCAATGGTCGGACAATTATTTCCGGCTGCTGCTCGACTATGAGTATGAGCTGGTCGCGCCCGCCGGCGCGCAGCAGTGGCAACCGATCAACCAGAAGCCGGAGGACATGGCGCCGGCCGCGCAGGACCCGTCGAAGCGGGTGCCGACGATGATGACCACCGCCGACATGGCGCTCGCGAGGACCCGGAGTTCCGCGAGATCTCGGAGAAATTCCGCAACGACCATGAAGCGTTCAAGGACGCGTGGGCGCGGGCCTGGTTCAAGCTGACCCATCGCGACATGGGTCCCAAGGCCCGCTACCTCGGGCCGGAAGTGCCGCAGGAGGACCTGATCTGGCAGGACCCGGTCCCGGCCGGACGCACGCCGTCGGACGCGGACGTCGCCGCGTTCAAGGACAAGATCCTGCGGCGCCGGGTTCACCGTCGGGCAGCTGGTCAAGACCGCCTGGGCATCGGCGTCGACCTATCGCCGGTCCGACCATCGCGGCGGCGCCAACGGCGCCCGCATCCGGCTCGCGCCGCAAAAGGACTGGGCCGTCAACGAGCCGGACGAGCTGGCCAAGGTGCTGAGCAAGATCGACGAGCTGCGCGGCGGCCTGTCGATGGCCGACGCCATCGTGCTTGCCGGCCGTCGGCGGTGGAAAAGGCGCGCGGGACGCCGGCGGCAAGTCGACGTGCCGTTCACTGGCGGCCGCGGCGATGCGACCCAGGAGCAGACCGATGCCGAAAGCTTCGACGTGATGGAGCCCGAGGCCGACGGTTTCCGCAATTATCTCGAAGACCAAGCTCGGTGCGGACCGAGGAAATGCTGCTCGACCGGGCGTCGCTGCTCGGCCTGTCGGCGCCGGAGATGATGGTGCTGATCGGTGGCCTGCGCGTGCTCGGCGCCAACCACGGCGAGCGCCGGAAGGCGACTTCACCAACCGCAAGGGCCAGCTGACCAACGACTTCTTCGTCAACCTGCTCGACAACACAACGTCTGGAAGGTGGTCGACGGCAGCGGCGACGAGGAGTTCATCGGCGACCGACCGCGCCGGCAACAGGAAAAGTGGCGGGCGACCCGAACCGACCTGATCTTCGGGTCGAACAGCGGAGCTTCGCGCGACTGCCGAAGTCTATGCGGAGAAGGGCGGCGACGAGAAGTTCGTCCGCGACTTCGTCAAGCGCCTGGACCAAGGTCATGAACGCCGACCGCTTCGACCTTCCGCAGCGGCACGAAGGCGGCCGAGCCGGTCGGGATCGCCGAGCCCGCGGCGCTAGTCAGGAAGCGTCGAGCGCGGCCCGGCGCAGGAGCGCGCGCTCCTCGCGGCGGCCGGGCGAGGTCGCTCATGATCTGCTGCAGCGCCGTCGCGAGCAGCCGGAACTCGTTCTCGCGCGCGCTCGAACGGCGCCAGATCAGCGCGATGCGTCGGTACGAGTGATCGGAGCTCAGCGGCCGCGCGTCGACGCCGGTGTTGGCGAGGATCCCGGCCTCGATCGCCATTCCCGGCACGAAGGTCAGGCCGAGGCCGTTGTCGACCATCTGCACCAGCGTGTGCAGCGAGGTGCCCATCATCTCGGCATGGGCGCGAAGTTCGGGACGGTTGCAGGCGGCCAGGGCATGGTCCTTCAGGCAGTGGCCGTCCTCGAGCAGCAGCAGGCGGGTCTCGTCGATGTCGGCGGCCGCGACCGAGCTTGCCGCTCGGCGCTTCGCCGCGCGGGTAGGCGACGTAGAGCGGGTCGTCGAACAGCGGCGCGCTATCGACCTCGCCGCAATTGAAGGGGAGCGCGAGCAGCACGCAATCGAGCTGGCCGCGCCCGAGCGCCTCGCAGGCCGCACTGCTGGTCTCCTCCCGCAGGTAGAGCTTGAGCTTCGGCCATTGCTCGCGAAGGCGCGGCAGCATGGTCGGCAGCAGGAACGGCGCGATCGTCGGAATGACGCCCATGCGCAGCTCGCCATGCAGCGGCCGGCCCTGCGCCCGCGCCATTTCGGCCAGCTCCTCGGTCTCGCGAAGCACGGTGACCGCCTTGTCGGCGATCTTCTCGCCGAGCGGCGTGAAGCGGACCACGCGGCGGGTCCGTTCGACCAGGGTGAGGCCGAGCAGGGTCTCGAGTTCGCGGAGGCCCGCCGACAGGGTCGACTGGGTGACGAAGCAGGCGTCGGCGGCCTTGCCGAAATGTCCGTGGCGCCGCAGCGCGACGAGATATTGAAGCTGCTTGATGGTCGGAAGGTGGACGATCATTAATCGATAAATTCCAATCACTCAGAGCCGTATAATGAACTTGAACGATGGAGACCAGCCACCTAGATGGCTTCACCGCTACGCTGCAATGCAGCAATCAACAGGAGAATTCAGTACATGCTTACCGTTGGTGACAAGCTTCCTTCGCTCACGCTTCCGGTCCAGCAGGGCACGTCCGCCTTGCCGGCCGACGAGACGATCGATCTCGGTCAGACCGACGGCAAGTGGAAGATCCTGTTCTACTGGCCGAAGGATTTCACCTTCGTCTGCCCGACCGAGATCGTCGGCTACGGCGAGCTCAAGAGCGACTTCGAGGACCGTGACGCGGTCCTGATCGGCGCGTCGACCGACACCGCGCACGTCCACTTCGCGTGGCGCCGTTCGGACGAGGAGCTGGCCAAGGCCGACTTCCCGTGGATCGCCGACAACAAGAAGGAACTGGCGGACGCGCTCGGCATCGTCGACAGGAAGAAGGCGTCGCCTTCCGCGCGACCTTCATCGTCGATCCGGACAACGTCATCCAGCATGTGACGGTCAACGGCCTCAACGTCGGCCGCAACCCGGCCGAGGCGCTGCGCGTCCTCGACGCCCTGCAGACCGACGAGCTGTGCCCGTGCAACTGGACGCCCGGCGAAGAGGTGCTGAAGCCGCAGGCCGCCTAACACCCAGTTCCTCCGCCAGACGGAGGACCAGCGGCCGGCTTGCCCCCTCGGAGCCGGCCGCGCCAGGGGGCGGGCTTTCCCCAAGTCCGCCCCTTTTCTTCATGACATTCCGGAGACCCCCATGTCGCTCAAGCAGTTTGCCGACACCCTTCCCGATTATGCGAAGGACATCCGCCTCAACCTCGGCTCGATCCTCAGCGACCAGCTGCTCGGCGAAGACCGCAAACTCGGCCTGCTGCTCGCCTGCGCTCATGGTCGGGTTATCGGCCGCTGGTCGCCGCGGCCGAGGCGGAGGTCGAGGGAAAGCTGTCCGAGCAGGTCGCCAATGCCGCCCGCGGCGCGGCGGCGGTGATGGCGATGAACAACGTCTATTACCGCTTCGTCCACCTCGCCTCGAACCCGGAATACGGGAAGCTCCCGGCGCGCCTGCAGGATGAACTTCATCGCCTCGCACGGCATCGCCAAGGACGATTTCGAGCTGTTCAGCCTCGCCGTCTCGGCGATGAACGGCTGCGGCATGTGCATCGACAGCCACGAGCGCGTGCTTCTCGAAGCCGGCGTGAAAGCCGAGACGATCCAGGCCGCGGTCCGCATCGCCGCCGTGATGAAGGCGGCCGCGACGGTCCACGCGACGCTCTGATCATTTCATCAGCAACTGCACCGCGACGATGAGCAGAGTCGTCGCAAGCACGATTCGGAGCAGCTTGTCCGGCACGTTGCTTGCAACCAGGCTGCCGATGATGATGCCGGGGATCGAGCCGACCAGAAGGCTCCCCATCAGGACCAGGTTCACCGAGCCCATCAGCAGGTGGCCGATGCCGGCGATCAAGGTCAGCGGCACCGCGTGGGCGATGTCGCTGCCGGCAATGCGCGCGACGGGCAGCCGCGGGTAGAGCATCAGCAGCGCCGTCGTCCCGAGCGCGCCCGCTCCGACCGAAGTCAGCGACACCAGCACTCCCAGAAACACGCCGAGCAGGACCGTCCAGCCGGATATCCCGCGCGCGCTGGTGTGGTCGAGCCGCGGCCCGGCCCAGCGCAGGAACAGCGGCCGGAAATAGATCGAAATGCTGGTGAGGACGAGCACGATGCCGAGAAGCAGGTCGAGCGGACCGGCGGCATGGGCGTCGAGCGTTCCGACCCTGCTCATCACGAACAGGGTTGCGATCGCCGCCGGCACGCTGCCGGTCGCAAGCGCGGCGACGATGTGCCAGTCGACGGTCTTGCGGGTCCCGTGCACGACGGTGCCGACGCTCTTCGTCACCGACGCATAGAGAAGGTCGGTTCCGACCGCCGTCGCCGGATGGAAGTTGAACAGCAGCACCAGGATCGGAGTCATCAGCGAGCCGCCGCCGACGCCCGTCATTCCGACGAGCATGCCGACGAAAAACCCCGCGAGCGAGTATAGCGGGTTGTAAGCTGCGAAGATTGCCGTCCCCCCGATCGCTGGCCTCTTGGCACCGGATGTGCCGAACACTCGTCGCGCGAGCAAGTTGCACGCGCCGCGGCGATTTGCGCCCGCTGGTATTTGCGCCGGGCCGGACCTAAATTGCGGCAAGCAAAGACAGGAAGGTGGACGCCGCTTGCAGTCCGGGCTGATCGCTTATCTCGACTCGGTAAAATCCCGCGATCCCGCCGCGCGGTCGCGTTGGGACGTTCTGTTCTATCCGGGCGTCTGGGCGCTGGGTTTCTACCGCGCTCTCCCATTGGCTGTGGGAGGGACGGCTGTACCTGCTGGCGCGCCTGGTGAACCACCTCGCGCGCTTCGTGACGGCGATCGACATCCATCCCGGCGCCAGGATCGGCCAGCGCTTTTTCCTCGACCACGGCTTCAGCGTGATCGGCGAGACCGCCGACATCGGCGATGACGTCACCATCTACCAGAGCGTGACGCTGGGCGGCACCAACCCGACGGCGGGCGTCGGCGGCAAGCGCCACCCGACGCTTCGCAACGGAGTGGTGATCGGCTCCGGAGCGCAGGTGCTCGGCCCGATCGAAGTCGGTGAGGGCGCGCGCGTCGGCGCCAATGCCGTCGTCACGAGGGACGTGCCGCCGAACGTCAGCGTGGTCGGAATCCCGGCGCGCCCGGTGCCGCTCGACGCCACCCACTACAGCCCCGGCTTCATTCCCTACGGAACGCCATGCGGCGAGGACGTCGACCCTGTCCGCGCCCGCATCGGCGAGCTCGAGAGGGAGATCGAGGAGCTGCGCAAGGAGGTGGCGAGCTTGAGAGCCGCCTGCCAGCCGCGGCCGAAGGTCAAGAGCGCTTGAGCGTCATCGCGCCGTTCCCGGCTCCATGGGACCGGCGCCCGGTTGCCAGTTTCGACCGCATCGAATGGACCCGAATCCTCGATCTCTACGGGCGGATGGTCGCCGCCGGCCACTGGCGGGATTATGCGCTTCGCATCGATCCCGACGTCGCCATCTTCGCGGCCTATCGCCGGCACACCGAGCGCCCGGAAGTGCGCATCGAAAAACGCCCCGCGCTTCGGTTGAAGCAGGGGGCGTTCTCGCTGGTCGGTGAACAGGGTCAGTTGCTGAAGCGGGGCCACGACCTTGCAGGTGTCCTGGCCCCGCTCGAGCGGCGGCTCATGCGGCTGGTTGGGCCGTGATCCGGTCGAGGTTCGGCAAGCGGTCCTGAAGCCCTGAGGGCAGGGCCGTGACCACCGCCCGCCGCGCCTGGTGCCAGAAGGCCGACAGCAGCAGCAGGGCAGAACCGATCACCAGCGCCGTCAGCGCGATGTTGAGCTCGACCGCGCCGAACTGCTTGAACAGCTCGGTCAGCGCATAGAGCACATAGGCAAGCGCCGAGACGAGCAGGGCGCGGCGGTCCACCGCAAGAGCCGTCAGCCCGAGCAGGATGTAGAGGACCAACGACGATAATCGCCTCGCCGACCCCTAGCGTGCCGTTCGTAACTCCGAGCAAGGTGAACACCGGGTGGGCGATCATCGGCGCCGCAAGCAGGTGAAGCCAGAAAGCGACGTCGGAGCGGCGGGTGAGCCGCGCGCGGTCCGACGAGTCCCACCACATCGCGAACAGGAACATGCCGACGCCGAGCAGGAGCACGAAGCCGAGGATCAGGTTCTTGGCGCTTTCCGCATCCGTCGGGTGAACGATGCTGACGACCAGAGCGACGAACAGCCCGGCGACGGCAGCCGCGCCCGCGGCGATGGTGATCGGGACGTGGAACCGGCGCCAGTGAAGCCAGGCGCCTCCGGCGGCCACGGCGGCGCTGACCGCCGCAACGATCGAGGCGAGCGTCTCCGTGTGGTTGTCGAACCGGTCCGGTCCGATGATCTGTCCGAGCAGGAAGGCGGTGGCCGCAAGCACTCCGCCGACGAAGGCGAGCAGAAGCAGGATCGAGGGCAGCGCCATCCGCCGCCGAGCGGTGAAGAACAAGGCAAGGCCCCAAGCGGTCGCCGCAACCGCGAGCGGCGCGAGGAAGCTCGGCCCCTGGTCGCCGTGATCGCTGATCAGCAATCCGGTCCGTTGCCCGACCCACTGGCCGATCCAGCCGACCGCGAACAGCAGGATGGCCGCGGCGATGGTCACGAAGATGTCGTTGAAGCCGGTCAGGAGCCGGAACTGCTCCTCGTCGGGAATGGCGGTCGAGCGCTGGCGTTCGATATGGCCGCGCAGCGCTGCGGCCGCGTCGGGGCTGATGACCCCGGCGGTGACCGCGTCGTCGAGCTCTTGCTGGGAATACATAAGGGCTCCTCCTGTCGGCACAGGATAGGATTAGTGTATTACGGAGTCAATACAGCAAAGCACTCGCCGTCTAGCGGCGGGAGCGGACGTGGCGGCGATGCCGAACCGGCGGGGCAGGCGGCCTCAGGCTGGTGTTGCGGATGCAGTGGTCGAACCCGACCCAGTCGACCCGCTGGTAGCCGCGGCGGGCGTTGCGGTTGCACAGGTGGACCTTCCACGCCGGCGGCTGCGATTTGCGGACGAAGGCAAGGCCGCGCTTCATCGCCTTGCGCTGGACGCTCATGCAGCGCGTCTCCCAGCGGCAGGAGAGACCGATGTTGAGCAGAGTCGGATCGTTGAGCGGAGCGCGCTCCGCCGGCGAAGCCGTCGCCATGCAGCACAGGATGAGGGCTGCCACGGCAGCCGTGGTGGACGTCATGCCGGCGGGCATGCCAAACCCGCTTCCGATCCGCAACGGTCGAGGCCTGTTTTCAGCCGGCGCGCACGAGCCACGCACCGGCGAAAACGAGCAGCACACCGGCGACACGGGTGACGCTGATCGGGTGCCGCGCGAGGCCGAGGAGGCCGTAGTGATCGAGAACGACCGCCGCCGCGAGCTGCCCGGCGACGGCGGCGGTCAGAAGGACTCCGACGCCAATCCTGGGAGCGGCGAAGGCGGCGACGCCGACGAAGAACGCGCCATAGAAGCCGCCCAGCCACGCGTACCACGGCACCTGCCGAAAGCCGGGAGCGAACAGGCGGCCGGACGTGGCGGCGGTCACCGCTCCAAGAGCGATCGTGCCGACCACGAAAGAAATGAAGGCGGCGACGACCGGCGATCCCGACGCCTTGGCGATGATGGCGTTGCTCGGCGCCTGCACCGCAAGCAGGATTCCGGCAATCAGGGCGAGCAGGAGCGAGATGCCGGCGATGTTCATCGCGCCGCCTTTAGTGTCGTTTTGAGTAGAACTGAACCGGCCCCCGCCCCTTGAGCGAAGCTTGAACCGACTCTGGATCAGTCGCCGGAGTCGAACAGCTGCCGGTGCTGGCAAGGCTGTGAGCGCAGATATTGCGGCGGCGCCTTGACGCTCGCTCCGAGATGCAGCGGCGGCGTGCCACGGCCAGCGTGGATCGTAGAGAATGCCTCGGGCAAGAGCGACCATGTCGGCGTCGCCAGTGCCGACGATCGCTTCCGCCTGTTCGAATCCGGTGATCAGCCCGACCGCAATGACGGGGATGCCGACTGCCCGCTTGACTGCCCGCGCGAGCGGCACCTGGTAACTCGGCCCGACCGGGATTTTCTGGCGCGGATCGAGGCCGCCGCTGGAGACATGGATGGCCGCGCAGCCGCGCTCCTCCAGCGCCTTCGCGAAGGCGATCGTCTGCTCGACGTCCCAGCCGCCTTCGACCCAGTCGGTGGCCGACACCCGCATGCGTGACCGGGCGATCCGCCGGGAAGGCCGCGCGCACCGCATCGAACACTTCGAGCGGGAAGCGCATGCGGTTCTCGAGGCTGCCGCCATAGTCGATCGGTGCGGCGGTTCGAGAGCGGCGACAGGAACTGGTGAAGCAGATAGCCGTGTGCGCCGTGCAGCTGGACCGCGGCGAGCTCGAGACGGGCCGCGCGCCGCGCCGACTCGGCGAAGGCGTCGCGGATTCGCGTCGAGGCCGGCTTCGGTCGAGCTCGAGCGGCGGGTTCTCGCCGTCCAGGAACGGAATCGGCGAGGGCGCGACCGTCTGCCAGCCGTGCTCGGCTCGCCCGGAGCGATCTGCGCGCCGCCGCTCCACGGCTTCTCGGTCGAGGCCTTGCGCCCGGCATGGCCGAGCTGGATGGCGATCGGCATGTCCGACCAGCGGCGGACGCTCTCCAGCACCCGCGCCATCGCCGCCTCGTTGTCGTCGGACCACAGGCCGGTATCGCCGTAGCTGATCCGGCCCTCGGGCGTCACCGCGGTCGCTTCGATGGTCAGCAGCGCCGCGCCGGACAAAGCGAGATGGCCGAGGTGGATGACGTGCCAGTCGGTCATGCAGCCGTCCTCGGCCGAATATTGGCACATCGGCGCGATCACGATGCGGTTGCGTAAGCGAAGGCCGCCGACGTCGAGCGGGCTGAACAAGGCGGACATGGTCTTCCTTGTCAGGCGGGGGAGGGCTCGGGCTGCGCGGACGGCGTCCATCAGCAGCTCGTAGGAGCGGACGCGCGCGGCGGGATCGTAGATCTGCGAGGTGATCATCAGCTCGTCGGCGCCGGTGCGCTTGACGAACGCATCGAGTCGCTGGCGCGACCGTGTCCGGACTGCCGATCGCCGAGCAGGTGAGGAAGCCCTCGAGGATCGCCTCGCGCCTGCATCGGCAGGGTGTCGGCATAGCCGGCCTGCGGCGGCGGCAGCTGGGTCGGCTGGCCGGTGCGCAGCGCGACGAACGCCTGCTGGATCGAGGTCGAGAGCAGCTGCGCCTCCTCGTCGGTATCGGCGGCGAAGACGTTGAAGCCGAGCATCACATAGGGCTTGTCGAGCTGCTCCGACGGCTCGAAGCGCTCGCGATAGACCGTGATCGCCTCCATCATCATCTGCGGCGCGAAGTGAGAGGCGAAGGCGTAGGGCAGGCCGAGCATCGCCGCGAGCTGGGCGCCGAACAGGCTCGATCCGAGGATCCAGATCGGGATTGTGAGCCCCTCGCCGGGGATGGCGCGCACCCGGCCGTTCGTCGCCTTTGAAATAGTCCATCAGCTCGACGACATCGTTCGGGAACTGGTTGGCGTCCGAGGCGAGGTTGCGGCGCAGCGCATAGGCCGCGGCCTGGTCGGTGCCCGGCGCGCGGCCGAGCCCGAGGTCGATGCGGCCCGGGTAAAGCGACTCCAGCGTTCCGAACTGCTCGGCGATGGTCAGCGGCGCGTGGTTGGGCAGCATGATCCCGCCGGCGCCGATGCGGATGCGTCGAGGTCTGCGAACCGACGAAGGCGAGCGCGACCGCGGTCGCCGCGCTTGCGATCCCCGGCATCGAATGATGCTCGGCCATCCAGAAGCGCTTGTAGCCGAGGCGCTCGGCGTGCCTGGGCGAGGTCGGCGCTGGCTGCGCAGCGACTGCCCGGCGTCGCCGCCCTCGACGATCGGCGACAGGTCGAGCACGGAGAGCGGAATCATCACGTCCAGATCGGGCCTGCAGGTCCTCTTTTCAACGCCCGCCTGTTATCCGTGAGCGGTCGCTCCACGCCGGTCGGCGCTTGCGATGTTCGGCGAATTGTCGTCGCTGTCCTGGCCGGCGCCGCGATGCGGGCTGCCCATGTCGAGCTGCATCCAGTCGCGGAACGGCAGGTGGTAGATCTGGTCCATCACCTCGAACTCCAGGCCGCCCGGCTGCCAGGTGTCGCTGTTCCACAGCGCGACGACGCCGCTCTTCTTCTGCGGGTCGAACAGGATCAGCGAGCGATAGCCCTTGATGCCACCGCGATGGCCGACGATGCGGTGCCCGGCATAATCATAGCTTCGCCAGCCGAGGCCGTACCAGGCGGTGCCGAGGCGTTCGAGGAACTTGCGCATCCGCGCCCGCTCGCCCGGAGTCTTCACCAGCGGCGCATGAACGATATTGAGCACCCGGCTGTCGATGACGTCGGGCATCTCGCCCATCTGCGCTTCCATCCACAGCGCCATATCCTTGATGTCGCTGTTGATTCCGGCCGCGCCCGGGACCTTGTAATAGGTATCGACCATCGGCCACGGGCGCCGTCCGGCGCTGTGCGGGCGGGCCCAGCTCTTGTTCGATTCCAGGCCGCTCATCGAGACGCTGCCGCTGCTCATCCCGATCGGGTTGAACAAATAGCGCTTGACCGCCTGCTCGTAGGGGAGGCCGGTCTCCCGCGACACGATCTCGCTCGACGCGTCATAGGCGACGTTCTGGTACGACCAGCAGGTGCCCGGAGCGCACACGGCGTCGGTCTCGGCGAGGCTTCGGCGAAGCGTGCTCGGGTCGTCGCCTTCCTCCAGCTTGTTGGCATAGGCGTCGCGGTACAGGCCGAGCCGGTGCGACAGGAGGTCGATGACGTTGGCCTTATATTCGTTGCCGCCCGGAAGCTTGAGGTCCGGCGCGTAATTGGCGACCGGCGCCTTGAGGTCGACCTTGCCCTCTTCGGCAAGCTTTGCGACCATCGTCGCGGCGAGGCCTTTCGAGCACGACGCCCAGCGAAACACCGTCTGCGGAGTCACTGGATCGCCGGACTTCTCGAGAGTTCTCGCCATAGCCCTTGAGGAAGGTGATGCGGCCGTTCTCGACAACTCCGACGGCAAGGCCGACCATGGCCGGCTTGGTCATCAGCTTCTGAAGCCGCTGGTCGAGGGTCGCATAGTCGATGTCGCGGCGCGAGGCCGGCGACAGGGCAGCCAGGCGAAGATGCGCCTTGGCGACGCGGGCCGGCTGCTGCCCGGCGACCTTTTGCGGACTGTGCGGCTGCGTTGCGAAGAGCGCCGCGCTGCCGAGCAAGGCGAGCGCGCCGATTGCGACCTTGAGCTGTGTATCCAAAAAACTTGTCTCCCACCCCGCAACGCGCTCTGGCCGCTGCAGCCGAATGCCTCAACGGGCCCGCGGGAGGGCTGCGATGAAGCAACCCGCACGCGCGACGAACGTCGGAGTTGCTGGTCATGGCGCGGCGCCTCCACTAAAGGCGCGGCAGGAGTTTAGGGCCGAATGCAATTCCTCAAGACCTTGTTCTGGGTTCTCGTCGCCGTCCTCGTCGTGCTGTTCGCCCGGGCCAACTGGACGCCCGTCACCTTGACCCTGTGGAGCGACATCCAGGCCGAGACCAAGCTGCCGATGCTGGTGTTCGTCGGGTTCGTGATCGGCTGGCTTCCGACCTGGCTGATGATGCGCGCCCGCATCTGGACGTTCCGCCGCCGCGTCGAGGCGCTCGACCGCCAGCGCCTCGCCGCCGCGCCTCTGCCGGAAGCCGCCGACGAGCCGGAGCCGACCCTGTGAAGCCGATCTTCGTCGCCGTCGACACGCCCGACATGAGCCGCGCGCAATCGCTCGCCAGCGCCGTTCGCGATCACGCCGGCGGCCTGAAGCTCGGCCTCGAATTCTTCTCGGCAAACGGGCCGGACGGCGTCGCGCGACTGTCGGAGGCGGGACTGCCGGTGTTCCTCGATCTCAAGCTCCACGATATTCCCAACACCGTCGCCAAGGCGGTCGAGGCGCTGGCGCCGCTGCGGCCGGCGCTGCTGACGGTTCACGCCGCTGGGGGCAAGGCGATGCTGGCCGCCGCAAAGGCCGCCGCCGGGCCAGAAACCCGGGTGGTTGCAGTGACTCTTCTCACCAGTCTCGACCAATCGGACCTCGCCGCGACTGGCGTGCAATCATCGCCGGCGGAGCAGGTCGAACGTCTCGCGCGGCTCGCCCGGGAGTCCGGAGTCGACGGGATCGTCTGTTCCGGAGCGGAGGTCGGCGCTGCCCGCGGCGCCTGGTCCGATGGACTGTTCGTCGTCCCGGGAGTGCGGCCCGCTGGCGGCGAGGTCGGCGACCAGAAGCGCGTCGTCACTCCGCGCCAGGCGCTGGACTCGGGCGCATCGATCCTGGTTATCGGACGCCCGATTACCGGCGCCGCGAATCCTGCGCGGGCGATCGCCGAAATCATGGCCGGGCTCTCGAGCCTGCCGGTACCAATGAGGATTTGAAATGAGCTGGCTCGATCGAGTGAAGAGCGGGATTCCGTTCCTTCCCAAGCGGCAGACCGCCGAGAACCTGTGGCACAAGTGCAGCCGTTGCGGGACCATGGTGTTCCTGAAGGAGTGGCAGGAGAATCTGAAGGTCTGCCCGCGCTGCGACTTCCATGACCGGATCGGCCCGAAGGACAGGTTCGAGCAGTTGTTCGACGCCGGCGTCTATGAGCTGTTGCCGCCCCCCGAGGTGCGCGAGGACCCGCTCAAGTTCCGCGACAACAAGCGCTACGTCGACCGGCTCAAGACCGCACGCACCTCCACCGGCGAGCGTGACGCGCTTCAGACCGCGCGCGGCAAGATCGACGGGCAGGGGGCGATCGTCGGAGTCCAGGACTTTGCGTTCATGGCCGGTTCGATGGGCACCGCCGTCGGCGCGGCTCTTGTCGCCGGGGTTCGCGCCGCGATTGCCGAGCGCCGTCCTTACATCCTGTTCACCGCGTCCGGCGGCGCGCGCATGCAGGAGGGAATCCTCAGCCTGATGCAGATGCCGCGGACCACCGTCGCGCTGGACGAACTCAAGGAAGCGGGGCTGCCCTATATCCTGGTCCTCACCGATCCGACGACCGGCGGCGTCACGGCATCCTACGCAATGCTGGGCGACGTCCAGGTCGCCGAACCGGGCGCGCTGATCGGCTTTGCCGGCCAGCGGGTGATCGAACAGACCATCCGGGAGAAATTGCCCGAGGGATTCCAGCGGGCGGAATATCTGCTCGAGCACGGAATCATCGACATGGTCGTGCCGCGCAGCGAGCTGAAGGAGCGGCTGTCGCAATTCATCGGCTATCTGGCGCCGGAGGTCGAGGAGGCGGCGTGAAGGATAATTCCGCCCTGTCGCGCAGCGATGGGGAGGGGGACCGCCGAGCGTCAGCTCGGTGGTGGAGGGGCCGCGAGCGCAGCGAGCGTGGAGAGAAGGCCCCTCCACCACTCGGCTGCGCCGAGCGGTCCCTCTCCCCACGAGCTACGCTCGCCGGGAGGACCTGATGGACTTCGCGCGCTCATCGAACCCGTACGTGCAGGCTCAGCTCGACCGGCTCGCGAAGCTGTCGCCAGCCGGGGATCGCCTCGGGCTGGACCGGATTCGCGAACTTCTGGAGCGGCTTGGCCGCCCGCAGGATCGGCTGCCCCCCGTGTTCCACGTCGCCGGAACCAACGGAAAAGGGTCGACCTGCGCCTTCCTGCGCGCCGCACTTGAGGCCGCGGGGTACAGCGTCCACGTCTTCACCAGCCCGCACCTCGTCCGCTTCAACGAGCGAATCCGGGTGGCAGGGCGGCTGATCGACGACGAGACGCTGGCGGCGCTTCTTGCCGAGGTCGTTGGGGCCGGCGAGGGCATCGAGCCAAGCTTCTTCGAAGTCGCGACCGCGGCCGCGCTGCTCGCGCTTTCGCGCGACGCCGGCCGACGCCTGTATCCTCGAGGTCGGGCTCGGCGGCAGGCTGGACGCGACCAACGTCATCGACCATCCGCTGGTCACCGGAATCGCCAACCTCGCGCTCGACCACCAGCAGTTCCTCGGCAACCGGCTGCCGGACATCGGCGCCGAGAAAGCGGCGATCGCCAAGCCCGGGGTGCCGCTCATCACCCAGCTCTACCCGCCCGCGATCGGCGTTCGGGTCGAAGACGTCGCCAGCCATGCCGGGGCGATCTGGCTTCCGCGCGGCGGCAAGTGGGATGCGATCGTCAGCTCCGGCAAGCTTCGCTATCGCGACTCTCAGGGCGTGCTCGCGCTGCCGGTGCCCCGGCTTCGCGGGCGCGCATCAGGCGATGAACGCGGCGCTCGCCGTGGCCATGCTCCGGCACCAGGACCGGCTGCGCGTGCCGACCGCGGCGCATCATCGCGGCGATGGGCTGGGCCGACTGGCCGGCGCGGCTCCAGCATCTCGCGCCGGGGCCTCTGGTCGGCGGCGCGCGACGTATGGCTCGACGGCGGCCATAATCCCGTCGGCGGCGCGCCAGATCGCGTCCTTCGCCGCGCCGCGCGTGGGCGGACGGCAAGCCGCTCCACATCGTCTTCGCAAGCCTTGCGACCAAGGACCCGCCCGGGCATGCTTCAGCCGTTCCGCGGAGTCGCGGCCTATGTCCATGCCGTGCCGATCCCGGACCACGCCTGCTTCGTTCCGGGCGAACTGGTGGAGATTGCCGCCTTGCTTGGCTTTCCCGCCGAGGCGCATGACAGTGTCGCCGAAGCGCTTGCCGCGACTCCGGTCGGCGCCCGGGTGCTGATCTTCGGCTCGCTCTATCTCGCCGGAGCGGTGCTCGCGGCCAACGATCAGGTCCCGGACTGAACCGGCCGGCCGGTTTCCTCGTCGGGGTGCTCGGCGCGGACGTCGCCCGGTCCTGAAACACCGGCGCTGCCGATCGACTGATCGATCAGGCCGGCGCGCATCATGAACCAGAACAGCACAATTCCCGGTACTGCGGCGACAGTGGTGAGGACATAGAAATCGAAATAGCCGAAGCGGTCGATCAACGCGCCCGCGGTGGTGCCGGTCAGGAATCGTCCGACGATGCTCGCTGCGGCCGAGATCAGCGCATATTGGGACGCAGTGAACCTGAGATCGCAAAGCGCCGAGAAGTACGCGACGACGCAAACTCCCCCGATGCCGCTGGCGATATTTTCGAATCCGATGGCGCCCGCCATGCCAATGTTGCTGTGGCCGCTCACGGCCAGAAGAGCGAAGCTGAAATTGGAGACCGCCATCAGGATCAGGCTGATGCAGCACCGATCGCTTGATGGCCGAGCTGGGCGTAGAGGATGCCGCCGATGAAGATGCCGATCAGATAGGCCCAGAACCCGACTCCGACGTCATACAAGGCGATCTCGTCGTTCGTGAACTTGAGGTCGTCGAACAACAGCCGGAAGGTGAGGTTTGCGAGCGTGTCGCCGATCTTGTGCAGCAGGATGAAGAGCAGCACGAGAACGCGCCCTTGCGCTGGAAGAACTCGAGGAACGGCCGCCAGACGGCTGCGACCGCTTGCGAGACGCCCTTCTTCCGGGTCGGCTCGCGGTGGCGCTTGGGCTCGCCCATGACCAGGGCGGTCAGCATCGCCGGCAGCGCGAGTGCCGCGCAGGCGAGGTAGGCGGCCTGCCATCCCCAGCGCGCGGCAACGACGAGCGCGATTGCGCCCGCTCCCGCCGAGCCGATCCGCCAGCCATATTGCGACATGCCCGAGCCGACACCGAGTTGGCGCGGCTCGAGAATTTCAATCCGATAGGCGTCGATCACGATGTCGAAACTGGCACCGGCGATCCCGACCAGGATCGCGGCGGTCACCACCCGCTCGATGCCGTCCGACGGGTTGACGAGCGCGAGATTGGCGACCGCGGCAATGACGAGAACGCCAGTCACAAGCATCCACGACACGCGCTGCCCGAGCCGCCCGATCAGCGGCAGCCGCACCCCGTCGACGATCCACGCCCACAGGAACTTGAAGTTGTAGGCGAGGAAGACGAGCGTGAATGCGGTGATCGTCGACTTGTCGATACCGCCCTGCTTGAGCCGGGTGGTCAGCGTCGCGCCGATCATCGCATATGGGAAGCCCGACGAAATGCCGAGGAACAGCGATGCCAGCGGCGCCGCTTCGGTGTAGGGACGAACGCCCGCCGGGAGCGCTGCTCTCCAGCCGCGCAAGTCCTCAGCCCTGCTTGCCATTCACCACTCTCCGAACCGGTTTGCTTCGATGTTAGCAGCCGCTCGGCGGGTGGCTAGTGCCTGCCAGTCGGCTCGCCCCCGTCCGGAGTGAACAGTTGCAGGCCCTTGGGCGGCTTCACGCTCTCGCCCTGCAAGTGGCGGTCGACGCTCTCGATCGCGGCCTTGAGCTGGCGGTCGCTATAGGGCTTCATCAGGCAGCCGACGGCGACCGTGCCCGCGTCTGGGTAGGGGTGGCCGGTGGCGAACAGGGTCGGGATGCCGCGCGCCTTCGCGGCGCGGGCAAGGTCGATGCCGGTCTGCTGGCTGGCCAGGCGGACGTCGCTGAGGATCAGGTCGATCTTGTCGCGTGTCGAGCATTTCCATCGCCTTGTCGTAGGCGTCGATCGTCGCCGACGATCTCGTAGCCGGCGTCGCCGAGCATCGTTTCGTTGTCGAAAGCGGTCAGCGGCTCGTCCTCGACGATGAGGATCCGCTTGACGACACGCTTCGGCTTGCCGAACAGCATCGGGACCCCACCGATGACTCTGCCGCCGCAACGAACGAAGCGGGCACCGGTGCCGCGCCGCCGTCACGATCGCCGACGCGTGCTCCCCACGGCAACAGGCGAGGCCGCGGGACGATGAGCGGGACCGCAGCGCATCGCCAAGCTGCTGGCCCGGGCAGGCGTCGCCTCGCGGCGCGAGATCGAGCGGATGATCGCCGAGGGGCGGGTGGCGCTCGAACGGCGAGAAGCTGACGACGCCGGCGACCTTGCTCGAGGATCTTGAGCGGCGTCACGGTCGACGGAAAGGCGGTCCAGGCCGCCGCCGCGACGCGCCTGTTCCGCTTCTACAAGCCGCAGGCGACTGCTGACCGCGGAGCGCGATCCCGAGCGGTCGGGCGACGATCTACGACCGGCTGCCCCCGGGCTGCCGCGATTGATGCCGGTCGGGCGGCTCGACTTCATGACCGAGGGCCTGCTGCTGCTGACCAACGACGGCGGGCTCAAGCGCCAGCTCGAGTTGCCGAAGACCGGCGTGGTGCGGACCTATCGGGCGCGGGCGTTCGGGACGGTCAGCCAGGCGCAGCTCGAGGAGCTGGCCGACGGCGTGACGATCGAGGGCATGCACTACGGCTCGATCAACGCGAATCTGGAGCGGCGGACCGGCCGCAATTGCTGGATCGAGATGAGCCTGACCGAGGGCAAGAACCGCGAGGTCCGCCGCGTGCTCGAGCATCTCGGGCTGCAGGTGTCAGCCGGCTGATCCGCACGACCTACGGGCCGTTCACGGTCGAGGGGCTGGATGCCGGCCGCGTCGACGAGGTCACGAGCGGCGAGCTGGAGGCGTTCCGAAGGACGCTGAAGTGATGCCCGCTACTCAATCCTCCCCAAGCTCGCTTGGGGAGGGGAACCATGCGCAGCATGGTGGAGGGGTCGCGAGCGCAGCGAGCGTGGCGAGCGGGGACCCCTCCACCACTCCGCTGCGCGGAGCGGTCTCCCTCCCCGAGCGAGCTCGGGGAGGATTTTGCTGATGCGCATCATCGCCGGCGCAATGGCGCGGCCGGCCGCTCGACGCGCCGCCGGGGCAGGGGACACGCCCGACCGCCGACCGCGTGCGCGAGACCCTGTTCTCGATGCTGACCAGCCGGCTCGGCAGCTTCGAGGGCCTGCGCGTCGCCGACCTGTTCGCGGGCAGCGGGGCGCTCGGCCTGGAGGCGCTGTCGCGCGGCGCGGCGTTCGCGGCGTTCGTCGAGAAGGACAGCCGCCGCTGCCGCCGCGATCCGGCGCAACGCGGAACGGCTCGGCGCGAGCGAGCGCATCCGCATTCTCGGCGGCTCGGCGCTGGCTTTGCCCGCGTCCGAGCCGTTCGACCTTGTCTTCGCGGACCCGCCTTATGCGGAAGGCTCCGGCACTGCCGCGGTTGAAGCAGTGGAGCGCGCCGGGTGGCTGGCGCCCGGCGGCTGGATGAGCGTCGAGACCAGCCGCGACGACGAGGTCGCTGCGAGCGGGCTCGAAATCGAGACCAGCCGGATCGTCGGCCGCGCGCGCCTTACGCTTCTGCGCCGGCCTTAGCTTTCGACGCGGCGCGGACTTCTTCGAGTTCGGTGCTCAGACGCCGGCCGATCGCGGCTGCCGCGGCCTTGCCGGCTTCCTTCACCGCCTTGCCGGCGCGCTTGCCGCTGGCGTCGCCGCTCGCCCCGCGGCTGCTGAAGCCATGCTCGGCGAGCGCCGCCAGCGCCGCCGTCGCCGCAACGGCGAGCAAATCGGCGACCAGGGGGCTCTGGAGCAACTTGATGAAGGCTTCGCCGGCGGTGCTGCCCGACGAACTGTTGCCCGACGAGTTGCCGCTGGAGCCGCCGCTGTGTGAACCCGATGAGGTCTTCGCCACCGCCTTCGATCCGCCACTGCTTTTGGTACCCGTCGCCGCTTTCGCCATTGCCTATCTCCTGGAATGATTTTGCAGGCTTAACTCACCGGCGGCGAAGGATATCCGCTCAGTCCGTCAGGACTCGACGACCACCGGCTCGACGCGGACGAGCAGCGTGCCCTCGGTCACCTGGGCGCCGGCGGTCGCGGACAGCTCGGCCACTGTGCCGTCGAACGGCGCCGTCAGCGCATGCTCCATCTTCATCGCCTCGAGGGTCAGCAGGCGCTGGCCCTTGGCAACCTTGTCGCCCGGCGAAACTTCGACGGCGGTGATCTTCCCGGGCATCGGCGCCTCGATCTCGCCGTCGTGCAGGCCATGCGTTGTGCCGGTGCCGCGGGGATGATCCAACTCCACAACGAAGTAGCTGCCAGCATCAAAGGCGATGATCTTACCGTCGCTCTCGAGCTGAGTTGGCCGCTTCCAGCTTAGGTCGAGAAGTTCGTGCGCGGTGCGATTTAGCTCTATCTTGGTCGGGACTCCGTCCAACCGCGCTTTCAACGTCCGTTGCGGTTGAGCGTTCAGCCGGAAGCCGCGCAACCCAGTGACCTGCTCGAAACCGATCGATTGCGACGGGCCATCGGTGAACATGAGAGCCAGTCCGTCGCCAGCAATTTGCAGCAAGTCGTCGTGGATCGTCGGCGCAGTGGTGAAGTCCGTCCTGCCGTTGCGGGATGAGGGCAGTCGTCATTGCGCCGGCCCTGAATGTCTCGTCTTCCAAGCAGTTCTGGATGAACCATGCATTTGTGCGGACCGGCCATACCTCGACCTCGTCGAGCATTGAGGCGAGTTCGTTTATCGCGCCATTGCGGTCCGGACCCGTGCCGATCAGCTTCGCGATCATCGGATCGTAGAAGGATGAAATGCTGTCGCCCTCTTCCACGCCCGTCTCGATGCGGCCATCCTCGCCGAGATCGAAATGGTCGAGCCGTCCGACGCTCGGCAGGAACCCCTTTGCCGGGTCCTCAGCGTAAAGCCGCGCCTCGATCGCGTGGCCGTTGATGCTCAGCTCTTCCTGCCGCTTCGGCAGCGGTTCGCCGGAGGCGACGCGGAGCTGCCACTCCACCAAATCCTGGCCGGTGATCTCCTCGGTCACCGGATGCTCGACCTGAAGCCGGGTGTTCATTTCCATGAACCAGATGCGGTCGGCACGGAGGCCCTCGCTGGCGTCGGCGATGAACTCGATCGTGCCGGCGCCTTCATAGCTCACCGCCTGCGCGGCGCGGACGGCGGCGGCGGTCACGGCTTCGCGGGTTGCCTCGTCCATGCCCGGAGCGGGCGCTTCCTCGATCACCTTCTGGTGGCGGCGCTGGAGCGAGCAGTCGCGCTCGAACAAATGGACGACGTTGCCGTGGCTGTCGCCGAACACCTGCACTTCGATGTGGCGCGGCGAGAGGACGTATTTCTCGATCAGCACGCGGTCGTCGCCGAAGCTGCTCGCCGCCTCGCGCTTGGCGCTTTCGAGCGCGTCGTCGAACTGGTCGGGCTCGTCGACCCGGCGCATGCCCTTGCCGCCGCCGCCCGGCGACCGCCTTGATGAGAACCGGATAGCCGATGCCGTCGGCTTCCGACTTGAGATGCGCGGGATCCTGGTTCTCGCCGAGATAGCCGGGTGTGACGGGGACGCCGGCCTCCTGCATCAGCTTCTTGGCGGCATCCTTGAGGCCCATGGCGCGGATGCTGTCCGGCTTCGGCCCGACCCAGATCAGGCCGGCGTCGATCACCGCCTGCGCGAAGTCCGCGTTCTCGGACAGGAAGCCATAGCCCGGGTGGATCGCTTCGGCGCCGGTCTGCCTTCGCCGCCGCGATGATCTTGTCCCCGACGAGATAGCTCTCGCGGGCCGGCGAAGGTCCGATATGCACCGCCTCGTCCGCCATCCGCACGTGCAGCGCCTTGGCGTCCGCGTCCGAATAGACCGCGACCGTGCGAACGCCGAGCCGCCGCGCCGTGCGGATCACCCGGCACGCGATCTCGCCGCGGTTGGCGATGAGGAGGGAGGTGATCACCGCAAATCCTCCCCGGAACGGGGAGGGGGACCAGCCCCAGGCTGGTGGAGGGGTCCCCGCTCGCCACAAGCGGACAGAATGAAACGAAGCACCGAAATCCATGTCCCGAGCACGTCGCGCGCGGCGACGCGGAGGACGTCGAAACCCTCCCGCGCAAGAATCGCATCACGAGCAGCATCGCGCCTCGGCTGGTCGCCGAAGCTGTGCCCCTCGCCATCGACTTCGATGATCAGCCGCTGCTCGAGGCAGGCGAAGTCGACAGTCATCTCGCCGATCGGAAATTGCTTGCTGAACTTGTGTCCAGTCGCCCGCCCGCGCAGCTGCTGCCAGAGCAGGACTTCGGGCAGACTCATCTCACGGCGGAGTTGGCGGGCGCGCTTTACCTGCTTGATGCGTGCCCCGAGGATAGCGGGGGACCCCTCCACCACTCGGCTCCGCCGAGCGGTCCCCCTCCCCGTTCCGGGGAGGAATTGGTGCAGCCTGCTCCACCATTACATCCTGAACACGCCGAACTGCGGCCGGTCGGGGATCGGCGCGTTCAGCGTGGCGGCGAGAGCCAGTCCCAGCACATCCCGCGTCTGCGCGGGGTCGATGATGCCGTCGTCCCATAGCTGCGACGTCGCGTGCCAGGGATTGCCCTCGCTTCGTAATCTTCGCGGATCGGCTGCTTGAAGGCTTCGGCCTGCTCGGGAGTCCACTTATCGGCGTCGCGGTGAACCGTCGCGAGCACCGACGCCGCCTGCTCGCCGCCCATCACGCTGATGCGGCTGTTGGGCCAGGTGAACAGGAAGCGGGGCGAGTAGGCGCGGCCGCTCATGCCGTAATTGCCGGCGCCGAAGCTGCCGCCGATCAGTACCGTGATCTTGGGCACCTGTGCCGTGGCGACGGCGGTGACCAGCTTGGCGCCGTGCTTGGCGATGCCCTCCGCCTCATATTTGCCGCCGACCATGAACCCGCTGATGTTCTGCAGGAACAGGAGCGGAATGCGGCGCATGCAGGCGAGCTCGATGAAGTGCGCGCCCTTGAGCGCGCTTTCGCTGAACAGGACGCCGTTGTTGGCGAGGATCGCGACCGGCATGCCCCAGATGTGGGCGAAGCCGCAGACGAGGGTGGTTCCGTAGAGCGGCTTGAACGGCTGAAACTCGCTGCCGTCGACGATTCGGGCGATGATCTCGTGCACGTCATAGGGCGCGCGCACGTCTTCCGGGATGATGCCGTAGAGCTCGTCGGCGTCGTAGGCCGGCGGGCGCGGTTCGCGCGTGTCGATTGCGCTGGTGGTCGCGGGCAGGGTGCTGACAATGTCGCGGACGATGGTCAGCGCGTGCTCGTCGTTTTCGGCGAGGTGGTCGACGACGCCCGACTTGCGGGCGTGGAGGTCGCCGCCGCCGAGGTCCTCGGCGCTGATCTCCTCGCCGGTCGCGGCCTTCACCAGCGGCGGGCCCCCGAGGAAGATGGTGCCCTGGTTGCGGACGATGACGCTTTCGTCGCTCATCGCCGGAACGTAGGCGCCCCCGGCGGTGCAGCTGCCCATCACGCAGGCGATCTGGGCAATGCCTTTCGAGCACATCTGCGCCTGGTTGAAGAAGATGCGGCCGAAGTGATCGCGGTCGGGGAAGACGTCGGCCTGGTGCGGCAGATTGGCGCCGCCGGAATCGACCAGATAGACGCAGGGCAGGCGGTTCTGCTCGGCGATTTCCTGGGCGCGGAGGTGCTTCTTGACCGTCAGCGGATAGTAGGTGCCACCCTTCACCGTCGCGTCGTTGCAGACAATCATGACCTGCCGCCCCGACACGCGGCCGATGCCGGCAATAATGCCCGCGCCCGGGACTTCGCCGTCGTACATGTCGCCGGCGGCGAGCTGTCCGATCTCGAGGAACGGCGAGCCGGGATCGAGCAGCCGCTCGACGCGGTCGCGGGGAAGCAATTTGCCGCGGCCCACGTGGCGCTCGCGGCTCTTCTCGGTGCCGCCGAGCGCGGCCTTCGCAACGTCCGCGCGAAGCCGATCGACGAGGCCACGATTGTGCGCGGCGCGGGCGCGAAATTCGTCGCTGTCGGTCGCGACCTTGCTGTCAATGCGCGGCGCGCTCATGCCCCTCTGCAGTCCGTTGATCGAAAATGCCTGCCGTTCGCCTAGCGATTGCGACAGTCATTGCAAAGCGCCGCGCGGCAACGCAGTGCGGCCACGTACGAAACTGGCGAAACAATCCTGAGGAGAAGCCGCCGATGTACCGCTCTGGCCTTTTGATCGTCGCGTCCGCACTCGCATTGTCGGCGTGCAACACTCAAAAGGGCGGCAATGCCAGCGCGACGCAGCCGGCGGCGGGCAACGGGCTCGGCATCAACCCGTCGTGGATGGACACGTCGGTCAAGCCGGGCGACGACTTCTTCAGCTACGCCGACGGCAGCTGGGTCAAGAACACGGCAATCCCGGCCGACCGCTCGCGCATCGGCGGCTTCTTCATCGCCGACCAGGAGCGCGAGAAGAACACGCGCGAGCTGTTCGACAATATCATCAAGTCGAACCCGACCAGCGGCAACGACGCGTTGATCGCCAATTACTACAAGGCGTATCTCAACACCGACGCGATCGACCACGCCGGCCTGGCGCCGGCCAAGGCCGACCTCGACGCGATCAACGGCATCGCCGACAAGACGGCGCTTGAGCGCCGCGATCGGCGGCACCATCCGTGCCGATACCGACCCGCTCAACGCGACCAATTTCCCCACGGAGAATCTGTTCGGGATATTCGTGACGCAGGGTCTGGCGACTCCGGGCGAGCAGCTGCCCTACATGATGCAGGGCGGCCTCGGGCTTCCGGACGCGCAATATTATCTGTCGGCCGACCCCAAGATGGCGGACACGCGCAACAAGTATCACGCCTACGTCCAGCAGATCCTGACGCGACGCCGGCTATCCCGATCCGCAGGGCGCGACGCGGCGCATCCTCGACCTCGAGACCAAGATCGCCAAGGCGCACGAGCCGCGCGACCAGAGCGAGGACTTCGCCAATGGCGCTCAGGTGTGGACGCGGCCAGCAGCTCGAGCAGAAGGCGCCCGGCATCGACTGGAGCGCGCTGCTCAACGCCGCGCAGCTCGGCAGCGTGCAGAAGTTCGACGCCTACCATTTCGCGGCGATCCCGAAGCTCGCCGCGCTGGTCGGGTCGGAGCCGCTGCAGAACTGGAAGGATTGGCTGGCGTTCCACACGCTGAACCAGCACGCGTCGGTGCTTCCGAAGCCGTTCCGCGACGCGAGCTTCGCCTTCTACGGCACCCAGCTGGCCGGCACGCCGCAGCAGCGGCCGCGTGACGCGCTGGCGCTGAATGCGACCAGCAACGCGCTGCAGGACGCGGTCGGCAAGGCCTATGTCGACAAATATTTCCCGGCCTCGTCGAAGACCCAGATCCAGGCGATCGTCGACAATCTGAAGGCCGCGTTCGCCCGCCGCGTGCAGGCGATCGGATGGATGAGCCCGTCGACCAAGCAGGAAGCGCTGAAGAAGGTCCAGAACATCGTCGTCGGAGTCGGCTATCCCGACACGTGGCGCGATTATTCGGGCCTGCAGATCACGCGCCGACAATGCCTATGCCAACCAGAAGGCGGCCTCGCTTGCCGAGTACAAGCACCAGATCGCCAAGATCGGCAAGCCGATGGATCGCAAGGAATGGTGGATGCCGCCGCAGCTTGTGAACGCGGTCAACCTGCCGGTGCAGAATGCGCTGAACTTCCCGGCGGCGATCCTGGTCAAGCCGTTCTTCGATCCGAACGCGGACGCGGCGTTCAACTATGGCGCGATCGGCGCGACCATCGGCCACGAGATCAGCCACAGCTTCGACACCGGCGGCGCTTTGTTCGACGCCAGCGGCGCGATGCGCAACTGGTGGACTTCGGCCGACTTCAAGCACTTCCAGGCCCAAGCCGACCTGCTCGCCAAGCAGTTCGATCAGTATGAAGCGCTGCCGGGGCTGCACGTGAACGGCAAGCTCACGGTCAACGAGAACATCGCCGACGTCGCCGGGCTCGGCGCCGCCTATGAAGCGTACAAGACGTCGCTGAACGGCAAGCCGGCGCCGGTGATCGGCGGCTTCACCGGCGACCAGCGCTTCTTCATCGCCTATGGCCAGTCGTGGTCGGTGAAGACCCGGCCCGAGGCGCTTCGCCAGATCGTCCTCACCAACGGCCACGCGCCGGAGCAGTTCAGGGCGCAGACGGTGCGCAACATCGACGCCTGGTATCCCGCGTTCAACGTCCAGCCGGGGCAGAAGCTGTACCTCGCGCCGAACCAGCGGGTGAAGATCTGGGGCTGAACTCCTGCCCTCCCTTGAGAAGGGGAGGGGATAAAGGGTGGGCGCGGCCGAACGTGCTACGACGCGCGTGAGGACGCTCCTTCAGCGGCATTGAGCCGCTTCAGGGAGCACCCACCCCCGACTCCCTCGCCTTGGAGGGAGGGGAGCATAAGGAGCGCCCATGGATATCACGCGCCTCATCGAGGACGACCATCAGGAGCAGCGGCGGCTGTTCGCTCAGATCGAGGACATCCCGGACTCGCGACGGGCGCGTTGACCGCGGTGTGGGGCCGTCTACGCGCGCTGCTCGACGCCCATGCGGAGCGGAGGAGCGCTTCTTCTATCCGGAGCTCCTGAAGATCGGCAAAGGCGCCGCCGACAGCGCCAGCGCCAGCGACGAGACCAAGGACGCGATCAAGGATCATAACGAGATCCGCGACGCCGGCTCCGCGGTCGAACAGTGCAAGGCCGGCACGCAAGCGAATGGCGCTCGGCCGTCGCCAAAGCGAACAAGGCCAACAGCGACCACATGGCCGAGGAGGAGCGGCAGGGCCTCGCCGATTTCCGCCAGAACGCGAGCCTCGATTTGCGGCAGACGCTGGCGGTGCAATTCGCGGAGTTCCAGGCGAAGCATCTTGAAGGCGTGAAGCCGGTCGACAAGGACCCGGACGAGTATGTGAAGGAGAATAAGTGAGGCTCACATCCTCCCCCGATTTCGTGGGGAGGGGACGCCGAAGGCGGTGGAGGGGTTCTTGGTTGCGCCGAAGAACCCCTCCGTCAGCGCTTCGCGTTGCCACTCCCCAGCAAATGCTGGGGAGGATGATCAGGCGCCCGACCAGCTCCCGCCCGATCAGCATCCGCCTGATCTCGTTGGTGCCGGCGCCGATGTCGAGCAGCTTGGCGTCGCGATAGTAGCGTTCGACCGGCCAGTCCTTGGTGTAGCCCGCGCCGCCCAGCGCCTGCACCGCCTCGTTGGCGACGCGCACGGCGTTTTCGCGAGGCGAGCAGGATCGCGCCGGCGGCGTCGAAGCGCGTGGTCTTGCCGGCGTCGCAGGCGCGCGCGACCTGGTAGACGTAGGCGCGGGCGGAATTGAGCGCGACGTACATGTCGGCGACCTTGGCCTGCATCAGCTGGAAGCTGCCGATCGCCTTTCCGAACTGCTTGCGCTCGCGGACGTAGGGCAGGACCGCGTCCAGGCAGGCCTGCATGATGCCGATCTGGATTCCGGCGAGCACCGTGCGCTCGTAATCGAGGCCGCTCATCAGCACGCTCGACGCCTTCGTTCTCCTCGCCGAGCACGTTCTCGGGCGGGACGAAGCAATCCTCGAACACCAGCTCGTTGGTCGGCGAGCCGCGCATGCCCAGCTTGTCGATCTTCTGGCCGATGGAGAAGCCCTCCATGCCCTTTTCGATCAGGAAGGTGGTGATGCCGCGGCTGCCCTCGCCGGTGCTGGCGTAGACGACGAGCGTGTCGGCGTAGGCGCCGTTGGTGATCCAGAATTTGGTGCCGTTGAGCCGGTAGCCGTTGCCGCTCTTCTCGGCCTTGAGCTTCATTCCGACGACGTCGCTGCCGGCGCCGGCCTCGCTCATCGCCAGCGCGCCGACATGCTCGCCGCTGATCAGCTTGGGCAGATAAGCGCTGCTTCTGCTCCGGGTTGGCCCAGCGGCGGATCTGGTTGACGCAGAGGTTGGAGTGGGCGCCGTAGCTGAGGCCGACCGAGGCCGAGGCGCGCGCGACTTCCTCCTGCGCGACGACATGCTCGAGATAGCCGAGGCCGAGGCCGCCATCCTCTTCCGCGACGGTGATCCCGTGCAGCCCGAGCTCGCCCATCTGCGGCCACAGATCGCGCGGGAATTCGTCCTTCTCGTCGATCTCGGCGGCGATCGGCGCGATCTTCTCGCGCGCGAACCGCTCGGTGGTTTCGCGGATCGCGTCGGCCATTTCGCCGAGTTCGAAATCGAGGGTGGGCTGGCTCATTTGGAGCGCCTAGCATTGCGGTTTGAACAAGGCGAGGCGCCGTCTTATGTGCGCTGCAACACTCACCGCTCGTCCTGAGCGTGCTTCGAGACGGCACTTCGACTTCGCTCAGTGCCTCCTCAGCATGAGCGGGATTGGATTTGAGAACCGCTCATCCTGAGGAGCGACTGAGCCTGTCGAAGTCGCGTCTCGAAGGAACTTTGGAGATTTGACCATGGCGACGACCGCCTCCGATCCGACCGTCATCCTCTCGATCGCCCGCACGCCGATGGGCGCGATGCAGGGAGCACTTGGCGGACGCTTCCGCGACCGATCTCGGAGCGACGGCGGTCAAGGCGGCGGTCGAGCGGGCGGGGGTGTCCGGCGAGGACATCGACCGCATCTACATGGGCTGCGTGCTTCCCGCCGGGCCTCGGCCAGGCGCCGGCGCGGCAGGCGGCGATCAAGGCGGGGCTGCCCAAGTCGGTGCAGGCGACCACCGTCAACAAGGTCTGCGGCTCGGGCATGCAGACGGTGATCATGGGCGACGAGGCGATCCGCACCGGCAACGCCGACGTAATCGTCGCCGGCGGCATGGAGTCGATGACCAACGCGCCGTACCTGCTCAAGAAGCATCGCTCGGGCGCGCGGATCGGCCACGATGTCGCCTACGACCACATGTTCCTCGACGGGCTCGAGGATGCGTATGAGGAAGGCCGGGCGATGGGCAGCTTCGCCCAGTGCACCGCCGACGAATATCAGCTGACCCGCGAGCAGATGGACGATTATGCGATCGAGAGCCTGAACCGGGCCAAGGACGCGATCGACAAGGGCGGCTTCAAGGACGAGATCGTGCCGGTCACGATCAAGACCCGCGCCGGCGAGACCCAGGTCGACACCGACGAGGCGCCGGGCCGCGGCCGTCCCGACAAGATCCCGCAGCTCAAGCCCGCCTTCGCCAAGGACGGGACGATCACGGCGGCGACCTCGTCGTCGATCTCCGATGGCGCAGCCGCGGTGGTGCTGACCAGCGAGTCGAACGCGAAGGAGAAGGGCCTCAAGCCCATCGCGCGGATCGTCGCGACGGCTGCCCATGCCCAGGAGCCGGCGCAGTTCACGGTCGCTCCGATCGGCGCCATCCACAAGGTGCTCGACAAGGCGGGCTGGAAGGTCGGGGATGTCGACCTGTGGGAAGTCAACGAAGCGTTCGCCTGCGTCGCCATGTTCGCGATGAAGGACCTCGGCATCGGCCACGACAAGATCAACGTCCACGGCGGCGCGACCGCGCTCGGGCACCCGATCGGCGCCAGCGGCACGCGGATCATCGTCACGCTGATCAACGCGCTCAAGCAGACCGGCGGCAAGCGCGGCGTCGCATCGCTGTGCATCGGCGGCGGCGAGGCGACCGCAGTCGCGGTGGAGTTGGTCTAACAGTTCATTCGCGGCCAGCGCCGTTTGATGCTATTCCGGACTCCTCGAAAAGGGGAGAAAACCGATGCGTCTGACTATCTGTCTGATTGCCGCGATTGCGCTCGTTTCAGCTGCGACGCCTGTCGGTGCCAAGGCCGCGCACAAGCCGGCCGCGCTTGAGCTCAACCACACCACCTGGACCTACTCGATGAAGGGCAAGACCTATCGAGAGTCGATCGATGCCGATGGCAATTACATCACTCAGACAACGGGCGGGAAGCATGTCGACCATGGCACGGCCGTCGTGAAGGGTGACGAAGCGTGTTTCACCAGCGCCATGAACAAGGACGGGGAAGTGTGCTGGAAGTCGCATAACATCGCCGTCGGCCATTCGATGGTCGTGGTGAATGACAAGCGTGGGAAGCTGACCGTTCATCGCGCCGCCTACAAGCCGATGAAGATGCCGAAATAGAAAGCCTGGCCGCGCCCCGCTTAGCGATGCGGGGAGCGCGCCTCGGCCTTGGTGCGCTTCATTTCCCGCTTCTGGTGCAGGTGCGCCATGTAGCGGAACGCCATGCCGAGGATCGACGTCGCCATTCCGATGGCCAGCGCGGGGTAATACCACCACGGCGCATCCGGCTTGTCGAACGCCGCCGCGCCCAGGAAGAGCACGCTGACGATCGACGCCAGATAGCCGCAGGCCTTCCAGTCGAAGCTTGCTTCCTGACTTATCTTTTCGTGTCGCATGGCCTGCGGAACATCCAATCCACTGCATTGGTTTCGTTTCCTAAATCAGGAGGAACCCAATCATGGCCGAAAGACCCAGGACGCGATCACTTTGCTGAAGGACGATCACCGCACCGTCGAGAAGCTGTTCAAGGAATTCGAAAGCGCCAAGGGCGACGGCCGCAAAGAGAAACTGGCGCGGCAGATCTGCATGGAACTGACGATTCACACCGCGATCGAGGAAGAGATTTTCTACCCGGCTTGCAAGGGCAAGGTCGAAGAGGATCTGCTCAAGGAGAGCTTCGTCGAGCATGACGCCGCCAAGCTGCTGATCGCCGAGATCGAAGCAGGGAACGGTCAGTCGGACGAATATTTCGATTCGCAAGGTGAAGGTGCTGTCGGAAGAGATCGAGCACCACGTCGAGGAGGAGGAAGAACCCAAGACCGGCGTGTTCGCGCAGGCGCGCGATGCCGACATCGACATGAAGGCGCTCGGTGCGCAACTCGCCGCCCGCAAGCAGGAGCTCACCGCCAACTACAAGGCGTCAGGCGTTCCGCAGCCGGAACTGACGACCATGGACGAAGTCCAGATCTAGGTCCTTCGAGACGCTCGCTATCGCGAGCTACTCAGTCCCTCCTCAGGATGAGCGGTGAGGCTATGAATGCTCATCCTGAGGAACGGCTGAGCGAAGTCGAAGCCGCCTCTCGAAGGACGGATTCGCGGAAAAGCCCGATTCCTGCTAGCGCGTTCGCGGGAACGACGCTGAACAGACAGGCGAGTTGTCCCTGACAGCCAGCTCAGCTGCCGCTTGTCGATGGGAGCTCGATCATGGGCTACGAGGATCAGGTCTATCATCGCCAGAGAGCCGAGCAGTGCCGCAGCATGGCGGAACTCGCCTCCGACGCCGAAGTGCGGCGGCGGCACGAGCAACTCGCCAGGCTTCACGCCGGGCGTGTGGTGATCGCCGACGGAGTAACGTCCGACTAGCAGCGGACTAACCGCGGCGCTGGCGCCGTTCCTAGTGGAGCGAAGCCATCCGGGCGCTTGAGCCCTCCTGAGAATCGCGCCCGTAGATGTCGTCGGCGAGCGTCAACTGGCCGTCGTCCGCGTGCGCAGTCAGGTAAGTGACGAAGACCGGCACGGGCTTGGGCAGCATCACCTGCTGTTCCGGCTCGTCCGACGCCACGGTCGGATCGCGGCCGAGCAGCCAGCGGCCGAGGCGGCTGGCGTCCTCGAGCCGGATGCAGCCGTTGCTGAGATCGCGCTGGTCCTTGTTGAACAGGTCCTTTTCCGGCGAGTCGTGCAGATAGACCCCATGATCGTTGGCGAAGGCGAACTTCATCTCGCCCATCGAATTCGCCGGCCCGGGCAGCTGGCGCATGGCAACCGTCGTCGTGCCGGCGGCGACCGCTTTCCAGTCGACGTCGCTTGGCGCGATCGGCTGCGCGTCGTCGCCGAAGTGGGTCAGCAGCTCGTAGTGGTGGACCTTCAGGTAGCGAATGCCCTGCGCAAGCACGCGCGGCGCGATGAGCTTCTGCTCGAGGTCGGCCGGGACGTGCCAATAGGGGTTGAGCGTCGCGGCGTAGATGACGCTGGCGACCATCGGCGTCTGGCTGCCGGGCTTGCCGACGATGACCTTCATGGAGTCGGCGACATGGCCATCCTGAACCATCGACAGCTTCTGGGTCGCGGCGTCGACGAGCACGTAGCGGCCATGCGCGGGGAGCGCCCGGACGCGGTCGAGGCTGGCAAGAACGCGCGGATCGGGCGCGGCGCCGGCCGACTGCATGCTGCTGCCAGGCGGCGTTCGCGAAGCGATGCGTAGAAGCGGGTTCACGTCCGACACCGTGCGGACGTAGCTCGGCGAGCGACGGGGCGGCCGCGGCCAGCGCGAGGATGTCGTGCGGCGAGCGCACCGCGCGGCTCGAACCCAGGTCGACTTCATAGGTCATGCCGGTCGCGGGCCGCTGGAGCGTCTGGACATAATGGACCCAGGCGGCGGACAGCAGCCGGTCGGCCTGCGCTGCGGCCGCCGGAGTCGCCGGCCTGCGCGCGGGCGAGCAGCGACTGCGCTTCGGCGGCGATACGCCGGGCCGCTTGCGAAGCCGTCGAGCGGCGCTCGCTGCAGCACCGAAAGCAGCTCAGCCGCGGCAGGGCTCGCGGCCCATGGGCGAGCCACAGCGGAGCATTGTTGCGCGAGGCATAGAATGCGTCGACGGCGGAGTCGCGACGGCATGACGTCAGAAACCGCCATCGGAACTTCAGGCGAGTGCCGCCGCAAACGCGGGCAAAGAGATAACGCTCAGCGCCGCACAGGCGGCGCCGGCAAGAAGCCGGTAAATCACGGTCGAAACCTTTGTTGATAAGTGTACTTGTCCGGCTCAACGCCTCAGGGACGGGCAGAGTTCAAAAAAGCTATTGACAGATTCCCGACTTACCGGCCGATTCTGGGAGCTTCGCGAGTCGGACCGGCGCGGCGTCGCCGGACCGCATTGCTGCGGCCCGGCGGCTCAGGGAGGGACAGACGCGTCAGGCGCCGATGTAGATCGGCATCCCGACGTCGGTGATCGAATAGAGCTTCTTCGCGAAGCGACGCCGGCAAGTGGACGCAGCCGTGACTGTTCGGACTGTCGCCGACATAGCCGGCGTGAAGCGCAAGCCCGGCCGGATCGAAGAATTGCGCGAACGGCATCGGCGCGTTGTCGTACTTCTTCGACCGGTACATGGCCGCCTTGCGCTGGACGGCGAAGATTCCGTCCGGCGTCGGCTTGTCGGCACGGCCGCGTCGAGATGGTCGTCGCCCCGACCAGCGTGTCGCCGCGATAGAAATAGCCCATCTGGTCGGACAGGCTGATCACGAACCGCTCCGGCCCGGCGGCATCGGGCACATCGCGCCAGACATATTGACCCGGCTTCAGCATCTTGTCGCCGAAGGCATCGATCATGTCGACGCGCGCCTGCGACGCGGCGTCGCTGGCTTCCATTTTGGCTTCGTAGGTTTCGAGGGCGAACGCTGGACTGGAGGCGACGGTGGTCGCAAGGACGCACGATCCCGTCAGTGCCAGCGCAATGGCTAGCTTCTTCATTTTACACCTGAAATTATCTGTTGACTTTTGCTGCGAGAATGCACCCGACCCGAGTCGGGTTCCCGCTGTTTCGGCTCGCGTGGCGCTGCGGGGAGTGGCTGCGGGTGCATTGGCAGCCAATCGAAGCGCTGGAAAACCGAAGCCATTTGCAACGGGTTGAACGATTATCCCGAAGCCATGCGGCCGTGATGCCGAGCCGGCAATAAATCGTTCGCGCCAGGCCGGTGAACGGCTGCGGCAGCGGCGCGTTCGTGCGCTCTAACAGGAGGGTAGCGAATGGCGGACCGCGAACAGATCGTCGAACATGAAAAGGCGGTCTCGCCGCTCTCCCACAAGGAAATCAACGAAGCCGACGAGCGGTCGGCGACCAGCGCCAAGGTCGTCCACGAAGCGATCCGGATGGAAGGGACGGAGGAGCTCGGGCGACCGACCTCGTCGATTCTGTGGTCGGGCGTTGCCGCCGGGCTGACGATGGGCTGCTCGATGCTGGGCCAGGGGCTGTTGCTGGCGAGCCTGCCCGACGCGCCGTGGCGGGAGCTGGTGGCGAGCTTCGGCTACAGCCTCGGCTTCCTGTTCGTGACCATGGGCCGGCAGCAGCTGTTCACCGAGACGACTCTGACCGTCATGCTGCCGGTGCTTCACAAGACCCACGGTCTCGGCGACGTCGCGCGCTACTGGACGCTGGTGTTCGTCGCCAACATCTTCGCGACCCTGCTGTTCGCGGCGTGCGGCAAGCATCCCGGGACTGTTCCGGCCCGAGGCGGTGCACGCCTTCACCGAGCTCGGCGTCAAGGCGGTCGCGCCCGGCTTCGCCATGGTGCTCCTGAAAGCGGTGTTCGCCGGCTGGCTGATCGCGCTGATGGTGTGGCTGATGCCGGCCGCGTCTTCCGCGAAGTTCGTCGTGATCGTCGCCGTCACCTGGCTGATTTCCGTCGCTCAGTTCAGCCACGTGATCGCCGGCTCGATCGAGGCCGCATTCGCGGCGATTCAGGGCGCGATCGGCTGGGACAGCTACATTATCGGCTTCCTGGTGCCCGCATTGATCGGCAATTCGATCGGCGGCGTCGTCTTCGTCGCGCTGCTCAACCATGCCCAGGTCAAGGAAGAGATTTGAGGATGGTGCGCGCGGCTCCGGTTAAACGGGCGTTAACCCCGTCTATTGCCGTTTCGAGTTCGTCGTGATTTAGCTCGGCGCGGACGACGTCGTCACGACCGAGTTGTTGCGTGACGAAGCCGCCTGATCGAGACCAATCGACAAGGGGGTTTTCAATGACAAGGACGATCATCACGGCGCTCGCCGCCGTCTCCATCATCGCGCTCGGCGGCGTGCAACAAGCAGGGCTCGACAACCGGCAACGCGGCCGCGACCGACAACACCGCGTCCGGCAATGCAGCCGCCGCGACCGGATCGATCGCCGGCACCTGGAAGGCGGATCTGTCGACCGTGCAGATGGACAGCAAGCCGGACGTCATGCTGCTCAAGGACGGCACCTATTCGCTGCAGCAGCTGCACGCCGCCGCTGACGGTTGCGGCGGACGGCAAGTTCCATGCCGTGACGGGCCGGCCCTACGCCGACCAGATCTCCGTCAAGGTCGACGACGATCACACCGTAACGCGGACCAGCCAGAAGGCCGGCAAGGAGACCGGAACCTCGACCATGAAGGTGTCGGCCGACGGCAAGACGCTGACCGTCGACTGGAAAGACAGCTCAACTCCCAACGTGCCGCCGTCGAGCGGCGAAGCCACCGAGACCCGGGTTGCCGCCGGCCCCGCCGGAGCGCACCTGATTTCCGGGTCGTGGAAGTCCGACAAGATCAACAATGTGTCCGAAGACCTGCTGACCACGCAGTACAGTGTCGACGGCGACACGATCACCTCGAAGTCCGCCGGCCAGACCTATACCGCCAAGTTCGGCGGTCCCGCGGTTCCCGTGCAGGGCGACATCGGCGGCACCACGGTGTCGGTGGAGAAGGTCGGCGACAACGGCATTCGCGAAACCTATCATCGCGGCGGCAAGGTCGTGTCGGTGGCGACCTCGACCCTTGGCGCCGACGGCAAGCTGTCGGTGGTATCTGAAAACAAGCAGAACGGTTCGACGCTTCGCTACGAGGCTGCGAAGGGTTGATTTGAGGTGGCGGCCGGCAGGCGATGCCGGCCGCCACGTCTCGACCAGCGCAAGCACGGCGGCTTTGCGCGTCAAGTGTGACTTGACACTTATCACTTCCATGCCTATCTGACGGCATGCTGATCGAGAGCATCCGGCACAAGGCGCTGCGCCGGTTCGCCGAAACAGGATCACCGAAAGGTCTGCCCGCCGGCTCCCGGGATCGGTTGCAGAGGATGCTCGCTTACATCGAGGCGATCGGCGCCGCCGACGAATTGCGGGTGCCGCCGAACTTTGGCGCGCACCAACTGACTGGTGGACGCAGGGGCGAATGGGCGCTCACGGTGACCAGGAATTGGCGGATGACGTTCCGCATCAACGCGGCCGGCGCCATCGAGGACATGGACCTGGAGGATTATCACTGATGGCCATCACGCTTCATCACAGCATCGCAGTGCATCCAGGTGTCTGGCTTCGACGGGAGATCGTCGAGCCAGCAGGCCTGAATGTGACCGCTGCCGCCGAGCGGTTGCACGTGACTTGGCAGGCCATGAGCAACCTGCTCAACGGCAATGCCGGCCTGTCGGCAGAGATGGCGATCCGCTTCGAGAAGGCGTTCGGCGTCAGCGCGGCAACGATGATGCGAATGCAGGCCGCGCACGAACTGGCGCAGGCGCGGGCTCATGAGGATGCGATCGAGGTGGCGGCTTAGGTCTGAATGTCTGCTTTGACACCAGCTGCTTAGCGGCAGGAATGGGTGGAAAGCGGACCTAAGGCGAAGGGTGCTTCCGGCGCTGGCTGAGCCACTTCCGCCATGACCACCCCGCCACTGAACCGGGAACAGCTCCGCAAATCGTAAGGACCAGCGCCCAAGGGATGATGATCGGAGCGGTCGAGTTCTCGGGGACAGGCGCGACGATGAAGCTAATATAGGCGATAGCGAGCAAGACTGCTGCAACAGGTAGCATGCAAGCTGTGAGGATCGCAGAGACGGCCGTCCTGCCACTAATCGCTGCCGCGATCACGAACGACGCCGCTATCCAGATGAATGTCGTCAGCATGGCTGTTCCTACCAGGAAGGTAGGCACAAGGAAGCTAATGTCCGGAATGGATCGAAAGCAAACACCCGACTCCTGTCACTCCGCGCTGACGAAGCTATCGAGCACCTTCTTGCGGCCGGCGTGCTCGAAGTCGATCTCGAGCTTGTTGCCTTCGATGGCGGCGATGGTGCCGTAGCCGAACTTGCCGTGAAACACGCGCTGGCCCAGCGCGAGGTCGGTGCGGCCCTGGTTGCCGAGGGACACGGCGGAGGCGCGGGCTTCGATGATGCGCGTCGGTTCGGGGTTGAAGCGGCCGCTCGACGAGGCGCGCTGCCATCCGGGGCCGCGGGTGCTGGCGCGGTTCGACTGGGCGGCGGCCAAGTGCGCGAAGGGGTCGCCACGCTCGGACCATTGCGCGCGCCACAGGCTCTCCCCGCCGGTCATCGTCGTTTCTTCCTCGATGTGCGGCTTGGGCAGCTCGGCGATGAAGCGCGAGGGGATCGAGCTGGTCCACTGGCCGTAGATGCGGCGGTTGGCGGCGTGGACGATGGTGCAGCGGCGGCGCGCTCGGGTGATCGCGACGTAGGCGAGGCGGCGCTCTTCCTCGAGGCTTGCAAGGCCGCCCTCGTCGAGCGACCGCTGCGACGGGAACACGCCTTCTTCCCAGCCGGGGAGATAGACGGTGTCGAACTCCAGGCCCTTGGCGGCGTGGATGGTCATGATGGTGACCCGGTCGCCCTGTTTCGCCTCGTCATTGTCCATGACCAGGCTGACGTGCTCGAGGAAGGCGCCGAGGTTCTCGTACTCCTCCATCGCCCGGGTGAGCTCGGCGAGGTTTTCGAGGCGGCCGGCGCTTTCGGCGGAGCGGTCGGCCTGAAGCATGGCGGTGTAGCCGGAATCTCTCGAGGACGGATCCGCGGGCGAGCTCGGGGTGGGGGAGGGTGGGGTTTAATCGCTCGCGCCCCTCCCCCATCCCGCGCCAGCGGGCGACGTCGGCGACGAAGCGGCCGAGGCTTCGGCGGGCTTGGGGGTGAGCTCGTCGCTGTCGAGCATCTGGGCGGCGGCGAACAGCAGGGGCAGCTGGGCGGCGCGGGCGTGGCGGTGGATGGTGGCGATCGCCTTGTCGCCGAGGCCGCGCTTGGGGGTGTTGACGATGCGTTCGAAGGCGAGGTCGTCGGCGGGCTGGGCGATCAGGCGCAGATAGGCGATGGCGTCGCGGATCTCGGCGCGCTCGTAGAAGCGGAAGCCGCCGATGATCTGGTAGTTGAGGCCGATCGCAATGAACCGCTCCTCGAACTCGCGGGTCTGGAACTGGGCGCGGACGAGGATTTCGACGTCGGACAGCGGGCCGCCGCGGGCGAGGGCGCTTTCGATCTCCTCGCCGATCCGGCGCGCTTCCTCGGGCCCGTCCCAGACACCGATCACGCGGACTTTGTCGCCGTCGCCGCGGTCGGTCCACAAGGTCTTGCCGAGCCGGCCGGCGTTCTGCGCGATCAGGCCGTCGGCGGCGGACAGGATGTGGCGGTCGAGCGGTAGTTCTGCTCGAGCCGGACGATGGTTGCGCCGGGAAAGTCCTTTTCGAAGCGCAGGATGTTGGCGACCTCGGCGCCCCGCCACGAATAGATCGACTGGTCGTCGTCGCCGACGCAGCACAGGTTGCGGCGCGGCTCGGCGAGCAGCCTCAGCCATTCATACTGGCCGCTGTTGGTGTCCTGATATTCGTCGACCAGAATGTATTTGAAACGATCGCGATAGGCTTCGAGCACGTCGGGCCGGGTGCGGAAGATGACCAGCATGTGCAGCAGCAGGTCGCCGAAATCGCAGGCGTTGAGGGTCTTCAGCCGCTGCTGATATTGGGCGTAGAGCTCGGCGCCGCGGCCGGCGGCGAAAGCTTCGGACTCGCCGGCGTCGACTTGCTGCGGAGTCCAGCCGCGGTTCTTCCAGCGGTCGATGAGGCCGGCGAGCTGGCGTGCGGGCCAGCGTTTCTCGTCGAGGTCGGAGGCGACGATCAGCTGCTTGAGCACGCGCAACTGGTCGTCGGTATCGAGAATGGTGAAATTGGAGTGGAGCCCGACCAGCTCGGCGTGGGACCGCAGCATCTTTGCCGCGACCGAGTGGAAGGTGCCGAGCCACGGCATGCCCTCGAGCGCGCCGCCGCTGAGCTTGCCGACTCGCTCGCGCATTTCGCGCGCGGCCTTGTTGGTGAAGGTGACGCTGAGGATCTGGCTCGGCCAGGCGCGGCGGGTGGCGATCAGATGGGCGAGGCGGGCGGTGAGCGCAGCCGTCTTGCCGGTGCCGGCGCCGGCGAGGACGAGCACCGGGCCTTCGGTCGTCAGCACGGCCTGCCGCTGGGGCGGGTTCAGGCCCTGCAGATAAGCGGGCTCGTCGGTGAGAGCAGGGATTCGGGCACATCGCCGAGGTAGGCGGGGGAGAACGGAACGGCAACCGACGGGTGCGGCTTAGCTCACCGCCGGCGTGGGGGCGGGCGCGATGTCGACGCGCCTTCGGAGGGACAGCATCGGCTGCTCGATCCAGCGATAGCAGGCGAGGCCGGCAAGCAAGCTAAGCACGACATTGGCGCCCCACCAGAGCGGCAACAGGCACACCAGCCGATGAAAAAGGTAAATGGAGTAGGACGCCGTTCCGAGCAGGACGGGGATGTCGAACGCCCTGGCGGAGAAGCGGCCCTCGAGCGACCGGCAGCCGTAAACCACCAGACTTGCAGGCACGCCCCACGCGAGCACGCGAATTATCGCGGCAAGGCCCGACGCGTTCTCGCCAGTGCCGCTGCTGGCAAGGAGCAGGATGGCCGCTCCGCTGACGATTGCCCAAGGCGCGGCTTTCTCGCTCGTGGGCAGGCTGGCGATCCACGTGCCGAGCAGGAATTCGAGCGCCAGCGGGCTGCCGATGAAGCGAAACAGCGCCATGTCGGTGGCAAAGCCGAGTACGAAGCATGCTGCATAGATTGCCAGCGGCAAAACGGCCCAAGTCCCAAGTGCAAGCGCGAAGCCGACGTAGAACAGCATCTCGAAACTCAGAGTCCAGCCGACACCCAAAGCGGGCGAATGGAACTGGCCGCCGACGATCGGCCAAAGCGTGAGCGTGGTGAACAGTCTCGCCGTGCCGACCTGCTGGAAGATCAGCCACGGAAGCGCGGCGACCAGCCACAGCGGGTAGATGCGGCGTACGCGGTCGATCATGAACTGTGCCGGCGAGCGCCGTTGAGCGACGGTCGCCATGATGAACCCGGAAATCACGAAGAACAGGTCAACTCCGGCTGCGCCGAGCCGAGCAGAGGCCATCGGAGCCGCATGGTGAACGACGACCGACGAGGCGGCGAGGCCGCGGAGTATCTGAATTGACCGGTAGCTTCACCGGCCCCCCCGATCTCAGCGCTGCCATGGTATCCCAAAGCCGGCGGCATGGCCACGCCATGGACATTCAGCCTTGTTCCCGAAATCCCCGTTATCCACAGGCTTCGCACGAAATATTTCGCTTTCCCAACTCGGGGCACAAGCGCATTGTCATCAGGTGATCGGGACGGCGGTCCCGGCCTCCTCGGAAAGCCCGCAAGGGTGGAACGAAGCGGCAGGTGACCAAAGGTCCGATCTCCGCCGACAGGTGATGCGAAAGCTCTTCGGAGCCGACGCGGGGCCAGCCGGTAAGAGGCGCCGGAAGAGCTGATCTTCCTCAAGCGCGACGCGGCACCAGACGGTCTTCGGACCGGATGGAGCAAAGCGGGACGCAAGAGAGGTTAGTCCAAGAAGGGCCGTGGAACACCGAACGGTTTTGGCCGGGAAGCGGAATTCGCAAGAGTTCCAGGACCCAAGCGCCAGGCCAGACGGGTCGAAAGACGAGGCGATCCTCCGGGTTGCCGAGATGAGTAGATCGGTCGGGCTCCTCTTCGGAGGGAATATTCGATGGGAAGCGACGCCTGAGCTGGTGAGCCAGGATCGAGAAGTGGGGCCAAAACTCTTTCGGGAGCGGGGCCAAGGCTAGCGAACACCGGCAGATCCTTCGCTCGGCGCAGTGGGGGCTGGCAGCAATGCCGGCCCCCATTTTCTGTTTGGGCAAAGCGCGTCCGCAGCCCCGGTTAATTCACTGTTACCGCTGCGCCGCCGGTGGTACGCTTCGCGGCACGATAGAAATTCCGAGTTCGCGTATCTCTCTCGAGCGGAGGGGCGGCAATGCGCACGACGCGACCGGGGGCGCCCGGCGAACTCCTGAAATCCTCGGCCTGGTGTTCGGGCTCGCCGTGGTCGTCGGGGGGATCGTCGGCCAGGGCATCATGCGCACGCCGGGCATTGTCGCCGGCGCAATTCCCGATCCGGCATGGATCATGGCGCTATGGGCGCTCGGCGGGATCATCGTCCTGATCGATGCCTGCGGGACGGTCGAGCTCGGGGCATCGATCCCGCAGGCAGGCGGCCCTTATGTGTTCGCCGATCGCGCATTCGGCCATGTTGCGGGGACGATGGTCGGCTGGGCGGACTGGCTGAACTGGATGCTGGCGATCGCCTACATCTCGGTGGTCTTCGCCGAATATGCGCACCGGATGGGGATCGCCACGATCCTCCCGCAAGGAGCGCTCGCGGTCCTGCTGATCGCCGCTGTGACGGCCATTAATTGGGTCGGAACCCGCGCCTGCGGGGTAAGCCAGGTCATCGGCAGCGCTATCAAGGGCTTCGGCCTGCTCGCCCTGATTGTGCTGTTGTGGCTGATGCCGGCGCCAGCCCGTCCGGCGGCAAGTTCCACGGCGAGCGCGGCGCCGGTCCTCACCATCGCCGCGTTCGCGGTAGCGATCCGCGCGATCGCGATCACTTACGGCGGCTGGGCGAGCTGCGTCTATTTCTGCGAAGAGCTCCACAAACCCGAGCGCAACGTCGCCCGGGCGACGTTCGGCGGAATCGCGCTCGTCATGATGCTCTACCTCGGGGTCAATGCAGCACTGCTGCATGTGCTCACGCCGACGCAGATCGCGGCCTCCAAGCTGCCGGTCGCCGATGCCGCGGCGGCGGTGCTCGGCCCGACCAGCGGCACAATCATCACGCTGCTCGCGATCTTCTCGGTGGTCGCGATCTGCAACCTGTTCGTGATGAGCTCGAGCCGCATCGGGTTCGCGATGGCGCGCAACGGCGTGCTGCCGGCGTTCCTTACTCGCGTTTCGGCGTCCGGGTCCCCGCGAATTGCCTTGTTGACGACCGGGGGAATTGCCGCCGCGCTCGCTTCGAGCGGCGGATACGAGCGGCTGATCGCGATCGGCGCGCCGTTCACGCTCGGCATCTCAGCCGTGTCGAACATCGCCGCCCTCCGGATGCGCTCGAGGCAGCCCGACCTTCCGCGTCCATTCCGCATGCCGCTGTTTCCGCTGCCGGCGCTGATCGGCTTCTCCGTCAACGCGGTGCTGGTTGCCGCCGTTTTCTACCAGGATCCGTTCGACAGCTCGCTTGGCGTCGGGCTGGTGGTGGCGGTCGGGCTACTGACGGAGCTGCGCGGCCTGGTACTGAGGCCCAGCGCCGCAGTTTAGCCACGGCCGAGCGGGGGCGCCGATTTGCGCGAGATGCGCGACCGATTTCCTCCGCTTCATGAATTCGCGTCCGCGCGGTTGGCGCGCCGCGCGAAGTTGCGGCATGTGCCCTTTGACGCTGCGAGCGGGGGGCTGGTGAGCAAGACACGGCAGAATGGGGTCGACCGCCTGCGCGACTCGGTGCGGCGCTCGGCGAGCGCGCTCGGGCCCGGGATCATCACCGGCGCCGCGGACGACGATCCGAGCGGCATCGCGACCTATTCGCAGGCCGGGGCGCAGTTCGGCTATGGGCTGCTGTGGACGATGGTCCTGACCTTCCCGCTGATGGCGGCGGTCCAGCTGGTCAGCGCCCATATCGGCCGGGTGACGGGAGCGGCCTCGCAAGCAACCTCGTCGCCATGTTTCCGCGCGGGCGGTCGCGGTGCTGATCGCCATCCTGCTGATCGCGAACATCATCAACATCGGCGCCGATCTGTCGGCGATGGCGGCGGCGGCGAGCCTGGTGGCGGGCGGCGGCGAGCATGTGTTCGTGATCGCCTTCGCGCTGGTCAGCACGCTTCTCCAGCTGTTCATTCCCTATCACCGCTACACGCGGGTGCTGAAGTGGCTGACGCTCAGCCTGTTCGCGTATGTGGGCGTGCTTCTGGTGGTCCGGGTCGACTGGCGGTCGGCCGGGCTCGGCATGGTCTGGCCGCGGCGGCTTGGTCTCGACGCCGTAGTCACCATCGTCGCCTTGCTCGGCACGACGATCAGCCCGTATCTGTTCTTCTGGCAGGCTCGCAGGAGGCCGAGGAACTGGCCGACGCCGGCGCCAAGCCGCTGCGGCAGACTCCGAAGCGGGCGGAGCGGCCAGTTCCGCCGAATGCGCTTCGATACGCTGGCGGGGATGGCGTTTTCGAACCTGATCGCGCTGGCAATCATCATCGCCACCGCCGCGACCCTCAACAGCAAGGGCGTGACGACATCAAGAGCGCCGCCGAGGCCGCCCAGGCGTTGCGGCCGGTCGCGGGCAACTTCGCGTTTGCGCTGTTTGCGATCGGCATCATCGGCACCGGCTTTCTCGCCGTGCCGGTGCTCGCCGGATCGGCGCGCCTTTGCGGTCGCCGAGATCTTCGGGTGGAAAGAGGGCCTCGAGTACCAGCCGCAGCAGGCGACCGGGATTCTACGCGATCATCGTCGTCGCGACGGTGCTCGGCGTGGCGATCGACTGGTCGCCGCTGGACCCGATGCGGGCGCTGTTCTGGAGCGCGGTGCTCAACGGCGTGGCGGCGGTGCCGCTGATGGCGGCGATGATGGTCGTGGTGTCGCGGCACAAGATCATGGGCCGCTTCACCGCGTCGCGGCCGGTGCTGCTGTTCGGATGGGCAGCGACGGTGGTGATGGGGGCAGCCGCAGTGGCGCTGTTCCTGCAGCTGGCGGGGCTGTTGCCAAACTGAGTTGGGACAGGTGGGACCAAATGCAGGATTGCGCGTTTGGGCGGGCAGGTGGCGGCGGCAATCAGGCCGCCGGAGCGGGCGCCGAAGGACGAAGACATGTTCGACCTGCTTGCTGCCCTTGCGCTTGGTTCCGTCATGCCGGCCACGACCGCTCCGACGGAGGCCCAGCTTCCAGCCGCTCCGTGGTGGGAACGGATCACCGTCACCGTCGACGGCGCCGGGCAGTCGCGAGGCTGCGTCTATACGTCGAGCAGCGGCGAGCGGTCGAACGATTGCAAGGTGGAGGCCGCGGCCGACCAGTCCTCGGGCGAGCATTCGGCGGCGGCGAAGGACGAGGTGACCCGGATCACCTTCGAACGGCGTTTCACGCCGGGCGGACTGCCGGCGACCGATGCCCCTGTGCAGGCCGGCGACACCTTGCTCGGAAGCGAGGTCATGGCGCTGGCGATCGACGGACGCGGAAGCGTCAAGAATTGCTCGGTCGTGGCGACGTCCGGCGACATGATGGTCGACTATGGCTGCGCCGAAGCCCAGGCCGAGCGGTTCCAGGCCAGCGCGCGGCGCGGCGAGCCGGCGCAGCGCCAGGGCTATATGACGGTGCTGATCTACGCCCACGCCGAGCACGTCGCCTGACCGGGCGAGCGTCCTAGCGGACGAGAATGCTGTCGGTCATGCCCATCGGGGCGTGCATGAAGTGGCTGCAGTGAGCCTCGTAGGAGCCTGCCGCGGGAACTACAGTGACGCTCTGGCTCGCGTGCGGGGCGAGCTTGATGCGGCCGCCGGGAGCAGAGCCCGCGATCATTCGTGACGCCGCGAAGAAGCCGGGGGCGGTGAAGTCATGGCCGCTGCCGGAGCGGTTGACGAAGGTGAGGGTGACCGGCCGCCCGGCTGCAAGCTGGATCGGCTTCGGCGCAAACCCGAAGCTCCACACGGAAATCGTCTGGGCGGCGGGTTGGGCGAGAGCGGGCGAGGGAACGGCCAGGGCCGCGGCGAGGACGAGCGAGGGGAGTCTGATCATTGCGACCTCCATGGACGACGATGCATTAGCAGAGCGCGCCGGTGCATTGGATGGCGCGCCGCGGCAGGAGTTCCCGCGCTCCCTCGCCGAATTGACGCAGAAGAACGCCGGTTGGCAGCGGGCGGAAGCGATTCCGGTATATTTTTCCTTCAATTGGGCGCATTGGCGCCGAACGACGACTTTCATCCGATCTCGCTGATTCTTCAATCGCAGAGCCTCAGGGGCAAGAGACGTGACAAGTGTTCAACCGGTCGTCACCGACGACTTGCGGGTGATCATGTGTCTGGCGTTCGATCAGCGCGCTTCCATCGAGGAAGTCGCAGCATTCAAGTCCATGCTCGTCGAATGCAAATATGTGGTGAGCTGCTGCGAGCTGCTCGGCACGTTCGACTTCATGCTGGAAGCGGCGCTTCCGGACCTCAAGTCCTACAACGAGAAGCTGGACTGCATCAAAGGCCAGCTGGCGCGACTGGTCACCCGCTACGAGAGCAACTTCGTGTGCAACCGGCTGGTGCGCGTGAGCGAGAGCTCGCCGGAGCGAGTCGTGTGGGTGCCGTGCGCCGACGGCGTCAAACGGGTGGACTGTTCGTTCGTCGACAAGGTGACCGCCGAGGGCGATTACATGCGCGTTCACTCCGCCGGCCACAGCTGGCTCATCCACCTGACGATGAGCGAGATGATGGGGAAATTGGGCGACGAGCATTTCGTGAAGCTCCATCGTTCGACGATCGTCCGCTGCGGGTTCGTGGAGCGGCTGCTTCACGAAGGGCGGCACTGGACGGCGCGCCTGAGCGACGGAACGGTGGAACGAATCGCGCGCGGGCATCTGGTCGAGGTCATCGCCAAGCTGCGTGCCGGTTCGGCGTCCAACGAACGCGGTTTGGCGAACCTCGAGCGGCTCACCGAAACGCCGTTCCTGATCAGCGAAAAGCAAATGCCGCAGCGGCCGTAAATGCCGAAGTGCCCTCCGTCCTCATCGAGCGAGGGCAGGGAGATTGGCATTATGAATTACGCAAACGCACTCGCAATGTGTGGCGCGACGCTGATCGGGGCAGTCGCCATCGTCTCTGCAGCCGCTCCCGTCCGTGCCGATCCGTCGCACAACCTGACCATCATCGGCCGCTCGCCCGACCAGGTCACCCGGCATGTCAGCTATGCCGACCTCAACCTTGCGTCGAGCGATGAAGTCCGGACCCTCAACGGCCGCGTCGGCTCCGCAGTGAACTCGGTGTGCACCGAAGCGGTCGGCAACGAGGATCATTTCACGATGCAGGATTGCTCCGTCCATTCGTGGGGAAGCGCTCGGCCGCAAATCGCGCAGGCGGTGCAGCGGGCGCGTGATATTGCCGCGACGGGGTCCTCTTCGATTGCGGCTGCCGCAATCACCATCGACCTTGGCCAGTAACGGCATACCCCCCGGCGCGACGAAGGTCGATTTCCTGAATCTTCGCCGCGCCCTGTATGTAGGGTTCGAACCAAATAGGCAAAATATAGCTTGACAGCGTGACGCTCATTGGTTAGACGACAGGAACAGTGAAGAATTGCGAGTTGGGCCGGGGCTCAGCACGGGCGGACCTGGTGTTCCGGCCCGATTGCGTTTGGGCGGGAGAGTGCGGGTGGCGCGGGGGAAGGACATGACGCTGGTCGGCGGCAGGCCGCGGAGGCCGCAGAAGCGCAAGCAGGCGCGACTGGTCGAAGGCCAAGGCGAGGGCATTCCTGAACGTGCTGGCCGAGACCTGCAACGTCAGCGAGGCCTGCCGCGAGAGCGGCGTGTCACTGATCGACTGTCGCCTACGGCGCAGCGAAGATGGACGCGGCGTTCCGGGCATCGTGGCTCGAGGCGATCGCGATCGCATACCAGCGGCTGGAGCTGGTGCTGCTCGAACGGGCGTTCAACGGCGCCGAGAAGCTGATGAAGCGCCAGGACGGCAGCGAAGAACGGATGCGCGAATATTCGAACCAACTTGGTTTCGCGCTGCTCAAGATGCACCGCGACACGGCGCAGTCGAGGCCGACCCCGAGCTGCAGCCCGAGCGATATCGAGGAAATCCGCGAGCGGCTGATCCAGAAGCTTCGGCGCCTGAAGGAGCGGAGGGACGCCGAGCGGGAAGCGCCAGGATGCCGGTTAGGCGAGCGGCGTCGCGGCAGCAGACGCATTGCGACGAGTTCATCGACGCGACGGACGCGGCAACGCGGCGATCGCCATGATGACGCGTCGAGCGACATGATAGAGATCGACGCCGACTTCGAGAGCTGGGCGCACAAGAACCAGCTGCCTCCGCAGGCGAGGGCTGGCGAACGTGGCTGATGATGGCGGGGCGCGGGTTCGGCAAGACACGGGCCGGGGCGGAATGGATCTTCCGGCTGGCGAGGGCAAGCCCGGGCTCAGATCGCGCTGGTCGGCGCGAACGATCGCCGAGGCGCGGAGCGATCATGGTCGAAGGCGTCAGCGGACTGCTGGCGGTCGCAAGCGGCACGGCCGGCGGCTGAACTGGGAGCCGAGCCTCGGGCGGCTGACCTGGCCGAACGGAAGCCAGGCGCAGCTGTTTTCGGGCGACAATGCCGACGGCTTGCGCGGGCCGGAGCATGATTTCGCCTGGTGCGACGAGCTCGCGAAATGGACGCAGGCGCAGGAGACATGGGACAATCTGCAGTTCGGCCTGCGGCGCGGGCCGCGGCCGCGGGCGCTGGTGACGACGACGCCGCGGCCGGGGCCGCTGCTGACGCAGATCGAGGCGAGCGCGAGGACGGTCACGACGCGCGGGCGGACGAGCGACAATATCAACCTGGACGAGAAGGTGATCGAGCTGCTGACGGCGACCTATGGCGGGACGCGGATCGGGCGGCAGGAGCTGGACGGCGAGCTGCTCGAGGATGTCGAGGGCGCGCTGTGGACGCGGGAGATGATCGAGGCGGCGCGGGTCAGGCCCTCCTCGACGCGTGCGCCTCGCGACGGGCCCCAGTCCCTCTCCCGCAGAGGGGATGAGGGGAGGATTTCGACCGGATCGTGGTCGGGGTCGATCCGCCGGCGGGGGCGGCGCGACGGTCGGATGCGTGCGGGATCGTGGTCGCCGGATCGCGCGGCGGGCGGCTCTACGTGCTCGAGGATGCGAGCGTGCAGGGGCTGTCGCCCGGAAGGCTGGGCGAGCCGGGTCGCGGCGGCGGCGGCGCGGTGGGGCGCGGGGCTGGTGGTGGCCGAGGCGAACAATGGCGGGGCGATGGTCGAAAGCGTGCTCAAGGCGGCGGAGGTGCCGGTCAAGGTGCGGCTGGTCCATGCGTCGCGCGGCAAGTGCGCGCGGGCCGAGCCGATCGCGCTCAAGTTCGAGACGGGCAAGGCGTTCTTCGCCGGGCGGTTCCCGGAGCTCGAGGCGGAGCTTGCGCGGGATGGTCGCGGGCGGCGGTTACGGGGGCCGGGGCGGTCGCCGGACCGCGCCGACGCGATGGTCTGGGCGATGACGGTGCTGAGCGAGACGCGGAGCGGCGTGCCGCGGGTGCGGCGGTTATGATTAACGCTTTCTTGGCCGGCGCGACGGTGTAGAAATGTCGACCGACGACATAGCGTGGGGGCGCGACATGGCGACGGTAGCAGCACCATTTGGTCGAGAGCGCCCGCGGCCGGACGCGCTTTCGGGAACGCCGCGGGCGCATTCGATCGACCGCTGGATCTTCGTCGCGATGGCGGCGTGGTTCATCGTCATCGTGCTGGTCGGGTTCATCCCGGATGCGCTGGGCAAGGTCGCGGCGGTCAAGGCCGGGCAGCGGCCGCCGTTCCCGCCGGTGCTGCATGTCCATGCGGTGCTGATGGGATCGTTCCTGCTGTTGCTGCTCGCGCAGACGTGCTCGTGGCGACGGGGCGGACGCGATCTGCACAGGCAGGTCGGAATCGTCGGATTGGTGCTGGTGCCGGCATTGGTCGTCGTCGGGTTCATCCTGGCGCCGACCATGTATCACCAGGTGTGGAACGGCGCGCATTACGGGCCGCCGCCGGTCCAGGCGGCGCTGACGCCGGCGGTGCCGATCTGGAGAACATCCTGCTGCTGCAGATCCATGCCGGCGTCCTGTTCGCGCTGTTCATTGCGATCGGCGCTTCGGGCGCGGAGAGCGCGAAGCCGGCTTTCACAAGCGCATGATGTTCCTGGCGACGGCGGTTCCGCTCGGCGCGGCGATCGACCGGATGAGGTGGTTGCCGACCACTTTGCCGGTCGAGCCCGATGGCGAGCGATCTCTACATCATGCTGGCGGTGTCGCCGCTGTTCGTGTGGGACGTGATCCGCAACCGGTCGGGTGCACGGGCGTACCTGGTGTGGGTGCCGATCTTCCTGGCGGGGTCGGTGACGATCAACCGGCTGTGGGACAAGCCGTGGTGGCATGCGACGGCGCGGGCGATGATGGGGGTTTGAGGGGTTAGCAATTCATTTGTGGCTGGAAGTTAAGTCATACGGATGACCTTCCTGCCGCCCGAAGATTTTGGCCAAATTCAGGAGTTGACGCCTGCTGAGTGCGTAAAGTTGGCTCGCTCCTATCAGCGCGCCTCAGTCGCGCTCAAAGCGACGTGGTTGAGGGGCGATCCGGTCTCAAGAGCGCCTTTCCGCATTTAGCGCCATTCACTCGATCGAACTTTTTTTGACGGCGTATCTTCTCTTCAAGGGCGAACCTTGGAGCGCGGTGAGAGGCATGGGTCACAGCCTGGACCGAAGATACGAGCGTGCTGCTGAACTGGGTTTGATGTTGAAAAGGCGAACCGCCTCGGGACTGAGCGCAATCACGGGTTCGCGGGAGTATCTCAGGAGTCGATATGCGGCGAGAGAGGCGAGCGTAATCCAGCTCAACAAGCTCGAGGCAATGCTCAATCATGTCGCTGACAAGGTAGGCGACGTTTTCGAATTGGCTTAGCCGTTCAATCTTGAAGATTTGTAGGTTCTAACGACGAGAGCCGTCACGGGAGTGAATCCCGTGACGTCGGACCTGTCGCGCTGAGGCGCGCAGGCCGGCCGGCTTTCGTGCTCTCTTCGACATAAGGCCGCGCTTGCTCCGCAACCGCGGCCTTATGCTCGGGCACTCAAGACAGGAGCGAGCGATGGGGTGGTGGTTCGGGCGCAAGAGCGCGCCGGCGGACGCGAGGCCGTATGTGCCCTGCGGTCTGGGCTGCAAGCGATGCAGCGGAGGAGGGGTTCGCTCGCTCCTATGAAGCGCAGTACGAGGAGGTGTACCGGCGCAATCCGGTCGGCCAGCGCCGGTGCGGCTGGTGGCGGGGATGCTCGGCGCGCTGACGATCGACGCGGTCGAAGGTGACGCGCGGGCGGTCGGCGCTGGTCCAGGCGGACGGGCTGCTGGAAAGCATCGCGGCGAACCTGCTGCTGCACGGCAATGCCTATGTGCAGCTGATCGCGGACGACGCGACGCGCCGGCGGAGCTGTTCCTGCTGCGGCCGGAGCGGGTGAGCGTGGTTGCGCGACGAGCGCGGCTGGCCGGTCGCCTATCTCTATCGGGCCGGCGGCGCAGGCGACGCGGTATCGAGCGGCTGGACGGGCTCGGGCGGCGGCAGCTGGCGCATATCAAGGCGCTGCATCCGCGCGACGACCATTATGGCATGGGCTGCCTGAGCGCGGCGATCGCCGGCGGCGACGCGTGCACAATCGCGCGAGCGAGGTGGAACAAGGCGCTGCTCGACAATGCGGCGCGGCCGAGCGGGGCGCTGATCTACGAGCCGGCGGACGGAGCGTGCTGTCGGCCGAGCAGTTCAAGCGGCTGAAGGAGCGAGCTGGCGAGCGAGTTCTCGGGCAGCGGCAATGCCGGGCGGCCGATGCTGCTCGAGGGCGGGCTCAAGTGGCAGGCGATGAGCCTGACGCCCGGCGGACATGGATTTCGTGGCGCTGAAGGAAGGCGCGGCGCGGGACATTGCGCTGGCCTTCGGCGTGCCGCCGGTGCTGGTCGGGCTGCCGGGCGACGCCACCTACGCCAATGCCCGCGAGGCGGGGCGGTCCGCTCGCGCTCGATGGAGCGGTGATGAGGCACCCCTGTTCACACGCGCCGTATGCGCCGATCGTATCGACGCACGTCAAGCGCTCGACCCGCGGCACTGGACCGTCGACTTTCCGCGCGGGGACGGGTGGCGAGCGTGGTCACCGGCGCCGATCCGCACAGCATCAGCCTGACTGCCGAGCTCGCTGCGCGAGGGCGACCTGGTGTCGGGTTGATCTACGAGAGCGAGGATCGACACGATCATCCGGCGCACGCACGCGGCTCGATCGGGATTATCGGGCTGCACGCTGAGCTTTCGCTGGCAGTCGAGCGGAGCGATGCCGCTCGATGCGGTGAAGCGGGCCGACACTGACCATCGAGGGCAGCGACAGCGCCGGCAATGCGCGGTCCTGGTACGTGCGGCTGGGTGGGGGAATTACGCGGCGGGGGAAGCGCGACCGACGCTCAGGTGGCGCTCGACTTCGATGCGCCGACGGGCGGCTTCGGGCTGCCGGCGGATGCGGACCGGGTCGACCCGGCGCGCGATCGACCGGATGTTCATCAGCCTCGTCGCGCCGGGCTATGTCGAGCGGTCGGAGGAGCTGTTCGCGGCGCCGGTCAAGCGGCTGCGTCGACTCCTGACCATGACATTGCGTTGCGACGGGTCGGGGCAGCGTGCTGGCGATCAACGACGCGGTGATGCCCGAGCACGGGCTGCGCATCGCGACGGCCTATGACGACATGTACAATTTGCCGCCCGAGCGCGTGGTCGAGGCGGTCGAGCGGCTCGGCTATCGCGGGGTCATCAACCACTATATCGGGATGAGCCATTATTTCGCGCTGGACGGCGCGGGAAAGCTCGACGCGGCGCGGACGCTCAATAACGCGGCGCTGGCGTGGCACCGCGATTTCGCGCGGGCAGCCAAGGCGCACGGATACGAGCTCATCTGGTCGATCTCCTACGAGATCCTGGACATGTTCTGCCCGGACGCGTGGAAGCAGCGGGCGTTTGACGGGTCGCGGAGGACTGACCGGCTGGGACCCGCCGTCGGCGCTGATTTCGCCGGCGAACGCCGATGCCATCGAGTTTCCTGAAGCGCGTGGCGGCGCAATTGGTCGGCATTGTCGGTCGAGGCCGGGCTGCAGCCGCAGGTGCAGATCGGCGAACCGTGGTGGTGGGTCACGCCGGGCGGTGCGATCTGCCTTTACGACGACGCGGCCGAAGGCCGCTTGGCGGGAGCCCGGTCGAGATCGCCAATGTGCGCGCCAGCCTGACGACCGCGCAAATCGCGCTGCTCGACGAGGCCGGGACGATCCTGGCGGCATCCACCGCGGCGATCGCGGCGGCGGTCAAAGCGGCGGCCGCGAATGCGACGACGCTGCTGCTGGCATATTTGCCTGACCGTGCTCGATCCGGCGGCGCCGGAACTCAAGCGCGCGAATTTGCCGGCCGGGCTGGGCGAAACCGGCGTTCGATGTGCTGCAGCATCGAGGATTATCGAGTGGGTCACGGCCAGGCGCAGCGGACTGCGTGCGCGCAGCGCGGGCCGAGATCGACACGCGGCTCGGCTATCCGGTCGCAGAGCAGCATTATCTGTCGGGCTTCGTCGCGGACGCAGCGGATCGCGCAGCAATGGCGCCCGATCGTCGATGCGGCGGCCAGAGGCGCAGGAGCAGCGGGTTGCGCGGAAGTGTTCGTGTGGGCGCTGCCCGCAGGTGCTGCGCGATGGCCTGACATTATTCGGAGAGGAGGCGGCGGTGACGCCATTCGAGGACGTGCTGTTCCCGATCGAGATCGGCAGCGAGGCGAGCGTGGCGCCGACATTTTCGACCAACGTCGTGACCAGCGCCGAGCGGGTATCGAAGCGCGCAATGCGAACTGGAGTCAGGCGCGGCTCCGCTTCGACGCCGGGCCGGGGGTGCGCGGCGATGCCGAGCTGGAGACTGCTGCTGGCCTTCTTTCGCGCCCGGCGCGGACCGGCGATCGCGTTTCGGTTTCGCGACCCCTACGACTTCGAGCTCGAGCGGGATGACCGGTGAGCCGGGGGCGAGCGACCAGTTGATCGGCACCGGCGATGGAATTGCCGACGGGTTCGCGCTGGTGAAAGCGTATGGATCGGGCGAAGTGCGGCGGATTACGCGGCCGGTCGCAGGAAGGGTGCGAGTAGCCGTCAATGGTGGCGAGATGGCCACCGGCTGGTCGCTCGACGACCAGGGTGTCGTGCAATTCGCCACGGCTCCGGCCGCGGGAGCACAAGTTACGGCCGGTTATTTGTTCGACGTGCCGGTAAGGTTTGCGGAGGACCGGATCGAGGTCAATCGCGCGACGTTCCTCGCGGGCGAGGCACCGAGCGGTGCCGCTGGTCGAGGTGCGCGAGGCCTGATCGTGGCCAGCATCGTCTGACGGCGAGCGCTGACGAGCATCGCACTGTGCTGGCGGCTCGAGCGGAAGCGACGGGGCCGGGACTGGCGCTGACCAGTCATGACGAGGCACTCACCCGGGACGGCAATCGCCATGAGCCCACGCCGGGGATTGTGCCGGCATCGGTGCAGTCGCGGGCTTGGGCTCGACCCGCAGACGTGGGAGGTGTCCGGTGCGAACTCAGCTCCGACGCACTGAGCGAGCAGGACCTGGCGCTCGGGCACTGGGATTCGGCTCGCGTCCGTCCTGACGGCTGTCGACTGGATAGGACCCCGAAGCCGATGCGATCGTGCTCCTGCAAGGCGAGATCGGCGGGGTGCGGACGCAGGACGACGGGTTCGCGGCGGACCTCAATGGCGCGGCTGCAGCTCTTGAAGGGCCAATCTGCCCCGCGACGTCGCCGCAATGCCGCGCAGAACTCGGCGACGCAGCGTGCCGCATCGACCTTCGCGGGCGCACGCGCCGGGCCACGGTCGCGAGCAGCGCTGGCGGGGAGGTGACGCTCGACCAGGCGATCGACGAGGCGTTCCTGCTTGGACGCCTGCGTTATCTGAGCGGCGGCAATTGCGGGCTTTCGACGAGCATCATCGCTGTTGCCGGGGAGCACGTGCGGGTCCGCGACTTGCCGCGCGCGGCAATCGAGAACGGTTGCAGGGTCGAGCTCCGCGAAGGCTGCGACAAGACATTCGCGACGTGCTGCGCGCGGTTCGGGAACGCAGCGAACTTCCGCGGTGAGCCGCACCTGCCCGGCAACGACCTTCTCACCCGCTACCCGGGAGCCTGAAAATGAGCAGACGACTTCGTCGAGCGGGCGCGGGCGCTCGTCGGCACGCGCATTCCGTGCCGCAGGGACGGAGCCCCGAGACTGGGCTGGATTGCATCGGGCTGGCGCTTGCAGTCTTCGGGATCCCGGCGGAACTCGTGCGGCACGACTATTCGCTTCGCGGCGAGCACTGCATCGAGCTCAAGGCCCAAGATCCTGCGCTTCTTTCGGCGAGTGGCGTCCAGCGCACGGACGTCCGGCGACCTCGTGCTGTCTAGAGTGGCGAAGGATCAGCTGCACCTCTCGATTTGTGCGGGCGCGAGGCTTCATCCATGCCGATGCGCGGCTCCGCCGGGTCGTCGAAACACCGGGACGCGCCGGCGTGGCCGTGCGCGGGACGTCTACCGCCGCCGCATCCGCAGCAGGGCGCGCGTAAGGCATGGCGACTCTTGTTCTCAGCACCGTCGGCACGGCCCTCGGTGGACCCGTTGGCGGCGCCATCGGGAGCCTGATCGGCCAATCGATCGACCAGCAGATCTTTGTCCTCCCCAAGCGAAAGGGCCGCGGCTCGGCGATCTCGCGGTCCAGACGTCTCCATACGGCAACGCAGATTCCGCGCATCTACGGGACGATGCGCATCGCCGGCAGCGTCGTGTGGGCAACCGACCTGGTCGAAAGCAGCGAGACCTCCGGAGCGAAGGGGCAGCCGGACGTCACCTACAGTTATTCGGTGTCGATGGCGGTTGCGCTGTCGTCGCGCCCGGCTTGCGGGAAATTCGGCGAATCTGGGCGGACGGCAATCTGCTGCGCGGCGAGGCGGGGGATTTCAAGGTCGAGCACGGAGTTCGCGTTTCTACGATGGGAGCGAGGACCAGGCGGTCGACCCCCTGATCGGATCGATCGAAGGCACGGCGACGACGCCTGCATTTCGCGGTCTTGCGCTTGCAGTGTTCGAGAATCTGGAGCTCGCGGACTACGGGAACAGGATTCCTTTTCTGACTTTCGAAGTCGTTGCGGACGACGCCGGACCCGACGTTCGCAGAGGCATGCTCGGCGATGCGAGCGGGCGGCTGCATCGACGGTCGCCGACACGCGGATCGGTCGCCGGTTATGCGGCGACGGCAAATCGATCCGAGCGGCGATCCAGCCGCTGGTCGACTACGTTCGACATCGAGCTGGTGGATCGCGGCGGGCGTTCTGCAATCGCCAGACGGCGACCGTTGTGGCCGATAAGCGGAGAACGAACTCGGGAGCCTCCGCGGACGAAAGCGGCGCAGCCCGCGTGCAGCGAGACCAGGAGCCCGCGCGCGAACTGCCCGCCTCGGTCCTTGCTCACCTACTATGACCCGCGAGCGGGATTATCAGTCCGGGCTTGGGCGCGCGGACGGCGGCGCTCGTGACGGCTGATGAAACGCAGGTCGAGATGCCTGCCGTCATGTCGGCGGCGTCAGCACGCTCGCTTGCGGAAGAGATGATGGCCCGAGCGTGGGCGCGCCGCGACCGGGTGCGGCTGACACTCCCGCCGCCGCGCCTCGGCTTGCTTCAGGGAACCGGCTCCAGCTGCCGTGGGCGCCGGACATGTGGCGCGTGGAGACGAGCGCCGTCGAGGCGATGGCGATTGCGCGTGGCATCTTCGGCCCGACTGGCAGGCGGTTCCGCAAATCGCGGCTGATCCGGGACGGTCAAATTCGCGTCCGATCTCGTCTTCGGGCCACCGAGCTTCTTCGCTCGCCGAGCTTCCAAGCATCGACGGCAGCCTGGCGACGGCGCCTGACCGTCTATCTCGCCGCATCGAATGCGACGGTTGGCTGGAAGCCGGTTGCCGTCGAGATCGTCGGACCAAACTGGCTCTACAGCACGGCGACGGCGGCTGCGAAATCGGTTCTGGGCACTGCGACAAGCGCGCTTCCGGATGGCTCGCCCGATCTTGTCGATGACAGCGGGTCTGTCGACGTTCAACTGCTCGACCCGGAGCAGTGGCTGACGAGCTGCGACGACGACGCGCTGATGGCCGGTGCGAACCTGGCGCTCGTCGGTTCGGAAATCCTGCAATTCGGCGGAGCGGAGGCCTTGGGGGACGGGGCTTTCCGGCTGTCCCGTCTGCTCCGCGGTCGCGGCGGAACGGAATGGGCGATCAGTGGTCATGGCGCCGGCGACGCGTTCGTGCTGATCGGCGCAGCCTCACTGCGGATGATTGCGGTGCCCGACTGGAGCAGTGGCTTGCCAATCACGGTTCGGCAGCCGCCGGGGCAGGGGGATGCCAGCACGACGCTCACCATCACCGGAGACAGCCTGCGCCCCTGGTGTCCGGTCGGATTTGGGGGCGGCGCTGACGCTCACCGGCGACCTCGAAGTCCGCTGGACTCGCCGCAGCCGGCGTTCGCTGCGGCTGGCTGGACGATGTCGACATGCCGCTGGGTGAGCGCGCGGAGAAGTATGGCGTCGCGATCACGATGGGCACGCCAGGTCGTCGAATATAGCTGCGACGCAGCTTCGCTGTCATCGTCGGCGGCAGCGGACGTGGCTTCGCTCGGGGCAGGAACGGCGACGATCGCAGTCCGGCAAATCGGCGACTGGGGTGCTTCGCGCCCGGCGGAACTCGAGATCATCTTGGACTAGGAGAAGCATAGTGGGCGCCAGCGCGCGATTTCCGTTCCGTTTCTTGCAGCCGGACAGGCCCAGAAGGAGGTCGTCCATAATGAAGCGCTCCAGCTGATCGACCTCGTTGTCGCAGCGGCTGTGGAAGAGGAACCGCTTGCGGCGCCTCCCGCAAACCCGGTGATCGGAGCGACCTACATCGTGGCGTCCGGCGCGACAGGTGCATGGGCGGGAAACGATCTCGCGCTGGCCGGCTACACGGATGGCGGCTGGCGCTTCGTCGCTCCGCGCGAGGGCATGCTGGCCTACGTCGCGAATGGGTCGGTGTGGGCGGCTTTCCGCGCCGGATCATGGGAGATTGGTGCCGTTCGCGGCGAGAGCCTCATGATCGGCGGTCAGCAGGTCGTCGGCGCGAGGGCGGGAGCGATAGGCTCGCCGGCGGGCGGTTCGACCGTGGATGCCGAAGCCCGCGGCGCGATCAGCCAAATCCTGTCGGCGCTGCGGACCCATGGCCTGATCGGCAGCTGAGCGAAGCCGCTATTGCGCGGACGATGCGACCTGCGCGGGCGTCGAATCCCAGCCGTACGGATCGGGCAAATAGGTGATTTGACCATCGCGCACCTGCGCGGTGATGTAGGTCAGGTAGACCGGCACGCCCTGGGGTAGCTGCATCTGGATCTCGGCTTTGTCGCTCGGCGCGACCGGGTCGCTGCCGAGCAGCCAGCGGCCGAGCCGCCGTGCGTCGTCGAGCCGCACGCATCCATTGCTGAGATCGCGCTGGTCGCGCGCGAAATATTCCCGTTCCGGAGAATCGTGGAGGTAGATGTCCTGCCCGCTCGGGAACGGAAACTTGAGCTTGCCCATCGAGTTGCGAGGGCCAGGGTCCTGGCGCACGCGGATGTGGACCTTGCCGGCTGCAACGCCCTTCCAGTCGACATCCGTCCACGGAAGGACGGGCGAGTCGACGGTCCAGTCTGCCATCACTTGGTAGCCCTGGCGCTTCAGGTACGCATTGCCTTCCTTCAGGACGTTCGCCGCGGTGACTTTGCGAACGAGGTGGTCAGGCACGTTCCAGTACGGGTTGAAGACGATGTAGTGCATCACGCTTGCAATGAGCGGCGTCGGCAGCTCGGGCTTGCCGACCACGATCCTCATCGAATCGACGGGCTGGCCGTTGTCGAACATGGTCAGCACCTGCGACCCTGAAATCGACGAGCACGAAACGGCCCGTTGCGGGGAGCGAGCGGACCCGATCGAGGTTCGCCAGCAGCCGCGGATCCGGCGTGAAATTGCCGGTTGCTTGCGCCTGCGCCCAGGCGGCGTCGCGAAGCTGCGCGTAGACAGGGTTCACGGTCGCGGTCGTCGCAAGATAGGCGCTGAGCGATGGCGCCGCGGCAGTCGTCAGCAGGATCTGGTCCGCTCGCGAACCTTGCGGCGCGAGGACCGGATACGCGTAGATCATGCCGGGCGTCGGCTGCTTGATCCTTTGCACATATTCGACCCAGGCAGTGGAGAGCTGGCGATCGGCGGCGGCGATGTCCGCCGGGTTGCCGCTGCGCGCTTGGACGACGGCAGCCTGGACACCGGCGGCGAGAGCCGGACCGTCGGCGAGGCCATCGAAGGGCGCGCGCTGAAGGATGCCGACCAACTGCTTGACCGCGGGGTCGGCGGCGCCGCTCCGGAACCAGATCGGCCGCTGCTGGAAGCTCGCATAGAAGCTCGCGACCGAGCTTGCTGCCGTAACGCCGGCTGTCGCTTGAGCATGGGCTGCTCCCCCGACCGGGAGTAGTGAAAGCGCCGCAGCGACACGCAAAGCCCTTCGAACCTTCACCGCGCTCCCCCGCAATCCACCATCAGCAACCATCGCATGATGCCTTGTCCATGCGCCAGCGCCTATGGACACAGGATGAATCCGACCAGCGAATTCAGGCTGCCGCCTGCTCGCCCTCAGGCCACGTGCGCCCCGTTTCCCTATCGAGTCCGCGCGCGGCGTAGATGTCGAGCGCCGCTGCCCCGGCAACGAAGCCGATGGCGCCCGCCATTGCCCGTGGCCGCGTCGAGCGCGGCGCGGCGATCAGCAGAGCGCCGAGGTCGACCATGTCGCCGACAACGCGGTTCCAGGCGTTGGTCGAGACCGCTGGGCCACGCAGCAGCATGCCGCCCGCGAGGATCTCGCGAGCGCCGAAGAGACGGATGACGCCCTCGGCCCTGCCGCCTTCGACGCCCAGGGCCCCCGCGATGCGGCGGCCGCCAAGCAATTCGGCGAGGCCGAGGCCGAGGCTGAACACGCCGAGACCTAGCCCCAGTTTCTTGTAATCCATCGCGAATATCTCCCTGACTGCCCATTTCTCCAACCGTTCCGCACACGGGACTGTTCCAGCCCTCACGGGAACCGGCCTTGTCTTGCGCGGCGTTCGGCGCATAGGCGGGTCGCGACGTGAGCGCAGAGGGAGCAGCATGGATATCAACGGAGTAGCGGCAGTCGTCACCGGCGCCGCGTCGGGCCTGGGCGAAGCGACGGCGCGCGAGCTTGCCGGTCGGGGCGCCAGGGTCGCCGTATTCGACCGGGATACCGAACGCGGAGAACGGGTTGCCAGCGAAATCGGCGGCGTGTTCTGCGAGGTCGACGTAACCAGCGACGAGAAGGTCGCCGCCGCCTTCGCCAAGGCGCGCGCCGCGCATGGGCAGGAGCGGGTGCTGGTCAATTGCGCCGGTGTCGCCAATGCCGCCAAAACGGTTGGTCGCGACAAGGAGACCAAAGCGGCCAAATTCTACCCGCTGCAGCAGTTCGAACTGGCCATCCAGATCAACCTCATCGGGACGTTCCGCTGCATTGCGCATTCGGCGTTCGGGATGGTCGATCTCGAGCCGCTTGCGGACGGGGAGCGGGGGGCGATCGTCAACACGGCGTCGGTTGCGGCGGAGGACGGCCAGATCGGCCAGGCGGCCTATTCGGCCTCCAAGGGCGGCGTTCTGGCGATGGCGCTGCCCATCGCGCGCGACCTCATGAACGACGGCGTCCGCGTCAACACCATCCTGCCGGGCGTGTTCAAGACGCCGATGGTGGCAATGATGCCGCCGAACGTCCAGGACGCGCTCGGGGCGCAGGTGCCGTTCCCGAAGCGCCTCGGCCAGGCGGACGAATATGCGCGTCTCGCCTGCTTCATGATCGAGAACCCCTATCTCAACGCCGCGTCGGTGCGGCTCGATGGCGGCATCCGGATGGCGCCGCGCTGACGTGGATCGCCAGCGCCTGCTCGACGACATCGGCGAGGCTGCACGCGACGCCGGCGAGGCGATCCTCGAGATCGTCCGCCGCGGTTTTGAGGTCGAACGGAAACCGGATTCCTCGCCGGTCACCGAGGCCGACCGCGCCGCCGAGCTGGTCATCCTCGCCGCGCTCGCGCGCTCCGCGCCCGGGCGTTCCGGTCATCGCCGAAGAGGAAGTCGCCGCCGGCCGCATCCCGGCGCACGAGCGGCACCTTCTTCCTCGTCGATCCACTCGACGGCACCAAGGAGTTCGTCCGCGGCGGCGACGATTACACCGTCAACATCGCGCTGGTCGAAGGCGGGCAGCCGGTCCTCGGCGTCGTGTTCGCGCCGGCTACCGGCCGCCTTCACGGCGGGATCATTGGGGAGGGCGCCTGGCTCGACGAAGGCTCGGGCCGGCGCGCGATCGAGACGAGGGCACGCCATCGGCAGCCCGTCGCGGTTGCGTCGAAATCCCATTTCACGCAGGCGACTGCCGACTATCTCGAGCAGTGCGTCGGCCTGTGCCGACATGCGAGCATCGGCTCCAGCCTCAAATTCTGCATCGTCGCCGAAGGCCAGGCCGACATCTATCCGCGCCTGTCGCCGACCAGCGAGTGGGATACGGCCGCCGGGCACGCGGTCCTGCTTGCCGCGGGCGGCCGGGTTGACGGGCCGGACGGCGAGCCCCTCGGCTATGGCAAGCCGGCGTTCTTCAACCGCGGCTTCGTCGCCACTGGCGGCTGGCCGGCCCCGGCGATCGCTCCGTTCCTCGGCCTGTTCGCCGGCGGCGGCGAAATTCCCCAAGGGCT
>CAWGRB010000003.1:0-50040 GCA_963824845.1 uncultured Alphaproteobacteria bacterium
TCAGCATCCGCTGGACTGACCGGTGAGCTCCAGAATTGTCTGATGCAGCTCCACCATGCTCATCACCTGCGGCCCGCCGATTTCAAAGGTGTGGCCGCCACCGCTGTCGGCTCGAGCGCCGCCATAGCGATCGCCTTGGCGAGGTCGCGGACATAGACCGGCTGGAAGTTCTGTCCGCGCAATCACCGGAAGCAACGGCAGCTCTCGCCATGCCTGCAAAACGGTTGGTCAGTTCGTCCTCGGGCCCGAACACCAGCGAAGGACGGATGATGGTCGCATCGGGAAACGCCTGCCGGACGGCATCTCGCCCTCACCCTTGGTGCGGCCGTAGATCGAATTCGGCGGCGGGGTCGGCGCCGATCGCCGAAATCTGGACCAAGGCGGCAGCGCCTGCGTCCCGTGCAGCCTCGCGCCACAGTCCGCGCGCCCTCGACATGGACGGAGCGCATCGTGCGGCCGAACGCGCCGCACAGATTGATCACCGCGTCGCGCTCTTGACCGCTTCGCCGACGCTGTCGGCGTTGGTGACATCCGCCTTGGCGAAGCCGAACTGCCCCACCTGTGCGAGCGGCTGGATGATGTAGGCCTTGCGCGGATCGCGCTGGGCGACGCGCACCCGGACTCCGCTTTTCAGGAGGAATTCGCAGACATAGCGGCCGATGAAGCCGCCGCCGCCGAAGATGGTGACAAGCTGTTCTGAAGGCTCGATCATGGCAGGCGCCTTTGCGCGAGCCGTCAGCGTTGACAAGGCGCGCGGCGCGCCCTCTAAGCGCCGCCGCCTGCCACAAATTCGTTGCGCCGTGCCCAGGTGGCGGAATTGGTAGACGCACCAGCTTCAGGTGCTGGCGCTCGCAAGGGCGTGGAGGTTCGAAGTCCTCTCCTGGGCACCATTCGCCCCGGCAACGCCGATTGCCAGGATGCGGCAACGAGCCGCGCGCCGCGCAACAATCGCTCCGTGCGGCGGTTACCGCGGCGAATGGCCGAGACCATTCCCCCGAACCGCTGTCATCGCCGCGCTGATCGGCAATCTGCTGATCGCCGTCACCAAGAGCGTCGCCGCGGTGATTTCGGGCAGCTCGGCGATGCTCAGCGAAGCGGTGCATTCGCTTCGTCGACAGCGGCAACGAGGTGCTGCTGCTCTATGGCCAGCATCGCGGCCAAGCGCCGCCGACCGGCGCCATCCCTGGGCTATGGCCGCGAAATCTATTTCTGGTCGTTCGTCGTCGCGCTGCTCATCTTCGCGCTTGGCGCCGGCGTCTCGATCTACGAGGGCGTCATGCACATCTCGCCACCCGGAGCCGATTGCCGACCCGCTCGTGAACTATGCGGTCTACGCCGTTTCGGCGGTGTTCGAAGGGATCAGCTGGTGGTTCGGCTGGACTGCTTTCAAGCGGGTCCGCGGGGCGGGATCGATCCTCGACGCCGTCCACGCGAGCAAGGATCCGCCCAGTTTCATGGTCCTGTTCGAGGACAGCGCCGCGCTCGATCGGCCTCGCGATCGCGGCGATCGCGACCGCGCTCAGCATGGTTTCGGCGGCCGTGGATCGACGGCGCCGGGTCGATCCTGATCGGCTTCGTCCTCGGCGGCGATCGCCGTACTGCTCGCCCGCGAAAGCAAGGATTTGCTGATCGGCGAGCGGGCGCGCCCGGAGCTGAGCAAATCGATCCGCGACATCGCCGATCGCCAGCCGGGCGTGATCGGGGTCGAAGGCATCCTCACCAGCCAGCTTTCGCCCGATCAGGTGATCGCCAACGTCGGCCTGGAATTCGCCGACGACTTCCGCACACCCGACATCGAGCGGCTGATCGGCCGGCTCGAGATGCGAGCTGCGCAAGAAACACCCCGACCTTTTCCGGGTCTTCATCCGGCCCGCACCCGGACAATCAAGGGGAGTCGGCCTGCTCGACATCGGACCCGGAGTGAAGGGAGCACAATGCCGCTATACGAGATCGGCGGCACGAGGCCCGAGCTTGCGCGATGGCGCCTGGGCCGCGCCGTCGGCGGACCTCATCGGCGACGTCCGCCTGGGCGCGCGGGCGAGCGTCTGGTTCGGCGCCGTGCATCCGCGCCGACAACACCGCCGATCGTGATCGGCGAGGAGACCAACATCCAGGACGGCGCGGTCGGCCATAGCGACCCCGGTTTCCCGCTGACCATCGGCGCGCGGGTGACGGTCGGGCACCAGGCGATCCTCCACGGCTGCACGGTCGCCGACGACTGCCTGATCGGGATGGGCGCGAAGATGCTCAACGGCGCGGTGCTCGAGCCGCGAATGCCTGGTCGGCGCCGGCGCGCTGATCACCGAGGGCAAGCATTTCGAAAGCGGCAGCCTGATCGTCGGGGCGCCCGCGCGGGTGGTGCGGCGGCTGACCGATCAGGAGAAGCCGCGCTCGTGTCTGTCCGCCGCCCATTATGCTGAAAAGGCGGCTCGTTACGCGGCCGGGCTGAAGTCACATCGGCTGACACTTGAAGGCGTAGCGGCCGGCGGGCATTTCATCGCATGATCGAGATCCGCAAATTCGACTTGCTCGGCCATGCCGACCACGGCTGGCTCGATGCCCGCCACCATTTCTCTTTCGCCAACTATCACGACCCCGGCGCATGGGCTGGGGCGCGATCCGCGTCTGGAACGACGACAAGATCGCCGGCCAAGACGGGTTTCCGCCGCACCCGCACCGCGACATGGAAATCGTCACCTACGTCCGGACCGGCGCGATCACCCACCAGGATTCGATGGGCAACAAGGGCCGCACCGGCGCCGGCGACGTCCAGGTGATGAGCGCCGGTACCGGGGTCACCCACGCCGAATATAATCTCGAGGACGAGGAGACGACGCTGTTCCAGATCTGGATCGAGACCGACAAGCCGAACGCCGAGCCGGGCTGGGGCGCGATGCCGTTTCCCAAGGAAAGCCGCCAGGGCGCTTCCAGCTGCTCGCCAGCGGCGATCCGGATGACGGCGCGCTGAACATCAACGCCGATGCCAAGGTGCTCGGCGCGACGCGTGAATGCCGGCGAATCGATCGAGATCGAGCCGACCCGGCGCGCCATCTCTATCTCGTCCCGAGCGGCCGCGTCCGGGTGAACGGCGTCGAGGCCGAACCGCGCGACGGCGTCGCGATCACCGGCGAGAGACAAGGTCCGCATCGAGGCCGAGGACGATTCCGAACTGGTGCTGGTCGACGCGCGCTAAGGCCGATCGGTCGCCGGTCGGGCGCGTTCATCCGGTCCGTGCTTGAACAGGACGGCGTGCGACGGGCATGGGAGCCCGCGCGCGCGGCGCCGCGCGACTCACTGGCAAAAGCGGAAGCGGATGAAAGCGGGATTGCGCTTGGGAATGATGGCGTTTGCGGCCGGGCTCTTGCTCGGCGCGCCGGCGCTCGCCCAGACGCTGCCTCAGAACACCATCCAGAATAGCAATCCGCCGACGCGCCCCCGAAGCGCGCCTCCGACCAACACCACGCAGCCGGCGACGACGGTCGGCCCGCGCGAGCTGCAGAATTTCAGCCTCGGCGGGACTGTCGACTCGGCCGGCCGAGACTCCGCCGCCTGCGACGACGGCGCCGACGAACCCCGGTTTCGCACGCTCTGCAACTGCCGCGCCGCGACAGCGCCAGCACCTGGCGCGGCGCGATCGTGAACGCGCGAGCGCAGCAGGCACGCCGCCGGCTCGCGCGGGGTCGCCCGAGGCAGATGCCCACAGCCGGCCGCTCGCCCAGCTTCGCGCCGACCGATCTTGCCGCACCCGCCACCTGCTCCGGCTCCGGACCAGTCTGGCTCGTCCGTCTCGACCCAGCCGCACGAGCAACCGGCCTCACCGACGCTGGCGCCGGCGCAAGGTCCCGTCGCTTTGGCCGTGGCTGCTGGGCGCGATCGCGGTCGCTGCGGCGGTCATCGCCTTCATGCTGTGGCGCCGCCGCCCGCGCGAAGCCGTTGCCGGAGACCGAGTTCTGACGCTTTCGAAGCGCCGAGCCTGCGCCGACCGTCGGTCGCGCCGCGCCCGCTCCGGCCACCTCGCGGCGCCGGCGCGGCGCCGCCGTCCCGGCGTCGCGGCCGCAACCGCGGCCGTCCCCGGCCGGTGCAGCCTCCATGTTCGCCGCACCTTCGCCCGCCCCGGCCGCGGTCGGCATTGTCAGCGCCCGGTTGAGGCCGTGGCTGGACGTCAGCATGATGCCGGTCGACTGCCGGATCGACGATCGATCAGATCGGCTTCGATTTCGATATCGAGGTCTTTAAATCGGTAGCGCGCTCCGGCGCGCGACATCCGGATCGAGGCGACCCTGTTCAACGCGGTCCCGATCAGGAACAGGAAATCGCCGCCTTCATGGCGAAGCCGGTCTGCGAGGCGGACCCGCTGCCGCCGATCGCGCCGCTTGCAGCGGATCACTTCCGGCACGTCGCTGCAAGCCTGCGCGGGCCAGCATCGAGCTGTTCGAGGCTGGGGGCCGTCAGTTGTTCGTTCCGGTGCTTGCGTTCAACGCGACCTATCGCTGGAGCAGCGGCGCGGGCCAGACCGCGGGAAGCCGCTTCTCGGACGCGAAAGCGGGGCGGAGAAGCTGGCGCCGCTGCGCGGCGATGCGGGCCAAGGCGCGTTCGGGGGCTTGGGCGCGCGTCCGCTTCCCACCGGGGTTCGGCGGTAGAAATTAGGCCGAGGCTAGCGGTCCGTCGATCCGTCGCGCGGAATTCGCGTTCCGCATCGTCGATCGCGCTGAGGAGTCCATCGAACCGGGGCGTCTCCTCCACCGGCCAAAGGCGCGTGAAGCTCGGCCCAAGAACGTCGAGATCGTTCCTGGTCAGCAATCCTACCGCGACTATGCCTTCGAAGGTCATCTCTCTGTCGTCCAATTGGCCTGGGTTCGCACGGTAGCAAACGCTCGTAAGCTGCGGTTGTGCCGCAAGTTTCGGCCTTGCATCGAATCGTGTACGAGCGACTTGCCACTTTCGGCACTAATCTCATTGCAGCGCGCGTTACGACGGCATGCACAAGACCTTCACCCGCATTGCGACGATGATTTCGACGGCGGCCGGCCAGCCACTAAGCTTCATCGCGCCGTTCTGATCATCATGGTCTGGGGCGTGACGGGCCCCTGTTCCACTTCTCCGACACCTGGCAGCTGGTGTGAACACCGGCACGACGATCATCACCTTCCTGATGGTGTTCCTGATCCAGAACAGCCAGAACCGCGACGGCGCGGCGATGCAGGCCAAGCTCGACGAACTTCTCCGGGCGGTCGACAAGGCGCGCGAGCAGTTCATCGGCATCGAGCATCTGACGGATCGTCAGATCGAGATGATCCGGACGGCGCTGGAGCGGAATTCGAAGAACTCGAACGGCAAGCAGAAGACGGCCGGAGGACAGCGTCGATCGCTTGCTGAAGCGCGTCGACGAAAGCGAAACCTAAAGCGGGTCCTGGGCGTTTTTCGCCTGTGCGCGCGATGGTGCCAGGCGAGCACGGCCGCGGCACCGCGATGGGGCCGCCAGCGCTCGGCGATGTCGCGGAGCGCTTTCTCGCTCGGCTTGTCGCCGAGGCCGAACAATTGCCGATCTCGATCTGAACGGCGAGGTCGCCGGCCGGGCCAGACGTCGCCGCGGCCCTCCGCGAACAGCAGATAGATTTCCGCCGACCAGCGGCCGATGCCCTTGATCTTGGTGAGGAGCGCGATCGCCTCCTCGTCGTCGGCCGGGAGGGCTGCCGAGGTCGAGTTCGCCGGACAGGACGAGCTCGGCGAGGCTGCGGATATAGCCGGCCTTTTGCCGCGACATGCCGGCGGCGCGCATCTCCTCATCGGTCGCGGCGAGCAGATTGGCGAGGTCGGGCGGGGTGCCGAAGGCGGCTTCGAGCTTGGCCCACATGGCGCGGGCGGCGGCGACGCTGACCTGCTGGCCGACGATGGTGCGGAGCAGGGTCTGCGCGCCGGGCTCGCTGGACCGCGGCTCGGGCATGCCGTAGCTGCTCGATGACCCGGGCGAAGGCGGGTTCGCGGCGGGCGAGCTCGGCGAGGTCGGCGCCGATGCTCTCGCGCGGTGCGGACCATCAGCGCGCGGTCGCCGCGTAGAGCGCGACGGCGGCGGCGTTGGAGACGTTGAGGCTCTCGATCGCGTCGGTGATCGGCAGCCTCGCGACCGCGTCGCAATGCTCGCGGGTGTTGTGGCGGAGGCCCGCGCCCTCGGCGCCGAGCACCAGCGCGACGCGCTGCGGGCCGAGCGCGTCCTTGAGGTCGGTGTCGGCGTCGCCGGCGAGGCCGATCCGCCAGAAGCCGGCTTCGGCGATCTCTTCCAGCGCCCGCGCGAGGTTGACGACGCGCACCCACGGCATCCGCTCCAGCGCGCCCGACGCGGCCTTGGCGACCACGCCGCTTTCGGGCGGCGAGTGGCGGTCCTGGGTGACGATGCCGATCGCCCCGAACGCCGCCGCCGAGCGCAGGATCGCGCCCATGTTGTGCGGGTCGGTGACCTGGTCGAGCACCAGCAGCACCGCGCGCTCCGGCGGGTCGGTCAGGAGCTCGTCGAGCCAGGCGTCCTCGAGCGGCTCGACCTCGATCACCACGCCCTGGTGCGGCGCGTCGGACGGCACGAAGCGGCCGAGGTCAGGCGCCTCGGCGATGGTCACCGCGACGTCCTGCGGGAACTGCATGAAGCGTCGCCGCCTCGCGCGTCGCCCAGGCCTTGAGCACCTTGCGCTCGGGATTGTCGAGCGCGGCGGACACCGCATGCTTCCCCCAAAAGCGCGGCCGGTTGGCGCGTGCCGTGGCTCTGATGCGATTTCTTGCGCTTAGACATCAGGCCGCCGGCGCCAGCTCGCTGCCCATCAGCTTCGGGAAGAAGCCTTCATAGCGCGGCGCGAAGGTCGGCGAGGCTGGCTCTGCAATGCGATCGCGTGTCATCGCGATCTGAGCGCAACGGCGTCGCCGCCGGTCCAGCCGATGAAGCAGCAGCCAACGCCGCTTTCCAACGCGCGAGCTTCTCGACCAGATGCTGACTGTGGGGTCGGTCACAACGTAGCGGGCCTGCGTTTCGCCGAACAGCGACCAGGCATGCTGCACGCTTTCGCGGTCGACCTGGTCCTCGAAGGTTTCGAGGACGAGCCGCGCGCCCATGTCGCCGGCCAAGTGCCATTTCGGCGACAGCGACCAGGATGCCGCCATCGGAAACATCGTGCGCCGCGGTGACTATGCCTTCGGCGATGAGCCGCCGGACCAATTCGCCATTGCGGCGTTCGGCATCCAGGTTGACCTGCGGCGGCGGCCCCGCGCGGCGGCCATGGCAGACGTCGAGCCACAGTGACTGGCCGATCTCGGGCCGGCCTTCGGGTCGGCGCCGATGAGCAGGATGCGCTCGGCAGCGGCCTTGAAGCGCGATGGTCGGCGACTTGCTCCCAGTCGTCCAGCAAGCCAACGCCGCCGATCGCCGGCGTCGGCAGGATGGCGCTTCCGCCGCCGGTGGCCTTGCTCTCGTTGTAGAGGCTGACGTTGCCGCTCACGATCGGGAAGTCGAGCGCGCGGCAGGCGTCGCCCATGCCGCGCAGGCACTCGACGAACTGGGCCATGATCTCGGGCCGCTGCGGGTTGCCGAAGTTGAGGCAGTTGGTCACCGCCAGCGGCTTCGCGCCGACCGCGCACAGGTTGCGATAGGCCTCGGCGATCGCCTGCTTCCCGCCCTCGTAGGGGTCGGCGTAGCAGTAGCGCGGCGTGACGTCGGTCGTCATCGCCAGCGCCTTCTTCGACCCGTGCACGCGCACCACGGCAGCGTCGCCGCCCGGCCGCTGCACGGTGTCGCCGCCGACCTGCTGGTCGTACTGCTCGTAGATCCAGCGCCGGCTGGCGATGTTGGGCGAGCCCATCAGCTTCAGCAGGTCCGCGGCGATGTCGGTGCTTTCCGGCACGTCGCCGAGCGGCTTCACCTGCGCCCAGGCCTTGTACTCGTCGAGGCTCATGTGCGGCCGGTCGTAGAGCGGCGCGTCGTCGGCGAGCGGGCCGAGCGGGATGTCGGCCGCGACTTCGCCGTTCCACTCCAGCACCATGTGGCCGGTGTCGGTCACCTCGCCGATCACCGCGAAGTCGAGCTCCCACTTGTGGAAGATCGCCTCGGCCTCCGCCTCGCGGCCGGGCTTGAGGACAATCAGCATCCGCTCCTGGCTCTCGGACAGCATCATCTCGTAGGGCGTCATGCCCTCTTCGCGGCACGGCACCTTGTTCATGTCGAGCCGGATGCCGGCGCCGCCCTTGGACGCCATCTCGACCGACGAGGAGGTGAGCCCCGCCGCGCCCATGTCCTGGATGGCGACGATGGCGTCGGTCGCCATCAGCTCCAGGCACGCCTCGATCAGCAGCTTCTCGGTGAACGGGTCGCCGACCTGCACCGTCGGGCGCTTCTCCTCGCTGTTCTCGTCGAAGTCGGCGGACTGCCATGGTCGCGCCGTGGATGCCGTCGCGGCCGGTCTTGGAGCCGACATAGACGATCGGATTGCCGATGCCGGTCGCGGCCGAATAGAAAATCTTGTCGGTCTTGGCGACGCCGACGGTCATCGCGTTGACCAGGATGTTGCCGTCATAGGCGGCGTCGAAATTGACCTCGCCGCCGACGGTCGGGACGCCGACGCAATTGCCGTAGCCGCCGATGCCCGCGACGACGCCGGCGATCAGGTGCCGCATCTTGGGATGGTCGGGCCGCCCGAAGCGCAGCGCGTTCAGGTTCGCGACCGGCCGCGCGCCCATGGTGAAGACGTCGCGCAGGATGCCGCCGACGCCCGTCGCCGCGCCCTGGTAGGGCTCGATGTAGGACGGGTGGTTGTGGCTCTCCATCTTGAAGATCGCCGCGTCGCCGTCGCCGATATCGATGACGCCGGCATTCTCGCCCGGGCCGCAGATCACCCAGGGCGCTTCGGTCGGCAGCTTCTTCAGGTGGATGCGCGAGCTCTTGTAGCTGCAATGCTCCGACCACATGACCGAGAAGATGCCGAGCTCGAGCAGGTTCGGCTCGCGGCCCATGGCCTTGACGATGCGGTCATATTCTTCGGGGGCGAGGCCGTGGTCGGCGACGATCTCGGGCGTGATGGCGCTCAGCGCATGGCGGCTCCTTAACGGGACGCGCGCGCCAAGCCTAGCCGTCGCGGCGGCGTGAACGGCACGCCGGAAAAGAGAAGGTCTGCGGCCGGCCGTCGGCGAAGTCGGTGAAGATGGCGCGTTCGGGCGACCAGTCGTCCCCGCCGACCCGCCACAAATTATCGCCGAGCGCGAGCGAGCGGCGTCTCGGTGCCGAGCCACAGCCGGCCGTTGCGCTGCACGACGCGCAGCGTGCCCCACCACGGGCTGTCGTTGACATAGTTGCCGGCTAGCGCGCGCAAGCGTCGGATCGGGCGGGACGAGGGCAAGCGGCAGGCCGCCGCGGATGAAGCTTTTCGGTCCCCAACTCGCGCCGATGACCGTCCCCGCCGCGCCGCTCGAACATCAGGCTGAAGTCGCGGAAGTCGGGGTGCGTCGTTCGGAACAGCTCGCCGCCCCACGGCTGCAGGCCGCCGAGCGGCCGTTGGCGACGATTGTCAGCGGCGCTCCGGCCCGCACCTCGAACCGCCTCCGGGCCCGGGTAGCTGCCGACATAGCTCGCGGCGTTGGCGACCGGGACCGTCAGCGGCGGCGGGGTTGGAATCGGCCGGCCCGTCATGCGCGGGTGAGCGCATCCGTCGCGAACCATGTCAGCAGCCGCGGCCGGTATTCCGCAAAGGCGCTGATGTTGGCGCAGGCGAACGCGCCGACGCCGCTCGCGGGGTCGAGGTGGAAGGAGGAGGAGAAGCTGACCATCCCGCCGGTGTGGTGAAGATAGGGCCGGCCGGCATTGCCGAAGTGCATCAGGCCGTTGCCGTAGGTCATGCCCGGCGTGTCGCTCGGCACCGCATGGGCGCGAAGGCTGCGCCCGCCGCTGGCGACAGGCCGAGCCCGCCGCGCCCCTGCGCCGCGTCGGCCAGCGAGCGGAGCAGGCGGATCATGTCGCCGCAGTGGACGCGACGCTCCGCGCCCGGACGTGGCGTCGATCCAGGGGGCGGGGGCGAGCGGCGACGCCGAGCGCGAATGGCGGACACCGGGTCGGCCGCGCGATAGCCTTGCGCGTAACAGCGCCCGGTCGCGCTCGGATGGCGCCGCGGCTGCGGGTCATTCCGGCGGCGTCGAGGATCCGCTCTCGAGCAAGCCGGCAAGCGGCTCGCCGGTCACCTGCTCGGCGAGCATGCCGAGAATTTCGTAGCCGGTGTTCGAATAATGCCAGTGCGTGCCGGGCGCGAAGCCGGGCCACAGGCCGCCGGGCGCGAACAGCGGCGCATCGGATGCCAGCCCGGCGACATGATCGAGCAGATGCTGGACGTGAATCGCATTGCCCGGCGGCAGCGGCACGCGCGGCAGCAGCGCGCTCACTCGGTCGTCAGCCGAATCCGGCCTTCGGCGGCAAGCTGCTGGATGACCGCCGCGGTCATCACCTTGGTGATCGACCCGACCTGGAACAGCGTGTCCGGGCCGATCGCGCTGTGGCGTCGCGGTTCGCGAAGCCGAAATTGAGCACCGTCGCGAAGCCGCCGGGCGTCGTCAGCGCCGAGCGTCAGGCCGGGCAGGCCGAAATGCGCCGAGATGCGGCTCGCCATAATCGCGGATCGCGGCATCGCGCGCGCAAGCACCGGCGCTGCGGCTGGCGAAAGCGGGCCGGCGAAGCGGGGCGCGATCGCGGCGCCGAGCGCGCCGGCGGCGAAATGCCGCCTGGTAAGGGTCATCGAGACGATCCCGCGGCTCGGCCAGATCCCAGGCCGCGGGATTTGTCAAAGGGTGTCAGGCGTTGCAGGACTGCGACGGGTGGCCCGGAACGGCGATCGTCGCCGTGGCGGTCGCGCTTCCGGTGAGCGAGTAGCCGCCGGCGGCCGTCATCGGCTTGCCGGCTTGGCGCCGTGACCTGTCGGCGTCCCGTTCTGCTCGGTCGCGGATGTTCGCCGACTTGTTGTCCGACAGATAGTCGACATAGACGACCTTGTTGTCGGCGCAGCGGTAGATCTTCGATGCGACGATCGACGGCGGCAGCGCGACGGGCGCGTTGGCGGTGCCGTTGGTGTCGTCGTCGTCGGGTCGCCGCCGGCGACGATGGTGTGATCCTCCTTGTTGCAGCCGGCTAGCGCCGCGGCTGCCACAAGGCAGAGTGCGAGGGGGGTGCGAGTCATAGTGGCGCCCATTGCTGGCCGAGGCGCCACTGCGTCAAGGGCAGTGCTTGCATTGTCCCGCGCTCGGCCATAGCTTCGCGACCGCATGCCCTACCAGCCCGGCACCAGCGCACAGCGTATCCGTATCGGGCTGACGGCCTCGCGCTTTGCATTCATCCTCGTTCTCCTGGGTCGATCGTCAGTCGCTCGAGCCGCGACGATGCGGCCAACGGCCGCAGCAGGCGGCGTCCAACCAAGCCAGCGAGCCGCTGGCCGAGCTCGGCGTTGCGCCGGGCCCGACCAATGACACCACGCTCAATAACGGCGCCGTCGTCAAGAAGTGAGCCCCGCGGCAACGGGTACTCGCCCATGCCTCTTGCGACTGCAGCGGCGACTGATTCTCGTCGCTCAGCAAGTCACATACTTATCCACAGCCTCGGATGACCCAACAGCGCCCGCAGGTCCGCCCGCTAGCCACCATGAACGCCGCAGAAATCCGCCATTTTCCATGAAAACCCACGGCAACCCATAAAATCCCATTGTATCCCGCAACTGGTTGAGTTACCAACACTCCCCGTAGCGTGGGGGCTGACCCATCGATTCGAACCCTGACGCGGACCGTGCGTGACCACGCTCGGCCGCGAACGGCGGTCCGCGCGCGAACGGGGAGTGTGAGTGGCGCTAGAGCATCTGTTTCAGGGCAGCGCACTGAACGCGGTCGATGCGAAGGGCCGCGTATCCATTCCCGCATTCCTGCGCACGGTCGTCGAACGCCGCGGCGACGCCCGCACCATCACGCTCGCCAAGCACGAAGCCTTTCCCTGCCTCAGCGCCTACGACCCCGCCTACGCGGCGCTGAAGCACGCCAAGCTCGAGCGGCTGCTGGAAAAGGAAGAGACCAGCCCCGACGCGCAGCTCGAATATCAGCAGCGCAACCTGATGGCCTTCGCCGCGACCGAAGAAGTGCCCTACGACAGCTCGGGGCGAATCCTCTTTCCGCCGATGATGCGCCGCAAGGGCCAGATCGGTGAGCTCGCGCTGTTCCTCGGCACCGGCGAGACCTTCCAGATCTGGAACCCGCAGCTCCTGCTCGACGACCCGCGCATTCCCGACGACCTCAAGGACATCGCCCGGTTCCGCCTCGAAGAGCGAGGCGTTTCATGACCAGCACCGGCATCGAAATCCCAGCACGTGCCGGTGCTGGTCAGTCAAGTCATCGACGCGCTCGCAATCGCCGAAGGCGCGACGGTGGTCGACGGCACATTCGGAGCGGGCGGCTACACGCGCGCCATGCTCCGGGCGGGGGCGGGACGAGTGATCGCGTTCGATCGCGACCCCGATGCGATCGAGGAAGGCCGGTCGCTCGTCCCGGACTCGAGGCTGACGCTGGTCAATGACCGCTTCAGCCAGATGGACCGCGCGCTTGCCGAGCGCGGCATCGACGCGGTGGACGCGATCGCTCTCGATATCGGCGTCAGCTCGATGCAACTGGATCGGGCGGACCGCGGCTTCTCCTTCTCGGCCGACGGTCCGCTCGATATGCGCATGGAGCGGGCCGGCATGAGCGCCGCCGAGTTCCTCAACCACGGCTGACGAATCCGAGATCGTTCGCGTCCTTCGCGATTACGGCGAGGAACCGCGGGCCCGCGCCATTGCCCGCGCCATCGTTGCCGCGCGGCCGGTCGAGCGCACCGCCGAGCTTGCCGCGATCGTCCGCCGCGCCGCCGGCTTCCGTCCCGGCCAGAAAAGCGATCCCGCGACCCGCAGCTTCCAGGCGATCCGCATTCACCTCAATGCCGAACTCGACGAGCTCGAGCAGGGCCTCGAAGCCGCCGAGCGCGCGCTGAGGCCCGGCGGCCGCCTCGCGGTCGTGACCTTCCACAGCCTCGAGGACCGCATCGTCAAGCGCTTCTTCCGCGAGCGAAGCGGAGGAACTCCGGCCGGTTCGCGCCACCGTCCCGTGCTTTCCGACCCGAACGAACCGACGTTCGAGCGGGTCGCCAAGCCGGTTTCCCCGACGGAGCGCGAGCTGGCCGCGAATCCCCGCTCGCGGTCGGCGCGGCTGCGCAGCGCGGTCCGCACTCAGCCCCAGCCTGGAAAGGAGGCGTGCAATGAGCGCCCGAAGCTTCCGCTCCGTTTTCATGGTAGCGAGCTGCGCCGGAGCGGCGCTCGGCTGCTACCTCGTGTCGCTTCGCGTCGCCTCGGAGAGGTCGCAGCTGGAGGATGTCGAAACCCGCATCGTGCTTGCCCAGCGCGACATGCGCGTCCTGCAGACCGAGATCGGTACCCGCGGCCGCCTCGGCCAGCTCGAACGCTGGAACGTCCGGGTGCTTCGCCTTGTCGGCGCCCGCCGCCAACCAGTTCGTCAGCGGCGGCTATGAGCTTGCCAAGCTGACGCGGAACGAGCCGACGGTCGATTTCCAGGCGCCCGTGGTGATGGCATCGGCGCCTGCGCCGGGCACGCCGCGCCGATCGGCCAGGAATCGCGTGATGACGCCGGTGCGCCGACCGCCACCGCGACGGTCGAGCCGGAGATCCCGCGCCCTGCTTCGCGGCAAGCCTGAAGATCGAGACGCGCGAGGTCCCGGCGCAAACCAGGCCGGCGGTCCGTCCGCGCGGCCGCCAGGACGTCCCCGACAAGCCGGTTGCGGCGGCAAAGCCGGCGGCCAGGAATCCGGTGGATAAGCCGGGCCTCGCGGCCGCCAAGCCGGTGACAAAGCCGGTGCCGTCTTGCGAAAAACGACCCGCTTGCTCCGCTCCCGGGCAAGCCGTCCAGAGAAAACTGCCAAGGATCCCGGCTCCGCACGATGAACGCACCTTCGCCCGCTCTCGTCGCACCCAGGCCCGAGCGGCTCCGATTGGTCGGCCAGCGACGGCAAATTCTCGCCGTCATGCACCAGCGCCTGATGTTCGGGCTGCTCGTCTACGGCGGCGTCATCGCGATCATCGTCCTGCGCATCCTCTGGCTCGCGGCGTTCGGCGACCATGCCGGCCGCAAGGAGGAGCTGACGGCGCTGATCCCCGAGCGTGGCGACATCGTCGACCGCGACGGCCAGCCGCTCGCGCGGACCATCGACGCGTGGACGATCGCGGTCCATCCGACCAAGGTCATCGGCGACAAGCTCGCGCTTGCCCGCTCGCTTGCCAAGCTGATGCCGGAGCAGAGCGAAGAGCAGTATTTCGCGAATGCTGCGGTCGGGCAAGCCGTTCTTCTACCTTCGCCGCCGCGCCTCGCCGGCGCTGGTCGAGGCGGTCAATGCACTTGGCGAGCCCGGTCTCGCCATTGAGCGCGAGGCCGACCGGCTCTACCCCCAGACGACGCTCGCGGCGCACGTGCTCGGCTTCACCGACATCGACGGCCACGGCGCCGCCGGCGCCGAGCGCGCCTTCGACAAATATCTCTCCGACCCGGCGACTCGCGGGCAGCCGCTGTCCTGTCGATCTCGAGCGGCGTCCAGCAGGCCCTGCAGCACGAGCTTCAGGACGCGATAACTCACTTCTCGGCGATCGCGCCGCCGCAGTGGTCATGGACGTCCACACCGGCGAAGTGCTGGCGATGACCTCGCTTCCCTCGATGAATCCGAACGTTCCGGGTGCGGCGACTCCGGACCAGATGTTCAACCGCGCCACGCTCGGCGTGTTCGAACTCGGATCGACGTTCAAGCCGTTCACTCTGGCGATGGCGATGGACTCCGGGACCGTTCCGGACCCGGCCAGATAATGAATTGCCCGGATGTGCTGCCCGCCTACGGTCATCTCGTCCACGACACCCATCCGTTCGGCGCCGTGCTCGATCGCCGAAGTGATGATGGAAAGCTCGAACATCGGCATGGCCCAGATCGCCGACAAGCTCGGCAAGGAGCGGCAAAAGGCGTGGCTCAAGAAGATGGGCTTCCTCGACAAGGCGCAGATTGAACTGAAGGAAATCGGCCGGCCGCTTACGCCGGGCTCGCGCTGGGGGCCGTTCGAGACGATGACCATCGGTTTCGGCCAGGGCATCGCGGTCGCTCCGCTGCAGTTGGCGATGGGCTATCGACGCTGTTCGACGGCGGCATCTATCATCCGCCGACGATCCTCAAGATCGGTCCCGGCCATCCGCTGCCGCCGGGCCGGCGCGTGTTCACCGCCGACACCAGCTACCGCATGCGCTCGCTGCTTCGGCTCGTCGTCATGAAGGGCACCGGCAGAAAAGCCGACGCTCCGGCTATCGCGTCGGCGGCAAGACCGGTACCGCGCAGAAGCTGATCAACGGCCGCTACAGCAACACCATCAACCTCACGAGCTTCGCCGGTGTGTTCCCGATGGACGACCCGCGCTATGTGATCGTCGTGATGCTCGACGAACCCAAGGCGACCAAGGAAACCTTCGGCTTCACGACCGCCGGCTGGAACGTCGCTCCGGTGGTCAGCAGGACGGTCAGCCGAATCGCGCCGATGTCGGAGTGCTCCGACATGAAGCGGGAACCGAACATGTCCGAGGTGCTGCCGTACGTTCAGGACGCGAAGCAAGACGCGAAAAAGGACTAAGCGCGGTGAAGCTCAGCGACATCGCCGCCGTCGATTCCGATTCAGACGTGACCGGGTTCGCCATCGACCATCGCAAGGTCGCCGCCGGAAGCGTGTTCGGGGCCTTCAAGGGCGCGAGGTTCAACGGCGAGGATTTCATCGCCGAAGCGGTCGATCGTGGTGCTGTCGCGGTCGTGGCAGGCGAGGAAGCCCACGTTGACCGCGTGCCGCATCTCGCCGACGCCGAGCCGCGGCGCCTGTTCGCCGAGCTCGCCGCGAAATATTATGCGCCCTATCCGGAGACCGTCGTTGCCGTGACTGGCACCAACGGGAAGACGTCGACCGTCGAGATGACCCGCCAGATCTGGCGGATGGCCGGGCATCGCTCCGCCTCGATCGGTACGCTCGGGGTGACGACGTCGGACGACCAGGTGAAGACCGGCCTGACGATGCCCGACATCGTCACCTTCCTCAACAACGTCGCCGGTCTCAAGCGCATGGGAATCGAGCGACGTCGCCTACGAAGCCTCGAGCCACGGCCTCGACCAGCACCGCGCCGAGGGCGTGCCGCTGGCCGCCGCCGCCTTCACGAACTTCAGCCGCGACCACCTCGATTATCACCAGACGATGGACGCCTATTTCGAAGCCAAGATGCGGCTCTTCGACGAGCTTCTTCCGCCCGGCGCTCCGGCCGTCGTGTGGACCGACGATCCGAAGTCGGACGAGGTGATTGCCCGCGCCATCCGCCGCGGCCACCGGCTCCTCACGGTCGGCCGCTCAGGCAGCCTGATCCGCTTGATCGACCAGGTGCCGACCGCGCTCGGCCAGACCCTGACGCTCGATCACGACGGCACGAGCTACCGGCTGGCCCTGCCGCTGATCGGTGCCTATCAGGCCTCGAACGTGCTGACCGCGGCAGGCCTTGTCCTTGCAACCGGCGGCGAGTGGGCGACCACCTTCTCGGCGATGCAGCGGGTCGCGCCGGTTCGCGGGCGGCTCGAACGGGCAGTGATCAGCCGCGCAGGAGTCCCCGTCTACATCGATTATGCACACACCCCCGACGCTCTCGAAGCCGCCATCGCCGCTCTCCGTCCGCACGTCGAGGAGGGCGCTCGCCTGATCACCGTTTTCGGCGCCGGCGGCGACCGCGACCAGGGCAAGCGGCCGCAGATGGGCGCGGTCGCCGCACGTCTGTCCGATGTCGCCATCGTCACCGACGACAATCCGCGCAGCGAGGATCCCGCGGCGATCCGCGCCGACATTCTTGCTGGTGCGCCCGATGCTCGCGAAGTGCCCGGCCGCCGCGAAGCGATCGCCGAGGCGGTCCGAATCGCCCGCGCCGGCGACATCATCCTCATCGCGGGCAAGGGCCATGAGACCGGCCAGATCATCGGCGACCGAGTGCTCCCCTTCGACGACGCTTTGGTCGCGCGGGAGTGCGCAGCGTGAGCGCGCTCTGGACTTCCGAGGAAATCGCAGCCGCGACCGGCGGCGTCGCAAGCGCGCCATTCGAAGTCACCGGCGTCACCTTCGATAGCCGCGAAGTCGCGCCGGGCGACCTGTTCGTCGCCATGCCCGGCACCGCCCATGACGGCCACCAGTTCGTCTTGGGCGCCTTTTCAGCCGGCGCCGCGGGCGCGATCGTCTCGCAAGCCGTCGACGGCCCGCACGTCCTCGTCGACAACACGTTCGCCGCGCTTCAGGCGCTTGCCCGCGCGGCCCGCGACCGCTGCCAGGCCGAGTCGTCGGAGTGACCGGCTCGGTCGGCAAGACCAGCACCAAGGAAGCCTTGTTCGTTGCGCTCGACCGCTGCCGCCCGGGCAAGGTCCATCGCTCGGTCAAGAGCTACAATAACCACACCGGCGTCCCGCTCAGCCTCGCCCGGATGCCGCGCGATACCGAGTTCGCGATCCTCGAAATGGGCATGAACAATGCCGGCGAGATCGCCGCTCTGACCCGCCAGGTCCGCCCGCACGTGAGCATCATTACGGCGATCGCGCCCGCGCACATCGAGAACCTCGGGTCGGAAGAAGCGATCGCCGATGCCAAGGCGGAAATCTTCCAGGGCCTGCAGCACGACAGCGTCGCGATCGTCCCCAACGACACTCCGCACCGCGACCGTCTGGTCAAGGCGGCGCGCCGGCATGCCGACCGCATCATCACCTTCGGCGGCGGCGATGCCGACATCCATGCGATCCACGCCGTCACCGCTGACGGCGGCGGAAGCCTGATCAGCGCCGTGCTGCTGGAGCGCGAGCTGACCTTCACCATCTCGCAGCCGGGCGAGCATTGGGTGTCCAATTCGCTCGCCGTCGTCGCCGCGGTCGAGGTGCTCGGCGCGGACGTAGCCGTCGCCGGCCTCGCGCTCGCCGACATGGGCGGCCTCGACGGCCGCGGCGAGCGGCACCTGCTGGCGTTGAGGGCGGCGAGGTTCTGCTGATCGACGAAAGCTACAACGCCAACCCCGCGTCGATGGCCGCGACTCTCAAGAGCCTCGGCGAAGAGCGGGACGTCGACCCGGCGGATCGCCGTGCTCGGACCGATGCGCGAGCTTGGCGAGCACAGCGACGAGCTCCACGCCGGCCTTGCTCCGGCCGTTCTCGCCGCGAACGTCGACCGTGCCATCCTCATCGGCGAGGAAATGCGGCCGCTCGCCAGCGCGCTGGACGGAACGGTCGAGGTCACGCCCGCCGCCGACGTCGAGAAGGCCGCCGACGCTCTGCTCGGCCTCGTCCGCCCCGGCGACGCGGTGCTGGTCAAGGCATCCAACTCGGTCGGGCTTGCCAGACTGGTTGCTCGTGTGGCGAAGGAGCTCGAATGCTCTACCTGATCGCCGACCAGCTCGGCTTCCCCGGCATCCTCAACCTCGTCCGCTACATCAGCTTCCGGGCCGGCGCTGCAAGCGCGACCGCGCTTGTTGATCGGCCTTCTGCTCGGGCCCAGGTTCATCAGCTGGCTTCGGGTCCGCCAGGGCAAGGGCCAGCCGATCCGCGAGGATGGGCCGCAAAGCCACCTCGCCAAGCGCGGCACGCCGACCATGGGCGGCCTGCTGATCCTGATTTCGGTCGTCGGTGTCGGTGCTGCTGTGGATGGACCTCCGCAACCCCTACGTCTGGGCCTGCCTGCTGGTCGCCGCGGGGTTCGGCCTGATCGGCTTCCTCGACGATTACGACAAGGTGAAGAAGGCGCACCACGCCGGCCTCAAGGGCCGCACGCGCCTCGCGCTCGAGTTCCTGATCGCCGGCGCCGCCACCGCGCTGATCGTCCATTACGGCTCCGGCGACCTCTACGTTCCCTTCCATCAGGGACCGGTGCTCCACCTCGGTTGGGCCTACATCGCCTGGGGCGCCTTCGTCATCGTCGCGTTCGGCAATGCGGTGAACCTGACGGACGGGCTGGACGGGCTCGCGACAATGCCGGTCATCATCGCCTGCATCGCCTTCCTTCTGATCTCCTACCTGGTCGGCAACGCGAAGTTCGCGGCCTACCTCGGAATCCCGCACTTCCTCGGCGTCGGCGACCTCACGGTCCTGCTGCTCGCCATCGTCGGCGCAGGCCTCGCCTTCCTGTGGTTCAACGCGCCGCCGGCCGCGGTCTTCATGGGCGACACCGGCAGCCTGGCGCTCGGCGGAGCCCTCGGCGCGGTGTCGGTCGCGACCCATCACGAGTTTGTGCTGGCGATCGTCGGCGGCATCTTCGTCGTCGAGGCGCTGTCGGTCGTCATCCAGGTCGCCGTCTACAAACGGACCGGCAAGCGCGTCTTCCTGATGGCCCCGATCCACCACCATTTCGAGCAACTGGGCTGGTCCGAGCCGACCGTCGTGATCCGCTTCTGGATCATCAGCTTCGTGCTCGCGCTCGCCGGGCTCAGCACCCTTAAGCTGCGGTGATCACGGCCAGCGCCTTCGCGGGCAAGCACTACGCGGTTTACGGCCTTGCGCGGTCCGGGCTGGCGACGGTCGACGCGCTGCTTGCGAGCGGCGCCAAGGTGACCGCGTGGGATGCAAGGAAGAGGCAAGGGCGGCTCACATCCTCCCCTCGATTTCGAGGGGAGGAGGACCATCCGAAGGATGGTGGAGGGGTCCTGGGCGCAAAAGAACCCCTCCGTCAGCGCTTTGCGCTGCCACCTCCCCGGCAAATGCTGCGGGAGGATCTCACCATCGCCGACCTCGACACCGCCGACCTCTCCCAATTCGACAGCCTGGTCGTCACCCCCGGCCTCCCCCTCAACCGCCACCCGATCGCGCAGCGCGCTCGCGATGCCGGCATCGAAATCATCGGCGACATCGAGCTGTTCGCCCGCGCCCGGCCCGAGCTTCCGCCGCACAAGGTCGTCGGCATCACCGGCACCAACGGCAAGTCGACCACCACCGCGCTCGTCCACCACATCCTCAAGACCGCCGGCGTGCCGACGACGATGGGCGGCAACATCGGCCTCCCGATCCTCGCCCAGGACCCGCTGCCCGAAGGCGGCGTCTACGTCCTCGAACTGTCGAGCTACCAGATCGACCTGACGCAGAGCCTCGACTGCGACGTCGCCGTGCTGCTCAATATCACGCCGGATCACCTCGACCGGTACGATAGCTTCGAGGCGTATGCAGCGTCGAAGGAGCGGCTGTTTGAAATGCAGTCGCCCCGATGCTAGCTTGAAACGTCGGTGGTCGCGTGCGACGCACCCAGCAAAAGGATCGCCCTCAATTGGGGAGCGATCGAGGTTGGCGCGGACTGCTCATCCGCCAACGTTTTTCGGGGATCAAGCGGATTGGCCCGCGTTGCAGGGCCCGCACAAGCCAGAATGCCGGGACTGCCGCAGCTGCAGGTTTTACCCGATCTGGTCGGCTATTCAGGCATTCGAGAGGCCTCTGAAGACCTACCCAGGCCTACCGCACCGCATGGAGCGCGTCCGCGACGCGACGGCGTCCTCTTCGTCAACGACAGCAAGGCGACCAACCCGACCGCGACCGCCCCTGCACTCGCCGCGTTCGACAGCATCCGCTGGATCTGCGGCGGGCAGGCGAAGACCGACAATCTCGATGAATGCCTGCCGCATTTCGGCCACGTCCGCGCCGCCTACACGATCGGCGAGGCGGCCGACCTGTTCGAGCGGCTGTTAAGTCCTCACATCCCCGTGAAAAACTGTGGAAAACTGGACGCGCGGTGCGTCAGGCGGCTGCGGATTCCGAACCCGGTGATACGGTGCTTCTGTCGCCGGCCTGCGCTTCGTTCGACCAGTTCCGCGACTTCGAAGACCGGGGCGACCAATTCCGGCGATTGGTGGGGGCATTATGACCGGCAGCATCTCCGGCAAGATCAAGGCGCACACCGCGTTCATGGACCCGGACCGCTATGGCCGCTCCGATACCCGCGATCGGCCGCTGGTTCTGGGAAATCGACAAGGTCCTGCTGCTGCTGATCACGGTGCTGATCGCGATCGGCCTGATCGCCGTCGCCGCGGCATCTCCGGCAGCGGCCCAGCGTTACTCGGGCGGCAACGTTCATTTCTCCGAGCTTTACTATTTCTACCGCCAGATCGCCTGGATCGCGCTCGGCGTGCCGGTGATGATCGGCATTTCGATGATGCCGAAGGAGCGGGCGCGGCGGCTGTCGCTGGTCGGTGCCGCCGTCTTCTTCGTGATGTTGATTTTCGTTCCGGTTGTCGGCCCCGAAGTGAACGGCGCCCGCCGCTGGGTGAACTTCGGCCTCGGCCAGGTGCAGCCGTCGGAATTCCTCAAGCCCTTCTTCGTCATCGCGATGGCGTGGCTTCTGTCGCTGCGCGAAAGCGACAAGTCGCTGCCGGTCTTTCCGCTGTCTGCTGCGCTCACCGGGGCCGTCGCCTTCCTCCTCATGAAGCAGCCGGACTTCGGAAGCACGATCATCTTCTGCACCGTGTGGCTGGCGATGCTCGCGCTGGCCGGAGTCAACATGCGGATCCTCATCGGCCTCGGCGTCGCCGGGCTGGTCGGAGTCGTCCTCGCCTACTTCTTCTACGACGTCGCAACGCAGCGGATCGACGAGTTCCTGTTCGGGACCGGCGACAATTTCCAGGTCCAGAATGCGATGCGGACGCTGACCGCCGGCGGGCTGTTCGGGATGGGCCCGGGCGGCGGCACCCGCAAGTTCGGCCTTCCCGAGCCGCACACCGACTACATCTTCTCGGTCGTCGGCGAGGAGTTCGGGCTGATCGCCTGCCTCGCCATCGCCTGCCTCTACCTCGGCATCGTCGCCCGCGTGCTGATCAAGCTGCTCGACGAGGATTCAAGCTTCTCGATCCTCGCCGCCGCCGGCCTCGTCATCCAGTTCGGAGTCCAGGCGATGATCAACATGATGGTCAACGTCCAGCTCGCCCCGTCCAAAGGCATGACCCTGCCGTTCATCAGCTACGGCGGCAGCTCGATGCTGGCGCTGTCGATCGCCATGGGCTTGCTGCTCGCATTTACGCGCCGCAATCCGTATCTTACCCGCTCGCCCTATGTCGTGAAGTGGAGCGGGGAGTTGCTGACAGCATGAAGCCCGCGGAATGAATTTCGTGCTCGCTGCCGGGGGGACCGGCGGCCACATGGTCCCCGCCCACGCCCTTGCCGCCGAGCTCAAGAGCCGCGGCCACGGCGTGCTGCTGATCACCGACGACCGCGGCGCCCGCTTTCCGGGCCTGTTCCAGGACGTTCCCGTGCACATCCTGCCGGCCGGCCGGCTTGGCGGCGGCCCGATCGGCTGGCTGAAGGCGCTGCGCTCGGTTGCGCGCGGCCGCACCCGGGCCAAGCGGCTCTACGCCGAGCACCGCCCGGACGCGGTCGTCGGCTTCGGCGGCTATCCGGCCTTCCCGGCGCTGCTCGGTGCCAGCGCGATGCGGATCCCGACGGTCCTTCACGAACAGAACGCGGTGCTCGGGCGGGTCAACCGCCTGCTGGCCGGGGAAGCGGCGGCGCTCGCGACTGCCTATGACAAGGTGGACCGCCTGAAGCCCAAATATCGCGCAAAGACCGTGCTCGTCGGCAATCCCGTCCGCGCCGAAGTCTCCAAGCTCGGCGAGCTTCCATTCCCGCCGTTCGACGAATTCGCGCCGCTCAAGATTCTCGTCACCGGCGGAAGTCAGGGGGCGTCGGTGCTCGGCAGCGTGGTCCCCGAGGGGTTGGCGCTTCTCCAGGCGTCGCTTCGCCATCGGCTGCAGGTCGTCCAGCAATGCCGGCCCGACGACATTTCCGAGGTGCGCGATCGCTATGCCGCGCTCGGCATTCCCGCCGATCTCATGACCTATATCGAGGATATGCCGGCCAAGCTTGCCGATGCCCATCTGGTGATTGCCCGCGCCGGCGCTTCGACGATTGCCGAGCTGACCGCGGCCGGCCGGCCTGCGATCCTGATCCCCTATCCGTCGGCGACCGACGATCACCAAACGGCGAATGCGCGCGAAATGACCAGGGCCGGCGGCGCCCGGACGATCCAGCAGGACGCGTTCACGCCGCCAGTCCTCGCCAAACAGATCGAGGCGATGGCCGCCGACCCGCTGGCGCTCAGCAATGCCGCCGGCCGCGCCTTGTCGGTCGGGCGACCCCACGCCGCCCGCGACCTCGCCGATCTCGTCGAGCAAGTGGGCGGCGGCATCGCTCCGGTTGCGGTCGGTCCGGCGCCGAGCGCGCGCCACGCGGCCGCCCCGGTGGGAGCCGTGCCGGCGTGATGAAGGCGTTGGGCACCGACATCGGAACCATCCACTTCGTCGGCATCGGCGGCATCGGCATGTCCGGAATCGCCGAGGTGATGCATCAGCTCGGCTATCAGGTGCAGGGCTCCGACGTCGCCGACGGCTATGTCGTGGAAAAGCTGCGCAAGGCCGGCATCTCGGTCAGCATCGGCCACTCCGCCGACAATCTCGGGGAAGCGGCGGTCGTCGTCTGCTCGACCGCGATCAAGGACAGCAATCCCGAGGTTGCCGCAGCTGCCGAGCGCCGCCTGCCGCGGGTCCGCCGCGCCGAAATGCTCGCCGAGCTGATGCGGATGCAGAAGACGGTCGCCGTCGCCGGCACCCACGGCAAGACCACCACGACGTCGATGGTGGCGGCGCTGCTCGACAGCGGCAAGCTCGACCCCACCGTCATCAACGGCGGCATCATCAACCGCTACGGCTCCAACGCCCGCCTCGGCAAAAGCGACTGGTGGGTGATCGAGGCCGATGAAAGCGACGGCAGCTTCCTTCGCCTCGACGGCACCATCGCCGTCGTCACCAACATCGATCCCGAACATCTCGAGCATTACGGCAGCTTCGAGCGCGTGAAGGACGCGTTCGTCGAGTTCATCGAGAACGTGCCTTTCTACGGACTCGCGGTCCTCTGCGTCGACCATCCCGAGGTCCAGAACATCATCGGCCGCATTCGCGACCGGCGGATCGTCACCTACGGCTTCTCCGCGCTCGCCGACGTTCGCGCGGACAATGTGACGCCCATCCCTGGCGGCACGCGCTTCGACGCCCTCATCCTCGACCGCGACGGCGAGCGCAGGGCGATCGAAGGCGTCCAGATCGCGATCCCGGGCCGCCACAACGTCCAGAACGCTCTCGCCGCGATCGCTGTCGCTCTCGAGCTTGGCATGTCTCACGAAGCAATAATTGCGGGCTTCGAACGTTTCGATGGCGTCAAGCGGCGCTTTACCAAGGTCGGTGAGGTCGATGGCGCGACCGTGATCGACGACTACGCCCACCACCCGACCGAGATTTGCGCGGTGCTCTCCGCCGCGCGCGAGGGTGCGACAGGCCGCGTGATCGCGGTCATGCAGCCGCACCGCTACACCCGTCTCCAGGCGCTGATGGAAGAGTTCCAGAACGCGTTCAACGACGCCGACGTGGTGTTCGTCGCGCCGGTCTATGCGGCCGGCGAGGAGCCGATCGACGGCGTCGATGCCGATGCCCTCGTCGAGGGGCTCCGTGCCCACGGTCACCGCATGGTCCGCGCCGTCGGCAATCTCGACGAGCTCTGCCGCGAGCTTCGCGACCTCGCCGCCGAGGGCGACATGGTCATCTGCATGGGCGCCGGCGACATCACCAAATGGGCGGCGGCATTGGCCGACGGCGTCTGCGAAGCGAGGGCGAACAAGTGAGCGCCAACGCACCCCCACCCGTTCGTCCTGAGCGGAGCGACAGCGAAGTCGAAGGGCGCGGCGCCAACGCCCTTCGACTTCGCTCAGGACGAACGGAAGAGTTGATCGAGACGAGGGGACGTCTGACCCCCAACGCTCCACTCGCTCCTCTCGTATGGTTCAAGTGGGGCGGGACGGCCGAGTGGCTGTTCGAGCCGGCCGATGAGGACGACCTCGTCGAGTTCCTGACTCAGCTCGATCCGGACGTACCCCTGATGGCACTCGGCCTCGGCTCCAATCTGATCGTCCGCGACGGCGGCGTACCCGGAGTCGTCGTCCGCCTCGGCAAGCCGTTCGCGAAAATCGAGCAGCTCGACGAGACCACGCTCCATTGCGGCGGCGGTGCGTCCGGCATCCTGGTCTCCTCGACCGCCCGCGACCACGGCATCGCCGGCCTCGAATTCCTGCGCGGAATTCCCGGGCACGGTGGGCGGCTTCGTCCGGATGAACGGCGGCGCCTACGGCCGGGAGGTCGGCGACATCCTCGTCTCGGCCCGACTCGTCCTGCGCTCCGGCGAGCTGGTCGAATGGCCGCTCGACGCGCTCGGCTACACCTATCGCCACAGCGACGTTCCAGAGGGGGCGGTCGTCATCGGCGCGACGCTCCGCGGTGTTCCTGGAGAACCGGATGCGATCGGCGCCGAGATGGATGCCATCGCCCGCGCCCGCGAAGAGTCGCAGCCGCTCAGAAGCCGCACCGGCGGCTCGACCTTCAAGAACCCGCCGGGCCACAAGGCCTGGGCGCTGGTCGATGCAGCCGGCTGCCGCGGCCTCACTCGCGGCGACGCGCAAGTCTCGGAAAAGCATTGCAACTTCCTGCTCAACCTCGGTAGCGCGACGAGCGCGGACATCGAGGCGCTGGGCGAGGACGTCCGCCGCCGCGTCGTCGCGAAATCCGGAAATCACTCTCGAATGGGAAATTCAGCGCGTGGGGATCGAAGCGTGAGCGCCGTCAGTCGCGATCTCCACGTCGTCGTCCTGATGGGCGGCTGGTCGAACGAGCGCCAGGTGTCGCTGACCAGCGGCAAGGGCGTCGCGGCGGCCCTGCGTGAACGCGGCTGGTCGAACGTCACCGAGCTCGACATGGACCGCGACGTCGCCCAGCGCCTCGCCGAGCTGAAGCCGGACGTCGTCTTCAACGCCCTCCACGGAACACCCGGCGAGGACGGCACGGTCCAGGGCATGATGGACCTGATGGGTCTGCGCTACACCCACAGCGGCGTCGAAACCTCCGTCATCGCCATCGACAAGGAACTGACCAAGATGGTGCTGGTGCCGCACGGCATCCGCATGCCCGAAGGCACGATCGTCGAGAGCGAGAGCATCTACGACGCCGACCCGCTGCCTCGCCCCTACGTCCTCAAGCCGCTCAACGAAGGCTCGTCGGTCGGCGTCGCCATCGTCACCGACGAGAGCAATTACGGCAACCCCATCGCCCGCTCCGCGCCGGGCCCGTGGCACGAGTTCGAAGAGCTTCTGGCCGAACCCTTCATCAAGGGCCGCGAACTGACCGTCGCGGTGCTTGGCGACGAAGCGCTCGCAGTCACCGAGCTCAAGCCCAATGCCGGCTTCTACGACTACGCCGCGAAATATACCGACGGCATGACGGTCCACGTCTGCCCCGCCGAAGTTCCCGACGGCATCGCCGCGGCAATGATGGACATGGCGGCGAGGTCGCACCGGCTGCTCGGCTGCAAGGGCGCGTCGCGATCGGACTTCCGCTGGGATGACGAGCAGGGCGAGGCCGGTCTCTACTTGCTCGAGGTCAACACCCAGCCGGGGATGACTCCGCTCAGCCTGGTTCCCGAACAGGCGAAGCTTCGCGGCATCCCCTATGGCGAGCTGGTCGAGCGCCTGATCGCCGAGGCGCTGGCATGAGTGCGGCGCACGTCCGCCGCGGCTCTGCGGCACCGAGCCGGCCGCGCAAGAAGGCGGCGAGTGCGCGCAGCAAGCGTGCGGCGGACCGCTCCCGGATCAACAAGGCGGCGGGCCTCGCCTTCGGAGCCTTCGTCCTGGTGATCGCCGTCGTGGTCCTCGTCGCGCTCGACGTTCCGGCCCGCGCCGCCCGCTCCGCCGGAGCGGCGATGGGCGACGCCGGCTTCACCGTGAACGGTTACCAGATCACCGGCCTCCACCACATGGCGCGCGCGCCGATCGACGCCATCGTCAGCGACGAGCTTCACCGCTCCGCCGAGGCCGCGGGCACCGACAAGGCGCCGCAGACGCTGGTCAGCGTCGGCGACATCCGCGACCGCCTTCTGCAGTTCGGCTGGGTCAAGGACGCCCGCGTTTCGCGCCGGCTCCCCGATACCCTGGTCATCGACGTCGTCGAACGGACCCCTGCGGCGCTTTGGCAGGACAAGGGCCGGCTTGCGCTGATTGACAAGGACGGCGTCGTCCTCGACCGCGTGCCGGTCGACCAGATGCCCGACCTGCCGCTGCTGATCGGCGCCGGCGCCAATGCCCAGGCCGACGAGATCGGCCGGCTGATGGCGGCGGTCCCGACCCTCAAGCCCCAGCTCGCCTCCGCGACCTGGGTCGGCGGACGGCGCTGGGACTTGAGCTTCCAGACCGGCGAGACCATCGCTTTGCCCGAGGGCGAGGATGCGGCCCGCGTCGCCCTGACCAAGTTCGCCAAGCTCGATAAGGCGAGCAGCCTTCTCGGCCACGGCATCCTGCGCTTCGACCTTCGCATTCCGGGCAAGATGATCGTCCGGCTCCCCCACGCGCCGGATGCGATCACCGGCGGCCACTCCCAGGAAGGCTAGGCGACTCCCGATGGCGCAGGCGCCCGACCAACCCCTGATTGCCGCGCTCGACATCGGCTCGTCGAAGGTGAGCGCGTTGATTGCCTCGCCCGGTCACGACGGCCGGCTGACCGTTCTCGGCACCGGCCAGCGCGAAAGCCGGGGGGTCAAGCGCGGCTACATCACCGACATGGCGGCGAGCGAATTCGCGGTTCGCGAAGCCGTCGAGCTCGCCGAGCGCATGTCGGGCCTCACTGTCGAGGAGGTGTGGGCAAGCTACGGCGCCGGCGGCGTTGTCAGCGACGTCGCCAATGTCGAGGTCGAGCTTGGCGGCCACCAGGTCGAGCAGGCGGACATCAACGAGCTTCTGAACGCCGGACGAAGCGCCATCGACAGCAACGGCCAGGTCGTCCTCCACGCCCATCCCGCGCTCTACACCATTGACCGCGCCCAGGGCGTGCAGCAGCCGATCGGCCTGTTTGCCAATCGCCTTGGAGTCGACATCCACGTCATCGCCGCCGATCCGGCGCCGCTGCGCAACATCGACACGGTAATCCGCTCGGCGCACCTGGGTGTGAAAGCCATCGTCGCGTCGCCCGTCGCCGCCGCGCTCGCCTGCTTGAGCGACGAAGAGCGCGAACTCGGAGTGGCCCTCGTCGAACTCGGAGCCGACGTCACCAACGTCTCCGTGCATTTCAACGGCATGCTCGTCGGGCTGCGCTCGATCGCGCTCGGCGCCCACGACATCACCAACGACATCGCCTGCGCCTTTGCCGTCCAGCGCCGCGACGCCGAGCGCCTGAAGTGTTTCTACGGCTCGGCGATGACGTCCCCGCGCGACAACCACGAGATCATCGAGGCGACCCAGATCGGTGCCGAGCAGGGCGCCGAGCCGATGAAGATCACCCGCGCCCAGCTGATGATGGTCATCCGCCAGCGCGTCGAGGAAATGACGAGCGAGGTCGAAGCCGCGCTGAAGGGCCTCGGCTTCACCGGCCCGGTCGGCCGCCAGGTGGTCCTGACCGGCGGCGGCGCCGAGCTCAAGAACATCGCCGACTACATGCAGGGCGTCCTCGGCCGTGCCGTCCGCGTCGGCCGTCCGAAGCAGATCGCCGGCCTCCCGGACGCCCACAGCGGACCGGCCTTCGCAACGCTCGTCGGTCTTGCACTCCTCGCCGGCTCCGGCGGCGGCGACATCCGCGACATCGCGATTCCCGTCGGTCCGAGAAAGGCCGGCAACGGCATGTTCGGCCGCCTCATCTCGGCGATGAAGGGCGGCTTCTAGGGCGCCGCCAGCCTGTGCTAAGAGCTCGCGGGTTTGGGCAGGGGAGGTGCGCATGGCAACGCTGGCAAGCGGCCGGGTGAAGACCGCACGGCCCGTCAAGGCGCTGACCTTCATGCTCGGCGCGGCGCTGTTCCTCAATTATGTCGACCGCGGCGCGATCGCCGTCGCCGCGCCGTTGATGAAGTCCGAACTCGGCCTGTCGGCAACCACGTTCGGGATCGCCGTCTCCGCCTTCTTCTGGGTCTATGCGCCGCTGCAGCTGTTCGCCGGCTGGCTGTGCGACCGCGTGTCCGTGTACAAGCTTATCGCCGCCGGGATCCTGCTGTGGTCGGCAAGCACCTTCCTGGTCGGTTTCGTCGGCGGCTTCCTGTCGCTCCTCGTGCTGCGCGTCATGCTCGGTGTCGGCGAGAGCATCGCCTTCCCGGGAAGCTCCAAGATCATCGCCCGGCATGTTCCTGCCGAAGGGCGTGGAGCGGCCAATGCAGCGGTCAGCACCGGCCTTGCGCTCGGACCTGCGGCCGGGACTCTGGTCGGCGGCCTGCTGGTCGCGTCCTGGGGATGGCGTACGATGTTCATCGCGTTCGGCATCGCCACGCTGATCTGGCTGGTGCCCTGGCCGCGAACGGTCCGCAACCTCGATCACGGCAGCCACAGCGAAGGGGCGAGGGTCTCCGCCTTTCATCTACTTCGTAAATGGCCCTTGTGGTCGATGTCCGTGGCCCACTTCCTCAGCAACTATTCCTTCTATTTCCTGCTCACCTGGTTGCCGCTCTACCTGACCAAGGCACGCGGCTTCTCGATCCCGCAAATGACGGTGCTTGCGACGCTCGGCTATGTCGCCCAGGCCGTCTGCGCGCTTGGGCTCGGGCACGTCTCCGACTGGTGGACCCGCTCCGGACGATCGGAGGGCGCCTGCCGGCGCGCCATGGCCATCGGCGGCCAGCTGCTCGCCGCCTTTGCCGTGGCCGGGATCGCGCTGGTACACGGCACCATAGGCCTTGCCGTTCTGCTGTGCCTGGCCGGCGCGTCCACGGCCGCGCTTTCGCTCAACCTTTATTCCGTCGCCCAGATGTTCGCCGGCCCGCGAGCGGCCGGAACCTGGGTCGGCATCCAGAATGCGCTCGGCAATACATCGGGCATCGTCGGTCCGGTGATCACCGGCATCATCGTCGACAGCGCCGGCTACACGGCGGCGTTCATCGTCACCGCCGTGCTCGCAGGCGTGGGCGCTTTGTGGTGGGTTGTCGCCATGCCGGCCATCAAGCAGGTCGAACTCAGCTGATCTGCCCGCGCGCCGCTTTCCGGAACAGCGCCGCCGATCCGACGAACAGCAGCGCGAAGATGCTCGTACCCACCAGCTCGACAAGCAGATGCGCGCCGAGCTCTTCGGGCCGATTGATCCTGGCAACGCCGTAAGCCAGCACCAGCGAGCCCGCCGTCGCGAGCATCGCGACACTCATGCCCGTGGCGCGGAACCGCGCGATGCAGGCGCCGGCAAGACCGATCAGCAGCGCCACGAAGAACAGCTGGTTCCACGGATTGTGTTCGTTGCCGACGATCCCGACCGCAAGGTTCGCCCAGACCACCAGGAATGCGGCGAACAGCCCCAGTGCGGCCCCGCCGCGGTACGCCCAATTGCCGCTCGCCCGCACCGCCAGCTCGAACGCGCCGCCGACCGCGCCCAGCATGATCCCGAACACGATGAAATCGCCGAGGCTCCAGTTCACGCCGTCGGCGCCGACCTGCATCGCCACGAACGGCAGCAGCAGAAGCGCCACCGCAAACCCCCAGCCGACGATCCGCCACGGCACCCCGGCGCCCGGCTGCCCACCCGCATTGCTTGCCATATCCCTGTCTCCATGCATGATTGCAGCCGCCACCCTGCATCCGGTGCCGGTGAGCGTCATGAGCAACGCCTGAGGATATTCTGAAAAGCTTCCGCTTCGACAATTTCGTGCTCGACCCCGCCGACCGCCAGCTGTGTCGCGACGGCGCGCCGGTCGAACTCAACGCACGCTACCTCGACGCATTGACCCTGCTGGTGAGCGAACAAGGGCGCCTGGTCACCAAGGACCGCTTCCTGGACGAAGTGTGGCGTGGCGTGCCGGTCACCGACGAAGCGCTCACCCAGTGCATCCGCACCCTGCGCCGCCAGCTCGGCGACGACGCCGCCCGCCCCCGCTTCATCGAGACCGTGCCAAAGCACGGCTACCGTTTCGTCGCCCCCGTCGATGGCGATGAAGCTCCGGCGGCTCGCGGCTCCGCGCGCGGTCCGCTGGTCCGCCGGCCAAACGCTCCTGCTCGGCGCGGCGGGGACCGTCGGCGGCGGCATCGCCGGCTTCGTCGGCGGGTTGTTCTACGGGTTCGCCGGTGCCTCGCAGCCGCTGGCGCCGGGCATGGGCGCGATCTCCATCCTGCTGGTTCTTCTCTGCCTGACCATCCTGGTCGCGGTGATCGGCGGGGCAGGGGTCGCGTTCGGGATCGCGCTCGCCGACCTCATGCCGGCGCGGCACTGGCGGATCCTCGGCGGAGCGCTCGGCGGCTTCCTCATCGGAGCGATCGTCAAGCTGCTCGGGATCGACGCCTTCAACCTGCTGATCGGCCGCTCGCCCGGCGACATCACCGGCCCGTTCGAGGGAGCAGTGCTCGGCGCCGCCATCGGCCTCGCCAGCTGGATCGGCCTGCGCCTGCCGACGCTTCGGCGAAGGCTGTTCGTCGCTGCCGGCCTCGGCGCACTCGCCGGCGTGCTCATCGTGCTTGCCGGCGGCCATTTGATGGGCGGCAGCCTCGACCTGCTCGCAACCCAATTCCCCGCCTCGCGCCTTCGTCTCGACCGCATCGGCGCTCTGGTCGGCGAAGCCGGCTTCGGCCCCGTCAGCCAGGCGGTCACGGCGGCGCTCGAAGGCGCCTTGTTCGCCGCCTGTCTGCTTGCCGGAATGGGCCTCGCGCGGCGAGGGATGACCGGAGAGAAAGGATTGGAACAATGAGCAAGACACCCAAGGCTAAGACCAGCGGCTTCAGCGCCGACGAGCGCGCCGCGATGCAAGAGCGCAAGCGGGAGCTCGCCGCCCAGGCCGCCGGCGCCGACGGCGAAAGCGAAGTGCTCGCCAAGATCGCCGAAATGCCTGCCGCCGACCGTGCCATGGCCGAGCGGCTGCACGCGCTCGTCAAGGCGGCCGCGCCGGAGCTCACCGCCCGCACCTGGTACGGAATGCCGGCCTACGCGAAGGACGGTAAGGTCGTCTGCTTCTTCCAGAGCGCCCACAAGTTCAAGGCGCGCTACGCAACCTTGGGCTTCAGCGACAAGGCGAGCCTGGACGATGGCGACATGTGGCCGACCGGCTTCGCGCTGAAGGCGCTCGGGCCGAAGCAGGAAGCCGCCATCGCCGCGCTCATCCAGAAGGCCGGTTGGCTAACCTCGCCCGCAACGATCCGGCGCACCCATCCTCTCCTGACGCGTTGTCCGTCCATGCCGGACCCCAACCCAATCTTCACCATCGGCCACTCGACCCGCTCGATCCCCGAGTTCGTCGACCTTCTGCGCTGCGGCCCGGCCGATTTCGTCGTCGACGTCCGCACCGTTCCCAAGTCCCGGCACAATCCGCAGTACAACGAGGATGCGCTGGGCGCGGAACTCGCCGAATATCAGGTCGGCTATCGGCGCATGGCGAACCTCGGCGGGCTACGCGGCCGCTCCCACGAGGTCCCGCCCGAGGTGAACGCCTTCTGGGACAACCAGAGCTTCCACAATTATGCCGATTACGCTTTGTCGGACGACTTCGCCGCCGGCCTCGAACGAGCTTCTCGAACTAGGCGCCGGCCGCCGCTGCGCGATCATGTGCGCCGAGGCCGTCTGGTGGCGCTGTCACCGCCGGATCATCGCCGACTATCTGCTCGCGCGCGGCCGCGGCGTCTTCCACCTGATGGGCAGCAACCGGGTCGATCCCGCCCGCCTGACGCCGGCGGCCACGCTCGCGGACGGCGCGATCACCTACCCGCGGCCTAAGTAGGCGCCGGCGGAAGGCGAGCAGCGCGCTCGAGCGGCCGCTGCGCACGCGGAACTCGGAAAGCGCGACGGGATCGTGCTTGGGTCCGCTGCGCACGTCGGCTGCAGCGGCGGCGCGGGGCTTGCGGCTGACCATCGGCACCAGCCACGCCGTCCAAAGCAAGGCCAGGCTCACGACCACGCCCGGCGCAAGCCACGCCAGCAATGCAATCAACCACCACGACAAGACCGGCACTCCTCTGTGCTGCTGATACGTTCCGCGGCAGAAATGGATGCACCGATCTTAGCATCGTCCCGGAGGGGGACAGCGCGCCACAGGCCATGCCGCGCCGGCTCCGTCGTCCGCGCCGAGCCGTCACGCGCGCAAGCAAAGTTGCACGCTCGGCGATGGACGGGCGCGGTTCGGCGAAAAGTGAGCGGATCGTCGACCGCAACGAATGCAGCCCAACGAAAAGTGCGTGCGGTGCATCTTCCGTTCGCCTTGGAGCGGTCGGCCGAGAGCAGCCATGTTCCGGAGAGCAGCCATGTTCGACAATGCAATCGCCGACGCCCATTTCGTCCCACCTCGCTTCGCCGGAGACGATGTCGCGATGAACCGGATCGAGCCGGCGCCTGCCGCAGCGGCCGGCGCCAACGCTCAGTCCATCCTCGAAGACGAAGCGCTCTACTTCAGCCGCAGGGCCCGCGAAGAGCTCCACGCCGGCATGAGCGGGACATCGCGCAAGGCCCGCGAAGTCCACATCCAGATCGCCCAGGCCTACGAATTCCGCGCCCACCTGCTGTACCAGGAACTCGGCCGCCGTGGGGCCGCCGAGCAATGCTACGCACTTTAATGCGTGGCACGCGCCAGGCGGTGGATCGACCCGCAAGGTTCGGAGTTGAGCAGCTATGATGGAAAAACATGCGCTTAAGCTTCGTGTCTTCTCGGTAATGAGTGCCGTTTCGCTGGCGACGTTCGGCACCCTCGTCGAAGCCTGGAAGTTGATGTTCACGTGAGCTCGATGCTGGCGAGAGCACTGATCGCCGGCCTGTGCGGAGCAGTCGCCGCTGCGGGGGCGCACGCGGCCCAGGCCCCGGTCCGCTATACCTGCCCGGCGGATCAGGATCTGACCGTCCAGCGCACCGCCTCGACCGCTCGCGTCAGCTTCAACGGCCGCAGCTACGCCCTCCAGCGCAAGCACTCCAGCATCGGCGACAAGTATCTGTCTGCCAACGCGGCGCTGATCATCGACGGCCCGTCAGCGGTCTTTGTTGCCGACGGCACCCTTGGCATGGGCGCTTGTCAGGAAGCGGTGCCGGTCGCCCTCGGCGCCCCAACTCGCAAGTCTCCTCCTCGCTGAGTTCTGCGGCGGCTCTTGGCCTCGAAGGGCCGCGTCGCCGCATTCTCCTCTCCCTGGAAGGGAGGGAAGTGAGTTGGCTGAATGTGGGTCGAAAGCTGCCACCAGCGCGCTAATGGCAGCAACGGGTGGGAAGCAGCCGTTAGCCGACATAGCTGACTCGCTGACCACTCCCGTGATTCAGCTGTCTACGACATTGACAAGATTGCCTGCGGGATCGCGGAAGTAGAAACGCCGCAGACCCCATGCTTCCGATACCGGCCCGTAAACTATTTCTCCGCCCGCGGCGCGGACGGCGATCTCGGTGGCAGCAAGGTTGTCGACACCGATTGAGACCACAGGCAATTCGGTCCCGCAGCCCCCTTCGGAGGCGGTGTGCAGTTCGATTTCCTGGCTCGCATCTCTGTTCAAGAAGGCGATCCAACCCATTTCATGCGGCATATCGAGCCCAAAGGCCTCTCGGTAGAACCTGCCAAGGCCAACTGGATCCTGCGCGGCGAGATTGGCGACGATCCTGGTGACTGCCATCCTTGCACCTCCGGCTTCAGTCGGGTCAGCTTCGCGGAGTCACGCAATGTCCGCAATGGGTGGAAAGCTGCCACTAGGGCTTGGGCCTTCAGTCCCCCGTTGCAGCATGTTGGCGCGGTCCGTCCGGCATCGGGGCGAAGAGGCACACTCGACTTCGTTCCGACCACCGTTCAGAGCCGCATCTTTGCTCCGGCCCAGCAAGAGCCCTTACGTTCTTCAGCTGTGCCAGGATCAGATCCGACGAGGTGGGAGCGGTCTGCATTGATGTGTCGATTCCGGGCGTGGACATGCGAATGGAACGTGGATTGAGTGCCGACGCGCGACGGAGGCGATCGGCCCAGGAACCTCCGTCCAGGCGGAATGACCAGCGGTAGTGACGCGTTGTAGAATGACCGATTCTGGTCCGAGCTTCGCCTCGACGACACTCTCGCCGGTCATTCGATATTGGGACGACAAGGTGGTCTGGAGAGAGGCCATGCGACCTAAGCTGAATCCTAATGTCTGCAATGGGTCGAAAGCAGACGTTAAGCTCAGACTGCGTGCGCCCGCGCTAGCAGATAGTCCTGATGCACAACGTTCCTGCGCAAATAAGGCGTGGCAAGCTCGATGAACTCGCTTCGAACCGCTTCGAGTTCCGGCGGGCTCCCCGCGAGCGCCTCGACGATCTTCTGAAGCGGGCCGATCCCCTTCGCCATAAATTCCCAGAAATGCTGAGCGCTGAGGGCTGGCACCAGCATAGCTCCGCGTTCAAAAAACGGCTGTCCAAATCCTGCCGCCAAACGCTCGTTGATGACTGGCACCGAACCCCACAGCGGCGGCGGCGATGCTCCAGGTGGAGGCGCTGGTGAATGCTTCCCAACCAAAGCGAAGAACCTGCCGACGAAATGTTCCGGCGGCCAAGTCGCGAAAGCCACTCGTCCGCCGGGCTTCAGGACCCGGCGCATTTCTCGGACTACTACATCAGGACGCGGCGCGAACATGTGGCCGAACTGGCTGAGCACCACGTCAAAGCTGGCATCTGGGTAAGGCAAGTTCTCCGCGTCGCCTTCAGTCCAATCGATATTGCACCCGGCGATGTCGCTGTTTGCGCGCGCATGTTCCAAAAGCTCGGGTGTGAGATCGAGGCCCGACACACGCGCGCCGAGCCTTGCCGCGGTTAAAGCGACCACGCCGGTGCCGCAGCCCACGTCAAGCACACTTTCGTTCGGGGTCAGCTGCGCGAAATCGACCAAATGTGCAGCGACCGGCGTCGTCAGCACCGCAGTCGGCGCAAAGGACGACCACATCTGGCGGTGCATCGCTTTTAGCTGGCTGAAATTCTCGTCGGTCATGTAGCCTCCCCAGCGCAAACCGCTCAGTCGAGTGTAGCTCTGATCCAGGCAAATGTCTGCTTTGGGTCGAAAGCTGCCGCTAGCCGCTCTGGCTCGAACCCAGACATTCCGCCCGTCACAATTCGCTGTCCTACAACCCGTCGCCTGTGCTTGCTGCAACCGCCGATCACCGCATCGAAGAGGACTGCCAGCTTGCACCTGCTCTCCCGCCCGCGCCGGGCCCGCCGCTCGAGCGATTGGTCGCCAGGCAAAGCTGTCACCTTCATTGTCACCCTCGCCGCACACCGGTCTGTCACCCTGGCGGCCGAGGAAGCGGGGATGAGCCGCAAGTCGGCTTACGTCTTGAAGGACCGCGATCCGGCCTTCGCCGCCGCCTGGACCGCGGCGCTTCGCGCCCGCAAAAGCGGCCGCCAGGGTGACAAAGTGGAGGAAGTGGAAGGACCCCCGGTTTCAAGCAGTCAGGGTAACAGCTTGCACGCCGGTCCCCGTGCCGATCGGCGCGCAGATAGGCTCTTCGCCGCGCTCGCTCGCTCCCGCCGCCGGCCACCGGGCGGCCAAAAGTCGAGTCTTCTCGGCGACAAGTGAGTCCTGAAGGCTACACTCATCCCCAGTTTTTTCATCAGCGTTAACTTTTCCGCTTGGCTTGCAACTCGCAATGATTCAAAAATTCCTCGTGAAGGCTCAACGCGTTGCCAGCTTGAGGGGGGTTTAAGTCCATGAGCATCGATTTCATCCGGCCGGAAGTCGACGAGCTCCGCCCGCGGATCAGCGTGATCGGCGTCGGCGGCGCGGGCGGCAACGCCATCGCCAACATGATGCACGCCGACGTCCAGGGCGTGGATTTCATCGTCGCCAACACCGACGCCCAGGCATTGAACGCCTCGGCCGCCGACCGGCGCATCCAGCTCGGCCTCAAGATCACCCAGGGCCTCGGCGCCGGTAGCCGGCCGGAGATCGGCCGCGCCGCCGCCGAAGAGACCATCGCCGATATCGAAGCTGCGCTCGAAGGCGCGCACATGTGCTTCATCGCCGCCGGCATGGGCGGCGGTACCGGCACCGGCGCTGCTCCCGTCATCGCCAAGGCCGCCCGCGACAAGGGCATCCTCACTGTCGGCGTCGTCACCAAGCCGTTCGCGTTCGAAGGCGCGCGCCGCGGCCGCTCCGCCGATTCCGGAATCGCCGAGCTTCAGCAGCACGTCGACACCCTGATCGTCATCCCCAACCAGAACCTGTTCCGCCTCGCCAACTCCGACACGACCTTCAAGCAGGCGTTCGAAATGGCCGACGAGGTGCTCCAGCAGGGCGTTCGCGGGATCACCGACCTGATGGTCATGCCCGGCCTCATCAACCTCGACTTCGCCGACGTCCGCTCGGTGATGAGCGAGATGGGCAAGGCGATGATGGGCACCGGCGAGGCCGACGGCGACAACCGCGCCATCGAGGCCGCCGAGAAGGCGATTTCCAACCCGCTGCTCGACGGCGTCTCGATGAAGGGCGCGAAGGGCGTCATCATCTCGATCACCGGCGGCGAGGACATGCGCCTGATGGAGGTCGACGAGGCCGCCAGCCACATCAAGGAACTGGTCGACCCCGACGCCAACATCATCTGGGGCTCGGCGTTCAACAACGACCTCGGCGGCAAGATCCGCGTGTCGGTGGTCGCCACCGGCATCGAGGCCGAAGTCGGCGTCCAGCCGCAGCCGGCCAAGGTGTTCAGCTTCCCGAAGGCCGCCGCAGTCGCCAAGCCGGCGCCCGTACAGGTCCAGCCGGCCGAGCAGGATGAGACGCCCGAGGACATCACGGCCGAAACCGACGGCGAAGGCGGCGAGGAGCTGCTTCTCGACAGCGACGACATCCTGACTTCGCCGGTCGGCAAGCCGCCGATCGCTCCGCCGGCCGATGACGACATCGCCACTCCGGCGGCTGCCACTGCTGCGACCGGCGGCGCGACGAGCGGCGGCGGCACGCTGTTCGAGCGCATGTCGAACATCGCCCGCGGCGCCCCAAAGGCGCAGCTCGACACCGAGGACGAGACCGCTCTCGGCGCCAAGCGCGAGCCGATCGACATCCCGCGCTTCCTCAATCGGCAGAGCAACCAGTAGGTCCCGCTCATCCGTTGACCGGCACGGTTCGGCGTAAAGCCTCTAGGCAGAAAGCTTCGCGCAAGATTCTCTTCGCTTAAGGGGAGAGTGATGCGGGGAAATTTGAACCATTCGATACGCTTGGCCGCGATTGCGGCCGTGTGCGCGGCTTCGCTGTCGGTGCCTGCAACGGCCCAGCCGGCGGACACGCCTGCGACCATCCTCGACCGCTGCCTGCGGACGCTGGCTTCGGACCCGAAGGACTTCAATTCGCTGATCAACGCCGGCCGGGCGGCGGTGAAGATCGGCGATCCGGAAGCGGCCGCCGGCTTTTTCGCCCGTGCCGACGAAGTGAATCCCCGGAGTCCCTATCCTCAGGCCGGGATGGGCGCGGTCTCCGTCGCCAATGGCCAGCCGCAGGCGGCGATGCCCTATTTCGCCCGGGCTCTCCAGCTCGGCGCGACCGTCGGCAGCATCGGCGCCGACCGCGGGCTCGCCTATGACCTGATGGGTATGCAGGCGCAGGCCCAGGCCGACTATCGGGCAGCGCTGTCCGGCGCCGACGGAACCGAAGCGCGCCGCCGTCTCGCCCTCAGCCTGGCGATCAGCGGCGACCGCGCAGGCGCCTTGCAGACCCTGGCCCCTCTCGCCGCCAGCGGCGACCCTGCCACCAGCCGCATCCGCGCCTTCATCCTGGCACTGACCGGCGACGCCAACGCCGCCATGGTCGCGACCGACGCCGCGATGCCCGGCAGCTGGGCGAGCGTCGCTCCGTTCCTCAAGCGCCTCGCCGTGCTTCAACCCGCCCAGAAGGCCGCGGCGGTCAATCTCGGCATCTTCCCGGATTCGAATGGCCCGGTCCTCGCCTCCACGCGCTCCGGCCTATCCGCAGACCCCTGCCACAAGCGCCGCCGCCGGTGCGGACCGGCTTGCCAGCATCGACGATCTTCTGCGCGCTCCGGCTGCGGCTCCCGCTCCCGCTCCCGCCGCAGCGCCGCCTCGTGCCGTTGCCGCCCAGCCGGCGCCGCAGCAGGTTGCCCGGATCGCCTATTCGCTCCCCACCGTTCGCCGTCCGGCTGCCCAGCCGAGGCAGGCTCCGGTCGCCCGGCGGGTGTGGCTGCAACTTGCCAGCGGCAGCAATCCCGCCACCTTCGCCGACGAGTTTCGTCGGATCAAATCCCGTAGCCAGGACGTGTTCGACGGCATCCACGGCTATGTCGCCAAGGCGCCGCGGCAATCCCGGCTGCTGATCGGTCCGTTCCGCAATGCCGAGGACGCCGCGACCTTCGCCTCCGACCTCGAGACGCTCAACATCACCGCTTTCAGCTGGACGAACTCTCCGAGCGACACCATCGTGCCGCTCGATGACGCCAGCTGACGCGCTCGCCGCGCACCCTTCACGCTCTCGCGGGCGGCTTCACCCGGAACGCGATTCCGGACCGCGCGGGCCGCGCGACATCTTCCAGCGCGACCGCGACCGCATCGTCCATTCGGTCGCCTTCCGCCGGCTGCGGCACAAGACCCAGGTCTTCGTCGCTCCCGACGGCGACCATTTCCGGGTCCGCCTGACCCACAGCATCGAAGTCGCCCAGATCGGCCGGACCATCGCCCGGGCGCTCGGCCTCAACGAGGATCTGACCGAGGCGCTGTGCCTGGCCCACGACCTCGGCCATCCGCCGTTCGGCCATGCCGGCGAGGACGCCCTGACGGAAGCGCTCGCCGATGCCGGCGGTTTCGACCACAACGCCCACGCCATTCGCCTCGTCACCCGGCTGGAGACGCCCTATCCGGGCTTCGACGGCCTCAACCTCAGCTGGGAGATGCTGGAGGGCCTGGCCAAGCACAACGGACCGATCATCGCGCCGACCTGGGCGATGGCGGAGGCCGACGCCGAATGGCCGCTCGAGCTCGGCACCTGGCCGAGCCTGGAAGCGCAGGTCGCGGCGATTGCCGACGACATCGCCTACGACAACCACGACATCGACGATGGCCTGCGGTCCGGCATCCTCCATCTGGAGGAGCTCGTCCGGGTCCCGCTGGTCGACCGTCACTGGCGAGCGGTCGGCGAGCAGTATGCAGGGATTGCACCCGACAAGCGCCAGCGCGCGCTGGTCCGCGACATGATCGGCACCATGGTCGGCGACGTGCTCAACGAAAGCCGGCGACGCATTGCCGGCAGCGGCGCGCAGTCGATCGACGACGTGCGCGCTGCCGGCCGGGCGCTGGTCGGCTTCTCGGAGGCGCTCGCCGGTGAGGAGCGGGAGCTGAAGCGCTTTCTCTATGCCAAGCTCTACGGCTCCCGGCAGCTCGAAGAAGTCCGCCTCGAAGCGCAGCGGGTCATCTCGAACCTGGCGAACGCGTACCGCTCCGACGCCGCTCTGCTTCCTGACGGCTGGCGCCACCCCGGCGACCGAACGCAGCAGCTGCGCACCATCGGCGACTTCATCGCTGGAATGACCGACCGCTTCGCCATCGCCCGCCACGAAGAGCTGGTCGGCGCCGTCGATCTTGCCCGCGACCGCTTCTGACGGGTGACGCCCGCGACGCCGCACGCTACAGGCGCCGCGATGTCGCTTTATGCCCAATATGCCGCGCTCCTCGACGGAGTGCTCGACGAGCTTGTTGCCGACGGCGTGCTGCCGGACGGCCTCGACCGCAAGAACGTCACCGTCGAGCCGCCCCGTGATCCCTCCCACGGCGACCTCGCGACCAACGCCGCGATGGTGCTCGCCAAGTCGGCACGGACCAGCCCGCGCGCCCTTGCCGAGGCGATCAAGCCCAGGCTGGAAGCGATCCCGCCGGTGACATCGGTCGAGATCGCCGGACCCGGGTTCATCAACCTGCGGCTGACACCCGATGCGTGGCGCGACGAGCTTCGCACCATCCTTCGCGAGGGCGACCGCTACGGGGTGTCGACGGTTGGCGCGGACGAGCGGGTGAATGTCGAATATGTGTCCGCCAACCCGACCGGGCCCAATGCACATGGGCCATTGCCGGGGCGCGGTGGTCGGCGACAGCCTGGCGCGGCTGCTGGAGGCGGCGGGCTTCCGGGTCACCAAGGAATATTACGTCAACGACGCCGGCGCGCAGGTCGATACGCTCGCCCGCTCGGTCCACTTGCGATACCGCGAGGCGCTCGGCGTGGAGATCGGCGACATGCCGGAAGGCATGTACCCCGGCGACTATCTGAAGCCGGTCGGCGTCCTGCTCGCTGCCGAGCATGGCGACAAATATGCCGAAGCGCCGGAAGCGGAGTGGCTGCCGATCTTCCGCGAGGCGGCGATCGCCGCGATGCTGGACCTCATCCGGCATGACCTCGCGCTGCTTGCAATCCATCACGACAAGTTCTCGTCGGAAGCCGAGCTGCAGCGTTCGGGAGCGGTCGGCCGCGCCGCCGACGTGCTGCGCGGCAAGGGGCTCGTCCATGAAGGTACGCTGGAGCGGCCGAAGAGCCTCGACGAGCATGACGAGTGGGAGCCGGTCGAGCTCACCCTGTTCCGTTCGACGCAGTTCGGCGACGACCAGGACCGGCCGCTCAAGAAGTCGGACGGCAGCTGGACCTATTTCGGCGCCGACGCGGCTTACCACTGGCAAAAGGCGCAAGCGGCGGACCACCTCGTCAACATCTGGGGCGCGGATCACGCCGGCACCGTCAAGCGCGTGCAGGCGGCGGTCACGGCGCTGACCGACGGCAGGGTCGATCTCGACGTCAAGCTGGTGCAGATGGTGCGGCTGTTCCGGGCCGGCGAGCCGGTCAAGATGTCGAAGCGGGCCGGGGACTTCGTCACGCTCGCCGACGTCGTCGGCGAGGTCGGCAAGGACGTCGTCCGCTTCATGATGCTGACCCGCCGCGCCGATGCGCCGCTCGACTTCGACTTCACCAAGGTGGTCGAAGCGTCGAAGGACAATCCGGTCTTCTACGTGCAGTACGCGCATGCCCGGATTAGCTCGCTGAGGCGCAAGGCGGCCGAGGCGGGGATCGACCTCGCGGCGGCGGCCGACCTCGCATTGCTCGACGACGAGGAGCTGGCTTTGGTCAAGCGCGCGGCGCAATATCCGCGAGTGCTGGAGGGCGCCGCGCTGGCCCACGAGCCGCACCGGATTGCCTTTTATCTCTACGATCTCGCGGCCGAGTTTCATGCGCTCTGGAACCGTGGCAACGACGATCCGGACCGCCGCTTCCTCGTTGAAAACAATCCACAACTTTCTCGCGCACGGCTGGAACTGGCTTTTGCTATCGGGCAAATCGTGCGCAGCGGTCTCGCGCTGATGGGAGTCACCGCGACCGAGGAGATGCGCTGATGAGCGAAGCCCCTGCAACGGTCGGCCTGGATCGACTGCCATGGCTCCCCGACGAACCGCAGGCCCGCCGGCGCGGCGCCGTTCTGCCGTGGGTAATAGCCGCCAGCGCGATTGTGGGTGCAGCGTCCTATTGGCTGGGCACGAGGGCGCCCGATACCGAAACGGGGCCTTCCGTTCTGCCGAGCCAGACGATTCCGCTTCCGCAGGCGCGGCCGGCTGAACCTGGGCTCGCGCCGCAGCGGGTCGAGCCCGTCGAGCCCGTCGTCGCTCCGCCGATTACGATCGTGGAGCAGCCGCCGATCCGGCGGGTCATGGTCGAGCGCGTCCATGAGAAGGCGGTCCACCCGGTCGTCGCGCAGGATTTTGGCGCGACAAAGGTCGACGTTCCGGCATTTGCGCCGGAGAGCGTCAAGTCGAACTCGGCGACGCAGGTCTGGCCGGTGCGCGCGATCGACGGGGCGTCGGGCCGTCTGGTCCGCATCGGGACGTTCACGACCGTGCACCAGGCCAAGCGGGGCTGGTGGGCGATCATGAAGGTCAACCCGACCCTCAAGCATCTTCCGGCGCTGGTCGTGCCGGTCCGCTCGCTTCGCAATGGCCGGACCTATTTCCGCCTGCAGATGGGCACGACCTCGCAGGCGCATTCCGCCGTGCTGTGCCAGCGCATGCGCATGATCGCTCAAAGCTGCGTCGTCATCGGTCTCAATGGCGCCGACGGCGAGGTGGCGATGTGAGCGACGAACGCTTCTCCTACGAAGACCTGCCGTGGCTGCAGTCGGTCGTCGACGAAGAGGAACCGCGCGGCGTGTCGGCTCGCAAGATGCTTGCGGCGCTCGGCGTCGTGGTGCTCGCCGCGGTGCTCATCGGCGCCGTTTTCTTCCTGATCGGACGCAGCGATTCGGACGTGAATGCGCCGCCGGAGCTGATCAAGGCCGACCCCGCGCCCTACAAGGTGCGGCCGGCGAACCCCGGCGGCCTCGACATCGCCGGCGAAAGCGAAACCGCGTTCGAGACCAGCGCCGGCCAGGACACTGATTCCCGGCTCGACCTGAGCAAGATGCACCAGGAGGAAGGGGCTGCGCCGCCCCCGGCGGAGCCCGCCAAGCCGACCACCGCTCCAGAGGCCAAGCAGCCCGAGGTCGCGCCGCAGCGCAAGCGCCGGCCGCGCCTGCACCGAAGGCGACCGGCGGCACCGGCAGCATCGTTCAGCTCGGCGCCTTCCAGAACATCGCCCAGGCCGAGCGGGCGTGGACGGCCTTGTCGGCCCGCTTCTCCTCGGTCGCTTCGCTCAACAAGATGATCGTGCCGTTCTCGAAGGGGATCAGGCTCCGCGCCGGAGCCGCCTCGCCGGCGGACGCGAGGCAGGTCTGCCAGACGCTGAAGGCCGCCGGCGAAAACTGCTTCGTGGCCCAGTGACCGGGTCATGAGCCAGGCGGCGATCTACGCACCGTCCGGCGCTGAACTGACCGCCGACGAGCGCGCGTTCTTCGGCGACTCCGATCCCGCCGGTTTCATCCTGTTCAAGCGCAATTGCGACACCGCCGAGCAGGTGCTTCGGCTGACCGACACCCTGCGCGCGATCGGGGGCCGCGACGACATTCCGATCCTGATCGACCAGGAGGGCGGACGCGTCGCGCGGATGCGGCCGCCCGAATGGCCGGCGTTCCCGGCTGCGGAGCGCTTTTCACAGCTGTTCGCGATTGCTCCCGCTTCGGCGATCGAGGCGGTGCGGTCGAACGCGCGGGCGATCGCGCTTGTGCTTCGGGCGAGCGGCATCAACGTGAACTGCCTGCCGATGCTCGACGTGCGGCAGGACGGCGCAAGCGATATCATCGGCGATCGCGCGTTGGGATCGGAGCCGATGCAGGTCGCGGCCCTCGGGCGAGCGGTGCTCGACGGAATGGCGTCGGCGGGGGTCGTCGGCGTCATCAAGCACATTCCGGGGCACGGCCGGGCGCTGGTCGACAGCCACAAGGCGTTGCCGGTGGTGACTGCGAGCCCCGAGGATCTGGAAATCGATCTGGAACCCTTCGAACGGCTGGCGCGGGCCCCGATGGGCATGATGGCGCATGTCATCTACACGGCCTGGGACGCCGAGCGGCCGGCCAGCCTGTCGCGAACCGTCATCGCCGACATTGTTCGCGGTGAATCGGCTTCGGCGGCTGGCTGATGAGCGACGATATCGGCATGGAAGCCCTCGCCGGCGACTTCGGGAGCCGCGCCGCCGGCGTGGTTGCCGCCGGCTGCGACGTTGCCCTGCATTGTTCGGGCAAGATGGACGAGATGATCGCGGTTGCGTCCGAAGTGCCGGCAATGAGCCCTGAAGGGGAAGACCGGCTGGCCCGGGCGATGGCGGCCACGATGGTCGATGGCGAAGGCCCGGACCTCGCGCACGAGATCGCCAATCGCGACGCTCTCCTCGCCCTCGCCTGAGTTCCGGCGCTTCGTCGATACGAGAGCATCGTTGATCGACTAAACCGTTTCAACGGGCCACCATTTCCTAACCCACGTTCGCCCTCCTCCTGATCGGGAAAGATCTGCCTCATGCGTCTCCTGCTCGCTGCATCCGCTCTCGCTCTCCTCTGCACCTCGCCGGCGTTCGCGCAGGCGTCGGCATCTCCCGACAAAGGTTCGTCCGGGGACAAGGGCAAGAGCCTCGATGCGATCCATGCCGAGGCGATGATCGATCAGGCCAAGAGCGGCTATACCGATGCGCCGGTCGATGAGCGGACCGTCACCACGCGCCACAGCGCGTCGGTCGGCGGCCGAGTGCTGCCCTACACGGCGACGGCCGGGACGCTGACCATCCGCAACGACGCCGGCAAGCCGACGGCAAGCATCTTCTATACCGCCTACACGCTGGACGGTGCTCCCGGATCGCATCGGCCCGTCATGTTCTTCTACAACGGCGGCCCCGGCTCGGCGTCGCTGTGGCTGCGCATGGGCTCGTTCGGCCCGATCGAATCCAGACCGGCAATCCGGAGGCGATCCGCCCGGCGCCGTTCGACTTCGGCCCGAACCCGGACACTTTGCTCGGCAGCACAGACATGGTGTTCATCGATGCCCCGGGCACCGGCTATTCGCGGCCGCTCGGCGATGCGAAGCCGGCTGATTTCTTCGGAGTCGACCAGGATGCGGACGCCTTCTCCCGAGCGATCATCCGCTACCTGACCAAGTTCGACCGCTGGGGCAGCCCCAAGTTCCTGTTCGGGGAGAGTTACGGGACGACGCGGTCCGGAGCGCTCGCCTATCAGCTGCAGGACCGCGGGGTCGCCTTGAACGGCGTCGTCCTGCTGTCCTCGATCATGAATTACGGCCGGCGCCAGCCAGGCATGGACCGCGACTACATCAACTATATCCCGAGCTACGCGACCACGGCCTGGTACCATCACAAGATGAGCAACCCGCCGGCGACGGTGGAGCAGGCGGCAGCCGAAGCGCGCGCCTTCGCCGAAGGCCCGTATGCGTCCGCGCTCGAGAAGGGCCAGACGATCAGCCCGCAGGAGCGCGATTCGGTGGCGCAGCAAATGGCTGGCCTGACCGGTCTCTCGCCAGACTTCATCGAGCGGGCCAACCTTCGCGTCGATCTGTCGCGCTTCCGCAAGGAGCTTCTGCGTGGCGACCGCGAGACGATCGGGCGGTATAATTCGCGCTACCTGGGCGTCGATCCCGACGCGGCGGGCGACAGCCCCGAAACCGACCCCTCCGACACAGCCATCGGCGGCGCCTTCATCGGCACGCTGCACAGCTATCTGGCGCGCGACCTCGGCTACCAGACCAACATGGCCTATCGGCCGAGCGCCTACAGCGAAGATTCCTTCAAGTGGGACTGGAACCACAAGGCCCCGGGGATGCGCTATCAGCTGCAGATGCCCGACACCGCGCTCGACCTCGCGGCCGCGATGCGCACCAACCCGTATCTCAAGGTGCTATCGCTCAACGGCTGGTACGACATGGCGACGCCGTTTTTCGGCACCGAGTATGACCTCAACCACATGATGCTGGAGCCGGCCGAGCAGCGGAACCTCGAGTTCCGTTATTATCCCTCTGGCCACATGGTCTATTTGAACCCCGACGCGCTCCACCAGATGCGGCTGGACGTCGAGAGGTTCATCGCGAGTGCCGTGGGAGCGACCTACACGACGCCGCCGGCCGCGCCGCGTCCGTCGCGCAGGCGCCGCTAACTTATCCACAGCAAACTCGGCCGCGGCCTTCGCACGGCCGCAACTCGCGGTTAGCTTGGGCTGCGTGGATGACGATTTCGAGGAGCTTCCGCTTCGCCGCCAGTCCGACGAGCTGACGCTCGCCCTGGACGGCTGGGAAGGGCCGCTTGACCTGCTGCTGACGCTTGCGCGAGCGCAGAAGGTCGACCTTGCGCAGATTTCGATCCTGCAGCTCGTCGAGCAATATCTCGCCTATCTCGAGCAGGCGCGGGCGCTGAAGCTGGAGATCGCCGCCGATTACCTGGTGATGGCGGCGTGGCTCGCCTACCTGAAGTCGTGCCTGCTGCTGCCGAAGGATCCCGAGCAGATCCGAGTCCCGAAGAGATCGCGATGCGCCTGCAGCTGCGGTTGCAGCGGCTCGACGCGATGCGGGAGGCCGGGGCGCGGCTGCTCGGGCGCGACCGGATTGGCCGCGACGTCTTCCTGCGCGGGGCTCCCGAGGGCTTGCGGCTGGTCCGGCGAGCTGCCTGGCAAGTGCGCGATTTCGACCTGTTCGCGGCGTACGGCATGGTCCGGGCGCGCACGGCTCCGGCAATGCACGTGGTTCATGCGCGCGCCGTCATGACGCTGGAGGAGGCGATCGAACGGGTCGAGCGGATGATTGGCGCTGCCCTCGACTGGACCTTGCTCGAAACGTTCCTGCCGGCGACGCAGGACCCGCAATTCCGCAAGTCGGCGCTGGCGTCCAGCTTCGTAGCGACTCTGGAGCTGGCGCGCCGTGGCCGCCTGGACATTGCACAGGATGGGGCGTTCGCGCCGATCCGGCTCAAGGTCGCATGATGGACGAGCTGGTCCGGGCGATCGAGGCAACCCTGTTCGCGTCGACGGCGCCACTGAGCGCGGAGGAAATCGCTGCGCACGTCGGCGATGGCGACATCGCAGCTGCTCTTTTGGCACTGGCCGACCAATATCGGGGCCGCGGCGTCGAACTCGTCGAGCGCGCCGGGCGCTGGCATTTCCAGACGGCACCCGATCTTGCCCATCTGCTTCGCCGAACGCGCGAGGAACCGCGCAAGCTGTCGCGGGCGGCCACCGAGACCTTGGCGATCATCGCCTATCACGAGCCGGTCAGCCGCGCCGAGATCGAGGCGATCCGCGGCGTGCAGATCTCCAAGGGCACCCTGGACGTGTTGATGGACGCGGGCTGGGTCCGCCCGGCCGGGCGCCGCGAAGGGCCGGGACGACCTTTGCTTTACGCGACGACGCAGGAATTCCTGACCCACTTCGGGCTGGGCTCGCGGCGCGACCTGCCGGGGATCGACGACCTCAAGGCCGCAGGGCTTCTCGACCCGCTCGACGACGCGGTCCTCCAGCTACAGCTGGAAAGCGAGGGCGAGGGCGACTAGATATGCCGCAAAGGAGTTTCCCAATGGGCGGTTTCAGCATCTGGCATATCCTGCTCGTCGCAATCATTCTGCTGCTGTTGTTCGGCGGCAATCGCTTCTCGTCGATGATGGGCGACGTCGCCAAGGGCCTGAAGAGCTTCAAGCAGGGCATGGCCGACGAGGACGACGACAAGCGCCGCGAGTACGACCAGCAGCGCCGCAACGAACCGCCGCGCCAGCTACCTCGCGACCAGGTGCGGCCGCAGGAGCCGATCGACGTCACTCCGCGTCCCGCCGAGCCGGCGGCGCCGCCGCGAGACGACGAAGTCCGCTAACCGCACCCCGCGCCATGTTCGGCGTCAATTCCTCCGAGCTCGCCGTCGTCGCGATCCTGGCGTTGATCTTCATCGGCCCCAAGGACCTGCCGAAGGTGATGCGCACCGTCGGCTATTGGGTCGGTCGGGCGCGCGGCATGGCGCGGCATTTCACCGCAGGGATCGAGAACATCGTTCGCGAGGCCGAGCTCGAGGAGCTCGAGCAGCAAGTGGCGCGAGGACAATGAGCGGATCATGAGCGCCCACCCGCCCGATGCCCATTATCCCGAACCCGGCCAGCCGGACGCGATGCCGCCGATCGCTCCGCCCGCGGCCGGCGCCCGGCGAAGCCGATGAGCTGCCGATCGAACAGCGGCCGCTGCCGTGAAGGACATCGACGACACCAAGCAGCCGTTGCTCGCGCATCTGGTCGAGCTCCGGCGCCGGCTGCTGTGGTGCCTGGTGACCTTGGTCATCGCATTTTCATCTGCTACTGTTTCTCGCGGGAGATTTTCGCCATCCTCGTCAAGCCGCTGATCCGGGCCGGGCAGGGCAAGCTGATCTACACCGACGTCTTCGAGGCCTTCTTCACTCAGGTGAAGGTCGCGTTGTTCGCGGCGATGATGCTGAGCTTCCCGGTGCTCGCGACGCAAATCTGGCGGTTCGTCGCGCCGGGCCTCTACATCAAGGAGAAGAGGGCGTTCCTGCCGTTCCTGCTGATGACGCCGTTGTTCTTCGCGGCGGGCGCGTGCTGGCTTATTTCGTCGCGATGCCGTGGGCGCTTCATTTCCTGCTCAGCTTCCAGGGCAATATCGGCGGCATCCAGCAGGAGGCGCTGCCCGGCGTCGGCAATTACCTGACTTTCGTCACCCGCTTCCTGTTCGGCTTCGGCGTCGCCTTCCTGCTGCCGGTGCTGCTGATGATGCTGGAGCGGCCGGGATCGTCACGCGGGAGCAGCTGGCAAGTCCCGCCGCTATGCAATCGTCGCGTCGGCGGCGGTCGCAGCAGTGCTGACGCCGCCCGATGTCGTGTCGATGCTGCTGCTGCGGTCCCGCTCTACGGCCTCTACGAATTCGCGATCCTCGCCATCCGTATCACGCACTGGCGCGCTGCGCGGCAGGCGTCGCGTTCGACCTCAATGTCGGTGCGAAGAGGGGCCCGGGAATGTAGAGGGCCCGGAAGCGCCACCGGGGGGGGAGGGTTGGCGGTTCCGGGCCCATTTAATTGGATAGCGAGAGCGGGGGGGCAAAAGGTCACTATCCGAACAGCACAACGCGGCTTCTTCGCGAACAGTTCCACTCGTCGGCGATTTCCGAAAATTTCTTGGCGGACACCGTAACGATCCGGGCCGCGGTCAGGCCGCGGGAAAACGGGCAAATCGACGCTATACCGGCCAAGCTTGCTTTCCAGAGGGGAACGAACTGCTTGGCAAGGCCGCCGACGATTTGCTCGAACTGGAGCTTCGCCGCATCGCCCTCTTCGTCGGGCACCAGAACCGGGCTTCCGATCCGACAGCCGTGCAGTCAATTCGCTGACCCGGCTTAGCGAGACTTCGACCGGTTCCTCCGGACAGCGGAGCATTGCGAATTCGATGATCTCGGTCATCAGGAACGCGACGGCGACGGCCACGTCCTGGGTCGTGAAACACTCCCTCCACTCGCCAGCTCGATGACCAGGCCGCGCGCGGATTCCGGAGTGCCGGCGCGAAGTTCGGCGGCGAGCTCGGTCAGCAGCGTGCGCAGCCCGACCCCGCGATTGC
>CAWGRB010000004.1:0-62678 GCA_963824845.1 uncultured Alphaproteobacteria bacterium
AAGGCTGTTGCGGCACAATGGCTGATGCGGCGCCGGCGATGAAGTTTCACTGGGTTCGCCGGCACATCCCGACGCGCGAGTTCATCCATCGCTACCGGCTGCTTCGTCCCTTCGCAAAGCGGCTGAGTAATCCCTCCCTTTGGCGGATGACCCACCGCTCCGTGCCGCGCGGAGTTGCCCTTGGACTCGGCATCGGCGTCATCATCCCGTTCATGCATACCTTCATCGCGGCGCTGTTCGCGATCCCGCTCCGCGCCAATGTCGCGGTCGCCGCCGCCGTCACCCTGGTCGTCAATCCGATCACCATCCCGCCGATGTATTACGCAGCCTACCGGATCGGCTCGTGGGAGCTTCACCATGATTCGAACCTCGTGGACCCCGCGGCGGTCCAGCGCTTCTCCAGCGAACTCAGCCGTTTCCTGTTCTGGATTCATCATGCGTCGGGGCCGATCGCGGTCGGCATCCTGACGATTTCCGCGGCGGCAGCGATCCTCGGCTATGTCTCGTCGGCGTTGGCGTGGCGCTGGTGGCTCGGCAGCAAGTGGCGGCAGCGCCGTCAGAGCCGCCTGAGCCGCGGCGCCTGAGCGGAGCGATGCTCCACCAGCAACTCCACGACATCGAGACGAGCCCGCTCGGCCGCTGGGGTGCGTGGCTGCCGGCGCTGCTTGCGGGCGGTGCCGGACTGACCGCCGCGGTGCTGCTCCTGCTCGTCGGCCAGCGCTCGCTGGCGCCAGTGCCGATTGTGGTTGGGGTCGCCTGCGCCGTGTTTCTGCAGCTTCGCGCCCGGCCAAGGAACGCGGCGTTTGAGCCCGTCTCGCTCGGCCCGGATTTCTCGCTGGTCGGCGCGGTTCTCGAACTGTCGAGCGAGCCTGCGGCCCTGACCAGCAGCGAGGCCAGCCTGCTGGTCGCCAATGCCGCCTATCGGGAACGCTTCGGCGCGGAGTCCCCGCTGGCGCTCGCCGTCGACGCAGACAGCGGGAGCGCCCTCGCCGTTGCGAAAAGCATGGCTTGGCGGGACGGCGCCGGCTGCGTCGCCGGGGTCGGCACCAAAAGCGGCAAGGTCCAGGTCGAGGTCGAACGCGCCGGCAGCAATTCCGACCTCCTGCTCTGGCGTTTCCCCGCACCGGCGCGCCTCGATCCGCTCGACGACCGCGTGCGCTGGCTTGGCGCCGGAGCCGGCGAGCGGCTGACGGCTGCGGGGGTGCTCGTTGCGGTCGTCGATGCGGACGGATGCGTCGCCGCCGCCAACGGGCTGTTCACCGAGCAGGCGCTCGGCGGCGCGTCGCAGCGGACCCGGCCGAAGCTGAGCGACCTCGTGGTCACGGCGGGCACCGGCTTCGTTCGACTCAAGGCGCATGGCGAGGGGGCCGCGCTCTACCGGTCGATTCACATTCCTTTCGCCGCCGCCGCTGCGCAGGGCGGCACCGTGCTCCTCGTCGAAGAGTTACAGGAGGGCCCACCGGTCGATTCGGGCCATCTGCAGGCGCTTCTCGACGTGCTTCCCGTCGGCCTTGCCCTCGTCGACCGCGACGGCCGCTTCCTGACCATGAACCAGGCCTTCCGCCAGGCGGCGGGGATCAAGGGCAGCACTCCGCCGACCTATCCCGGCGACCTCGTCGTCAAGGAAGACAAGGCAGCTGTCGCCGACACCGTGCGGCGCAATGCACGCGGGCCGGCCATGTCCGGCGATCTTGCCGTCCGCCTCGTCCGGCAGCCCGGCGAGCCGGTGGCTCTCACCATCGCCGGCCTGCGCGGGCTCGGCGACGCCGCCGTGCTGCTCCTGCTCAAGGACAATAGCGAGGAGGCGAAGCTAAAGCGCCAGGTCGCCCAGGCCACCAAGATGCAGGTCGTCGGCCAACTCGCCGGCGGCGTCGCCCACGATTTCAACAACATCCTGACCGCGATCATCGGGCACTGCGATCTCATGCTGATGCGGCACACGCCCGGCGACAGCGACTATGACGACATCCAGCAGATCAAGTCGAACTCGAACCGCGCGGCCGGACTAACGCGGCAGCTGCTCGCTTTCTCGCGACAGCAGACACTCAGGCCGCAGGTCCTCCAGCTGCCGGACGTGGTCTCCGAAGTCTCGCACCTGCTCAAACGCCTGCTCGGCGAGACCGTCGAGCTGTCCGTCAAGCACGGCCGCAACCTCGGGCCGGTGCGCGCCGACCCGGGCCAGCTCGAGCAGGTGATCGTCAACCTCGCCGTCAACGCGCGCGACGCAATGGCGCAGAAGGGCGGCGGCATCGTCACCATCCAGACCTATTCGGTGAAGTCCGATCAGGTCGCCGAGCTCGGCTCCGACATTCTGCCGGTCGCCGACTACAGCGCTCTGTCGGTGACCGACACCGGCTGCGGAATCGCGCCGGCGGTACTCGGCAAGATATTCGAGCCGTTCTTCACTACCAAGGAGGTCGGCAAGGGCACCGGCCTCGGCCTGTCCACCGTCTACGGCATCGTCAAGCAGTCGGGCGGCTTCATTTTCGCCGATTCCAAGGTCGGGGAGGGCACCCGCTTCGTCATCTACCTGCCCGTCCACCGCGAGGACGCCGCAGCCGCGAAGTCGCGCAAGGCGCCGAAGGAAAAGGCCGACGAATTGTGGGGCAGCGGGACGGTGCTGCTGGTCGAGGACGAGCCGATGGTCCGCGCGGTGGCCGAGCGGGCGCTCACCCGGCACGGCTATCAGGTGATCACCGCCGACAATGGCGAGGACGCGCTGGAAGTGCTCGCCCGCAACGAGCCGGTCGATCTCCTCATCAGCGACGTCGTCATGCCCGGAATGGACGGGCCGACCATGGTCGAGCTGGCGCGCAAGACGCGGCCGGAGCTCAAGATCCTGTTCATGTCCGGCTACGCAGAGGAGCAGCTGCGCAATTCGCTGGACGTCGACAACGTCAGTTTCCTGCCCAAGCCGTTCTCGGTCCAGGAGCTTGCCGAGGCCGCCAAGCGGACCATGGCAGCCAAATAAAAGCTTGCACGCCCATCCACTCCATTTATTCGATTTAGGAATGTCGCCGATGCGTTCCATTCTGATCGTCGAGGACGAGCCGCTCATCGCGATGATGCTCGAGGATTTTCTCGAATCCCTCGGGCACTCGGTCGCGGAAGCTGCGATTCCGTCGAATGCGCGCTCAAGCACATCGACAAGGGCGGCTTCGACCTCGCCATCCTCGACGTGAACCTCAAGGGCGAGAACGTCTGGCCGGTCGCCGCCAAGCTGCGCGAGCGCAACCTTCCGTTCGTGATCGCGACCGGCGGCCACGTCGACCCGCCACCGCCCGAGTTCAACGATGCGCCGGTGATCGAGAAGCCCTATACGGTCGACCGCGTGACGCCGGCCATCGACGCCGCTTTCGCCGCCTGATCGGGGTCTCTCGCCGGGCTCTTGCGACGCCGCAGACGGCAATCCATATTATTGATAAGCTAGGGACAATCCTCGGGCGGGACGCGTTAATACTCCAGCAGAGTTGATTGTGAGATAAAGCGGGCTAGCATGGCCCCAACCACGGTCGCCCTGCGGCCGGTATGCAAGGACGGGAATGACCAAACTTTCTGGCGGCGACGGCAAGAGCACCCTCTACTGCTCCTTCTGCGGCAAGTCGCAGCACGAGGTCCGCAAGCTGATTGCGGGCCCGACCGTGTTCATCTGCGACGAGTGCGTCGAGCTCTGCAACGACATCATCCGCGAGGAATCGAAGTCGGCGCTGGTGAAGACGCGCGACGGCGTCCCGACGCCGGCCGAGATCTGCAAGGTGCTCGACGACTACGTGATCGGCCAGGACCGCGCCAAGCGCGTGCTCTCGGTCGCGGTCCACAACCACTACAAGCGGCTGTCGCACGGCTCGAAGCCTGGCAACGAGGTCGAGCTTGCGAAGTCGAACATCCTGCTGATCGGCCCGACCGGGTGCGGCAAGACGCTGCTTGCGCAGACGCTCGCCCGCATCCTCGACGTGCCGTTCACGATGGCCGACGCGACGACGCTGACCGAGGCCGGCTATGTCGGCGAGGACGTCGAGAATATCATCCTCAAGCTGCTCCAGGCCTCCGACTACAATGTCGAGAAGGCCCAGCGCGGCATCGTCTACATCGACGAAATCGACAAGATCAGCCGCAAGTCGGACAATCCCTCGATCACCCGCGACGTCTCGGGCGAGGGCGTCCAGCAGGCGCTCCTGAAGCTGATGGAAGGCACCACTGCCAGCGTTCCGCCGCAGGGTGGCCGCAAGCATCCGCAGCAGGAATTCCTGCAGGTCGACACGACCAACATCCTGTTCATCTGCGGCGGCGCGTTCGCGGGTCTCGAAAAGATCATTGCCGACCGCCTGCAGGGCAAGTCGATCGGCTTCGGCGCCCATGTCGCCGCGCCCGACGAGCGCAAGACCGGCGAGACTCTCAAGCATTGCGAGCCCGAGGATCTGCTGAAGTTCGGCCTCATCCCCGAGTTCATCGGCCGTCTGCCGGTGATCGCGACGCTGATGGACCTCGACGAGGAGGCTCTCGTCAAGATCCTGGTCGAGCCGAAGAATGCGCTGGTGAAGCAATATGCCAAGCTGTTCGACATGGAAGATGTCGAGCTCGAGTTCACCGACGATGCGCTCCATGCCGTTGCTCGCAAGGGCATCGAGCGCCGCACCGGCGCGCGCGGCCTTCGCTCGATCCTCGAAGGCATATTGCTCGACACCATGTTCGACCTGCCGTCGATGGACGGCGTCGACGAGGTCCACGTCGACAAGGACGTGGTCGAGGGCCGCAAGGAGCCGGTCCGCGTCTACGCCAAGAAGGACAAGACCGGCGACGCTGCCTGAGGCGCGTCGCCGCTCCTGAACTCTAGCTCAGCTTCGCGCCTCAGCTGCCTTGGCGGCTGTCGAGGGCGGCCAGCATCTGCGGGCCGAATCGCTCCATCAAATGCGCGTCCCGGCCGTAGGGGTCGGCGAGGAAGTGGACGCCGTCGGGACCCGGCTGCACCGTCAAATAGGTCATGTAGACCGGGATCGGCTGCGGCAGGTCGACTTCCTTTTCGACCTTGGGATTGTCGCCCTTGGGGATGCTGCCGTTGAACAGGAACTTCGCCAGCCGCTTGTAGTCCTCCAGCCGGACGCAGCCATTGCTGATCCACAGCTCGTTCTTGGTGAAGTGCTCCTTCTCCGGAGAATCGTGAAGATAGATGCCGAAGTAGTTGGGAAGCATGAACTTCATCATACCCATCGAGTTCGCCGGGCTGGGCAGGCGCCGCAACCGGACATCCTGCTGCCCGTCGACCACCGCCCGCCAGTCGATGCTGCTCGGGTCGAGGATCTGCGGGTGGTCGCTGAAGTCCGACAGCACCTGATATTCGCGGTCGGTCAGGTAGCTGATGCCCTGCTTGACGATGCGCGGGCCGATGAGGCCGCGCAGAAGCTCCGGCGGGACGTTCCAGTACGGGTTCACGCTCGCATATTTGATGTAGGCAGCCATCATCGGAGTCGCCGTCTCGGCCTTGCCGACGATCACCTTCATGCTGTCGACGACCTTGCCGTTCTCCCACATGCTGAGCCGCGCCGAACCGGCATCGACCACTACATATTTGCGCTGTTCCTCGGGCGCCGGGAGGCGGCGCGCCCGCTCCATGTTGATGATGATCAGCTGCTCGTAATAGTCGGGTCCGCGGTTGAGAGCCTCGATGGTCCCCGCGCCGGCGATTCCGTCGGCCTTGAGGCCATGAACGTCCTGGAATTCCTTGACGGCGGCACCGAGGGCAGCGTCGTACGCCGCGCCCTCGGGCAGGCCGAGCCGGGTCCGCAAAGCGGCGACGCGGTCACCGGTCGAGCCCGGCTTCAGCGCCGGTCCGTCGGGGATCGTGACCTGGGGCAGGTCGCCCCATCGCTGGCGGTACTTGACGAGCCCGCGGCGCAGGTCGGTGTAAATCGGGTTCATCGACACGAACATGTCGAGCGGCGCGCCGCTCCAGTCGCGGAAGGCGATATTGTGGAGCAGCGCCTTGTCGTGGATCGCGCGGGGAACCAGGTCCTCGTCGATGTAGATCATGTCGACGCCCTGCTCGATCGACGGCGGCAGGTCGATCGGTTCGAGCGCGGTGCGGCGGCCAGTCGGCGCGACCGGCGATTGCCACGGCTGGACCACGGGCACCTGTCGCGGCGCCATCCACGGCTCCGCGACGGCAGGGGGCATCTGCGCCGGAGCAGCCACCGGCGCGGGGTACGGCTGGGCCTGGACGACCGCAGAGACGGTAAGGGCGCTGAGCGCCAGCAAGGACTTTCGAATGTTCACGCCGCCCTAGATAGGGGTCGAAACTGAACGGTTACAGAATCCAGAGACGGACGGGGCAGGAAACGAGCCGGCTGTGTCTTTCGGCCCACACGGCAGTGGACGCTTGTGGGGCGGTTATTCCCCGTCGAGGGGCAGCGTATCCCGTTCAGTCGGAGCGCCAAGCTTGCGAGCCGCCTTCGCGACCTCCTCGTCGGTCGGCGGCTCGGGTAGCTCCTCGCCGGGCGCGAGCGCGTCGTCCGGGATGCCGGGCCCGGTGCCGGCGATCGTTTCGTTGACAGGCCGGTCGCTAAGTCCATTGCTGATCATGTCGCGGTCGTCGGGCATGGTGCTTCTCCACTCCAGCTGGGCTTACAGCGGCCACGTCGCCGCGATGGTTCCCTGGGCTTTGTTGCGTGAGCCTGAGCCCAAGCCCATATGATGGCCATGACTCGCTTCCTCCCCATTCTGCCGCTTCGTGACATCGTCGTCTTCCCGCACCGCATCGTTCCGCTGTTCGTCGGGCGCGAGAAGTCGGTGGCTGCGCTCGAAGGCGCAATGGCCGACAACCGCGAGCTGTTCCTGGTCGCGCAGCTCGATCCCGGCGAGGACGATCCCGACCGCGACGCTCTCTACGATCTCGGCGTCATCGCCACCGCCATGCAGCTTCTGAAGCTTCCGGACGGCACCGTCCGCGTGCTCGTCGAGGGCGTGAAGCGGGCGCGGCTGGTGAACATCGAACCGCGCGAGGGCTATCTCGTCGCCGAAATCGAGGAAGTCGACGAAGAGCCGTCGGCCGGCCCCGAGGCGCAGGCGCTGATGCGCTCGGTCATCGACCAGTTCGAAAATTACGCCAAGCTCAACAAGCGGCTTCCGCCCGAGACCGGAATCCAGCTCGCCGAGATCGAGGACCCGTCGATCCTCGCCGACGCGATTGCCTCCAACCTGTCGGTCAAGGTTGCCGACAAGCAGGCTCTGCTCGGCGAGCTCAACGCCGCGCGCCGCCTCGAAATGGTCTTCGCCTTCATGGAGGGCGAGCTCGGCGTTCTCCAGGTCGAGAAGAAGATCCGCAGCCGCGTCAAGCGGCAGATGGAGAAGACGCAGCGCGAATATTACCTCAACGAGCAGTTGAAGGCGATCCAGCGCGAGCTTGGCAACGAAGGCGACGAAGGCGGCGACGAGCTCCAGGAGCTTGCCGAGAAAATTCGCAAGACCCGGCTGTCGAAGGAAGCCCGCACGCGCGCCAATGCCGAACTGAAGAAATTGAAGGCGATGGCGCCGATGTCCGCGGAGGCGACGGTCGCGCGCAACTATCTCGACGTTTTGCTTGCGCTTCCGTGGGGCAAGAAGTCGAAGCTCAAGAAGGACATTCCCGAAGCGCAGCGGATTCTCGACGAGGACCATTACGCGCCTCGAGAAGGTCAAGGATCGGATCGTCGAATATCTCGCCGTCCAGGCCCGCACCAACAAGCTCAAGGGCCCGATCCTGTGCCTGGTGGGGCCGCCCGGCGTCGGCAAGACCTCGCTCGGCCGCTCGATCGCGCGTGCGACCGGCCGCGAATTCGTTCGCCAGTCGCTCGGCGGCGTCCGTGACGAGGCCGAGATCCGCGGCCACCGCCGCACCTACATCGGCTCGCTGCCCGGCAAGATCATTGCGAACCTCAAGAAGGCCGGAACCTCCAACCCGCTGTTCCTGCTCGACGAGATCGACAAGCTCGGCCAGGATTTCCGCGGCGATCCGGCGTCGGCGCTTCTCGAAGTGCTCGATCCCGAACAGAACAGCCGCTTCCAGGACCACTACCTGGAGCTCGACTACGACCTCTCCGACGTGATGTTCGTCACCACCGCGAACTCGCTCGACATGCCGCAGCCGCTGCTCGACCGAATGGAGATCATCCGGCTCGAGGGCTACACCGAGGACGAGAAGATCGAGATCGCCAAGCGCCACCTGATCCCGAAGCAGATGGACGCCCACGGGCTGAAGCCCGAGGAGCTGGAATACACCGACGCGGCGCTGAGCGGCATGATCCGGCATTACACTCGCGAAGCCGGCGTTCGGACGCTCGAGCGTGAACTCGCCAAGGTCGCTCGCAAGTCGCTCCGCCAGATCCTGGAGGGCAAGACCCAGCACGTCGAGCTCACGCCGGAGAACCTCGGCGACTATCTCGGCGTGCGCAAATATCGTTACGGAATGGGCGAGGAAGAGGACCAGATCGGCGCCGTCACCGGCCTCGCCTGGACCGAGGTCGGCGGCGAGCTTCTCACCATCGAGGCGGTGACCGTCCCCGGCAAGGGGCAGATCAAGACCACCGGCAAGCTCGGCGAAGTCATGCAGGAGTCGATCCAGGCGGCGATGAGCTTCGTCAAGGCGCGCGCCCCGGCCTATGGCGTCAAGCCGTCCATCTTCGCCCGCAAGGACATCCACGTCCACTTGCCGGAAGGCGCGGTGCCCAAGGACGGCCCTTCCGCCGGAGTCGGCATGGTCACCGCGATGATCTCGACCCTGACCGCTGTCCCGGTCCGCCGCGATGTCGCGATGACGGGCGAAGTGACCCTGCGCGGCCGGGTGCTCCCGATCGGCGGCCTCAAGGAGAAGCTGCTCGCGGCGCTTCGCGGCGGGATCCGGACGGTGCTGATCCCGGCGGAGAACGAAAAGGACATCGCCGAGCTTCCCGCCACAGTGAAGGAGGGCCTCGAGATCGTCCCCGTGTTCCACGTCGACGAAGTGCTCGCCCGGGCGCTCGCCGAACCGCTCCACGCGATCGAGTGGACCGAGGCGGACGAGCATGCGGCGGAGGCGCGGGTTCCGCCGGGCAATCCCGAAACGGGAGCGGCGGTCCGCCACTAGTCTTTGACTTGCGCGTTGAGTTCCGGCCTTAAGGAAGTGTGCTTCGTGCGTGCGAGTCTCGGCGGAGCCGAGGGAGTCCACGTCAAATGAACAAACAGGAACTGATTGGCCATGTCGCCGATCGCGCGGGGCTTAGTCGAAGCGAAGCGATGCGTGCGGTTGAAACGATGCTGGAGGTGATCACGTCGACCCTCAAGCGCGGCGACGAGGTGCGGCTGGTCGGCTTCGGCAATTTCTCGGTCACGCGCCGCAAGGCGTCGTCCGGCCGCAACCCGAGAACCGGTGAGCCGATGCAGATCAAGGCCACCTCGCAGCCCAAGTTCCGGCCCGGCAAGGTCCTCAAGGACGCCGTTCAATAGCCGGTTGAGCGTTCAATAAGTCGGCTGGACAGGGCAGGCGGCGGGACTATATCCGCCGCTTCCGCGAGAGCCTTCGGGCGCGGGCGCGTAGCTCAGTGGTAGAGCACACCCTTCACACGGGTGGGGTCGTAGGTTCAATCCCTACCGCGCCCACCATTCGCGGGCAGAGCGGTCGCTGCCCGGCATCGCTTGCCTTGCTTCGGTTCCAACCTTAAGTGGCCGGCGCGGGCACGGAAACGCTTCCGGGCCGGCACTCATGGCGATCGTAGCTCAGCTGGTTAGAGCACTGGTTTGTGGTACCAGGGGTCGGGGGTTCAAGTCCCCTCGATCGCCCCATCACCTTCTTCGGCAATCATAGCATCGAGTGACCATGACCACCCCCTGGGGCTTGCCCGATTTCGACGCGCATGAAGCGCTTCACTTTTTCGACGACGCAAAATCCGGGCTGAAGGCGATCATTGCCGTTCACTCGACGCATCTGGGGCCGGCCGCCGGCGGTTGCCGCTTCTGGCATTATGCCGAGGACGGCGACGCGGTCACCGACGCTCTCCGGCTGTCGCGGGGCATGAGCTACAAGAACGCGATGGCCGGCCTTCCGCTCGGTGGCGGCAAGGCCGTGATCCTCGCGGACCAGGCGCGCCACAAGACGCCGGAAATGCTGCATGCGTTCGGCAAGGCGGTGGACAGCCTCGGCGGCCACTACGTGACGGCCGAGGACGTCGGGATCAGCGTCACCGACATGATCGAGATCGCCCGCAACACGAAGTTCGTCGCCGGTCTGCCCGTCGACTCTGCCCACGTCGGCGGCGACCCGGGACCGCACACCTCGCTGGGCGTGTTCCTGGGGCTCAAGGCAGCGGTCAAGCGCGGCCTCGGCAAGGACAGCGTCAACGGCCTCCACATCGCTCTCCAGGGCGCCGGAAGCGTCGCCAGCGGAGTCGCCATGCACGCGGCGGCCGAGGGCGCGAAGCTGACCATTGCCGACATCGACCAGGCCAAGGCGCAGAAGCTTGCCGTCGGCCGTTCAACGGAACCGTCGTCGCTCCCGACGCGATCCTGACCACCGAAGCCGATGTCCTCAGCCCCTGCGCGCTGGGCGCAATCCTGACGAAGCAGTCGATCGCCGCACTGAAGGTTCCGGTCGTCGCCGGCGGCGCCAACAACCAGCTCGCCACCGAGGAGGACGGAGCCCGAATCCACGCGCGCGGAATCCTCTATGCGCCGGATTACGTGATCAACGCCGGCGGAATCATCAACGTCTCGACGGAATATCTGAACGACGGCGACGCCCACGTCGTCCGCGAGCGGATCGAAGGTATTCCCGTTCGTCTCGAGCAGATCTGGAGCGAGAGCGCATCGAGCGGCCGCGACCCGGCCGCCGTCGCCGACAGCATGGCCCAGCATCTCATCGGACGCGCCTAAACGCAGCCCCTTCGTTCCGCGTCATGACGTGCTAGTGAGCGACGCGATCATGCACTTCCTCGCCAACCCCGCCCGCTTCCTGCGCATCGCCCGTCCGGCGACGGCGTGGCTGCTGGTCATCGGGTTGGTGCTTGCGATCGCCGGCATGGTCTCCGGTCTGACGCTGACCCCGCCCGACTATCTGCAGGGCGAGACGGTGCGAATCCTGTACATCCACGTTCCTTCGGCCTGGCTCGGCATGGCCGGCTGGGCCGGGATCGCCGCCGCCTCGATCAGCCAGCTCGTCTGGCGCCACCCGCTCGCCGCAGTCGCCGGCCGCGCCTGCGCTCCGGCCGGGGCCACCTTTGCCGGTATCTGCCTGGTGACAGGCTCGATCTGGGGCCGTCCGACCTGGGGCACCTGGTGGGAATGGGACGGCCGTCTCACCTCGATGCTGGTCCTGTTCTTTCTCTATCTCGGGTTCATCGCCCTGGCCGGCGCCGAACGGGAGCGCGGCGGCGACGGGCGCATCACGGCCATCTACGGGCTTGTCGGGGCGATCAACCTGCCGATCATCCATTATTCCGTCCTGTGGTGGCGAACGCTTCACCAGGGGGAGAGCATTGGCCTCACCGGCACCACCATCGACGGCTCGCTGCTGTGGCCGCTGCCGCTGACGATGGTCGGCTTCACCTGCCTGTTCGCGGCCGCGGTACTGATGGGCATGCGCGCCGATCTCGCCCGGACCAAGGTCGAGGCGCGGCTTCGGCGGACGGCAGCGGCATGAACCCTTGGCCGTTCGTCATCGCGGCCTATGCCGTGGCGATCGCCGCGACCGCCGGGCTGTTGCTGTGGTCCTTCGCGGCGATGCGCCGCGCCGAGGCGGATGCGGACTCGCTCAAGCGCCAATGAAGCCCAAGAACCAGCGTCTCGTCCTCGTCGCCTGCGCGATCGTTGCGGTTCTCGCCGCAGTGCTGCTGGCGATGTGGGGCCTGCGAGCTCAGGCGAGCTATTTCTACACGCCCGCCGACATCGCCGCGGGCAAGGCCGGGCAGGGGCAGGGCATGCGGCTCGGCGGGATGGTCGAGAAGGGCTCCGTCCAGCACCTGCCGGACGGCGTGACGATCCGCTTCACCGTGAGCGACGGCAAGGCGCGCACTCCGGTCGTCTTCCGCGGAATCCCGCCCGAGCTGTTCCGCGAGGGCAGCGGCGTGGTTGCGGAAGGCCATCTGCAGGGCAACAGCTTCATCGCGGACACCATCCTCGCCAAGCACGACGAACGCTACATGCCGCCCCAGCTCGGCAACCTCGCCGCCGAGCACAAGGCGGGAAAGACGCTGGAACGGTGAGTTCGCCATTTTACGTCATGCTGAACTCGTTTCAGCATCCATTTTTCCGGTGGCAGCACGTATCTACGGAATGGACCCTGAAACGAGTTCAGGGTGACGAATTGCTGGGCCGGCTGTGATCGCCGAACTCGGCCTTGCCGCTTTGTGGCTGGCGGCCGGCCTCGCCGCGCTTCAGCTTTTGCTATCGATCCCGACCGTCCGCGGAAGCGTCGATGGCGCCGGCACGATCCGCGCGGTGGCCGTCCTCCAGGGCATCCTGACGCTGACCGCCTTCGCGGCGCTTCTCGTCGTCTTCGCCCGCACCGATCTGTCGGTCGCGCTGGTGTTCGAGAACAGCCACAGCGCCAAGCCCTTCATCTACAAAGTCGCGGGCGCCTGGGGGAACCACGAAGGGTCGATGCTTCTGTGGGTGACAGTCCTTGCCGTCGCCGGCGCCGTCTTCGCGGTGCTGGCACGGCGCACTGCCGAGCGGACATTGATCGCCGCCCTCGGCGCGCAGGCCGCGCTCGGCCTCGGATTCTACGCATTCCTGCTGATCGCTTCGAACCCGTTCGCGAGGCTCGACCCGGCGCCGCTCGAAGGGAAGGGGCTCAACCCGCTGCTGCAGGACCCCGGCCTCGCTTTTCACCCGCCGACCCTTTACCTCGGCTACGTCGGCCTCTCGATCGCGTTCAGCCTCGCGGTCGGCGCCCTTGTCACCACCGAAGTCGATTCGCGCCTGGCCCGAGCAATGCGGCCATGGGTGCTCGGCGCCTGGATCCTGCTCACGCTCGGCATCACCGCCGGCAGCTACTGGGCCTATTACGAGCTCGGCTGGGGCGGCTTCTGGTTCTGGGACCCGGTCGAGAACGCGTCGCTTATGCCGTGGCTTGCCGCGACGGCTCTCCTTCACTCGATCAACGTGCTGGCGGCGCGTGCGGCGCTCAAGGCGTGGACGATGATGCTCGCCGTCCTCGCTTTCTCGATGTCGATGGTCGGGACGTTTCTCGTCCGCTCCGGAGTGCTGACCTCGGTTCACGCCTTCGCGATCGACCCGGAGCGCGGCACGTTCCTGCTGGCGCTTCTCGCGATTTACGTCGGCGCAGCGTTCATCCTGTTCGCGGTCCGGGCCCCGCGGCTTCGCGAGGGCGCTCCGTTCGAGCTCGTCAGCCGCGAGAGCGGGCTGGTCATCAATAATTTGCTGCTGACCGTCATCCTCGGGATCGTCTTCGTCGGCACGCTCTACCCGCTGTTCGTGGAAGCCGTCACCGGCGAGAAGCTGTCGGTCGGTGCCCCGTACTTCAACGCTGTGGCGGGGCCGCTGGCGCTGCTGCTCGCTGCGCTGGTCGGGATCGGGCCGCTGCTGAGCTGGAGGCGCGAGCGGCGGCCCGTGCTGAAGCGGCTGACGGTGCCGGCTCTGCTCGGGCTGACCGCGCTCGTCATCACGGTCGTTCTGTCACCCCATCTCGCCATCCTCCCGCGCCTCGGGTTCACAGTGGCCGCGTTCCTCGCCGCCGCGGCGCCGTTGCCGCTGACGGTGAGAAACCCCTGCCGGGCGCCGCTCGCGACCTGGGGCATGGTGGTGTCCCACTTCGGAATTGCGGTCGCGCTCGTCGGCATGGCGGCGAACGGCGCCTTCACGTCCGAACGGCTTGCAGTCGCCAAGCCCGGGCAGCAGCTCACCGTCGGTCCATGGACGGTCGCATTCGACGGCGTGACGCCGACCGCCGGCAAGAACTTCACGGCGCTCGAGGCCGAGCTTCGCGCGTCGCGGGGTGAGGGCGCGATCATCCTTCGCCCGCAGACGCATTATTTCTCCGACCCGCCGATGGAGACCAGCGAGGCGGCGATCCGGACCTTCTGGAACGGCCAGCTCTACACCGTCGTCGGCCGCGAAGACCCGATCGGGCGGCTGGCAGCTGCGCCTGTGGTGGAAGCCGTTCGTTACCCTCATCTGGGCCGGCGGCGCGCTGATCGCGATCGGCGGCGCGCTTGCCTTGCTCGGGCGCGCGCTCGGCGGATGGCGATCGCTGCGCAGGCGGTCCGCCCCCGACTGGCGGGAGCGGTACATATGAGCCGCGCGGCCCGCTTCGCTCCGCTCGATCCTGCTCGTCCTGCTGCTGGCCGGGCTCGTGTGGCGGCTGGCGACGCCGGTCGACACCGACGTCCACTCGCGCCTGGAGGGACAGCCGGTCCCGGCCTTCACCCTGGCGCCGATCCTGCCCGGCAAGCCCGGACTTGCATCCGCCGATCTCGCCACCGGCCGTCCGCGGCTGGTCAATGTCTTCGCCAGCTGGTGCGTACCCTGCGTGACCGAGATCGGCGTCCTCGAGCAGCTGCAGGCGAAAGGCGTCGCGATTGACGGCATTGCGGTACGCGATCAGCCGCAGGCGCTAGCCGCCTTCCTCGCCCGCAACGGCAACCCTTACGAGCGAATCGGCAGCGACCCGCAGAGCCAGATCCAGATCGATCTCGGGTCCTCCGGCGTTCCCGAAAGCTTCATCGTCGATGGCCGCGGAATCATCCGCTACCAGCACATCGGCCCGATCGAGACGTCCGACGTGCCGATGATCCTGGCCAGGCTGGAGGCGGCGAAGTGAACCTCCGTTCGTCATCCCCGCGAAAGCGGGGATCCAGCAGAGCCAAAAACTGGATTCCCGCCTTCGCCGGAATGACGATGCTGTTGTGCCCGATAGTCGCAACCGCCGACAGCAACCTGCCGCCGGCCTACTGGTCCAACCGGCAGCTTCCCGACCCGCGTCAGGAAGCGCGCGCCGACGCTTTGATGCAGGAGATCCGCTGCCTCGTCTGCCAAGGGCAGTCCATCGCCGATTCCGATGCCGAGCTTGCCGGCGACATGCGCGACCTCGTGCGCCGCCGGATCGCGCAAGGGCAGTCGCCGGATCAGGTGCGTTCGTGGCTGATCCAGCGCTACGGCTCGTGGATCAGCTACCGCCCGACCAGCGAGCCAGCGGCATGGCCGCTGTGGATCGCGCCGCTGGTCCTGCTCGGCACCGGAGCCATCCTGATCCGCCGCCGAATCTCGACGAGGCGACGGCCGTGATCGGCTGGCTGGTTTTGCTGCTTTTGCTTGTGCTGGCCGCTGCCGCTCTGTGGCTGATGCGGGTGCGAGGACCGATGCTTCAGGCGTGCGGCGCCGCGCTGTTGCTGGGGGCTGCGGGCTATGCGCTGCAGGGTCGTCCGGGGCTCCCCGGCGCGCCCGCCGACACCGAGCTCGAGCACCAGTTCGTTCCGCTCGCCCAGGCACGTCATGCATTCTTCGGCAATTTCTCGGCGGACGAATCCTGGCTAACCATGTCCGAGGCGCTGGAGCGCGACGGCAATACCGAGGACGCCGTCGGAATCCTCCAGAACGCCGTCCGGCGCTATCCCCGAAGCCCGGAATTGTGGATCGGCCTCGGCAATGCGCTGGTCGATCACGCGCGCGGCATCACTCCGCCGGCCGAGCTCGCGTACAAGCGCGCGGCCGCACTTGCTCCCGGGCATCCGGCGGCGCCCTTCTTCTACGGGCTTGCGCTCGCGCGCTCTGGCGACACGCAAGGCGCGCTTGTCTTGTGGCGACGAATCCTCGCCAAGGCACCGGCTGACGCGAGCTGGCGGCCGCTGGTTGCCGGCGGCGTTGATGCGCTGGGCGGCGAGCCGGGGCCGCCGCAGCCCTAGGCCGAGGCGACCGGCTCGAACGGAAGATCGAGCGCTTCCGCCACCGCCTGGTGCCGGATCTTGCCGCCCGAGACGTTGAGCCCGTTGGCGAGGTTCGGGTCCTGCCGCATCGCTTCCTCGGCGCCGAGGTTGGCGATCTTGAGCGCAAACGGCAGCGTCGCGTTGTTGAGCGCGAACGCGCTTGTCCGCGCCACCGCGCCCGGCATGTTGGCGACGCAGTAATGAATGACGTCGTCGATCTCGTAGACCGGATCGGCGTGCGTCGTAGGCCGGGACGTCTCGAAGCAGCCGCCCTGGTCGATGGCGATGTCGACCAGCACCGACCCGCGCTTCATCGTCTTCAGCATCTCGCGCGTGACCAGCTTCGGCGCTGCAGCCCCCGGCACCAGTACGGCGCCGATGACCAGCTCGGCCTTCTCGACCGCGCTTGCGATTGCGCTGCGCGACGCGAACGCCGTCTTGATCTGGCTCGAGAAGAACATGTCGAGCTCGGCCAGCCTCTCCATGTTGATGTCGTAGATGGTGACGTCCGCGCGCATTCCGACGGCCATCTGTGCCGCGTTCACGCCCGCGACTCCGCCGCCGAGGATCGCGACCTTGGCCGGAGCGACGCCCGGAACGCCGCCGAGCAGGACTCCGCGGCCGCCCTGTTCCTTTTCCAGATAGTGAGCGCCGACCTGGACGGACATCCGTCCGGCGACCTCGCTCATCGGCTTGAGAAGCGGCAGCGAGCCGTTGCGCGCCGTCACCGTCTCGTACGCGATGCAGGTCGCGCCGGACTTCATCAACCCCTCGGCCTGCGGCTTGTCTGCGGCGAGGTGGAGGTAGGTGAAGAGGATCTGGTCGGGCCGGAGAAGGGCGATCTCCTGCGGCTGCGGCTCCTTGACCTTGACGATCATGTCGGAGCTTTCGAACACCGCCGCCGCGTCCGGAAGGATCTGCGCGCCGGCCTTCTCGTAGGTCACGTCGGGGCAGTCGATGCCGTTTCCGGCCGACGTCTGAACGAACACCTCGTGGCCCGCGGCAGTCAGTTCGGCAACCGACGCCGGCGTCAGGCCGACGCGATATTCATGGACCTTGATCTCTTTCGGCACCCCGACGCGCATTATTCGTTCGCTCCGCTACTATGGTTGCGGCGGCCTATAGACACCGGATCGGTGCTTGTCCTCACAGATTGCAGCACCGTAACGGCAGTGCTAGTGCGGCGCGCCCGTGACCGAGGAGCTCGGCAAGGGCCACAGGAATGCGAATCCGCGATCTGTCGAGCCAGAAGCTGAAACCATGAACATTACGGCAACTGGAGGCGCCCAAGCCGAGGCGCCGCAAGACGTTGCGCACGGCCACGCTCAGGGGCCGCTGTACAAGCTTGCCATCGGCGCGATCGGGATCGTCTATGGCGACATCGGCACCTCGCCGATCTACGCCTTCCGCGAGACGTTCGCCGGTCACCACACCCTGATTCCCGACCGGCTGCACATCTACGGCGTGCTCAGCCTGATCTTCTGGTCGATGATGATCATCGTGACGCTGAAATACGTCACCATCATCATGCGCGCCGACAACAAGGGCGAGGGCGGCAGCCTCGCGTTGCTCGCGCTCATCAATCGCACGCTCGGCGGCAAGAAGCGCTGGACGAGCGGGATCGTCATGCTCGGAGTCTTCGCGACGGCGCTGTTCTACGGCAATTCGATGATCACGCCGGCGATGTCGGTGCTGTCGGCGGTCGAGGGCCTGAAGACGGTGAGCAGCGGCTTCGAGCCGTTCGTCATCCCGATCGCGGTCGCCATCCTCATCGGTCTGTTCGCGATCCAGTCGCGCGGGACCGCCAAGGTCGGCCTGATGTTCGGGCCGGTGATGCTGCTCTACTTCGTCACCATCGCGGTTCTCGGGGTCACGCACATCGTCGACCATCCAAGCGTCCTCCTGGCGATGATCAACCCGCTGAACGGCTATTATTTTTTCGCCGCCGATTTCGGCAAAGCCTTTACGGCGCTCGGCTCTGTCGTTCTCGCCGTGACCGGCGCCGAGGCGCTCTACGCCGACATGGGGCATTTCGGACGCAAGCCGATCCGGGTGTCGTGGCTCTATTTCGTCCTTCCGGCGCTGCTCCTCAATTATCTCGGGCAGGGCGCGATGATCCTGTCCGCCGACAGCGCGACGGCGCTCGACAAGGTCAAGGACCCGTTCTTCTATCTCGCGCCCGACATGCTTCGCCTGCCCCTGGTGCTGGTCGCCACCGCGGCAGCGATCATTGCCAGCCAGGCGGTGATCTCCGGCGCCTTCTCGGTCACCCAGCAGGCCATCCAGCTCGGCTTCGTGCCTCGCCTGCGCATCCGCCACACCAGCGAAAGCGCCGCCGGGCAAATCTACATTCCGCTGATCAACTGGGCGCTGATGGCGATGGTGACCTTGCTAGTTATCAGTTTCCGCAACTCGACCAACCTCGGCGCTGCTTATGGAATCGCCGTTGTCGGCGCGATGCTGATCGACTCGGTGCTGATCGCCGTGGTCCTCAGGCAGATGTGGAACTGGAACCGCCTGGTCGTCGGCGGCCTGCTCACGCTCTTCTTCCTCGTCGATGGCGCCTACCTCGCCGCCAATCTCCAGAAGGTGCCCGACGGCGGCTGGTTCCCGCTGCTCGTGGCGGCGATCGCGTTCACCTTCCTGACCACCTGGGCGCGCGGTCGAAAGCTGATGATCGACCGCATGAACGAGGCCAGCCTGCCGATGGAGATCTTCATCAAGTCGGCGGCGACCAGCGCGGCTCGGGTTCCCGGCACCGCCGTGTTCATGACCAGCTCTGCAAGCGGCGTGCCCCACGCGCTGCTTCACAACCTGAAGCACAACAAGGTCCTCCACGAGCGGGTGATCCTGCTCACCGTCCGCATCCAGGACGTGCCGTATGTCCACGACGACAAGCGCATCGAGCTCAAGGATTATGGCTCCGGCTTCTTCCGGGTGAAGCTTCGCTACGGCTTCATGGAGGAAATCGACGTGCCCGCCGCGCTCGGCCAGCTCAATGGCTGCGGCCCGGTGTTCAAGATGATGGACACCAGTTTCTTCCTCGCCCGCCAGACCCTGCTCGCGTCGTCGCGGCCGGGCATGGCGATCTGGCGCGAGCGGCTGTTCGCGTGGATGCTGCGCAACGCGGAAAGCGCGATGGAATTCTTCAGGCTTCCGACCAACCGCGTCGTCGAGCTCGGAAGCCAGGTAGAAATCTGAACCATCGTCCCGCGCCGCGCATTGCGGCGGGCATGGCTGACATCATCTCCTGGATTGCAACCGCGGCGACGATCATCGCCGCATGCATGACCGCCGCCAATCTGGGCTCGCGGATCACCGGCTACGGGTTCGCGGTGTTCACCGTCGGCGCCCTGTGCTGGATCGCATCGGGGCTGATGAACCATGAACCGGCGCTGGTGTGGACCAACAGCGTTCTCACCGTCCTCGACCTGTTCGGCGTCTGGCGCTGGCTCGGCCGCCAGGCGCGAGGTCGAGGAGGGCGCGCAATCGGCGGCCGAGGCGAGCGAGCAAACGCCAGGCGAAGCTTTGTTCCCGGTCTCGCTGCTAACACGGGCGGCCGTGACCAGCGGCGGCGAGAGGGCCGGCACCTGCGTCGACGCAATGGCGGGCTGCTCCTCGGGACGGCTCGCCTATATCGTCATTTCGGAAGGCGGAGTCGCCGGCGTCGGCGAGACCCTGCGCCGCCTTCCGTGGAGCGCGGCCTGCATCGACGGCGAGGCCGTGGTCGCCAATATCCGCGCGGCCGATATCGCTACACTCGAGGAGCTGCCCAAGGATCACTGGCCCGCGCAGTAACGCTCAGGTCCTCGGCGCCATCTTTCGAACGCTCCGGCGCCCGAGCACCGGCTCGACCTCCATTTGCGCCTCGGCCATGATCTGCGCGCGCAGCTCGGCCCGTTTCTCGTGGATGCTGGCGATCACCGGGCCCATCGCCAGCCCGACGTCGACGAGGACCGCTTCGGACAGCTGCAGCGAAGCTTCCAGAGTGTCCGGAACCGCGTCGGTGACCCCGGCCTTGTAGAGCTGCGCAGCCTGCTTCGTGTCGCGCGCCCGGGCGACGATCGGGAGATCGGGAAACCAGCCGCGCACGCGCTTGGCGAGCCGGGCGACGAGCACCGGATCGTCCATCGTCAGCACCAGCGCAGCGGCGTCCCCAAGCTTGAGCTGCGCGGCCAGCTCCGCCCGCGACACATCGCCGAACAGCACCGGATAGCCGGCCTTGCGGGCTAGCCGAACCGAATCGACGTCGCTGTCGACCGCCAAGTACGGCTTGCCGTGAGCGGCCAGCATGTCGGCGACCATCCGCCCGACCCGGCCGAAGCCGAAGATGATCGTCCGTCCGGCCGCGGACTCCGACGGCGCGGCATCCGATCGCTGGCGCCTGCACCTCGCGGCCGATCCTTCGCCCGAGCGGCGGCGAGAAGCGGAGTCACGGTGAGCCCGATCGCGGTCACCGTCCGCCAGAACCCGGCTTCGGCCGCCGACAGCAGGCCGACACCCGCAGCCGCGGAGAGCACGATCAGCGTCGTTTCCGAAGGGCTCGCCATGCTCACGCCGGTTTCGACCGCGACTCCAAGCGGCGCCGCCGAGCGCGCAACAGGGCGCCGGTGATCGCCGCCTTCAGACCGACGACAAGTACAGCTGCAAGAAGGATCAGCGGCCAGTCACGGGCGAGGGCATCGAGGTCGATGCGCATCCCGACGGTAATCAGGAAAATGCCGAGCGCGAGCCCCGCGAGCGGCGCGGTAATCGCCTCGACCTCGGCATGATAATCGGTCTCGGCGATCAGGACGCCGGCGATCAGCGCTCCGAGGATCGGCGACAGCCCGACCGCTGCGGTCGCCATGCTGGCGAGGATGACGGTCAGCAGGCTGATGGCCAGGAACAGCTCGGGGTTCTTGGTCCGCGCGGCCTGCGCGAACAGCGGCGAGAGCGCGAAGCGGCCGACCGCCAGCATTGCCACGATCACGAGCGATCCCGAGCAGTGGCGGTGCGAACAAGCTCGCCCATGTCGGCGTGGCCGCCGATCAGCTCGATCAGGAACAGCAGCGGGACCAGCGCGAGGTCCTCGAACAGGAGCATCGCGAAGGCGCTCTTGCCGACCGGGCTGTCGATGCCGGTGATCGGAAGCACCAACGCGGTCGAGGACAGCGCCAGCCCGACGCCGAGCGCAATTGCCGCGCCGACCGGCTTCCGCTGATCAGCAAGCCCGCGGCGATCAGGACCGCGCAGCCGAGCAACTCGGCGCTGCCGAGGCCGAACACCGTCCGGCCCATGGTCCGCAGCCGCCGGAAGCTGATGTGCAGGCCGGCGGAAAACAGAAGCAGGATGATGCCGAGTTCGGCGAAGGGCTCGATCGCTGCGGGGTCGCTGATCGACACAGCGTGCAGCCACGGATGCGCGCGGGCAAGCGCGCCGAGCGCATAGGGCCCGGCGATGATGCCGACGATGATGAAGCCGATGACCGGGCTGACCTTCAGCCGGGCGAAGGCGGGAATGACGATTCCCGCCGCGCCGAGGATCGTCAGCGCATCGCTCAATCCGTGGCCGCCGATCGAAGCCTGTCCCGCCATGCCGCCTTTAGAGCAGGCGGGGGACGGACTGTCACCGCAAAGCCTTCGATGGGCGGAACGCCCACACTTTCAATGTAGGACTTCATCTGTCAGGCTTGGCGGCATGACGCCACGCTCGTGCGCCGGTGGAGACGAGAGGACCGAGGGCCGGGATGCTTAAGGTCACACCAAAAGCGCCGCTGTCCGTGACGTTTGTGACCTTAAGGCCGTCTGAGCATGGCTGAGGTCGACCTGGTTATCGCTGGCGGCGGACCAGCCGGAGTGATGGCTGGCCTCCTGTTCGCTCGTGCCGGGTGCAAGGTCGTCGTTCTTGAAAAGCATGCCGACTTCTTCCGTGATTTCCGCGGCGACACGGTGCATCCCTCGACGCTGGAGCTGCTTCGCGAGCTCGGTCTCTTGAGCGAATTCCTGAAGCGGCCGCACGACGAGATCCGAAAGCTGACCGCGCGCGTCGCCGACCGCGAGATCCCGATCGCCGACCTCAGCCACTTGCCGGTCGCGACCAAGTTCGTCGCACTGATGCCGCAATGGGACTTCCTCGATTTCCTTGCCGCAGGAGGCGCGTCACTACCCGACCTTCGCGCTCCGCATGCAGGCCGAAGTCGTCGACCTCCTGTTCGACGGCGACCGCATCGCCGGCGTTCGCCTCGAGGACGGCGAGGAGGTGAGGGCGCGCCTCACGATCGCCGCCGACGGCCGAAGCTCGATCCTGCGCGACAAGGCGGGCTTGCCGAAGACCGATCTCGGCGCGCCGATCGACGTGCTGTGGTTCCGGCTGCCGAAGGAGAAGACTCCGACCAACATCACCGGCGGCACGTTCGGCGCCGGCACCTTCGTCGTCGAGATCGACCGCGGCGATTACTGGCAGTGCGCCTATGTCGTTCCCAAGGGTGCCGCCGACGACATCCGCGCCGCCGGGCTCGAGCGCTTTCGTGCCGATGTCGCGCGAGCGGCGCCGGAACTTGCCGGCGTCGTCGGAACGCTGACCGACTGGGACCAGATCAAGCTGCTCTCGGTATCGCTCGACCGGCTCGACCGCTGGTCGCGGCCTGGACTGCTGGCGATCGGCGATGCCGCGCACGCCATGTCCCCGGTTGGCGGCGTCGGCATCAACCTTGCGATCCAGGACGCCGTTGCAGCCGCGAATATCCTGGCCGGCCCGCTCGCCAGCGGCAGGAACGTCGACCGCTTGCTGCCGCTGGTCCAGCATCGGCGCGAGTTCCCGACCCGGGTCATCCAGGCCGCCCAAAAGGCGGTCCACGATCGCGTGCTGACGCCGCTGGTCGTCCGCAAGGCGGTGCTGAGCAAGGTGCCGTGGCCGCTGCGGCTGTTCGCGCTGTTCCCGGTGCTGCGGCGAATTCCCGCGCGTCTGGTCGGGCTAGGGGTGCGGCGCGAGCATATCCGCTCGCCGGACGCTGGCCTCAGGCGGTGACGGTCTCCTGCGCCATCGCCGCTTCGAGGTTCTTCACGATCGCCTCGAAGAACTGCTCGGTGGTCATCCACGCCTGCTCGCGGGCCGACGAGGAGGGCGAGATCCTTGGTCATCTGCCCGCTCTCGACGGTCTCGATGCAGACCCGCTCCAGAGTCTCGGCGAAGCGGACCACGTCGGGCGTGTCGTCGAACTTGCCGCGATACTTGAGGCCGCCGGTCCAGGCGAAGATCGATGCGATCGGGTTGGTCGAGGTCGCCTTGCCCTGCTGGTGCATGCGGTAGTGGCGGGTCACGGTGCCGTGCGCGGCCTCGGCCTCGATGGTTTTGCCGTCGGGGGTCATCAGGACGGAGGTCATCAGCCCAAGCGATCCGAAGCCCTGCGCCACCTGGTCCGACTGGACGTCGCCGTCGTAGTTCTTGCAGGCCCAGACGAACTTGCCGCTCCACTTGAGCGCTGATGCGACCATGTCGTCGATCAGGCGATGCTGATATTCGATGCCAGCAGCTTCGAATTTCGCCTTGTATTCCTTGTCGTAAATCTCCTGGAAGATGTCCTTGAAGCGGCCGTCATAGGCCTTGAGGATGGTGTTCTTCGTGGAGAGGTAGAGCGGCCATTTGCGGCCCAGGCTGTACTCGAAGCAGGCGTGGGCGAAGTCGCGGATCGAGGCGTCGAGATTGTACATCCCCATCGCGACGCCGGAGCCCGGGAAGTCGAACACCTCGAAGTCGAGCTCCTGGCCGTCCGTCGCCGACCCACTTCATGGTCAGCTTGCCGGGGCCGGGCACGAGGAAGTCGGTGGCGCGATACTGGTCGCCGAAGGCGTGGCGGCCGACGACGATCGGGTCGGTCCAGCCGGGGATCAGCCGCGGCACGTTGGAAATGACGATCGGCTCGCGAAAGATGCAGCCGCCGAGGATGTTGCGGATCGTCCCGTTGGGCGATTTCCACATCTTCTTGAGGTGGAATTCCTCGACCCGCGCCTCGTCCGGCGTGATCGTCGCGCACTTCACGCCGACGCCGTGCTGCTTGATCGCGTTGGCGGCATCGACCGTGACCTGGTCCTCGGTCGCGTCGCGGTTCTCGACCGACAGGTCGTAGTAGAGGAGGTCGATGTCGAGGTAGGGCTGGATCAGCCGTTCGCGGATCCACTGCCAGATGATGCGGGTCATCTCGTCGCCGTCGAGCTCGACGACCGGGTTCTTCACCTTGATCTTGGCCATGTGCGTTCCTGCGATTTTCGGGTTGGCCGCGCCTTAAGATGGCCGGGAAACGCGCGCAACCGCGCCGTTGTGCCCGCGTTGCTCGCTCTTTAAGGGAGCGCGGATGGCCGAGATCGACAAGCACGACAGCCCGCTGCCCACGACCACGGTCAAGTGGCGCTTTCCCTCCATTCATCCGGAGGGCCGCAAATATACCGTGATCGCGGTGGCGATCGCCCTGATCGTCTATTTCGGGGTGAGCCACTTCATCGGCTGGCTGCTGGTCGGAGTCGCGATCTGGGTCGCAACTTTCTTCCGCGATCCGATCCGCACGACGCCGCGCGGCGAAAAGCTGATCGTCGCTCCGGCCGACGGCCTCATCACCATGATCGTCAAGGTGCCGCCGCCGCCCGAGCTGCGCGGCGCGGACGGTCTGGCCGACGGCGAATATACCCGCGTCTCGATTTTCATGAGTGTGTTCGACGTCCACATCAACCGCTCGCCGATCACCGGACGGGTGAAGCGGATCGTCTACGTGCCCGGCAAGTTCGTGAACGCGGACCTCGACAAGGCGAGCGAGGACAACGAGCGGCAGCATTTGCTGGTCGAGGGACCGGGCGGCCTGCGCATCGGCTTCACGCAGATCGCCGGCCTGGTTGCCCGGCGCATCCTGTCGTTCGTCAAGGAAGGCGATCTCGTCGAGGCCGGCGAGCGGGTCGGCCTGATCCGCTTCGGCAGCCGGGTCGACGTCTATCTGCCCGCCGGAACCGCGCCGCGCGTGCTTCTCGGCCAGCGGTCGATCGCCGGCGAGACGATCATCGGCGAAGTCGGCGCCGACGGCGTGCTCGCCGGAACCAGCCAGTGAGCGAGGACTGGGAGGCGCGGGGGATTCCGTTTCGCGCGATGATCCCCAATGCTGTGACGGCGCTGGCGCTGTGCTTCGGCCTCACCGGAGTAAGCCTCGCGATCGGCGGCTACTGGGAGCGGGCGCTCGGCTCAATCATCCTCGCCGGAGTCCTCGACGGCCTCGACGGGCGCATCGCCCGCCTGCTGCGCGCGCAGAGCCGCTTCGGCGCCGAACTCGAATTCGCTCAGCGACAATGTCGCGTTCGGCACCGCTCCGGCGCTTATCCTCTTTATGTGGTCCTTGCGAACGCTGCCGAAGTTCGGGTGGATCGCCGCGCTCGCGCTTGCCGTCTGCTGTGCCTTGCGTCTGGCGAGATTCAACGCGCGGCTCGACGCCGCCGAGCAGCCGCACAAGACCGCCGGCTTCAATACCGGCGTCCCGGCCCCCGCGGGAGCGGGCCTCGCCTTCGTTCCGATCTATTTGTGGCTGATCACCGGCAACGACCTGTTCCGCCGCTGGGAACTGGTGATGGTGTGGACGCTGTTCATCGCCGCTCTGATGATCTCCGGCCTGCCAACCTACAGCTGGTCGAGCATCCGCATCCGCAAGGGCTGGCGGATGTTCGCGCTGGCCGGGATTGCGCTGTTCGGAGCGGCGCTGATCGTCGCGCCGTGGCCGACGCTTCTTGCGCTCGCCATTCTCTACCTGCTGATGATCCCGGCGGGACTGGCCAGCTACGCGAAGGTCAAGCGGCGGCGCGCCGGCGAACGGGCGCGCGCATAGCCTGCTGAACGCGGCCGCGCGTCCGGATACGGCTTGGAACGAAGCTCGGCCGCGGCTCCATCGACTTGCCCTTGAGGGCAGCGGCGATCTTCGCGCCGCTCTCCTCAAGAACCGCCGCACCCACGACGACCAGGAGCCACAGAGTGGTGAGGAAGGCGAGGGTACCAAGAGCTGCAGTCATCGCTTCATCCTTGTTTGGACGCCCAACCAATTCGGACTTGTTTCGTTCCAATCGTCTCGGAGGTGGCCCGGTGAGGCGAGACAATGTTCCCGATATGTTCTCACCTGTCAAGCCACCCGCAGACGCTTGAAAAGCCGGCAGCCTTCGGTTAGGGGCGCAGCCATCCCACAGGCGGAGCCAACATACCGGTGCCAACCGACAGGTTGGTGACACGGCTCCGTCGAGGCAAAAACCGGAAGGAGAAGACTTATGGCGACCAACGTCGTCACGATGCAGCAATTGCTCGAAGCCGGAGCGCACTTCGGCCACCAGACCCACCGCTGGAACCCCAAGATGAAGCCGTACATCTTCGGCGATCGAAACGGCGTTCACATCATCGATCTGTCGCAGTCCGTGCCGCTGTTCGCGCGCGCCCTCGACTTCATCCAGCAGACCGTCGCCCGCGGCGGCAAGGTGCTGTTCGTCGGCACCAAGCGCCAGGCGCAGGATCCGCGTCGCCGAAGCGGCGCGCGCTTCCGGCCAGCATTTCGTCAACCACCGCTGGCTCGGCGGCATGCTGACCAACTGGAAGACGATCTCCAACTCGATCAAGCGCCTGAAGAGCCTCGAGGAGCAGCTGTCGGGCGACACCGCAGGTCTCACCAAGAAGGAAGTCCTTCAGCTGACCCGCGAGCGCGACAAGCTCGAGAAGAGCCTTGGCGGCATTCGCGACATGGGCGGCCTTCCGGACGTCATGTTCGTCGTCGACACCAACAAGGAAGAACTGGCGATCAAGGAAGCCAACGTGCTCGGCATTCCGGTCGTCGCGATCCTCGATTCGAACAGCGATCCGACGGGCATCGCGTTCCCGGTCCCGGGCAACGACGACGCCAGCCGCGCCATCCGCCTCTACACGGAGTCGGTCGCGTCTGCGGTCGGCGAAGGCCGCTCGGGCAACGCCCAGGCGCGCGGCCAGGATGTCGGCGAAATGGCCGAGCCGCCGGCCGAAGCCGCGCTGGCGTAACGAATCCTCCCCTCCCGCTCGCGGGAGGGGATTGAGGGGTGGGGCTGTCGTTCCCACTTCTCTGACAACGCTCCCACCCCCAGCCCCTCCCGCAAGCGGGAGGGGGGCTTAGAGGAATTGCACATGGCTGAGATCACGGCCGCTTCCGTGAAGGAACTGCGCGAGCGCACCGGCGCCGGCATGATGGACTGCAAGAAGGCGCTCGCCGAGAACAATGGCGAGATGGAAGCCTCGATCGACTGGCTTCGCGCCAAGGGTCTTGCGGCGGCCGCCAAGAAGGCGGGCCGAACCGCTGCCGAGGGTCTCGTCGGCGTCGCCGTCGAGGGCACGCGCGGCGCCGCCGTCGAGGTCAATTCGGAAACGGACTTCGTCGCCAAGAACGAGCTGTTCCAGGATTTCGTCCGCAACGTTGCCAAGCTCGCGCTGCAGAACGGCTCGGACGTCGAGGCGCTCGCCGCTGCCCAGTATCCCGAGGGCGGCACCGTCAGCGAGAAGCTGACCGACAACATCGCCAAGATCGGCGAGAACCAGTCGCTTCGCCGCGCTGCGGTGCTCGAGGTCGAATCAGGGCGCGGTCGTCTCCTACGTCCACAACCAGGTCGCTCCGGGCCTCGGCAAGATCGGCGTGCTCGTCGCTCTCGAGAGCGCGGCGCCGGCGGACACGCTGAGCCAGCTCGGCAAGCAGATCGCGATGCACGTCGCCGCCGCTCACCCGCAGGCGCTGTCGGCGGAGGACCTCCCGGCCGAGCTCGTCGAGCGCGAGCGCTCGATCGCGATGGAAAAGGCGAAGGAAAGCGGCAAGCCGCAGAACATCGTCGAGAAGATGGTCGAGGGCGGCCTTGCCAAGTTCCGCAAGGAAAATGCGCTGCTCACACAGCTGTTCGTGATGGACAACAAGACGCCGGTCGCCGACGTCGTCGCGTCTGCAGCCAAGGACGCGGGCAGCCCCATCCAGCTGACCGGCTTCGTCCGCTTCCAGCTCGGCGAGGGCATCGAGAAGCAGCAGAGCGATTTCGCCGCTGAAGTCGCCGCCGCTGCCGGCACCGCCAAGCCGGAGCCGGTCGCAAGCTGAACCATTGGGCCTGCGCGAGGGCGCAGGTTGCCAACATGTCATTCGCCGCCATCGTGCCGAGCCGCTAATCGAGCGCTCGAACTCGATGGCGGAGGCGTGAATGCGAAGCGGTTGGATGATGTTGGCGTTGGCTACGGCGACGCCGGCAGTTGCGCAGAGCTATCACGTCGCCGGGCAGCTGCCGGCGGGTGACGGCGGCTGGGACCTGGCAAGCGTCGATCCGGTTGCGCAGCGCCTCTATGTCGCTCGCCCCGATGGGGTGACGGCGATCGATCTTCGCACCGGCAAGGCAACCGACCGCATTGTTCCGGGCCAGCGGGCGCATGCCGCGCTGGCGATTGCCGGCACGCATGACGTGCTGTCGACCAACGGCGAGTTCGAACACGGCGACGCTGTTCGACGGGATCACCGGCAAGGTCCGGGCGACCATTCCGACTGGCACGAAGCCCGACGCCGCAGCCTACGACCCGCGCACGCGGACCGTCTGGGTGATGAATCCGGGTAGCGGCGACATGACCGTCATCGACCCGGCGAGCGCCAAGGTCGTGGCGACGGTCCCAGTCGGCGGCTCGCTCGAGCTTGCCGTCGCCGACGGACGTGGCCGTCTCTACGCCAATGTCGAGGATAGGAACGAAATCGTCGTGATCGACACGGTTCGCCGCAAGCTCCTGTCCCGCTTCAAGCTTCAGGGCTGCGAGGGGCCGACCGGAATCGCCTACGATCCGGCATCCCGCGAAATCCTGTCGGCGTGCAGCGACAATGCGGTCGCGATCGTGTCGGCGCCGGACGGGCGGCAAATCGCTGCGCTCCCGATCGGCAAGGGCGCCGACGGCGCTGCCTATGACGAGCGTCGGGGGGTGGCACTGGTGCCTGCGGGCCACGACGGCGACGTCACCCTGATCCGCACGGGCGCGAAGCCGCAGGTGATCGGCCATGTCGCAACCGCGGTCAGCGCCCGGACTATCGCACTCGATCCGAGCACTGGCCGCGCTTATCTGCCCTCGGCGACCCTTGCTCCGGCAGTCGGCAAGGATCGGCCGAAACCGGTGCCCGGCAGCTTCCGCGTGATCGTCGTCGCGCCTTAGAAGTCGAGCCCGAGGCTCGCATACACATGATAGCCGGTGCGATGATCGGCCCAGGTCGGCCCGCCGGACAGCAGCAGCGCATGGCTTTGGGACAGCTTGAGGATGGCGCCGAGGCCCGCCGCCGTCTCGCCTGACGCGCCGACGCTGTCGCTGCCCTGGCGGGTGATCTCGGCGCCGAGCGACAGGCGGTCGCTGACGTCGTGGGTCAATGCCGCTCCGGCTTGCCAGAAATTGCGGTTGCCGGGCCCGGGATTGATCTCGTAGCCGCCGCCTCCAAACAGGCTCGTGCCGCCAGCGAAGTCCTTTTCCACCCACAGCGGCAGCAGGAGCCGCGTTTTCCCTCCGTGCTCCAACGTCGACGTCGGCAGGATGGCGCGCGGGAAGACCGCCGCGGAAATGCCGCTGCGCTCGTCGTTCAGGAACCGGTATTTGACCGCGAGCTCGAGGTCGCCGGTGCCGGCGCGCAGCTGGCGTGACCCGTCGCGGGTCAGGGCGAGGGGAACCGTCGCGGTCAGCTGGATGTCCTTGAACGCGCCGTAATTGAGGTCGACTCCGGTTGCGTCGTCGAAGGCAGGCCCGTGGCCATCTGCGGCGGTGAACGCGTAGATTTCCCAATGCGCGAGGTCGGTCGGCACGGGATCGTCGGTAATGTACGGCGGCCCCGCCATCGCGGGTACCGCTGCCGCCGCGAACAGAAGCGCGACAAGCGCTCGCGTCGGCCTCACCCGCGCTGTTCCGCCTGACCGGGATGGCGTCCGGCCCGCTGCGGCAGGATCAGGATCAGCGCGACGATGACGACCGCGAGCACCAGCGAGGCTAGCGGGCGGCTAAGCTCGAGGCCGCCCTTGCCGAGCGGCTTGTCGAGGAAGTCGCCGACGGTCGCTCCGAGCGGCCGGGTCAGGATGAAGGCCGCCCAGAACAGGAACACGCGCGAAATGCGGGTAGTGAAATAGAGGAGCGCAAGCACCGCCAGACCCGCTCCGAAGATCAGCGCTCCGCCCGAATAGCCGAGGCCGTCGGCGATCCAGTCGCCAAGCGCCGTTCCGAGCGTTTGCGAGAAGGTGATCGTGATCCAGTAGAAGGTTTCCTCGCGCGGGCCGGTGACGGTGTTGACGTCGATGGTGCCCAGTGCGCGGTGCCAGGCGAACAAGCTCGCAAGAACGCAGGCGAGGAGCAGGAGCGAACCGCCGGGATAACCGATGCCGAGCGAGCGGTCGGCAAAGTCGGCGAGCGTCGTGCCGCAGGTCGTCGAAGCAACGATGGTCGCCCAATAGAGCCAGCGATTGAATCCGCGCGCCCGGATCTGGGCGATCACGAAGCCGACGAGCAGCACGCCGAAGATCGCAGTGCCGATGAGGTAGCCGTTCGGTACCGGATGCGGGGTCGTCTCGCCCAGCCAGGTCATGGTCACGGTGTCGCCGCCGGTTTCCCCGAGCGTGGTGGCCAGGATCTTGATGATCCAGAAGCCGAGCGTAACCGCCGGGACTTTCGTCAGTGCCTCGTATGTCGCATCAGAACGGGTCATCAGATTGTCATCCTTTCCGGAATGTCGAGTTCGGCCCACATGGGCTGGGCGCTAAAAGCTCAGGCTCAGCGTGGCGGAGGCGACGTTGTCGACCGTGTTCTTGCGCCCGGGAACGAACCCGTACTGATTGAGATATCCGAATTCACCTTTGACGTGCTTGCCGAGGGGAGTCGCGATGCCGACGAACGTCCGCAGGCGATCCAGCCCTTTGACCTTCTGGAAGGCCGTCCGGTTGAAGTCGATGAAGGGCTCCTCGCTGATGGCGAGGGCGGTCTTGCCGCGTGGGCGCAAAGGCAGGGTGTATCGAAGGAATGGGCGAACGCGCCACCCCGTTCCGTTCAATCCGTCGCGCCAGCGTTGTTCAAGACGCACGCGCCCGCTCAACTTGCCGCCGCCAAGGTCGGCGAAATTGTCGATCGTCACCTGCTCGCGGAAGCGATGCTCCATGATCGTGAAGTGTCCGCCCGAATAGTTCGGATCATGGGTGTATCCGGCCCACAAGGCGACGTTCTTGCTGAGCCGATATCCGAGCAGGGTGTTCAACTCGACTTCGTAAAGACCGTGTTTGTCGTCGCTGAAGCGCGCGGTGAGATCCTGCGACAGAGCCCATTTGTCCGAAAGCTTCACAGTTGCGGCACCTCCGGTCCAGAGCTGGCTGCCGCTCGCCGAAGCTTGTCCGGACATGAGCAACAGCGCGCAACCTGCCGCGATCCAGATTTCGAGCCGCGCGCGTTTGAGTTTGCACCGGATAGGGAACGTCATGGGCAGGCAATCCTTTCATCGGGCGCGGCGGAAGCTGGATCATCGCGCGCCGCGGGAAGCTCGATCGTCGCTGAAAGTCCCGGACGGGCATTTCCCAGCACGAGGCATCCGCAGTGCAGCTTGGCGACTGCGCTCACGAGGCTGAGCCCCAAGCCATAGCCAGCCGTGTTGCGGCTCAATTCCAGTCGCGCGAAGCGGCGCATGACCCGGTGCAAATCGGCCTTTGGAACGCCGGGACCGTTATCGACGACGCGGATGCAAATCAACTCGCCCGCGCGCACCAGCGTCATCCGGATGACCGTGCCGGACGGCGTGTGCCGCTGCGAATTCTCCAGCAGGTTGACCACGGCCTGGGCGAGGAGTTGGCGGTCTCCGTGGAGACCGATGGCCGGCTCGATCGACCACAGCAGAGTCCGGCCTTGATCGGCGAACGACGGAGCAAAGCTTTCCGCGAGCTCGGTAATCAGCGCGGTGAGGTCGACATAGTCGAACAAGCGCTGCGGTTCGCCGCTCTCGACTTCGGCGATGCGGAGGATCGCAGCGAACAGCGAAAGCACATCGTCGACGCGTGCTAGGGCATCTTCGATAACGGGCGCAGACCGGTCCGGATGATCGAGGATGCCCTGCTCGAGCCGGGTCCGCAGCCGTGACAGCGGGGTGCGAAGATCATGGGCGATGTCGCTCGACACCTGTCGCAGATTCTCGAGCAGGCCCTCGATCCGGTCGAGCATCCGGTTGAGCGTCCCGGCGAGCTGATCGAATTCGTCGCCGCGGGCGCTGACCGGCATGCGCCGCCGAATGTCGCCGCCGATGATCGCTTCGGCCGACCCGCTGATCGAGCGCAGCCGCCGCTCGAGGAAGCCTCCGAGGATGAGCGCGCCGGCGAAGCCGAGCAGGCAGGCGCCGAGGAACGCCGCGCCGAACACCAGGATGACCGTCTGTTCGACGCGCTCGGACCAGTCACTGTCGACAGCGACGACCAGGCGCTCGTCCGGCGAAAGATCAACAGCTGTGCCGCGGGCTTCGTCGGATCCTTCCTGCGGATCGCTGAACGCGATCTCCTGCAATCCGAGCGCCGCTGGTCGTGTCGCCGGGAAAGTCCCATACAACCGCCGCCCGTCGGGAGAGAAGACGGCATAAAGCATGCGGGTCGCCGAGGTCGACAATTCTCGTTGGACTATGGCGTCGACAAGCTCCTGGTTGCCGTCCGACCGAAACTCGTCGGCGAGCGTGGCAGCCTCGTCGGAGACCATGGCGTCGACCTGACGATTGAGCGAGACGTGCATCACGGCGAAGATAACCGCGCCGAGCAGCGCCAGGCCGACTGCGTAAGCACCGAAGTAGGCGAACGCGATCCTGTATGCGGCGCTCGACCGCCAGCTACGCATCGCCAGCCATTCGATATCCAGCGCCCCGGACAGTCTCGATGGCGTCGCTGTGGCCGCCTTCGTTGAGCTTCGCTCGCAAGCGGCTGATGTGCGTTTCGACGATGTTGGTTTGCGGTTCGAAATTGTAATCCCACACCCGTTCGAGAAGCATTGTGCGAGTGACCACCCTGCCGCCCTCACGCATCAATTCCTCGAGGATGCGGAACTCCCTCGGCTGAACGAGAATCGACCGGCCATCGCGCAGGACCTGCCGTTTCAACAGGTCGAGGCAAATGCCCCCATGTTCGAGCGTGGTCGCCTCGAGCAGGACAGGCTTGCGGCGCGTCAAGGCGTTCACTCGCGCGACCAGTTCCGAGAAGGCGAACGGCTTGACCAGGTAATCGTCGGCGCCCGAATTCGAGCCCGTCGACGCGGTCGCGAATTTGACCGAGCGCCGTCAGCAACAGCACGGGAGTCTCGATTTTCGCCGCTCGGCTGCGCTGGACGATCGAAAGGCCGTCGAGACGCGGGAGCATCCGGTCGACGATGGCGACATCGAAGTCATCGGCGAGCAGCAGGTGCAGAGCGTCAATTCCATCGCCCGCGACCGTCGCGTTGTGGCCGAGCTCAGCCAGACCTTTCTGGATGAACTCGGCAGTGTCCAAATCGTCTTCAGCGATGAGGATCCTCATGCCGGGAGGGTCCTGTCGAGCTTAGTCGTGATCAACCTTGCCCTCGGACTTGTTCTCGACGACCTTGCCGGTGCTGCCGTCGATTCCGATCTCCTGGATGTGGCCCTTCTGCTGGATGTCGAAGGACCAACGCCAGCCTGTGCCCTCGAATTCATATTCGGCGTCGGTGATTTTGCCCGGAGCGAGCTTGAGGGCAATCGCCTGGGCCTGCGCCTTCGAAATCTTGGGGACGGGCGGTTTGGCGGCCATCGCGGCGCTGCTCGTGGCGACAATTGCGGCAAGAGCAATGAGGCTGAACTGGATACGCATGACAATCCTTCCTGATGGGTGGGAATGCTGGCGTCCTAGCGGGCGGCACCTTCGCCCCCGGTTGCCGAAACTATACGAATTCACAATGTCCGAGCGCGGAATGGGAAGACGTGTGGGTCTGCGATGTTGCAGGTTCGCGTCAACCTTATGATCGCACGCGAACTTGCGGCGAGCCGATGGTCTCGCACGATTGGCCGTGCTCCACGCGCAGCGATTTCGCCGTGCCATGCATTGGTTCGGCAACAACGGGGTTCATCGACAGGAGTAGATCATGCGTAATTTCATCATGCCCGTGCTCGCGGCGACCGCGGCTCTCGGCACGTTCGCGGCAACGCCGGCCGAAGCGCGCGTCTGGCGAGTGAGGCCCGAGGCACGAGTCCAGATCAACCAGGACATCAACCATCTAAGCCGCCAGATCGTGCGTGCCGAGCGCCGCCACACCATCACGCGGCGCGAGGCGCTGACCCTGCGCAGCGAAACGGCGCGGCTGCGGAGCCTCTATTATCGCTACAATCGCAACGGCCTGACGCGCGGCGAAGTCTGAACTCTGCGAATCTCGCGTCAACCGCATTAGAGCGAACCTTCGCCTGAGCCGGCGCAACTGGATGTAAGCGCGCCCCGCCGCGCTGGTGGTGGAGGAGCTGCAGACATGTCGGTATCGAATGAAAGCGGCTTCGCCACCGCCACGCGCATCGCCGCGGCGGATGACGGCACCAATTACGACACGATCGCGATCGCGCTTCATTGGCTGACGGCGCTGCTGGTCATCGTGCAGTTCGTCTCGGCGATCACCTGGGATTACTTTTCGCACGCGACCAGCGAGACGATGCAGAGCGTTCACGTCTCGCTCGGGGTCCTTCTGACCGCTGTGATCCTGGCGCGGATCGCATGGCGGTTGATGCCCGGGCACCAGATGTCCTCGCTGGAGGTCGGCTGGGTCCGGCTGGCGTCCAAGGGCGTGCACTATCTGCTGTATGCGCTGTTGGTGATCCAGGCCGGCCTAGGTTTCGGCTTCCGCTGGGCGCAGGGACATCCGGTGAGCTTTTTCGGCCTGTTCGCCATTCCCGGCCCGTACGGCGCTGCTCGACAAGGCGAGCCGGCACACACTGCACTTCCTGCACGAAAAGCTCGGCTGGGTGATCGTGATCATCGCCTTCGGCCACGCGCTGGCGGCGCTCTATCATTATTATGTCGTGAAGGACCGGGTGCTTCAGCGGATGCTGCCGCTGGCGCGCTAGCCTGCCGACTGCGCCGGACAGCGAGCGGCTCACCTTCATCGTCAGCTGACGGTCGCCGCGGGTCACGGTCAGGCTTGTCGCACCCGTCGCCGCATCGAGCGCTCGGCTCAGTTCCGAGGCGCTGGAAATCGGCGAGCCGTTGACCGCCGCGACGATGTCGCCGGCCTGCAGCCCAGCGCGGTCGACGCTGGAATGCGGCTCGACCACTGCAACCGCGACGCCGCGTGCCCGAACGTCGCCGAGGCGGCTTGCCAGCTCGTTGGTGAGATCGACCGCCCGGAAGCCGTAAGCGAGCAAGGGCGACGGGCTGTTGCGGATCAGCTCGTCGACGATGATGGCGGCGATCGGGGCGGGGATCAGCGTGTCGCCGCTTCCCCCGAGCGCGATGCCGATGACTCGGCCATCGACCGAGAAGAAGGGAGCGCCGGGCGGCAGCGCGTTGCCGTTCTGCTGAAGGCGGATGGAAATCGCCTGGCCGCCCCCCTCGATCAGGAAATCGCTGCTCATCATCGAGGCGACGGCGCTGCAGCCGGTGCCGTTCGGCGATTCCACCGCAAAGCCGAAGTCGCCGATGCGCGGGAAGCTCTGGTCGCTGAGCGTGATCGGCGTGGCGTCGCCAGCGTTGCCGGTGCGCGCAACGGTCAGGCCGGAGACGGGATCGGACCTGAGGTCGGAAATCGGCACCCGCCGCCCGTCGCCGAACAATGCATCGAGCGCGCCCGAGGGGGGCGATCCAGCGAAGATGATCCAGCCGTCGGCGGAAATCAGGATGCCTTGCGGCGGAACCGTGGGAACAGATGCGGCGGCCTTGCCGCTCTTCGAGGCCGCCGGCTTCGGCGCCGCAGCCTGAGCGTCGTCGCCTCCGTGGGGCACGATTGCGGCAACCGACGGACACACGCGGTTGATGCTGTCGGCAAGGCTCGGAAGGCTCGCTGGGGCCGGGCAATCTGGATGATCGGACGGGGGCGGCTTCCCTCCGTTGCGCCAGTCGCTGGCGCGAAGCTCCGGCCAATGAGACCGCCCGCAGCTGCCGCAACGCCAACGGCGCCGATCAGGATCAGATTGTGCCGCTGCCTCCAGGCCGGTGTCTCGGGTCGGGATCACTCACCGAACACCTCGCGGTGCGCCTTTTCCATCTCGTTGGCGTAGCGGCGATGAACGAAGCGTTCGGCAAGCGTGCCGACGACTTCGCCCTTGTCGTTGACGACCGCCAGGTAAGGCGCTTCGCTGGCGTCGAAGATCGTCCATGACCGTTCGGACGTCCTGCGCCGGGCCGAGCGTCACGTCCTGCAGCGCCGGCGATGCTGGCGATTTCGCTGTCCGGCTGGACGTCGGGAGCGAAGGCCTTGGCGGTCTCGACCATCCCCGCATAGCGGCCTTCCGGGCCGGTGACGACCACCCGGCTCGTCGAGCCGAGCGGGAAGCGGCGGCGGAAATCCTCGACCTTCATCGCTGCCGGGACCAAATCCGGCGCGCGCTGCATCATCTTGCCGGCGGTGAGGTTGCGCAGCCCAGCCGACGTCGCGGGCGCTTCGGATGCTTTCGCCGCGGGTGTGCAGCCGCCACGTCGAGAAGGAGAAGCCAAAGGTCTCGCGAACCACCGTGCTCGCGCACAGGCCGGCCATGATCGCAACGCCGGTCAGCGCGAAATCGTGAGTCGTCTCGAGGACCAGCATCGACATCGTCATCGGCGCGCCGACGATCGGCGACCGCCATCGCCGCCATTCCGATCAGCGCCGCGTCGGTCGGGTCGAGCGTCGGCAGCTGGCGGATGTGCGGCGAGCGTTCCCGCGAACAGCTGCCCGGCGAGCGAGCCGATGAACAGCGAGGCGAAGAACAGGCCGCCGCGGAAGCCGAAGCCGAGCGAGACTGCCGAGGCGGCGATTTTCACCAGGAAGATGGTCAGGATGAACGGTCAGCGGGATCTCGGCGCCAAGATCGATGTGAAGCGCGCCGTGGCCGGCGGACAGCGATTGCGGCGTGAGCATGGCGAGCGGGATCAGGATCAGTCCGCCGATCGCCGGACGAAGCGCGTCGGGCAGGCGAAGGGCGCGGACCCGCCCTTCGATCACAGGTCACGCCGCGCATGATCGCAATGCCGACGGCTGCGCAAACGATGCCGAGGACCGCGTAGAGGACATAGTCCTCGGTCGTGATCGCCCGCGCTCCGGGAAGTGCGACCAGATAGGCGGGGAGGCCGAGCGAAGCGGACGAGCAGGACCGCGGAAAGGCAGGCGGCGGCGACCGGAGCGATGGCCGCTGGCGTGTAGGCGCCGATCACGATCTCGAACGCGTAGAAGGCGCCGGTCAGCGGCGCTCCGAAGGCAGCGCCGATCGCCGCGCCTGCGCCGGCGCCGACGATGATCCGCATATCCGCGCGCCGCAGCCGGAGCCACTGGCCGATGATCGACGCGAAGCCGCCGCCCGCCTGGCCATAGGCCGCCTCGAGCCCGACCGAGGCGCCGACCCCATTGGAAAGCAGGGTCTGGACGCAGACCAGCGTCGAATCCTGCCACGGGATCGCGCCGCCGTGGAGCGCGTTGGCTTCGACGACGTCGACCGGAGTTCGCCAGCGGCGCAGGACCGCCCGGCTGCCGAAGCCGAGGATGAGACCGCCGATCGGCAAGGCGAGCAGCCGCACCGGGTCGATGCCGCTGCTCGCGCTCAGGCTGTCGCCCGGAAATGCGTAGAGGAGTTTCTGAAGGCCATGCGCGATGCGGTGCTGCATGATGGTCAGCAGCCCGGCGGCGATTCCGATTGCCGATCGTCAGGACAACCAGCGCGGCTTCGCTCGACCGAAAGATGGCCCGAAGCGAAGTGACCGGGCGAACGTGGATGGGGCTGACTGCCGAGGGCATGCGTGCGGCGGGTCTCGATGAACGGCTTCGGGGCAGCCGCAACTAACAGCTTGGCGCCGGTGCCACCACCCGCGACGCGGCGTTCATTTCAGGCGCAGGCGGAGCGCTCGTCAGCCGATGTCGGGGTCGTCCAGGAACTGGGTTCCGGCGGAGCCGGGCAGCGCCCAGCGAACCTGGGCGCGGACATTGCCCATCCTCGGCAGGCCGATGCTGACATGCTCGCCGATGCGGAACATCTCGTCGCTTTCGAGGCGGCAGCCCTCGTTGGAGACGTTGGTCAGCTTGACGGTCACCCGGGCGCCGTCGTCGCGAAGGACGAGCGCGTCGACGCTGATGTGATTGCGATCCTTGCGACCGACCCAGCCTTGACCCCGCTGCATGCCCTCGTCCTACCTGAACCCGGGCCGGACTTAGACCGATATGGATGGAAAAAGGGTTAAGCCGGTTGCGAAGTGCGACTGACGGTGCGTCAGGCCGCGATGTCGTAAGGCTGAATCTCGCCCGGACAGATAAAGGCTGCGCGCTTTGGTTCGCGACAGCTTGCCCGAGCTGGTGCGGGGCAGGGTGCGCGGCGGGATCAGCTCGACAACCGGACTGATGCCGGTGATCGCCCGGACCCTCTCGCGGATGTCGTCGCGAAGCCGGCCGCGCTCTTCGGGATCGGACACGCGGCAATGGACGAGCACGGCTGGCGTTTCCTCGCCCGACGGGCCGGTGATCGCGAAGGCGGCGATGTCGCCGGACTTGAAGCCGGGAAGCTGCTCGACCGCCCATTCGATGTCCTGCGGCCAATGATTGCGGCCATTGATAATGATCATGTCCTTGGCCCGGCCGACGATGAAGATGTAGCCGCCGGACAAATAGCCCATGTCGCCGGTATCGAGCCAACCGTCGTCGCTGAGGCAGGCCTCGGTCAATTCCGGATCGCGGAAATAGCTGTGCATGACGCTGGTGCCGTGCACGAAGACCTTGCCGATGCCGCGGTCGGGCATGATTTCGCCGTCGGCGCCGCGAATCTCGATCGTCATCCCGGTGACCGGCCGCCCGCAATTGACGACGGCGCGATAGCGACGCGGCCGTTCGCCGCCGCCGCAGGTGCCGCCCGATAGCTCGTTCTCTTCGACCAGCTCGACGCGGATGCCTTCACCCGGCGGCATCAGCGACACTGCCAGCGTCGCTTCGGCAAGGCCGTAGCTCGGGCAGAAGGCGCTGGCCTTGAAGCCCGCCTCGTCGAAGCAGTCGACGAACGCCTGCATGACGTCCGGCCGGATCATGTCGGCCCCGTTACCGGCGATCCTCCAGCGCGACAGGTCGAAGCGGTCGGCGGCGCGGGTCTGCGAGCTCATCCGCCGCGCGCAGATGTCGTAGCCGAAGGTCGGCGAGTAGCTGACGCTGGTCCCCGGGTTGCGGCTGATCATGTCGAGCCAGGCGAGGGGACGGCGGGCGAAATCCTCGGTTTTCTGGTAGTCCGCCGAGAGCTGCAGAGCGACCGGCGACAGGAAGCAGCCGACCAGGCCCATGTCATGGTACCAGGGCAGCCACGAGATGCAGCGGTCGGTGTCTCGAGCACTTGGAGCCCGACGCCATGGGCGTGGAGGTTGTCGAGCAGCGCTCGTGGGTGACGGCGACGCCGTGCGGGAAGCGGGTCGAGCCGCTGGAATATTGCAGGTAGGCGATGTCGTCGCCCTTTGCGGCCGGCAACTCGCCCGACGCCGGTTCGATGGCGGAGAGTGTTTCCCAGGCTCGCGCATCGATCCCACGCTTGGTCGCTGCGTCGCTGCAGAAGCCCTCGAGCTCGGCGGGGAACAGGAAGAGCCTGGGGTCGCAGCTGTCGAGCTGCACTTCGAGCTGGCCGACGTAAGCATCGCGGCCGCCGAAGCTGGTCGGAAGCGGCAGCGGGACCGGGGAGCGCACCGGCATAGACTGCAGCGAAGAAGCAGGCGGCGAAGTCGGCGCCGGTCTCCGCCACAAGCGCGATGCGATCGCCCGGCGCGATTCCGAGCGCGACGAACCGCCGCGCCAGCACGAGTGAATCCTCGCGAGCTCGGCAAACCGGTAGGCGCGCGTCGAGCGTGCCCCGCGCATCATGGAAATTCAGTCCCCGGCGACCTTGCGCGGCATAGTCGAGCGCCTCGCCCAGCGTGCCGAAATCGGCGATCCGCCGCGGCAGCTGTCAATCGTCGGCGTCGCCCCCCCGGGCGCGAGATCGGTTCGCTGCGTCGCGTCGCGGTCCAGCACGCCGTTCCTTCCTGATATGTTTCAACTCTGGCTGCGTTTTTGCAGCATGGTTTCCTGATGGTCGGGAGTGTGGCACAAAAACGGCGCGTCAAGACACCCTCCAAGTCGGGAACGCCGGTACTGCAGCCGCTGGACGAACAGGGGCTGAACGGCCTCGCGCTGCGTTATGTCGAGCGGTTCGCGACGACGCGGGCCAAGCTGCGCGCGTATCTCGACCGCAAGCTCAGGGAGCGCGGCTGGGACGGCGGCGAGGCGCCCGACACGGCCGGAATCGCCCAGCAATTCGCCGAGCGCGGCTATGTCGACGACGCGAGCTATGCGCTTGCCAAGTCGCGCTCGCTGACCGGCCGCGGCTACGGCAAGCGCCGGCTCACGGATGCGCTTCGCGCCGCCGGTGTCGGGGAGCCGGATTCCGAGGCCGCCCGCAATCACGCCGACGAGGAAGCGATCGCTGCCGCAATCCGCTTCGCCGAGCGGCGGCGGCTGGGTCCGTTCGCCGGGCGGACGCGTGCAGCGCCCGTCGACCGCGACAAGGCACTGGGCGCGATGATTCGAGCGGGGCACGGTTTCGCGCTTGCAAGGGCGATCGTCGCCATGGTTCCGGCCGCTGAGGTCGATGCGGAAGCGCTTGCCGAGGACCTTCGCGAGGTGCATTAAGTCGGTTTGCCGACACTTGGCTGCGTGTTAAAGAGCGCGGTGGCACGCGGCGACCGGAAGTCTGATCAGGAGGGACCTCGGAATGGCTCGGTTTGCGTTGTCCCGAGGACGCCTAGCCCTCCGCGCCGGGTTCGGCTGCCGATGGCGAGCTTCCGCCGGTCATCGGGCGAGTGGAATGGTTCGATGCGACGCGGGGCTTCGGCTTCCTTGTCTGCGACGAGCTCGACGGCGACGTCCTTCTCCACTTCAGCGTTCTTCGCGAACATGGCCGCCGAAGCGTTCCGGAGGGCGCCGAGATCGAATGCATTCCGGTGCAATTGCCGCGCGGCCTTCAGGCCAAGCGGGTCATCTCGATCGACCTTTCCTCGGCCTTGCCGACGCACGCGCGGTCGTCCAATGCCGGCCACGGACGAGCCGACCGCGACGCTCTTGCCGAGCGCGCGGGCGAGTTCGAGCCGGTGGAGGTCAAATGGTTCAACCGAGTGAAGGGCTACGGCTTCATCATCCGCATCGAATCGGCGCACGAGGACGTGTTCGTGCACATGGAGACGGTGCGCCAGGCGCAGCTCGGGGAACTTCAGCCGGGGTTCCGGCTGGAAGCGCGGATCGCGGACGGCAACAAGGGCCTGACGGCCGTCGAACTCCGGCGCGGAGAAGCGGCGCCGCTGTCGTCGCACTCCTGATCGGCGCTGCGTTCGCCGCCTGCAGTCCCCAGGCACCCGCCGCTTCACCGACTGTGCAGGGACATCCCCAAACCGGGCTTCGCGAAGTGCCCCTGACGATCCATTCCGCCAACGGCGACCATCGCTTCACGGTCGAGGTCGCGGCAACCCCGCAGGAGCAGGAAACCGGTCTGATGTTCCGGCGCTCCGTTGCGCCCAACCGCGGCATGATCTTCCCCTATGACCCGCCGCCGTGGCGTCGCTTCTGGATGAAGAACACGCTGATGCCGCTCGACATCGTCTTCATCGGCGTCGACGGCACGATCGTCCGTGATCGCGAACGCGAAGCCGCTGTCGCTCGATTCGATCGGCGGCGGCGAGCGATGGCAGTGGTGCTCGAGCTGCGCGGCGGCCGTGCGGCCGAGCTCGGAATCAGCGAAGGCGACCGGGTCAGCTGGCAGAACTGAGTCCGTCGCGCTCGCGCGAGCGCGCGGAGGACGCGCTTGCACTCGCGAGCGGAGCGGCACAGGCGCAGGCCCATGGGTTTCTGGTCCAAAATCTTCACCTGGTGGGACGGCGCGACCGTCGGCACGGCGCTGTTCACTCGCCTGAATGGCGACGAAGTCGGGCGCGACGACAAGGGCAACGTCTATTATGCCAGCGCAAGAAGCAGCGCGCGACGCTGGGTGATTTACAACGGCAACAACGACGGCAGCCGGGTTCCGCCGGAATGGCAGGCGTGGCTTCGCGGCACCATCGCCGACCTGCCCGAAAAGGCGATGCCGCCGCGCCGAAGCTTCGCAGAAGCCCGCCGAACCCAATCTGACCGGCACGTTGGCGGCGTTCCGCCCCGACGGAGCGCTCGGCAGCGGCAGGATCCGTCCTGCTTCGACCGGGGATTACCAGCCCTGGATTCCCGAATAAGCGTGCAGCTGCGCGGCGCTGCCCTGCTGACGCTCGCCCTAGCGCTCGGCGCTTGCGGCAAGCAGCCGGCGCAGCAGGGCGCATCGGGCCCGGTCATTACAAACGCCGCGCCGCCGCCGAGCGCCAATCAGCCCGGCGTCACGCCATGGCTCAGCGGGTCGCCGTCATCGGCATCCTCAACAAGCGCAACGGCCTGCTTCAGAATGTCGCCCTGCACCCCGGCCAGTCCGTTCGCTGGAAGGATGTCGTGGTCCGACTGCGGGCCTGTGAGACGACCGCTCCGTGGGAGGAGGAAAAGCTCACCGGCGCCTTCGTCCAGGTCGACGTCCAGCAGCCCGACCGGACCTGGAATCGGGTGTTCTCCGGCTGGCTCTACAAGGAATCGCCGTCGCTCAACGTCGTCGAGCACCCGGTCTACGACGTCTGGCCCAAGAGCTGCGTGATGACATACCCTCCTGGACCGCCCGCGCCGGCGGCGCCTGCGGCTCGAGCAATGCGTCGAGCGCTCCGAAGTCGGCGGGCGGAGCTGACGGCCGCCGCCGCGCCGCGGCAGGCCGACCGGCTTCGCCGCCCCCAAGCGCGGCGGTAAGCAACGCGACATAGGTCGAGCGCGGCACCGTCACCGCGCCGAGCGAAGCGAGGTGCTCGGTCATGAACTGGCAGTCGAGAAGCGTGAAATTGCCGACCTTGAGGCGCGCGACGAGCCATGCCAGCGCGACCTTGGACGCATCGGTTTGCCGGCTGAACATGCTTTCGCCGAAGAACGCGCGGCCAAGGCTGACGCCGTAGAGGCCGCCGGCGAGCAGGTCGCCGTTCCAGACTTCGATCGAATGCGCGTGGCCGGAGGCATGAAGAGTCAGCATCGCCTGTTCGATCTCGGCATTGATCCAGGTTTCCGAACGATCGGCACAGGCGGCGATCACCGCGGCGAAGTCGCGGTCGCGAGTGACCGTGAAGCGGCCCGCGCTGGATCGTCCGCCGAAGCGAGCGCGACAAATGGAAGCCGTCGAGCGGCAGGATCGCCCGGTTGCGCGGCTCGACCCAGAACAGATCGTCGAGCATCGCGGCTGTCGGCCATCGGGAAAATGCCGGTGGCGTAGCCCTGCAGCAGAAGTCGAGGGTCGAGCCAAGTCATGAGTCAGTTATCTTCCCACGCTTTCGGCGGGAAGGACCGCTTCAGAGGATCTCGCGCACGAGGTCCTGCGGGCGGCACAGGCGAACGCCCTTCGGCGTTTCGACGATCGGGCGCTCGATCAGGATCGGGTGGCGTACCATCGCGTCGAGGACTTGCGCGTCGGTCGCGTCCGGTGCGGTCAGGCCGAGTTCTGCGGCCAGCGGCTCCTTGGCCCGCAGCCCGTCGCGCGGGCTGATGCCGGCGCGGCGGTAGAGTTGCTCGAGTTGCTCGCGGGTAGGCGGAGTTCTTGAGATATTCGTGAATCCAGACGTCGGCGCCCGGAATCGCGGAGGATTTCCAGCGTCTTTCGCGAGGTTCCACACTTCGGGTTGTGATAGATGGTCGCCTTCATGATGCCCGGCTGACTAGCGTGACCGGATCGCGAAAGGACAGGTCTGACGCGCGATCGCGGCCGGAAGCCGCGGCGATTGTCGCGGTTGCGGAACGATGAGCGCGAATCGTCGTTTCCAGCCGTGCGACATGCAGAACGTCGGGAGCCCCGGTTCCCGGCGCATGTCCCGGCAGCTCAACAGAACGGGAGAAAAACGATGCGTAAATCCATTCTGGCGCTAGGCCTTGCAGGCACAGTGACGCTCAGCGCGTGCGCGACCAACCCGGCGGTCACCCGCGACGCGGCGATCGGCGGTGTCGGCGGCGCTGCTGTCGGAGCGGTGGTTCCGGGCGTCAGCGTCATCGAAGGCGCGGCGGTTGGCGCAGCGATCGGCGGTCTCGCCGGCGCGGTGTGGACCGACAACAACAACGACGGCTACGTCGACGGCTACGTCTACAACGGCCAATATTATGCCGGCACGCCGCAGGGCTATGACCCGACCACGCACAGCGTTCTCGGCAGCGCAGCGACGGGCGCTCTCGGCGGCGCGGCTCTCGGCGCGGTTGCCGGTGCCGTCCTTCCGGGCGTCAGCGTCCTCCGGTGCAGTGATCGGCGCGGCGGTCGGCGGTCTCGCCGGCGCAGTCTGGGCCGACCGCAACAACGACGGCAGGGTCGACGGCTACGTCTACAACGGCCAATATTATGCCGGTGCGCCGCAACAGCACCGTGGCGCCGCCGCCGCCGCCGGCTTACACCACTCCGACGCGGAGTGGCGAACGCGGCTAAAGCGCGTTTTCAAACGGAGTAGATGTGAAGTCTATTGCGTAAAGCGTGCACCGGCCTCGCGCCGGTGCACGTCTTCAAATGGGCAAGCGGAGTCGCAGCGGCCGTGGCGTTCGCCGCGGCTTCGGTTTCGCCGGCTTATGCCGCGGCCGCACCTGCCAGCGGCGCCGCAAGCCGCGCCTCAACCCGCGCAGCCGGCAGCAGCTCGGCGTGTGGGATTTCTACCGGTCCCGGGCCGGGGCGCCGCTGTGGCTCGCGCCCGACCGCCGGCGACGCTGCCCAGAGCCTCGTCGCGCTGCTCAAGAGCGCCGACATCGATCGGCCTCAACCCGGATCGCTATGGAGTCGCGGCGCTGGACAAGGCGCTTGCGGACGCCGCCGGACGAAATCCAAGGCGGTGCAGCGAGCCGACATCATGCTGCAGCCAGGCATTCGTCGCCTATGTCGACGACCTTCGCCGGGACCCTGGCGTCGGCATCACCTACGTCGACCCGCAATTGCGGCCGACGCCGCCCAATCCCATGACCATTCTGACCCAGGCCGCGGCCGCGCCGTCGCTCGCCGACTATGTGCGGACCATGGGCTGGATGCATCCCATCTACGGTCAGCTCCGCGCCGCGCTTGCGGATCACAAATATGCCGACGACCATGAGCGCGACATGCTTGCGGTCAACCTCGAGCGCGCTCGCGCCCTTCCGGCCGGCGAGCAGAAATACATCGTCGTCAATGCCGCCCAGCAGCGGCTCTACATGTATGAGGATCGCAAGCCCGTCGATTCGATGGTCGTCGTCGTCGGCAAGCCCAAATGGCCGACGCCGATGCTGAGCGCCTATATCCGCTACGCCGCGCTTAATCCCTATTGGTACGTGCCGCCCGACCTTGCCTGGGAGGACGTCGGCCAGTGTGGTCAAGAAGTACGGCCAGAGCTATTTCGACCGCATGGGCTACGAGCAGGTCGTCGCGACTGGAGCGACAACCCGCAGATCCTCGACCCGACCAAGATCGACTGGGACGCGGTGTCGCGACGGCAAGGTCGAAGATCTTCCTTCGCCAGAAGCCGGGCCCGAGAATTTCATGGGCCGCATGAAGTTCATGTTCCCCAACAAGTTCGGGGTCTACCTGCACGACAACCCGCGGCGCGAACTCTTCCAAAAGCGGTCCGCTACTACAGCGGCGGCTGCGTCCGGCTCGAGGATGCGGCGCGGCTCGGCAAATGGCTGTTCGGCCACGACCTCGACTGGAAGTCGGCCGGCGTCCGAGCAGCCGGTGATGCTGGCGAAGCCCGTGCCGGTCTACATCACCTACCTGACGGCGATGCCGCAGGACGGTGGAACGATCGCTTATTACAAGGACGAATACGGCCGCGACACGGCGCAGCTGGCGACCCAGTCGTCGAGCACCGGCGGAACGGCCGCCGGCCACTAGGGCTAGCGCCGCCGCCAGTTCGGGAAATAGGTGATGTCCTGCGCGACTGCGCGCCCTGCGGGTCGCGGGCCGGGAGCGAAGCGGACGTAGCGCACCGTCAGCTGGCAGACGAGGCCGTCGATCGACGAATTGCCGCTCGACCGTGCAACCCGGCAGTTTGCGACGCTTCCGTCAGGCTGAACGCGGATCGTCACTCCGACGAGGCCGCTTGGTATCCCGGTCGCCGCGAGCTGCGCGATATTCGGAACTCGGGATGTTGCTGACCAGCCGCGCCGGCGTAAAGCGCGAATAGTCGCCGCCGCCGCCGGTTCCGTTGCCCGCTACCGCCTGCGCCGCGTGCCGCTTCCAGCGTTGGCTGCTCCGGAATTCGCGGCGCTGCCCGTGCCCGCGACACGCGCCGCCGGCGACAGGAGACGGTTCCGGGATCTTCGGTTCGCGGCGCGACTACCGGCGACGCCTGCGCTTTGGAAGCGGGTGCAGCGGCCGGCTTCGGCGTGTGGTGCGGCTCTGCGTGCCGGCGGTCGTGGCGGCGGATTAGGCGGGGGCGGGACTTCGCTGATGTCGAAGGTCTTCAGCTGCTCGACGGCATGGCGGACCTTGTCGACGTTGAGCCCGGTGACGATGACGGCCGCAAGCGCGACGTGGATGGCGACGACCGCGGCGATCGCCTTGGCGCGATCGGGCCGGTCTGCGTTGCCGCTGTAGCTCGACATCGGCCTTTGGTCCTCTGCCCGACGAACGCGCTTTCGCGCCGGAAAGTTTAGCTTTCGCTCGCCCGCCTGCTGCCGCGCGAGCCACTCCTCGAGCCATTTGATGGTGTAGTCGCCGGCGAGGAACTCGGGATCGCGGACGAGCCGCTGGTGGAGCGGGATCGTGGTCTTCATGCCCTCGACGACGAACTCCTCGAGCGCGCGCTTGAGGCGCATGATGCAGCGCTCGCGGGTCGAGCCGTAGACGATCAGCTTGCCGATCATGCTGTCGTAATAAGGCGGCACCCGGTAGCCGGTGTAGAGACCGCTATCGACGCGGACGTGCATGCCGCCGGGCGCGACGTAATTCTTCACGAGGCCCGGCGAGGGCGCGAAGGTCTCCGGGTCCTCGGCGTTGATCCGGCATTCGATGGCGTGGCCGTGGAGGTGGATCTGGTCCTGGCGGCAGGACAGGCCCTCGCCGGCGGCGACGCGGATCTGCTCGCGGACGAGGTCGATGCCGCTGATCATCTCGGTCACCGGATGCTCGACCTGCAGCCGGGTGTTCATCTCGATGAAGTAGAATTCGCCGTTCTCGTAGAGGAACTCGATGGTGCCGGCGCCGCGATAGCCCATTTCGGACATCGCCTTGCGGACGACCTCGCCCATGCTCTCGCGCTGTTCGGGCGTGATGACCGGGCGAGGGGGCTTCCTCGAGCACCTTCTGGTGGCGGCGCTGGAGCGAGCAGTCGCGCTCGCCGAGGTGGATCGCGCCGCCTTCGCCGTCGCCGAACACCTGGAACTCGATGTGGCGCGGGTCGGCGAGATATTTCTCCATGTAGATGGTGTCGTCGCCGAACGCCGAGCGCGCTTCCGACGAGGCCTGGCTCATCGCGCTTTCGAGATTGTCGCGGTGCTCGACCACCTTCATGCCGCGGCCGCCGCCACCCGAGGCCGCCTTGATCAGGACCGGATAGCCGATCTCCGCGGCAAGCTCCTCGGCCTGGGCAAGGCTGGTGATCGCGCCGTCGGAGCCGGGGACGAGCGGCAGGCCGAGCGCCGCGGCGGTGCGCTTGGCCTCGATCTTGTCGCCCATGGTCCGGATATGCTCGGGCTTCGGGCCGACCCAGATGATTTCGTGCAACTCGACGATCTCGGCGAACTGCGCGTTTTCGGACAGGAAGCCATAGCCGGGATGGATGGCGTCGGCGTGCACGATCTCGGCAGCCGAGATGATGTTCGCCATGTTGAGGTAGGATTCGGTCGCCGCCGGCGGGCCGATGCAAACGGTCTCGTCCGCGAGCCGGACGTGCATGGCGTCGGCGTCGGCAGTCGAGTGAACGGCGACGGTGCGGATGCCCATTTCATGGCAGGCGCGATGGATCCGCAGCGCGATTTCGCCGCGGTTGGCGATGAGCAGCTTCTGGATTTTCATGCGGGCTTGCGGCCTAGCCGATGACGATCAGCGGCTGGTCGAACTCGACCGGCTGGCCGTCGCTGATCAGGATCTTCTTGACCACGCCGCCGGCGGGCGCGGTGATCGGGTTCATGACCTTCATGGCTTCGACGATCACCAGCGTGTCGCCGGCTTTCACGCTATCGCCAGCCTCGACGAACGGCTTCCCTCCCGGCTCGGCGCGACAGATAGGCGGTGCCGACCATCGGCGATTTGATCGCTTCGCCGGAGACCTCTTCAGCCGGCCGGACTGAGCGGCTGCCGCGGGCTGCGGCGCAGCGGGGCCGGAGGGCGCCGCAGCGACCGGCATCGGTGCGCTCGCGGCGGTGCCGAAGACCGGCGCGGGGTCGCGCGCGACCCGGATGCGGCGGTCGCCGTCCTCGACTTCAATTTCGGTCAGTGCATTGGCGGTGAGGAGCTCGGCGAGCTCACGCACCAGTCCGGGATCGATGCGCATCGCGCCGTCTGCGGCGCGGCTGCTCCCGTCCTTCGGTTGCGGCATTGCTGTATCCTGTCTTTGCTCGGGCAGCGCTCTGTCAGACGAGCGGCCCCGCGTCCACCCTGAACACAGTCTCAGCTGCGACACCGCGCATGCCATTTGCGCTGCCGCGCAAGCCCTCCTATCCGCTCGTGCCATGGATCCGGACGACAGCCTTTCGGTCAGCATCAATGGCGAGCACCGGCGGGTGCCCGGCGGAATCAGCATCGTCGAGATGCTGAACGAGCTTGGGCTCGATCCCGGCCGGGTCGCGGTCGAGCGCAACCTCGCAGATCGTCCCGCGCTCGACCTTCCGCGAGGTCTGCGTCGAGGACGGGGACTGGTTCGAGATCGTGCATTTCGTCGGAGGTGGTTGAGTGACCGCGCAGCAGGATATCCGTGCCGACAGCTGGACCGTCGCGGGACGCACGTTCACGTCGCGGCTGATCGTCGGCACCGGCAAGTACAAGAGCTTCGAGGAGAATGCCGCGGCGGTCGAGGCGTCGGGCGCGGAGATCGTCACCGTCGCGGTGCGGCGGGTCAACATCTCCGATCCGAACCAGCCGCGTGCTGACCGATTTCATCGACCCGGCGAAGGTCACCTATCTGCCGAACACCGCCGGCTGCTTCACCGCCGAGGACGCGATCCGCACGCTCCGCCTGGCGCGCGAGGCGGGCGGATGGAACCTGGTGAAGCTCGAGGTGCTCGGCGAGGCGCGGACGCTCTATCCCGACATGCGCGAGACGCTGCGGGCGACCGAGGTCCTGGTCAAGGAGGGCTTCGAGCCGATGGTCTATTGCGTCGACGACCCGATCGCCGCGAAGCAGCTGGAGGAAGCGGGCGCGGTCGCGATCATGCCGCTCGGCGCGCCGATCGGCTCGGGCCTCGGCATCCAGAACCGCGTGACCATCCGCCTCATCGTCGAGGGCGCCGAGCGTGCCGGTGCTGGTCGACGCCGGCGTCGGCACGGCGAGCGACGCCGCGGTGGCGATGGAGCTCGGCTGCGACGGCGTGCTGATGAACACCGCGATCGCCGAGGCCAAGGAGCCGGTGCTGATGGCGCGCGCGATGAAGGCCGCGGTCGAGGCGGGGCGGCTCGTCCTATCTCGCCGGGCGCATGCAGAAGCGGCGTTATGCCGATCCGTCCAGCCCACTCGCCGGCCTGATCTAGCAACGCGACTCGCGGCCCGCGCGTTGGCAGGCTCGTGGACACATTGGCAGCGGACTTCGCCGCCGATCGCGAGGCGATGGTCGAGCGGCAGCTTGCGGCGCCGCGGAATCTCCGATCTGCGCATTCTGGACGCCTTTCGCTCGGTTCCGCGCGAGGCTTTCGTTACCCGCGAACACGCGCATCTTGCCTACGGCGACCATCCGCTGCCGATCGCCGCGGGGCAGACGATTTCGCAGCCTTACATCGTCGCACTGATGATCGAAGCGGCCGAGATCGGTGCTGGAGACCGCGTGCTCGAGGTCGGCTCGGGCTCCGGCTATGCGGCGGCCCTCATCAGCCGCATCGCCGCAAAAGTGGTCGGGATCGAACGTCAGCCCGAGCTCGTCGATCTCGCCCGCGAGCGGCTCGCCCGAATGGGCTACGACAATGTCGAGATTGTCGAGGGCGACGGCACTGCCGGTTGGCCGGCCGGCGCCCCCTATGACGCGATCCTTGCCGCGGCGAGCGGCAGCCACGTGCCGCAGCCGTTGATCGATCAGCTCGCCGCCGGCGGATGGCTGGTGATGCCCATCGGGCGAGCCAGGCGGCGTGCAGCGGCTGGTCAAGGTGACGAAGAGAGCGGACGCGCGGATCGGAGCGGTCGGACCTTGGCGCGGTCCGCTTCGTTCCCTTGATCGGCGAAGAGGGATGGAAAGATGGCTGACACGCTGACCCGCACCCTGCCGCAACTGATCGCGCAGGCGGCCGAGCCGCTGCCGGAGATCGACGATCCGGCGTTCGGCGCGATGTTCGACCGGTTCGGCGATGCACGCGTCGTGCTGCTCGGCGAGGCGAGCCACGGCACGTCCGAATTCTACCGTGCCCGCGCGGCGATCACGCGGCGGCTGGTCGAGCGCCACGGCTTCACCATCGTCGCCGTCGAGGCCGACTGGCCGGACGCCGCAACGATCGACCGCTACGTCCGTCACCGCGAGCCTCGCGACGGGGAGCAGGCGGCGTTCGAGCGCTTCCCGACCTGGATGTGGCGCAATGTCGAAGTCGATGCCTTCGTTCGCTGGCTGCGCGGCCACAATGCGCAGCGACCGTACGAGCGGATGTGCGGCTTCTACGGCCTCGACCTCTATAACCTGAGTGCGTCGATGCGGGCGGTGATCGACTTCCTCGAGGAGCAGGACCCCGAGGCTCGCCCGCATCGCCCGCCGCCGCTACGGGTGCCTCGAACCATGGGCGGACGATCCGGCGCGCTATGGCGCGGTCGCGCTGAGCGAAGGCTATGCGCGCTGCGAATTCGGCGTGATGCGAGATGCTTCGCGACCTCAGCCAGCGCGACTTCGACTGCCTGGGCGAGGAGTGCGACGAGTGGCTGGACGCCGCGGCCAACGCCCGGCTCGTGAAGAATGCCGAGGCCTATTACCGCGTCATGTACCACGGCTCGGCGGAGAGCTGGAATTTGCGCGACACGCACATGTTCGAAACATTGTGCCAGCTGCTCGACGCCAAGGGCCCGACCGCCAAGGCCGTGGTCTGGGCGCACAACAGCCACATCGGCAACGCCGCCTTCACCGACATGGGTCAGCGCCGCGACGAGATCAACATCGGCCAGCTGAGCAAGGAACGGTTCGACGCGAAGGCGCGGCTGATCGGCTTCGGCACCCACAGCGGCACTGTCGCGGCCGCCGACGACTGGGACGAGCCGATGAAGATCAAGCAGGTGCGGCCGTCGCTCCCCGACAGCTACGAGCGGGTGGGCCACGACAGCGGCATTGGCCGCTTCCTGCTCGACCTTCGCGAAGGAGAGGTCGGCCGCGACGGTGCGCGAAGAGCTGATGGAGCCGCGGCTCGAACGGTTCATCGGCGTCATCTACCGGCCCGAGACGGAACGCTGGAGCCACTACAGCGAGGCGATCCTGCCGCGGCAGTTCGACGCTGGGTCTGGTTCGACGAGACCAGCGCCGTCACCCCGCTGCCAGGTAAGCAGCGACCGGGCGGCCATGTCGCGGCCGATGAGACTTATCCGTTCGGGCTGTGACAGTGCGTCCGTTTCGGACGTGGATCGTTGGGAGCATTGCCTCGGCAGCGCGTTGTTCCGTTAGACGAATTTGGTGGAGCAGAGTGTGCCGAGGTCACGGACGCGACACGATCCGGAAAAGCATGAAGCGGCGATCACGGCGCACCAGGCTGCCGCCGCCGCTGCGCCGCACCGCTCGGTCCGCGAACTGATCGATACCGCTGCTCGCGAGCCCAGAAGCGGGGCGACCCGCGGCAACTTCCAGGATTTCGACCTTCTGTTCGAACAGCTCACCAAGGCTCCGGTCATGGAACTCGGCAATCCGCTTCCAAGCGAGAAATATTTGCCCAAGCCGGTCGGCAGTTGTCCCGCGGCCCACAACCGCGCGCTTCTAGGCGAGGAGCATCCGGACTAGCGCCGGACGCGGTCTCGAAGCGCGGCGATGGTGGTCGCGTTGCTGATCTGCTCGACGCGGTCTTGCAGTGAAGCAGGCGGATGCCGCGCTGCTCGAGCGCGCGGCCGAGCGCCGGCGCGAAGTCCTCCGTCCGCTCGACCGTTTCTGCCCAGCCGCCAAAGGCGCGGGCAAGCGCCGCGAAATCCGGGTTGTTGAGTTCGGTCGCGCGAAATCCGTTCCGGATATTCGCGTTCCTGATGCATTCGGATGGTGCCGTAGGCGCCGTTGTCGACGAGGACGACGAGCAGGTCGGCGCCATATTGGGCAGCGGTCGCCAGCTCCTGCCCGTTCATCAGGAAGTCGCCGTCTCCTGCGACGCAGACCACGGGCCGGTCCTTGAAGCGGAGCGCTGCGGCGACGGCGGCGGGGAGGCCATAGCCCATCGTGCCGCTCGTCGGCGCGAGCTGCGTCGGCATCGTTCCGTAGCGCCAGTAGCGGTGCCACCAACCGGAGAAGTTGCCGGCGCCGTTGCAGATGATGGTGTTGTCGGGAAGCGCCTCGCGCATCGCTGCGACGCAGGGGCCGAGGTCCAGGGTCACCCCCTCCCGCGGATTGGGGTCGCTCCACTCGAGCCATTCGCGATGCGCCTGCTCGCCGCAGGAGAAGCGGACGCAGTCGGGGTCGATCCACTCGTCGATCATCTCGGCGAACTCGCCCATGTCGGCGCAGATCGGCAAATCGGCCTGATAAACCCGGCCGAGCTCGTTGGGATCGGGGTGGACGTGGACCAGCGTCTGGCCCGGATGCTCGGGCGTGATCAGCGTGTACCCGTCGGTCGTGGCTTCCCCCAGCCGGGCGCCGACGGCAATGACGAGATCGGCGTCCCGAATGCGCTGCTGAAGCTTCGGGTTCGGGCCGTAGCCAAGGTTACCGGCATAGACCTGGCAAGTGTTGCAGATTGCATCCTGGCGCCGGAACGCCGCAGCGACCGGAATTCCGTGGCGATAAGCGAAATTGGCGAAATGGTGCGCGGCGCGCGGGCTCCAGTCGGCGCCGCCGACGATGGCGACCGGGGCGGCGGCTTCCTTGAGAAGCTCGAACAAGGCCTGCATCGCGCCGGGATCCGGCGCTTCGGCGAGCGGCGGGACAGGCGGGCGATCGGCGACCTCGACCTCGTCGCGAAGCATGTCCTCCGGAAGTGCGAGGACGACCGGGTCCGGGCGTCCCGCCGTTGCGATCCGCCAGGCGCGTGCGACATATTCCGGAATGCGGCGAGCGTCCTCGATCCGCGCGGACCATTTGGCGAGCGGCGCGAAGAAGGCTGGAAAATCGATCTCCTGGAAGCCTTCGCGGTCCCGGTCGCCGCGCGCGACGTCGCCGATGAAGAGGATCATCGGGGTCGAATCCTGGAAGGCGACATGGACTCCGGCGCTGGCGTTGGTCGCGCCCGGGCCGCGAGTGACGAAGGCGATGCCGGGCCGTCCCGTCATCTTGCCGTCGGCATCGGCCATGTAGGCGACGCCGCCCTCCTGCCGGCAGACGATCGTCTCGATCTCCGGCGTGTCGTGAAGCGCGTCGAGCACCGCGAGGAAGCTCTCGCCGGGAACGGTGAACAGCCGATCGCAGCCCTGGATCTTCAGCTGGTCGACGAGAATCCGCCCACCTGTCCTGGCGCCGGTGCTTTTGGTCATGAGCCGCCGATGCCGCAAAGCACCGACGCCTTCAAGCGCAGCGAAGCGTCTTCGCCCGCCCGGTCATGCCCTTCGCCCTGGCGGTTCCGGCGTGTCGAACCTGTCCTCTTCTGGGACGGACGAAGGCAATGCCATTGCCGCAACGCTCGCGAAGGGCGCTTTTGTCCCCTGATTTGCAGGTCTTCTGGAACTTGCGGCAGGCTTTTCGTTTGAGTCCGTCTGCTCGCAACTCGGCGGAGCTGGACGCGCGTTCGCGCAATAGAGGGGTACTGTAGATGCCGACTCCAACCTTCACTTCCGGTCCTGACACGTACACCGTCACGGCACCGGGGGATTACATCCTCGACTTCCTCGGCGGCGATGACTCGCTGACCGTGGCGGGCGGCACGACCACCACCGCGACCATGGACGACGGCAACGATTACGTCCGGCTGCAGTCTGGAATGGCGACCGTCGACGGCGGAGCCGGCGATGACCGGTTCGATATCCTTGCATCCGGCGTCACCGCTTCCGGCGGCATCGGCAACGACCTCTTCGTGATGCGCGGCGGATCGGACCAGACGATCCACGGCGACGACGGCAACGACCGCGTCAACCTCGCGGCCAACGTTAGCTAACATCAATGCCGATCTTGGCGCCGGCGACGACAGCTTCGTCGGCTACGGCTACACGCTGACCGGCAACATCTACGGCGGGTCCGGGGCCGACACGTTCGTCGACATCAGCGGCAGCTCGAACCTCAATATCTACGGCGGCACCGGCGACGACGTTTATCGCGCCTGGGGTGCCAATTACGCCAACTTCATCGAGAACCCTGGCGAGGGCGCCGATACCGTCGAGGTCTCGCGCGGGATGAACTACACCCTGCCCGACAATATCGAGCGGATCATTCTCGGCAGCTATCAGGGCAGCACCGGCCTCGCAGCGACGCTCACCGGCAATGCGCTTGCAAACGGCATCACGGGGTCGGGCAATTCCGAGACCATCTTCGGGCTCGACGGCAACGACCGCCTGCTCGGCAAGGGCGGCGACGACATCATCCACGGCGGCAACGACAACGACCTCGTCGATGGCGGCCTCGGCAACGACACCCTGTACGGCGACGCCGGCAGCGACTTGCTGGTCGGCCGCGAAGGCAACGACACGATGATCGGCGGGACCGGCAACGACACCTATTATGTCGACAGCCTCGGTGACTCCGTCATCGAGAATCCGGGCGAAGGTACGGACGCCATCCGCACTACCGTCACTCTGACGCTCGCCGACAATATCGAATACGGCGTGGTTGCCAGCACCACCGGCATCGGCCTCTACGGCAATGCGCTCGACAATCACCTGTATGGCAATGCCGGCACCGACACGCTCGATGGCGGCGACGGCAACGACTACATCCGCGGCGGCGCCTCCGACGACTTCCTGTACGGCGGCAACGGCAATGACGTTCTCGGCGGAGATGCCGGAAACGACACCCAGTTCGGTCAGGACGGCAACGATCTGGTCAACGGGGGCGACGGCAACGACAATCTCTACGGCGGCGCCGGTCACGACGTCCTGAACGGCGGCAATGGCGACGATTTCCTCGTTGGCGGGGATGGTGCCGACACCATGACCGGCAATGCCGGAAGCGATCGTTTCGTGTTCCTCGCGACCACCGATTCGCTGCCGGGGTCGGCCGACTCGATCACCGACATGCAAAGCAACGCCGGTCCGGTTGCCGGGGACGACATCCTCGACTTCAGCGCAATCGATGCGAATACGACGGCAAGCGGAGACCAGGCCTTCGCCTGGAGCGACAATACCGCCGCCGCGAACAGCATCTGGTACTCGTCGATCGTTCACAACAGCGACGGGTCGGCCGACATGGTCCTCAATGCCGACGTGAACGGCGACACGACGGCCGATTTCCAGCTGATGGTGCACCTTACGACCGGCACCCTCGCGGTCGACGACCTGGTCCTCTAGGAAGCGCCTGTCCGAAATCGCGGCGCCGGGTCTCATGCCCGGCGCCGCATTTTTTTAGCCGCATCAACTTGATCCGTACCGGACCAATCTCCGGCCCGCGCATGTAGCCGCGACCGAGGTTCACGCTTTACCCCCATCGGAGTTCGCGATCTGTTCACGCGAGCCGAGGGGTACAGCCAATGCCGATCCAGGTCTTCTCGGATGGTGCGGATGCCTACGCGGTGCGCGCGCCCGGCGACTACACGCTGGAGTTTCTTGCGGGCGACGACGCGCTGACTGTCGCCGGCGGCACGGCGACGACCGCTGCGATGGGCGATGGCAACGATGTCATCCGCCTGCTGTCCGGGATGGCGAGCGTCGATGGCGGACTGGGTGACGACCGCTTCGACATCTGGGCGCCGGAGGTGAGCGCATCGGGTGGTGCCGGCGACGACCTCTTCGTTCTTCGCGCCGGCTCGGGACAGACGATCGCCGGCGGCGACGGCAGCGACCGCGTCAACCTCGCCGCGAATATCACCGACCTGACCGCCGATCTCGGTGCGGGCCGCGACGCGTTTCGTGGGGTCCGGCTTTTCGGTGACGGGCAAGCTTTACAGCGGCGATGGCAACGATTTGTTCGTCGACCTGGTGAGCGGCGGCAACCTCACCCTGTACGGCGGCGAGGGCAACGATACCTACCGGGTCTCTGCAACGAGCCACGGCGGGGTCATCGTCGAATATGCCGGCGAGGGGATCGACACCGTGCAGCTCGCGCGCGGAATGGATTACGTCCTCGGCGACAATCTCGAGCGGGTGGTTATCGGGAGTTATGCCGGCAGCACGCCGGGAGCTGCGACGATCACCGGCAACGCCCTCGCCAATGGCATCACCGGCTCGGGGAATGCCGAGACCATGCTCGGACTCGACGGCAACGACCATTTGAACGGCAAGGCCGGCGACGACATCCTGTGGGGTGGCGACGGCAACGACGCGCTCGACGGTGGCCTCGGCAACGACCGGCTGCAGGGCGAAGCCGGTAACGATGCGCTGATCGGGCGCCAGGGCGACGACATCATGGCGGGCGGTGCCGGCAACGACACTTATTATGTCGACAGCGTCGGCGACGTGGTGATCGAGAACGGCGGCGAGGGCACGGACGCGGTCCGGACAACGGTCGACCTGACCCTGCCCGACAATGTCGAGAACGGCGTTGTCGCGAATGCTGCGGGTCTGACGCTGTACGGCAATGGTCTCGACAATCATCTATATGGCGGCGCCGGCGACGACTGCATTTTCGCAAGCGACGGCAATGACGTCGTGAGCGGCGGCGCCGGCAACGACTATATCGGCGGCGAGTTGGGCAATGACGCGATCAGCGGCGGCGCCGGAAACGATTATCTATTCGGTGACGAAGGCAACGACCGGGTCGCGGGCGGCGACGGCGACGACTACGTCCAGGGTTACACCGGGAACGACGTGCTCGATGGGGGTGCTGGCGACGATTTCATAGCCGGCGGAGCAGGAGCCGACCGGCTGGCCGGCGGGCAGGGCAGCGATTGCTTCTTCTTCTACGACGCCAGTGATTCGACGCCGCTCGAAACCGACCGCATCACGGACTTCTCGAGCTTGCAGGGCGAAGGCAATGGCGACGACCAGATCGACCTCTCGTCGATCGATGCGAACGTCAATCTGGGCGGCGACCAGGCGTTCGTCGTCGCCGGCTCGGCCGCGGCGAACTCAATCTGGTATGAAGTCCAGGCCAGCTCGAACGGTAGCAAGGACTGGACATTCTACGCCGATACCGACGGCAACCCGGCGACGGTCGAGTTCGAGCTCCACGTCCACTCGCCCGCCGGTGCAGTCTGGTTCGACGATCTCACCTTGTGATGAAGCTCAGGCTTCGACGCGGATCTTTTCGCCCGTCGGGACATCGCTCGCCAGTCGTTCGACGATTGCGGCGGCGACGGTTTCCGGCGGCTTGACCGTTTCCGGCTCCTCGCCGGGGAAGGCGAGGGCGCGCATGCGCGTGCGGGTGGCGCCCGGGTCGACGATGTGGACCCTGATTCGCCCGGTGTAGGCGGTCTCGTCGGCATAGGTGCCGAGCAGCGCCTCGAGTGCCGCCTTGGACGAACCATAGGCGCCCCAGAAGGCGTGCGGCTTGGCCCCGACCGACGAGGTCAGCGCCACGACGTCGGCACGGTCGGCCTTGCGCAGAAGCGGATCGAACGCCGCGATCAGCGCCTGGTTGGCGAGCAGGTTGAGGGTCAGCACCCGCGAATATTCCTTGGGGTCGATGTCCTGCACCGGCGTCAGCGAGCCGAGGATTGCGGCGTTGAGCACGAGCATGTCGAGCTTGCCCCAGCGTTCGGCGACGGCGGCACCGAGCTTGGCGATCGACTCGCCTTCGGTAAGGTCGAGCGGGGCGATGGTGGCGCTGCCGCCGGCCGCGTGGATGCGCTCTTCGACCTCTTCGAGCGCTGCCGCTGTCCGAGCGACCATGATCACGTGCGCACCGGCGGCGGCAAGAGCCTCGGCAATCGCGGCGCCGATGCCGCGGCTGGCACCGGTGACGAGGGCGGACCTGCCGCTGAAGGGTTTGATGTCGATCATGGCCGGCGCCCTAGAGCGTGGCGGACGGATTGGAAACCGTGGCCGAGCGCTACCGGCTGGCGACCAGCGAGAGAGCGGCGGCCCCCTCCTTCTCGGCGACGTCGGTCAGCATCGTCGGGTAGGCGCCGGTGAAGCAGGCGTCGCAGCGTTGCGGAGCTGCTGCGTTCCGCTCCTGCCCGAGGGCGCGGTAAAGTCCCTCGATCGAAATGAACGCGAGACTGTCGGCGTTGATGTAGTCGCGCATCTGCTCGACGCTCATCTGTGCGGCGAGCAGCTTGGCGCGCTCGGGCGTGTCGACGCCGTAGAAGCAGCTGTGCCGCGTCGGCGGGGAGGCGATGCGCATGTGCACTTCGCGGGCGCCGGCATCGCGCATCATCTGAACGATCTTCACGCTGGTGGTTCCGCGGACGATCGAATCGTCGATGAGGACGATCCGCTTGCCGCCGACCAGCGCTGAATTCGCGTTGTGCTTGAGCTTGACGCCGAGGTGGCGGACGTCCTGGCTCGGCTGGATGAACGTGCGCCCGACGTAGTGCGAGCGGATGATGCCGAGCTCGAACGGGATTCCGCTCGCCTGGCTGAAGCCGATCGCCGCCGGAACGCCGCTGTCGGGCACAGGCACGACATAATCGGCTTCGACGGGCGCCTCGGCCGACAATTCCGCGCCGATCGCCTTGCGGACTTCGTAGACGGACTGTCCGTCGGCGACCAAGTCCGGCCGCGAGAAATAGACGTGCTCGAAGATGCACGGGCGAGGGCTAACCTTGTCGAACGGCCGGAAGGAGCGAATCCCGGAATCATTGACGAGGATCAGCTCGCCGGGCTCGACGTCGCGGATGAAGGTCGCGCCGATGACGTCCAGCGCGACCGTCTCCGACGCGAAAATCGTCGCTTCGCCGAGCTTGCCCATGACGAGCGGCCGGATGCCGAGCGGGTCGCGACAGGCGATCAGTCCCTGCTCGGTGAGGACAAGAAGCGAGTAGGCGCCTTCGACCTGCTTCAGCGCGTCGGTCAGCTGATCGAGCGGGCTGGCGAAGTTGGAGGTGGCGACGAGGTGGATGATGACCTCGGTGTCGCTGGTCGACTGGAAGATCGAGCCTCGGCGGTTGAGCGTCCGGCGCAGCTTTAGCGCATTCGAGAGATTGCCGTTGTGAGCGACTGCAAAGCCGCCCTCGGCGAGCTCCGCGAATAGCGGTTGAACGTTGCGGAGAGCAGTCTCTCCGGTCGTCGAATAGCGGACGTGACCGATTGCGGTGCGGCCGGCGAGCTGCCGGATGACATCGTCGCGATCGAAGTTGCCGGCGACATGGCCCATCGCCCGGTGCGAGTGAAAATGCTTGCCGTCGAAGCTGGTGACGCCCGCCGCTTCCTGGCCGCGATGCTGAAGCGCGTGCAGCCCGAGGGCGACGAAGCTCGACGCGTTGTCCGCGCCCCAGATTCCGAACACGCCGCACTCCTCGCGCAGCTTGTCGTCGTCGAACGGATTGGTCGTCAGCATCGACTTTGGTTCCACCCCGAAGAGTCGCAGCAGGTTGCGGCGCGATATAGGAGCGGCGATCCCGCTTGTCGCCCCCTGGTCGATGCGCATCGGCAGATAAGCGGTGAAATCTTAACGGCTTAGCGGCTTACGACTTGTAAAGGGCCGGAAATTTCCGCTGCAACGCGGCAACCTTCGGGCGGTCGTTAACCACGATGTACGGGTAGGTCGGGTGCTTGCGATAGAAGCCTTGATGGAAGGCCTCGGCGGGGTAGAAACCGCCATGCTCGATCTTCGTCGCGATCGGTGCCTTGTAGATGTGCGCTCCATTCAGCCGCGCGATGAAGGCCCGCGCGAACCGCTCCTGGCCGGCTGACTGGGGGAAGATCGCCGAGCGATAGCTGGTGCCGGTGTCGGGCCCCTGGCGATTCACCTCGGTCGGGTCGTGCGCCACGGTGAAGTAGACCTGCAGCAGCTGAGCATAGCTGACTTGGCTTGGGTCGTAGCTGATCTTCACCGCCTCGGCGTGGCCGGTCCTCTCTGAGCTGACCCTGTCGTAATCCGCGTCCCCGGCGCTGCCGCCGGCATAGCCCGAGACGACCTGCTTGACGCCCTTCACGTGCTCGAAGACACCTTCCATGCCCCAGAAGCAGCCGCCGGCGAGAACTGCCGTCTCGGTACGCGGCGCGGCTCCGGCCGGCATTGCGACCAGCGATGCAAACGCGACAATTCCCAGCGTCGAAAGCTTCATCATCGTCTCCTCCTGCGCCCGATATACGGATGTGACTGAACGCAGGATGCACCCGCTGGACGGCTACGCAAGCGCGCAATAGGACTAACTGACACGGAGGTAAGCTGAATGCCGATCTACACCGCGCCCGTCCGCGAAACGCGCTTCATCCTCAATGAGGTGCTCGACATCGGCCGCTATTCGAACCTGCCGGGCTTCGCCAATGCAACGCCGGATCTCGTCGATGCCATCCTCGAGGAGGCGGGGCGGTTCGCGGGCGAGGTGCTGGCGCCGCTGAACCGCATCGGCGACGAGGTCGGATGCAAGCGCGCCGAGGACGGATCGGTGACGGCGCCACCCGGCTTCAAGGACGCCTATCGGCAGTTCCGTGAGGGCGGTTGGCCGACCCTGACGGCGCCCGAGGAGTTCGGCGGGCAGGGACTGCCGCAGGTCGTCGGAACGTCGGTCAGCGAATATATCCTGTCCGCCAACCACGCGTTCGAAATGTACCAGGGCCTGACCTCCGGCGCGATCGCGGCGCTTCTGGTCAAGGCGTCCGACGACCTCAAGCAGCGCTACGTCCCGAAGATGGTGACCGGCGAGTGGACCGGCACCATGAACCTGACGGAGCCGCATTGCGGGACCGACCTCGGCCTCCTCAAGACCCGCGCCGAGCCGCAAGCCGACGGAAGCTACGCAATCAGCGGAACCAAGATCTTCATCTCGTCCGGCGAGCACGATCTCAGCGAGAACATCATCCACCTGGTGCTGGCCAAGATCGCGGGTGCGCCGGACAATGTGAAAGGCATTTCGCTGTTCGTCGTGCCCAAGTTCCTGGTCAATGAGGACGGGTCGCTCGGCGATCACAACGCCGTTTCGTGCGGCGCGCTCGAGAAGAAGATGGGCATCCACGGCAACGCCACCTGCGTCATGAACTACGACGGTGCCAAGGGCTGGCTGGTCGGCGAGCCCGACAAGGGCCTCCAGGCGATGTTCATCATGATGAACGCCGCGCGCCTCGGTGTCGGCCTGCAGGGCCTTGCACAGGGCGAGGTCGCCTATCAGAACGCCGTCGCCTACGCCAAGGAGCGGCGGCAGGGCCGTGCGCTCAACCCGGATGACCGGGAGGCCGACGCCAAGGCCGATCCGATCATCGTCCATCCCGATGTGCGCCGGATGCTGATGCAGGCGAAGGCATGGAACGAAGCCGGGCGGGCGCTGGTACTGTGGGGCGCCTTGCTGGTCGACCTTGTCCGCCGCTCGCCGGACGAGCAACAGCGGACCGAGGCCGACGACCTGCTCGGCCTGCTGACGCCGGTCATCAAGGGCTATCTGACCGACAAAGGCTTCGAGGCGGCGGTGCTTGCCCAGCAGGTGCTCGGCGGCCACGGATATATCCGCGAGCATGGGCTCGAACAGTTCGTCCGGGATGCGCGGATCACCCAGATCTACGAGGGCACCAACGGCATCCAGGCGATGGACCTCGTCGGCCGCAAGCTGCCGAGGGATGGCGGCAGGGCGATCCGCGCCTTCTTGCAGTTGGTCGGCCACGAAATCGCCGAAGCGAAGAGCGCGGGCGATCCGGCGGGCGTTGCTGCCGCGCTGGACTCTGCCCTGGCCGATTTGCAGGCTGCTACGATTTGGCTCGCGCAGAATGCGGCCGCCGATCCGGACAATGCGGGGGCTGGCGCTTACCCCTATATGGAGCTGATGGGCCTGGTCAGCCTGGGGTGGATGTGGCTCCGGATGGCGGCGGCTTCGGCACGGGCCCTAGCCGCCAACAATTCCAACCGCGGCTTCCACGAAGCGAAGCTCGCCACCGCCGCTTTCTACGCTGCTCGCGAGCTTCCGCTGTCGGGTGGGCTTCGCCGCAAGGTCGAGGCGGGCGCCGAAACCGTGATGAAGCTCGCGGTTGACGCCTTCTGAACCTGGCGCCGCTCACCGCGTGAAACCAACGACTTATGGTTAACTCGTTCGCAGCCTAGTGGCAGCCTCGTCGCGTGCGCGTAGCGTTCGTCCGGCCG
>CAWGRB010000005.1:0-7973 GCA_963824845.1 uncultured Alphaproteobacteria bacterium
GACCATAATCGGCTGCTCCTTATTCCGCCGCTTCGCACAAGCGGCGTGGAAAAAACGTCTACGACCTCCGCATCAGCGGTTACGCCATCGTCGATCTTATTTGTCGAGCAACACCTCTTCGATGTCTGTGCTGCACAAAACTAGTGCAAGAAAATTAGTGCAAGAAAATTAAGAATACGATCCTATTTGCGGTGACCCATTGCCGCGGTCGCTCGATAGCCCGCGGCATCGTCGCCAACCCGGTCATCGCCGACCTCACCGATACATACCGTCATGCCTTTCCTGATGTCCCCGTCAGTATGAAGGTACACGCCAGGAGCCGTCGTCGCGTCGATCCCGTAAAGATACATCACGCCGGCCCAAATGCGTTCTCTTGCACGAGGTGGCGAGTATGTAACGATACCGGTTTCCTCCTCCTGCACCACCGCGTGCGCCCAGCGATCCGCTCGCTCTCGCGACATACAACCGTTCAACACGTCCTCGAACACCCGACGGACGGCTTGGAGATCGAGCTCCATTCACCAACTCCGCTTGTATCGACCATCGTCGTCGAATTGATAGTTTCTCTTAATTCCATCGTCCCGCTCAGGGCGAACTAGCCGAACATTACCCGTCCGATCCAACGTCTCGTGCCAACCGCGCGTCAAACCGGTCATGGTATCAAATTCATGCACATAACGACGCCCGGCCAACTCGCCCGCATTGTTCGAGGGTTGAACCGAACCGTAGTAGCGGATCCGACTGTTCTGAAGCGCTTTGTCGCCTCCCGCGCCGTACTTCTCCCTAAAATAAACGGCCCAAAGAACGCGCGATCGATCTGGCGCAGGCGCTCGGGGGAGGGGGGCCGGTTAGGATATGTCTGATGGACTCCGCCTCAACGGCACGACAGGGGCGGCAAAGGCAGATCGTTCGGTCGTGGCGTCCGTATTGCGTCTGACGTCCAAAGGATGCCGCACCCTTGCCAGTGCGGAAATCATCAAGGGGTCATGGCTATCCCGCCCACGTGCCTTGACGCGTCAGCGCGTCCAAAAGCCGACAGTCATTCAGCAAAGCGACATTTCTTGGTTCATGTTTGTGGCAACGGCATGGCTGATTTCAGCTATCGCAATGCAGCAGCGAAGGCCGGACTGCCTCTGAGCATTCGGGATTGCCGCATCATAGCCGCCGCGAAGGCGTGTGTGAGCGGCCTTTTCGATGCAAGAGGTCTCTCTTGAAGTCGGAAGGCAGCGTGACGGGCTCTTCGAGAGCCCCGGACAAGACCGCCCGCGATGACATGTCGCAAGCGTCTTCGATGGCTGCCTTCTCGGACGGAAGATCACTGGATCGGGCGTTGGCTCCTGTGGTCGTCGTCTTATGAGCGCAAGTGCGCGCACGAAGAAGCATACTCAGCCATTTACGATCCCGGGTTAGGAGGCCCGGCCCGCCGAACGCAACGAGACTGCGCCCGCTCGGCAGGCGCAACTCGCAGAGTCAAGCCGCAAGGCGACGCGCCAAAAGCCCGAAGCGCGTCGAACCTAGCTGGACAGCTTTTCAGCGCCGCGTGTCAGCACTTGCGCTATTCGGAGAGATCCGCCGCTCAGTCCCATTGGGCGCAGTGTCGACGCGCTGCTCGAACTGCAACAACTTGCCGCGCAGATCAAGGCCGCTGCGCGCGCCAAGATCGAGGGCCCCGTGTCCGCCGAAGTTCTTGATCGTGACGTCGGCCCCGGAGTCCAGGAGTGCGATGGCGACATCGGCGTAACCGCCAAAAGCCGCGCACATGAGCGGCGTGCTGCCGCCATTGTCGCGCGCGTCGACACAGGAGCCTGCAGCCAGCAGCGCTTTTACGGCTTTGGTGTGGCCGCCATAGGCGGCCAGATGCAGCGCGGTCTCACCTTCGTCGTTGTGCGCGCTCACGTCCGCCCCGTTTTGCAGCAGCACCGCGACGATGCTTGCATGGCCCTGTGCCGCCGCCAGCATGAGAGGCGTATCGCCGTCGCAGTCGGCTCGTTCACGTTCACGCCGACTGCGATCACCTCGATGATACGATCCGTTTGTCCGCGAAACGCCGCGTGCTTGAGTGTCTCGCTGTAAGCGTTGTTGCCTACCGCGCGCTCGCGCAGTCGGCGATTGCTATTTATGCTCATATTCAGCCCCCAAAAGTGTCGTTCAGAATAAACTTAATTCGCTGCGCAGGAGCTCCTCACGCGGCCAGTGGCTTGCTGGGTCTCCTGGCACCTGGCATTCCGTGCTTTCCCTTAATCACCCCCCTCGATCAGCTTGCGCACCTTTCAGTGCGGTAAGGCCCTTTACTGACTAACTTGGTCGAATTGCATTCTTCCGGCAAACTGCGATAGCAGCGCCGGAATGGTTCTTCGTTCGCAGATGGTAGGTTGACGATAGCTCGTGCTCGCACGTGGCATGACTGAACCTTGACGTTCAGCGCCCGCATCCAATTTCGACGCGGCCGGTGTTGCCGGCTGGCCGCTAGGCTCGCGAGCGTTGCAGTATTGACTGCGGCGCAATTCACCGTCGCAGCAAAGCCGTGCCTCACTTCGCGGTGCGTTTTCAAAGCAAGACGTGCCTTGAGTTGCGAGGGTTTCTACTCAATCGGGGGTTTAGTCAAGACCGAAATTTCACGGATTGTTTCCCAATCATTGGGTGCGCTGCACACCAGTTGAAGAAGACCAACCGGACCAAGATTAGTCGAATACGGGGAAATCCGTAATCTGCAATTCGGGAGCGATAGACTCAACGCTCGTTTTGCCGGTCGTGAGGCCGCGTGCAGTGCGCGGCTGCACGGCTTAAGCTGGCTGTGGACAACAGGCGCCTGTTGGACAAATGGGAATGTTGTGGTCGCGAATTTTCGTATCCTGGCGCGAGGCGGGGTGCCGCCGAAGCATCAATGTCCGCCTAGAAGTTACCTCCCGTCGAGTGCGGGTCCTCGCCGTGCAGCGAAGCGAAAGCCTGCAACGCGTTGGCTAATTGTTCGATGTCCTGGCATTCATACCCGCCACCTTTGCGGTAGTGCGGGATTTCGCGGAGGATCCTTTGCGCGGCATCCTGCGGGAACTTGTCGCGCAAGACCGTTTTCCATTCTTCAATGGTCCGAAGCATTGTTCCCCCCTGTGCTTTGCTGTCCGCATTGGAACAGCCGGCTGACGCGGTTAAGATCGTCCCACTTGCGCTTGATCAATCCGCTTTGGACAACGAGAGTTATAATCTTGCTATCGATGCAGACAACGGCGAACCGTTTCCGGTTTCGCGAACTCTTGTGATTAGGGTTACTCACGGCATCGTCAGGCAAGGCGATCGCCTCTCGCTCCGTCGCGATCTTAAAGCCGCAGGGTCGCCAATTTTGCCCGGCCAAATCCGCGAGGCGCCAAAATCGTGAGGTTCCCTGCAACATTCCCCGTTAGCAGGAAAATCAGCCTCGAGACTCGCGCGATCAGCACCGCGTCGCCAGCCAGGATTTTTGGGACGGCCTTATCCCATTAATCATCGAGCAGGGCCTGCAGACAGTCGCGAAGCTCATCGACGGTGAAGGCAACGCGATACGCTCCCGCCGCGGCAAGCCGCTCCGCCTCATGATACCCCCAGCTAACACCCATCGATCGCACTTTCGCCGCCTGTGCCATCTTCATGTCGTACGTCGTGTCGCCGACAAAAATGGCGTTCTCCGGTTTCACGCCCGTTGCCTCAAGCGCCTGAAGCAGCATCGCAGGATGCGGCTTGGAAGGCGCCATGTCGGCCGCCTGGATGGTTCGAAAAAAGTCGCGCCATCGAAGTGCGGCCAGCGCCGGAGCAACGGTTACGGATGTGTGCCCGGTGGCCATTCCAAGCACCGCGCGGGGAGCCAAGCTCAAATCGCGCAGAAGGTCGGCTATCCCGTCGAACGGTCTTTCGGCGAACGCAGGATCGGCCCTCAGCTTTGGAAGCAGAAGGTCGTAGGCTCTTACCATATCGCGGATCGGCGCCGCCGGGCCGGCCAGTTGCGCCAGGATGAGATCGAGCGTTTTGCCGACCAGCGCGAGGCTGTCGGCCGGCGGGGGAAGCGGCAAGCCAAATTCTGAAAAGACAATCCGGTGACTCTCCAAAATCAGGGAGCGGCTATCCACCAGCGTGCCGTCGAAGTCGAAAACGATCAGCTTCACTCTGTATGTCTCGTCCTGTATGTCTCGTCGAGTCCGGGTCGGTGCCGCCGGGAAACATGCACAGAACTATCAGTGCCGGATGAGCCGCGCCATGTATACCTCATGGCGCGCCACGCCCCTCTTGATGAAGATATTTGAGCCCGAGAACGACGAGTTCATCTTCGGTCTTGTGGCTTTGTTCCGAGAGCTTCTCCAGGAGTGACGGACGGAGCGCGGACAGCCGATGCTCGGGCACCATCTTGATGAGTGACCAAGTCCGCAGGATTCGATTGACGGCGGCGTTAAGACGATCCTCGGGCATTCTCGTCGGCCATTTTCAAGATGAGATTGCCGGCGATGCGACGACGCAAAGCCTCACCGGTGAAGGCACGAATAAATGCGGACAAGTTCGCGCGGCTGCACCGGAACCGCGCGATCGGCATCCTTGTTTCGGGTTGCGGTCGCGCAGGACAACCAAAAGTAATTTCCCGCGGGATCGATGACCAGCCGGGTCGGTGAGAAGTTCGCGAGAACCACGGATAGATAAGGTATGGTCGAGAACCAGGATAGAGCATTGAGCTTTGGCGAAATCCGCTCCGACGAAACGAACTGCGGATCCCCCAGCGCCGGGTCTGCCTCATGGCCGGTCGCCAGCGCCGCTACTGCAGTCCGGTAATCGGCCCATGCCGTGACGAATTTTTCGGTTTCGACCGCATGGATCGCCATCACGACGGCAAACGCCCCGGCGAGTGCGCGAAGCGCCTGGTTGTCGGCCGAGATCAGGATGTGCTGCAGTCCGGCTAACGGAGGAAAGGTTATTCCATCTCCAGCCATCGCCGACAATGCCGCTGCCGCCCCGAACATGGGAGTGAGGAGCACCAGCACGGTGCGTAAATAGTATCGGCTGCTTGCGTGGACGGAATGGTCGAACAGCAGCCAGTAGACGGAGAGCGGCACCAGCACGATCCCGAGCGAATAGATCCATGCCCGTTCCGGAGATGCCATGGAGATCGCCGCGAAGATCGCGCCATAAGCTGTCAGCGCCGCCAGCAACAGCAGGACGACCTCCACCTTGAAGACTTCAGGATCGAAGAAGTGCAGTGCGGCCCTCAACAGCACGCCTGCATAATAGTCGTCGGGCGGAAGCACGAATTTCGAGGCGGCCGCCAGTATCAGGATCACGATCAGGCCGATCATCGCGCGCACGAACAGGACGTCGCGCAAGCCGCGCGGGGCCAGCGTTGCCACAATGGCAAACAGCAATACCAAGCGCGCCCTCATGCGTGAAGGCGAGCAAAAGTTGTGCAGACGAAAACTAGAATTGCTCCAGCGATGGTGCGCTTCGCATAATGGCTGAGCGCCAAGCGCCGGCCAAAAGATCGCGTGGGCCAGCCACATCTCGGTTGGAAAGCCGAAGATCAGCGGGCAGAGCAGGGCGGTCGAGCAGCAGGCATAGACAGAAGATGAAGCGGCCGCGCGAGCGATCGGCCGCGTAGGTCAAGATCAGCCCGATCAACGGAGAAATGTAGAAAAGCAGCCCGTAGGTGACAATTCCGGCCCACGGGCTGCCCGGTCATCCGACCACGATCTCGGCCGGCAACAGGCTGAGCAGAAAGACCGACGACCGGCCGGAGATATTGTGCCAATGAAACGCCCAAACATCCTGCACCGCGACGGCATAGGAAAACATCGCGCCATCGCCGTAAAGCTCCAGCTCGATAGCGGAGCGCAATGACAACGAATGCGACCGACCAGCACAAGACCGCTTCCAATGACCAGAAGCCGCAAAGTGCGAGCGTCGAGCGGGGCGAGGACCTGACATGTCATGGACCTTCAGCGCGAGGCGCAATGCCGGCGCTCACGCGCATGGAAGCATCGGCCCCTTACCGCAACGCGACATAGCGCTGTCGATGCGCAAGGCCAGGCGCTTTCGGACGTCGCCCGTCGTCTAGGACTTTTCGGCCGGCCAAGGTCTTCAAGTTGAAAAGCTGGTGCCCGGATCGCGCCGCCTTAGTCGTCAGATAACGCCTGTTGTGGGGATTGATCGGGGCTTCCAGCGGGACGCGGGCGGCAATCTCGATCCCGGCCCGTGTAAGGCCATCGAGCTTGGCGGGATTGTTGGTGAGCAATACAATCCGCGAGCAGTTCAGCATCTGAAGCATGCGCGCGGCAATGCCATAGTCGCGTTCGTCATCATCGAAGCCAAGTGTCGTGTTCGCATCGAAGGTATCGAGACCTCCGTCCTGCAATCGGTAGGTCCTCATCTTGTTGGCAAGGCCAAGGCCGCGGCCTTCCTGGGCGAGATACAGAATGATCCCGCCGCCGAGGCCTTCCAGCGGTCAGCGCGAGCCGAGCTGGTCGCCGCAGTCGCATCGCCGCGAGCCGAACACGTCTCCCGTCAGGCAGGCCGAATGAAGCCGGACCGGGACCGGCTTCGGCAAAGTCGGGCTTGCCGACAATGATGGCGACCTGATCGGTGCCCGTTGCGTCGCGGAACACGACAAAGCGCGCCATAGTACCTGATGCGAGGGGAACCAGGGCTTCGCTGGCGACGAGCCAGCGAATTCACCGCGTCGATGGCAAAGCGATCGACCGCTTCAGCGTCGACGGCGATGAACGAATGGGTCGGGTCTACGATGTCGTGGCCGATCACGTTTGCGGCAAGCACCGCCGGCAGACCGCGAGACAGCTTGACGAGCTGGATGGCCGCCGCCGCGGCGGGGCTTGCGGCCTCTTGCCTCCACAGCCGAACGGCTCTTCCGCTCGGCCACCAGATTGAAGATGCTGTCAGCGTCAAATGCTTCGGGAAGCCGCAACGGCCATCGGAGCCGATGCTTCCAGACCGAGCGCCAGCGCACGCTGTTGCGTAATAATGAGATCCGGCGCCACGGGCCGGCAAAGCGACCTGAATTCAGTCAGCCGCCGGTCATCGAGCCCCTCGACCGGTAACAGGAACAGGGCTTCACCTGGAGCGTTGATCTGAATTGGCCTTCGCGCCTGCAGTTCTCCCAGGGCGCGGCTGACGCTGGTGTACTCTCGGCTACCGAACAAGGCAGAACCTGATGACGCTTGCGCGGCGCTCATTCACAAGAACCTCTCTTTCACTGGACGCGCTCGTATAAACACCGCTAGTCCTAAATCATTCCGGTCGAAATCAGATGATTTCTGTGCAAGACTGGCCGACAGTGGCATTGATAACGGATCAAACCCGACCTTTGACCTCAGCCGTGCAGCTCAGCAATTTCCCCACCAGCAAATTCGCGCCCAGCGATCATTGGGACGACTTTGTCCATTTGTTTCGTAACGGACAGCAGTCTCTTCCGCAAGTTTGGGCCGATCTGTTCGGTCCCCTGCGCAAGGGGGCCGTGGATGATCTGGTGTCGTGGGTCAGCTCGGCCAATCGCTGGACGGTCGGATCGCGACGGCTTCCGGGCCATTCGAAATATATCAATTGCCGGCCGGCATCGAGCATCTTCATAGGCTGCGTGCGCTGGTTGACATCGTCGTCGTCGGTGTTGGAACGGCCATAGCCGACGATCCGCAATTGACGGTCAGGCAGGTCGCCGGGCCCTCAGCCGGTTCGCGCCGTCATCGATCCGAAGGGGCGTCTCGGAGCCCATGCCCAGATTGTTCGCTGACGACGGCATCCGTCGCTTGTTGATCACGGCCGAGGGGACGCATTGCACACCGCCTTCCGGCGTCGAGATCATCGCTTTGCCGGCGCTTGAGGGAAATATCGAGCCGTCGGCCATCGTCATGCGCTGGCGCGTGCCGGGATGCGCCGGATGCTGATCGAGGGCGGCGCCGATACAGTATCGCGCTTTCTGGCAGCTCGCTGTCTCGACCGGCTGCACGTGACCG
>CAWGRB010000006.1:0-32989 GCA_963824845.1 uncultured Alphaproteobacteria bacterium
GCGGAACGAATGCTTCGCCGGTCTCGGGCTCGGCGAGGGAAGTGCGGATCTGGATCGTCATCGTTGCCGATATGGGAGTGCCGGGGGCGTGCCGGCAATTCATCTGGCGTCGGTGCGCGAGCTTCGTCCTTAAGGCGATCGTGGATGCTGCAGGCGCTGGCGCAATTCAACCTAGACTATTCCTGTCATTCGTGCTCGCCTGAACGTTGCTGCTTGAATTTGTTCTCCTGATCTCAACCGGCTTCGATTATCCGACGGCGCATGGCCTTGGATCGTTCGCCTTGACCGATGGCGGACTTTGGATCTGGTCACCGGTCGCAATGACCCAAGAGATCGAGCGGCAAGTTCGAGCACTCGGCCTCGGTGCGCCACATCGTCAGCCCCAACCAAGGTAGTGCATTCTCACACAATTCCATGCGCTGAGTGGCAGGCCGCTTTCCCGGACGCCAAGCTGTGGGGAACGAAGGTCGACCGTCGCATCCAAATGCGCCGGGTCTACCTTTCCGCCTTTCTGCCTGTGCAGCTATCTTGACGCAAGACGATGTCGGCCGAACTGGGCGGGAAAGAAATCTCAGTCCGACCAATATTAAGTCTCGACAACTCGCTGTTCGTCGATGAGGTAATTTTCTTCCATCGCCGGTCGCGCACGGCGTTGATCGCCGATCTGTCGCAGACGTTCACGAAGTATTCTTGAAGCGCCACTGGCCGTGGTGGATGCGTCCAGTCGCGCGGTGGTCGAAGATGATGGAGGGCTGGGGCCACCCGCCGATCGACTACCGCATCAGCTTCCGCCATCGCGCCACCGCTCGACCGAAGATCCGAGCCTTGATCGACTTCACGCCGAACATGTCCTCGTCGCCCACGGCGAAATCGTCCGCGATGGCGGCGAGGCGTTTCTCCGCCGCGCCTTCTCGTGGCTTCTGTCGGAGCACAGTAGCTCTTCGCCATGAGTGTCAGCGTCCTTCTCAACCGCGGCGGCGGCACCATCGCCGCGACCCGACCATTCCCGACAAGGTCGCCGCTGCGCTCAAAGCCGCCGGCGTCGACGCGGACATCGAGCTCATCGACGGCGGCGACTGCGAGGTTCGCGCCAAGGCGATCGCCGAACGTGGCGACCAGCTGGTCATCGTCGGCGGCGGCGACGGGTCGATCAGCGCCGCGGCCTCGGCACTCGTCGGCTCGAACACCGCGCTTGGTATCCTTGCCCTCGGCACGCTCAACCATTTCGCGCGCGACCTCGGCATCCCGGCCGATCTCGACGAAGCGGCGAAACTGATCGCCACCGGCCAGCAACGCAGCGTCGACGTTGCCGAAATGAACGGCCGCATCTTCATCAACAACAGCGCGATCGGCCTCTATCCGCTGATGGTCCGCGACCGCGATGCGCAGCAAAAGCGGCTCGGCCGAAGCAAGCGGCTGGCGATGCTCGTTGCGTCGGCGCGAACGCTCGCCCGTTTCAAGCACCAGCGCCTGACCCTCACCGTGAACGACGACAAGGCGCGCATCGACACGCCGTTGCTGTTCGTCGGTAACAACGATTACCGGCTTGAACTCGGCGCCGCCGGCCAGCGCGACAGCCTCGAGGATGGCGAACTCAGCGTCTTCGTGATGCGCAAGAACACGCGCCGCGGCCTGATCGCCGCGAGCATCCGCGCCCTGCTGGGGCGCTCGCGCGAGGACGACATGGTCCGCCTCGATCATGTCCAGCGCCTGCGCGTCGACAGCCGCAAGGGCCAGTTGGCGGTCTCCCTCGACGGCGAAGTCGTCCGCTCCGCCCCGCCGCTCGACTATCGCATCCGCAAACAAGCGCTCCGCGTCATCGCCTCACTTCCAGCGGAGCATGCCTGAGAAACGGTGCTCCTCCGGCCCCGTGCGGACGGTGATCGTCAGCGGCTGGTCGACGCGGCGCTTCTGAACGGCCTTCGGAACGTCGAACACATAATAGCCGCCCCACGCATGCTGCGGTTCGACATCCAGCGGGATGAGCAGCTGGTAGATGGCGTTCAGCACTTCCGCGTGGGGAAGCTGCGAATTGTCGCTTGCGTTATCCTGCCCGGCCGTGGCCCCGCTCGCGCCGGCGCTGACCATGCCGCCGCCCCGAAGCGACGCCGCGCCGCTTCCGGTCTCGCCGGCAAGCGCGGACAGGTCGGCACGATTGCGCATGTCCAAGGTACGCGCCCGGTTGGCCGTTTGCTCGGCGACGACCTTCCGCTGTTCATATTGATCGACCGGCACTGGCCTCAGCACGGTCCCGTCGCCAAGCCGCAGCATTACCTGGTCCGGGCCGAAGGTGAAGGTGCGGTTGCCGAGGTTCATGACCAGCACCCTGACGGTGCCCCGCTGCTCGACCGCATTGCCGGGAGCGATGACCCGCACGAGAGTCGCCGGGGTCCGCTCGTCCGCCGCCTGGAGGCCGGCATGGCCGAACAGAAGCCTGCCGTTCGCCGGCCGGTCCAGGACGATCTTGTAGCTCGCGCCAAACGCCGGTGCCGGCAGCCCCAGCGCCGCCGCCGCGATGATCAGTCTTTTCATGCCCGACCCCCTGCCGATGTGCCGCACAGGAATAGCCTGTTGCCGGACTCCATCAAGGCCGTTCGAACGGCCGTTCGTCGAGCCCCGCCTCGCGCCCGTCGCGCGGCGCTTCCCATGCAAAGACAAGCGGTTGAACACTGGCCCGCATCAGGCGGAGTGACCAGTGATGGCCGAGTGCTCGCAAAGTCCGGTGACCTTTCATGAAATGCACGGGATCATCGAGCCGCGCGCCGGAAGCGCGCTGACCACCGATGCGCTGGTCCTCTCCAACATCGAGCGCGGCACCGCCTTCAGCCCCGCCCGGACAGGGCTCTGCATCCGCTACGTCGCTCGCGGGCGGGAGGATTACCGCATCGGCGGCCGCGCATACCGGCTCGACGCCGGGCACGTCATGGTCGCGACCTGCGACCTCGGCACGGAAATCGACATTCGCAAAAGCGATTCCTCCGGCACTCTCGGCCTGTGCGCGCTGCTGCTGGCGGTCAACGACGACGCGCCGTGGCTGTTCGGCCCGCTGGTGCTCAGCGCCCAGTGCACCGAGCTCGGTATGCTCATGGATCGATGCGCGCGCTCGCTTCGCACCGCGCATCGCCCGGCCGAGCAGGCGGCCGAACTTGTCGCCGGGTTGCGGGGCGGCATGCCGGCGCTTTCCCGGTCCGTCCTTGCCCAGGCCGCCAGGGTCCACGCCGCCAAGCAGTCGACGCGCTACGACATGGTTCGCCGCGCCAACCTCGCCCAGGCCTATCTCCACGACACGCTGAATCGCGCCGTCGACCTCGACGAGCTCGGCCGCGCGGTCGGCACCTCGCCGTTCCAGCTACTTCGCGCGTTCCAGCATTGCTTCGGCGACACGCCGGCCGGCTACCACCGCAAGCTTCGGCTGGAGCGGGCGTTGGACGAAGCGGGGCGGCGGGGCGCAACGATTGCCCAGGTCGCCGATGACTACGGTTTTGCGGGCGTCAGCAGCTTCAGCCACGCCTACCGGCGGTCCTTCGGCCACTCCCCGCGTCAGGCGCTCTGCGCTCGGGCGGCGGGCTGCTGATCAGCACCGCCGGGCGGACGCCGAGCGCCGTCGCGATTGCGCCAATGCTGTCCAGGGTCACGCTGGTGTGGCCGCGCTCGAGCTGGCTGATGAACACGCGGCCGAGGCCCGCCGCGCTTGCAAGCTCGCTTTGGGTCAGCCCCGCCTGCGTTCGGATGCGCCGCAGATTGCATGCAAAACGCTCCCGGAGGATGTCTCCGAGAGCGCTTTGCGGCAGACGCTTCCTCGGCGCCACTAACGCCTCGTGGAAGTGAGCATCGCTTCCTGGACGATCCGCGATCGGGTTTGGGCAAGCGCCGCTCGCTCGACAGCGACGTCGGCGCTTCGGCGTGCATCGGCCTCGCAGGCATCCTGCTGAACGCGGGAGTCCGTGGACCGCAGTCCCGGCTGGGCGCAAGCGCGGCGGACCGCACCCTCGGTTCGGCGGCGAAGCTCCGCGTGGCCCTGGGGAGAAGCGATGTCGAGGTCGGCATAGCCGACGCGGACGGTCTGCCTGTCAACCTCCTGCCACGGAGTGGCCGCGGCGCTGGTGGTGGTTGCGAGGAGGGCGATGCTGAAAAGGATCTGTTTCATGCAGCCGGTGTAGCTCGCGCGCCGGCGCCCGTGTTGACGGTCCTTGCCAAATTTGCGGGTGCCGGGCCGCTCGGTTAGCGCTTCGCCCGAAGCTTCGCGAATTCCGACGAGGGATAATATTTCGGCCAGTCGCGGCTGTTCGCGAGTCGGTTGCCGATCGCGTAGAACAGCTCCGCCTCCTGCGCTGCGCCGCGCAAGTCCCAGCTCGGCGCCCAGGCGTCGCAGGTCTGGTGATAGCAGTTGGCCGTGAAGCTGTTCAGCCACTTCTCGCCCGCCGGCCGCCCGCCGTCGACCATGTCGTACGCTCCGGCCAGCGCCATATCGAGAAGCACCGGAACCCCGCGCTTTGCGAAGGAGAAATGGTCGGCGCGGTAGAACAGGCCGCGTTCGGGGTGGTTCTCGTCTGTGACATAGCGCCCCTGCGCCTTGGCGGCCGCGGCGAGATATTCCTCCATCTCGCTCTGCCCCTTGCCGACCAGCACCGCGTCCTTGACCGGCCCGTTCCACTGCAGCGTGTCGAACGTCAGGTTGGCGACCATCTTGTCCATCGGGAACAGCGGGTGCTGGGCGTAATATTCGGACCCGAGAAGCCCGCGCTCCTCGCCGGTCCACGCCGCGAACAGCAGGGTCCGCTGCGGCCGCGGTCCCGCCGCGAACAACCGCGCATCCTCGAGCATTGCCGCAAGCCCGAGGGCATCGTCCGCGGCGCCCGGCCGGATCGTCCGCCCCTGCGCGTCGGCAGGCCCGATCCCGTACGCGTCCCAGTGGCCGCCATAGCTGACGATCTCGTCCGGGTGGGTCGAACCGGTCAGCTTGCCGAGCACATTGTGGCTGGTGATGTGCGACAAAGCGACCGGGATGTCGGCGGTGAACGTCGCCTTGAGGCCGATTGGCCGGAACGCCGCCGTCCGTGCCTCGCGCTTCACGCTGTCGTAATCATAACCTGCCTGCTTCAGCAGCGCCGCGGCCACGGGCTGCTGGATCCATCCCTGCAGCAGCACCGGCTGCGGAGTGCCCGGCGACGCGACGATATTGTAGCTCTCGCCGGCCGGGCTCTTGACGACGTTCCAGCCATAGCCGGCGGCGTCGGTCTCATGGACGACCAGCGCCGCGATCGCGCCGCGCCGCGCGGCTTCCTCGTACTTGTAGGTCCAGCGGCCGTAATAGGTCATGGTCTTGCCGCCGAACTTGCCGGCGACCGGCTCGCCCGCCGCCGCTTCGAAGTCCGGGTCGTTGACCAGCATGACGCGCGACCTTGCCGTGCAGGTCGACGCCCTTGAAGTCGTCCCAGCCGCGCTCCGGCGCGCTCACGCCATAGCCGACGAACACCATCGGCGCGTTCGCGATGGCGACGCGGTCGACCGGCCGCACCGTGCCGAGATAGACGTCGTCGGGAAAGCGAAGCGGCAGCGTCTGCCCGGCCTGACTTACCGATAGCCGGACGGGCGTCTTCAGCTGCGTCCGAATCATCGGGACCTTCTGTGTCCAGCCGCCATTCTCGCCGGCGGGCTCCAGCCCCGCCGCCTTGAACTGGGCAATGAGATAGGGAATCGTCTTCGCCTCGCCCGCGGTCCCCGGCGCGCGGCCCTGGAACTCGTCGGACGCGAGCACCCGGGTGATGTCCGACATGCGCTGCGTGCTGACGTGCGGAGCGCTTGCCGGAGGCGCCGCGCCGAGCGTCGCGAGCGAGAGCAGTCCGGCGAAAATTCCTGCTCTCATCGTCGTGCTCTCCTTGCGTCACCGGTCAGCCCGGACCCGCTCCGCTTCGGATTCGATCCGGCGGGAAGTCTAAGACGAGTTGGGGAGGTGTTGCGCGGCGGCAAATCCACAGGATTTTTGGTTCAACCTGAATTTACCCGCTTGCGTCCCGCGCCGGTTGAGGCACTATAGCTAGTAGCGCGAATGGGGGGACACTCAATTACTGGTGTTCGGCGCCGGAATCACTATATTCCGGTGACGGCTAGACTCGTCCCCGCTTTCCACAGGGGGCGGGGGTGAAAAAGCCCCGGAATGCGCGCCAAAGGACTTTGGGTGCTGGCATGGCTCCGAGTTCGAACAAGTTTAGGGAACAAACGGCCGCGATTGGGCTGATAGCAGGACGGGGAAGCGCGATGGATTTTTCAACCGGCTCAGAGGTTCCGAGCGAGGACGAGGGCGACCGCCGCGCCGGCCAGCAAGGCGCGTCGATGCGCCGCGGTTCGAGGTCAAGACCGACGCCAAGCGCGACGAGCTGCTGACCGAGTTCGGCAAGGACACGCTGCGCGACCGCTATCTGCTTCCGGGCGAAAGCTATCAGGACCTGTTCGCGCGCGTCGCCGCCGCTTACGCCGACGATGCCGACCACGCGCAGCGCGTCTACGATTACATCTCGAAGCTGTGGTTCATGCCGGCGACGCCGGTGCTGTCCAACGGCGGCACCGGCCGCGGCCTTCCGATCAGCTGCTATCTCAACAGCGTCAGCGACAGCCTCGAAGGCATCGTCGGCACCTGGAACGAGAATGTCTGGCTGGCGTCGAAGGGCGGCGGCATCGGCACCTACTGGGGCCGCGTGCGCGGCATCGGCGAGCCGGTCGGCCTCAACGGCAAGACCAGCGGCATCATCCCGTTCGTCCGCGTGATGGACAGCCTGACGCTGGCGATCAGCCAGGGCTCGCTGCGCCGCGGCTCGGCCGCCTGCTACCTCGACGTCTCGCACCCGGAGATCGAGGAGTTCCTCGAAATCCGCAAGCCGTCGGGCGACTTCAACCGCAAGGCGCTCAACCTGCACCACGGCGTGCTCGATCACCGACGAGTTCATGGAAGCGGTTCGCGACGGCGCCGAGTTCATCCTGCGCAGCCCGAAGGACGGGTCGGAGCGCGGCAAGGTCGACGCCCGCTCGCTGTTCCAGAAGCTGGTCGAAACCCGCCTCGCGACCGGCGAGCCGTACATCATCTTCATCGACCCGGTGAACCGGTCGATGCCCAAGCATCACCGCGACCTCGGCCTCAAGGTCTCGACCTCGAACCTGTGCTCGGAGATCACGCTGCCGACCGGCCAGCGACCATCTCGGCGCCGACCGCACCGCGGTCTGCTGCCTGTCCTCGCTCAACCTCGAAACCTGGGACGAGTGGAACGGCGACAAGCAGTTCATCGAGGACGTCATGCGCTTCCTCGACAACGTGCTCAGCGACTACATCGCCCGCGCGCCCGACGAGATGGCGCGCGCCAAATATTCAGCGCCGAGCGCGAGCGTCAGCGTCGGCCTCGGCGTGATGGGCTTCCACTCCTTCCTCCAGGCGCGCGGCCTGCCGTTCGAAGGCGCGATGGCCAAGGCGTGGAACCTCAAGATCTTCAAGCACATCCGCGCGCAGGTCGACCAGGCCTCGATGATGCTCGCCAAGGAGCGCGGGCCGTGCCCCGACGCCGCCGACATGGGCGTGATGGAGCGCTTCAGCTGCAAGATGGCGATCGCTCCGACCGCCTCGATCTCGATCATCTGCCGGCGGCACCCGCGCCTGCATCGAGCCGATCCCGGCCAACATCTACACCCACAAGACGCTGTCGGGCAGCTTCTCGATCAAGAACCCGTATCTCGAAAAGCTGCTCGCGTCGAAGACCAAGGACAGCGCCAACGGTGTGGAACTCGATCCTCGAGCAGGGCGGCAGCGTCCAGCACCTCGACTTCCTGACCCCGGAGGAAAAGGACGTGTTCAAGACCAGCTTCGAGATCGACCAGCGCTGGCTGCTCGAGCTCGCCGCCGACCGCACGCCCTACATCGACCAGGCGCAGTCGCTGAACCTGTTCATCCCCGCCGACGTCGACAAGTGGGACCTGATGATGCTCCACTTCCGCGCGTGGGAGCAGGGCATCAAGTCGCTCTATTATCTGCGCTCGAAGTCGGTGCAGCGCGCCGGGTTCGCCGGCGGAGTCGAGGCCGACAACACGCCCGAGCTCAAGGAAATCCAGCTCGCGTCGACGACCGATTACGACGAGTGCCTGGCGTGCCAGTGACGCCGGCGGCGGAAAGGTGAGGGCGTGAGGGTTCTGTCGAGCAAACTCGCCAGGCGCGCGGGAACCGTCGTTCTCGGCCTGATTGCGCTCGATATGGTCGCCACCGCGGTGACTCTGGTTCTGGGCTGGGGGATGTTCAAACGATGAGGCTCGACAAGTTCACGCTGCTCGCTTCGGCCGCCTTTGCGCTCGGCGCGGCGCCTGCTCTTGCGGCGCCCGCGGCGACCGACCCGCGCGCCGTCGAGACCAGCTTCGACGCGCTGATCAATCCGGCGCAGCAGCAGCAGTGGCTTCAGCAGATGTCGTCGGCGCCCAACCACGTCGGCTCGCCGCATGACAAGGCCAATGCCGATTTCCAGCTCGCGATGTTCAAGCAATGGGGCTGGGACGCGCATATCGAGCAGCTTCGACGTCCTCTACCCGACGCCGATCTCGACCACGCTCGAGCTCATCAAGCCCGCAGCATGTCACGCTCGGCGGGCAGGAGCCGGCGGTTCCCGAGGACCCGAGCTCGACCGCAGCGCGCGCAACGCGCTTCCGCCCTATCTCGCCTACCAGGGCGACGGCGACGTCACCGCGCCGGTGGTCTACATCAATTACGGAATGCCCGACGATTATGAAGCGCTCGCTCGGCGCGGCATCGACGTCCGCGGCAAGATCGTGCTCGCCCGCTACGGCGGCGGCTGGCGCGGCCTCAAGCCGAAGCTGGCGCAGGAGCATGGCGCCGTCGGCTGCCTGATCTATTCCGACCCGGCTGATGACGGCTATTCGGAAGGCGATCCCTATCCGGTCGGCGGCGCGCCGGCCGCCGTTCGGGGTGCAGCGCGGCTCGGTCGCAGGACATGACCATGTATCCCGGGCGATCCGCTGACCCCGAACGTCGGCGCCACCGCCTCCGCCCGGCGCCTGACCCGCGCCACCGCGCCGACCATCCTCAAGATTCCGGCGCTTCCGATCTCCTATGCCGACGCGACGAAGATCATGGCCGTCGCTGCAGGGGCCCGTCGTCACCGGCGGCGAGCGCGGCGGCCTCGGCAACGTCTATCACTGGGGCGGCACCGACGCGGTGCAGGTCCACCTCGCGGTCAAGTCCGACTGGTCGCTGAAGCCGGTCTACGACGTCATCGCGATGCTTCCGCGGCACCGTCTATCCCGACCAGTGGATCGTCCGCGGCAACCACCACGACGGCTGGGTGATGGGCGCCGCCGATCCGCTGACCGGCCAGGTCGCGCTGATGAGCGAAGCGCAAGGCGCTCGGGCAGCTCTACCGCCAGGGCTGGCGGCCGGAGCGGACCATCGTCTACGCCAGCTGGGACGGCGAGGAGCCGGGGCTGCTCGGCTCGACCGAATGGGCCGAGGCCCACGCCGACGAGCTCAAGCGCAAGGCGGTCCTCTACATCAACACCGACAATAACGGCCGCGGCTTCCTCGCTGCCGAGGGCAATGGCGAGCTTCAGCATCTCGTCAACCGGGCCGCCGCCGACGTCACCGATCCGCAGACCGGCGTCCCGGTGCTCGAGCGCGGCCGCGCCGCGCATCCTCGCCCAGAGCTACACCAGCCCCGACCGCGTCGACGCCGCGCAGCTCGACGCTGCCAAGGCCGAGCGACCTGCCGCTCGGCCCGCTCGGCTCGGGCTCCGATTACTCGGCCTTCGCCCAGCATCTCGGCATCCCGTCGCTCAACCTGGGCTTCGGCGGCGAGGACTTCGCCGGCGGCAGCTATCACTCGCTCTACGACAGCTATTATCACGTCACGCACTTCGACGATCCCGGCCTGCAGTACGGCGCGCGCGTTGTCGAAGCTGGTCGGCCGGATCGTCCTGCGCTCCGCCGACGGCAAGCGGGTGCCGGCGCATTACTGCGAGCTTCGCCGCCGACGTCGTCGCGCTATCGTCGATCGAGGTCAAGAAGCTCGCCGACGAGCCAGCGCGAGAAGGACCGCACGCTCACCGACCTCCGCCGCGAAGGCGACTTCAAGCTCGTCTCGGCACCCTACGATCCGACCGTCGCTCCGGCCGACAAGGGCATCACGCCGCTGATCGACATGCTGCCGCTCGAGAATGCCGTCGACCATCTGAAGCGCGCGGCCGCGCGCCGCCGACGGCGTCCTCGCCGACGAGCAGTCGCTTGCCGCCCGCCACCCAGCGCCCGGATCGACGCCGCTCTCACCAGTATCGACCAGCTGCTGCTCGACCCCGCCGGCCTGCCCGGCCGTCCGTGGTACAAGAACCTGATCTACGGCGCCGGGCACGCTGACCGGCTATGGCGCCAAGACCCTGCCCGGCATCCGCGAAGGCATCGAGCAGCGCCGCTTCGACGATGCCCGCGCCTATGTCGGACGCACCGCCGCGGTGATCGAGGATTATGCCGACCGTCTCGACCAGGTCGCGGCGATGGGCGGCCGCGCCATGAGACATCGCATGACCATCGGCCGCATCGATCGAGCTCGTGCTCGCCGTGATCCTGCTCGGCGCCGGGCATCGTGGTTCTACACGCGGCGTCCGGCCGGCGGCGACCGGAGGGCGGCAGCTGCGGCAGCCAGGGCGCGGTCATCCTGTTCGTCGTCGCCGTGATCATGGGCATCCACGCGCTCGGCGGCCTCGATTATCATCCGACCCAGCCCGAGATCGACGCGATGCGAGGAGCGCCACGATGACGCCCTTCACCTTGCCCGCCTGTCTCAAGACCGCCTGCGCCGCGACCCAGCAGGCCGGCGCCGTCGCCGCCGCACGCGCCCGGCTTCCTCGCCGGCCTGTGGCACGGCCTCATCTTCCCGCTCGCCTGGATCGTCTCGCTGTTCGCGCCCAACATCGCGATCTACGCGGTGCCCAACAACGGCGGCTGGTACGATTTCGGCTTCTTCCTCGGCATCGTCGTGTTCGGCGTCGGCGCCCGCAAGACGCGGTCGTCACGCGTCGCCGATGACGCCAGCGCCGACTGACCGCGTCACCCGCGTCGACGCAGCCTCGCCATATCTCAATTTCCAAAGGAGGTAAGCATGCCCCTCCTCGAAGCCCGCAAGCAGTACAAGCCGTTCGAATACCCGTGGGCGTTCGAATATTGGAAGCGCCAGCAGCAGATCCACTGGATGCCGGAGGAAGTGCCGCTCGGCGAGGATTGCCGCGACTGGGCGCAGAAGCTCACCGAGCACCGAGCGCAACCTGCTGACCCAGATCTTCCGCTTCTTCACCCAGGCCGACGTCGAGGTGCAGGATTGCTACCACGACAAATACGGCCGCGTGTTCAAGCCGACCGAGATCAAGATGATGCTGACCGCGTTCTCCAACATGGAGACGGTCCACATCGCCGCTTACTCGCACCTGCTCGACACGATCGGCATGCCCGAGAGCGAATACAGCGCCTTCCTCCAGTACAAGGAGATGAAGGACAAGCACGATTACCTGCAGCAGTTCGGCGTCGACACCGACGAGGACATCGCCAAGACGCTCGCCATGTTCGGCGGCTTCACCGAGGGGCTGCAGCTGTTCGCCAGCTTCGCGATGCTGATGAACTTCCCGCGCTTCAACAAGATGAAGGGCATGGGCCAGATCATCAGCTGGTCGGTCCGCGACGAGAGCCTCCACTGCGAAGGCATCATCAAGCTGTTCCACGCCTTCGTGAAGGAACGCGACTGCCTGACCCCGGCGGTCAAGGACGCGATCATCGACGCCTGCCAGAAGACGGTCGCGGCTCGAGGATGCGTTCATCGACCTCGCGTTCGAAATGGGCCCGGTCAACGGCATGGATGCCAAGGGCATCAAGAAGTACATCCGCTACATCGCCGACTGGCGCCTGGGCCAGCTCGGCTTCGCGCCGATCTACATGGTCGACGAGCACCCGCTCCCCTGGCTCGCCCCGCTGCTCAACGGCGTCGAGCACGCCAACTTCTTCGAAACCCGCGCGACCGAATATTCGAAGGCCGCGACGCGGGGCAACTGGAACAGCGTCTGGGACAACTTCGACCGGCGGCAGAAGGCGAAGGCGCGAAGCGGCGGCGAACGACGGCGGCGCGGCTGGCGAAGGCGGCGAGGGGCCGGACATGTTCGCGGCGGCTGGGGTGGCGGCGGAGTAGGCTGGCGATGTTCGAAAGCTCGATGCGTACAACTTGGTTGCCAATTTGGTGCCCGGCGCGGCGCTTATTTACGCGTTGGGCTACTCGGGGTTTCCGGTTCCTTCGCCTGACAAGGCCATCGCCTTCTTGCTGATCGCATTCGTTTTGGGCGTGACGGTCAATCGCATAGGATCGTTAATTCTCGATCCGTTGTTGCGCCATTGGAAGTTCCTAGAGCCCAAGAACTACCAATCATTTTTAACGCGAGAAAAGGCCGATCGGAAACTTGACGCGTTGGTTGCGAACTCAGGGCTGTACAGGACGTTTTTGACAGCAGGTGTCGTCTATCTTTTAGCGCTGCTCATTGGTCCTCTTTTAACGCCTATAGGCGGCCGTGCGCTGCTCATTGCTTTCGTTCTCGGGGGAATGGCCGTATTCTTATTCGCCTTTCGGAAAGAAGACGGATACATCCACTCGCGCGTTAGGCGTGGTCGTGAGACTGAAGGTCCAGCCAAAAAGTAAGAACCAGTGGTATCCGCGGGCGCCGTCTTGCGCCATACAGACGGGACAATTCTGGACCTTGCGGGTCGAGAGCTCTTTCTCGGCCTTGAGCGATTTAAGGCGCTCGTGAAAGATGCCGATCGGTGTTTCATCTGCGGCGCCCGCTCTAGCGAGAAGCCGTTCAATGACGAACACATCATACCGGATTGGGTTCAGCGGTCCTATAACCTGAGGGATAAGTCGATCCGCCTATTCAACGGCACTGACTTTCCGTATCCGAAGTACAGGATCCGATGCTGTCAGGAGTGCAACTCGTTCCTCGGTAAAACATTTGAAACTCCGATATCTGCGGCGCTTTCCCGCGGCCCAGATCAATTCTTTGACTGGTATCACACCGAACCGTTTCGAGTGTTCCTTTGGCTCAATCTCATTTACCTAAAGACGCACCTGAAGGATAATCAGTTGCGCTTAGAGCGCGATAAGCGCGCCCCTGACACTCGCCTAGGGGATGCGTACGATTGGGCGGAATTGCATCACTGTCATGTGGTAAGAGCGGCGCGGTTCGGTTTCGAGATAGACGCGGAAAAGGTCTTAGGTTCGGTCTTCGTATTACAGCTCGGCGATTGGGCTCGCCAGCAACCCTACGATTACAATGATCATCTGCCGACCCACACTTTGATGATCCGCCTGGGCGAAATCGCGTTCATCGCGGCCCGAGTGACTCCTGCGGCGTATTTCAGGGTCTACTGCCGAAGATTGAGAAGCTTCGATCTTAGTCCGTTACAGTTTCTTGAGGTTCTAACTGAATTTCAGTTCGTGAGTGCCCATTTGAAATATCGACCAAGATATCAGACTGAGGTCGACCCTCAATCTGGGCGGGGGCGACGATCACAGCAGCATTGCCCGAGCAATTTGATCTTGAAGAGTTGGACTTCTCTCTCCGAGGTGAGCTGATGGCCCGGAATCTCAACGCACTTGGGCAGATCGTACTTAAGGGCCACAATGCTGAGGAGTCGCGAGTGATGATATTGTCGGGCGATGTCAGTTTCTTTGGTGAAGTTGCCGGCGTAAGTCCGTGACTTTGGACGATCTCGAGCGCTCCTAATCTATTGTGCCGGGCAATTCCGTCTCCTTGGATGCACATCGGCGACACGTCGCGCCGGCAACGCTGCATCAAGCGCTTGACGCTCCCATGTGTATCACGTACATAACACACCATGCTCCCGCTCCTCCTCGCCGCCGCCGCGCAGGCCGCCGCAAACCCCGTCACCGTCCCGCCGCAGCCGCAGCTGACCGAGCAGATCCGCGCCGCCGACGCCGCCCTCTTCACACTGTTCTTCGAAGGCCCGTGCGACGTCCCGCGCTTCCGCGGGATGATCACCGACGACATTGAATTCTACCACGACAAGGGCGGCTTCAACGTCCGCAAGCGCGACGACTTCGTCGGCCAGTACAAGGAGCGCTGCACCAACCTCCTCGACCCGACCACCTACCGCTCGCGCCGGGTGCTGGTGCAATCGAGCCTGCACGTCGACCCGATCCCCGGCTGGGGCGCGATGGAGGTCGGCGACCACCTCTTCTACGAACGCCACGGCGCCACCGGCCCCGAAAAGCTCGTCGGCAAGGCCAAGTTCGCGATGGTCTGGGTGCTCGGGCAGGACGGCCAATGGCGCGTCAGCCGAGTGCTCAGCTACGCCCACGAAGCGGTGCCATAGGGCGCAAGTTCACGAGACATTCCGCTACCGTAATGCTACACCCCTCGCTGACGGATGCGTCCCTGTCCGCCGCTCGGTTGGGGAATCGCATTCATGGCCACCAGCACACGCGCGTCCGCGGGCGCGCCCGATCTCGTCAAATGGTCCTTCGCCGCATTGATGGCGGTCAGCGTGCTGGTCGTCCTGTGGATCGACGAACGCTTCTGGATCAACCCCGCCGATCCGCACTGGAAGCACATCGCGCCGGTGCGGACCTTGCTGCCGATCCACGGCCTCGCCGGCGTCACCGCGCTCGTCACCGGCGCGCTGCAGATGTCGAGCCGCGTCCGCGCCCGGACCGCGCTGCACCGCACGCTCGGCAAGGTCTACATCGGCGCGGTCTGCATCTCCGCCCCCGTCGCCATCTACATGGGGATCAGCCCGCTCGAGCCCGCGACCATGCACGTCGAGCAGATTTTCCAGGGCGGCTTGTGGCTGCTCAGCGCGCTGATCGCCTGGGCCTGCATCCGCAGCGGCCAGATGGCGCTGCACAAGGCGTGGATGATGCGCAGCTACGCCTTCACCCTGATCTTCGTGCTCAGCCGCGTGCCCGACGCCTGGGTCTCGTCCTACACCGACCAGGGCATCGCCGACTTGCTGTGGGCGCTCGTCGTCGTCGCAGCCATTTCGCCCGAGCTGATCCTGACCGCGACCGCGCTTCTCCGCATCCGCAAGGCGAAGGCCAGGCACGCCCGGACCGCTCCAGCCTGAGCGATCGCCGTTAGGTCGCCCACCCCAACTGTGTTACAAGGACAAATCGCACGGATTCGTCCAACGTAAGCCTGTGCGGCTGAGAGACCGAATGCGCTCCCGCTTACTGCGCCGGGAGCCCCAAATGGACCTCAACTATCTTTACGAACGCCGCGGCAGGTCGCTGCTGATGGCCGCCAACGCCGCTTGCGAACGATCGCGGGCGGCCCATCTCGGCCTGGCGAGTGCCTATTTCGAGCGCATCGCCGGCTTCCGCGGCGCTCGGGAGGTTCCGCCGGCCGCCGCCGCATGAGCCAGCCGCTGTCCGGGACGGGCGCCGCCGAGGGGCTGCGCGAACAGGCCGCCAGTTGCCGCCTGCTGGCCCGCCGCGCCCGAACCGCGTCCGGATCGATCGCGCTGAACCATCTCGCCGACCAGTTCGACACCGACGCCCGGCGCCTCGATCCCTGCAGCGAACGCCGCTGACCAACCCTTTCGGCTAGGATGACACATGACCGATAACGACAATCACATGGACGAGGCGGAACTGGCGAAGCTCGGCATCCGCCGCGTCGAACGGCAGGTCTATCAACGCGGCGAATATGTTTACAGCAACCTCGCCGACGCCCTTGCCGCCGCTCGCCGGCCGGTGAAATCATGAGCCGGGCCCTGTTCGTCAGCCTCGACGAGGCCCAGGTCGTCGCTCGCTGCCACAGCGAGAAGGTCGGCATCTCCGCCATAGAGGGCCTGCCCGCGGGCGGCGTTCGCTTCGTCTGCATGAGCAGCGACGGCGCCGCAACGATGAAGCGCAAGCTCAAGTCGCACCTGCTCGGCGAAGAAGTTAGCCGCGAACGGCATCGGCCGCTCCGCCCTCTCTGGTAAGCGCGCCGGCCGCCGCGCCGCATTAGATTTCGCTGTCCTACAGCGACCGCCATGCTTCATGTGGTGCGACTCTCTTCAACCGGAAGGAGTCGCCTCATGGCTACCAGGCTCAAAGTCGTCGAAGACCTCGCGGACATCGTCCCCGCACCGACCCCGCCGGAAGTGGATCAGTCGGCCGCAGCGCACTTCGCTCCGGCGCTTACCCGCAAGTCCCGCGCCGGCTGGACCGCCGAGCGGCAGCGCACCTTCATCGAGCAGCTGGCGCTGACCGGCTGTGTGGGCGACGCCGCGGCGCTGGTCGGCCTCTCGTCCAGCTCGGCCTATCGCCTCCGCAACCGAGCCGGCAGCGAAAGCTTCGCCCGGGCCTGGGACGGCGCGCTTCGGCTGGCCTGCACGCGCCTCACCGCGGTCATGTTCGACCGGGCGCTGCACGGGCGGTCGGAGCGCATCTACAAGGACGGCGAGCTGGTCGCCGAGCGCAAGGTCCCGTCCGACTATCTGCTGACCTGGCTGCTGTCGCGCCTCGACCCGCTGCAGTTCGGCTCCCCGACCGCGAAGGCGCTCGCCGCCGCAACCGGCGACCCGCGCGAGCTCGCGCGCAACCAACTCCCCACGCACGTCGCCGAACTCAGCGACATCGCCGAGGAAGACTGCAAGGCGGAAGCGCCCGAAGCCTTCGAACTCGCGGCTCGGTGAAATGCAGTGAGATCCGGCGCGCGGCTCACCCGCCTCGCGTGCGCGTACACGCGCGCACGCGTAGGAGCATGAACTTAGTGAACTTTCGCGGTCGGCAACGTCGTCGCAACGCGGGGGCGAACACTCGCCGCCGCGCCGGCTTGCCTCAACCCGGCATCGACTCCCGGCGCAGCATCAGCCCGCGGGCCTGGAACCAGACGTTCGCCGCGCTGCTGAACAGGAAGGCGGAGAAGATCACCAGGATGACCAGGCTGATCAGGATCGAGACCTTCTGCGGCGTGATGTAGAAGCCGACGACGATCCCGATCACGCCCCACACCACGTAGAGCACCCGCGACCACGGCTGTCCCTTGAGGATTCCATAGGCGCAGATCAGGTTGACCACGGTGCCGATCGCCGACCACGCCTGGACCATCGCCAGCGGCATGTGCATCTCGGCAAGTTTCGCGGCCATCACCGGATTGGACGACATCGCGAACACGCCGATCAGGCCCAGCACCGACAGCACGATCAGCAGCCAGGCGATGATCGTCAACGAAACAGGACGCTTTTCCATTTTTCTTCTCCCCCAACCGGAATTCGGGAGAAGCTAGCGAGCGACGGCGCAGTGGCAAGCGCCTTTGTGCCGCGATCCTACAAATGGACCCAGGCGCTGAGTGCAACCCAGATCACGTTCAGCGCCAGCGCGAACGCGACGATGCCGGCGATCGCCAGGCCGATTTCCCACTCGCGGGACTGGAAATAGGTCCTGCTGACCAGGCTCTGCGGCTTCTCGCTCGTCACGGGATCGCGCCGGATCCGCGACGGCCGCACCGGCTCCTTCAGGTCGACGGTTGTCTTGCCAGGCTTGCTCATGCGCTTGTTCTATGGCGGTTCAAGTTAGCAGAGCGTTAGCGTCCGGCGCTGTCGATCGCGCCGGCCTTTGATCTCCCGGACCGCCGGTCGTAATGCGCCGGCGACCCGACAGCGAGGAGGAATCGATGGTCGAAGCGCCGCGCCTGGACATGACGAACATGGCTCCCGAAGCCTACCGGCACCTGCTCCAGCTCGAAGGGGTCATCGGCCGCCACGTCGATCCGACCCTCTACCATCTCATCAAGCTGCGCGCCTCGCAGATCAACGGCTGCGCCTTCTGCCTGCAGATGCACACCGCCGAGGCGCTGAAGCACGGTGAAACCGCCGAGCGGATGGTCGCTCTCGACGCCTGGGAGGAGTCGCCGCTCTACACCGACAAGGAGCGGGCGGCGCTCGCCTGGACGGAGGAGCTGACCCTGATCGCCGACAGTGGCGCATCCAGCGAATCGTTCGAAGCGCTCAAGGCCCATTTCAGCGAGGACGAGATCGGCTGGCTGATCCTCGCCGCGGTCCAGATCAACAGCTGGAACCGGATCGCAATCTCGACCCGCGCCCAGTACGATCCGAAGATGTTTGCCGCCGCTCCGGCGCAGAAGACGCCGGAACCGGCCTGAAAATGGACTAGGCGGTTCGCGCCATCCGCTGGCGCGACCGCGACAGCAGGTCCGCCTCGTTCTGCCGCCGGATCCGCTCCTGGACTTCGCGGGTGTGGTCGGCGCCGATGGCGTTGCAGCGGCCGTGACACAGGCACTGGTTGCCGATGTCGCTGGCTTCGCCCTCCGCCGGCGTCACGACGTCCTCGATCTTCGGCCCCTGGTCGTGGCCGTCGGTCAGGTCGAAGCGGATCGGCCGGCGGCAGCGCGTGCAATTGTCGCCATCGCGGCTGCGCAGCGCCTGCACCCGCTCGGCCGTAAGCGCGCGCCGGTAGCTCCAAGGAGTGACGAAGCGGGCGAGGCTGCGGTTCATGGGCGCGGAGCTTACCCGGCAACGGTCACCAAAGGCTTACTTCGCGCCGCCTATTTCGCGGGCTTGACCTTGAGGTCGGCGAACACCCGCTCGGCGTCGCAATTGACCGTGACCTCGTCGACCGCGGCGCTGTCGGGAATGGTGAAGCTGACGTCCCACCAATTGTCAGGCGCGGCGTAGGAGCTGTTGGTCGTCAGCGTCAGCCAGAGCTTCGCGCTGCTGCCGGCGATCTCGGGCTGGCCGAGGTCGGCCTTGTTGCGGACGTCGTCGACCCGCGCCTTGCCCTTGACCACGACGTTGCCCTTGGCGTCCCGCGACGCCGTCCACCCCCTCTGCGCATCCTTGGGGAAGAAGCAGTAGTGGTTGACCTTGGGCCTGGCCGGCGCGACCGCGTTCGCGCGGCGTTGCTGTCGTTCGTCGCGCTCTGGTTGCAGCCGCCCACCAGCAACGTTCCGCACAGCAGCACCACTAATTTGCGCATGACCCCTCCTCCTCCTCGGAGTGCAGGCTAGCCAGCCGCGCCGCCGACAGCAAATCCGCCGTTTGCCTCCTCCGCCCGTTCGTCTAGGTGGCGCCATGGCCGACCTCACGCCCGTCATCGAAACCATGGAGCACCGCTGGATGCGCGGCTGGGTGAACCGCGACGCCAAGGCGATGAAGGCGATCACGGCAAGCGGCTTCATCCTCCTGACCGGCTCGAAGCCGCCCGCGATCCTCGACCGGCGGAGCTGGCTCGATGCCGCGACGACGCGGTGGCTGTGCTCGTCCTACCGCTTTGGCGACTTCGACGTTCGCGAGCACGGCGACATTGCGATCTTCGCGGCGCAGATGGAACTCAAGGCGACCATGGACCGCGACGACTGGTCGGGACCCGTCTGGATCACCGACGTCTGGCGAAAGGGCCGAGTTCGACGCCGCTGGAAGCTGGTGCAGCGAGTCCTGTCGAAGACCGACGAGACGCCGAAGCTGCCCGCCGCGATCCGCTCGCTCCAGCTCTGGAAGTAGCTTTTGCTCAGGCCTGGTGGATCGCCTTCACCACCTGGTAGCTCTCCAGGCCTTCCTTGCCGCCTTCGGAGCCGAAGCCGGAATCCTTGACCCCGCCGAACGGCGTGTCGGCGCCGGAGATGGCGAAGGTGTTGATCCCGACCATGCCGGCTTCGATGGCGTCCCCGAGCAAATTGGCGCGGCGCCCGTTCTCGGTGAAGGCGAAGGCGGCTAGGCCGAAGGGCAGGCGGTTGGCCTGCTCGATCGCTTCGTCGAAGTCCTTGAAGGGTCGCGATACGGCAACCGGGCCGAACGGCTCGGTGCTCATGATGTCCGCTTCGAGCGGGACGTCGGCGAGCAATGTCGGCTTGAAGAAGAAGCCGCTGTCGCCGGGCTCGCCGCCGGCAAGCACCCGCGCGCCCTTGGCCCGCGCGTCCTCGACCAGCTTGCCGATGGCTTCCGGACGGCGCTTGTTGGCGAGCGGGCCCATCCTGGTGTCGGCTTCGAGGCCGCTACCGACTTTTACCTTGCCGGTGCGCTCGGCAAAGCCCTTGATGAAGGCGTCGTAGATGCCCTCCTGGACGTAGAAGCGGGTCGGCGAAACGCAGACCTGGCCGGCGTTGCGGAACTTCTGCGGCACGACCATGTCGAGCGTCTTCTCGAGATCGCAATCGTCGAAGATCAGGACCGGCGCGTGGCCGCCGAGTTCCATCGTCACGCGGGTCATGCTGTCCGCGCACAGCGCCATCAAATGCTTGCCGACCGCGGTCGAGCCGGTGAAGCTGACTTTGCGGATCGTGCGGCTGGCGATCAGGTGGCGGCTGACGGTTTCGGGAACGCCGAACACGATCTGGAAGACGCCCTTGGGCAGGCCGGCATCGTCGAGCGCTCGCGCCAGCGCCTGGGTGCAGCCCGGCGCTTCCTCTGGCGGCTTGGAGATCACCGAGTTGCCCGCCGCAAGCGCGGGAGCGACCTTCTTGGCGAGCATGTAGAGCGGGAAGTTCCATGGAGTGAAGGTCGCGACCGGGCCGACCGGCTCGTGCATCACTCGCGACAATTGGCCGGCGGGCCGGACCAGAACGCGGCCATAGTCGCGCTTGGCTTCCTCGGCGTACCAGTCGAGCAGCTGCGCCGAGCCCAGCACCTCGGCCTTGGCTTCGGGGAAGATCTTGCCCTGTTCCTGGGTCATCGTGCGCCCGATCTCGTCGGCCCGTTCGCGCAGCAGCTTCGCCGCCTTGTGAAGGATCGCGCCGCGCTTCTCGACGTCGGTTGCCCGCCACTCCGGATAGGTGCGGGCGGCGGCGGCTAGCGCCTCGTCGAGGTCGGCCTCGGTCGCCAGCGGAAGTTCGGCGATCGGGGCGGCATCGACCGGATTGACGACGGTGAAATGGTCGCGGTCCTCGCCGGACTTCCACGCGCCATCGATGAACAGCTTGAGCTCGGTTTCATATCCCATGCGGTGCAGATAGGCCTCGCTTGAACGCGCTTCAACGGGCGGGTAGGCGCTGCATGCAAAGGAGAGCGCAGGCAATGACGAAGCAGGAACTGGTCGCGAAGATGGCGGAGAACCAGGCCTGGGTGCCGGGCAAGCGCGTCAAGATCGATTTCGGCGGCGGCGAGGGCGCGATCATGCTCGACGGCGCGGCGCAGCAGGTCACCGAGGACGACGGTTCTGCCGACACGACGATCCGCGTCGGCTGGGACGACTGGCAGCAGCTCGCCGCCGGACAGCTCGACGGCATGACCGCGTTCATGATGGGCAAGCTCAAGGTCGAAGGCGACATGTCGAACGCCATGCAGCTGCAGGGCGTGCTGGCGAAGCTGAAGGGCTGACGCGCGATGAAAAAAATCTATCCAGACGCCGCCGCCGCGCTCGAAGGCGTGCTGTTCGACGGCATGACCATCGCCGCCGGCGGGTTCGGGCTGTGCGGGATTCCCGAGCGGCTGATCGACGCCATCGTCGCCAGCGGCGTCAAGGAGCTCACCATCGCCTCCAACAATGCCGGCATCGACAATGAAGGCCTCGGCAAGCTGCTTCGCACGCGGCAGGTGAAGAAGATGATCTCGTCCTACGTCGGCGAGAACAAGGAGTTCGAGCGGCAATTCCTGGCCGGCGAAATCGAGGTCGAGTTCACGCCCCAGGGAACGCTCGCCGAGCGGATGCGGGCTGGGGGCGCTGGAATTCCCGGGCTTCTACACGAAGACCGGCGTCGGCACCCAGGTCGCCGAGGGCAAGGAGCACAAGGACTTCGACGGCGAGACCTACGTCCTCGAGCGCAGCATCCGCGCCGACCTCGCCATCATCAAGGGCTACAAGGCAGACGAGACCGGCAACCTCATCTTCCGTAAGACAACGCGCAACTTCAACCTTCCGGCCGCGACCTGCGGCAAGGTCTGCGTCGCCGAGGTCGAGGAGATCGTGCCGGTCGGAGCGCTGGACGCGGACTGCATCCATTTGCCCTCCATCTACGTGAACCGGCTGGTCGACGGCAGCCCCTACGACAAGCGGATCGAATTCCGCACGGTTCGGGAAAGGCAGGCAGCGTAATGGGCTGGGACCGCAACCAGATGGCTGCCCGCGCCGCGAAGGAGCTTCGCGACGGGTTCTACGTCAATCTCGGCATCGGCATTCCGACATTGGTCGCCAACCACGTGCCGGACGGCGTTACGGTCACTCTGCAGAGCGAGAACGGAATGCTCGGCATCGGCCCGTTCCCTTACGACGATGAGGTCGATCCCGACCTCATCAACGCCGGCAAGCAGACGGTCAGCCAGCTGCCGCTGACCAGCTTCTTCGACAGCGCGACCAGCTTCGCGATGATCCGCGGCGGGCACATCGACCTTGCGGTCCTTGGAGGAATGGAGGTCAGCCAGGACGGCGACCTCGCCAACTGGATGGTGCCCGGCAAGATGATCAAGGGCATGGGCGGCGCCATGGACCTCGTCGCGGGGGTCAAGAAGATCATCGTCGTCATGGAGCATGTCTCGAAGGCCGGCGAGCCGAAGTTCATCCCGGAATGCACGCTTCCGCTGACGGGCCGCAACGTTGTCGACATGATCATCACCGATCTCGCGGTGTTCCAGCGGCCCGATCACCAGAGCCCGTTCAAACTCGTCGAAATGGCTCCGGGCGTCACCGCGGACGAGGTTCGCGCCAAAACCAGCGCCAGCTACAGCGAATAGGACGTCACCCTGAACTCGTTTCAGGGTCCACGGCCGGACCCGCTGCCCTTTCATGCAAATGGATGCTGAAACACGTTCAGCATGACGGAGTGAAGTGAACATCGATCGCTTTCTGGGCGCGCGCCCGGCAAAGGCGCTGTTCTGGGCAGCGGCGCTGTTCGCGCTGGTCATGGCCCTGCTGCCGCATCCGCCGGAAGTGCCCGGCGAACCGTCGGACAAGGTCCAGCACATCGCGGCCTTCGCGGTGCTGGCCGTGCTCGGCCGGTTTGCGTTTCCGCGCGTGTCGACGCCGAGACTGATCGCCGCGCTTTCGCTCTATGGCGCGCTCATTGAAATCCTGCAGCTGATCCCGGTCCTGCGCCGCGACAGCGACCCGATCGACTGGCTCGCCGACACCATCGCCTGCTCGCTGGTGCTGCTCGCCCTGCACTGGTGGCGCTCGCGCAAGAGCTGACGCGTTGCGCCGGGCCCTTGCTCCTCCTATTTTGGAGACCAAATGAAAACGGGGAACGCATGACGACCTTCAACGAGCGCGAGCGCGCCTTCGAGACCAAGTTCTCGCACGACGAGGAAATGAAGTTCCGGATCACCGCCCGGCGCAATCGCCTGCTCGGCGAGTGGGCGGCGCGGCAAATGGGGCTGTCGGACGCCGAGGCGGAGGCTTATGCCCGCGACGTCGTCCGCGCCGACTTCGAGGAAGCCGGCGATCACGACGTCATTCGCAAGGTGCTTGGCGACCTCACCAGCGCCGGCGTCGAATGCGACGACGCGGAAATCCAGACCGCGCTTCGCAACAAGGAAATCGAGGCGCGTCGCCAGATCATCGAGTCCACGAACCTTTAAAGGACCGCCAATGCCGATGCCCGCAAGCGAGATCGAGGCGCTGATCAAGGCGGCGATCCCCGATGCCGAGGTCGCCATCCGCGATCTTGCCGGCGACGGCGACCATTATGCCGCGCGCGTTGTCAGCGGCAGCTTCGCCGGCTTGAGCCGGGTTCGCCAGCATCAGGCGGTCTATTCCGCGCTTGGCGGACGTATGGGGGGTGAGCTTCACGCGCTGCAGCTGGAAACCGCGGCGCCAACCAATTCGGAGACAATCAATGAGTGACGGCCCATCCCGCATCGCCGAAATCGTCAACAGCAACGACATCGTCCTGTTCATGAAGGGCACCGCGCTGTTCCCGCAGTGCGGCTTTTCCGGCCGCGCGATCGCCATCCTCGACCGGCTCGGCGCCAAGTACGAGACGGTCGACGTCCTCCAGGATCCCGAGATCCGGCAGGGCATCAAGGACTATAGCGAGTGGCCAACCATCCCCCAGCTGTACGTGCGGGGGGAGTTCGTCGGCGGCTCGGACATCATGATGGAAATGTACGAGAACGGCGAGTTGCAGCAGCTGGTCGGCGCCGACGCCTGAGCTTCTCCGGCTGACGGGCGATGCTCCACAACGAGGAAGGGGCGGTGCGAGGGGACCAGAGAACCCGTCGAACCGCCCCTTCGTGGTGTGGAACCAAGTGGACGGGATTAATATTGCAACCGGCGTGCCAAACCGAACAAGTGGCGGTTTTCGGCCAATTCTTTAGAGTAAGGTGACCAGCAGTGACGGCGGATGCGTAAAGTTTCCCGACAGATATCGGCACCGGCGGCGGCCGTTGGCACTTTGCCGTCGGGGCGGGGTTGGACGCAGCGATGAGCCGTGACGACCTTCCGCCCCGCGAGAGCGCCGCAAAGCTGTTCTGCGACCTCACGCAGAGCTGGTCGGAAGTCGGCGGCGGGGTGCGCACCTACCTGCTGCACAAGCGCCGGCACATCCTGGAGGCGACCCCGCACCGCCACCTCATGATCATCCCCGGCGCCCGTGACGAGATCGTCGAGGACGGCAGAGCGGTGACCGTCACCATCCGCTCGTCGCACGTTCCGGGCAGTCCCAATTATCGCCTGCTGCTGCGCAACCGCGCCGTCCGCCGCGCGCTTGAGCAGTTCCAGCCCGACCTTATCGAGTGCCAGGACGCGTACAACCTGCCGTGGGCGGCGATCCGTCATCGCAAGCGCTTCCCCGACACGGCGCTGGTCGCCGCCTACATGACCGATTTCCCGACCGTCTATGGCGAGCGTCCGCTCTCGAAGGTGATCGGCGGCGCTCTTGCCGGCGCGGCTGCCCGGGTCGGTTATGCGTACGCCGGATCGCTCTATCGCCGCTTCGACGCCTTGTTCGCGCTCAGCGAGAACGGCGGCGCGTCCAAGCTTCGCGCGCTCGGCGTCCCCAACGTCGACGTCGTCCCGCTCGGAGTCGAGGTCGGCGAGTTCGGGCCGGGCAAGCGCAGTCCGGCGCTGCGCCGCAAGCTTGGGCTCGCCGACGGCCAGCCGCTGATCGTCTATGCCGGACGTCTCGACGGCGAGAAGAAGCCGGATGTGGTCGTCGAGGCCTTCCGCAAGCTGCCCGATGCGCTGGGAGCGAAGCTCGCTCTGCTCGGCGAGGGGCCGCTCAAGGCGGAGATCGCCAAGCTCGGCGATCGTCGGATCGTCATGCCCGGCTACGTTCGCAACCGCGCCGAGTTGGCCGGCTGGCTGGCGAGCGCCGACATCTACGCGTCCGGGATGGCCGACGAGACTTTCGGCATTTCGATCATCGAGGCGCAGGCGTCAGGTCTTCCGGTGGTTGGTGTCGAAGCCGGAGCGATGATCGACCGGGTGCCTTCGAGTGTTGGCCGCCTCGGACCGGTCGGAGATGCCGACGCGATGGCGGCGAACATCCTCGCGGTCTGGGCGGACGATCACGCCGCGATGGCCGAACAGGCGCGGGCGCACGCGCTGCAGTTCAGCTGGGAGCACAGCATGGAGGCTCTGTTCGGCCGCGTCTATCCGGCGGCCTTCGCGGCGCGGGCTGCCCGGGTGCTGGACGCCGCGGCAGCCCCGGGCCGCAAGTTCGCCAGCGCCTGAAGCGGCGACCGGGTCTCTCGTGGACACCCCGTACGCCAGGGTCGAGCAACTTGAGGCCGGCGTCGAGCGGCTGCTCGCACACAATCCGTCAGCGTTCACCTTCACCGGCACACAGAGCTATATCGTCGGGACAGAGCAGCGTCGCGGTCATCGATCCCGGCCCCGCGCTGCCGGAGCATCTCGACGCGCTGGTCGAGGCGATCGCCGGCCGCCAGGTCGCGGCGATCCTCTGCACCCACACCCACCGCGACCACAGCCCGGCGGCGCGACCGCTGGCCGAGCGGACGGGCGCTCCGGTCGTCGGCTGCGCGCCGCTGGCGCTCGAAGCAGTTGGCCCGCGCGCCGATGCCTCGTTCGACGGCGACTATCGGCCCGACCGAGTGCTGCAAGATGGCGAGACCGTCGAGCTGGGCGGCGACGCGATCACTGCGGTCGCGACGCCGGGTCACACATCCAACCACCTTTGCTTCGCCTGGCGCGACGTCCTGTTCACCGGCGACCATGTCATGGGCTGGTCGACTACCGTGGTCGTCCCGCCCGACGGCGACATGGCCGCCTACATGGCCAGTCTCGACAAGCTTCGGCAGCGGAAGGACCGCATTTATTACCCGGCGCACGGGCCAGCCGTGACCAACCCGCAGCAATACACGCGCCACCTGATGGGCCATCGGATGCACCGCGAGCGGCAGATCCTGAAGCTGATTGGCGGTGGCGCGATCGAAATCCCGCGCATCGTCGCCAGCGCCTATCCCGGCCTCGACCCACGCCTGACCGCCGCAGCCGGCGGCTCTGTGCTCGCGCATCTGCTGGACCTCGAACGGCGCGGCCTCGTTGAACGGCAGGGAGATTCATGGACCGCCGCCTGAACAAGCCGATCGTCATTGCCGAAATCGCCGCCGCCCTGATCGTAGGCGTGCTCCTGGGCATGGCGAGCGGCATCGCCGACAGCCTCTTTGGGCCGAACCCCAAGACGATCGCCACGGCGAGCCTCGAATCGATGCGGGCGCAGAACCGGCTGACGGTCTTCGCCGCCCGCTATGTCTCCGTGGTCACCAGCGAGCAGCAGCGTCTCGGCGGCCTCGTCAGCTCGCAGCGCACCCTGATCCTGCCGGGCGACGTCCGCTACGAGCTCGACCTGTCGAAGCTCCACAACGGCGACGTGACCTGGGACGGATCGGCCCACACGCTGCACGTCAAGCTTCCGGAGCTCGAGATCGCCGGTCCCGACGTCGATCTCAATGCGGTCAAGGAATATGGCGGCGGCGGCGTTCTGTCGGTTCTGACCAACGCCAACCAGCAGCTCGATTCCGTCAACCGCGCGCAAGGCGGTGTCAGACCTCCGCAAGCAGGCGCAAGGCGCCGTGCCGATGCAGCTTGCCCGCCAGTCCGCGCGCGCCGCGGTCGAGCGCAGCTTCGCGATGCCGCTGGTTGCCGCCGGCTTCAAGGACGTGAAGGTCGTCGCCCGCTTCCCGACCGACGGGACGGACGATCCTTCCTATCTGGACCTCTCGACGCCATATAACGAGGCGATTGCGGAGGCCGAAAGAATCCGCGCGCAGGAGCGGAAATGACGGTTCAGTCGGACAGTTTGCGAGGGCTCGACTTGCTCGGCGAGATCGAACGCCTGAAGCGCGAGCGCAACGCCGTCATCCTCGCCCATTATTACCAGAAGCCGGAAATCCAGGACCTCGCGGACTTCGTCGGCGACAGCCTGGACCTGTCGCGCAAGGCTGCGGCAACGGACGCCGACGTCATCGCCTTCTGCGGCGTCCGCTTCATGGCCGAGACGGCGAAGATCCTCAGCCCCGAAAAGACCGTCATCCTGCCCGACATGGACGCCGGCTGCAGCCTCGAGGACAGCTGCCCGCCCGACCAGTTCGCCGCCTTCCGCGCCGCCCACCCCGACCATATGGCGCTGACCTACATCAACTGCTCGGCGGCGGTGAAAGCCTTGAGCGACATCATCGTCACCTCGTCGAGCGCGCAGATCATCCTCGACCAGATCCCGAAGGACCAGAAGATCATCTTCGGTCCCGACCGCCACCTCGGCGGCTATCTGCAGCGCAAGCTCGGGCGGGAAATGCTGCTGTGGCCGGGCGTGTGCATCGTCCACCAGGCGTTCAGCGAGACCGAGCTCCTGAAGCTCAAGGCCGAGCATCCCGGCGCTCCGGTGGCCGCCCACCCGGAATGCCCGCCGCACATCGTCGAGCATGCCGATCTCGTCGGCTCGACGAAGGCGATCCTCGATTTCGCTTTGAGTAGCGACGCCGACACCATCCTGGTCGCGACCGAGCCGCACATCATCCACCAGATGGAGAAGGCGGCGCCTGGCAAGACCTTCATCGGGGTCCCCGGCGGCGACGGCAACTGCAACTGCAACATGTGCCCGTACATGGCGCTCAACACGCTCGAGAAGCTCTATGTCGCGCTGCGCGACCTCGAGCCCCGGATCGAGCTCTCGCCCGAGGTCATGGCGCGCGCCCGGGTGCCGCTCGAGCGGATGCTGGAGATGGCGTCGGCAACCGTCGGGCAGGGCGACGTCGGCCGCCCGATCGTCGAAGATCGCGATGGCGGCGTGCCACCCCGAGGAGATCGATCCGCGCATTAGCGGCGACTGACCGGCGCCGTTCATCCGGGCGCAATTAACATTGGCGCTGCGTCGCTCGGCTGCACCATTTCGCCGTTACCGCCTTGCGGATGGAAACAGCATCGGCCTCAGTCCGTTGAGACTGCGAAACCAGATTGATGGGGAACAGGACCATGAACAGACTATCCAAGATCGCGACGGCGATTGCACTTGGCCGCGATGACGGCGACGTCGTTCGCGGTGCCGGCAGAAGCCGCGCGTCACCGCCGTCACCATTATTATGGCCACACCCATTACCGGCATAAGGTCTGCCGCTACTCGCGCGGGTCGACCGGCCTGATCGCCGGCGGAGTCGCCGGCGCGGTCGTCGGGCCGAGCCTGATCGGCCACGGCCTGCTCGGCGCGGCAGCAGGCGCCGTCGGCGGCGCCGTTGCTGGACGGGCGATCGACCGCAGCTCGACCGCTCACCGGCGCTGCTATATACCGCTAAGCGCTGACGCGGGCGGCCAATGCCCGCTCCAGCACCGGTTCGGCCGCGGGAGCGCTTGATGGCGCTCGCCGCGGTCGTGCTCGTCCAGGGCGCGCTGATCGTCGGCCTGATGAGCGGCTTTCACGTCGACGTGTCGCACACGCGCGACTTCGGTCGAGCGGCTGATCGACATCACGCTCGCCCAGCCGCCACCGCCGCCGCGCGTTCGCCTGTCGCCGCCGAAGGCCGTGCCACGGGAGCACCATGCCGAAGCGGCGCCGAAAGCCGCGCCCGCACCCTTGGGCGGCTCACCCGGGCCGCGCCCGGCGCAGGCGCTTCCGGCTCCAGCGCCCGTCGTCGCAGTGCGCTCCAGCCGCACCGGCCGCCGGCGGCGGGAGCGGGTCCGGTCCGGCGGTCGGGCAGCGGCGCGGGCGGAGGCAGCGGCGGCAACGGCGCATGGCTCGGCCGACGAGCGGCGGCACCGAATCGAGTCCAGATCGCCGGCGAGATCCTGCCGAGCGACTATCCCCGGGAACTCGGCAAGTGCCGGCATCGGCGGCCATGTCGGCATTCGACTTCACGGTCGAGCTGAACGGGCGGGTCGGCCGCTGCCGGGTCACGCGGTCAAGCGGCGTCCCGAACTCGACGACCTAACCTGCCGCTTGATCGTCGAGCGCTTCCGCTATCCGCCCGGCGACCGATCCGCAGGCCGCCCCGTCGAGGACGAGATCGAGGGCGTGCATGTCTGGGTCGGTGACCGGCGGCTACTGACGCGGGCTGGCCTGTCCCTCGACGATCGCCGTTTGCGGGTGATGCTTGTCGAGATGGCGCTTGATGATCCTGCAGGTTGCGCGAGTTGGAGCGGAAGAAGAAGTCCGGGATCGCGCCGACCGCACGGAATCAGCCCGAGCAGCCAGTCGAACCCGACATTGCCGGCCATTCGCGCGATCTGGCCCTTCGACATGCCGAGGTTCTTGGCTTCCCAGACAATATAGGCGCCAAGCGCCGCCGCGGCGATGTCGCCGACGATCGGCACCAGGTCGAGCACCACGTCGAGACCGACGGACTGCTTGGTGCCGGGGATGGCGAACAGCCGCTCGAGGATCCGTTCCATCGCTTCGACGCGCTGCCGAACGGACGCAGGGTCGGTTCCGACGGGCAGGTTCAGGCGCATCTGCGCGGGCATGGCGTCAGCTTCCTCCGCTATCCAGCTTCTGTTCGAGGTCAGTGAGCGTGTGACGGGCGTAGCGGTTCCCGGCGAACCCCGTGACCCGGTCAGCGACCAGCGACCAGCGCACCGGCGCCGCAAGCGGGATGAAAAGCTGGGCATCGTCGATTGCCGCGGCCGCCTGAGCAAGCAAGGCATAGCGCTGCGCCGGCACCGCGGTCTCGCGCGCGGCATCGAGGAGTTGGTCGGCGGCGGGATCGCAGACCGGCACCGTTCCGCAGCGGAAGCGGCGCAGGAACCAGGCCGCCGAGGTCGACGGCGCCACTTCGTCGACGAGCGCGAGGTCGGCATCTCCAAGCCCGGTCGCGCGCTCGACGATGATCCCGATCGCACCCCAGTCGGCAGTCAGCCGATCGAGCACCACGCGCGCGCCCGGCCCATCAGGGAGAAGCACACGCAATGTCGCCTTCTGGTCGCCGGTCGGAAGTAGCCGCACCGCCGCTGCGGTCAGCGCCGGGCGGCGGTCGGTCAGCGACGTCGCGAACCAGTCGGGCTGCGCGGCTGTGGCCATCCCGTCGAGGTTGGGCTCGAGCACCGTCGCCCGCGCTGCAAGTCCCGGCACATGAAGCGCATCGATCAGCGCCTCGCGGTCGATCGCCTGGCTGAGCAGCCGCCGCACCTCGACATTGTCGAGCAGCCCGCCGGACCGCACCGGCACCAGCCCGAACAGGCCGGACGCGGGATCGAAGCGCAAGCCGCGCGCCGCCGCCTTCTGGCCCTGCGCATAGGGAGGTCGGCAAAGGTGCCGCCAAGCACCAGGTCGGTCTTGCCGGCGACGAAGGCGCGGACCGCATGCCTGGACGCTGCCGCTGCCGAGCAGCACTTCCTCGCGCCGCGCCTGCTCGTCGTCGGCGCCGAGCTCGTCGCGGACCAGGTGAAGCTCGCCCGCTGCGGTGCGTCCCGCCGCGATCGTGAACGGGCCGGTGCCGACGCCGTCACGGCTGATCGCAAGCTCCGGCTGGGCGAGCAGCGGCAAGCAGGTTGGGCCGCGGCGATCGCAGCTGGATTTCGATCACCCGGTCGGTCATCGCCACGACGTCGTCGACGGCGCCGAGGGAATCCTTGAGCGGATTGTCGCTCGACTGCGCCATCAGCCGCTTGAGGATTTTCGCGACCTGCTGCGCCGTAATTTTGCTGCCGCCCGGCCAGTCGGTGTTGGCGATGCGGAAGATGTAGCTGAGCCCGTCGTCGCTGACGTTCCAGCGCTCGGCGAGGCCGGGCACGATCTGCCCGGTCGCGTCGAACCGCACCAACCCCTGCGCGACATTGCCGAGCAGAACCGCGTCGGAGGCACCGAGCGGCCCCTGCGCCGGGTCGCGCATCTTGCGGGCGCTCGCCGATGACCAGCACCCGGGTGCTGCCCTGCGGCTTGTCGCGGCAGCTTGCCGACAGCAGCGCCGGTGCAATCGACCAGTGCCGCGGCAAGAGCACGCCGGAGGAAGGGTCGCGCCATTCGCACCGGTTTAATCGCAAGCCGCCGTTCAGCAAGCGTCTGGATATATCGGCGCCACTGTTTTACTGGACTAAAGCAGTGGTTGGTGGCGGAGTCGGACGAGGGTGGCCGAACGGGACGGGAACTGGAGCGACATCTGGAGCCGGGACGGGCAGCCGGTCGAGGAGCTGCCGGACCCGTTCGCGCCCGAGCCGCCGCCCGATTCGACGCCGCAAGAGCCGCCGAAGCGTGGCGCCGCCGCTGGCCGTTGGTGCTCTACACCGTCGCCGCGATCTTTCTGGTCACGCTCGTCTGGCTGGTCCTGACCGCGCCTCTGTCGCGCGCACTGGAGCCGCTCAAGGACCCGGCGCTTCTGCTGATGTCCGCGACGACGGCCACCCGATCGCCCGCCATGGTTCGCTCAAGGAAGCGCCGGTCGACGTCGACAAGCTCAACCCGATCACGCCCGCGGCATTCGTCTCGATCGAGGACCGCCGCTTCTATCGCCATTGGGGCATCGATCCGCGCGGGATCGCCCGGGCGCTGCTCGCCAACATGCGCGGCGGCGGCGTTCGCAGGGCGGCAGCACCATCACCCAGCAGCTCGCCAAGACCAACTTCCTGTCCGGCGACCGCACCATCAAGCGCAAGGCGCAGGAGGTGATCATCGCCTTCTGGCTGGAGGCGTGGCTGACCAAGAAGGAGATCCTCTCGCGCTATCTCTCCAGCGTCTATTTCGGCGACGGCGTCTATGGCCTGCGCGCGGCCGCTCACCATTATTTCAACCGCGATCCGGAGAATCTGACGCTAGCCCAGTCGGCGATGCTCGCCGGGATGGTCCAGGCGCCCTCGCGCCTCGCTCCGACCCACAATCTCGCCGGTGCCCAGAAGCGCAGCGAGCTGGTGCTTTCGGCGATGGCGCGAGACCGGGGCGATCAGTCCGGCGCGGGCGCGCTCGACTGTGCCGGCGCGGCCCGGTCGCCGATGCGTCGAAGATCCCGACCGGCTCCTATTTCGCCGACTGGGTGACGCCGTTCGCGCAGGCGCGCGCAGGACCCCGACTTCGGCGAAGTCAAGGTCCGCACGACGCTCGATCCGGACCTGCAGCGGCTGGCGGTCCGCGCCGTCGCGCGCGCCGGCTCGGCGGCGCCCAGGCCGCGCTGGTCGCGATGCGTCCCGACGGCCGCGTCGTCGCCATGGTCGGCGGCAAGAGCTACCGCGACTCGCCCGTTCAATCGCGTGACCCAGGCGCGGCGGCAGCCGGGCTCGGCGTTCAAGCTGTTCGTCTATCTCGCCGCGATGCGCGCCGGCTGGACGCCGGACAGCATCATCGAGGACAAGCCGGTCACGATCGACGGCTGGACGCCCGGCCAACAGCGACCGCGTCTATCGCGGCCCGATCACGCTGCGCGAGGCCTTCGCCCGGTCGAGCAACGCCGCGACCGTCCGGCTGGACGAAGCGGTCGGCCGCAACAATGTGATCCGCGCCGCCCGCGACCTCGGCATCACGACGCCGCTGCCCGACAATCCCAGCCTCGCGCTCGGCACGTCGGGCGTCAGCCTGCTCGAGCTGACCTCGGCCTATGCGGCGGTCGCCGGGGGCCGTTATCCGGTCGTCGCCCGCGGCCTTCAGC
>CAWGRB010000007.1:0-21257 GCA_963824845.1 uncultured Alphaproteobacteria bacterium
GCGCTTCGCCGCAAATTATGCAGCCAAGGTCGATGCTCCGTGGATCCAGGGCGTGGCCGAATACGGCCGCGAAATCTTTGCCGAGCGGACTTCCGTGCCGGCCTATATGGCGGCGCGCGCAGAGACCGCGGCGCGGATCGTCGCCCGCCTGGTCGAACGGTTCGCCGGCGACAGCGACAAGCTCCAGCGCTGCCTGACCGCCTTCTATCGGCTGAGCACGGTCGAAAGCGACATCATCCTCGCCCAGGTCTCGCTGCTCGAGGCGATCCATGCCGCCGATCAGCGCGGCCATGAGAGCGTCGAGTTCGAGCGCCGCGTCTCCGACCTCGTCCGCGCCAGCACCGACCAGTCCAAGGCGCTGACCGAGCGCACCCGCTCGACCGCCGCCTCGGCGCGCGGCATGCTCGGCAAGACCAGCGAGGTCGCCGCCGCCGCCGAGCAATCGGCGGTCGCGATGCGCGAGGCCGCGCAGACCGCCGCCGGCCTGATCAGGGCGATCGAGGACGCCCGCTCCGAGGTCGAGGTCGCCGCCGACGTCGCCACCCGCGCCGGCGACCAGGCCAGCCAGGCGGTCAAGGTCAGCCAGGCGCTGTCGCGCCCATGTCGAGGCGATCGAATCGATCCTCGGCCTGATCCGCGACATTGCCGGCCAGACCAATCTGCTCGCGCTCAACGCCACCATCGAGGCGGCCCGCGCCGGCGATGCCGGCCGCGGCTTCGCGGTGGTCGCGCAGGAGGTGAAGAGCCTCGCCAGCCAGACCGCGCGCGCCACCGACGACATCACCGCCAAGATCACCGCCATCCAGCAGGCGACCCGCCAGACGGTCGAAGCCAACGACTCGATCCAGGCCACGGTCGAGGAGGTCGCAGACCTCGCGCCGACCGCATCCGCAAGGCGATGGAGATGCAGGCGCAGACGGTGACGATGATCACCGCCGCGGTCGACGAGACCGCGCTCGCCGCCGATTCCATGACCTCCACCATCGCCGCGATCCGCGCCGACACCGAAAATGTCGCCAAGCGAGATCGACGAGGTCGAGCAGGGCTTCGGCGCGGTCGACGAGCAGATGGCCAAGTTCAAGTCGAGCGCCAGGACTTCGTCAGCGGCATCGCGGCCTAAGGCCAACCTCCCTTCTTCTCCCCGCCGGCGCGGCTCGCCGTATCGGCGGCTAGGCTGGAGCGGCGCCATGAACATCCTCATCACCGGCGCCAGCCGCGGCATCGGCGCTGCGGCTTATGCGCTGCTCGAGCGAGCGGCCACAAGGTCGTCGGCCATTCGACCAGGGGCGGCGACGGGCTGCATCGCCGGCGATCTCGCCGATCCGGCCGCGCCGCGCGCCATCTGGGACGACGCGCTCGACGGCTCGACGGACGGATCGACGTGCTGGTCAACAATGCCGGCATCTACGAAGCGGTCGCCGACAATGCGACGGACGAGGAATGGCACGCCGCGTGGAGCCGCACGCTGGCGATCAACCTCCAGTCCGCCGCCGACCTCTGCCGGCTCGCCGTGTCGCACTTCCTCGACGAAGGCGTCGCCGGGCGGATCGTCAACGTCGCCAGCCGCGCCGCCTTTCGCGGCGATTCGCCCGCAGCACTGGCATTATGCCGCGTCCAAGGCGGCGATGGTCGGCATGACCAGGACGATCGCGCGCGGCTATGCGCGCGAGGGCATCCTGTGCCTTCGCCGTCGCGCCGGGCTTCACCGTGTCCGAGATGACCGAGGAATATCTGGCCGGCCGCGGCGGCGCGCAGATCGTCGCCGACATCCCGCTCGGCCGGGTCGCCAGCACCGACGAGGTCGCCGAGGTGATCCGCTGGCTGGCGATCGACGCGCCGGCCTCGGCGACCGGCAGCGTGATCGACGTCAATGGCGCCAGCTATGTTCGCTAGCCTGGCGTCGCCGCCGCGCTGACGCAGATCTTCCCGATCGTCATCCCGCTCGGCAAGCCGCCGCGCCAGGTCGAGCAGCGCATCGCGCCGATCGAGCTCGCCGGTCCCGATTCGCCGCGACGTGCAAGGACTGGGACGATTGGGACAAGCCGGCGCCGCCGGTCGGCATCTTCGGCAACACCTATCTGGTCGGGACCTGCGGCATCACGCGCGATCCTGATCACCGATCCGGCGGGCGACATACTGATCGACGGCGGCACCGCAAAGGACGCCGACCTGATCGCCGCGAACATCCGCCGGCTGGGCTTCAGGCTCGACCGACATCGCTACATCCTCCACAGCCACGAGCATTTCGACCATGTCGGCGGCCTCGCCCGGCTGCAGCGGCTGACGGCGCGCAGATCCTCGCTTCGCCCGCGGCCGCCGCGGTGATCGGCAGCGGCCAGGCCGGCGCCGACGACCCGCAATATGGGACCAACCCGGCCTTCCCCGCCGCCGCCGTCGACCGCGTCATCCGCGACGGCGAGCAGGTGCGGCTCGGCAACACGGTGCTGACCGCGCTCGCCACGCCGGGCCACACGCCGGGTGCGCTGACCTGGCGCTGGGGCAGCTGCCAAGGCGGGATCTGCCGCCAGATCGTCTATGCCGACAGCCTGTCGCCGGTCAGCGGCAAGGATTACCGGTTCAGCGACCATCCCGCCTATCTCGCCGCTTTTCGCGCGAGCATCGCCAAGGTGGCCGCGCTGGATTGCGACATCCTGCTGACCCCGCACCCGTCGGCCAGCGACATGATCGACCGCCTCGCCGGCCGCGCGCCGCTCGAGGACCCCAACGCCTGCCGCGACTATGCCGCCGGGCTGTCGAAGCAGCTCGACGAGCGGCTGGCGAAGGAGACCTCCAGCCAGCCAACTGCAGCTGGCGCGTGACGGTCCGCCTCCACGCGCGCGCAGGGCGAGGCGCTGTCGGCGCGATGGAGGAGGTGCCGAGTTTCGGCGACGCGCCGCCGGTGCTGGTCGCCGACGAGCCCGACCCGGCGCGGCCCGACGACTGGCTGATCCACGCCTATTTCGAGCATGCGCCGAGCGAGGCCGAGCTGGCCGCGCTCGCGGCGCTCGGCAGCGGCGAGCCGCTAGGTCGAGCAGCTCGGCGAGGCGGATTGGGTGACGATGAGCCAGGCCGGGCTCGCAGCCGATCCGCGCCGGCCGCTTCTCCGTCCACACGCCGGTCTACCCGCCGATCCGGGGCGCGATCAATTTCGAGATCGACGCCAGCCTCGCCTTCGGCACCGGCCAGCACGCGACCACCAGCGGCTGCCTCGAGGCGCTCGACCGGCTCGAGCGCGAGGGCGCGCGCTTCGCCAACATCGCCGACATCGGCACCGGCACCGGCCTGCTCGCCTTCGCCGCGCTGGCGCTGTGGCCCGAGGCGCAAGTGCATCGCCACCGACATCGACGCGGTCGCGGTCGAGGTCGCGCGCGACAATGCGGCGATCAACGGCGTGCGCCTCGGCCACGGCGCGGGCGAGCTGCTGCTGGCCGAGGCGGACGGGATGGAGTCGCCGCTGCTCGCCGCGCGCGCGCCGTTCGACCTGATCGTCGCCAACATCCTCGCCGGGCCGCTGATCGCGCTCGCGCCCGATTTCGCGCGCGGCGCTGGCGCCGGGCGGCACGATCGTCCTCGCCGGCCTGCTCGACACGCAGGCCGCGGTCGGTCGCCGAGGCTTATGCGCGCAGTGGGCCTTACTGGCCCCGCTCCGTCGGCGACGGAGTGGCCGGTGCTGGTGCTGGGCTCGTTCACCCCAAGCTCGCTGAGCATGAAGGCGTCGATCTCCGCCACCGAGTGATAGCGCTCGAAGCGGCCCGACTTGCCGCCGTGCCCGGCCTCCATGTTGACGCGGAACACCAGCGGATTGCTGTCGGTCTTGCGTCGCGCGCAGCTTGGCGACCTATTTGGTCGGCTCGTAGTACTGCACCTGGCTGTCCCACAGGCCGGTCGTGACGAACATCGCCGGATAGGCCTTGCGCCGCGACGTTGTCGTAGGGCGAGTAGGACAGCATGTAGTCGTAGTACTGCTGCTTCTTCGGGTTGCCCCACTCGTCGAATTCGTTGGTGGTCAGCGGGATCGACGCGTCGAGCATGGTGGTCACCACGTCCACGAACGGCACCTGCGCGACGATCACGCGGTAGTCCTGCGGCGCCATGTTGGCGACCGCGCCCATCAGCAGGCCGCCGGCGCTGCCGCCCTGCGCGGCGACCCGGTCCTTCGCGGCATAGCCCTTGCGCGACCAGGTAGCGGGTGACGTCGATGAAATCGGTGAAGCGTGTTCTTCTTGTTGAGCAGGTGGCCGTGCGTCGTACCAGGCGCGGCCCATCTCCTGGCCGCCGCGGACGTGCGCGATCGCGTAGACCAAGCCGCGGTCGAGCAGGCGCACGATGGTCGGCGACGAATACGCGGGTCGGTCGACGCGCCGTAGCTGCCGTAGCCGTACTGCAGCATCGCCGCGGTGCCGTCGCGCTTGAAGCCCTTCTTGTAGACCAGCGACACCGGCACCTTGGTGCCGTCGCGCGCCGTCGCCCAGACCCGCTCGGTGACATATTGCGACGGGTCGTAGCCGCGGCACGGGCTGCGCTTGAGCAGCGTGCGCTCGCCGGTTCGCAGTCGACTTCGTAGGTGATCGTGCGGCGTGGTCAGCGAATTGTAGGTGTAGCGCAGCCTGGTCGGTGTCGGGCTCGCGGATTGTCGCCGAGCGCCATCGCGTAGGCCGGCTCGTCGGCGAGGACGAACGTCGCTGCTCTTGCCCGAATTGCTGAGCAGCCGGATGCGCTTGCAGCCCGCCGCAGCGCTCCTCGATCGCGATGAAGCCGTCGAAGGGCTCGAAATCCTCGATGAACACGTCGGCGTCGTGCGGCACCAGGTCGGTCCAGCGCGGCGCGCGCCGCTTCGGCACGTCGGCGTCGGCGACCTCGCAGCTTGTAATTCGTTCGCGTTCCAGTTGGTGCGGATCGATCCAGCGGCTGCCGACGTGGTCGGCCTGGTAGCGGAAGTCGTGCTCGCGCGGCGCCAGCACCGTGAATCCGCCTGCCGGGCTGCGGCCGCGCGGTGCAGCGCTGCTCGTCGCTGACCGTGCTCTGCAGCGTCGATGCAGATGTACTTGTCGTCGCTGGTGCGCCCGACGCCCATGTAGAAGCTGTCGTCCGTCTCCTCGTAGACCAGCGGTCGGCCGAGGCCGGCGTGCCGAGCACGTGCGCCTTCACCCGCTTGGTGAGCAGGGTGACCGGGTCCTTCTCGATGTAGAAGAGGGTCCGGTTGTCGTCGGCCCAGACCAGGTCCGGCTCGACGTTGGCGACCTCGTCGACGAGGGTCTTGCCGGTCGCGAGGTCCTTGACCTTGAGCGCGTACTGGCGCCGCCGACGGTATCGAGCGGCATAGGCGAGCAGGTGGTTGTTCTGGCTGACGGTCCAGTCGCCGACCGCGAAGAAGCCGTGGCCCTTGGCCATCGCCGGCTCGTCGAGCATGACTGCTCCTGGCGCTGAGGCATGCCGGCCTTGCGCGCGAGCACCGGATAATCCTGCCCCGCCTGCGAAGCGCGTGTAATAGCAGATAGCCGCGCTCGCGCACGGCACGCTCGAATCGTCCTGCTTGATGCGGCCGACGATCTCCTTGAACAATTCGTCCTGCAGCGGCTTGGTCGGCGCCAGCACCGCGTCGGCATAGGCGTTCTCGGCCTGCGAGATAGGCGAGCATGTCCGGGTTTTTCCGGGTGTCGTCGCGCAGCCAGTAATAGGGATCGTTGCGGTCGAGCGGGCCTTTGACCGTGTAGGGCTTCTGCGCGACGGTCGGCGGCGTTGGCGCGGCCTGCGCGAGCGCCGGACCGGAAACGGCGGCCAGGGCCGCGGCGACAAACAAACGCTTCATACGATCCCCCTTACGAACCGGCACTCGCGACGATCTGCGCCCATTCCGCTTCGTTGACGACGCGGATGCCAAGCTCTTCGGCCTTCTTGAGCTTCGACCCCGCGCCGGGCCCCGCGACCACTAGGTCGGTCTTTGCGCTCACCGAGCCAGCCGATCGCGCGCCCAGCCGTTCGGCCTGGGCCTTGGCTTCGTCGCGGCTCATGGTCTCGAGGGTGCCGGTGAAGACGATCGTCTTGCCGGTCCATTCGGTCTGCTTGGCGTCGCTGACGTAAGGCTGCGGCGCGACTTCCGACAGCAGGTCGTCGAGCACCTCGCGGTTGTGCGGCTCGTGGAAGAAATCGACCAAGGCCTCGGCGACGACCGGCCCGACGCCCTGAACGGACGACAGCTCCGCTTCGCCGCCCTCGGATAGCGCGGCGCGGCGCAGCTCCTCGATGGTGCCGAAGCATTTCAGCAGGTCGCGGGCGGTGACGATGCCGACGTGGCGGATGCCGAGGCCGAACAGCAGGCGCGGGCCGTCGGGCCGGCGCTTGGCCTCGATCGCGGCGAGCAGGGCGTCGACCGACTTCTCCTTCCAGCCCTCGCGGCCAAGCAGGTCGGCGCGATGGTCGCGAAGGCGGAAGATGTCGGCGGGCGAATGAAGCCAGCCAAGCTCGATGAACTCGGCGATCGACTTCTCGCCCAGTCCCTCAATGTCGAGCGCGCCGCGCGAGACGAAGTGCCGCAGCCGCTCGAAGCGCTGGGCCGGACAGATCAGGCCGCCGGTGCAGCGGACGTCGACCTCGCCCTCCTCGGCCACCGCCTCGCTGCGGCACTCCGGGCAGTGGTCGGGGAAGACGTAGGGCTCGCGCGGCTCGTCGCGCGTAAGGTTCTCGACGACCTGCGGGATGACGTCGCCGGCGCGCTGGATTCGGACGCGGTCGCCGATGCGCAGGCCCAGCCGGGCGATCTCGTCGCGGTTGTGGAGGGTGACGTTGGCGACGATCACGCCGCCGACGCCGACCGGCTTCAGCCGGCCGACCGGGGTCAGCTTGCCGGTGCGGCCGACCTGGATGTCGATCGCCTCGAGCGTCGTCTCGGCCTTCTCGGCGGGGAATTTGTGCGCGAGTCCCCAGCGCGGCGCCCGCGCGACCTGGCCGAGCCGCTCCTGCCAGTCGAGCCGGTCGACCTTGTAGACGACGCCGTCGATGTCGAACGGCAGATCGGCGCGCGCTGCCTCGATCGCGCGGTAATGGGCGAGCATGTCCTCGGCACTGTCGCAGCGGACCAGCAGGTCGCTGACCGGCACGCCGAAGCCCGCGATCCGCTGCATAGCGTCGAACTGCGTCTCGCCAAGCGGTTCGCTGAGTTCTCCCCAGCCGTGCGCAAGGAAGCGGAGCGGCCGGGCGGCGGTGATAGCCGGGTCCTTTTGTCGAAGCGAACCGGCGGCGGCGTTGCGTGGGTTGGCAAAAATTTTGCTGTCCGACAACCTTTGTCGTTCGTTCAAGGTCTGAAGTCCGCTTTCGACATGTACACTTCGCCGCGGATTTCGAGCACGTCCGGCGCATCCGCGATGCGCTGCGGAATGTCGGCGATTGTGCGGACGTTCGCGGTCACGTCCTCGCCCACCGCACCGTCGCCGCGCGTCGCGGCAAGCACCAGCTCGCCCGTTCATAGCGAAGCGAGCAGCTCAGTCCGTCGATCTTGGGCTCCGCGGTCATCGCCACCGCCGCGTCCGGCGCCAGCGCAAGGAAGCGCTTCACCCGCGCGACGAACTCCGCGACCTCCTCGGCGGAAAAGGCATTCTCCAGGCTGAGCATCGGCCGTGCATGGGCAACCTTGGCGAGCGCGCTGGTCGGTGCCGCGCCGAGCCGCTTCGACGGCGAATCCGCTCGCACCAGCTGCGGGAAGCGCTCCTCGAGGTCGCGGTTTTCGCGAACGAGCGCGTCATATTCCGCGTCGGAAACCTCCGGCGCATCCTGGTCATGATAGAGCTTGTCGTGCCGAGCGATCTCCTTCGCCAGCCGCATCAGGCGGTTGGCGGCTCGGCTTCGCTTACTCTCCCTCTCCCCCCCAAGCTCCTCCCGTAAACGGGAGAGGGCTTTCGTGCGAGGCGAACAATTCCTCGAGCAGGTCGATGAAGCTGGTCCACGAGCGCTCGGCGGCCAGCGCATTGTAGGCGACGCCGTCGATCTGCAGCGTGCTCGCGTGCGGGTTGGTGAAGCCATGGCCGACGTGGCCGTAGGCGTGGATCTGCCAGTCGGCGCCGGCCTCGGTCAGCTCCTGTCCGAGCGCGACGACCTTGTCCGGCGGCACCATCGGGTCGTCCCAGCCGTGGAAGGCGACGACCTTGGCCTTGATCTTTTCGGGCGGCAGGCCTGGCGGATCGAACAGGCCGTGGAAGCTCACCGCAGCGGCGATGTCGGCGCCGCTCCGCGCGAGGTCGAGCGCGCATTGGCCGCCGAAGCAATAACCGGCAACGACGATCTGGTCGGAGTTCACTTCCTCGAGGCCTTGGGCGACGGCAAGCACCGACTGCATCCGCCGCCTCAGCGCCGCGCGGTCGCTCCTGAGACGGGTCAGCTCCCCGAACATGGTGTCGCGGTCGGCGCCGCGCAGTGGCTTCCGAAAACGTCGGCGACGAGCGCGTTGTAGCCAAGCTCGACCAGCTGCCGGCCGAAGCCGATTTCGAGGTCGGTGACGCCCATGACGGTGGGGACCAGGAGCACCGTCGGCCGCGCCTGGTGATCGCGGCGGCCGACGAACACGCTTTCCAGCTGCTCGCTTTCGAACTCGTGAAGGATCGCGCGTTGCTTGCTCATGCCATCTCCTTTGCCAGTCCGGCCAGCCTGGCCACGGTGTTCATGTTGCGGGCGGTGCCCGCCTCGGCGCCGGAATTCGCAGCCGCGATCCCGCCATACCGTTTTGGCTGTACGCGACATAGACTTCGCGGTTGCCGAGGGCGATGCGTTCGTCGGCAATATTGCGGGCATTCTCCACCGCATCCGTAGGCGGCGCGGCGTCGAGGAAGATCGCAACGACGCGGTTTGCGGGATCGCCGGTGAACGGATTGCCGGCGACGACCCCCTCCAGTTCCGGACCGGTGCGAACGATCACCGACACCGTCGCGCGCATATGCTCTTCAAGGCGTGCCTCCAGCATTGCCTTGATCCGGCGCTCGCCGAGGTCCGTCGCAAGCAGCAGGTTGCCGCTGGCGATGTAGGTTCGCGCACGCTCGAAACCGAGCTCCGCCGCAATCCCCTGCAGGTCGCTCATCAGGAGCTTGCGGCCGCCGACGTTGACGGCGCGCAGCAGCGCGACAAAGACCGTCACGCCGCGTCGAGCAGACGCGCTGCCTGTGCCCTCGCCTCTTCGGTGATCGACGCTCCGGACAGCATCCTCGCGATCTCCTCGCGCCGCTCGCTCTCGCCGAGCTTGCGGACGGTGGTGCGAGTCCCGGCATCGCCGTGCGACTTCTCGATCCGGTAATGATGCGCGGCCCGGGCCGCGACCTGCGGGCGAGTGGGTGACGACCAGCACTTGCGAGCGCTCGGCAAGCCGAGCAAGCCGCTCGCCGATGGCGCTTGCGACGGCACCGCCGACGCCGCGGTCGACCTCGTCGAAGATCATGGTTGCGGCGGACCCGGCTTCGGCGAGCGCGACCTTCAGCGCCAGGATGAATCGCGACATTTCGCCGCCCGACGCGATCCGGGTCAGCGGTCCGAACGGAGCGCCGGGATTGGTCGAGACTTCGAACTCGACCCGGTCGGTGCCGGCCGGTCCGGCTTCCGATGGCGCAATGGCGGTTCGGAATCGCGCGGCGTCGAGCTTCAGCGGAGCAAGTTCACCGGCGACCGCAGCGTCGAGGCGACTTGCAGCAGCGTGCCGCTCGCTGCTCAGGCGCTCGGCCGCCGCCGCATAGACCTGCCGCGCCTCGGCGAGATCGCAATCCAGAGACGCGATCCGCTCACCGCCGGCCTCGATCGCCGCCAGCTGGGCACGCATGGTTTCGCCGAGCCCAGCCAGCGCATCGGCCTCGACGCGGTGCTTGCGGGCAAGGCCGCGGATGTCGAACAGCCGCGCTTCGACCTGCTCGAGGCGGGCGGGATCGAACGCCAGAGCGTCGGCGGCGCGGGCGATCTTGTCCTCGGCATCGGCCGCTTCGATCACCGCCCGGTCGAGCGCCGCCAGCGCTTCGGCGAGCAGCGGATGGTCGGCGGCGCCGCGCTCGATCCGGCGCGCCGCCTGACGAAGCGCCGCAAGCGCGCCATTCGACCCGCCGAGCAGATCGTCGAGGCCGGCCAGCGATTCTCCGGCCTTGATCCCGGCCTGCATCGCCGCGCGCTGCTCGGCAAGCTCGGTCTCCTCGCCCGGCGCCGGCGCGAGCTGCTCGATCTCGCCGCACGCATGCTCGAGATACTCTCGGTCGCGCTCCGCGGCGAGCGCTTCGGCGCGGGCCTGGCCAAGCTCGCCCTCGATCCGCGCAACCTCGCTCCAGGCCGCAGCGATCGGCCCTGTGTCGAGCTTTCCGAACGCATCTAGTAGAGCGCGGTGGCCCTTGGGATTGAGCAGGCCGCGGTCGTCGTGCTGGCCATGCACCTCGATCGCCAAGGCGCCGATGTCGCGGAGGAACTCCGGCCGGCAGCGCGGCCCCGGCGGCGAAGGCGCGGCTCGCGCCGTCGGCCTTCAGTGTCCGGCGAAGGACCAGAGGCTCACCCGGCTCAGCCTCGACGCCCTGCCGGGCGAGCAGCTGGTGCGCGGGATGGGTCGGCAGGAGGTCGAGTTCGGCGGACACCGCCGCCGAGTCCGCGCCCGCTCGCACCAGACCGCTATCCGCGCGCGACCCGAGCGCCAGTCCAAGCGCGTCGAGCAGGATCGATTTGCCTGCTCCGGTCTCCCCGGTGAGAACACCGAGGCCCGGCTCGAAATCGATCTCGAGCCGCTCGACGAGCACGATATTGTGGATGGCGAGTTGCCTCAGCACGGGATGAGGCCGCTCCCGCCGGGGATCACCCTCGCGTGGTCGCCGGACTGGCAGCCTGGCGAGCGGCGCGGGGCGTCTTGCGTTCGATCAGCATGTAGGCCTGCTTGTACCAATAGGTGCCGTTGTAATTCTTGCCGAGCACCGCGGCCGCCTTCTCCGCTTCCTGCGGAATGCCGAGCGCGAGGTAGCATTCGACCAGCCGCTCGAGCGCCTCAGGCGTGTGGCTGGTAGTCTGGTAATCGTCGACGACCTTGCGGAAGCGATAGGTCGCCGCCAGCCAGTCGCCGGAGCGCTGGTAGAAGCGGCCGATCTCCATCTCCTTGCCGGCGAGATGATCATGGATGAGGTCGAGCTTGAGCCGCGCGTCGGACGCATAGCGGCTGTCCGGATAGCGGCGGATCAGCTCGTCGAACGCAGCCTCCGCCTGCTGGCTGATCGCCTGGTCGCGGGTGACGTCCTCGATCTGCTGGTAATAGCTCATGGCGACGAGATAGTGGGCGTAGGGCGCCTCGGCATTGCCCGGGTGGATGGTCAGGAAGCGCTGCGCCGAGCTGATCGATTCCGTATATTTGTGCGCGAGATAATAATTGAACGCGCTCATGATCTGCGCCCGGCGCGCCCAGACCGAATAGGGATGCTGGCGCTCGACCTCGTCGAACAGCTTGGCCGACAGTCTCGTAGTCGCCCTGGTCCATCATCTTCTTGGCGGCGGCGTAGAGGGTGTTCACGTCCCGGGCCACGTAGGCGGTGTCGCCGCCGTGCTTGCCGCCATGAGCGCAGGCCGCGAGCGGAAGAGCGAGGCTGCAGCCGGCGAGGAGAGCAACGGAACGGGCAAATCTTGGCATCGAGAATCCTCTTAGCGTGCGGCCATGGGCTGGCCAAGCGTGGCATGCGAAGGCGCGCATGAACGGCAACTGACGGTTGCCGCCGCGGCCGGCCTCACGCCGTCTGCGGCTTTCCGGCGTCCTTTTCGTCCTCGGTCCGAACGAAGCTGTCGGGGTTGACGCCCAACCACACCAGCACCGGCGCCGAGATGTAGATCGACGAGTAAGTGCCGATGAGGACGCCGAGGAAGATGGCGATGGCGAGGCCGAAAATGACCTCCGGCCCGATCAGCATCAGCACGCCAAGTGCGATGAGGACGGTCAGCGACGTCACCACCGTCCGCGCCAGGGTCTCGTTGAGCGACAGGTTGAGAAGCGGGAGGATCGCCATCTTGCGATACTTGCGAAGGTCCTCGCGGATCCGGTCGTAGATGACCACGGTGTCGTTCAGCGAATAGCCGACGATCGTCAGGAATGCGGCGACAACGTTGAGATCGACCTGAAGCCTCGTGAAGGCGAAGAAGCCGAGCGTCATGGCGATGTCGTGAGCGAGCGTCAGCAGTGCCCCAACTCCGAACTGCCATTCGAAGCGGAACCAGATGTAGAGCGCGATCCCGATCATCGCGAAGACGATCGCTTTGGCGCTGTCGCCGGCGAGTTCCTCGCTGACCTTGCCCGACACCGATTCGCCGGCGTCGACGCGAGCGCCCGGATAGATGCTGCGGAATGGCGGTCCGCACCTTGCTGACGACCGCGTTGGACGCGCGTCTCCGGTCCCGACGGCTTGGGCAGGCGGATCTGATAGGTGCGATCGTTGCCAAGCGCCTGGATGCTCGCTTCGCCGACGCCGAGATGGCCGACCTTGGCGCGCAGGTCCTCGATGTGGACCGGCTGCGCAAAATTCCGCGCGCACCACCTGGCCGCCGACGAAATCGATGCCGAGGTTGAGCCCGCGATAGACGGTGTAGGCGATCGACACGCTGGTCGCGATCAGCGACAGCACCAGCGCCAGGTTGCGCCAGCGCATGAAGTCGAGATTGGTATTCTCGGGGACGAGCTTGAGGAGCTTCATGGACAGCGCCTTAGATGTGGATCGCGCGCGGCCGGGCACGCCGGATCCACAGCGCGACCAGCATGCGGGTGAAATAGACCGCGGTGAACACCGACGTGACGACGCCGATCAGAAGGACGACGGCGAAGCCGCGGACCGGGCCGGAGCCGAAATAGGCCATGATCGTCGCCGAGATGACGTGGGTCACGTTGGCGTCGAAGATGGCGCGCATCGCCTCGCGATAGCCGGTCTCGACGGCGTCGATGACCCGCCGCCCTCGCCTCAATTCCTCGCGGATGCGCTCGTTGATCAGCACGTTGGCATCGACGGCGGCGCCGATGGTGAGGACGAAGCCGGCGATTCCGGGCAAGCGTCAGGGTCGCGTTGAACATCGCCATCACAGCGAGGATCAGGAACGCGTTCACGACCAGCGCGATGGTCGAATAGACGCCGAAGCGGCCGTAGGTGACCAGCATGAAGATGATCACCAGGAAGATCGACACGATCGATGCGATCGCGCCCTTGTGGATCGAAGTCCTTGCCGAGCTCGGCGCTGACGGTTCGTTCCTCGATGACGTTCAGCTTCACCGGCAGCTTGCCCGAGGCGAGCGACACGGCGAGGTCATTGGCGCTCTGCACCGTGAAGTTGCCGGAAATCTGCGCCCGGCCGCCGAGGATCGGCTCGTTGATGTTCGGCGCCGACAGCACCTTGTCGTCGAGGATGATCGCGAACGGCTTGCCGACGTTCTGCTGGGTGACCCGGCCGAAGCGCTTGGCGCCGGCGGTGTTGAAAGTGATCTCGATGTCGGGACGGTTGTCGGGATCGTAGCCCTGGTTGGCGCGGACGATCTGGTCGCCGGACACCATTACCCGCCGCTGCACCGCGACGAGACCGCTGCCGTCGGCCATCGGCAGCACCTGGCTGCCGGGCGGCGCCCTGCCCTGCTGGACTTCGGCCTGGTTGGCGTTGAGGTCGACGAGCTTGAACTCGAGCCGCGCGGTCTGGCCGATCAGCGCCTTCAGCTGTTCGGGATTCTCGACGCCCGGGACTTCGACGAGGACTCGGTTGCCGCCTTCGGTGACGACAGTGATTTCCTTGGTTCCACCCGGATCGATTCGGCGGCGGACGACGTCGCGCGCGACGTCCATGGCGTCTTTGAGCGCCTTTGCGGTCCCGGCCGGCGTCGGAGTCAGCACGATCCGCGTCGAATCGACGACCTGCACGTCCCAGTCGCGCTGACCGGTCAGCGCAACCGGCTGGCTGAGCCGGCGCAGCCGCTCGACTGCCGCGTCGACCTGCGTTGGGTCGCGCACCATGAACGACAAGTTGCCGCCGGATGTCGAAATGTCGCCGATGTCGATCTTCGGGTCATGCCGAAGCTCGGTCGCGACCTCGTCTTCCTTGGCTTGCAACCGCTGCTTCAGCGCATCGCGCTGGTCGGCCTCGAGCAGCAGGTGGCTGCCGCCGGCAAGGTCGAGGCCAAGGTTGATCTTCGACTGCGGAAGCCAGGCCGGCCAGTGCTGCGCGAGCGGCGAACTGGCGATCAGGCTTGGGATCGACCACAGAACGCCGAGCGCCACGACGAGCGAGACGAGCCAGACCTTCCATTTGGGGAATTCGAGCATCGCGCTGCCCTCAGTCGTTCGCCGGCTTGGCCGGAGCCGTCAGCACCTGGGTCAGGGTGGACTTGATGACCCGCACCTTGACTCCGCTTGCGATCTCGACCTCCGCCTCGTCGTCGGCGACCTTCGTCACGCGGCCGCGGATTCCGCCGCCGGTGACGACCTCGTCGCCCTTCTTGACCGCTGCGATCGTCGCCTGATGCTCTTTCACCCGCCGCTGCTGCGGGCGGATCCACAGGACGTAGAAGATCGCGAAGATGATGACGAACGGAAAGGTCTGGAACAGCAGCGCCGCGGTACCGCTCGGCTGGTCCGCCGGAGCCGCCTGGATCATGCTCATCAACATCGGTGGGCTGGACATCTTGGGCTGCTGACTTTCCGTGGAATTAGGATGGCCGTGGAATTAGGATGGCCGTTGAAGAATGGTCGGGGCGACTGGATTTCGAACCAGCGACCTCCACACCCCCAGTGTGATGCGCTACCAGGCTGCGCTACGCCCCGACTTGGCAGCGGCATCTAGGCAGCGCTACCCGACAAGGCAAGCTGGCAGGGGACCCAAGTGGCGCGGCGCAGGCGAAAAGGCAAAGCGGGCAAGTGGGTTGCCCGAATCGTCGCGGCGTTGCTGGTGCTACCCGCCGCTTATCTGCTCGCCGCCCTCGTCGGATCGCTGGTACCGGTCAACCGGGGCTGGAGCGAGCCGGAGCACGGCACGACCATCTATCTCGCCGACAATGGCATCCACACCGACATCATCATGCCGGTGGCGGCCAACGGCCTGGACTGGTCGGCCGTTCTCCCCGTCCGATCCGCGCAGAGCGCGAATGGATCGCCTTCGGCGCGGGCGAGCAGCACGTCTATCTCGACACGCCGACCTGGTGGGACATCACGCCGCGGACGATCTGGTCGGCTCTGGCCGGCGGCCCGCGGGTGCTGCACGTCGACTATGTCGGCAGTCCGGCATACGCCCAGCGCGAAATCCGCCTGCGTCCGGAGGAATACCGCCGGCTATGGGCCTCCATCCGCGCCGAGTTCGCGCTTGATCGCAACGGCCGCCCGCAGCGGATTGCCCATCCCGGCTACGGCTGCTGCGACTCCTTCTACCGCGCAGCGGGAAAGGCCAGCGCGGTGCGCACCTGCAACAATTGGGTCGCCGACCGCCTGCGCCTCGCCGGAGTAAAGACCAGCATCTGGCCGCCCTTCGCGCCGGGACTGTTGTGGCGCTACCGAAAGCTTACAGCACGTAGCGGCTGAGGTCGGCGTTCCTGGCGATGCTCGCCAGCTGCTGCTCGACGAACGCGGCATCGACCGTCAGCGTCTCGCCCGACCGCTCCTCGGCCTCGAAGCTGACCTGTTCGAGCAATTTCTCCATCACCGTCTGAAGCCGCCGCGCACCGATATTCTCGAGCGGCTTCGTTGACCTCCGCGGCGATCCGGGCAAGCGCGTCGATGCCCTCCTCGGTGAAGTCGATCCGAACGCCCTCGGTGCCGAGCAGCGCCTGATATTGCTCGGTCAGGCTGGCGCGCGTCGACGACAGGATGCGGACGAAATCGGCCTGGGTCAGCGCCTGCAGCTCGACCCGGATCGGCAGGCGGCCCTGAAGCTCGGGAAGCAGGTCCGCCGGCTTGGCGATGTGGAACGCGCCCGACGCGATGAACAGGATGTGGTCGGTCTTCAGCGGGCCATATTTGGTCGCGACCGTCGTCCCCTCGATCAGCGGCAGCAGGTCGCGCTGGACGCCCTCGCGGCTGACCGAGCCGCCGCGCACGTCGCTGACCGCGATCTTGTCGATCTCGTCGAGGAAGACGATGCCGTTCTCTTCCGCGTCGGCTAGCGCGGCGCGGTTGACGTCGTCGGGGTCGAGCCGCTTGTCGGCTTCCTCTTCGGTCAGCCGGGCGAAGGCGTCGGGGACCTTGAGCTTGCGGCGCTTCTTGCGGGCCCTGGCCGCCATCGCCTTGCCCATGATCGACTTCAAGTCGAACACCTGCGCGCCCATGCCGGGGATCTCGAACGGGCATCGCCGGCGCTTCGTCGACCTCGATCTCGACTTCGGCCTGGTCGAGGCTGCCGTCGCTGAAGCGCTGGCGGAAGCTCTGCCGCGTCGCTTCGCTCGATCCCTTGCCGGTGAGCGCATCGAGCAGCCGGTCCATCGCCGCCTCCTCGGCGGCCGCGCGGACCTTGGCCCGCCGCCGCTCGCGTTCCAGCCGCACCGCTTCCTCGACCAGGTCGCGGGCGATCTGCTCGACGTCGCGGCCGACATAGCCGACCTCGGTGAACTTGGTCGCCTCGACCTTGACGAACGGCGCGTCGGCGAGCTTCGCCAAGCGCCGGCTGATCTCCGTCTTGCCGCAGCCGGTCGGGCCGATCATCAGGATGTTCTTCGGCGTGACCTCGTCGCGAAGCTCGGGGCTGAGCTGCTGCCGCCGCCAGCGGTTGCGAAGCGCGACCGCGACCGCGCGCTTGGCGTCGTCCTGCCCGACGATATGCTCGTCGAGCGCCGCGACGATGGCCTTCGGAGTCAGCTTGTCCTTGAGCACTTGCGAAGTCTCCCCGCCGCCTGGGGATTGGCGTCTGAATGGTCATTTCACGATCTATGTTGGAGGCGCCCCGAGCCGCTTCAAGCGCCACGTGACGCGCCGGCTAGGGGCTTCGGGATCACTCGCCGACGGTCTCGATCGTCAGCCGGTCGTTGGTGAACACGCACACTTCCGACGCGATCTGCATCGCCCGGCGGGCGAGCACCTCCGGGTCCTGCTCGTAATCGGCCAGCGCCTTGGCGGCCGACAGCGCGTAATTGCCGCCCGAACCGATCGCCGCGATCCCGCCTTCGGGCTCGAGCACGTCGCCGTTGCCGGTCAGGATCAGCATCTGCTCGGCGTCGGCGACGATCATCAGCGCTTCGAGGTTGCGCAGATATTTGTCGGTCCGCCAGTCCTTGGCGAGCTCGACCGCCGCGCGCAGCAGCTGGCCGTTATATTGCTCGAGCTTCTTCTCCAGCCGCTCGAACAAGGTGAAGGCGTCGGCGGTCGCGCCGGCGAAGCCGCCGATCACCTTCCCGTCCTCGCCGATGCGCCGCACCTTCTTGGCGTTGGGCTTCATCACCGTATTGCCCATCGACACCTGCCCGTCGCCGGCGATGACGGTCTTGCCGCCCTTCTTCACGCCGAGGATGGTCGTTCCGTGCCAGCTGTCCAAAGTCTTCTCCTTTGGAATTGAGGTGGGAAACGGTGTCCCCCTTGCAAGCCCGTTATCGATCAGCGCTCGAAGCTGCTTGTCGGGGACGAGCCACATGAGCGCGACGGCGACGTAGATCGCGACCGAGACCAGCGGCGAGACAGGAACGCAACCGCGATCGCCGAGGACGTAGAGCAGATCGTGCTCAGCCCCCTTGCAGCCGCGTGCGCGCGGCTTTGGCGATCGGCGATCGGCATCGTCGGCGCCGATCAACGCGTCAGAGCAGCAATAGGCGAATGACGCCGACATCAGCAGCATGATCACCCCGAACGCGAGCCGGTGTCGCGAGTGACGCCGCGCTCGCCGACCCAGCGGACACGAACGGGATCAGGCTCAGCCAGAACAGGAGGAACAGGTTGGCGAGCAGCACCCGCCCGTTCACCCTCCGCGCGGCCTGCAGCATGTGGTGGTGCTGGGACCAGTAAATGCCGACATTGACGAAAGAGAGCGCATAGGCGGCGAAAGACCGACAGCGGCTGCAGCGCCGCCATGCCCGGCGCGTGTCGGCACCGGAAGCTCCAGCACCATGATGGTGATGATGATCGCGATCACGCCGTCGGTGAAGGAGGTGAGGCGTTGCGTGGTCATGATGCGCGATTCTGCCTCAAACCGCCGATCGGGGACGAGCCAAACGACCGAAACGCCGACGTAAATGGCGATGGAAATGAACGGCGAAGGAACGCGGCGGGCACGGCGAGGACATAGAGGCGAAGCTAATCCATTCCTTGGAGCCGCCGCCGATGGCGCGTTTGACCCGAACTCCCCCGTCCGCACGGATGAGCAGCGCGCTCGAGGAGCGGTACGAAGCGGAGGCGCCAACGAGCACCACCCCAAACGACGCGACCGGCCAGGCGGTGATTCCGGCTTCATCGATCCAGCGGATCATCAGCGGGAACAGGGTGAGCCAGAACAGCAACGCATGATTGGCCCACAGGACGCGCGCCGGTCACCTTGCGCGCCGACTGCATCATGTGGTGATGGTTGTTCCAGTAGATGGCGACGTTGACGAAGGCAGAAGATAGGCGGCGAGCAGCGGCATGACCGCGATGACCGCGTGCAGAGTCGGCTCGGCGGGAAACTTCAGCTCGAGCACCATGATCGTGAGCACGATGGCGACGAGCCCGTCGGTCAATGCATTCAGCCGGTTTGAACTCATGCCCCTCCCCCTTGGCCTCGGCTCAGGTGCGCCCGATGAACATGAAAGCCGCGGCTCCGCCAAGGCAAGCGAACGCACCGAAATAGCGCCAGCCGATCGGCTCCTTAAGCACGGTCGCGGCAAAGACCGCGAAGACTCCCAAGGTGATCACTTCCTGCATGATCTTGAGCTGTCCGCCGGTGAAGCCATGCGCGTAGCCGATGCGGTTGGCGGGCACGGCGAACGAATATTCGATGAGCGCGATGCTCCAGCCGATGAGGACCGCGGCGACCATCGGCAGGTGTGGGAACCTGAGATGCCCGTACCACGCCAGGGTCATGAAGATATTCGAGACGATGAGCAGGACGATCGTGATCATCCAACTGGCCCTAATCCGCCGCTGCGGAAGCGGCAACGGCGCCCCTGTCAGTGGGGCTTTGGCGGATCGGCGTTGGGCTGCACCTCTGCCTGCGCTTTGACCCACTTGATCAGTTCGTCGAGCTGGATGGCTTGTTCGGTGGCGGTGAGGCGGTCGGGGATAGAAAATCCGTCTTCGCGGGCGCTTTGAGCAAGTCCGCCGGCGGCAGTGGATGGGCCGGGCACTGGCGCTGCTCCGCGACTGCGGGGATTGGCTGCGGCTTCGGCGCCGTGGCGTAGGCGCTCAGCAGCAGTCCGGGCAGCAGCAAGGCGTGTTTCGAGTTCATCGGATTTCTCCTGGCTGATTTTCGCTTGTTCGGCGGCGACGCGATGGGCATTGGCGCGGTCGGCGGCACGCGCTGCCTCGGCTGCTGCGCGATAATTGGCGACGGTGCCCGCGAGCGCCGCCTGCTCACCTTGATAGAGCTGCTCGAAGTGGTCACTCGCCTTGCGCCAGTGGCGGGTCTCGCCTTTCTGGACGACGAGCAGGATAGCGAGGGCGAGCGACACGGCGATCCCGGCGATCCCCTGGACGTTGATCAAGCGCAGAAACATCATGGCTGGGCCTCCAAGTCCGCCTCGAACGAGGCGCCATCTTTGCTTGCGGTCATTTTGAAGCGGCCGACCGGTCCGCCGGCGAGAAGGCCGACGATCACCGCGACCATCGCCGCGATGAACCCGCCCAGCGACCAGCCGAAGATGACGACGATGCTATGCTCCTCGGCGGGCGACCAGCCGCCCCACATCAGGAGAGCGACCATGGCGATTGCGCAGGCGCCGCAGAACATGCCGGCGGCTGCGGCCAAAAGGCCGTAAACGAGGCGCTGGCCCTCGGCGAAAGTCACAGGCGGCGGAAGCGGGCTCACGGGCGTTTCTCCAGTCAAAGGTCCCAAAGGTCACAGGCCTACGCGCGCGTCATTGCTCACCGATCCGGTTCGCCAGCCAGCCGTAGAGGAACGCCTCATTGGCTGGGCGGCGTTCGGCGAGGCGCAGATAGCGTTCGCCCTGAAGCGCTTCGAGCGCGCGCATCAGCACGGTCTCGCCGCTGCTCTTTCCGCGCAGCCCAAGGAAGGCGTCGAGCGCACCGAGCGTGCCCGTCCCGATCTTCCCGTCGGGCATCAGGTCGGGATAGTCGTGTCCATTGCGGTTGAGCGCGGTCAGCGCGCGCTGGAGGAAGGTCGCGGCCACTGCAGGGCCCATATTGACGCCGGTGTCGAACAGCTCCGCGGCGATGGTGGCGCTGCGCCTGGCGACCTGGTCGAACGCGGGCCGCAGCCAGTAAAGGCGTTTGTAGATGGCCGCCGCGTCCTCACGCGGGAGCTGGCGCATCGGACCAGCGTAACCGTTGGTCCGGGCGACGGCCTCGGTGATCCCGAAGCAGGTTGGCCCGCCCTTGTCGGCAGGATTGCTGACATACCCGCCCTCGCGCTCGATGAGGGCGTCGATCAACTGATCGACATCGACGACTTGTTCCACCCGCTACTCCTCCTCCGAGTCGCCAGTCTATAACCATATAGGTGTTATGTAGGAAAGTTTTATGAACCGGATAGAAAGGGTCGCCACGAACCTGGGGCGAGCTTAGCCTCCCGCACTCCGATACCCTGGACATTCCGTCCGGGACTGGCCTTGCGATTTTCACAGTCGACAGAGACCAGCACTGCAGCCGTGCACATCGGCTGTGGCTAAATGATCGGCTTGCATGCAACCCGCTGCCGTTTCAAGGATTGATGACTTAGCCTACCACGGAGGGGTTCAGGACCGAGTGGCCTACGACGTCAACGACGAAGCCTTTCGGCTGCTGGTCCAATCGGTCGTCGATTATGCGATCTTCATGCTCAACCCGGAAGGGCAGGTGACCAGCTGGAATCCGGGCGCCGAGCGCATCAAGGGCTATTCGGCAGACGAGATCGTCGGCAAGCATTTCTCCGCCTTCTACACCGAGGAGGACCGTGCAGCAGGGCTGCCCAAAAAGGTCCTCGAAACAGCGCGCAAGGAGGGCAAGTTCGAAGGCGAAGGCTGGCGCCTCCGCAAGGACGGCACGCGGTTCTGGGCAAGCGCCGTGGTCGACGCGATGCGCAACAGCAAGGGCGATCTGATCGGGTTCGCCAAGGTCACGCGCGACATGACCGAGAAGCGGGATGCGCAGCGGCGGCTGGAAGACGCGCGGGAGCAATTGTTTCGTTCGCAGAAAATGGAGGCACTT
>CAWGRB010000008.1:0-8102 GCA_963824845.1 uncultured Alphaproteobacteria bacterium
CTGCCGCACCACGCGCGCCGGGGCGCCGACGATCAGGCTCCCGCGCCCGGAACGTCTTGCCCTCGGTGATCAGCGCGCCCGCACCGACGATGCATTCGCTCTCGATCACCGCGCCGTTGAGGATGCGCGCGCCCATGCCGATCAGGCAATCGTCGTGCACGGTGCAGCCGTGAAGGATTGCCTGGTGCCCGATTGTCACCCGCGCGCCGATGGTCAGCGGGAAGTCCGCGTCGCTGTGGCCGATCGCTCCGTCCTGGAAGTTGGTCTCGTCGCCCAGGATCAGCGGCGTATTGTCGCCGCGCAGCACCGCCCCGAACCACACGCTCGCGCGCGCACCGAGGCGAACGTCGCCGATCAGGTCGGCCGACGGAGCCGCCCACGCACCGGCGGCTAGCTGCGGCGACAGGTCTGCGAGGCTGTAGAGCGGCATGACCTGGCTCTAGCCCGCCTATGCGTGCCGCAAAAGAGAAGGCCGGGCGGAACTGCTCCCGCCCGGCCTCTAAGGTAAGTTCGAGTTTCTCTAGAACCTGACGCGCGCGCCGAGACGGAACTGATACAGCGATTGACGGCTGCTGAGTGTCAGCGTCGGGTCCGTTACACGCGAATATTGATATTGCGTGCAATTCGGGTTGGCCGCCGTGCCGCCAGCCGCGCAAGTGACCGTCACAATCGACGCCGTGTACGGGAATGACACCTGGCGCAACGAGCTCCAGTTCTTGTTGAGCAGGTTGAGGAAGTTCTCGACGTCCGCGAACAGCTCGATCTTGCTGCCGCCGACGAAAGTCGGGATTTCCTGCGACAAGTGCAGGTCGACCTTGAAGAAGTCCGGCGAGGTCTGGCTGTTCTTCGGAACGACCCTGCCGCGATATTTCTCGAGTCCAAGAGTGTTCACCAACGCGTCGAACTGGGCCTGTGAGGCCGCGCTGTCGAACGACACCAGCGGATCGCTTCCTGCAGTCGGAATATAGAGCAACTGCCGCCCAGCATTCCCGACCGTTCCGAACACCGGCAGGCGGCCGGTTCCGCGGTCGAGGCCGGTAATGCTGTACGGACGACCCGAATGGTAGTCGCCGAAGATCGAGAAGCGCGTCTTATTGTCGCCGAAGAACGCATGATTGTAGTCGATCGTGAACTTGTAGGAATTCTTGATCTCATAGATCGAGCGACCGTAAGCGGCGAGATTCGGGATCGAAGAACGCGTTCTGGCTGTAGAGCGAACCCGCGGTCGCCGACGTTAGTGCGTTCTCGTCCTTGACGTTCTGGCGCGTGTAGCTGCCGTCGACCCTCAGGCCCCAATCCCACGCCTTCGAGAACCGCAGCACGCCAATGATCGACCGTCCCTTATGGGAGTTGGTCATCAGCAAGTCCTGGTTGGTCGAGGCTACGCCCCCGAACGGGCCGTAGCGGTTGCGGCCGTCAGGCAGCGTGCCGATCGGAATCGAACGGATGTCGGTCCACTGATAGGCGTTGATGATCTTGCTGTAGACAAGTCGGCGCCGAACAGCCAGTTGTCGCCCAGCACCGGCAGGTTCGCGTTGTAGTTGAACGACAGGGTGAACGCCACTGCGATGCCAGCTTGAGATCGGGGTCGATGGCATTGACCGGAGCGGTGCAAGCGATGCGGTATTGTTCGCCAGGAAATCGGTCAGCGCCGAAGGGAAGCCGGTCCCGGTGACGTCCATTGAGGCTGTTGCAGATCGCTGCCGCTGTGCGGCAGTCGTACCCGGCGGTCGGTGACATTGCAGAACGGACTGAGTGGTGGTCCGCGCAATGTCGATTGAGTTCGTTAGCAAGCCCGTGTTCGAGAAGCTGTTCGACAGGAACACCTGCGGGGTGCCGCCGCCGAAAATGCCCGTGCCACCCTTGACGATCAGCCGGGGCGCCGCCTTCCAGTTGAAGCCGAGGCGCGGCTGAAGCAGCCCGCGGCCGTCAAACGTTTCCTGGTTGGTGAAGCCATAGCGGCTCTGGAAGTTCGGGTTCAGCGGCGGCTTGTCGTGGTTGTAGTAATAGTCCCACCGCACGCCGGCAGTGACCTGCAGCGCGTCATTGACGTTCCAGTCATCCTGGAGGCCGAGCGTCAGCGCATTGGTGTTAAAATCCGCGGCGGCGTCGGCCGGGTTCAGCGACGGCACCGCGCCACCCAGCCTGATCCTGCTCGCCTTCCGCGCCTGGAAATCCGCCAGCGAGTCGAAATAGACGTCGCCGAGAGAGCGCTGGATGAACAAATTGTAGGTGTGCGTCTTGTTCCACCCGACAAGTCCCTTGAGGGAGTGGCTTCCGAGGTTCAGCTTTGGCCTGAACTCGACCGAAAGGTTTTCGTTGTTGAGGTCGTTCGATTGCCGGCTGACGTCTGGCCCGAGGAAAATCCGCGAGTCGGTACAAGACGTCACTGAACCGGACGAAGTCGGATCCAGACAGACTTCGAACTGGGAGAAGTTGCGTCCGCCGAACGGCGTCTGATCGCGCTCATATTCGGTGTAGGTGGTCCGGAATTCGCTCGAGAAATTGTCGGTCCAGTTGCTGTTGAGCTGGAACACGCCGGTGTTGACGACTTCGCTCAACTCATAGCCGTTCGACTGCAGGCCGAGTGAGAAGGGCGACGTCGTGAACGTGTCTTGCTGGAACTGGTTGGTGCCGTTGTTGTGGATGAAGGTGACCGACGCGCGCTGGTTGTCGGTCACGTTGGCATCGAGCTTGACGACGTATTTCTCGTCATTCTCGACCGCATTCTGGATCAGCCCCAGCGGATCGTAGCCATAAACCGACTTCGATGTGCTCGTAACAGCGTCGATGTCCGCTTCGGTGATGCCGGGAACCTGCGTCGCGAAGCCCGCGCCGACGCCCGCATCGAACGGGGTCGTCTCGGTGGTCTTTTCATAGGCGGCCATGAAGAACAGCCGGTCCCTGATGATCGGTCCGGAAACGAATGCGCCGTACTGCTTCGACTTGAACGTGAGGTCGAGCGTGCGGTCGCGGGTCTTGCTGCCGGTCAGGCTCTGGTCGGTGTACGAATAGAAGGCGCTGCCGTGGAACCTGTTGGTGCCCGAGCGGAGGATGACGTTGATCGAGCCGCCCTGGAAATTGCCTTCTGAAATGTCGAACGGCGCGACCTTGACCGAGAATTGCTCGATCGCATCGAGCGGTACCGGGCCGCGGTTGGTTGGCAGGCCGCCGTTGTTGAGACCGAACACATCGGAGAATTGGGCGCCGTCGACCGAGAAACGGTTCAGTCGCCCGTTGTTGCCGGCGATTTCGATGGTGCGGCTGTTGGTCAGGTCGATGGTCGCGAACGGGTCGCGGCGAGCGATGTCGCGGACGTCGCGGTTGACCGAGGCGACGCCTTCGATCTGCGTGCGGTTGAGCGCCGTGATCGGGCCCTGCGACTGCTCGCGGGCGCCGGTGCGCGCGGTGGTGATGACGATCGCTTCCTGCTGCGGCGCTGCGGCGACCATCTGGACGGGGATCTGCAGGGGTTCGCCGGCCTGGACATAGGCGTCGGTGACCGTGGTCGGATTCCATGCCCTTGGCATTGATGACAAGCGTGTAGGGGCCGCCGACGCGAAGGCCCGGGGCGCTGAAATTGCCCCCGGCATCGGTAGTCGTGCGCGAGACGCTTCCCGATGGAAGGTGCGTGACCGTCACGGATGCGTTCGGAACCGGGTGGCCGTTCGAACTGACCTGCCCGCAAATCGACGCGCTGGTCTCCTGGGCGACTGCCGGAGTTGCGATCATTACACCGGCGGAAACAGGCACGATTAAGGCCGCGCACGAGCGCAGCAGCACGGATTTTTTCACGGAAAAACTCCCCCGGAAGCAACTGGATGTAGGTAAATCCCCGGCCCCGCTATTAGCCGATTGAGTCCGCGATGTTACAGCCGCCGACGCCGCAAAAACGATTCCTGCGGAACCGTTGCACGAATGCCACTACCGGCTCGCGTCGAGCCTCCGGCCGAGCGCCACGAACGCATAGACGAGCGGCGGCACCAGCACCGCCGACAGCACCACCTTGGCGAGCATCTGGCCGAGCAGCAGCTCGCCGATCGGGAACACGCCGTAGAAGGCGATGAAAATGAAAATCAGCGTGTCGACAATCTGGCTGAGCACGCTCGCGATCCCCGCGCGGAGCCACAGCAGGCCGGCGCCTTCGCGCGCCTTGAGGCGGCTGAAGATCGTCACGTTGAGGAAGGTCGAGACGCCGTAAGCCGTGATTCCGCCGAGCCAGATGCGCGGCGTTCCGCTCATCATGGTGTCGAATGCCGTCAGGCGCGCCGGATCCATTTGCGGCGAGGCGGGGATTTCCAGCACGATCAAGCTGAGCAGCAGCGAGACGATCAGCGGCACGAACCCGATCAGCACGAGCCGATTCGCAACCGGCCGTCCGTGCAACTCGGCGACTGAACTCGAGGTCACCACCAGCAGCAGGAAGGCGAAGATGCCCGCTTCGACCGCAAGCGGCCCGAGCGCCACCTGCTTGTTGCCGAGCACGCCGGCGATGCACACCATGCCACCGTAGAAGATCGACAGGGCGAAGAGGGACGCCGGGATTGAAGGCTGGCGTTCTGCGGATCGTGAGCAGCGGCTTCGATTTCGGACGTCATGCGCGCGATGCGTAACGGCTTTGAGGCCACGCGCAACCGGCGTTGACCGCCTGTCGTCCGCGCGGGTAGCGACCCTGCCGGTGACTTCCTCGAGTCTCGATATCGTGGCGATCGGCGATGCGATCGTCGACGTCATTGCGACGACCGACGATGCGTTCGTCGAGTGCGCGCGGCCTGCCGAGAGGCGGCATGCAGTTGCTGACCGCCGAACAGGCCGACGAGCTTTACGCGGCGATGGGGCCGGCGCGCGAAATCAGCGGCGGTTCGGCGGCGAACAGCATGGCGGGCGCGGCCGCCCTGGGCCTCGACGTCGCTTTCATCGGCCAGGTCGCCAACGACCAGCTTGGCGACATTTTCGCGCATGACATGGTCTCGCTCGGCGTGCGGTTCGAAACTCCGCCGTTGCAGGCGCCCCCGCCGACCGGCCGCTGCCTGATCCTGGTGACGCCCGATGCGCAGCGGACGATGAACACCTGCCCCGGCGCAAGCCATGAACTCACGCCGGCCGCGCTCGACGCTGAGCTCATCCGCTCGGCGTCAGGTGACGTTTCTCGAAGGCTATTTGTGGGGGCCTGAACGGCCGCGCGCCGCGATGCTCGAAGCGGCGCAGATCGCACATGCGGCTGGGCGCACCGTCGCCTTCACTCTGTCCGAGAGCCTATGCATCGGCGACCGCCGCGAAGGCGTGCGGGGAATGATCGAGGCAGGAACGGTCGATATATTGTTCGGCAATGAGGATGAGGTGCGCCACCTCACCGGTTGCGGCGATCTCTCCGATTGCATCGATCGTTGGCGGCAACACGTGGTACGCTGGTGATCACCCGAGGCGGAGCGGCGCGGTCGCTTAGGAACATGGTGAGCGCGTCGACATCACCGCGGCGAAGGTCGAGCGAATCGTCGACACGACCGGTGCCGGCGACCTGTTCGCTGCCGGCTTTCTCGCCGGCAGGTGCCGCGGGCGTCCGCTGAAGGCCTGCCTCGAAACCGGCGCGCTCGCCGCCGCCGAAGATCATCTCGCACTTCGGCGCGCGGCCCGAAGTCGACCTCAAGGAGCTCGCCGGGCTGTGAACAACGTCCAGCGCCTCGCGGTCTATTGCGGCTCGGCGCCGGGCGCGCAGCCGGCGTTCGCCGATGCGACCCGTGCCACTGCCGCGGCGATGGTCGGCAGCGGCGTCGACCTCGTCTACGGCGGCGGCAGGCTCGGACTGATGGGCCTGATCGCCGACAGCGTGCTCGCCGGCGGCGGCAGGGTCTACGGCGTGATCCCCCACGCGCTCGTCAACCTCGAGGTCGCGCACAACGGCATCACCGAGCTCCACACGGTGGAGACGATGCATGAGCGCAAGGCGAAGATGACCGATCTCGCCGACGCGTTCCTCGCGCTGCCCGGCGGCGTCGGCACGCTCGACGAATTGTTCGAGGCGTGGAGCTGGAACGCGCTCGGCTATCACAAGAAGCCGTTCTGCCTGCTCAACGTCGACGGCTTCTGGGACGGCATGATCGCGTTCATCGACCATGCAACCGACAGCGGCTTCCTCTCGGCTCAGCGGCGCAGCCAGCTGCTGGTTGCATCGACGCCAGAGCAAGCGCTGGAACTGCTGGACGACGCCGCTGCAGCCGCTACGCAGGGCATGGTCTGGTAAAAATCTACTGCGCCTCGGGGGAGGGGCTTCAATGAATCAGCTGCTCGGCCGCAGCTTTTAATTCATTGGAGCCCCTCCCCCGAGGCGCAGTAGATTTTTACCAGAGTGCCCTCGTAGGGGCTGCAGCGGCGTCGTCAGCAGTTCCAGCGCTTGCTCTGGCGTCGATGCAACCAGCGGCTGGCTGCGCCGCTGAGCCGAGAGGAAGCCGCTGGGCGTGCATGGTCGATGAACGCGATCCATGCCGTCCCAGAAGCCGTCAAAATTGAGCAGGCAGAACGGCTTCTTGTGATAGCCGAGCGCGTTGCAGCTCCACGCCTCGAACAATTCGTGGAGCGGCTGGCCGACGCCGCCGGGCAGCGCCAGGAACACATAGGCGAGATCGGTCATCTTCCGCTTTACGCTCATCGTCCGTCTCCACCCGTGTGGAGCTCGGTGATGCCGTTGTGCGCGACCTCGAAGGTCACGAGCACCGTGGGGATAACTCCGTAGACGCGGCCGCCGCCGGCGAGAACGCTGTCGGCGATCAGGCCCATCAGGCCGACCCTCACCGCCGTAGACGAGGTCGACGCCATTGCCAAAGGTGAGCTTTGACAGGGGTCGGGTGGGGCTCGCCGGCTGCGCGCCCGGCGCGGAGGCGCAATAGACCGCGAGGCGCGTGCGCGTGGTTCACAGGCCGGCGGAGCTCCCCTGAGGTCGACTTCGGGACGCGCGCCGAAGTGCGAGATGATCTCCGCGGCGGCGAGCGCGCCGGGGGGGAGGCGGGCCTTGAGCGGACGGCCGCGGCACCTGCCGGCGAGAAAGCCGGCGGCGAACAGATCGCCGGCACGGTGGTGGTGTCGACGATACACTCGACCTTCGCCGCTGTGATGTCAACGCGCTCACCATGTTCGTGAGCTACCGCGCCGCTTGCGCCTCGGGTGATCACCAGCGTACCGACGTGTTGCAGACAATCGATCGATGCAATAAGTGAGAACACCACAACCGGTGAGGTGACGCACCTCATCCTCATTGCCGAACAATCTATCGACGGTGCCTTGCCTGTACGATCATTCCCCGCACGCCTTCGCGGCGGTCGCCGATCGTAGGCTCTCGGACAGAGTGAAGGCCACGGTGCGTTTAGCCGAATGTGCGATGCGGGCCGCCTCGAGCATCAGCAAGCAGCACGGCGGTTAGGCCCCCAGAGATAGCCTTGGGGAGAAGTTCACCGACGCCGAGCGGAGTGAGCTCCGCACGGTGCACACTGAACATGGCTTGCGCCGGGGCAGTTGTTTCATCGTCCGCTGCGCATCAGGGCGTCACCAGGATGAGGCAGCGGCGGGCGGCGGGGCGCCTGTAGAGAAGGAGTTTCGAAGCGCACGCCGAGCGAGACCATGTCATGCGCAAAAATGTCGCCAAGCTGGTCGCTGGCGATCTGGCCGATGAAAGCAACATCGAGGCCCGGGGCGGCCGCGCCCGCCATGCTGTTAACGCCGAACCGCCGCTGATTTCGCGCGCCGGGGCCGTCGCCGCGCGAAGCTTCGTCGGCCTGTTCGGCGGTCAGCAGCTGCATGCCGCCTCTCGGCAGGCCGCGCGCATTCACGAACGCATCGTCGGTCGTCGGCGAGATGGCGTCGACGATCGCATCGCCGGGGGACGATATCGAGAAATTCGAGGAAGTCACCGGCAGGGTCGCTACTCGCGCGGACGACAGGCGGTCAACGCCGGTTGCGCGTGGGCCTCAAAGCCGTTGCGCGTAGCGCGCATGACGTCCGAAATGGGAGCCGCTGCTCACGATCCCCACGCCTCAAATACAGGCGTCCCTCTTCGCCCTGTCGATCTTGTACGGTGGCATGGTGTGCATCGCCGGCGTGCTCGGCAACAA
>CAWGRB010000009.1:0-23794 GCA_963824845.1 uncultured Alphaproteobacteria bacterium
CTGCACCTGTTTCAAATCGCGCAGAAACGCAGAGGCGCAGAGAGAGATTCAGCCGACATGAACTCTCTGCGTCTCCGCGCCTCCGCGTGAACCACACAGATTCCCGCTTTCGCGGGAATGACGAACAAGGGTAGGCAGGCCCATGGCCCGCGGCGACGCTCCGACACCGATGATGACGCAGTACAAGCGCCTCAAGGACGAGGCCGGCGACGCTTTGCTGTTCTATCGCATGGGCGACTTTTTCGAGCTGTTCTTCGACGATGCGAAGGCGGCGTCGGCGACGCTCGACATCGCGCTGACCAGGCGCGGCGAAGATTCCGGCGAGCCGATACCGATGTGCGGCGTTCCGGTGCATTCGGCCGAGGCCTATCTCGCCCGCCTGATCAAGGCCGGGCATCGTGTGGCGATTGCCGAGCAGACCGAAAGTCCGGCCGAAGCCCGAAAGGCGAGGGGATCCAAGGCGCTGGTCGATCGGGCGATCATCCGGCTGGTCACGCCGGGCACGCTCACCGAGGAGACGTTGCTCGAAAGCGCGTCGGCCAATTGGCTGGCCGCGGTCGGGCGCGTTGGAGACGACTGGGCGGTTGCTGCGGCCGACATCTCGACCGGTCGCTTCGAACTGATCGGTTGCGGGCCGGGCGAACTCGCAGCCGAGCTTGCGCGGCTGTCGCCGGCCGAGACGATTGCGGATTCGTCCGTGCCCGGAATTCGGACGTCGGCAGGCAAGGGCGGCTTCGACAGCCTGGCCGGCGAGCGCTCGCTCAAGACCCGGTTCGGGCTGGCGACGCTCGACGGCCTTGGAGCGCCGTCTCGGGCGGAGCTGGCCGCGGCGGGCGGGTTGCTTGCCTATCTCGACGCAACCCAGAAGGGCGCGGGGATATTGCTCGACGCGCCTCGGCGGATTGCGCGGTCGGGGCACATGGCGATCGACGCGGCGACGCGCGAGAGCCTGGAGCTGACGCGCTCGACCTCCGGCACCACCAGCGGGAGCCTCCTTGGGGAGATCGACCGCTGCCAGACGGCGGCCGGGCGGCGTTTGCTGTGCGAAGATGTGTCCGCGCCGCTGACGGACCGCAGCGCGATCGAGGCGCGGCTGGCGCTGGTGGCATGGCTGCACGAGGACGCAATCCGGCGCGAGCGGGTGCGGGCGGCGCTGAAAGCCATGCCGGACATCGGACGTGCGCTCGCCCGGCTTGCGGCGGGGCGGGGCTCGCCGCGAGACCTTGCGCTGCTTCGCGATGGGCTGGCAGCCGCGGAAGCGCTGCGGCGTGAGCTTGGCGGCGAGCCGGACCGTCCGCCGCTGCTCGACCACCTGCTGCGGCGACTGGCAGGCCACGACCTGCTGGTCGAACGCCTTTCACGGGCGCTAGTCGCCTCGCCGCCGATCGACGCGTCGAAGGGCGGCTACATCGCGGAAGGGTACGACGCCGAGCTCGAACTCGCTTCGCGGCGCGGCGTCGAACGGGCGGCGAGCGATTGCCGAACTGGAAAGCGGCTACCGCGACGCCACCGGCGTCGGATCGCTGAAGATCCGGCACAATGCGGTGCTCGGCTATCATATCGAGGTCTCGACCAGGCATGCCGAGCGGCTGATGGCGCCGGACAGCGGCTTCACGCACCGCCAGACGCTCGCCGGCGTGGTGCGCTTCAATGCGCCGGAGCTTCACGACGAGGCGGGCCGGGTCGTCGAAGCGGGCGGCCGCGCCCTTGCCGCCGAAGCCGCGCATGCCGAGGAGCTGACCGATCTTGCGGTCGCCGCCGCGCCGCAGATCACCGCCACGGCTGAAGCCATTGCCCGGATCGACGTTGCCGCAAGCCACGCCCACCGCGCTGCCGAGGGTGGCTGGTGCAAGCCGCAGCTCAGCGACGAGGCCTGCCTCGACATCGAAGCCGGCCGGCACCCGGTCGTCGAAGCAGCGCTCCAGCAGAGCGGTGACCGTTTCGTCGCCAACGATTGCTCGCTCGGACGAAGCGATCGGCTGTGGCTGATCACCGGGCCGAACATGGGCGGCAAGTCGACCTTCCTGCGCCAGGCCGCGTTGGTCGCGGTGCTCGCGCAAGCGGGAAGCTTCATTCCGGCGAGCCGGGCGACTGTCGGCATCGTCGACCGGCTGTTCAGCCGGGTCGGCGCTGCGGACAATCTGGCGCGCGGGCGATCGACGTTCATGGTCGAGATGGTAGAGACGGCGGCGATCCTCGCGCAGGCGACGCCGCGCAGCCTCGTCATCCTCGACGAGATCGGCCGGGGCACCTCGACCTACGACGGACTGGCGATCGCCTGGGCGGTGGTCGAAGCCATGCACGACCAGGTGAAATGCCGGACCCTGTTCGCGACCCACTATCACGAGCTGACGCGGCTTGCCGGACGGCTCGACGCCTTGTCGCTGCACCACGTCCGCGCCCGCGAGTGGAAGGGCGACCTGGTGCTTCTGCACGAGGTCGCGGGCGGCGCTGCCGATCGCAGCTACGGCATCGCTGTCGCCAAGCTCGCCGGACTGCCGCCGGCGGTTGTGGCACGCGCGAAGTCGGTTCTCGCCAAGCTCGAGGCCGGGCGCGATGCGACCGGCGGAATCGCGGCCGGTCTCGACGATTTGCCGCTGTTTGCCGCCACTGCCGAAGCGGAGCACGCGCCCGATCCGCTCATCGCCGCGCTGGAGGGCATCGAGCCCGACAGTCTCAGCCCCCGTGAGGCTCTGGAGCAGTTGTATCGCCTCAAGCGGCTGGCGGCCGAGCGCGGGTCGTGAGCCTGCTCGACGTCGACAATCGCCGCGCGATCATCGACCGGCGGACAATTGCCGAGCAGTCTGCCGGCGCCAATAGGGCCGATGCCGCCGCAATCCTCCGCGACGCCCTCGAGGGCGGCCGGGAGGAGATCGCTAGGCGGCTTGCCGCTCATCCGGGCAACGGCCGGGCTGCGGCGCACGCGACTGCCTTCCTTCACGACCAGATCGTCCGCCTTGCCTACGAACATGCCGCCGGGAGCGCGGCGACCGACGCGCTGGCGCTGGTTGCGCTCGGCGGCACCGGCCGCGGCGAGATGGCGCCGTACAGCGACGTCGACCTGATGGTGCTGACCGCAGCGGCTCCCACGGCGAAGGAGCAGGCCGCGGCCGAGGCGATGCTCCACCTGCTGTGGGAACTGAAGCTCAAGGTCGGTCATTCGGTGCGTTCGCTCGGCGAGCTGTTGCCGCTTGCCAGGAGCGACATGACGGTGCGCACCGCCCTGCTCGAAGCGCGGCGGCTGTGGGGCGACGACGGATTGTTCGACCTCGCGATGCGGCGCTTCCGCAAGGAGGTCGTTGCCGGCACCGCCGCCGAGTTCGTGACCGCCAAGCTCGCCGAGCGCGACCAGCGCCACATCCGCATGGGCGACAGCCGCTACGTCGTCGAGCCCAACGTCAAGGACGGCAAGGGCGGCCTTCGCGACCTCCACACGCTCTACTGGATCGGCAAATATGTGCACGGCGTCGAGCGCCCGTCCGACCTCGTGGGAGCCGGGCTTCTGAGCGGCGCCGAATTCCACCGCTTCGATCGCGCCGAGCGCTTTTTCTGGTCGGTTCGCTGCCACCTGCATCTGCTCGCCGGCCGGGCCGAGGAGCGGGTCAGCTTCGCGTATCAGCCGCAGATCGCCGAAATCATGCGTTACGCCGACCGCCCCGGGAAATCCGCGGTCGAGCGGTTCATGCACTTCTACTTCCTCAACGCGAAGACGGTCGGCGATCTTACCGGCGTGTTCCTTGCGCAGCTCGACGAGCAGCTCGGCAAGAAGGGCTTCCGCTTCGCGCTTCCGACGATCCGGCGGAGGCCTGGCCGGCTTGGCGGGTTCACGCTCGACCGCGGCCGGATCTCGATCCCGTCGGATGATTACTTGCGGGCAGATCCCGTTCGGCTGCTCGAGCTGTTCACTCTTGCGGCGCGCGAACAGCTCGAGGTTCACCCGGCGGCGATGCGGGCAGCGGCGCGCGATAGCGGCCTGATCGATCGCAAGGTTCGGGAGAGCCCACGCGCCAATGCGCTCTTCCTGGAGGTGCTGACCTCGCACCCACTCGCCCGAGATCGTGCTTCGCTGGATGAACGAGACCGGCGTCTTCGGGCGCTTCGTTCCGGACTTCGGCCGCGTCGTCGCGCAGATGCAGTTCGACATGTACCATCATTATACCGTCGACGAGCATTCGATCCGCGCGATCGGATTGCTGGCGGCGATCGAGCGCGGCGACCTCAAGAGCGACCACCCGGTGTCGACGGCGATCTTCAAGCAGATCGGGTCGCGGCGGGTGCTTTACGTCGCGGTGCTTCTGCACGACATCGCCAAGGGCAGGGGCGGCGACCACAGCGTTCTCGGCGCCGAGATCGCAACGCGGCTCGGCCCGCGGCTCGGTCTCGATGCGGCAGAGACGGAGACGGTCGCCTGGCTGGTCAGGAACCACCTGCTGATGTCGGCAACGGCGTTCAAGCGCGACCTCGCCGATGCCAAGACGATCGAGGATTTCGTCCGCCAGGTGCAGAGCCCGGAACGTCTCCGGCTGCTCCTGATCCTGACGGTCGTCGACATCCGCGCGGTCGGACCGGCGGTGTGGAACGACTGGAAGCGAGTACTCCTGCGCACCCTGTTCGAAGCTGCCGAGGAGCGGCTCCGGCTCGGTCACAAGCAGCATGGCCGCGCGGAACTGGTGCGTGATCGGCAGGACGCGCTAGGCCGCGAACTCAAGTGGAAGGCGAGTGCCATTCGTGCCCACGCCCGCCGCCTGCCGGACAGCTACTGGCTTGCCGAGCCGCTCGAATGGCAGGTCGCCAATGCGCGCCAGGTCGCGAGCGCGGAAGCGCGCATCGGCGATGCGGCGCCGACCGTGGTTGCCGAGACCGACGCCGAGACCAGTGCGACCCGAGTGACGGTCTTTGCGCCCGACCGCGAAGGCCTGTTCTACCGCATCTGCGCGGGGCTGGCGTCTGGCCGGAGCGAACATCATCGATGCGCGAATTCACACCACGCGCGACGGCATGGCGCTCGACAATCTGCTTGTGCTCGATGCCCAGGGACGCGCCTACTTGGACCGCCGCTTGCGCGGCCGGCTCACCCGCTCCGTCGAAGCGGCGCTGACGCGGCCCGAGCCGCCGACGCTGCCGCTGGCCGAGACGCGATCGGGCAAGACATCGGCATTCAGCGTCGCGCCGTCGGTGTCGGTCGCCGAGCAGGCGTCTAGCCGGACGACGGTCGTCGAAGTCCATGCGCTCGACCGGCCGGCGCTACTGGCGAGGCTGGCGGGCGCGATCCACCATCAGGGCCACCAGATCCACTCGGCGCATATCGCGACCTACGGCGAGCGCGCGGTGGACGTCTTCTATCTGACCAGCGGCGAAGGCCGGAAGCTCGATCATGGCGAAATCGAGCAACTCCGCTCGGCGCTACTGAACGCCGCGGACTTCGGAGACGCAGAGGCGGCCTGAAAGGCGAAAGCCCGCCGGTGGGCGGGCCTTGCCGGGACTGCCCTTAGCCGCGCTCGCCGCTGGTGGCGGCGGCGGCGGCGGAGGCGGCGGCACCGGGCAGGCGTCGGTCGCCAGGATGACCGTGCCGTCGGCGCAGGTCTGGGTCGCCGGCGCGGGGGGCGGCGGCGGAGCCGGCGGAGCGACATAGGGCGGCGGCGCGACCCGCGTCGAACGTGGCCTTGCCGTGCAGCGTCACGCCGAAGGTGCGCGGCTCACCGAGGAACCCGCCGTAGAGCTGGGTCGAGGCCGGATAGAAGCCGGCCTGAACGCCGCGAGTCGTGCCGCTGCCCTGGACAGGCGCATCGAAGCCAACCTGAAGGTAATTTTCGTTGAACAGGTTCTGCGCCCACAATTCGAGCCCCAGCTGTCGTCCGGTCCCTCGATGCCGATGCGGGCATTCACGACCGTGAAGGCGCCCTGCATCTTCTCGATATCGAGGTCGGAGCCGGTGTTGAACGAGGTCATGTGACGGGCGTCGACATAGAACAGGCCGCGAAGACCGCCGGCGCCGAGCCGCGGAGTCCAGGCGACCGATCCCGTCGTCGTCCATTCGGCGGCATTGGAGATGCGGCGGCCGGGGAGCTGGAACAGATAGTCGTTCAGCGGCTTGCCGTCGGCGCCGATCAAATTGTGCCGGTAGCGCGTGTTGGCGAGGGTTACGCCGGCGTTGATCGCGAGATCCGTCAGTGGCCGGGTGAACAGCTCGACCTCGACGCCCTGGTCTTGACGCCGGCGCGGCTCTTGCCGGTGCAGGCGCCGGTCTCGGAGCTGCTGTCGGTGTCCGCTCCGCCGAGGTCCTTGCTGCAGCTGTTGATGTTCTCGACGATGAAGTTGAGGCCGTTGAAGGTGTTGAGCTGGAAGTTCGAGAACAGCTGCCGGAACAGGGCGACGTTGACGTCGATTCCGCGGCCATTGTACTTGGCGCCGAGCTCGAGAGCGTCGTTGGTCTCCGGCTTGAACTCGAGGTCCGCGCCCGAGGCGACGATGCCGCTGCAGTTCGGTTGAGTGGCGCTGACGCAGATTGCGCCGCTTCCCGACGTCGGGACCGTCGTCACATTGGAGTTCGCCCGCCACAGCGCCGAGCGGTCGAGGTTGAACCCGCCCGCCTTGTAGCCGCGCGAATAGCTCGCATAGGTCAGCAGCCGGTCGGTCGGCTTGTAGCTGAGGACGACCGTGCCGGAGAGCTTGTTCTCGGTCAGCTTGTCGTCGAGGCCGAGCGCACCGCCCGGTATTCCCGCAATCACGCATGGCAATTGCTGGGCCGTTGCGAACGGCGATGACGAGATCGCCGGGCACAACGTGTTATTGTCCCTGAGGTCGGCCACCAGCCGCTTGTGCTCATGCGTGTAGCGCGCGCCCAGCGTCAGCTTGAGCTGGTCGGTGATGCCGATGATGTCGTGGGTGAACAGGGCCCAGTTGTTGCTGGTCTGGTCGAAGCGGTCGTTGAGCCCGACGCCGTTGAAGTCGAACGTCGGCTGGCCGAGCACCGCGGCGATCGAACCGAAGCCCGGGCTGGCCGGGTTCGCGTTCAGAGCGCCGAGCTGGGTCGCGTTGGCGATCAGGTGGCGCGCTGGGCGATCAGTGCCGCCAGCTGCGCCTGCTGCGCCGGGGTCGGGTTGGGGATCGCCTGGAGCTGCGCGATGCCGGCGCTGAGCTGCTGGATGCCGGCCTGGAGCTGGGTCAGGGTCTGGCCGAGCGCCGGCCCGACGCAATTGCCGGTCGGGGTCGGCGCAACCGCGGACGGCAGCACCGATGCGAACAGCAGACAGTTGGCGTAACGGCCGTAGTCGGCGCCGTACGACAGATTGTCGACGTTGCGCAGCTTCTCGTTGGCGTAATAGCCGCCGATCAGCCAGTCGAGCCGGTTGTTGAAGGTGTTGCCCTGGAGACGGGCCTCCTCGCTGAAGGTCTTGAACCGAGTGAACGACCCGCCGTCGCTGCTCCGGTAGAGCAGGTCGAGGTTGTTGAAGTCGGCGTCCTGGCCGCGGACGTAATTGTTGTAGCGGTACGCGGTGATGGAAGTAAGCTCCGCCCAGCCCATGTCGTAGACCGCCTCGCCGGACACGCCGTAGTCCTTGACCCGGCTGTCGTAGTTGCGGCCGGGCGTGATCGAGACCTTGCGGTCGTAGGGGTCGTCCAGGATGATCCCGCCGAGACCGCGCTCGATGCCGGCGATGGTCGAGGGCGTGCGCGTGTAGCCGCCATTGCCGTCGGTGACCGTGTCGAAGGTCGGCAGGTAGGGGGCCGCGCAGCATTCCTCGTTGCGCTTCGAATAGTCGCCGATCAGCCGGAACGAGAATTGGTCGGTTGGCTTGAACAGCAACTGGCCGCGCAGCAGCCAGCGGTCGCGGTCGTTGACGTCTCGTCCCGAGACCACATCCTTTAGGAAGCCGTCGCGCTTCAGCCAGACGCCGTCGAGCCGCGCCGCGATACCGCTCGACAGCGGACCGGTGACGCTGCCCTCGACGCGGCGCATGTCGTAATTGCCGATGTCGACCTGGCCGTCGATTTCCGGCGTAAAGCGCGGCTTGGCGGTGATGATCGAAATCAGGCCGGCCGAGGTGTTGCGGCCGAACAGGGTGCCCTGCGGTCCGCGCAGCACCTCGATGCGGTCGATCGGGCCGAGCTCGGTCAGGCCGACGCCGGAGCGGGCGCGATAGACGCCGTCGATGAACACGCCGACCGAGCTTTCGAGACCGGGATTGTCGCCGACCGTGCCGACGCCGCGAATGCGCGCGACGGCGCCCGCGGCTTCGGACGAGCTCGACGAAACGAGCAGCGATGGCGAGACCTGCTGCAGCTGACGGATGTCGCTTGCGCCGGTGTACTGGAGCGTCTGGGCAGTGACTGCGCTGACCGCCATCGGCACGTCGGATAGCGCCTCGTTGCGGCGGTTGGCGGTGACGATGATGTCGCCGGTGTCGACCGGCTGCTGCTCGCGCGCCTGGTCCTGGACCGCGGCGGCCTCGGACGTTGCGCCCTGGGTCGCCTGGGCGCCGCTCTTGTCGGTGTCGGTGTTCGACTGCGAGGTCGCCTGGGCGAACGCCGGCGCCGATAGAGTCAGTACGGCAGCCGACAGCAGCCACGTCGATTTGCGCATGATTTCTCCCCCTGCTCTGCTCGAGCACTCTCTCCGGACGCGAGGCTATCGCCGTCCTTCAATCAAGGAAAGCGGAGCAGTGGGGCGACGAGCAACAAAGCGCCGGCCCTGACGCAGAATTGCAACACCGATGTCAGTAAGCGGCCGCTGCCCTGCTCAGGCGTAGCTTTCGAGGTAGCCGCAGCGGCGGCAGCGGTATGTGGTGATGTCCTTGAGGTCGGCGTCTTTCACCTTGAAACCAGTCCAGATGCTCTTGACTGGCTGGCCCGGCGCCCACTTCGGGATCGACTTCACCTTGTTGGTCTTTGCAATGGAATAGCCGCCGTCCATTCCGCCGCCGCAGCGTGGGCAGGAGAGCGAGCGGCTCTCCATTACTTGGGCGACAGCACCATCAGCATCTGGCGGCCTTCCATGCGGGGATGTGCCTCGATCTTGGCAACTTCGGCGGTCTGCTCCTGGACCCGGCGCAGGACCGCCATGCCGAGTTCGCCATGCGCCATCTCGCGGCCGCGGAAGCGCATGGTGACCTTTACCTTGTCGCCTTCGTCGATGAACTCGAACACCTTCTTCATCTTGGTGTCGTAGTCGTGGTCGTCGATGTTCGGACGCATCTTGATCTCCTTGATCTCCTGCGTCTTCTGCTTCTTGCGTTGCTCGTTGGCCTTTTTCTGAGCTTCGTATTTGAAGCGGCCGATATCGAGGAACTTGGCGACCGGCGGGTCCGCGTTGGGAGAAATCTCGACCAGGTCGAGGCCCACGGACTGCGCTTGCTCGAAGGCTTCGCGCGTAAACATCACGCCCAGGTTTTCGCCATTCTCGTCGATCACCCGGACCTTCTGGGACTGGATGAACTCGTTGTAGCGGGGGCCGCTCATGGCCGGCGGCGCCATTCCTCGGCGCGGATAGGGCGGTGGTATATGCGGTCTCCAGGTCAGTTGGTTGCTAGCGTTGCGAAGTAGGGATTCGCGCGGCGGATGAAAAGTGCGCGCGAGGAATTAGGAGTCGTTTTTGCCGCGCCATGTGGCGGCATGGCGTCACCGCAGATCGGGCGGCACCGCCTCGTCGCGCATCATCGTGAGCGCTTCGTCGACGCTCATCACAACCTGCCGCTCCTCGGAGCCGAGGCGGCGGACGGCGACGGTGCCCTCCTCGGCCTCGCGCTTGCCGACGACGAGCAGCAGCGGGACCTTGGCGAGGCTGTGCTCGCGGACCTTGTAGTTGATCTTCTCGTTGCGAAGGTCGGTCTCGACGCGGATGCCGGCCTTCGAGAGCTTGTCCGCGACCTCGCGAGCGTAATCGTCGGCGTCGGAAACGATCGTCGCGACCACCGCCTGCACCGGTGACAGCCACAGCGGGAACTTGCCCGCATGATGCTCGATCAGGATACCGATGAAGCGCTCGAAGGTGCCGAGGATCGCGCGGTGGAGCATCACCGGCCGGTGCTTGGCGCCGTCCTCGCCGACGTAGGTTGCGTCGAGCCGTTCGGGCAGCACGGTGTCGGCCTGGATGCGTGCCGACCTGCCAGGTGCGGCCGATCGCGTCGGTCAGGTGGAATTCGAGCTTGGGCGCGTAGAAGGCGCCCTCGCCGGGCAGTTCTTCCCAGCCGAACTCGGGCGTCGCGCGGCCGGCGGCGGCGACCGCGTCGCGAAGCACTTGCTCGGCGCGATCCCATTCCTCATCGCTGCCGTACCGTTGCTCCGGGCGCAGCGCGAGCTTGATCGCATATGTGTCGAAGCCGAGGTCGCGATAGACGCTGTCGAGAAGGTCGCAGAAGGCCTTGATCTCGTCGATCAGCTGGTCCTCGCGGAACGAAGATATGGGCGTCGTCCTGGGTGAACTGGCGCACCCGCATGATGCCGTGCAGCGCCCCGTGCGGCTCGTTGCGATGGCAGCAGCCGAACTCGGCCATGCGGATCGGCAGGTCGCGGTAGCTGGTAATGCCCTGCTTGAAGATCAGCACGTGGGCGGGGCAGTTCATCGGCTTCAGCGCCATCAGGTCGGCGTCGCCGGAGAAGATCGCCGCATCGTCGTCCGTCGAGGGAATCTCGTCCGGGACGACGAACATGTTCTCGCGATACTTGCCCCAGTGGCCGCTCTTCTCCCACTGGCGGGCGTCCATCAGCTGCGGGGTCTTAACCTCGACATAGCCGGCGGAGTCGAGCCGGCGGCGCATGTAGGCTTCGAGTTGGCGCCAGACGAGATAGCCTTTGGGGTGCCAGAAGACTGACCCATGCGCTTCGGCCTGCAGATGGAAAAGATCCATCTCGGCACCGATCTTGCGGTGGTCGCGCTTTCCGGCTTCCTCGAGCCGGACGAGATATTCGTCGAGCTGCTTCTTGTTCAGCCAGGCGGTGCCGTAGATGCGGCTCAGCATCGGGTTCTTGGGATCGCCGCGCCAGTAAGCGCCCGACACGCGGGTCAGCTTGAACGACTGCGGGTCGAGCTTGCCGGTCGAGGCGAGGTGCGGTCCTCGGCAGAGGTCGATCCAGGCGCCGTCGCCATGGCCTGAACGGTACATGGTGATCGGCTCGCCCTCGGGCAGCTCCATCACCCACTCGGCCTTGAAGCGCTCGCCTTGGCTTTCGAACAGGGCGCGGACGTCGTGGCGGTCCCAAACCTCGCGGACCAGCGGCTCATCCCGCCCGATGATCCGCCGCATCTCCTCCTCGATCGCCGGCAGCTCCTCCTCGGTGAACGGGCCGTGCTCGGCGGTCGGCGCGAAGTCGTAATAGAAGCCGTCGTCGGTCGCCGGTCCGAAAGTGATCTGGGTGCCGGGAAACAGGTTCTGCACCGCTTCGGCAAGGATGTGCGCGAAGTCGTGGCGGACGAGCTCCAGCGCCTCGGCCTCGTTCTTCGAAGTGACCAGCTCGAGCCGCGAGTCACCCTCGAACGGGCGCGTGATATCGCGCAGCTCGCCGTCGATCCTGGCGGCGATGGCGGCCTTGGCGAGCCCTGGCCCGATTGCCTCGGCAACGTCGGCCGGGGTCGAGCCCTCGGGCATTTCCTTCACCGACCCGTCGGGAAGCGCGATCTTGAACATGCTGGTCATCGAGGGCGCATGTAGCGACGCGCCGCTCACCCCTCAACCGCCGGAGGGTGCAATGATCCGCCTTCTCAACGATCGGAGGCGGGCAGGTCGACTCCGACGAGCTTCCAGCCGAGGCCGGAACGATGGAACACCAGAGCGCCCTTTGACGCATCCTTGCCGTGGACCCGAAAGCTGTCGAAACCGTCGCGATCGATCACCGGATCGTCGCCCGCGCTCGCGGGGACGGGCCGCGGCGCCTGAACTCCTTGCGGTTCTGCACGGCGAGCATGGCTTCCACGCCTTCCGGGCTCACGGCGGCATCGACGATCGGGCCGAGGAACGCCGTGGCGATGACCGCGCCAAGCTTGCTGCCGGCGTCGCCCGGGCGTTTCGCGGCTTCGCTCATGACATAGCGTCCCAGGTCCGCCTTGAGGTCCTCGCGAAGCGCCGGATAATCGACGTAAGCCGACAGCCGTGCAGCGTCGTGGTCTTTCGCGGCATCGCGCATCGCGCGCAGGGTCCAGATCGGAGACGCGTACCACCAGGCCGCGGCCACGATCAGCAGGACGAGGACAGCGGCGACGATCTTGCGCATGGGCAGCTCCTTGCTGGCGAGATGTCTAACGAGCGCGTGCGGAACGCAACTCCCCCGTCTCCGCGCGCGGAAGGAAGGCCGTAAAGGATGCTTGACACTCGTTCGCCAACCTGTGTAAAGGTCACTTTACTAGTTGCAAAGGACACTTGAAATGGATGCAATCACTTCACCGCGGACGAACTCTCGCCTGTGGCTCGGCGCGTACCTCGTTGCGGCATTCGGGACGGGCGCGCTGTTCAGGACCGGCGTCGTTCCCGGCTGGCCGGGAGTCGCGCTGTTCGCGGCATCCTTCCTGCTGCTCATCCCCATGGTTCGCTCCGTGGAGCGGGCGCAGGCGGCGGCCGGGTGCGCGTCCCCGGCGATGCGGACCTACAACCGGCGGATGATCGTTGCCTCGCTGACCTATGTCGTCGTGCTTCTCGCCGGCGCCAGCATGGCAGCCTACCTTGCGCCACCGGCACCGGTGCGCGTGCTGTTGGCCATCGTCGTTGCCCTGCCTGTGTTGCTGATGGTTCGCGCGATGGCGCTGCTGCTGCGGACCGAGACCGACGAATATCTGCGGATGCGCATCGTCGAGCAGACGCTGATCGCGACCGGCTTCCTGCTGGTCGCCGCCTCGCTGTACGGCTTTCTCAACGCGTTCGACCTTGCGCCGAGGCTCGACGCTTACCTGGTCGTGCCGGTCTGGGCCGTGGGCCTCGGCATCGGCCGCCTGTTCCAGCGGGACTCGTCATGCTGAACCGCCTCAAGGTGCTCCGGGCCGAACGCGACTGGAGCCAGCAGGACCTCGCCGAACGGCTCGAAGTGTCACGCCAAAGCGTGAATGCGATCGAGACCGGCAAGTACGATCCGTCGCTGCCGCTCGCCTTCCGCATCGCCGAGCTGTTCGACAAGCCGATCGAGGACATCTTCACCTCGCCGTCGCGGCACAGTTCCAAAGCCATCTGACTTTACCGAACCAACAAGGGAGTATTCGATATGCGTTTCACCGCACTCATTCTGGCCGCCCTCGCGGCAAGCACGCTGAACTGGTCCGGGACCGCGCCCGCGGCGCCGGTAGCGGCCGAGCAACGCCTTCCGCACATCTCGATCACCAGCAGCGGCAAGGGCAGCCCGGTCATCCTGATCCCCGGCCTGTCGTCGCCGCGAGCGGTGTGGGACGGCGTCGCCCCGGCGATCGCGGCCGGTCACCAAGTCATTCTCGTGCAAGTCAACGGCTTCGGCGGCGACGATGCCGGAGCCAACCTGAGCCCGGGCGTGATCGACGGGGTCGTCGCCGACCTCCACGGTTACATCCAGGCGAAGCATCTCACCGGCGCCAAGGTCATTGGTCACTCGCTCGGCGGCCTGATCGCGCTCGATCTGGCCAAGACCCATCCGGGCGACGCAAGCGCCCTGATGATCGTCGATGCGCTGCCCTATGTCGGCGACATCTTCCTGCCGGGCGCGACCGTCGCCCAGGTCGAGCCGCAGGCGAAGATGATGCGCGACCAGATCGTCGCGTCCTATGGAAAGACCGATCCCGCGCTGGCGCAGAAGACCGCGGCTGGAATGGCCCTGACTCCGGCCGCGCAGGCCAGGATCGCCGGCTGGATCGAGAACTCCGACAGCCGGGTGGCAGCGGAAGGCATGTACGAAGACATGACCACGGACCTGCGGCCGGACATGGCGGCGATCGCAACGCCGATCACCCTCGTCTATCCAACGTCCGACGCAATGCCGAAGGAGCGCGCCGACGCCTTCTACCGCGGCGAATATGCCAAGGCGCCGAACGTCACCTACGTGCCGGTCGCCGGTTCGGCGCACTTCGTCATGCTCGACCAGCCGCAAGCCTTTGCCGAAGCGGTGCGCTCGTTCGTCAAATAGCAGACGTCGAATAATCAGGCAGGTTCGCGGGCAACGGCCTCGTCGATGATCTGCTCGGCGCGCAGGAACAGCTGCGTGTCGACGATCACGCCGGACGCGGCGGCATTCTCGCGGACCTGCTCGGGACGCGAGGCGCCGATGATCGCAGACGCGACATTGGGCTCGCGCAGCACCCAGGCGAGGGCGAACTGCGGCAGGGTGAGACCGGCCTCTTCGGCCAGCGGCTTCAAGGCCTGGACGGCGCGAAGCAGCTCCGGCTTCATCAGGTCGGTCATCCAGCCGCTCGTCTTGTCGTCCGCGGCGCGCGAGTTCGGGGGCGGGGGCTTGTCGGGATCGTACTTGCCGCTGAGCACGCCCTGGCCGAGCGGCGACCAGACGATCTGCGAGATGCCGTTGGCCGCGCACAGCGGGATCACCTCGTCTTCAGGCTCGCGCCAGACCAGGGAATATTGCGGCTGGCTCGAAACGAAGCGGGCGACGCCGGTCATCTCGATCGCCGCCTTGATTCGGTCGGCGGGCCATTCGGAAAAGCCGATGTAGCGGGTCTTGCCGCTTTCGACGGCGCGAGTCAGCGCCGCCATCGTTTCTTCGAGCGGCGTGTCCGGGTCGTAGCGATGGCACTGGTAGAGATCGACATAATCGGTGCGCAGGCGGGCAAGCGATGCATCGAGCTGCTTCTCGATCTGCGCGGCGGAGAGGCCGCGGTCGCTATCGGTCATCGGGAAGAACAGCTTGGTGGCGAGCACGTAGCTGTCGCGCGACCGGCCCTGCAGGGCCTCCCCGAGGAAGGTCTCGGCGGCGCCGCGTCCGTAGATGTTGGCGGTGTCGATGAAGTTGATTCCTTGCGCGAACGCCTCGTCGAGGCACGCCCGCGCCTTGTCGGCCTCAACTCCAACTCCGTAGGTCAGCCACGAGCCCAAAGAGATTTCCGAAACCTCGAGATCGCTGGTGCCGAGCTTGCGATATTTCATGCGCTGGCCCTCCTTCGGACGATAACCGGCGCGGGGCTCTGCCGTTCCGGTCCATTGCGCTTTGCAGGCCATGCTGTGAAAAGTCGCGGCCGATGATCGCCGATCTTCATCGCGCCGACGAGATCTCCGGAACCGGCCTCGAATTCCATGCCGGAAGACGTGGTTCGAAGCGGTCGCCCGATGATCCTTCGGGGCGTCGCCCGCGACTGGCCGTTCGTTCGCGCAGCTCTCCAGTCCGATCTGGCGGCTGCGGCGTACCTCGATCGCTTCTACAATGGCCGGCCGGTGAACGCGGTGATCGCGCCGGCGGAGGAGCAGGGCCAATTCTTCTATCGTCCGAATTCGAAGCAGATGAACTTCAAGACGTCGGCCCAGCGCCTTTCGGAGCTGCTCAATGCGCTTCTTCAGACGAAGGGAGCGGAGTCGCCGCCGGCGATCGCGATGCAGGCGGTGTCGGCGCCTGACTGTTTGCCCGGTCTCGAGACCGAAAATCCGAACATTTTCGTCCCGGCCGGCACGCACGCCCGCGTCTGGATCGGCAATGCGGTGACGGTCGCGCCGCATTTCGACGTCGCCGACAATTTCGCCTGCGTGATTGCGGGCCGCCGCCGCTTCCTCCTGTTCCCGCCGGAGCAGACCGCCAACCTCTACCCCGGCCCGATGGACGTCACGCCCGCCAACGTGCCGATCAGCATGGTGTCGATGGCCGAGCCGGACTTCGAGCGTTTTCCGCGTTACCGTGAGGCTCTCGCCGCCGCGCTGGTCGCCGAGCTCGCGCCCGGGGATGCCATCTACATCCCCTATCTGTGGTGGCACGGAGTCAAGTCGCTCGGCAGCTTCAATGTGCTGATGAACTATTGGTGGCACCGCGACGCCCGTGCCGCCGGCCATCCCCATGTCGCGTTCCTCCACCTCGCCTACAGCCTGTTTCGCGGCATGCCGCCCGAGCAACGGGAATCGTGGCGGGCGCTCTACGACCATTACGTCTTCCAGACCGGGGGCGATCCGACTGAGGCGCTCGCCCCGGCGCATCGCTACGAGGGGCGGGCGATGACGCCGGAACGGCTCGCAATGCTCAAGGACTGCGCTGCGCGATTTGCTTGCCGAATGAGCGCGCCCGAACTTCGCAACCTCGACGTCGCACGGCCGCCGCATCGCTTATCGCCGGCGCGATGGCCGCTCGCCGACGGTCCTGTTCCTGCCCGGCTATGGTTCGGACATGGAGGGGACGAAGGCGCTCGCGCTCGATGCGTTCGCCGAGCGCCGCGGCCTCGGGATGCTGCGCTTCGACTATTCCGGCACGGGGTCGAGCGGCGGCGAGTTCGAGCAGGGCACGCTGGCCTTGTGGCTCGACGAGGCGCTCGCCGTCATCGATCGCCTGACCGACGGGCCCATCGTGCTGGTCGGATCGTCGATGGGCGGCTGGATCGCTCTCCATTGCGCGCTTCGGCGGCCGCAACGCGTCGCAGCGCTGGTCGGCATCGCCGCAGCGCCCGATTTCACCGACTGGGGCTTCTCTGAAGATTTGCGGCAAGCCTTGCGCGACCATGGCCGCCTCGGCGAACCGACTGCCGACGGACCGCCGGTGATGACACACCGCTTCTGGGAATCGGGGCAGGACCTGCTGCTGCTCGGAAGCGCCATTGCGGTCGATTGCCCGGTGCGCCTGCTCCATGGCGACGCCGATAAGGACGTGCCGCTCGACGTCGCGTTACGGACCATGGCGCGTCTCCGTTCAGCCGATGTCCAGCTGACGGTCATCAAGGGCGGCAGCCACCGGCTGTCGGAGCCGCACCAGCTCGGCGCGATCCTCCGAACCGTCGCCGCGCTAGTGGAGCCTGACGATTGATCTTCCTCGCAGCCATGATTGCCGTCGCGCCGCCACCGGCGAAGCCGCCGACCTGCGTCGATGCGCTCGCGAAGGAGGCGATCAACTGCCAGCTCGACGCGCAGACATCCGGCAACTCGGCGAAGGCCGCACAGGGTTTCGAGGACAGTGCGCGCGCATTGCGGGCCAACGATCCGGAGGCCGGCAAATTGTGGGCTGCGGCCGGCAATATGTGGATCGAGGCGGACCAGCCAGGGAAGGCGGCGTTTGCGTTCGACCAGGCGTTGGCTGCGCCCGGAATGACCGGCGACCTGCGCGGCGAGACTTTGCTCGACCGGGCGCGCGCCGCCGAAGCGCAGGGTGACCTCAAGATGGCGCGCGCGAAACTGACAGAGGCCGCCGCAACTGGTCCCCGACGATCCCTTTGTCTGGTATTTTTCGGCTGCTCTTGCGATCCGCGAAGGCGACCCGGCGACGGCCAGGAGCGCGATCGCCAGGGCGCTTGCCCTGGCGCCGGACGACCCGACGATATTGTTCGAGGCGGGGCACGTTGCCGACCTTGGCGGCGACGACGATCAGGCGCGCCACTATTGGGAACAGGCCGAAGCGCGCGATCCGAATGGCGGCATCGGCAAGGCGGCGGCCAAGGCCATCGAAATGCTTGGCGTGACCCCGACGGTGAAAAGCGAGACTGCGCCTCCTAAGTAGGCGGGATGCGCTTTCTTCATTCCATGCTTCGGGTCAGCGATCCGAACGCCACCATCCGCTTCTTTAATCAGCTCGGCCTCGAGGAGCGGCGGCGAATGGATAACGAGGCCGGCCGTTACACCTTGATCTTCCTCGGTGTGCCCGGCGACGAGGGCGGAGAAGTCGAGCTCACCCACAATTGGGACGAAGACGGCTATTCCGGCGGCCGCAACTTCGGCCACCTCGCCTATCAAGTGGACGACATCTACGCGACCTGCGAGCGGCTGATGGCGGCGGGAGTGACGATCAACCGTCCGCCTCGCGATGGCCGAATGGCCTTCGTCCGGACGCCCGACGCGATCTCGATCGAGCTTCTCCAGAAGGGCGGCGCGCTGGCGCCCGCCGAACCGTGGACGTCGATGCCCAACAGCGGCGAGTGGTAGGGATGGAGATCGTCGCCGTCCCTGCTTTCAGCGACAATTACATCTGGCTCGTCCACGACGATGCGAGCGGCGAAACCGCGGTCGTCGATCCCGGCGATGCCGCGCCGGCGCTTGCCGAAGCGGAGCGGCGCGGCTGGGCCATCAGCCAGGTGTGGAACACGCACTGGCATCCGGATCACACCGGCGGCAACCTTGCCATCAAGGCGGCGACCGGCGCGCGCATCTCCGGACCGGCGGCGGAGAGAATTCCGGGCGTGGACGTGTCGCTCCGCGAAGGCGAAAGCGTTCGCATCGGCAAGCACGTCGGCCGGGTCATCGAAACCCCCGGGCACACGCTCGGCCACATCGCGGTGGTGTTCGAGGATGACCACGTCGCGTTCGTCGGCGACACGCTGTTCGCAATGGGCTGCGGCCGGCTGTTCGAGGGGACGCCGCAGCAGATGCACAATTCGTTGCAGCGGATCGTCGCTCTTCCCGCTCAAACGCGCCTTTACTGCGCACACGAATATACGCTGGCCAACGCCCGCTTCGTCGCCCAGGCCGAGCCGGCCAACGTCGCAATTGCCGAGCGTTTGAAGCAGGTCGAGCAAATGCGCGGTCGAGGCGAGATCACGCTTCCCACCAGCGTCGCCGAGGAACGCGAAACGAATAGTTTCGTTCGAGTATCGACATGGCAGGAATTCGCCGAACTGCGGTCTGCGAAGGACAGCTTTCGTTCATGAACGAAGGCGTTGGGTGCCGCGGGCGGTAATGTGAGGATATGGACATGCGCGGCATCGCTCTTCTTGTGAGTCTCGGCGCTCTCGCGTCGTGCACCACGGCCCCCGATCCGGTCACCCGGTCGCCGGATCGTCAGATGGAATATGAGAGGCTGATTGCCGGCAAGGTCGCCGGACCGCCGGTCAAGTGCCTCCGCAGCCCCGACACGAACGACATGGTGACAATCGACGAGAACACGGTCGCCTACCGGCTCGGCAGGAACCGGGTGTACATCAACCACATGCAAGGCACCTGCGGCGGCCTTGGACGCGGTTCGATCATGGTCACGCGAAGCTTCGGCAACGCCGAGCTCTGTCAGGGCGATATCGCCCAGATGGTCGACCAGATCAGCCACATGACGACCGGCAGCTGCGTGTTCGGCGACTTCATTCCCTACGCTCGCCCGCGCTAAGCCCGCTAGCGCCCGTAGAGTGCGCTCAGGCGGTCGCCATAGGCCTTGGAAATCACGTGCCGGCGAATCTTGAGCGAGGGCGTCAACTGCTCGTTCTCGATCGTGAACGGACCATCGGCGACGATGAAGCGGCGTACCCGCTCGGTTACTGACAGATCGCCGTTGACGTGGTCCACCGCGCGCTGGAGGCGCTGCTGGAGGTCCGCCTGGCCGGCGATTTCCGGATCGGGAACCAGCAATGCGACGAGGTGCGGGCGGCGGTCGCCATAGACCATCGCCTGAGCAATTTCCGGCTGCAGGGTAAGCATTCCTTCGACGCGCTGGGGGGCGATATTGTCGCCCTTGTCGTTGACGATCAGGTCCTTCTTGCGGTCGGTGATGACGATCCGGCCCTTCTCGTCGAGATGGCCGACATCGCCGGTCGCAAGCCACCCGTCGCGGAGCACCCGCGCGCTCTCTTCCGGGTTGCGCCAATAGCCGTGCATCACGTTTTCGCCGCGGACCATGATCTCGCCATCGTCGGCGATCCGGACCTCGCATCCGGCCGGCGGTCCGACCGTGTCCAGCCTGATGCCGGCGCTCGGCCGGTTGCAGCTGATCAGCGGCGCAGCCTCGGTCTGGCCATAGCCTTGCAGGAAGGTGATCCCCAATGACTGGAAGAAGATGCCCGACCTCGGGATTGAGGGGCGCTCCGCCCGACACCCACGCCTTGACCCGGCCGCCGACCTTGTCGCGGATCTTGCGGCGAAGCGTCAGCTCCAGGATGCCGTCCATGGGCAGGTTCCACGGCATATGCTTGCCCGCCGCCTTGTCGGCACCGATCTTCAGCGCGCGCCGGAGCAGATATTTGGACAGGCCGCCCTGGGCCTCGACCGACTTGATGATCCGGGCGCGCAGCATCTCGAACAGCCGCGGCACCACGACCATGATCGTCGGGTGGACCTCCTCGATGTTCGAGGCCAGCTTCTCGAGGCTCTCCGCGTAGTAGATCTGCGCGCCGAGCGCGATCGGGAAGTGCTGTCCGCCGGTGTGCTCGTAGGCGTGGCTTGCCGGCAGGAACGACAGGAACACCTCGTCGCCCCAGCCGAAATCGCTGGAGATGATGTCGGTGCAAGCCTCGAGATTACAGAGGATGGCGCCGTGGTGCTGGGGGACGCCGCGCGGCGCGCCGCCGGTGCCGCTGGTGTAGATGATGCACGCGATATCCTCGCGCGTCATCCGCCGCGCCTGCTCGCCCGCGACATCCGTTTCCGGCTCCGCGGAAATGAGGTCGGCCCAGCGATGGACGTGCACGTTCTCGGGCGCCTGGCCGGTGCGGACGTCGTCGATGCCGATGATGTGCCGGCATTCGGACGAGGTCAGGACCGCCGGCACCAGCGCCTTTGCCAGCTTCTGGTTCGAGACGATCACCGCGGCGGCTCCCGAATTGCCGAGCACGTGGGTGTGATCGCGGGTGGTGTTGGTGGTGTAGGTGGGGACGGTGATGCAGCCGGCGGCCATGATGGCGAGGTCGGCAATCAGCCACTCGGGTCGGTTCTCGCTGACCAGCGCGACGCGGTCTCCGGCCTGGAGTCCAATTCGGCGCAGGCTTGCGGCGAGTGCGCCGACCTGCCGCGCCGCCTCGCTCCAGCTGATCGCCTGCCACTCGCCATTGCGCTTTGCGGACAGGAACGGCGCATCGCCCTTCTCGGCGGCACGGCTCAGGAACAGCGCGACGAGGTTGTCGAAGCGCTCCAGCTGGCGCGCGGCCATCGGCTATTGCGCGACCACCGCGCCTTCGCTGCGCGGATCGGCGCCGCCGACCCAGCGGCCATTCAGCCATTCGATCGCATTGGCTTTGAAGGTGCCGGGCGGCCGATAGTCGATCGTATGCCCAAGCTGCTGCAGCTGCGGCGCCATGTCGGCGAGGAACGTCCCGCTTTCGAGATAGACCGTGTCGCCGCCAGGCGCGACGATCACCGGAAGCGCGATCGCGTCCTGCGGCGACAGGTGGAAGTCGATGACGCCGATGATCGCCTTGGCGACCTGCGCGGGGATCGTCGAGCCGCCCGCCGCGCCGACCCGAGGACCAGCTTGCCGTCAGGAGCGTAGACGAGCGTCGGGCTCATCGAGCTGCGCGGGCGCTTGCCGCCTTCGACCCGGTTGGCAACCGGGCAGCCGTCCTTTTCGGGCACGAAGCTGAAGTCGGTCAGCTCGTTGTTGAGATAATAGCCGTTGACCATGATGCCCGACCCGAACGAGCTTTCGATGGTCGAGGTCTCGGACGCGACATCGCCCCACTTGTCGACCGCGACGAAATGGGAGGTCCCGCGTTCCGGCTGCAGAAGCTGCGCGCACGCCGTCTCGGCGCCGGCCGGCATGCCAGCCGTCGCGTCCGGAATGGTGCTGGTGGGCGAGATCAGCGCCGAGCGGCTGGCTAGGTAGGCGGGGTCGGTCAGGCCGGCGAGCGGCACGTGGACGAAGCTCTGCGTCGGCCAGATACTTGTCGCGGTCGGCGTAGGCGAGTCGCTCCGATTCCGCGATCAGGTGCCACGCCGTGGGAGAATGCGGCCCGAGCGCGGAGAGGTCGAACCGCTCCAGCTGCTTCAGCGTCGCAAGAACGATGAACCCGCCCGACGAGGACGGGCCCATGCCGCAGATTCGGTAGCCGCGATAGGTGCCGCAGACCGGCGGCTTCGGCCTGGCGCTGTAGGTCGCGATGTCGCCGGGGTGAGCGGCGCCGGATTGCGGGCTGCCCCGGACGGCCGCGGAAATCGCCTGCGCATCGGGTCCGACGTAGAAGCTGTCCGGGCCGCGCGTGGCGAGCTGCTCCAAAGGCCGCGAACGCCGGGTTCTTCACCACCGTGCCGACCGCCTTGGCGCTCCCGTCCGGATTGTAGAAAATGCTGCGCGCTTCGGCCGAGAAGGCGCCGGTCGCGCGGTAATGGTCGAGCGAGTTGTGGAGCCTGGGCGTGATCGCGAAGCCGTCGCGGGCGAGCCTGATCGCCGGCTGGAACAGCGCGCGCCCAGGCGAGCTTGCCATGGTCGCGGTGGGCAAGCGCCATCAGCCGGACGTTGCCGGGCACGCCGACGCTCTTGCCGCCGGGCTGCGCGTCGCGAAAAGGCCATCGGCTGGCCGTCCTTGAAGAACCAGGTGCCGGTCGCTGCCGCTGGCGCGGTCTCGCGTCCATCGTAGCTGACGGCCGCTCCGCCGCGGTCTGAATAGAGAAGGTAGCCGCCGCCGCCGATGCCGGAGCTTTGCGGCTCGACGACGTTGAGCGCCAGCAGGGTCGCGAACGCGGCGTCGGCCGCGCGTGCCCCCCTCGCGAAGCATCTCCACGCCGGCAGCGGCTGCGCGCGGGTCGGCGGCGCTGACCATGCCTGGCGCTGCTGCGGCGCCGGCCGGGCCGGAGCTGGACTGTGCCGTGCGCGAGGGTCAGCAGGCGGCGAGCGGGAGGACTGCAAGGCGAGCTTCAGGAGGGGACGCATGGCGCGCGCGCTACTCGGTCCCGATGGCGTCGGCAAGGTGGCGAAGCCTTCGCGCGCCAGCAGTGCGGCGAGACCGCGGCGATCCGCCGGGCGACGCCGGGCCCTTCGATAGACCAGCGCGCTGTAGAGCTGGACCAGGCTCGCGCCGGCGCGGATCCGCTCCCAGGCGTCCTCGGCGCTGGCGATCCCGCCGACGCCGATCAGCGGGACTCGCCGCCCGACGCGCGGCGGAAGTCGGCGCAGCGCTGGAGCGCGAGCGTCTTCAGCGGAGCGCCGGAAAGGCCGCCGACTTCGCGCGTATGCGCGGGACCGAGCGGCGGACGCGAGATGGTCGTGTTGGCGACGATCAGCGCGTCGATCCGTGATCGATCGCGGCGCGGCGATCCGTCCGGATCGGCCTCGCTCGAGATCGGGCGCGACCTTCAGAAAGATGGGCGGGCCGTCCGCCGCGCGCTTCGGCTGCACGGCCGCCAGCAGCTCGTCGAGCGCACCTTCGTCCTGCAGGGCGCGCAGGCCGGGCGTGTTGGGCGAGCTGATGTTGATCGTGATATAGTCGCGCGGCGCCGCCATCCGCGACGCCGGCGACATAGTCGGCGATGCGGTCGGCGCTGTCCTTGTTGGCGCCGATATTGATGCCGACGATGCCGCCGAGGGTGCGCGGCTCTGCCGAGCCGTTCCAGCGCGGCGAGCGTGGCCGTGATTGTTGAACCCCATGCGGTTGATCACCGCCGCGGTCCTCGACGAGGCGGAACAGGCGCGGCTTCGGATTGCCTGCTGCGGCAGCGGGGTGACCGTGCCGACCTCGACGAAGCCGAAGCCGACGCCGAGCATCTGCGCGGGCGACTTCGGCGTCCTTGTCGAAGCCGGCGGCGAGCCCGACCGGATTGGGGAAGCGCAGCCTCGCGACGCGGCTGGCGAGCTCGGGCGTGTCGGGCGGCTCCGGTGGAAAGGCGGTGCCGGTGCGCAGCTTCAGCAGGTTCACCGTCGCGCGATGCGCCCGCTCGGCGTCGAGCCTGAACACAAGTGGGCGGATCAGCGAATAAATGGACACGCATTCCCCCCGAAGCGTCATGCTGAACTCGTTTCAGCATCCATCGACGTGAAGGCTCTGCACTCCCCGAAAATGAACCCTGAAACAAGTTCAGGGTGACGA
>CAWGRB010000010.1:0-134428 GCA_963824845.1 uncultured Alphaproteobacteria bacterium
GCTGGTCGCGCTGAGCACCATCTACCTCGATGCGTTCCGCCATCGCCTGAGCAGGGAGCGGACCCACCAGACGCGGCATCGAGACGGCGACAGCGACTGCACAGGCACGTGCCGCGTCCCGAATGGCCGGAGCCTGTCGGCGACCGTTTCGACCGTCACGGGCGACCCTTCCGTCTCTACGGCGCCGAACGGCTCGCTGTTCGCCGACAGCTGGCGGATTACCGGTCCGACCTACCACTTTCTGACCCGGGCAGCCAGAAATGGACGAAGGACGTCGCCCGCGGCGCTCGATCGCGGCTTCAACTTCCTGGTCGGCGCGCAAGGTCGCTCGACGAGTAGCCGAGCCCGGGTGACCGGCTCGGGCATGGCCCGAAGCGGTCAAGCGAGCAAGCGATCGGCAGGCCGACGACCAAGGTCCGCAATGCGCCCGACCTGACGCCGGTGATCTCCGTCGGCGGTGCCGTTCGAAGGCGGCGTGTTGCTCGCGACCGACAACGACCGCACTTTCACCCGCACCGTGCGCGGCCAGCGCGCGCTGATCGTCGGCGCGATGGCCGTGCTGATCGCGTTCTCGGTCCTGCTCTCGATGTTCCTGGCGCGGACCATCGTCAGGCCGCTGCGGCGGCTGGCGATCGCCGCCCACCGCGTGCGGCTCGGCCGGTCGCGCGAGGTGAAAGTGCCCCGCCTGCCCTCGCGCAGCGACGAGATCGGCCTGCTGGCCCGCGCCGTCTCCGACATGAGCCAGTCGCTGCGCCAGCGGATCGACAATATCGAAGCGTTCGCCGCCGACGTGACTCACGAGCTCAAGAACCCGCTGGCCTCGCTTCGCTCGGCCGTCGACGGGCTCGACCGGGTCGAGGACCCGGAGCTTCGCGCAGCAGCTGATGACGATCGCCCGCGAGGATGTCGGCCGGCTCGACCGGCTGATCAACGACATCAGCGAGGCGGCGCGCACCGACGCGGAGCTTGCCCGCGCGACGCTTCGAGCGGGTCGATCTCGGTCCGCTGATCGAGCAGCTGGTGCACGAGCTGGGAGACGCGGCGCGAAACAGGCGACGCGCGGATCGCCTTTGCCCGTCCGCGCAAGGATACGGCGGTGGTGATGGGCAAGCCCGACCGGCTGGCGCGCGCGATCAACGCGATCATCGACAATGCGGTCAGCTTCTCGCCGCCCGGCGGCCTGGTCGAGATCGCTGCCGCGCACGTCGGCGACGAGGTCCGCATCCGGATCGACGACGAAGGCCCCGGCGTTCCGCCCGAAGCGCGCGAAGCGATTTTCAACCGCTTCCATTCAGTACGGCCGGAAGGCGAGAATTTCGGCCGCCATTCCGGCCTCGGCCTTGCCATCGCCCAGGCAATCGTCAAAGGCCACGACGGGGAGATTGACGTGCACGACCGCGATGACGCGCCTTCCGGCGCCCGCTTCACCATCCGGCTTCCGGCAGCGGACCGCGAATGAACCAGCTGACGCCGACCCGGCCCGCGGCTGTCGGCCGAAACGCTCCATGCCAGCACCGTCGCCATCGACGGCCGCGCGGTGCTGATCACCGGCCCGTCGGGCTCGGGCAAGTCGGACCTTGCGCTGCGCCTGCTCGACCGCGGCTTCACGCTCGTCAGCGACGACCAGACGATCGTCAAGCGCGACGGCGACCGCCTGCTTGCCTCGCGCGCCGCCGAACATCGCCGGCAAGCTCGAGATCCGCGGCATCGGCATCGTCGAATGGAGCGTGTCGACGACATCCCGGTCGCGCTGCATCGTCGAGCTGACCAGCGACATCCAGCGCCTGCCCGACGACAGCCGCGAGCGCCCGATCCTCGGCGTCAAACTGCCGCTGGTCACGCATCGACGCGATGACCGCGTCGGCGCCGTCCAAAGTCGCGCTCGCGCTCGACCGAATGGGCCTGAAGTTCTGATGACGACGGCGGCGCGGCGGCCGCCGCGCCTGCTGCTCGTCACCGGCATGTCCGGCGCGGGCAAGTCGACCGTCCTCGACGCGCTCGAGGACATGGGCTGGGACGTCGTCGACAATCTGCCCGCCGACCTGCTCGAGGCCTTCGTCCACGGCGGCGGCGAATGCCGGACGGCGCCGGTGGCGGTCGGGATGGATGCGCGCAGCCGCGGCTTCGACGCCGACGACCTGCCCGAGCTGATCCGCTCGATTTGCGGCGTCGCAGCCGGAGATCCTCTATCTCGACTGCGCCGGCGCCGAGCTGATCCGGCGCTACGACGAAACCCGCCGCCGTCATCCGCTCGCGCCCGATCGTCCGGCCGAGGACGGCATCGCCCGCGAGCGCGCAGCTGACGGCGCCCGCTGCGCGCCGCGGCCGACAGCGTGCTCGACACCACCGACCTCAGCCCGGCCGAGCTGCGCGACGAGCTGCGGCGGCGCTACGGCGGCGACTCCGACCAGCCGGTGCTGACCGTCACCTCGTTCGCCTTCGCCCGCGGCATCTCGCGCACCGCCGACCTGGTGTTCGACCTGCGCTTCCTGCCCAACCCGCACTGGGTCGACGAGCTTCGGCCGCTGACCGGCGCAGGACACGCGCGGTGCGGGACTATCTTGCGCAGGACCCGGCCTGGGGCGAGACGATGGACCGCATCGAAGCGCTTCTCATCGACTGGATTCCCCGCTACTGGGCCGCGGGCAAAAGTTACGTGACCGTCGCATTCGGATGCACAGGAGGGCGCCACCGGTCGGTGGCCGCGGCAGTCGAAATGGCGGAACGGTTGCGTGCGCTCGGGATTTTCTCCGAATGTCCGTCACCGAGACCTCGCCTCGCCGCCGAGCGACACGATCGAGGCGGCATCCCGGGCGAGCATGCGGTGAGGCAGGCGAGTTGAACGAATGATTGGATTAGTGCTGGTGACCCACGGCCGGCTTGCGGCCGAGTTCGTCACCGCGATGGAACATGTGGTCGGGCCGCAGGAAGCGATCGAGGCGATCTGCATCGGCCCCGACGACGACATGGAAGGCCGCCGCAAGGACATCGCCGAAGGCGATCGGCAAGGTCGAGCAGGGCCAGGGCGTGATCATCCTCACCGACCTGTTCGGCGGCACCCCGTCCAACCTCGCCATCAGCCTGATGAAGAGCGAGAACGTCGAGGTCATCGCCGGCGTCAACCTGCCGATGCTGATCCGGCTCGAAGGCGCGCGCAAGGTGATGACGGTCCACGCCGCGGTCGCCGCCGCTCGCGAGGCGGGCCGCAAATATATTTCCGTCGCCTCCGAGATCCTCGGGGAAGCCGCCGCTTGACGCGCAGTCAGCCGCGAGGTCCGGATCGCCAACCAGCGCGGGCTCCACGCCCGGGCCAGCGCCAAGTTCGTCAACCTGGCCAGCGAGCTCGACGCCGCCGATCGAGGTCGAGAAGGACGGCCACCGCGTCTGCGGCACCTCGATCATGGGCCTGATGATGCTCGGCGCCGCGATGGGCGACACGATCATCATCCACGTCCGACGGCGACTCATGCCGACGAAGCGCTCGAGAAGCTGGTCGACGCTGGTCGAGGACCGCTTCGGCGAGGAATAGATGCCTCGCCAGGTCACCGCCTTTTCCAACGCGACCGTCAAGCGGCTGCGCTCGCTGCGCGACAAGAAGGCGCGGCGCGCCGAAGGCCTGTTCCTCGCCGAGGGCCTGCGGATCATCGCCGAGGCGCGCGACAGCGGCCGGCTGCCGGAGATCATCGCCTTCTCGCGCCGAGGGCGCGCGGCACCCGCTCGCCGCCGAGATCATCGCCGCGACCGAAGCGGCGGGCGGCGAAGCGATCGAGACCACGCGCCGACATCCTCTCCAAGATGCGCGGCAAGGACAATCCGCAGATGCTGCTCGGCGCCTATCGGCAGCCGGAGACGGCGCTGCGAGCGGATCGACCGGAGCAGCGTCGCCGCTGTGGATCGTCGCCCAGGCGCTGCGCGATCCCGGCAATATCGGCACGATCCTGCAGGACCGGCGACGCGGTCGGCGCCGGCGGGCTGATCCTGATCGACGATTGCGCCGACCCCTTCTCGGTCGAGGCGGTGCGCGCCTCGATGGGGGCGATCTTCACCCAGCAGGTCGCGACCGCGCGCTGGGCCGAGTTCGTCGCCTGGCTGCGTCGCGGCGACGGGCAGCTCGTCGGCACCAGCCTCAAGGCGACGCACGATTATCTCGAAGCCGAGTATCGGCAGCCCTGCTTCCTGCTGATCGGCAACGAGCAGCAGGGGCTTCCGGCCGATTACGAGGCCGAGTGCGACCTGCTGGTCAAAATCCCGATGGCGGGGCGGGCCGACAGCCTCAACGCGGCGATGGCGGCGGCGGTGATGGCCTTCGCGATCAAGGCGAGCTGGCGATGACGGAACCGCGCTCACGACGCACGGTTGTTCCGGCCATGAAACGATTTCTTGCCATTGCGCTCGCCGCGGCCTTGGCGGCTGCCTGACCGCGCCCGCCGCCGCCGCCGCCGCCCTATCACGCGGTCGGCACCGAGCCGTTCTGGAGCCTGCTGATCGACGAGCGCGAACCTGACCTTCACCCAGCCCGACGCGCGCCGATCCGCCAGCCGACGCCCAAGGCGATCATCGGCTTCGCCGGCGAAATCTACCAGACGCCGCGGATCAACGTGAACATCGTCCATGCGCAGCTGCAGCGACGGAATGAGCGACCGCACCTATCCCGACAAGGTCCAGGTCACGTCGACGGCCGCCGGTTCGAAGGCTGCGGCGGGCTCTAAGGTCACTCGAGTGACGGGGTCACGCGGCACTTCGGCTTGCTGTGACTTCGTAGGCCTCGCAATGCAGTCGAGGACGCGTTGCGCCGCTCGATTCGACGATCAAGAGCCGTGCTGCAGCAGGCGAAATCCTATTTTGCAAGCCACTATTCCGCCGCGATCTGCGGCGGGTCGTCGTTGTCGGCGTCGAGCCGAGCTTGGTCAGCGGGCGCGGCGCGACTTCGACCATCGGCGGCGTGTCGAGCGTCTTGGCGCTGCCCGCGCCCAGCGTCTCGAACCGCTTGGCCTGGGTCAGCACCTGGCTTTCGAAGCTGCCGACCATCTGGTTGTAGGCGCTGTTGGCAGTCGACGAGGTTCTTGCCGACCCGCGTCATATGTTCGTTCATCGTCGCAAGACGCGAGTGCAACTCCTTGCCAAGACTGGCGATTTCCTGCGCGGCTTCGGCAGCTTCTCCTGCCGCCAGACGCTCGCCACGGTCTCGGCGATCGCGACGAGATTGGTCGGCGTCGCGAGCAGCACGCGGCGCTCGAACGCCCAGTCCCAAAGCGTCGGGATCCTGCTCCAGCGCCGCGGTCAGGAAATGCTCGCCCGGAATGTACATGATCACATAATCGGCGGCGTCGCCGAACTGCGCCCAATAGGCCTTCGAGCCGAGCTGCTGCGCATGGTCGCGCATCGAGGCGACATGGGCGTTGAAGCAGGCCTGCGCGCTTCGTCGTCGTCGACCTCCTCGCAGGCGTCGAGAAAGGCGTTGAGCGAGCATTTGGCGTCGATGATCAGCTTGCGGTCCGCCGGCAGGCTGACGATCACGTCGGGGCGCAGGCGGCCGTCGTCGGTCGTCGACCGAAACTTCCATCTGGAAGTCGATGCCTTCGACCAGGCCGGCCTGGACGAGCACGTTCTGAGGCTCTGCTCGCCCCAGCGGCCGCGCGCCTTGGGCGAGACGCGCAGCGCATTGACGAGATTGCGGGTCTCGTCGCGGACCTGCCCCTGCCCCGTCCGGACCAGCTCGACCGCCTCGCGCAGGCCGGCATAATGGTCGACCCGCTCCTTCTCGATCGTCTGCAGCTTCTCCTGATAGCTCTTGAGCAGCGTCTCGACCGGGCGTCACGGTCTGCGTGAACTTCTCCCCGGCCTGCTCGAGGAAGGTCTTGCGCGCATCGCCAAGCAGCTTGCTGGCGATCTCGTGGAACTGGGCGGAGAGGCTTTCCTTGGCGTCCTTCAGCGCCGCGATCTGCTGCTCGAACGCTTTCTCGCGCTCTTCCTGCGCCGCCTTGAGCGCCGCGAGCTCGTTGACCGCGCCGCGGTTGGCGTCGCGTTCCTTGACGACCTCGTCCAGCTGGAGCCGCAGGCTTTCGACGGTCTGCTTGGCGCCCGCCGCAGCGCGGCTGCCGAACAGCCAGCCGATGAGCGGCGCCGACAGCCAGAGCGACAAGCACGAAACCCAGAACGGCCGCATTCATGACCGTAACTCCCCCGGAACAGAATAGCGAACTAGTAGACGGCCAGAGCGTGCTGAGCGCTGCGAGCGGCAATCCAAGTGAGGAACGAAGGCTGGATTGCTTCGCTAGGCTCGCAATGACGAGGAGAAACGATGTCCATCCGCAAGATGATCGCCCTTCACCCCGACGTGCAGGGCCACGTCAACCAGCCGCTCGGCGATGCGGTGCACCACCTGATGTATTGCGCGAAGATGTGCCTGAGCTGCGCCGACGCCTGCGCGGCCGAGAAGATGGACATGCGCCAGTGCATCCGCATCGTGCCTGGATTGCGCCGACATCTGCGAGGCGACGTGCAAGCATCGCGCTGCGCCGGACCGGCGCGAACGAGCAGGTGATTGCGCGAGATGCTCGAGCTGTGCGCGCGCGTCTGCGACGCATGCGCGGCGGAGTGCGAGAAGCACGACCACGAGCATTGCAAGCTGTGCGCGCAGATGTGCCGCGAATGCGCCGAGGATTGCCGCAAGGCGGCGGAGAGCATTCCAGTAACGTCCCCCCGGACTCGAGCCGGGGCCTGTCTGCCTTTGATTCTGAAGCGATCCGGCTCGAGGGCCGGGATCGGGGCGAGAAGGTTCCTCCACCATCCTACGGCGGTCGTCTCATCCCTGCGCGGGCCGGGGCGGATCGTTAGGCCGCTCTTCTGCTGCTCTTTCCGCCACTTGGCGAGCTTCTTGAGGATCATGTCGCGCTTCAGGCGCGAGAGGTGGTCGATGAACAGCACGCCGTTCAGATGGTCCATCTCGTGCTGCAGGCAGATCGCGAGCAGGCCCGTCGATCTCTTCCTCGTACGATCTTGCCGTCGACGTCCTGCCAGCGCGCCTTGATCCGGTCGGGGCGATCGACCTCGGCATATTGCTCGGGCACCGACAGGCAGCCCTCGTTGTAGGGCACGTCCTGTCGGAGTGCCACAGGATCTCGGGATTGATGAAGACGCGCGGGTTCTTGACCGGCTCGCCGTCCTCTTCCTCCGGCTCCTGAAGGTCGATGACCAGCAGCCGGATCGGCACGCCGACCTGGATCGCGGCAAGGCCGATGCCGGGCGCTTCGTACATCGTCTCGAACATGTCGGCGACGAGCGTCTTCAGCGTCCTCGTCGAAGGTCTCGACCGGCTTGGAGATCTCGCGCAGGCGCGGATCGGGGACTCGAGGATGCGGCGGATGGCCATGGAGCGAATTTAGTCTTTCAACGCCAGTGGCTTCAAGCGATCGGGACGGCGCGCGCGCAGGGCCTGGGCAAGCGTGCCTTCGTCGAGATAGTCGAGCTCGCCGCCGACCGGAAGTCCGTGCGCCAACTGGCTGAGGCGAATGGGAAATCCTTCGAGCCGCTCGGCGAGATAGTGAGCGGTGGTCTGGCCTTCCAGGGTCGCGTTCATGGCCAGGACGACCTCGTCGATACCGCCCTGCGGACACGCGGCGAACGAGCTGGTCGATCGTGAGGTCCTCCGGGCCGCACGCCGTCGAGCGCGGACAGGCGGCCGCCGAGCACGTGGTAGCGGCCGGGGAACAGCCGCGAGCGGTCGAGCGCCCAGAGGTCGGCGACTTCCTCGACCACGCACAGCGACTTGTCGTCGCGCCGCGGGTCGCGGCAGATCGCGCACGGGTCGGAGGTGTCGACATTGCCGCAGATCGAGCAGGTCGAGAGCTTGTCGGCGACGTTCTGGAGCGCGGTGAGGAGCGGCTGGAGCGCCGTCTCGCGCCGCTTCATCAGGTGCAGCACGGCGCGGCGCGCCGAGCGCGGCCCGAGGCCGGGCAGGCGCGCGAGCGCCTGGCTGAAGCGCTTCGATTTCCTGACTGGCCATCTTGCGCACTCCGAGGTGAGCGCGAATCCCGACGCGCTTTCGCCATAGGTGCGGCGCCATGCGCATCGTCTTCATGGGATCGCCGGACTTCGCGGTGCCGAGCCTCAATGCGCTGGTCGAGGCCGGGCACGAGGTCGTCGCGGTCTATTCGCAGCCGCCCCGGCCGGCCGGCCGCGGCAAGGCCGAGCGCAAGACCGCGGTGCACGAGCGCGCCGAGCAGCTCGGGATCGAGGTGCGGACGCCGCGGACGCTGCGCGATGCGGAGGAGCAGGGGCGGTTTCGCGGCGCTCGACGCCGACTTGGCGGTCGTCGCGGCCTACGGGCTGATCCTGCCCAAGCCGATCCTCGATGCGCCCAAGGCGGGCTGCGTCAACGTCCATGCCTCGCTGCTGCCCGCGCTGGCGCGGCGCGGCGCCGATCCAGCGCGCGATCCTCGCCGGCGACGAGATCAGCGGAGTCACCATCATGCGGATGGACGAAGGGCTCGACACCGGGCCCGATGCTGCTCAAGCGCGAGCTCGATATTCGCGGCAAGAATGCCGGGCAAGTCACGGAAGAAATGGCGAAACTCGGCGCGGATGCGCTGGTCGAATGGCTCGCGCATCCGACCCCGCCGCAGCCGCAGCCGGACGATGGCGCGACCTATGCGTCGAAGATCGACAAGGCCGAGGCGCGGATCGACTGGAGCCGAGCCGGCCGAGGAGATCGAACGGCAGGTGCGGGCGTTCGCGCCCGCTGCCGGGCGCCTGGTTCGAGGCTGATGGCGAGCGGATCAAGCTGCTCGACGCGGCAGTCGGCTGACGACGCTGCGGGCAAGCCCGGCGAAGTGCTCGACGATTGCCTGACCGTCGCTTGCGGCGACGGGCTACATCCGGCCGCTGCAGGTGCAGCGGGCCGGGCGCGGGCCGATGAGCGCCGGGCGAACTGCTGCGCGGCTTTCCGATCCCCAAGGGCACGATCCTGCCGTGACCCGCTGGCGGCTGACGATCGAATATGACGGCGGCCCGTTCATGGGCTGGCAGCGGCAGGACCATGGCCCGTCGGTCCAGCAGACGCTGGAGGAGGCGCTGGAGCGGATGACCGGCGAGCGCGCGGCGTTCATCGCCGCCGGGCGCACCGATGCCGGAGTTCACGCGCTGGCGATGAGCGCGCATGTCGATGTCGCGCGAGCGCTGACGCCGCACCGGCTGCGCGAAGGGCTCAACGCGCTGGTTCGGCCGCAGCCCGATTTCGGTGCTGGAGGTCGAGCAGGTCGCCGACGACTGGCACGCGCGCTTCTCCTGCATCGGGCGGCGCTATCTTTATCGGATCCTCAACCGCCGGCCGCCGCCGGCGCTCGACGCCGGGCGGGTGTGGCATATCGCCGTGCCGCTGGACGTCGAAGCGATGGCCGAGGGCGCGGCGCATCTCGTCGGACGTCATGACTTCACGACCTTCCGCTCGGCGCATTGCCAGTCGGACAGCCCGGTGAAGACGCTCGACCGGCTCGAGGTCAGCCGCGACGGCGAGGAAATCCACATCACCGCCGCGGCGCGGAGCTTCCTCCATCACCAGGTGCGGTCGATGGTCGGCTGCCTGGCGATGGTCGGGCGCGGGCAGTGGCGGCCGGCGGACATGAAGGCAAGGCGCTGGAGGCGCGCGACCGCTCGGCGCTCGGCTTCAACGCGCCTCCGCAAGGCTTGTATTTCGTCGAGGCGATCTATGGGGACGCCGAAGGTCCGTCACGGGAACAATCCGTGACGTCAGTCGAGTTCAGCTCCGCTGACCCCGCCGGATCGCCGACCGACATAGCGCCGCTGGCCAGGCGTCGCTTATTCGGCGGCGATCGCCTCATATTCCTGGGCGGCGAGATATTTCTCGGCGTCGAGCGCGGCCATGCAGCCGGTGCCGGCGGCGGTGACCGCCTGGCGATAGATCTTGTCCATGACGTCGCCGCAGGCGAACACGCCCGGGACGCTGGTGCGGGTGGTGCCGGTTTCGACCTGGATGTAGCCGTCCTCGTCGAGGTCGAGCTTGCCTTCGAACAGTTCGGTCGCGGGCTTGTGGCCGATGGCGACGAACGCGCCTTCGACCTCGATGCGGCTGATCTCGCCGGTGCGGCGGTTGCTGAGATCGAGGCCGACCAGCGCTTCGGGCTCGCCGCCGGCGACGAACTCGGCGACTTCGCTGTCCCAGATGACCTTGATGTGCGGGTTGGCGAACAGCCGGTCCTGCAGGATCTTCTCGGCGCGCAAGCTGTCGCGGCGGTGGATCAGGGTGACGTCATGGCTGTGGTTGGTGAGGTAGAGCGCTTCCTCGACCGCGGTGTTGCCGCCGCCGATCACCGCGACCTTCTTGCCGCGGTAGAAGAAGCCGTCGCAGGTCGCGCAGGCGGACGCGCCCTTCCCCTTCATATGCTCTTCGGACGGAAGGCCGAGCCACTTGGCCTGGGCGCCGGTGGCAATGACCAGCGCATCGGCGAAATATTGCGTGCCGCCGTCGCCGCTCAGGCGGAACGGCCGGCTGCGACAGGTCGATCGCGCTGATGTGGTCCCACACGATCTTGGTGCCGACATGCTCGGCCTGCGCCTGCATCTCCTCGACCAGCCAGGGACCCTGGATGACGTCGCGGAAGCCGGGATAATTCTCGACGTCGGTCGTGGTCGTCAGCTGGCCGCCGGGCTGGATGCCCTGGATGACGATCGGGCGAGAGGCCGGCGCGCGCCGCGTAGATGGCCGCGGTCAGGCCGGCTGGGCCGGAGCCCAGCACGGCCAGACGCGTCGAAATGCTGTTGGTCATGGCGTCCATTTAGGGGCGGTTTCCAGCCCCCGCAACGCCAGTCGCCAGGCTTCGAAGGCGCGGTCAGACGGCGCGGCGTCCCGCGACGAAGTGCCAGATCAGCACGATGATGCCGATGATCAGCAGGATGTGGATGAGGCCGACCGCCAGCGTGAAGCACGGTGAAGCCGAGCGCCCACAGGATCAGCATGATGATGGCAATGGTCAAAAGCATGAGACGGTCCTCGTTATGATCGCGCAACGGAGCCGTAACGGACCAGCGTGAACCCTGTTCCGGACGACGTCAGACGAGCCGGGACTGCTTCAGCGCGGCGCCGACGAAGCCGGCGAACAAGCGGGTGCGGATCGAACGGGCGGCTCTTGAGCTCCGGATGGAACTGGACGCCGATGAACCACGGATGGTCGGGCCGCTCGACGATCTCGGGAAGCTGGCCGTCGGGCGACATTCCGGAGAACACGAGGCCGCTGCTTTCGAGCGCGTCGCGGTAGTGGATGTTGACCTCGTAGCGATGGCGGTGGCGCTCGCTGATCTCGTCCTCGCCGTAGATGGAGCGGACGACGCTGTTGCCGTCGAGCTTGGCCGGATAGGCGCCGAGCCGCATGGTGCCGCCGAGATCGCCGTCGGCTGCGCGCTTCTGCAGCCCCTCGTCGCTCATCCACTCGGTAATCATGCCGACCACCGGCTCGGAGGTTTCGCCGAACTCGGTCGTCGAGGCGTCGGCGATGCCGGCGAGGTTCCGGGCGCCTTCGATGCAGGCCATCTGCATGCCAAGGCAGATGCCGAAGAAGGGGATTTCCCGTTCGCGGGCGAACTTCACCGAGGCGATCTTGCCCTCGCTGCCGCGTTCGCCGAAGCCGCCGGGGACGAGAATACCGTCGAGGGGCTCGAGCTCGGCGACGACGTCGGCATCCGGGTGCTCGAACAGCTCGGCGTCGATCCACTCGATCTTGACCTTGGCGCGGTGGGCGATGCCGCCATGCACAAGCGCCTCGCGCAAGCTTTTGTAGGCGTCCGGAAGGCCGACATATTTGCCGACGACGCCGATCGTCACTTCGCTGTCGTAATTGTCGATGCGGTCCATGATCTCGCCCCAGCGGGTGAGATCCGGCGGCGGCGCGTCGGTGATGCGGAAGGCGCGCAGCACTTCGTCGTCGAGCCCGGCCTCGTGATATTGCAGCGGCACGTCGTAAATGTTGCGGGCGTCGAGCGCGGGAATGACCGCCGACTTGGGCACGTTGCAGAACAGGGCGATCTTCTCGCGCTCGCTGTCGGGCAGCGGCCGGTCGCAACGGCACAGCAGCACATCGGGCTGGACGCCGAGGCTGGAGATCTCGCGCACCGACTGCTGGGTCGGCTTGGTCTTGAGCTCGCCGGCGGCATTGATCCAGGGAACGAGCGTGGTGTGGACGCTGACAGTATTGTCGCGTCCGAGGTCGTTGCGCAGTTGCCGGATCAATTCGATGAACGGCAGGCTTTCGATGTCGCCGACGGTGCCGCCGATCTCGCAAATGACGAAGTCGACGTCGCCGACGTCGCTCAGCGCGAACTCCTTGATCGCGTTGGTCACGTGCGGGATGACCTGAACGGTCGCTCCGAGATAATCGCCGCGCCGTTCCTTGGCGATGATGTCGCGGTAGATTCGGCCGGTGGTGATATTGTCCGACTGGCGCGCGCTGACGCCCGTGAAGCGTTCGTAATGGCCGAGATCGAGATCGGTCTCGGCGCCGTCGTCGGTCACATAGACTTCGCCGTGCTGATAGGGCGACATCGTCCCCGGATCGACGTTCAGATAGGGATCGAACTTGCGGATGCGGACCTTGTACCCGCGCGCCTGGAGGAGCGCCCCGAGGGACGCCGAGAGGAGACCTTTACCAAGCGATGAAACCACGCCGCCGGTGACGAAAATGAACCGCGCCATGGGAGTTGGGGCTTAGGGGCCCACCCGCCGCTTGGGCAAGCGCCGATGCGAAAAAAATGTGGAGAACGTGGCTATTGCGCGGGCGGAACGGTCGGCGCGCTCTGGTTGGATGGGCTGGTCTGGCTGGCCGGAGCAACCTGGTTGGCGGGCGCCGCCTGGTTGCCGGGTGCGGCCTGAGCCGGCTGCGGCTGGACCGGCGCCGTCTGCTGGACCGGCGCAACGGTGCCGGTCAGCGAGGTGTCGATGGTCGGCGCCTGCCGCGTCGCGCCCGCAATCGCCGCCATGACGATCGACAGGACAATGAAGACGCCGCCGAGGATCGAGGTCGAGCGGGTCAGGAAGTCCGCCGCGCCGCGGGCGGTCATGAACCCGGACGAGCTTCCGCCGACGCCGAGGCCGCCGCCTTCGGAGCGCTGCATCAGGATCACCCCGACAAGCGAAGCGGCAACGAGCGTTTGAACGATCAGCAGGAAGGCGAACATCGGAGGCTTTCTGGTTGGAGGCGGCCGCCAATAGCGGCGGCCACCCCTCTATTCAATCGATTCACTCACCGGTCGAAGATCCCGGCGAAGCGGCCGCCGACTGGGCAGCCTTGTCGAGCTCCGCCTGCACCTGCTGCTCGGTCAGGCCTATCGTCACCGTGCCATCGGCATTGCCGCGCACGCCTGCCCGCGCCAACTTCAGCTTCTTGTCCTGGGCAATGGTGACCGTCACCCAGTTCGCGTCGGCGCTTTCGATGGTGCCGACCACGGTTCCACCTGCCCCCTTGACCGTCGCTCCTGCCTTGACCGAGGCATCGGCGGCGGCGAGCCCCTGCTCGATCTCGGCGTCGAGCTCCGCCTGGGTCATCGAGTAGAGGAGCTTGCCATTGGCGGGCGTGACGCTGTTCCTGGCGAGAAGCGCCTGATGCTTGTCGGTCTTGATGACGAGATTGTCGCCCTGGATAGCGGTGACCGTGCCGACCGGCTTGCCGGCGGTATCGGTGACCTGCATGCCGACCGTTATCGCCTGTGCGAGTGCGGGCGCCGCCGGCAGTGCAAGAGCGGCAAGAGCGAATGCAATCCTGGACGTCATGTTCATCATCACCTCGTTGAAATTCCCTTTGCTGGAATGCGTGTCGATCAGTCCCTTACCACTGGCCGCCTGATCGTCGACTGAACGGCTTCAACCCTGCCCGGCCGCCGCATCGATAATCGGGACAAAATCGGCGGCTTTCAAGCTCGCGCCGCCGACGAGAGCGCCGTCGACATACGGCGTTGCGAAGATCGCCCCGGCGTTCGAGGGGTTGACGGAGCCGCCATAAAGCAGACGAACTGCATCACCGGTCGGGCCAAGGCGGTCTGCAAGGCACTGCCGAAGCGCGGAGTGCATGTCCTCGATATCGTCGCAGGAGGCGACCTTGCCGGTGCCGATCGCCCAGATCGGCTCGTAGGCGATGGCAAGTGCCGCAGATCCCGTGCCCGTCACCGGAAGCGAGGCGGCAAGCTGCTCGGTGACGAAGGCGGGCGCTCGGCCGGCCTCGCGGACCTCGAGGCTCTCGCCGACGCAGAGGATCACGTCGAGGCCGCAGCCGAGCGCCATCTCGGCCTTGGCGCGGACGGCCTCGTTGCTTTCGCGGTGCGCATCGCGGCGCTCGGAATGGCCGACGATGGTGAGCGCCGCTCCGGCGTCAACGAGCATGCGGGCCGAGACGGAGCCGGTGTGGGCGCCCTTGTCGGCAGGGTGAACGTCCTGGCCGCCGATGGCGAAGCCGGGCGCCGCACGCACTGCGCGTTCGATCAGGACCGCCGGAACGCAGAGCGCGACATCGACTTCAGGACGGGCGCGAGCGGCGTCGGCAATCGCCCTGACCTGGTCGAGGTCCGACGAGACGCCGTGCATCTTCCAGTTGCCCGCGACGAATTTCCTGAGCGCCATTGGTCCGAATCCCCCTGGCGGGAAGCACTAGCGGCGCGGCTTGATGCATTCCAGCCTCACCCCTAAAGCGGCCGTTCCAGCCCATTCCAGTCGGGACAGCGATGCTCTCCTTCTTCCGCCGTATTTCGAAGTCCAAGATCGGCACGTCCATCATCGCCGCCGTCGGTCTCGCCATCCTTGCCGGCTTCGCACTCAGTGACATTTCCAACTTCGGGTCGGGAACGCTCGGTTTCGGGCTCAGCAGCTCGACCCTTGCGGAAGTCGGAAGCGCGAAAGTGACCGACAACGAGATGAGCGACGCCATGCAGAAGCACCTGCAGGACGTGCGCCAGCAGAATCCGGAAGCGGATTATGCGGACATCGTCGGCGACTTCGATGCGCTGCTCGACCAGTTGCTCGACCAGAAGGCGATCGCCGCGTTCACCGACAAGTTCGACTTCCCGATCTCCAAGCGCCTGATCGATGCCGACATCGCGCAGATCCCGGGCGTTCGCGGGCTGAACGGCAAGCCGAGCGTGCAGAGCTACGAGGCGTTCCTCGCCCGCGCCCGGCTGACCGATGCCGAGGTCCGCGACATCATCGCCGCCCAGATCGCCGCGCGCACGCTGATCCTTCCGGTCGCAACGCAGGCGCGGGTGCCGACGGGAGTCGCAAGCCAATATGCGGCGATGCTTCTCGAGGCCCGCCAAGGGGAAGCGGCGGTGCTTCCGGTGACGCTGTTCACCGCGGGGCTCAAGCCGACCGATAGTGACGTCCAGAGCTTCTATTCGAGCCACAAGAAGAGCTACATGGTGCCGGACAGCGCTCGCTCCGGTTTGCGCTGATGACACCGGAGTCGATCCAGGCCGCGGCGCCGAGCGACCAGGAAATCGCCGCTTATTACCAGGCCAACCAGGCGACCTACGGCGCCAACGAGACGCGGACGCTGAGCCAGGCGGTGGTTCCGGACCAGAAGACGGCGCAGGCGATCTACGATCGCCGCCAAGCGCGGCGCGACGATTGCAGCGGCAGCGGCGCCCGCGGGCAAGGCGGCGGCGGTCAGCACCATCACCGACAAGACCCGGGAGGACTATGCGGGGATCGCCGGCGACCGTGCCGCCCTCGCGGCGTTCACCGGCGGCCAGGGCGACGTCATCGGCCCGATCGAATTCGACTTCGGCTGGATCGTGGCCAAGGTCGATTTGGTGAAGAAGGTTGCCGGCAAGACGCTTGCCGAGGCGCGTCCGGAAATCGTCACCAAGCTCACCGCCGACAAGAGCAAGACCGCCCTCGCCGATCTCTACAACAAGGCGCAGGACCTGCTCGATGGCGGCCACAATCTCACCGAGGTCGCGAGCAAACTGAACCTGCCGGTGACGACGACGCCGCTGGTGACGGCGGACGGAACGTCGCGCGCCGACCCGAATTTCAAGCTCGGGCCGAACCTCGCTCCGGTGGTCAAGGCCGGGTTCGACATCGCGCCCAGCGACGAGCCGGAGATTGCGACTCTGGCCAATGACGGCGGCTTCGCGATCGTCTCGCCAAATCAGGTCGTGCAGGCAGCGCCAGCCCCGCTCGCAAGCATTCGCGACCGGGTTGCTAACGACTGGATCCAGAGCCAGGCCATGCTTCGTGCCCAGAAGGCCGCCGAGCAGATCGCGGCCAAGGCCGGGTCGGGCATGTCGGTCGCCGACGCCGTCAAGCAGAGCGGACTGAATGCGCCGGTGCAGCCGCTCTCGGCGCGGCGGATCCAGATCGCGCAGAGCAAGGGCCCGGTGGCGCCGGCGATCCGCACCCTGTTCACGCTGACCGCCGGCAAGAGCCGCGCCGTCCCCGACGAGCAGGGCCGCGGCTTCTTCGTCATCAAGGTCGACAAGATCACGCCGGGCAACGCGCTGATGCAGCCGGGGCTGATCGGCGGCATGTCGCACGAGCTGCAGCGCGCGACCGAGGATGAATATGCGCGCCAGTTCCTGGCCGCCATCCGCGCCAATCTGAAGGTCAAGATGAATGCGGCCGCGATCACGGAGCTCAAGCACCGGTTGCTGACCGGCGGCAGCTAAACCTCCGACGCGCGGCAGCCGCTTGACTGCGCCTGCGACGTTGCCTACACGTTCCCCGTTCGTTCCGACCGGGAACAGGGGAGTGACGGCACATGCTGACCGCCAAGCAGCGCGAGCTGCTTGATGTTCATCCGCGAGCGCCTCGGCGAAGACGGCGTCTCGCCCAGTTTCGACGAGATGCGCGAGGCGCTCGACCTCAAGTCCAAGTCCGGTGTCCACCGGCTGATTTCGGCGCTCGAGGAACGCGGCTTCATCCGCCGCCTGCCGAACCGGGCGCGGGCGCTCGAAGTGCGTCAAGCTTCCGGAGAGCAGCGGAGCCGCGGCATCCGCAGCGGCGCCGGCTCAGCTGCGGCCGGTGCGGGCCGCGGCCAACGACACGATGGAAATCCCGCTGCACGGCCGGATCGCCGCCGGTACGCCGATCGAGGCGCTGCAGGGCACCGAAGTCTTTGCGGTCCCGGCGGCGCTGCTCGGGCCCGGCGAGCATTATGCGCTCGAGGTATCCGGCGATTCGATGGTCGACGAAGGCATTCTCGACGGCGACTTCGCGCTGATCCGAAAGGTCGACACGGCGCGCGAGGGTGAGATCGTCGTGGCGCTGATCAACAATGAGGAAGCGACGCTCAAGACCTTCCGCCGCGAGGGCAACATGATCCGCCTCGATCCCGCCAACCGCAATTACGAGCCGCAGCGCTACCGTCCCGAGCAGGTCAACATCCAGGGCCGCCTCGCCGGCCTGATCCGACGGTACTGACGACATGGCGAAGGCCCGGATCGATTATGTCGAGCTTCCGAGCGCGACCGCGCATGAGCTGACCCGCGCCTTTTATGCGAAGGCGTTCGGCTGGGAATTCACGAACTACGGGCCCGACTATTCCGCGACGACCACGGGCGATGTCGACGTCGGGCTCAACGGCCAGCCGGACGAGGCGCTCTCGGCGCCGCTGCCGGTGGTCCACGTCGACGACCTCGAGGCGGCATTCGACGCGGTGGCGAAGGCCGGAGGCACGATCGCCAAGCCGATCTTCGCCTTCCCGGGCGGTCGCCGGTTCCATTTCCTCGATCCGGCGGGCAGCGAGCTCGCCGTGTGGAGCGAGACTCCTAGCGCTTATTCGGCCGTGGTCGGGTCGATGACGCTCCGCACCTGCGAGATGCGGTTGGCCGGGAAGCCGCCTTGCTCGGCATGGTCGCGGATCATCTGCTCGTTGGGCGCCCGGTAGATGCAGTAGATCTTGTCGTCGGTGACGTAGGAGTGGACCCACTGGATCTCGGGCCCGAGATCGCGAAGCACCGAGCAACTGGTCTCGCGACGCGCCCTTGAGGTCGTCGGCGCCAAGCGAGCCGACGCCGGGCATCTCACGCTCGATCACATATTCCGGCATGACGAGTTCCCCTCTGCTGGAGGCGATCACCATAACCCAAATTGACAGCGAGGTCAGTAGCGCCAGGGATGCTGCTCGACATGCTGCGGCGACGGTTTCGATGCGCGGCGAGGCGCCGAGATAGATCGCCATTCCGCCCGTTCGGGCAAGCGTGTCCTTGTCGAGCTTGAGCCAGCGCGGGGTACAGCCGCGCGGAAGCCAGCGGTCCGAGACCACGATGTCGGCGGTCTGCGCACGCGCCGGTCAGGGTCTTCCAGTCCATGTGGGTCGCTGATCCGCGTCGCAAGCAGCCGCCAGTCGCCGCGCGGCTTGCGGATAACGGCCGCGCAGCTGTCGCGCGTGCAGGCGCTGAACGGCGTCGAGCCGAGGTTGGCCGGGTCGCCCTCGAAACCGGACGCTTCCGCGAACAGCTGCCGCACATAATCGCCAGCCCCGTCGCGGAGGAGCAGCGGCGTGCCGTCGGCGCTGACAACGACAAGATGCCGGCCGTCGCCGGTCACGAGCACGTCGGGCGCCGGCGCGGCCCAGGCCGCAATTGCGCCGATCGCGACCGGAACGAGCCCGAGCAGGCGCAGCCGCGTCGTCCACAGGCAGAGCCACAGGCCACCGGCCAACATCAGCCCGAACGCCCAGCCGGGCATCGACGGCAGCATCGCAACGGCGCCCGGGTGCGGCAGCCGACCATGTGGGCGAGCCCGAGCAGCAGCTTGAGCGACAGGCCCGGTCAGCCACCACAGCGGCGCGCCGAGCCCGACGACGTCGAGCAGCAGCGCCCCCGCCTCCAGCGGCATGATCGCGAAGGTCGTCAGGGGAATGGCGATGATGTTCGCGGCGACCCCGTAGAGGCCCGCTGCGGTGGAAGTGGAACAGCGCCATCGGCATCAGCGCGAGCTCGACGGCGAGGCCGGTCAGGATGATCGCCGCCGAGCGCACGGAGCGGTCCGGCCGATGATCCCCTCCTCCCGCCGCTCGAACAGGCGGCGCGCCCACTGCGTCGAGTGCAGCGCGATGATCGCCGTCACCGCGCCGAAGCTCATCTGAAAGCTGGGCCCGGCGAGCGCTTCCGGGCGGAACAGGAGGACGGCGAGGGCGCCGACCGCGACCAGCCGCAGGCTGATCGCTTCTCGTCCCAGCGCAATTCCGAGCAGCACCAGCAACGCGGCGACGCAGCTGCGCACCGTCGGCACCTGCGCTCCGGTCAGCAGCGTGTAACCAATGCCGGCCGCGGCGGCGACGCCGGCGGAGACGAGAACCAGGTTGAAGCGAAGCGCGAGCCGTTCGCTGAGCGCCAGCAGTTTGAGGCTGAGCAGCATCGCCGCGGCGACCACGGCGGCGATGTGGAGCCCGCTGACCGAGAGCAGGTGGGTGAGGCCGCTGCTGCGCATCGCCGCTGCGTCGGCATCGCTGACGCTGTTCTGGTCGCCGGTGACCAGCGCGACGGCGATGCCCGGCCTCGTCGGCGGGCAGGCTGGCGCGCACATGATCGCCGAGCCGCTGGCGAATCATGTCGAGCCCGGTCGGGGCGCGCGCCTCGACGCACCTCGACCGGGCCGAGCGTCTTGCCGACCGCGCCGATCTGCCGGAACCAGGCATCCCGGGCGAAGTCATAGGTGCCGGGAAGCGCCATCGGCGGCGGCGGCGCGAGCCGGGCGCGCAGCTTGACCTTGCTTCCAGCGGCGAGCCCGGCGGGCGCCTTGTCCGCATCGATGGAGACCCGCACGCGGCGGGGCAGCGCTGCATCGTCCGGCGCCAGGGTAAGGCGAACCGATCCGCCGCGCGACGAGGCGTTCGACCATTTCGACACGGCCCTGCAACGGAAACGACCTCGGGCGATCCAGCCGCGCCTCGCCGACCAGATCGGCGCGCAGCCAGACGATCCCGCAGCCAATCGCCATCGCCAGGGCAGAACAGGCCAAGCGCGCGCCCTGCCCGCCCGCTGCCGGCAAGCAGGCCGGCGAGGAACAGCGCGGCGCCGAGGCAGATGACCGCCGCCCACTGCCGCGGCCCGCCGAAGGAGAACCATGCAGCAATGCCGGTGCCGAGGCCGACCACGAGCCACGGCGGAAGCTGGGCGCGCTCCGCCTCGAGCAGGCTTTCCAGCCGCTCGTTCCATGCGCTCAAACGCGCCTTCCAATAGCCCCGAGCCCGCTGTGGAAGAGGCGCACCCGCTATGTTAGGGGCGCTCATCCATTGCATTGCAGCATGCATCAGAAGGGAAAGTGCGCTTGAGCGCAAGCGATCATTCGCAAGTAGAAAGACCGGTCGTCACGAGGTTCGCGCCTTCTCCCACCGGCTTCCTGCACATCGGCGGCGCGCGGACGGCGCTATTCAACTGGCTATTCGCCCGCCACCACGGCGGCAAGTTCCTGCTGCGCATCGAAGATACCGACAAGGCGCGGTCCACGAACGCCGCGATCGCCGCGATCCTCGACGGGATGAACTGGCTCGGGCTCGATTGGGACGGGCACGAATATTACCAGTCGCAATTCTGGTCGCGGCACGCCGACATCGCTCATCGCCTGCTGGAGCGCGGCGCCGCCTACCGCTGCTACATGACGCAGGAGGACCTGGCGGCCCAGCGCGAGGCGGCGCAGCGCGAGCGCAAGCCGTTCCGCATCGACAGCCCGTGGCGCGAAGTCGCCGAAAGCCAGGGCGACAAGCCCTTCGTCATCCGCCTCAAGGCGCCGCGCGAGGGCGAGACGGTGATCGACGACCAGGTCCAGGGCCGCGTGACCGTCCAGAACGCCGAACTCGACGATTTCATCCTTCTGCGCTCGGACGGAACGCCGACCTACATGCTTGCAGTCGTGGTCGACGATCACGACATGGGGGTCACTCACGTGATCCGCGGCGACGACCATCTCAACAACGCCTTCCGGCAGCTCGCGATCATCCGCGCGATGGACTGGCCGGAGCCGACCTATGCCCATGTGCCGCTGATCCACGGGGCCGACGGCGCCAAGCTGTCGAAGCGGCACGGCGCGCTCGGCGTCGATTCCTACCGCGACGAGCTCGGCCTGCTGCCCGAAGCTGTGGTCAATTACCTGCTCCGGCTCGGCTGGGGCCATGGCGACGACGAGATCATCAGCCGTGAGCAGGCGGTCGAATGGTTCGACCTCGCCCATGTCGGCAAGTCGCCGTCGCGGTTCGATTTCAAGAAGCTGGAGAACCTCAACGGCCACTATATCCGCGAAGCCGGCGACGAGCGGCTGGCGGAGCTGGTCGCGCCGAGGCTCGGCCTGACGGACGAGCAGAAGAGCGTGCTTCTGCGCGCGATGCCCGAGCTCAAGGCGCGCGCCCACACTGTCGACCAGCTTGCCGAGGGCGCCGCGTTCCTGTTCGCCGAGCGGCCGCTGCAGACTGGACGAGGCGGCGGCGGCATTGCTGACGGATGAAGCCCGCAAGGTGCTGAAAGCAGTCCACGAGGCGCTCGCCGGCCTCGACGACTGGACCAAGGAAGCGACGGAGCAGGCGCTTCGCTCGGTTGCCGAGACGCGCGACGTCAAGCTCGGCAAGCTTGCGCAGCCGCTTGCGCGCCGCACTGACCGGGCGGACCACCTCGCCCGGCATTTTTGACGTCCTCATATTGCTCGGTAAGGGCGAGAGCCTGAACCGCATCTCCGATCAGCTAGTGGAGCCGAATGAATGACCGACAAGACCGTAGCCCTCACCACCCCGGCCGGGAATTTCGATTACCCGGTGCTGGATGGCTCCGTCGGTCCCGAAGTGATCGACATCCGCAAGCTCTATGCGCAGACGGGCATGTTCACCTACGACCCGGGCTTCACGTCGACGGCGAGCTGCGAAAGCGCGATCACCTATATCGACGGCGAAAAGGGCATCCTGCTCCACCGCGGCTATCCGATCGAGCAACTCGCCGAGCATTCGTCCTTCATGGAAGTCGCCTACCTGCTGATCCACGGCGAGCTGCCGACGCGCTCGGAGCTCGACTCCTGGGTGCACACGATCAGCCGCCACACGATGGTTCACGAGCAGCTCGCGACCTTCTTCCGCGGCTTCCGGCGCGACGCCCACCCGATGTCGATCATGTGCGGCGTCGTCGGCGCGCTGTCGGCCTTCTACCACGACAGCACCGACATCACCGATCCCGCCCAGCGCATGATCGCATCGCACCGGCTGATCGCCAAGATGCCGACGCTGGTCGCGATGGCTTACAAGTACAGCCTCGGCCAGCCCTTCATGTTCCCGCAGAACAGCCTGAGCTTCACCGGGAATTTCCTGCGCATGACGTTCGGCGTTCCGGCCGAGCCCTATGAGGTCAATCCGATCATCGAGCGCGCGATGCGGCGCATCTTCATCCTCCACGCCGACCACGAGCAGAATGCGTCGACCTCGACGGTGCGCCTTGCCGGGTCGTCCGGCGCGAACCCGTTCGCCTGCATCGCGGCCGGCATCGCCTGCCTGTGGGGGCCTGCCCACGGCGGCGCCAACGAGGCCGCACTCAACATGCTTCGCGAGATCGGACGGCCCGAGCGCATCCCCGAATATATCGCCCGCGCAAAGGACAAGAACGACCCGTTCCGGCTGATGGGCTTCGGCCACCGCGTCTACAAGAACTTCGACCCGCGCGCGAAGGTGATGAAGGAAACCGCCGAGGAAGTGCTGAAGGAGATGGGCGTCAGCGATCCCGTCTTCGACGTCGCCCGCGAACTCGAGCAGATCGCGCTCAAGGACGAATATTTCATCGAGAAGAAGCTCTATCCGAACGTCGATTTCTATTCGGGGATCATCCTGTCGGCGATCGGCTTCCCGACCGACATGTTCACGGCGCTGTTCGCGCTTGCCCGGACGGTCGGCTGGGTCGCGCAGTGGAACGAGATGATTTCCGACCCCGAGCAGAAGATCGGCCGCCCGCGGCAGCTCTACATCGGCGCGACCCAGCGCGACTACGTTCCGGTCGACAAGCGCTAGGCTGCCCGCTCAGGCGCTCGGCAGGGTGAGCGTGAACCGCGAGCCCTGGCCGAGGCCGCTTTCCAGAGTGACATCGCCGCCCATCGAGCGCGCGAGCCGGCGCGAGATGGCGAGGCCGAGGCCGGTGCCGCCGGCCCTCTCGTCGGCGCGTTCGAAGCGTTCGAAGATTCGCTGCTGGTCCGCAGGCTCGATTCCCGGGCCGCGATCGGCAACGGTCACCGACGCCGTTCCCGCGGTTCGTGAGAATTGCAGCTGGACCGAGGCGCCTTCCGGCGAGTGACGGACGGCGTTGCCGATCAGGTTGACGAGGATCTGGATCACCGCCCGCTCCTCGCCGTTCGCCGGCAGCGAGCGGGTAGCGTCGAAACCGATCTGGATGTGGCGCTCTTCAGCCTGCGCTTCCAGCATCACCACCGCTTCGGCCGCAAGCGCGGCGAGATCGACGCTGGTGTGGCCTTGCGCGGGGTCCTCGCTCATCGACTGGATGACCGAGAGCAGATGCCGCGCCGCCGTGGCGATGTCGCCGCCGTAGCTTGCGTAGTTGTTGCGCAGCGGACCATCCGCCCGTTCGACGATCCGTTCGGCAGTCTCGATGATGCGGTCGAGCGGCGAGCGAAGCGCCTCGTCGAGCGCGTGATCGAACGCCGCCGTTCGGGTCGGGACGACGCTGGCTTGTGCAGGCTCCTGCCGGGTTTCGGCAGTCCCGCGAAAACCGGCGAAGCCGCCGTCGGGGTTCGTCACCACATCCGCGGCAAGGACCAGGGTGCGCTCGTCGTCGCCGCGGCTTCGGGCCGGCTGGCCGGTGAAGGCGCGGCGGCCGGCAAGCCCCATCACCAGCGGCATTTCGCCAAGCTCATCTTCTTCGAGGCGAAGGACGCGGGTCAGCGGCTGCCCGGCAGCTTCGCCGAGATCGATGCCGAGATACTCGGCAAGGTTGTTGGACATGGCGATGAGCCGAAGTTCCTCGTCCGCGCTCCATTCGTTGCGGTCGGCATTGGCGTCGCCTTCCGTCGCGCCCCCTAGCAAGGCGGCCAGCCTCGGCGGAGCGGCGGGGTGCCGCGTCCAGTTCTCGAGCGATAGAAGGACGTCGTCATGATCCGGCGTGGCGCTCACCCAGACGTCGATGTCCTCCTCAGCCGACGCGACCATGGCCGGGCGCGACACCGGGATGCCGAGCTTGCGGGCGAGTTCGGCGATCGCAGCCACTTGCGGAAGCGCCAGCGCCTTGCCGACGCTCGAGCCGGCCTCGCGCTGCAGCTGCTCGAGCTCGGGATCGGCGCGGACCAGCCGGCCGGAGCCGTCGATGCGGCCGGTAATCCGCCGTGGCTCGATCGGAGCGCTTGCCATCAGCGGTCCTCGATGGCGGCGACGGCGCCGCGATAATGGGGATCGGTCGTCAGCCAGGCGCGGGCATCCTCGACCTCCTGATCGCTGAGGCCGTCGAAAACGGAGATTGCGCGGCCCGGATCGTCGATGCCGAGAAGATCGCCAATGCCGGCGAGCAGGCCCGCCGCCGACTGGCGCGACAGGCCCCCCATCCGAAACACTGCCATGGACCGGCGCGGATCGCCGGACATCAGCTCGTCGAAGGCAATCCCGCCACGGACGTCGGCGCGGCGAGCGAGTGCATGGGCGACGAAGATCATTTCACCTTCGAGCCCGGCGCTGACGATCAAGTCGTCGGAGAGGGCGCGCTCCTCGTCGAGGAGGCGGGTGAGAGTCGAGGACAGGGCCTCGATGCTGCTCGACGGGTCCTGACGGGTGAGGATGTCGCAGCCGGCATCGGCAAGGATGCGGTCGACCTCGGCTGCGGAGCGGCTGTTCAGAAGCTCGCTTCGGAGCGCCGCGGCAATCGCGAAGACGAGGGCCGAAGCTTCCTCGACCGGCAAGTCGTCGAAATGAACAAGGCACTGACCGAAGCGATCGCGGCGGCGGCCGCGAGCGATGATCAGCGACATCGCCGCAGCGGCGACCGCACCGTCGGAATGGCTGACCAGCCCCTGCAGCACCCGAGCGTCATGACGGCCGGTGCGGGCCTTGGCAGCCGTCGAAATTCGCTCCTCGTCGGCGCGGCGAAGAAGCAGGCGGACCAGCCAGGCGCGATCGAGCAGGCAAGCGTCGGACAGGCACTGGATGACCGGTCGGGTGCTGCCGTCATTGGCGGCAGCCGACACGGGCAGTGATGCGCGGAGCTCGTCGACCACATCGCTCACCAGACAGTGCAGCATGGCGGTCATCAGCGCCCGCTCCTGCTCGGTCAGGCGCTCGCCCGGATCGAGGAAGAAATCGGCGCGGACAGTGCGCAGCCGGTCGCGCCCGCGGGCACGCGGTTGGTGAGGTGGCGGCGCGCCTGCGACAGCGCCAATCGGCCATTCTTCCGGCATCATCAGACACCGTGTATCCAATCGGGGTTAACTCCGCGTCAACTCCGCGATCGTCCGCCGCACATGCTGCACAAGAAAGAAGCTCGCACCGGAATAGACCAGCAGCGCGATGAGATAGGAGGTCCACGCCCCCGCGAGTGCAAACGGGATGGCGAGGAAAATCGCGTTGCGCCGGGAGAATAGCCAGATATCGGTCTCGCGCGCGTGCGGCTGCGACTCGATCCGCGCCGCTTCGGCGAAGGCAGCGGCGGCGAATGCGGTGACCAGGGCCCCCCAGCCGGTGTTGTGTCGCATCTCCCAGAAACCGAGCGCTGCAAGCGCCAGCCCGGCGGCGGGCCACAGCAGACGGCGCAGCCATGGAGCCGGCGGCAACGGCCGCAGGCGAAGAACCGCCAGCCGGGCGGCGATGAGGTCGAGCGGGGCCGACAGGCAGAGGCAGACGAGGCCGGCACCGAGCCAGCCGCGAGTGAATGTCACGGCGGCCGCAAGGGTGAGCAGAAGCGCCGCCCACAACAGCCATGCCGGGCGAATCGAACTGTCCATCAGCTGAGCGGTCGCCAACTCCTCGACCGGAGACAGCAGGTAGCGGCTGGCCCAGTCATCGCGTGGCTGGCGCGACGCCGCGAGCAGATTGCTTTCGAACGTCTGGAGCTGTCCCGGCGTCTCGACCAGCAGAGGCTCAAGATCCCCTTGAACGGCGATCCGCGCCGCGCCCTCCTGGACCGCCCTTCGCAGAAGTGTCGACTGGAGATCCCAATCGCCAAGGATCGCCGCGGTCGCGGCGAGCATCGGCGAATCGACGACGGCAACCCCGGCCCAACGCGACTGAGCGTCGATCCGCTCGTGCTGCTGATGCCCGTCGTCGTCCGGAACGACGGCGATGACCGGCTCGGCGTCGGCGGCCATATCGAGCAGGAGCTGAGCCGGCGGCGCGATGCCGTCGCCGATCAGGAGAATCGCCGAACCCGCTTCGAAGCGCGAGGCGACCTCGCGCACGTCGCTGACCGGGAACACGCCGTAGCCGTCGCTGCGCAGCCGTTCGAACGCATCCTGCAAGGCCTGCGGGACGCGTTCGACCATCACGACGACCGGCGCAGCGCCTGCAGCGGAGGCACAGCGCACCTGATATTCCAGCAAGGATCGGCCGGCGAGCGGCACGAGCGCGCGCAAGCTTCCGGAATCGTCCTCGAGATAGGCGCCAAGAAGCGCGCCTAATGCCATTCCCCTCCCCTTCGGCAAGCCGGCGTCGGCACCCTCTCTAATCGCTTTCGCCCACGGGCAAAGATGGTAAACTGCCCGACCATGATCCCGAGCCCACAGCGCGCCGACCCGCTTGCTCCGCCAGCGGATGAGCCTGAACCGCTTGACCTGACCAGCGACGACGCAGCTGTTCAGCCGGCGTTCGACGCCGATCAGTGGCAGGTAAGCCAGGCGGAGGCGCAGGGCGCGGGCGGCCGGCAGGTGCTGGGGGCCGCACTGACGATCCTTGCCGCGCTGTGGCTCGCCTATACCGCCTGGTCAGCCGGCCGGTCGCTCGGCGGGCAGCCGCTGTCGTCGCCGGCAATCGCGCAATGGGTTGCGGTCGCCACCGGCCCGCTGGCGCTGCTTGGCCTCGTCTGGCTGATGTTCGGCCGCACCCGGCGCAAGGAAGCCGAGCGCTTCACGCGCTCCGTGGTCGCCATGCGGGCCGAAGCGCGATCCCTCGACGCTTTGCTTTCCGTGGTGTCGCAGCGCATCGTCGATAGCCGGTCGGAACTCTCGACCATGGCGCAGCAGCTCATGCGCCTCGGCGATGAAGCCACCGACAAGCTCGGCGGCCTCACCCGGCAATTCGATTCGAGCAGCGAGCGGCTTGCCCGCCACGGCAGCGCGCTCGATCTCGCCGCCGAATCGGCCCGCACAGACATCGCCGTTCTGCTCGACGACCTGCCGCGCGCCGAAAGCGCAGCGCGGGCCGTCTCCGAACAGCTTCGCGCCATCGGCAGCGATTCTGCTGCGCAAGGCGCGGCGAACTCCAGCAGCAGGTCGCGGCACTGGCCGAGCGGACCGAGCAGGCGCAATCGAGCGTCAACGCAGCCACTCAGCGGCTGACCGAGCACCTTGCAAGCATCGAAAGCGCCGGCGCCGAAGCAACCGGACGCCTGAACGAGGCCGAAGTCGAGCTTCTCCGGCTCGCTCGACTCCCTCCTCGAACGGACGACGGCGACTCTCGACCGAATCCGCGAGGGAATCGACGCGCAATCGTCGGCGGTGTCGGCGCTGGTCGAGCAAGCCTCCGCCGGGATCGGCCGCACGGGCGCCGAAGCCGCGGAAGGCCTTGCCGGCAACCTCGACCGCGCCAGCGCAGCGATCGAGGGCCTGTCGAGCCAGGTCGCCGAGCAGGAGCGCTCGTCGCAGCGCATGCTCGGCGAGATCGACCGCGGCCTCGCCCTTATCGACGAGCGTTTCACCGAATTGGCCACGAATGGCGACGAGCGCGCCAACCACTTCCTCCGCTCACTGTCGCGGGCCCGATCCGAGCTCGACCAGCTCGGAGTCGATGCCGGCACACAGGAAACGGCAATCGGCGCCATCCTCGAGCGCACCGCCGCGCTTCGCTACAGCATCGATCGGCTTGCCGACGACGTTCGCGAAGGGATCGGCACGGCGCTCGGCGAAGCGCAGGGAAGCGCCGACCGCCTGATCGCAAGCGCAGCCGCTGCCAGGCCCGACATAAGCTGGGTGCGCGACGCGGCCGTCGAGGCGAGCGAGCGGATCGACGGCACGACCAGTCACATCAGCGAACAGCAGGAGCGGTTCGCTGCACTGCTCGGGAGCCTCGACCTCGGCGTCAGCGGCGCACAAGCGAGGATCGCCGAGCTTACCGCGGCAATCGCGGGCGCCCAGGTCGACGCCGAAAGCCTGAGCGCGGATACGGCGCCGACGCTGGTCACGGCGCTGGTGCAGGTCAAGGAGGCCGCGTCTCACGCCGCCGACCGCGCGCGCGAGGCGATCGACGCGATCCTCCCGGAAAGCGCCGGCAAGCTGTCGAGCGCACTTCGCGAAGCGCTCGAGACCGTCATCCACGAGAGCATCGAGGAGCGCCTTCGCGCGGTCGAGAGTGTAGCGGCCGTGGCCGTCGAATTCGGCGCGCGCTGCGTCTGACCGCCTGACCCAGCAGCTCGTCAGCCTCGGCCAGAGCGCGGTCGCTCTGGAGCAGCATATCGAGCACACCAGCAGCGAGCAGCGCGAAAAGGACAGCGAAGCCTTCGCCCGCCGCGTTTCACTATTGATGGATTCCATGAATTCGGCGGCGATCGACGTCGGCAAGATCCTGTCGGACGAAATCGACGAGCGCGCCTGGGATTCCTACCTCAAGGGCAATCGCGGCGTGTTCACCAGCCGCGCCGTCCGCCTCCTGGGCGGCGGCGAAACCCGCGCCATCCGAGCCCATTACGAAGTCGGAACCGGAATTCCAGCAGTCGGTGAACCGCTACGTGCACGATTTCGAAGCGATGCTCCGCCGCGTTCTTGCGGAGCGGGACGGCGGAATGATCGCGGTCACCTTGATGTCGTCGGACATGGGCAAGCTCTATGCGGCGCTCGCCCAGGCCCTGGAGCGCCGCCGCTAAAGCCGGCCGTAGATGTCGAGGTCGTCGGGCGTCACCCAGCCGTACGACCAGTTCAGGTAGAAGAGAACGAACAACACCGCGGCGACGATCGCCGATTTGCGCAGGTGACGCTTCAGGTCGAAGCGGTGCGGTGCGCTTTCGGCCTGTCCGGGAATCCTGGGCGCGCCCACCTCCTCGTCCGTCTTCACGCCGAACGGCAGCAGCACGAACGCGGTGCCGCAAATGAACAGGAAATAGATCGCTATGATCGAGGTGAGCTTCACTTCAGCGCACCTGCAGCAGGGTCACGTCCACCAGCGGTTTCTTGCCCGTCCATAGAGTCGCGCAGCGGCGGACGGCCAGGCGGACGGCTTCGCGCGTGCGGGCTTCATCCCCTCCCGGGCTATAGGCGCGCGAGGCGGCGTCGGTGGCGTCGGCGATGAAGTCGTCGCGGTCTTCCTCGACCGGCACGCCAAACGGGCGAATCAGCGGAGGTCCAGCGAGCTGGCCCTTGCCGTCGACCGCGACCGCGACGGTGATGAGGCCGCTGTAGCCGATGCGCCGGCGTTCGTTGATGGTTGCGCCGTCGGCCGGGAGGATGACGTCGCCGTCGAGCACCAGCTGGCCGACGCGGACTTCGTCGATCTTCTTCGGTCCGTCCGGCGCGAGGCGGATGACGTCGCCGTTCTTCTGGACCATCGCTTTGGGAACGCCGTGCGAAAGCGCCAGCCGCGCGTGCTCGGCAAGGTGCCGCGGCTCGCCGTGAACCGGGATGACGATCTCGGGCCGGACCCAATCGTACATCTGCACCAGTTCGGGCCGACCCGGGTGACCGGAGACGTGAACATGGGCCTGGCGTTCGGTGACCATCGTCACGCCGAGACCGGACAGCTGGTTCATGATCTGGCCGATGGCGCGTTCGTTGCCAGGGATCACTCGCGAGGAGAAGATGACGGTGTCGCCGTCGGTGAGCTTGAGCTCGTGAGTGCCACTGGCGATGCGCCCGAGCGCCGCGCGAGGCTCGCCCTGCCCGCCGGTCGCAATGATCAGTACCTCTGAGCGAGGCAGCCGCATTGCTTCGTCGAAGCTCACCGGCGGCGGAAAATCGAGCAGGTACCCGGTCGATTGGGCAACGCGCAGGATACGGTCGAGCGAGCGTCCCGCGATGCAGACGCGGCGGCCGGTTTCGTTGGCAACTCGGCCGATCGTCTGCAGACGCGCAGCGTTGGAGGCGAAGGTGGTGACGAGCACCCGGCCCTTGGCGCCGGCGACCTGCGCGAGGAGCCCGGCGTGGACGCTTTCCTCGGAGCCGGACGCCTGGTCCTGGAAGACATTGGTGGAATCGCAAACAAGCGCGAGCACGCCCTCGTCGCCGATGGCTTTCAGGACCTCGGTGCTGGGCGCCTCGCCGATCACCGGAGTCTCGTCGATCTTCCAGTCGCCGGTGTGGAAGACATTGCCGAACGGCGTTTCGATCAGCAGGCCGTTGCCTTCCGGAATCGAGTGCGACAGCGCGACGAAGGTGATCCGGAACGGGCCGATCTCGACGGTGCCGCCGCGCTTCACCGTGTTGAGCTGGACGTGACCGGTGAGCCCCTCCTCCTCGAGCTTGCCGGCAATCAGCCCTGCGGTGAACGGCGTTGCGTACAGCGGCGCCTTCAGCTCCTCGGCGAGATACGGCAGAGCGCCGATATGATCCTCGTGCCCGTGCGTGAGGACGATGCCGGCGAGCCGCTCTTGCCGGGCCTCGATGAACTCAAGCTCCGGCAGGATCAGCTCGACTCCCGGGTAGCTGGCGTCGGCGAAAGTCAGGCCAAGGTCGACCATGATCCACTGGCCGCGGCAGCCGTAGAGGTTGACGTTCATGCCGATCTCGCCCGAACCGCCGAGCGCGCAGAAAATCAGGTCTTCACCGGGGATCATTGGCAACGAGTCACTTCGCTTTGCTGGTCGCGATTTCGTGGAGCAAACTCAAGCCCTGGATGGTGAGGTCGGGCTCGATCGCGTCGAAGGCGTCGGTGTGCTTGTCGAACAATGCGGCGAGCCCCCCGGTCGCAATGACCGTGACGGGCCGGCCAAGCTCGCTTGCAATGCGCCGGGTCAGGCCTTCGATCATGGCGACGTAGCCCCAGTAGATGCCGATCGTCATTTGCGACTGGGTCGTGCGGCCGATCACCGAGAGATCGCCAGAGGGTGCTTCGATGGCAATGCGGGGAAGCTTGGCGGTCGCATTGACCAGCGCGTCGAGCGACAGGTTGATGCCCGGCGCGATGATCCCGCCCTTGTAGGCGCCGGCCGCGTCGACGACGTCGAAGGTCGTAGCGGTCCCGAAGTCGATGACGATCAGGTCGCCCGGGTGCCTGGCATGGGCGGCGATGACGTTGAGCGCCCGGTCGGCGCCGACATTCTGCGGCTCGTCGACGTCGAGCGGCATCGGCCACGCCGCCTTGCCCTGGCCGGCAACCAGTGGATCGGCATGGAAGTATTTGGCCGCAAGCACCTCGAGGTTGTGAAGCGCGCGGGGAACGACCGTCGCGATGATCACCGAACTCACGTCGCTGCTCGAATAGCCTTCGAGTTCGAGCAGTTGGTGAAGCCAGACCGCATATTCGTCGGCGGTTCGCCTGGGGTCCGTGGCGATCCGCCAGCGGGCCTTGATCGTGCCGCCATCGACGAGTGCAAACACGAGATTGGTATTCCCGGCGTCGACGGCAAGCAGCATGATCGGTGCCTAGACCGGAGCGGGTTGGTTCACAACTCGACGTCGCCGGCGCGGATCACCTCGGTTGAGCCGTTATCGAGGGTGAGCCGCAGGGCCCCGTCGGGCTCAAGACCCGAAAAACGGCCGCTGACCGCCTCGTCGCTGGAAACGTGAACCGTGAGCGGCGTACCGCGGGGATGCGCGCGTTGCTCCCAGGCGCGCGCAAGCGCCGCACTTTCGCTGACCCGCCACAGCTGCAGCAGCCGCGCCAAGCTGGCGGCCAGCAGCGGCGCAAACGCCTCTGGAAGAATGGCGCCGCCGAGGGAGGCGGCCTCCCGGCCAGCCAACGCGGGAGCACTGGCGAGGTTGACGCCAAGGCCGACGACGACCCGGTCGCCGCTGCGCTCGAGCAGGATTCCGGCCAGCTTAGTGCCGCCGAGCAGGACGTCGTTGGGCCACTTCAGCATCAGCGGCTGGGCCGGAACCGCGACATCCACCGCTTCGATGAGGGCAAGCCCGGCTGCCAGTGAGAGCGTCGGCGCCGGCGGGTCAGTCGGGCGCAACTGGACGATCGTGCTGCCGTAGAAATTGCCCGCTGCAGGCACCCATTCCCGGCCCTGACGGCCGCGTCCCTGGTCCTGTTGCAGCGCGACCAGCCAGTCGCCCTCCTGCGCGTTCGGATCGGCAATCAGGTCGGCATTGGTCGAGCCGGTCCGTTCGACGACGCGAATTCGGCTCAGAACAGGCTTCCGGCGGCTTTGTCGGTCAGCGAGCCGAGCGGACCAATCAGCAGATAACCGAGAGGCGAGACGAGCAGCGCAGCGAGAAGGATCAGCGCGCCCTGGATCGGCTGGCGAACGCGGGCGTAGGCCGGCGCCGGCTCGTCCATGTACATGACCTTGACGATCTTAGGTAGTAATAAGCGCCGATCACCGCGCCGAGGATGCCGACCACGGCAAGGGCGATATAACCCTCACGCACGGCAGCGTTGAACACCAGCAGCTTGGGCCAGAAGCCGAACAGCGGCGGGACTCCGGCGAGGCTGAACATGAAGATCGCGAGAGCGGCAGCGAAGCCCGGGCGCGTTTGCGACAGGCCCGACAGGCTTTCGATGCTCTCTACCGGCTCGCCATCGGCATCGCGCATCCACAGAACGCAAAGGAAAGCGCCGACCGTCATCACGACATAAACCGCCATGTAGAACAGCACGGCCGAGGCGCCCTGCGCTCCGCCCGCGGCGAGCCCGATCAATGCGAAGCCGACATTGTTGATCGAGGAATATGCGAGCAGCCGCTTGATGTTGGTCTGCCCGTAGGCGGCGATCGCGCCGACGAAGATCGACAGGAGCGCGGCGCAGATGACGATCTGCCGCCAGGCGTCGGTGGCGGGGCCGAGGGCATCGACGCAGACGCGGACGGCCAGCAGCACTCCGGCAACCTTCGGCGCGGAGGCGAAGAAGGTGGTGACCGGCGTCGGCGAGCCTTCGTAGACGTCGGGCGTCCACATGTGGAAGGGCACCGCGCTGATCTTGAAGGCGAGCCCGGCAAGAAGGAAGACGAGGCCGAACAGCAGCCCAAGTCCCGGCGCTCCGCGGCCGAATGCGGCGGCGACGCCGGCGAAGCTGGTGGTTCCGGTGAACCCGTAGAGCAGCGAAATGCCGTAAAGCAGGATGCCGCTGGCGAGCGCGCCGAGAACGAAATACTTAAGCCCCGCCTCCGCCGAGCGCTCGTCGCTGCGCCGGTAGGATGCGAGGACGTAGCTCGCGAGGCTGAGCAGCTCGAGGCCGACGTAAAGGCTGATGAGGCTTGTCGCCGAGACCATCACGCTCATTCCAACGGCGCTGAACAGGATGAGCACGCCATATTCCGACGCATGCTCGGTGCCGCTCTCGAACCAGCCGTGGGCGGCGATGATCGAGACGGCCGCGGCAGGGAAGATGATCGCCTTGCCGAAACTCGCGAACAGATCGGCGGACAGAAGCCCGTCGAAGATCGGGCCGGCGTGTGTCGGAGCGCCGATCAGGGCAACCGTAGCCGCGACCAGAACCGCGACCGCGAGCCAGTTGGTCACGGTCGAGCCGCGCCGCCCTGCGAATGCAGCGACCAGCATCAACGCGATCGCGCCGACGCTGAGGATGATCTCGGGAAGAAGCGGTGCGTACCGGTCCATCAGTGCGTCGCTCCATGGGACGCGTGCGCCGCGGCCGCGCCGAGAGTCAGGGGTGCGTCCGCATGCGGCGCGACCTTATCGAGGCGGGTCACGAGCAGGCCGACGTCGCTGCGCATCGGGCGCAGGAAGCTCTCCGGATAAATGCCCATCCACAGCACCGCCAGGGCGATCGGCGCGAGAAGCCACCATTCGCGGATGCTGAGATCCGGCATGGCCGCGGCCTCCGCCGTCCGCGCCTCGCCGAAGCAAATACGCCAGTAGAGCCAAAGCATGTAGGCGGCGCTGAGGATGATCCCCGTAGTGCCGGCGATGGCCGCCCAGGTGGAGGCTCCATAGGTGCCCAGCAGGCTCAGGAATTCACCGACGAAGCCGCTGGTGCCGGGAAGGCCGACGCTGGCCATGGTGAACAGCATGAACAGCAGCGCATAGCCCGGCATGTTGTTCGAAAGACCGCCGTAAACCGCAATCTCCTTGGTGTGCAGGCGGTCGTAAATGACGCCGACGACGAGGAACAGCGCGCCCGAGACGAGGCCGTGGCTGAGCATCACGATCATCGCGCCCTCGATGCCCTGTCGGTTCATCGCGAACAGGCCGAAGGTGACGAACGCCATGTGCGCGACCGACGAGTAAGCAATCAGCTTCTTCATGTCGCGCTGCACCAACGCGACAAGGCTCGTGTAGACGACCGCGATGCCCGACAGCGTGAAGATGAACGGCACGAACATCAGCGAGCCTTCGGGGAACATCGGCAGCGAGAAACGGACAAAGCCGTACCCGCCGAGCTTCAGGAGGACGCCGGCAAGGATCACCGAGCCCGCCGTCGGCGCCTGGACGTGAGCGTCCGGAAGCCAGGTGTGGACCGGCCACATGGGCAGCTTGACGGCGAAGCTCGCGAAGAAGGCCAGCCACAGCCACTTCTGCGCCTCGACCGGGAAATTGTACCCCATCAGCACCGGGATCGACGTCGTGTGCGCGGTCGCCACCATGTAGATGATGCCAATCAGCATCAGCACCGAGCCGAGGAAGGTGTAGAGGAAGAACTTGTAGCTCGCCTTGATACGCTCGGCGCCGCCCCAGACGCCGATGATCAGGTACATCGGGATGAGGCCGCCCTCGAAGAAGATGTAAAACAGGAACAGGTCCTGGGCGACGAACACGCCGAGCATCAGCGCTTCCATCAGCATGAAGGACGCCATGTATTCGGGGACGCGGGTCTGGATAGAGCGCCAGCTTGCGCCGATGCAGATCGGCATCAGGAAGGCGGTCAGCTGGATCAGCATCAGCGCGATCCCGTCGATGCCGAGGGCCCAGCCGACGCCGCCACCGATCGGCACGTTCTCGACGAACTGCCACTGCGCTCCGCCGGGAACGAACGCCGCCCAGAGGTAGATGCCGAGCGCGAGGTCGATCAGCGTTCCGACCAGCGCGATCCAGCGCGCCGCTTCGGCCCGGACGAACAGGCACAGCAGGCCTGCGATCAGCGGGACGGCAATCAGCAGGGTGAGCACGGGGACGCCGCTCATCGAGCCCACCAGATGGCCCAGGTCGCCGCGCCGATGAGGCCGAGCATCATGACGAGCGCATAGGAATAGACGTAGCCCGACTGGACCCGCGCAGCGATGCGGTTGCCGACGGAGACGGCGAACGCAGCGCCGTGGGGTCCGAAGCGGTCGATCGTCTTCTCGTCACCGCGATGCCAGAACAAGCGGCCGAGCCAGATCGCCGGGCGGACGAAAATGCGATCGTAGATTTCGTCGAAATACCATTTGTTGAACACGAACCGGTGCACCGCCGGGAAGGTGCGCACGAAGGCGCCGGCGGCCGACGGATCGCGGATGTAGTTGTTCCAGGCGATCCACAGCCCGATCAGCATGGCGATCGTCGGCGTGAACTTCGCCCAGGCGGCGATCCCCTCGCGGCCCTCGGCGAGATGCTTGGTGAACGCGACCGCTCCGCGCCAGAAATCGGGCGCGCGCTCGGCATCGGTGAAGATGCCGTGGAATATCTGGCCCGCGAACACGGCGCCGACCGCGAGCAGAACGATCGGCACAAGCATCGTCCAGGGGCTTTCATGGGGATGATAACCGGCTGTTCCTTCCGGCGGAGTCGCCGTGCTGTGGGCGCTGTCGCCATGCTCGGCATAAAAGGGGCGAGCGGGGAGCTTGGCCCACGCCGCGATGGCCTCCCGGCTGGAGGTGTTGCTGAACGCCACGGCCGCGAGAATCCGGCGCGGATGGGTGTGAATATCGTGGAGATTTGGCGAAGACCGCGCCAATCGCAGAAGGCCGATCGGGATGAGATCGTAGCGGGCTTTGTGGGATGATAGGGGGTGTGGAGGATGGGGAGGGGGGGCCGGGATGATCGTGATGGTCGCCGTGCACCGCGTGCTGGATGTGCTCGGAGGCGGCCCAGCGCGGCTTGCCGTAGAAGGTCATGAAGATCAGCCGCCAGCTGTAGAAGCTGGTCAGCAGAGCGGCGATCGAGCCCAGCCAGAAGGCGATGGTTCCCGACACCGACCCGCTCGCCCACGCGCTCTCGATGATCGCGTCCTTCGACCAGAAACCGGCAAAGCCGAAGCCTGGCACACCGACGCCGGTGATCGCCAGCGTCCCCGCGATCATCACCCAGAAGGTGATCGGGATCTGCTTCCGAAGAGCGCCGTAGTAGCGCATGTCCTGCTCGTGGTGCATCGCGTGGATGACGCTTCCGGCGCCGAGGAACAGCAGCGCCTTGAAGAAGGCGTGCGTGAAGAGGTGGAACATCGCCGCGCCGTAAGCGCCGACGCCAGCCGCGAAGAACATGTAACCGAGCTGGGAGCAGGTCGAATAGGCGATCACGCGCTTGATGTCGGTCTGCGCCGTGCCGATCGTCGCCGCGAAGAAGCAGGTGATGGCGCCGACCCAGGTGACGACGTGCATCGCCGTCGGGCTGGTGTTGAACATCGGCGACAGCCGGCAGACCATGAACACGCCGGCGGTGACCATGGTCGCGGCGTGGATGAGGGCGCTGACCGGCGTCGGGCCCTCCATCGCGTCGGGAAGCCAGGTGTGGAGGCCGATCTGCGCCGACTTGCCCATCGCTCCCACGAACAGCAGCAGGCAGAGCAATGTCATGGTGCCGACGTGCATTCCGGCAAAACCGATGGTCGCGCCCGCCATGTGCGGCGCCGCGGCGAGGATCGCCGGGATGGAAACGGTGCCGAACACCAGGAAGGTGCCGAAGATGCCGAGGCTGAACCCGAAATCGCCGACGCGGTTGACGACGAAGGCCTTGATCGCGGCGGCGTTGGCCGAGGGCTTGTAGTACCAGAAGCCGATCAGAAGGTAGGAGGCGAGGCCGACCCCTTCCCAGCCGAAGAACATCTGCACCAGGCTGTCGGCCGTCACCAGCATCAGCATCGCGAAGCTGAACAGCGACAGATAAGCGAAGAACCGCGGCTGGCTCGGGTCCTCCTCCATATATCCCCAGCTGTAGATGTGGACGAGGCTGGAGACGCTGGTGACGACGACAAGCATCACCGCGGTCAGGCTATCGAGGCGAAGCGCCCAGTCGACCTTGAGGTCGCCGGAGTGAATCCAGTCGAGCACCGGAACCACCATCGGCTGCGCGTTGCCGGCGATGTAGTGGAGGAAGATCGGCCAGCTGAGGATCGCGCCGATGATCAGCGCGCCGGTAGTCACAGCCTTGGCGGCGGTCTTGCCGATCCAGCGGCCGCCGAGCCCGGCGACGATCGCCGCCAGCAGCGGCAGGAAGACGATGAAGACGAGAGGATGCATCAGCCGCGCATCCTGGTTGCCGCGTCGACCGCGATCGAGCCGCGGTGGCGGAAGAAGATGACGAGAATGGCGAGGCCGATCGCGGCTTCCGCGGCGGCGACGGTGAGGACGAACATCGCCAGCACCTGCCCGGTCAGGTCACCGAGATAAGCCGAGAAGGCGACGAGGTTGATGTTCACCGCGAGCAGGATCAGCTCGATCGCCATCAGGATCAGGATGATGTTGCGGCGGTTGAGGAAGATTCCGAGCACTCCGATCGTGAACAGGATCGCGGCCACGGTGAGATAGTGCGCCAAGCCGATCACAGGCTCATTCCTTCGCCGACTCCGGGCTTGGTGTTGCGCACCGCCTGCCACGGGCGGCGGGCAATCTGCTTGGGGATCCGTCTGCCCGCGGGTGTCGCGGCGCTGGCGGTGGGTGAGGACGATGGCGCCGATCATCGCCACCAGCAGAATGAGGCCGGCGATCTCGAACGGAAGCAGGTAGCGGCTGTAGAGAAGCGCTCCGATGGCGACGATGTTGGGCTGGGTCGTCGCCGCGACGTGCGCGCCGCTGAGCACGGGACCCGCCTCCGAGGCGCTGACGGCAACGACGATCTCGGCGAGCAGAACCAGCGCGATGATGATTCCGAACGGCAGGTTCTTGGTGAAGCCCGACCGCAGCGACGCGAAGTCGATGTCGAGCATCATGACGACGAACAGGAACAGCACCGCGACCGCGCCGACATAGACGATGACCAGGAGCATCGCGATGAACTCGGCGCCGAGCAGAAGCATCAGCCCCGCCGCGTTGAAGAAGGCGAGGATCAGCCACAGCACGCTGTGCACCGGGTTGCGGGCGAAGATCACCGCAATCGCCGGCAGGATCGTGAGCGCTGCGAACAGGTAAAAGGCGATCGCTGCGATCATCCCGCCACCGCCGCGACAACATTCGTCACCCCCGCGAAGGCGGGAGCCCAGCCGAACCAAAAAACTGGGTTCCCGCTTTCGCGGGAATGACGATGAGAGGTCAACGGAAGGCCCTGTTTCACGAAGCTGCGCGCCGCCTACCGATACGGCGCATCGGCGGCAAGGTTCGCGGCGATCGCGGACTCCCACTTGTCGCCGTTGGCGAGCAATTTCGCCTTGTCGTAGAGCAGCTCCTCGCGGGTTTCTGTCGCGAATTCGAGGTTCGGCCCCTCGACGATGGCATCGACCGGGCAGGCTTCCTGGCAAAGCCCGCAATAGATGCACTTGACCATGTCGATGTCGTAGCGGGTGGTGCGGCGGCTGCCGTCCTCGCGCGGCTCGGCTTCGATGGTGATCGCAAGCGCCGGGCAGATCGCCTCGCACAGCTTGCAGGCGATGCAGCGCTCTTCGCCATTGGGATAGCGGCGAAGCGCATGCTCACCGCGGAAGCGCGGAGAGGTCGGCACCTTCTCGTACGGATAATTGATCGTGGCTTTCGGCTTGAAGAAATACTTCAGCGTCAGCCAGTGCGCCTGGATGAAGTCCCAAAGGACGAAGGATTTGAGCCAGGCGATCATGCGCCGGCTCCGAAACGCGTCAGCATCAGCCATCCGGAGACGAGGAAAACGAAGACCAGGCTCAGCGGCAGGAAGACCTTCCAGCCGAGCCGCATGAGCTGGTCGTAGCGGTAGCGCGGGACGGTCGCCTTCACCCAGCTGAACACGAAGAAGAAAAAGCCCATCTTCAGGAACAGCCAGATGATGCCGGGAATCCAGTAGAGCGGCGCCCAATTCACCGGCGGCAGCCATCCGCCCCAGAACAGGATGGAATTGAGCGCGCACATCAGGATGACGTTGGCATATTCGCCGAGCCAGAAGAGCGCGAAGCTCATCGAGGAATATTCGGTCTGGTGCCCGGCGACGAGCTCGCTTTCCGCCTCGACGAGGTCGAACGGTGTGCGGAACGTCTCGGCCATCGAGCTGATCAGGAACACGATCGACATCGGGAACAGCAGCAGGTTGAACCCGAAGCGCATTGACGATGCCGAGGCCGAAGCCGGTCTGCATCAGCACGATTCCGGAAAGATTGAAGGTACCGGCGTAGAGCACGACGCAGATCAGCACGAAGCCGATCGACACCTCGTAGCTGACCATCTGCGCGGCCGCGCGGAGGGCCGAGAAGAACGGATATTTGGAGTTGGATGCCCAGCCGGCGACGATCACCCCGTAGACGCCGAGCGAACTTGCCGCGAGCACGTAGAGCAGCCCGACATTGACGTCCGCGAGCACGACGCCCGGCTGGAACGGCACCACCGCCCACACGATCAGCGCCACCGTGAAGGTGACGATCGGCGCGATCAGGAACAGGCCCTTGTTGGCGCTTGTCGGGATGATGGTTTCCTTGAGGAAGACCTTCAGCCCGTCGGCGAAGCTTTGCAGAAGGCCCCACGGGCCGACCACGTTGGGGCCGCGGCGAAGTGCCATCGCCGCCCAGATCTTGCGGTCGGCATAAATGATCATCGCCACCGCCAGCATCAGCGGCAGGGCAATGACGAGGATGCCGATGATCGTGGCGAGGAACCAGGCCCAGCCGTAGATCATGCCGTGAGAGACGAAGAAATCGGTCACTCCGCCGCCTCCTCGAAGGCGGCGCCCTGGACCAGCTCTTCGGAGCAGCGGTGCATGGTCGGGCTGGCGCGGCAGATGGCGTTGGTCAGGTAGAAGTCCTTGATCGCGTAGCCGACCTTGCCGTCCGTCTTGGCGGCGAGTTTCGGCGGCGACCACGGCAGGTCAATCAGACCGTCGCGGCCGAGCTCGGGATGGTCGGCGATCATGGCGGCGTGGAGCTGGTCGAAGCTGTCGAACGGCAACGGGGAGCCGAGGAGGCCCGAGACCGCACGCAGGATCGCCCAATCCTCCCGCGCTTCGCCCGGAGCGAAGGCAGCCTTCTCGCTGCGCTGCACGCGGCCCTCGGTGTTGACGTAGGTGCCGTGCTTCTCGGCGTAGGTGGCGCCCGGCAGGACCAGGTCGGCCTGCTTCGCACCATTGTCGCCGTGGTGGCCGATATAGACCTTGTAGGCGCCGCCGAAGCGGTCCGGCGCAACTTCGTCGGCGCCGAGCAGGAGAACGACCTCGGGCGATGCGGCTTCGATGTCGGCAATGCCGCCGGGCTTGCGCATAGCCGAGCACCAGCGATGCCATGCGCGACGCCGAGGTATGAAGGACGTTGAAGCCGTTCCAGCCTTCTTTCATCAGACCGAGCGGACCGACGAGCGCCAGCGAGGCGCCGAGCGCTCCGGCACCGAGCGCGCCCGGTCCGACGATCACGGCAGGACGCTCCGCCGCGGCGAATGCGTCCATTACCTGCTTGGGCAGCTTGCCGAGCAGCTTGAGATCATCCCCCAGCCACTCGACCTTCATTCCGAGATCGACCTCGGGCCCGAGGCCAAACACCTTGCCGCCCTTGCGCGCGACCTTGCGGACGCGGGTGGCGATCAGCGGCGCTTCCCAGCGGATGTTCGAGCCGACGAGCAGGACCACGTCGGCGCTTTCGATCCCGGCAATCGTCGAGTTGAACGCGACCGCCGCCATGCTCGTGCAGTCGTAGGTCAGGCCGGTCTGCCGCCCTTCGAGCAGGTCGGAGCCCTGGGCAGCAAGCAGCGCCTTGGCGGCATACATGGTCTCGGCGTCGAGCAGGTCGCCGGCGATCGCCGCGACCTTCGGTCCGGCCTTCTTCAGCTTCTTTGCGAAGACCTGGATCGCCTCTTGCCAGCTCGCCTCGCGCAGCTTGCCCTTGTCGCGCAGCCACGGCCGGTCGAGGCGGTTGCGGACCAGCGCATCGACGTGGTGGCGCGTCTTGTCGTGGATCCACTCCTCGTTCACGTCCTCGTTGATCCGCGGCAGGATGCGCATCACCTGGCGCTGGCGAACGTCGATGCGGATGTTCGAGCCGACCGCGTCCATGACGTCGATGTCCGGGCACGCGCTTCAGCTCCCACGGGCGCTGCTCGAACAGCTGCGGCTTCTGCAGGAGCGCCCCGACCGGGCAGACGTCGGCGAGGTTGCCCGCAAGCTCGGTCGTCACCGTCTCTTCGAGGTACGAGGTGATCTGGCTGTCCTCGCCGCGGTAGAGCATGCCGATCTGCGGCGTCCCGGCCACTTCGTCGGCAAAGCGGATGCAGCGCGTGCACTGGATGCAGCGGGTCATCGAGGTCTTGATGATCGGGCCCATGTACTTGTCGTCGACCGCCCGCTTGTTCTCCTCGAACCGCGAGCCCGAGCGGCCATAGGCGACCGCCTGGTCCTGCAGGTCGCACTCGCCGCCCTGGTCGCAGATCGGGCAGTCCAGCGGGTGGTTGATGAGCAGGAACTCCATCACCCCTTCGCGGGCCTTCTTGACCATCGCGCTATCTGTGCGGATCGTCTGGCCATCGGCGGCGGGCAGAGCGCAGCTCGCCTGCGGCTTGGGCGGCCCCGGCAGCGACCTCGACCAGGCACATGCGGCAATTGCCGGCGATCGACAGCCGCTCGTGGTAGCAGAAGCGCGGGATCTCCTTGCCGGCAAGCTCGCACGCCTGCAGCACGGTCGCGCCCTGCGGGACCTCGAGCTCGATGCCGTCGACGGTGACTTTAGGCATTATTTGGCCGTCTCCGCGGCTGGCGCCAGCGACAGCGCCGGATTGTGGACCCGCTGGTAGAGGGCGTCGGCAAGCGCCGCCCGAAGCGCCGGGCGGCTGGCGTCGAGGCGCACGCCCGCGGACAGGCACTTGGTCAGCGATGCCGGCATGCTGCCCATCCAGCTATTCTCGTCCCAGCTTCCGGGCGCGGTCCGGATGAGGCCCATGATGGCGGCGGGATCGGTGTCGGCCATGCAGGCGGCCATTTCATCGACCGCCGGGTGACGGCCGGTCGCCGCGAACCAGGGGCGGAGGTAACGCTTCTGCTGAAGCGGAAGCGGCTGCAGCGCGGCGGCGCGCGGGTCCGCGAGGAGCGCCTTTTCCGCAAAATGGCCGCGCAGCGCGCCGATGGAAACCGCCGCGTCCTGCGGCTGGTACGACCCCGTGAACACGCGCGAGAAGCAGTAATCGTTGTGCGCGAGGTCGCGATAGGGATCGCTTGCCGCGGCGGCCGTCTGGGCGTTGAGCAGCTCCGCCGCCTGACGCGGTCGGGCCTTGGCGACGCAGGCTGCATAGGCCTGCGCGTCGGACGCAGCCGCCGCCGGCGTGGCAGCCATGATCGCGGCTGCGCCAACCGCAGCCAGAGTGAACACTCGCATCATTGCTCGTCCCCCTCCTTCTTGCGCTCGATCGTCCGTTCGATGTGCGTCACCCGCGGGCCGCGCCGGCGTAATCCGCCAACAGCGATCACGAGGATAATGACGATCGCGATGATGAAGATGATCGCAGTCGTGTTCATTCCGCCGCCTCCAGCATGGTGCGGCCGGTGCGCTCGGCGATGCGGCGCTCGAGCTCGGGGCGGAAGTGGCGGATCAGGCCCTGGATCGGCCAGGCGGCGGCGTCGCCCAATGCGCAGATGGTGTGGCCCTCGACCTGCTTGGTGACGTCGAGCAGCTTGTCGATCTCGGCGACCTCGGCATCGCCTTCGCGAAGCCGCTCCATCATCCGCCACATCCAGCCGGTGCCTTCGCGGCACGGGCGTGCACTGGCCGCAGCTCTCGTGCTTGTAGAAGTAAGAGATGCGGCTGATCGCGCGGACGACGTCGGTCGACTTGTCCATGACGATCACCGCCGCGGTGCCGAGGCCGGAGCCGAGCGCCTTCAATCCGTCGAAGTCCATCGGCGCATCCATGATCTCGGCCGCCGGAACCAGCGGCACCGACGATCCGCCGGGGATCACCGCCAGCAGATTATCCCAGCCACCGCGGATGCCGCCGCCGTGCCGCTCGATCAGCTCGCGGAACGGGATGCCCATCGATTCCTCGACGACGCAGGGCGTGTTGACGTGGCCCGACAGCTGGAACAGCTTGGTGCCTTCGTTCTTCTCGCGGCCGATGCTCGCGAACCACGCCGCGCCGCGGCGGAGGATCGTCGGGACGACCGCGATCGATCTCGACATTGTTGACCGTGGTCGGGCAGCCGTAGAGGCCGGCGCCGGCCGGGAACGGCGGCTTGAGGCGCGGCTTGCCCTGCTTGCCCTCGAGGCTTTCGAGCATCGCGGTCTCTTCGCCGCAGATGTAGGCGCCGGCGCCGCGATGGACGAAGCAGTCGAAGTCGTAGCCGGAGCCGCGCGGCGTTCTTGCCGAACAGGCCGGCGTCGTAGCATTCCTGCAACGGCTTTCCGGAGGACGTGCGTCTCCTCGATGAACTCGCCGCGGATGTAGATGTAGGCGGCCCGCGCCCGCATCGCGAAGGCGGCGATCAACGCGCCTTCGAGCAGCTTGTGCGGATCGTGCCGGATGATCTCGCGGTCCTTGCAGCTACCCGGGCTCGGATTCGTCGGCGTTGATGACGAGGAAGTTGGGTTTGCCGGGCTTCGGCTCCTTAGGCATGAAGCCCCACTTCATGCCCGTGGGAAAGCCTGCGCCGCCGCGGCCGCGAAGCCCCGACGCCTTGACCTGGTCGATGATCGCGTCCTGCCCGGCGGCCATCAGCCCCTTGGTATTGTCCCAGTCGCCGCGCTGCTGCGCCGCCTTCAGGAAGGGCGACTGGAAGCCGTAGACGTTGGTGAAGATGCGGTCCTTGTCCGCGAGCGGTCCGGTGTAGCCCATTATCTGAGCCTCTTCATGCCGAGCTTGTTCTGCGCGAACATGATGATCGCGACCGCGATGGCGACGATGATCGCGATCTTGAGCAGCTTCAGCAGCAGCCCGATCAGAAGCACGGCAACGATGACGGCGATGACGATGCCGATCATGCCCTGCGCTCCCAATCCCGCTCGTCCTGAGCGGAGCGAAGCGCAGTCGAAGGGCGCCTTGCAGCAGTAGTCCAACGCCCTTCGACAAGCTCAGGACGAACGGAGGTGGGGATCAGCGTCTTCACTGTCCGCCCTCCCCGGCAGTGGCCGTCCATTGCGGGCGGTAGTCGTAGTTGCGCTCCGCCATTTTCTTGAGCGTGGTCGGGCCGCCGACCGGAGCGCTCGTCTGGCGATCGATCTGCGGGCCGGGCTTGGGCGTCTCGCCCGCGAGCGAGCGCATCGAGGATCGCGGTCATGCTCTCGGCCGTCAGGTCCTCGTAATTGTGATCATTGATCTGGACCATCGGCGCGTTGGCGCAGGCGCCGAGGCACTCGACCTCGGTCAGCGTGAACAGCCCGTCCTCGGTCGTGTGGCCCTTCTTGAGCCCGCGCTTGTAGCAGGCGTCGAACACATCGTCCGAGCCGCGCAGCATGCACGGCGTCGTCCCGCACACCTGGACGTGAAAGCGGCCGACCGGCGCCAGGTTGAACATGGTGTAGAAGGTCGCGACCTCCAGCACCTGGACGTAGGGCATGTCGATCTGCTTGCCCGACGAACTCCATCACCGGGATCGGCAGCCAGCCTTGCGTATTCGTCTCCGCGCCGACCTGCCGCTGGGCGAGGTCGAGCAGCGGGATCGACGCCGACATCTGCCGCCCCTCGGGATAGCGCGCGATGATCTCCGCCGCCGAACGCGCGTTCTCGTCCGTCCACTGGAAATTCCCCCAGCGGGCGCGCTGCTCGGGGCTATCTAGGATGCCTGCCTGGCCGGCCATTAGCGGTCCACCTCCCCGAACACGATGTCGATGGCGGAGAGGACGGCGGTCGTGTCCGCGAGCATGTGGCCCTTCATCATGAAGTCCATCGCCTGCAGGTGGCTGAAACCGGTCGGGCGGATCTTGCAGCGGTAGGGGCGGTTGGTGCCGTCGGCGACGAGGTAGACGCCGAACTCGCCCTTCGGGCTCTCGGTCGCGACGTACACTTCGCCCGCCGGCACGTGATAGCCCTCGGTGTACAGCTTGAAGTGATGGATGAGGGCCTCCATCGAGGTCTTCATCTCGGCCCGGCTCGGCGGGAACACCTTGCTGTCGGCGCCGATCGGCCCCTTCGGCATTTCGTTCAGGCACTGGCGGACGATGCGCCAGCTCTGCCGGACCTCCTCGCAGCGGACCATGAAGCGGTCGTAGCAGTCGCCATTGGTCCCGACCGGAATGTCGAAGTCCATGCGGTCATAGACTTCGTATGGCTGCGAGCGGCGGATGTCCCACGGAATGCCGGATGCCCGGATCATCGGGCCGGAGAAGCCCCAGGCGATCGCGTCGTCCTTGTGGACCGTGCCGATGTCGACGTTGCGCTGCTTGAAGATTCGGTTGTCGGCGACCAGCGCGATGGCGTCCTCGAAAATCTGCAGGCGGTTGTCGAGGAAATCGCCGATCTTGTTCAGCACCGCGGGCGGAATGTCCTCGCGGACTCCGCCGACACGGTAATAATTGGCGTGCATGCGCGCGCCGGACACATGCTCGTAGAGCTGCATGATGTCTTCGCGCACTTCGAACAGCCACAGGTTGGGCGTCATCGCGCCCACGTCCATGATGTGGCTGCCGAGGTTCAGCATGTGGTTCGAGATGCGGGTCAGCTCCGCCATCATCGTGCGGATGTACTGGGCGCGGATCGGGATCTCGAGGCCGAGCAGCTTTTCGATGGCGAGCACGAAGCTGTGCTCCATGCACATCGGCGAGCAGTAATCGAGGCGGTCGAAGTAGGGCAGCGCCTGCTGGTAGGTCTTGTACTCGATCAGCTTTTCGGTGCCGCGGTGGAGCAGGCCGATGTGCGGATCGACGCGCTCGACGATCTCGCCGTCGAGTTCCAGGATCAGGCGGAGGACTCCATGCGCCGCCGGATGCTGGGGCCCGAAATTGATCGTGTAGTTGCTGATCCGGTCGTCGCCGGCATCGCGCGGATGGCCGATGTCGTCGCGCCACTCCTCGCCGACGCCGCCGCCGACGTTGATCTCGACCAGCCGCGGGCCGCCGCCCTTGCGCTCTTCGGTGCGAAGATCGCTCATGCGTCGCCCTTCGGCTTGCGCGGCGCGCGCGGCTTTGGCGAAGGCTTGGCGGAAGGTTTCGAAACCTCGCTCTCCGCCTTGGCAGCGCGAGGCTTGCGGGCCTGCTTTTTCGCTTCCTGCGTCGGCAGGCGCGCCGGCACCGGTCTCCGCCGGTCCGTCGGTCGTCTTCGGGACGTCCGTCGGAGTCTTCACGTTCTGCGGCGTCGTTCCGCCCGGCGCTGGCGCGGGTGACGGCGCACCGGGCGCTTCGCCGTGCGCCTTCTCGTCGCCGGGCAGCATATATTCCGGCCCTTCCCACGGCATCAGGAAGTCGAAGCTGCGGAAGTCCTGCGGGAGCGACACCGGCTCATAGACGACGCGCTTCTCGGCCTCCGAGTAGCGAAGCTCGACATGGCCGGTGAGCGGGAAGTCCTTCCGCTGCGGGAAGCCTTCGAACCCGTAGTCGGTGAGAATCCGGCGGAGGTCGTCGTTGCCGCTGAACGGCACCCCGTACATGTCGTACACCTCGCGCTCGAGCCAGCCGGCGACCGGCCACAGCCCGGTGACGCTCGGCACCGGCGTCGTCTCGTCGGTCGAAACCTTGACAATGATCCGCCGGTTCTTCGTCAGTGACAGCAGGCAGTAATTGCATTCGAACCGCTCCGGCCGCTCCGGATAGTCGACGCCGGCGATGTCCATCAGCTGCTGGTATTCGAGGCCGGGCGTATCGCGGAGCGCCCGGCAGGCGTCGACGATGCTGTCGCGGTGGACCACCAGCGTGATCTCGCCGACATGCTCGCGCGCTTCGATGAGAGCCGCGCCGAGCGCAGCGGTCGCGGCGTCGATCACGCCGGCGTTCGAGGCCGTTTTCGGCACGTGGGACGCCAGGCTTACAGCCATGCCGGGCTCCAGCTCCCGTTCGTCCTGAGCGAAGTCGAAGGGCGTAGGCACGATGGCCCCGCGAGCCGCCCTTCGACTGCGCGCTTCGCGCTCCGCTCAGGACGAGCGGAAAGAGTGGCGTGCGCAATCATCACCGCTCGATGGTCCCTTCGCGGCGAATCTTCCGCTGCAGCTGGAGGATTCCGTAGAGCAATGCTTCGGCGGTCGGCGGGCAGCCGGGGACGTAGATGTCGACCGGCACGATCCGGTCGCAGCCGCGAACGACGCTGTAGCTGTAGTGATAATAGCCGCCGCCGTTGGCGCAGCTTCCCATCGAGATCACGTAGCGCGGCTCGGCCATCTGGTCGTAGACTCGGCGCAGCGCCGGAGCCATCTTGTTGCACAGCGTTCCGGCAACGATCATCACGTCCGACTGGCGCGGGCTCGCGCGCGGGGCAACGCCAAATCGTTCAAGGTCGTAGCGCGGCATGTTCACATGGATCATCTCGACCGCGCAGCAGGCGAGGCCGAAGGTCATCCACCATAGCGAGCCGGTGCGCGCCCAGGTGAACAGGTCCTCGGCCGTGGTGACCATGAAGCCCTTTTCGTTCAGCGACTGCTGAAGCTCGAGCAGCTTGGCCTGGTCGACTTCGCCCGGGACGAGCCCGGCAATGCGCGCCAGCTCCTCCTCGGTCGGCATCCGGTCTTCGGGGCCGCGGAGCATCACTCCCATTCGAGCGCACCCTTCTTCCAGGCGTAGGCAAGCCCGAGGCCAAGCTCGATGAGGAAGATCATCATCGCCGCCCAGCCGGTCCAGTGCGTGAAGTTCAGGCTGACGGCCCACGGAAACAGGAATGCCGCTTCGAGGTCGAAGACGATGAACAGGATTGCGACGAGGTAGAAGCGGACGTCGAACTCGGCGCGGGCATCCTCGAACGCGGGGAAGCCGCATTCATATTCGCTGAGCTTGGCCGGGTCGGGCTGGTGCGCGCCGGTGAAGCGCGAGACGATCATCGGCAGCACCACGAACGCCCCGGACAACCCCAGAGCGACGATCAGGAACAACAGGATCGGCAGGTAGCCTGCGGCGACGCTTGCCAAGGGACACTCCGGACTTGAAAAGTTGGCCGCGCTTTAGGGCAGCGAGTAGCGCCTCGCAACCGTCTGGACGGCTATCGGAGCGCTCCGGCGACAAGCTTTTGAAGCTTGCTGTGAATTGCCGCCGATCCGGCGACATATTCGCCGCGCTCGAACGCCCGGTCGGCGCCGCGATAGTCGCTGACGAAGCCGCCCGCCTCACGGACGAGGAGAACGCCGGCCGCCGTGTCCCAGAGGTCAAGCGCATCTTCCCAGAAGCCGTCCATGCGTCCGGCTGCGACCCAGGCGAGATCGAGCGCCGCCGAGCCGAAGCGGCGGATTCCGGCGACTTGCGGCGCAACGGCGAGGTAGATCTTGGCCCACTGCTCCGGGTTGCCGCGGCCGAGGAACGGGATTCCGGTGCCGATGACGCTGTCGGCGAGGTCGCGGCGGGCGGACACCCGCAGCCGCGCGTCCTGAAGCCAGGCGCCCCTGCCCTTTTCGGCCCAGAAGCTCTCGTCCGTCAGCGGCTGATAGACGAGGCCTTGCGTGATCTCCGTCGCGCCGCCCGGCTTTGTCTCCTCCACCGCGATGGAGATCGAGAAATGCGGAATGCCGTGAAGGAAGTTGGTGGTTCCGTCGAGCGGGTCGACGATCCAGCGCGGCTTGTCGGGATTGCCGGCGATCTCGCCACCTTCTTCCAGAAGCATGCCCCAGTCGGGCCGAGCGTTGCGAAGCTCGTCGACGATCGTCTGTTCGGAGCGCTTGTCGGCCATCGACACGAAGTCGGCCGGCCCCTTGCGGCTGACCTGCAGCTGCTCGACCTCGCCGAAGTCGCGGCGAAGGCGCGGCGCTGCCTTGCGAGCCGCGCGCTGCATGACGGTGATCAGGCCGGAGTGGGCAACCATTCGCGGCTAATCGGCCCGGCGGACGTAGGTCTGCTCGTAGACGTCGACGACGATCCGCGTTCCGGCGCCGATGTGCGGCGGGACCATGACCCGGACTCCATTGTCGAGGATCGCCGGCTTGTAGCTCGACGAGGCGGTCTGGCCCTTCACGACGGCGTCGGCCTCGACGATGGTCGCTTCGATCTGGTCGGGGAGCTGAACGCTGATCGGCCGCTCGTCATAGAGTTCCATGACGACGTCCATGCCGTCCTGGAGGAACGCCGCAGCGTCGCCGAGCAGGTCGCGCGGAAGGCTGATCTGCTCGTAATTCTCCTTGTCCATGAAGGTCAGCATGTCGCCGTCGGCGAACAGGAACTGGAAGTCCTTGGTGTCGAGCCGGACTCGCTCGACCGTCTCGGCCGAGCGGAAGCGGACGTTGTTCTTGCGGCCGTCGATCAGGTTCTTCATCTCGACCTGCATGTAGGCGCCGCCCTTACCCGGCTGGGTGTGCTGGATTTTCACGGCGCGCCAGATGCCGCCTTCATATTCGATGATGTTGCCGGGACGGATGTCCACGCCGCTGATCTTCATGATCGCCTACCTGCTGACTGATGAAAGAGCCGCCGCGGGGCGAGCCCGCGATTGGCGCGGGCCTTAGCCGCTGGCCTTTTTTCCGGCAAGCAGCGGGTAAGGATTGATCGCCGTACCGTTCCACCAGCGCTCTCCAGGGGCCATGCTGTTCACCGCGAAGTGGAGGTGCGGGCCGGCAGCACTCGCGTCGCCAGTATGGCCGACGCGGCCGATCACTTGCCCGCGCTTGACCTGCTCGCCCTCGTGCAGGCCGGGCGCATAGGCCGAGAGATGGGCGTAATAATAGATCCACTTCTGGTCGGGCGAGCGTTCGTAGATGGTCGTGCCGCCGCGGACGCTGTTGAACAATTTCTCGATGGTCCCGTCGGAGGCGGCGATCACCGGAGTTCCCTCGCTCGCCATGATGTCGATGGCGTCATGACGCCGGCCCTGGGACCGCGCGGCGTCGAAGGTATCGGTGAGCTGGTCGGGCTTGATGCCGACAACCGGTAGCGCAAGGCCTGACGGCGTGACCTGAACCTGCTCGGCGACCTCCACCGGGGGCGCGTTGTCCGGCTTGACGGTGACGACCGGTCCACTGCGAGCGACAGCCGGCGGCTTCGACGGCACGAAATTGTAGAACCAGATCCAGAACATGCTCGTCACGAACGCGGTGAGCAGAGCCGTACCGATGACCTTGAGCATGAATTTCGCAACCTCGGCTAGTGAACGTTGTTCAGCTGGAACGATGGAGCAAAGAAGAGTTTCCGAGGATGCACCGGCCGCCGTCCACATCGGCTGCTCCGGCTGGGTCTACAAACACTGGCGTGGCATCCTCTATCCCGAAGGACTGCCGCAAAAGCGCTGGTTCGAGCGCTATGCCGAGGATTTCGACACGGTCGAGATCAACGCCAGCTTCTACCGGCTGCCGCTCGCGTCCACTTTCGATGGCTGGCGGGCCAAGGCGCCGGAGGGTTTCCGCTACGCGCTCAAGGTCAGCCGCTTCATCACGCACCTGAAGAAGCTGGTCGGGGTCGAGGACGCGGTGAACGAGTTCGCTGCGCTCGCCCGCCGGCTGGAGGGGAAGCTTGGGCCTCTACTCTACCAGCTGCCGCCGAGCCTGAAGCTGGACCTCGACCGGCTCGAGGCATTCCTCAAGATCATCCCTGGGGATCTAGCCAACGTGTTCGAGTTCCGCAGCGCCGACTGGTACGTGCCCGAAACCTACGCGCTGCTCGACCGCTACGGAGCGTCGTTCTGCGTCCACGACATGCGCGGATCGGCGACACAGCGCATCGCCGTCGGTCCGGTCGCCTACGTTCGCTTCCATGGCGGGGTGGGCAAATATTGGGGCCGCTATTCCGACGATGCGCTGCTCGGCTGGACCGACTGGGTCGTCGAGCAGTCACGCCAGGGACGCAGCGTGTGGTGCTATTTCAACAACGACATTCACGGCCACGCAATCCACGATGCACAGACGCTGCGGTCGATGGTCGGCCAGGCGCGATAGGCCGCTAGTTGCAGGCCAGCAACAGACCCGCGGCAAAGTCTCCACACTCTCTTGCCGAAGCACCCGCAGGGCCTCTAGGGGCGCGCCGCGGCAAGGCGCCGCCAGTAAATCGAGACGGGGGAATATCCTACATGATCAAGTATGTGGTGAGCGCGGCTGTCGCGCTCGCAGTGTCGACGCCTGCGTTCGCGGCGGACTTCACCGGCCCGCGGGTCGAGGCTCGAATCGGCTGGGAAACGCCGACGGTGAGCGGCGACGGCGATGTCTACAAGCTCGGCAGCGCCGTCAGCTACGGCGGCGAGATCGGCTATGACCTCAAGGCCGGCCGCAACGTCACCGTGGGCGCCTACGGCAGCCTGGAGAAGTCGTCGGTCAAGGACTGTGCAGAGGGCTACTGCCTCGGCGTCGATTACAATTGGCAGGCCGGCGCGCGCGTCGGTCTCGGCTTCGGCCGCGCGCTTGGCTACGTGAAGCTCGGCTATTCGAACCTGAAGCTCAACGCGAGCGTCGACGAATTCTCGGGCAACGAGACCAAGGGCGGCGTTGGCGGTGGCATCGGCGTCGACGTCAATGCCGGCAAGCGCCTCTACTGGGGCGTCGAAGCCAATTATTCCGACTTCGGCAAGATCGAAGGCATCAACTTCCAGCGCCGCCAGGTCGCGGCGAAGGTTGGGGTGCGCTTCTAAGCCCATTCGAACGGCGTGCGGGGGAGCCAGTCTCCCGCACGCCTCATTTTTCAGAGTGCGATCCGGCGAGCACCGCTTCGAAGGCCCGAACAGCCGCTGCCGGATCATCCTTTCCCCACACTGCCTGGCAGACGGCCAGGAAATCGGCGCCGGCTTCGACGAGCGGCGGCGCATTGTCCGGCGTGATCCCGCCAATCGCGACGCACGGGATTTCGAACAAGGTCGACCACCAGGTCAGGATCGCCGGTTCGGGCCGGTATCGTGAGGGCTTGGTCGTGGTTGGATAGAAAGCGCCGAACGCCACGTAATCCGCGCCGGCTTCGCCCGCGTCCATCGCAAGATGGCGGCTGTCGTGGCAGGTCTTGCCGATCTGGGCGTGTGGTCCGAGCAGCGCCCGCGCCTCGCGGACGTCGCCGTCCTGCTGACCCAAATGCACGCCGTCGGCGCCGAGCCGCTTCGCAAGCGCGATGCTGTCATTGACGATGAAGGCGACGTCCGCGTCGGCGCAGATGCGCTGAAGCGGTTCGGCGAGTCGCGCCAGGGCGTGCTCGTCGATATCCTTGACGCGGAGCTGGAACGCCGCGGCGATCCCCGGTTCGAGCGCAGCCTTGAGGCGGTCCGGAAAGCTGCCGCCGACCTCCTGCGGACTGATCAGGTAGAGCTCGCACGGGCCCCGCTCGCCGGGTGCGAAATCCTCCGCGAAACCCTCGACGACCTCGTCCAAGCTCAGACCGGAAGTTCGGAGACCGAGGCCTCGTAGATCTGGTCGATCGCACTGCCGAGGGTGCGGTTAAAATCCTCGTCGCTCTGATGGTGGCGCAGGTCCGACAGCAAGGCGCGGCTGAAACTGGCGATCAGGCCGGGGTTCCTGGCAAGCTCGCGACACGCTTCCTCTCGCGAGAAGCCGCCGGACAGAGCGACGACGCGGAGCACGCCCGGATGCTCCACCAGCGGCTGGAACAGGTTCGCCTCGGCGGGGATCGACAGCTTGAGCATCACCTGCTGGTCGTCGGCGAGGCCGTCGAGCGCCTTCAGAAGTTCGTCGAGCAGGATGCGGTCGCTAGCCTCGCGGTCGGCGCTCTTGATATTCACTTCCGGCTCGATGATCGGCATCAGCCCGGCGGCGAGCACCTGGCGGGCAACGTCGAACTGCTGGGCGACGATCGCGGCGATGCCCTCGCGATTGGCCGCGTTGATGACCGATCGCTCCTTGGTGCCGAATACCCCGAGCGATTTCGCGCGCTTCAGCAGCGAGTCCAGATCCGGCATTGGCTTCATCAGCTGGACACCGTTGCCCTCGTCTTCCAGGCCCTTGTCGATCTTGATGAAGGGCACGACGCCCTGGTCGATGAGCGCCTGCGGGGTCGGCTTTCCGTCGACCGTGCCGTCCATCGTCCGCTCGAACAGGATCGCGCCGATCACCTTGCCGCCGCCGAAGCAGGGTGCGGTGATGATCCGCGAGCGCATCTGGTGGATGAGGTCGAACATCTCCTCGTCGCTGCTCCATGCGCCCTCTTCGACGCCGTAGCCCGCGAGGGCCTTGGGCGTTGAGCCGCCCGACTGGTCGAGCGCGGCGATGAAGCCGTTTCCACGTGCGATCTTCGCGGTCATCTCGGACTGCTTCATTTGATCCCCTGTTGCTGTTCGAGAGCGGCGACGCCTGGCAGCACGCGGCCCTCCATCCATTCGAGAAACGCCCCGCCCGCCGTTGACACGAAGGTGAAGTCCTGGGCGACGCCGGCCTGGTTAAGCGCTGCCACCGTGTCCCCGCCGCCGGCGACCGAGACCAGGGAGCCCTCCTTGGTCAGCGCCGCGGCCGTCTTTGCGAGAGCAACTGTCGCCGCGTCGAACGGCGGAGTCTCGAAGGCGCCGAGCGGCCCGTTCCACACCAACGTGCGGCAGGTCTTGAGAACGTCGGCGAGCGCTTCGACGGCGGCGGGACCGATGTCGAGGATCATCTCGTCCGGTTGCACCTCGTGCACGTTGCAGGTCCGAATCGATGGCGGATTAGGCGCGAACTCCTTCGCAACCACTACGTCGTAGGGCAGATGGATCGTGCAGCCGGCCTGGTCGGCACGCTCGAAGATGCTTTCGGCTTCGCCGGTCAGCTCATGCTCGCACAGCGACTTGCCGACGTTGACCCCGCGCGCCGCAAGGAAGGTGTTGGCCATTCCGCCGCCGATGATGAGATGATCGACCTTGCCGACGAGGTGGCCGAGCACCGCGAGCTTGGTCGAAACCTTGGCTCCGCCGACGACGGCAGCCACCGGGCGCTCCGGATGCCCAAGCGCCCGCTCCAAAGCCTTGAGCTCGGCCTCCATCGCCCGCCCGGCGAAGCTCGGCAGGTAATGCGTGATGCCCTCGGTCGACGCATGGGCGCGGTGGGCCGAGGAGAAGGCGTCGTCGACATAATAGTCACCGAGCGCTGCCATCGCCTTGGCAAGCCCGGGGTCGTTGCTTTCCTCGCCGCGGTGAAACCGCGTGTTTTCCAGCACGCCAATGTTGCCGGGCAGCATGGTGGCGATCGCTCGCTCGGCCTCGGGGCCCTGGCAGTCCTCGATGAAGCGCACTGAACGGCCGGCGAGGCGGTGGATCGGCAGCACCAGCTGCGCGGTCGACATGTCGGGGCGGCTCTCGCCTTTGGGCCTGCCGAAGTGCGACAGCAAAAGCACGATCGCGCCGCGGTCGCTGAGCTCCAGCACGGTCGGCAACATCGCCCGAAGCCGCGTGTCATCGGTGACCTTGGCGCCGTCCATCGGCACGTTGAGGTCGACGCGGACCAGGACCTTCTTGCCGGTCAGGTCCTCAGGCAGGTCGTCGAGGGTCTTGAACGCGCTCACCTTAGCCGAGCTTGCCCATCGCGTGGGCGGTGTCGACCATGCGGTTCGAGAAGCCCCATTCGTTGTCGTACCAGCTGACGACGCGGACCAGCTTGCCGTCCAGAACCGCGGTCTCAAGGCTGTCTACGGTCGAGCTGGCCGGCGTGTGGACGATGTCCGACGACACCAGCGGGTCCTCGCTGTAGACGAGGACGCCGCGCAGACGGTCGCTCTCGCTCGCCGCCTTGAGGATCTCGTTCACTTCCTCGCGGGTGGTGTCGCGGCCCGGCGTGAAGGTCAGGTCGACGATGCTTCCGTCGGGCACCGGCACGCGGATCGCCGAGCCGTCGAGCTTGCCTTTGAGCTCCGGCAACACCTCGCCGACCGCGCGCGCGGCGCCGGTCGTGGTCGGGATCATGTTCATCGCGGCGGCGCGGGCGCGGCGCAGGTCCTTGTGGATCTGGTCGAGGATCTTCTGGTCGTTGGTGTAGGCGTGGACCGTGGTCATCAGGCCGCGCTGGATGCCGATGGCGTCGTTCAGCACCTTGGCGACCGGCGCCAGGCAATTGGTCGTGCACGAGGCGTTGGAAACGATCTTCATCTCCGGCGTCAGCTTGTCGTCGTTGACGCCGTAAACGACGGTCAAATCGACGCCCTTCGCCGGGGCCGAGATCAGGACCCGCTTCGCGCCCGCCTGAAGGTGCGCTTCGCCGCCGGCGCGGTCGGTGAAGAAGCCGGTGCATTCGAGCGCGATCTCCACTCCGTTGGCGGCGTGCGGAAGCTTCGCCGGGTCCTTCTCGGCGGTGACGTGGATGCGCTTGCCGTCGACGATGATGTCGTTGCCGTCGGTCGTGACCTCGCCCGGGAACTTGCCGTGCACGCTGTCGTGCTTGAACAGCCAGGCGTTGGCCTTGGCATCCGCGAGGTCGTTGACGCTGACCAGCTGGAGGCCGCAGTCGGGCCGCTCGAGAATCGCGCGCGCTACCAGCCGGCCGATGCGGCCGAAGCCGTTGATTGCAACTTTGGTCATTGAATGCCTCTTTGCTTCATGAAGTCCGAGATTCGGGCCGTGATCTTGTCCGCGGTCAGCCCGAAATAGTCATAGGCGTCCGGAGCTGGAGCCGAGACGCCGAACCGGTCGATGCCGATGCGAAGGCCGTGCAGCCCGGTGTAGCGCTCCCAGCCGATGGTGGTGCCTGCCTCGATCGAGACCCGCAGGATCTCGCGGTTGCTGACGTCCGGCAGCACGTCCTCGCGGTAATCCCAGGGCTGCGCGTCGAAGCGCTCGGTGCACGGCATGGAGACAACGTCGGCACCCACGCCCGCCGCTTCAAGCTGTGCGGCGACGTCAAGGGCGATTTCGACTTCGGAGCCGGTCGCGAGCAGGATCGCCTTGCGGGGCTTGCCGGCAGGCTTGAGCCTGTAGGCGCCGCGTGCGGACAGGTTTTCCGGCGCCGCTTCGGTCCGCACCGGGCGGACGTTCTGGCGGGTAAGAGCAAGGATGCTCGGGCCTTCGCTGGCGAGCGCAAGGGCCCAGCATTCGGCGGTCTCGACGGCGTCCGCGGGGCGGAAGACCTCGAGTTGCGGGATCACGCGCAGGCTCTGCAGATGCTCGATCGGCTGGTGGGTCGGACCATCCTCGCCGAGTCCGATCGAAGTCGTGGGTCATGACGTAGATGACGCGGGCGTTCTGCAGAGCGGACAGGCGGATCGCGGGGCGCGCGTAGTCGGTGAAGACCAGGAACGTCCCGCCATAAGGAATGACGCCGCCGTGCAGCGCCATTCCGTTCATCGCCGCGGCCATCCCGAACTCGCGGATGCCGTAATAGATGTAGCGGCCGGCGTAGTTGTGCGCCGTCAGCGGCTCCAGGCTCTTGGTCCTGGTGTTGTTGGAGCCGGTGAGATCGGCCGAGCCGCCGATCGTCGCCGGGATGGCGGTATTGATCGCCTCGAGCGCCATTTCCGAGGCTTTGCGGGTCGCGACGGGCTTCAAATCGAGGAGCAGCTTGTCGAGGTACGGGCGGAGCCAGGCGTTGCTCACCTTCCCGTTCAGCGCGGGCAAGCAGTTCGTCCTTGCGGCCGCTGCTCTCCAGCCGGTCGCTCCACAGCGCGTGCTCGACGCTGCCGCGCTTGCCCGCCGACCGCCAGGCGGTGAGCACGTCTTCCGGCACCGAGAATTCCTCGGCGTCAAGGCCGAGTTCGGCGCGCGCCGCCTCGACCTCCGCCTTGCCGAGCGCCGAGCCGTGGGTCGCGGCGGTGCCTTGCTTGTTGGGCGCGCCGAAGCCGATGATGGTTCGGCAGCGGATGAGGCTCGGCCGCGGATCGGCGGTGGCTTCGGCAATCGCCCTGCTGACGTCGTCGGCGTCGAGCCCGTCGCAATCGACCACGTGCCACTGCGCGGCGCGGTGGCGAGCGACGACATCCTCGTTGCGCGACAATTCGGTCGACCCGTCGATGGTGATGCTGTTGTCGTCCCACAGGACGATCAGGCGGCCGAGCCCGAGCGTGCCGGCAAGTCCGATCGCCTCGTGGTTGATGCCCTCCATGAGGCAGCCGTCGCCGGCAATGACGAAGGTGCGGTGATCGACGAGGTCGTCGCCGTAGATCGCGTTGAGGTGGCGCTCGGCGATCGCCATACCGACCGCCATCGCGACGCCCTGGCCGAGCGGACCGGTGGTGACCTCGACTCCCGGAAGCTCGAAATTCTCCGGGTGGCCGGCGGTCGGCGAGCCGAGCTGGCGGAAGCGCTCGATATCGTCGAGCGTCGGCCGCTCGTAGCCGGTCAGGTAGAGCAAGAGCGTAGATCAGCATCGAGCCGTGGCCGGCCGACAGGATGAAGCGGTCGCGGTCGGGCCAGTGCGGGTCGGCGGCGTCGAACTTCAGGTGCCGGGTGAACAGAGCGGTCGCGGCATCGGCCATGCCCATCGGCATGCCGGGATGGCCACTGTTCGCGGCTTCGACCGCGTCCATCGCGAGGGCCCGGATGGCATTGGCCAGGCGGCGGTCGGTCGGCTGCATCGAGGCTCCGTCGAGGGTGCGGGCACGCGCCTGATAAAGGCGGGCCGATGACGCGTTCCCTTTGGTCGGTGAGCGGTTTGCCGTCAATGCTTGCGGGGCGGCGGCAGATTGCTTACCGCGAGCTTTCCGTGACCGACGCGCCGCTTTCCACCGCCCTCGACCGCGCCGAACGCGCCCTCCAGCGCATCGAGCGCGCGCTCGGCGACCGCAAGCCGCCGGCGCGCTCCGCGCGACGAGCAACTCCGCGCCAAGGTTCGCGAAGTGGTCGAGGAGCTCGACGAGCTGATCCGCCAGGCCGCGGCCTGATGCCGAGCATGGTCGACATCACCATTGCCGGCCGCACCTATCAGGTCGCGTGCCGCGACGGCGAAGAAGAGAATCTTCGGGCGGCGGCGCGGATGGTCGACGGCAAGAGCCGGGAGGCGATTTCCGGGCTCGGCAGCCTTTCGGAAGCGCGGCAATTCCTGTTCGCATCGCTCCTGCTTGCCGACCAGCTCATCGACAAGGAGCCGGAACTCGCCGCGGCTCCGCCGCCGCCAGCGGTGGATCCCGAGCTTGCCGGGCGCGCCGAGACGCTCGCTGCACGGCTCGAATCGCTTGCCGATGCCCTTGAGCGCGAGGCCGCGAACCGCCTAAATTGGCACCGACGGGCTCTACCCGGTGCGCGCCTTTGGAAAATCCCTGAGGCTATTCAATCCTGAAGGGAGCTGTCCCTGCCCGGGCCACTTGGGTCTCCAAGGGGTCCGGATCACACGGCGCCCACCTGACGTTTGGGCGTCAGAGGATTTTAGGGCAAACGGCCATGGTGGTCCCGTCACCTCCTTTTCCGCCCCGGCAGCCCGAGCCCGCGATGCTGCCGCCGGCGAAGGACGTCGCTTCGCAAGGCGGCGCTCGACGCACGCAAGGCTTATGTCCGCACGCTGTGCGATGCCGAGCGCAACCTGCTCGAGCGGCGGCTCGCCGAACATCTGACCTCACTTTGCGCCGGCTGCTCGGTGGTCGGCGGCTATGCCCCGATCGGTAGCGAGATCTCGCCGCTGCTCGCCACCGAGGAAGCGCGCGCGGTCGGTGCGATCGTCGCCTTCCCCGCCTTCGACCATCCCGCCAAGCCGTTCCGCTTCCGCGCCGGCGATCCGCTGCAGCCGGGGCCGTTCGGGATGATGCAGCCGAAGCTCAGCGCGCCCGTCGTCGAGCCGGACCTCATTCTCGTTCCCTTGCTTGCGATCGACGGCAGCGGCACGCGCCTCGGCCGCGGCAAGGGCCATTATGATCGCGCGCTGAGCCGGCTGAAGAAGAGCGGCGCCCGCCTGGTCGGGGTCGGCTGGGCACCGCAGCGCCTCACCGAGCAAATCCCGGCCGACGCCTGGGATATCCCGCTCCACGGCTTTGCCTCGCCCGCCGGGATGGAGTGGTTCCGGGCTCCGGAATGACCCGGCGGCACGTGCGGATCGACCGACAGCGGTTCAAAACCGCGCCGATTTTGCATGAAATGGCCCCCGGTGCGACTTTTCAGCCACAGATGGGACAGCTACTCACCTTGTCGGATTCTTGCGCGGAGGTGTATCCCTGCAGGCACTGACCCTGCTGAAGAACGGGAGGAAGGTTCATGCGCAAGTTGACCATTGCGGCGGCGATTGCCTCGACAGTCGTTGCCACCGCCGCGAACGCGCGCGACGGCTCGCCATATGTCGGGATCGATTTCGGCCTGGTGAAGCCGCAAGCGACGCCGCTTCGCTTCACCGACAACACCGATTCCCTGGCTAACGGCCTCAAGCTCTATCACAAGTACGGCTTCGAAGGCGATTTCGTCTTCGGCTATGACTTCGGAATGCTGAGGCTCGAAGCCGAGGCAGCCTACAAACGGGCCTCGCTCAAGAACGCCCAGATCGCGCTCACGGCGGCGGAGGCTGTCGGCAACCCGAACCTGACCGGACGGATCCCGGCATCCGGCCACAACACGGTCGGATCGGGCATGATCAACGCCCTTCTCGACGTTGGCGGACCGCGCATCAGCGGCTCGTTCGGCGCCGGCTTCGGCTATGCGCGGGTGCGCTACAACACCGACATGACGCCATCGAGCGCGCTTGCGTTCCGTGACGACGATGCGGCCTTCGCCTATCAGTTCCTCGCGGAAGTCCGCATGCCGGTCAGCGACAACATCGACGTCGGCCTGAAGTACAAATATTTCGCGACTCAGAGGCTCGATTTCGGGCGCTTCTGTCAGACGACGTGCGGCACGACGTCGCCGTTCACGCTAGATGGCAAGTACCGCTCGAACAGTGTGCTTGCGAGCCTCGTCTACAATTTCGGCAGCGTCGCAGCGCCGCCACCGCCGCCGCCTCCTCCTCCGCCACCACCACCGCCTCCTCCGCCAGCACCTGCAACGCAGACCTGCCCGGACGGATCGGTGATCCTGGCGACGGACGTCTGCCCGGCGCCGCCGCCTCCGCCTCCTCCGCCGCCGCCGGCACCGGAGCGCGGCCAGTAAGCTCGCGCGGCCTGCGGATCGGCAGGCGATTGAGCAAATGGAACACCCCGGTCGAGCCCGTCTCGTCCGGGGTTTTCCATGGCCGCGGCTGACAGCCATCGCCGGACCGTCTAAGCGGCTGGGCGTGACGCCGCCTTCTCCATCCGGCCGGTCGATTGCCGGCATCGCGATCCTTCTTCTGCTCATCGCCCTTCTGGCGGTGCTCGTCGCATTGTTGTCGCGAGTGGTCGGCGGCTGGCCCGTGCTGGTCCAGGGACTGTTCTACGTCCTCCTGGTGATCGCCTGGACCATGCCATTGAAATCACTGGTGAGATGGATGGTGACCGGACGCTTCCGCGCGGCAGATGCCGCGCCGCGACATTGAACGAGGCGTCTTATTCGACTATATCACAGCGCGATATGCCGAAATCAGCGAACTCTTGCGCAGCCCTTCACGGGGCTGAAATCCCGCTTGGCGACGCTCTTGCGCCTTTACCCGCGCGAGACGATCGGCTTCGGGCTGCTGACGCTTGCGGCGGCCGTCGCGGTCGGCGGAGTCGCTCAGTCGACGCCGGAGCTTCCCGGCGGCGCCGTGGTAGCGCCTGCCCCTCCCGCGCCGCCGCCAATGCTGATCCGGCAGCTCGCTCCGGACCAGGCGCTCAAGGTCAATTCCGAGATCCCGCTCGACAGCGGCCCCAACCCGGCGGCGCAGCCATTCGCGTTCAAGGGCAATTCGGCAACCCGCACCCAGGCCCTCTCCTGCCTTGCCAGCGCCGTCTATTACGAGGCCGGCAGCCAGGATGAAAACGGCCAGCGCGCCGTCGCCCAGGTCGTGCTCAACCGTGTCCGCCACCCTGCCTTCCCGGCCAGCGTCTGCGGCGTGGTCTATGAAGGATCGACGCGCGCGCACTGGCTGCCAGTTCACGTTCACTTGCGACGGCTCGCTCAACCGCCGGCCGGACGCCGCTGGATGGCGCCGCGCCTACGCGATCGCCGAACAAGCGCTGGACGGCGCGGTCTTCGCGCCGGTCGGCCTCGCGACCCATTATCACGCCGATTATGTCGTCCCATACTGGGCGTCGACCCTGACGAAGAACGCCGTGGTCGGAGCGCACATCTTCTATCGCTGGGCTGGCGGCTGGGGCACCCCCGCGGCGTTCAACGAGCATTATGCAGGGCACGAGCCCAATGCGCTGGCGCTGCGCGACGCGGCCGTGGCCGCGGCTGCACAGCACGCGCAGAGCGGGACGGTCGCGGACGCCATCGCCGACATCCCTGGCGCCGAGGTGCTGACGCCCTCGATGCGTGGCGACAAACGCGTCGCCGTCCGCTTCAAGCTTGCGGCCCGCAAGGCCTCGGACGAGGCGCCGCACGAGGACTATGCGCAAAAGTTCGACGCGTCGGACAACCTCAAATGGGCGCTGTCGAGTGACCTCGTCGCGAAGGACGAGAAGCCGCTCGGCGCGGCAACCCAGCCGGTTCCAGCCAGCACCGGCGCGGGCAAACCCTAACCAGCGCTGTTCAAGGGTGGGGCGACTTGCGGTCCCGGCGGCCCGAGGGTTTGCTCCACCGCGCGGCGAATGCGGCCGAGGCGCGCGTCGACGGCAAGATAATCGTCGGAAAACAGGCCGCCGCCGCTCATTTCCCGACCGGTGACCGCGACCTGGCCGAACGGTCCGTCGTCGTGAAGCGGATCGCGGTTCTGCAGGGCGACGATGGCATCGTCGAAGGCCGCACACTGATCCAGCCTGGACAGTGACGGCTGCAGGTGAAGGCGGGCGTGACAGGCGCGGCTCGCCTCGGCCATCGCATCCTCGTTACCGGTGCCGACCACCTTCAGGGCGTCCATGATCGCCGCCTGGACGGCGTGGCCGTCGAGTGGCCCCGCCACGGGGTCGGACGGAGCGGCGACCCGCGGATGGACAAGGGCGCCGAGCGGCGTTGCACGATTGCGGAAATCGGCGACCAGGCCACCCACCGGAGTCGTCACGACGACCAACAGGACGGCGCCGGCCGCCAGTCCAAATGCGGCACCGATCCACCGGCTCGAGCGAGGCTTCGCCTCGACTTCATCCGGCGCGATCCACGGCTCCGAGGTATCGTCGTGCGCGCTTCGCGCCTGGCGGAGTTCGCGATAGGCGCGGTTGATCTCGGCAGCGCGGACGGCGTCGCCGCCGGCGCGGTCCGGATGATGGGTCTTGATGAGGCTTTTGTAGGCGCGTTCGACCGACGACCAGTCCGCCCCCGGGCGGAGGCCGAGAACGGCATAAGCGGACGCGTCTGCGGCCATCGCCGGCAATCTAGTCCACTCTGCAAATCACGAAAAGTGGCGCGAGTGACGGGACTTGAACCCGCGACCTCCGGCGTGACAGGCCGGCGCTCTAACCAACTGAGCTACACCCGCGTTTTTGGCGTGCGCGGGCGTTAGGAAAGGGGCTTGGAGGTGTCAACCATGGCCGGCTCCATTTCCTGCCGCGCGTCCTCTTCTTCCTCGTTGGGATCGCCGACGTGCGTCAGCGTCCCGTGCTCGAACAGGAAGCCGGCGATGTCCGGCGTGCCGGCGGCCGCGAACACCGTCTTCATGATGATCAGCAGCGGAACCGCGAGAAGCGCGCCTGTCGTCCCCCAGATCCACGCCCAGAAGGACAGCGAGATGAGGATGGACAGTGGACTGACGGTCAGCCGATGCCCGACCACCATCGGCGTGAAGAAGTTCGCCTCCACCAGGTGGAAGCAGATGAACGCCGCCGGCGGCAGCAGCGCGCCCCAGATGTCCGGATAGATCATCAACCCGCCGAGCAGCAGCAGGCAGGCGCTGACGATCGGCCCGAGATAGGGGATGTAGTTGGCCACCGCGACGATGCCGCCCCACATTACCGGTGACGGCATGCCGAGCGCCCACAGGACCAGCGCGGTCAGCGCTCCAAGGCCGAGATTGATGAGCGTGATGGTGCCGAGATAGGTCGAGGTCGCGCCGACGACCTGCTGGATGACCCGCGCCGTGGTCAGCGCGCCCTCGAAGCTGCCGCGGCTGACGATCGTGCGCTTGCGCATCGAGGTCCAGCCGGCGAGGAAGAAGAAGATCACCAGAAGCGCGAAGAAGAGCTGGATCAGCAGGTGCGGCGCCGAACTGGTCAGCAGGCCGAGCATCGAGTGCGGAGTCTCGATGCGACGGTGTGGCTCGGCGACGGCGGCGCGATCGCGATCTGCGCGGTGGTCCGGTCGATGAACTTGTCGAGGTGCTTGTAGAGCTGGATCAAGGGATCGAGCGCGGCCCGGACCTTCGGGATCTTGGACGGAATCCGGGACACCCAGTCGCTTGCCGGGATGACGATCGACCCGATCGCGAACAGGCCGAGCAGCAGGAAGATCACTACGCACAGACCGGCCGCGGGCTTGGACGGGATGCCGCGCCGCTCGAACCATTCGAGGAGCGGCACCAGGGCAATCGCCACGACCAGCGCCGCGGTCACCGGCATGAAGAATTCGGCGCCTGCCCTCAGCGCAAAAGGAACCGCGACGACGAGACCGACGCCGGCGATCAGCGTCAGCGACGCCAGCAGGCGATCGCTCTTGGCGGGGTCGGTCTCCGCCTGCTCGGCGGCAAGCTCGTCCACCGGCGCGGGCTCGCGAGTGTTGGTCCGTGCGTCCATCCGCTCAGCATATCCGCGCCGGGATGCTGCGGCTAGCCGGCGTGAAGGGGTCCTCGAGGAGCTTCGACCGGCGGCTCCTCCATTTCGGATTGCAAAGCGATCGCGGGCGAAAGGAACTGGTAAGGGTCTGCTTTCATAGTGGTTGCCGGTGGGGACCATGCCGCGTCGCGGCGAAATTAGTGCTGGAGCTTCACTTGGACGAAGAGGCCGTCGAGACCACTCTCTACTCCCTGGCCGAGAGCGCGCCCGCTGCGCCGGACCGCCGTACCGGCGAACGCCACCTCAGCCTGCTTCGTGTCGGTGCGATGCAAATCGGCGACCGGCGGGAGCTGTGCCTGATCAAGAACATCTCGGCGGGCGGAATGCTGATCCGCTCCTATTGCCGGGTTCCGGTCGGCAGCCCGGTAAGCGTCGAACTCAAGCAGGGCGAGCCGGTCGACGGGGTCGCGCGCTGGGTCGACGGCGATTTCGTCGGCGTCGAATTCAACGAGCCGATCGACGTCCTCGATCTCCTCGCTCTGTCGGCGGAAGGGCCGCGCCCGCGCCTGCCACGCGTCGAAGTGAATTGCACCGGCTCGATCCGCGAAGGCGCGATCACCCAGCGCTGCAAGGCGATCAACATCTCGCAAGGCGGAATCAAGGTGGAAAGCCCGGCAAGCTTCGAGGTCGGAGCGCAGGTGACGGTCAGCCTGTTCGGTCTTCAACCGTGCAGCGGCACCGTCCGCTGGCGCGACGAGGATTGCTACGGGATCACCTTCAACCGGATTTTGCCGCTCACGGCTCTGGTGGCGTGGCTGCAGGATCAGCGCGCGCGGCTTCGCGCCGCCGCCTGATTATTCGCCGCTGATTACTCGCCCGGCCGCGGGATCGGCAGCGGTCGCCAGCCAGGTTTCCAGCATGCTGCGCTCGTGCGCGGTCAGCGGGCGGCAGGCGAGACCTGGCCTGCGGAAATCGGGCTTCATGGTCGGGCGGGGCTTGGGGACATTGCGAAGCACGTCCTCGGCCTTCAGCGGCTGGTTGAACGCGACGCCGGCATAGTGGCCGTGGACCCAGACGATGCGGCTCTTCACGCGCAGCTCCTTGCGTTCGAACCAGGTCGTCGAGCCCTCTAGCGGAAGGCGGTCGCCCTCGATCAGAGCACCCTCTTCCGAGAGGTTGCGAAGCTTCACGGGTTCGGGAACGCCGGCGACATCGATGGTCGCGGCGAGGAACACCGGCGAACGGCGCGACCGCCGATTGTGCAGTCATGCTGCTCTCGTCCATCCGGCCGCCCTAGGGCCAAGGTGGTAAAGCTTCGTTTAACGGGCCTCCCGAAGCGCGGAAAAGCAGCATCAGATTGTTGGCGGGCATCTGCGCGTGACCGCGAGCTCGAACCCGCGGCTCGGCGCGGCGGCGGCAAAATCCTCGACCAAGCGCAGCCCCCACGGCGGGATCGCGCCGTTCGAGGTCGGCGTCGAACGTCGAGTTGCTCGGCGCCGGCTCGACGCCCCGCCTGCAGCCACGGGCCGTAGAGGATCAGCGGCGCGTCCGGCGCCAGCAGCCGTGGCGGCGCCGGCGATCAAGCCCAGCGCCGAATTCCACGGGCTGATGTGGACCATGTTGATGCTGAGCACGGCGTCGGCGCCGTCGATCGGCCACTCGGCGCCGCGGCATCGATGGTGAGCGGCGGCCGGACGTTTGGGAGACGCGCGAGCTCGAGCGCCAGGCGGCAATCGAAGCCGAGTGCGTCCGGATGGAGATCGCTCGGCTGCCATTCGAGCGACGGAAAGCGCTCGGCGAAATGAGACGACATGTTCGCCGGTGCCACTGGCGAACTCGAGAACGAGGCCGGCATGCCGGCAGCCACTCGCGAAGGACCTCGGCAATCGGCTCGCGATTGCGCATGGCGGCCGGAGCCGACCGTCGCTGGCCCTCGGCCGCGCCTCGTAGAAGCGCCGCCCGTCGCCCATCAGGCGCCCGTTCGGGCAGCCTCCAGCAAGCGCTTGGCGCGCAGGTACATCTCGAGCCGGGTCAGCGTGAACATGCCGAGCGCGAAGGCGATCAGCGGATCGGTCAGCATCGCCGGGCTGACGTCTGCCCTCGGTACCGAGCAGGCTTGCCGCCGTTGCGGACGACGATCAGCAGCGATCAGGAAGAACATCGCCGCCGGCGACGCCTTCTGGTTGAGCGCATGAGTGTCGGGATCGACGTGGATGTGCATCATCTTGCCGCGCTGCCAGCCGACGGCGGCGCCGATCAGCAGGCCGGCAACCGACGCGATCGCCACCCAGCCGACCGGCGGGAGCAGGACGAACATCGACGCGGCCACCACGAGATACATGACGGGAACGATCCACAAGGCTGCCGAGCTTGAGCGGCCGCATCTTGCTCATGCCGCGCATGCGAAGCGCCATGATCACACGATAACGACTGCCATGATCGCGTAGCTGATCCACGACTGCTGAACTTGGTTGAGCCTGCATCGCTTCCCCCATTGTTCCCGATCTTGCCCATGCGCTGGCCAATCCGGAAGCCGAGAGTAGCGCTCGCCCGCGGCCTGCCGAAGATGCCCCCTTCCCCCGGCGAGTGTGCCGGAGAAGTAACGGAGCCTCGCGATTTTCCAGGTGAGGCGGACGCTCCGTTAACTTGAGGACTTCGTCCATTGAGCCAGACGCGGGGCAACTACTGGGGGAATTCAAGTGCAATTCAAATATCTTATGCTCGGCGCTGCAGCGTCGGGCCTGCTGGTGCATGCCGAGTCGTCGCCGGCAATTGCCGGAGACGACAAGCCTGGCTCCGCCTACGTGCAGTGCGACGGCCAGCCCGACAATGTGACCGACGGCGAAACCGCTGCGCGTCTGCTCGGCGCCGTGACCCTGCTGGGCCTGTTCGCGCCGCCGCACGAAGCTGCGCGATTCATCGAAGCGCAAGTTCGGCGCCGAAGGCGTCGCCGCCTGCACGAGCCTGCTGTCGGGCGATCACCAGGAGGGCAACGCCAAGCGCCGGCTCGGACCTGATGCTCGGCCGGGCGATCCACCAGATCGAGGCCAAAAATTATCCGCGCCGCAATCGCCGACGCCGAGCAGGCCAGGCACGAGGCCGAAGCGGCCGGGCTGATGGCCGGACCCCTATTTCGTCGCGCTCGCGCGGCCGCGCCTTCGACCTCATCGAAAGCGCGGCTTTGCTCCGCATGGGCCAGCCGGAACAGGCGCGGACGGCCAGCCTGCGCGGCACTGCGCCGAACGAATATTCGCTCGTCGCGCTCCTCGGCACGCCAACTTATTCCGACTTCGTCCAGACCACCTCGCCGGACGAGGACCGGCTCAACGACTGGCGCGATCGGATAGCGCCAATACTTCGCAGAGTCGACCGCCGCCCGGCTCGAGCTCGACGGGCGCTTCAGCGATGCCGCGCGGCTTCGCGATGCCCTTGCCGACTTCAACGCCGTGACCTCGCCGGACAGCAAGAGCTCTGTGCTGCTCGCCCGCGCCGGCCTCGCGCACGCGCTCGCCGGCGACTTCGCGGGCGCCGCCACCCGCATCGCAGCCGCAAAGGCCAATGCCGAAGACCGCCGGACCGCCGGCAAGCCGGAAACCGACACCTCGACCCTGGTCGAGCTGCTCGACCTCTACACGATCGTCGACACCGCTCATTCGAAGAGCGCGAATGCCGCCCGGCCGCTGTTTGCGGCGCGTTCGGAATGGGTGAACGCGTCGCTCGGCAGCGTCATGGCGGTGAACCGCAGCCTGCGCGACGGCGCCTCCTCGGATCAGCTGGTCGGAGGACTTGCGAAATCGCCGGACGATCTTTGGACCGACCACGTGGCAACCGCCCGCGCGGCGCTGCTTGCCAAGGACAGCGACAACAAGGACCTGTTCGCCCTGATCCCCGCCGAGCGCTCCGCGAAGACCTACCAGGCGCTTTCGAAAACCGTGTGGCGGACCGACAAGTCGAAGATCATCCTGCCGAAGAAGGCCGGATCGAAGTCGCCGATGGAGCTCATGTACCTGCCGATGACAGACCCCGCCGCTGCGCTGGACGCCTATGTGCTCCACGCCGCGCTGATCGCCCGCTCGCGCGGCCAGCAGGGCTTCGTGTTCCTGCCGATCATCACCGGCCGGATCATCGGCGGTGCCTTCCTCAGCGGCAATCGCGGCGACAAGGGCCTGCCGCCAGAGCTGTTCATCGACGCCAACGACGTGATCGCCAAGCTCTCGCCGGTGATTCCGCAGCCGGTCGACTGAGCCGGGATCGACGCTGTGCAGCGGCGGGGTACTGCTACTCCGCCGCTGGACCGTCCCGATAGGTGAGCACGGGCTTGCGCGCGGCAAGGGTCTCGTCGAGCCGCCGCCGCGGCGCATAGATCGGGGCCGCCTTGAGGGTCTCGTCGCCTGTCCGCGCTCGCTGCGCGATCGAGCGGATCGCGAGGATGAATTCGTCGAGGCTGCGCTTCGATTCGGTCTCGGTGGGCTCGATCAGCATGGCCCCGTGGACGACCAGCGGGAAATACATGGTCATCGGGTGGAAGCCCTCGTCGATCAGCGCCTTGGCGAGATCGAGCGTGTTCACCCCTTCGGCAAAGCCTTTATCGGAGAAGATCGCCTCGTGCATGCACGGACCGCTCTGCGCGAACGGTGCGTCGAGCACGTCCTCGAGGCTGCGCAGGATGTAGTTGGCGTTGAGCACAGCATCCTCGGCGACCTGCTTGAGGCCGTCGGCGCCGTGGCTGAGGATGTAGGCGAGCGCGCGCGTGAACATGCCCATCTGGCCGTGGAACGCGACCATCCGGCCGAAGGCATTCGGGTGCTCGTCGCCGGCATTTTCCTCCGCGACCAGCTTGAGGCTGCCGTCCGCCATCCGCGCGACGAACGGCAGCGGACCGAACGGCGCGAGCGCTTCGGAGAGGACGACCGGTCCCGACCCCGGCCCGCCGCCGCCGTGGGGCGTCGAGAAGGTCTTGTGGAGGTTGATGTGCATCGCGTCGATGCCGAGGTCGCCCGGCCGGACCTTGCCGACGATCGCGTTGAAATTGGCGCCGTCGCAATAGACGAACGCGCCGGCGGCGTGGACCGCCTCACTAATCGCGATCATGTCCGGCTCGAACAGCCCGCAGGTGTTCGGATTGGTGATCATGACCGCAGCGATGTCCGGGCCAAGCCGCGACTTGAGGGCGTCTAGGTCGACCCGTCCGGCCGCGTTCGCCGGGATGTTCTCGACGCGGTAGCCGGCAAAGGCGGCAGTCGCGGGATTGGTGCCGTGGGCACTTTCCGGGACAAGCACGACCTCGCGCTTGTCGCCGCGTGCTTCGAGCGCCGCGCGGATGCAGAGCAGCCCGCACAGCTCGCCGTGGGCGCCCGCCTTCGGGCTCATGGCGACGGCGTGCATTCCGGTTAGCTTGAGCAGCCAGAGCGGCGAGCTCGTCGATCACCTGGAGCGCGCCCTGGACCGTCTCCTGCGGCTGCAGCGGGTGGACGTCCGCGAACCCAGGCAACCGCGCGATTTTCTCGTTGAGCCGAGGATTGTGCTTCATCGTGCACGAGCCGAGCGGGAACAGGCCGAGGTCGATCGCGTAATTCTGCCGCGACAGGCGGGTGTAGTGACGGACGGTTTCGGGCTCGGACAGGCCGGGGAGATCGATCGGGCGGGTGCGCTCGAGACCGCCGAGGCGATCGCCGCCGGTCTTCACCGGCGCGAAGTCGACCCCGGTCTGCTCGGCGGAGCCGATCTCGAACAGCAGCGGCTCCTCGAGCATCAGGGCGCGGTTGCCGGTGACGGTGCGGGTCTCGCCGGCCTCGTTGGCGGGTGCCGAGGGCCGCCAGCCCGACGGGTTGACGGTCATTGCACCACCTCCTTCAGCGCCGCTGCGAAGGCGTCGATGTCTTGCTCGGTCGCGACCTCCGTGACCGCAACCACCACGCCGTTCTGCAGGGCCTCGGCGCCGGGATAGAGCCGGCCGAGCGACACGCCGCCGAGCACGCCGCGCTCGACCAGGGCATGAAGCGCCGGCCGCGCCTCGATCGGAAGCTCCAGCGTGAATTCGTTGAAGAAGCTGTCGTTCACGAGGCGAACGCCGGGAATCGCGGACAATCGCACCGCCGCCTCGCACGCGCGCGCGTGGTTCAAGGACGCCAGCTGCCTCAGCCCCTTCTCGCCGAGCAGCGTCAGGTGGACGGTGAAGGCGAGCGCGCACAGCACCGAGCTGGTGCAGATGTTCGACGTCGCCTTTTCGCGTCGGATATGCTGCTCGCGGGTCGAGAGCGTCAGCACGAAGCCGCGCTTGCCCTCGGCATCGACGGTCTCGCCGGCGAGGCGGCCGGGCATCTGCCGGACGTGCTTCTCGCGGCAGGCGAACAGGCCGAGGTAGGGTCCGCCGAACTGCAGGCCGACGCCGATCGACTGGCCCTCGCCAACCACGATGTCGGCGCCCATCTCGCCGGGCGACTTGATGAGGCCGAGCGCGACCGGCTCGGTGACGACGGCAATCAGAAGCGCACCGGCGGCATGCGCAGCCTCGGCGATCGGGGTCAGGTCGGTGATGCGGCCGAGAATGTCGGGGTACTGGACGACCACGGCGCTGGTCTCCGGGCCGATCTTGCCGACCACCCGCTCGACGTCGGTCGTCGCCGTCAACTCGGGAATCGTCGTGTCGAGCGCGTCGCCAGTGAACTTGGCCATCGTCTTGGCGACGCTGACATAATGCGGGTGAACGCTCGACGAGATCACGGTCTTGTTCCGCCGCGTGATGCGGTGCGCCATCAGGATCGCTTCCCACATCGCCGTCGAGCCGTCGTACATCGACGCGTTGGCGACTTCGCAGCCGAACAGGCGGGCGACCTGCGTCTGGAACTCGAACATCATCTGCAGCGTGCCCTGCGCGATCTCGGGCTGGTACGGCGTGTAGCTGGTCAGATATTCGCCCCGCTGGATGATATGGTCGACACTCGCCGGAACATGATGCTTGTAGGCGCCGCAGCCGACGAAGAACGGCACGTCGCCCGCCACCATGTTCTTGCGCGACAGGGCGGCCATGTGCCGCTCGACCGCCATTTCCGAGGCGTGCATCGGCAGGCCGTCGATAGGGTCCTTGAGGCGGAGCTCCTCGGGAACGTCGCGGAATAGATCGTCGATCGAGCCGGCGCCGACCACGCGCAGCATCTCGCTGCGATCGGAACCGCTGAGCGGCAGGTAACGCATCAGTTGGGCTTTCTCATGATGAAGCGGAGGCGGACGTAATCGGCCATGTTCGATCCGACGCGGTCGGCGACGGCGGCGCCGATCTCGGAGCGTTCCTCGTCGGGAACGCCGGCGCGGTCGAGCCAGCCGCGGCGGAAGGTCGTCACCCACTCGGCGATGCCATGATCGATCGGGGTCGGCCGCTCGATCAGCCGGGCGTCGACCTGCTCGAAGCCGGCGCCCTCGTAGATTTCGGCGAGCTCATGCGGCGAGGCATACCAGTTCGAGGCCTCGACCGGCGGCTGGTAGCCGCGGATGATCAGTTCCTCGTCGAGCGCCTCGCGAAGGCCCTTGAGATTGCCCTCGCCTCCCATTTCCCCGGCGAAGCGGCAGCCGGGCTTCAATGCGCGGAAAATCGCCCGCGCCGCCTGCTCCTTCTCCAGCACCCAGTGCAGGGTCGCATTGGAGAACACAGCGTCGAACTCACTTGCGAATGGCATGTCGGCGACGTCGAGAAGCACGGCATCGATCCCCTGGGCGCGAGCCGCGGCGACCATTTCGGGCGAATTGTCGATGCCGAGCACTGTCGCTCCGCGCTCGACGATCTTGCGAGTGAGCGTCCCCTCGCCGCAGCCGACATCGAGGATGCGCTCCCCCGGCCTCGCGTCGAGCAGGTCGAGTGCCGCCGCACCGAGCTCGGCAACGAAGCTGCCGACCCGCGCGTAATCCGCCGCGTCCCACTTGCTGGTCGAGAGAGCGGTTTCGCTCAAAGCGTCTTGATCCACTCGCGATACGCTGCCTCGTCCATCAGGCCCTCGAGCTCGCCCGGGTCGTCGAGCCTGACCTTGAAGAACCAGCCTTCGCCTTCGGGATCGGTGTTGACCACGCTCGGGTCGTCGGCGAGCGCCTGGTTGCCCTCGACCACTTCACCGGACACGGGGGCGTAGACGTCGGAGGCGGCTTTGACGGACTCGACGACCGCGGCCTCCTGCCCCTTGCTGACCTTGCGGCCGGCTTCGGGCACCTCGGCGAAGACGATGTCGCCGAGCGCTTCCTGGGCGTGGTCGGAGATGCCGATTGTAGCGACGTCATCCTCGACCCGCAGCCATTCGTGCTCGCGCGTGAAATACAGAGGCATCAGGACACTCCCTTGCGGTGATAGCGGTGGGGGACGAACGGCATCGCGGTGACCCGGGCCTCGAAGAGCTTGCCGCGCTGCTCGAGCTTGAGCGGCGTGCCAACCTCGGCGAGGTGGCTTGCGACATAGCCCATGGCAATCGGGCGCTGCAGCGTCGGCGAAAAGCCGCCGCTCGTGATCTTGCCGACCTGAGTGCCTTCGCCGTCGAGGACCAGCGCGCCTTCGCGGACCGGCTGGCGGCCGTCGACGTCGAAGCCGACGCGGGTCTGCGGCGCGCCGGTCTGCAGTTCGGCGAGGATCCGCATGGCACCGGGGAAGCCCCCTTCGGCGCGGCGCCGCTTGTTGATGGCGAAGGTGAGGCCCGCCATCACCGGCGTCGTCTCCTCGTCGAGGTCATGGCCGTAGAGCGGAAGCCCCGCCTCCAGCCGCAGCGAATCGCGGGCGCCGAGACCGATCGGCTTCGCGAGATCGTCGGCGACAATCGCGTCGGCAAGCTCCGCCGCGGCAATCGCCGGCACCGAAATCTCGAACCCGTCCTCGCCTGTGTAGCCGGATCGGCTGATCCACAGCGGCTGGCCCAGCGCGCGGAACGGCCCGCCCTCCATGAAGCCGAGATTGGCGACGCCCGGGACGATCTGGTCGAGCACCTCCGCCGCTCGCGGGCCCTGAAGGGCGAGCAGCGCCTGCTCCTTCATGTAGTCGATGGCGATGTTCGGAAGCCGCTGCTCGAGGTAGGCGATGTCGCCATGCTTGGTCGCGCCGTTGACGACGACGTAGAAATCGTCCCCGCGGCGGGTCGCCATCAAATCATCGATGATCCCGCCATTGTCCGCCAGCAGCAGCGAATATTTGGGCTTCATGTCCTTGGCAGCGAGCAGGTCGGCAGGAAGCACGGTTTCGAGCGCGGTCGCGGCATCTTTGCCGTGGATCAGCAGCTGGCCCATGTGGCTGACGTCGAACAGGCCCGCGTTCTCCCGGGTCCAGTTATGCTCGGCCATGATGCCTTCGTACTGGACCGGCATCTCGTAGCCGGCGAACGGCACCATCCGGCCGCCGCGGGCGCGGTGCCAGGCGTCGAGCGGAAGCTTGTCGAGCCGAGCAGGCTCGGTGCCGGCGCCGCCCTGCGGATCGCCGCTGAACGGAGTGCCGCGCGCCTGCGTGTCATCGGTCGGACCGTTGTGGGTCTCGGTGCTCATTGCAATCTGCTCATTGGCGCGCTCCGGCATAGAGGTGCGACTGCCGAGCCCTCCCCTAACGAGCACTCGCCTGCCGCCCCCGTCTGTCCCTAGCGCCTGAGAGCTTTGCCCCTTCGGCGGCCTGCCGTGCACAAGGCACGAACGGGCACTTTCCAGACTGTCAGGCGCGCGCGGTCCTGGATGCCTGAGAGTTTCCGGGGGCGGTTGCTCCTTCGGCGCCGCAGTCTCCTGCAGTCTCTCCCGCGCGGCCATTCCGGAAGCCAAAAGCCTCCGGCGACGCGGGAGCCTTGGCTGCGCCCGATGCCCAAGTCAACGCGGCTTTCGCGCGAATTCCTAACGCGTTGCGTTATACTTGAGCTGGTCCTGGCTCATCTCGAAGCCGACCAGATGCTCAAAGGTCGCATCGGCGACCGCGGTGCGGACCGAGGGGTCCGAAAGCGGATCGACGGCGGCGTCAGCATCGCCGGCTTTCCGCGGCCGGGTGAGGAACTGCTGCACATTGGCCGGCAGGGTCGCGACGGAGCGGTTGACCCGGACCGTTGCCTGGACCTGTGTCGAGGCGTGAAGGTTGCCCGCGGGGAAGTTCAGCACCGCCTGCCCGACACGCTTGGCGACGACGCGGGTGCCGCCCTGCAGCGCCGTGTCGAAATAGGGAAGGACGACCTGCCGCGCCGGTCCGGCCTGGCTGCGCAGAGCGACGATCGTGAATGTGGCGGTCGAAACCACGTCATTGCCCGAATCCGCGCAGGTGGCGCGAACGTCGGTGATGGTCGCCGACACGTCGATCGCTCGCGAATCCCGGCTCTCGGGCGGATTGAACAAGGTGATGTCGCCGGTCCCGGCCGGAACGCCGAGGATCGGGCACGAGCTTCGGATGGCGTAGATGCCGCCGCCATTGTCGGACGTGAGATCGCCGGCATGGCGGCAGGCGCTAAGCATGATAACGGCGGCCAGTGCGGCGAGGCGGAGCTTCAAGAGGCGCGTCCTTACGAGGGCGATGGGGCTGGAGGGCGTTCATAGGAACCCCCTTCTATGGCTGCAAGCGATGCCTTACATGGCCGTCACCGTGACCGAACCTGAACGACCGCTGCCGCCGCTCCGCGTCCTGATCGCCGCTCCGCGTGGCTTTTGCGCCGGCGTCGATCGCGCGATCCAGATCGTCGAGCTGGCGCTCGAGCGGTTCGGAGCGCCCGTCTATGTCCGCCACGAGATCGTCCATAACCGCTTCGTGGTCGAGCAATTGAAGGACATGGGTGCCGTGTTCGTCGACGAGCTCGACGAAGTGCCCGACGACCGCCCGGTGGTGTTCTCGGCGCACGGCGTGCCCAAGGCGATCCCGGCGGCGGCCCAGGACCGCGGCCTGACCTATGTGGATGCGACCTGCCCGCTCGTCTCCAAGGTCCATCGCCAGGCCGAGCGGCTGATCGAAGAAGGCCGGCACATCCTGTTCATCGGCCATGCCGGCCATCCGGAGGTGATCGGCACCTTCGGCCAGGTGCCGCCGCAGGATCGATGACGCTCATCGAAAGCGTCGAGGACGTAGCCGACATCGAAGTGCCGGCATACCGCCAGCCTCGCCTTTCTGACGCAGACGACCCTTGTCGGTGGACGACACCGCAGCGATCGTCGATGCCCTCAAGACGCGGTTCCCGGAGATCCGGGCACCGCGCAGCGAGGACATCTGCTACGCGACCTCCAACCGCCAGGCCGGCGGTCAAGGCCATCGCCGGCGAGTGCGACCGGATGCTCGTCATCGGTGCTCCCAACAGCAGCAATTCGCTGCGCCTCGCCGAAGTCGCCGAGCGGATGGGCGTCCCGGCACGGCTGATCGAGCGGGCAGCGGACATCGACTGGGCCTGGCTCGGCGAGCCGCGGACGCTCGGCCTCACCGCCGGCGCGTCCGCCCCGGAACTGCTCGTACGCGAGGTGCTGGACGCGCTCCGCGCAGCGATTCGACGGTCAGCGAGGAGATGGCCGACCACAGCGCCCGAGCGGATGACGTTCAAGCTGCCGCGCGAGCTCGTCGCCTGACGTGACGCGAGCTTTCCGAGGTCGACATCTTCACGGACGGCGCCTGCCGGGGAAACCCGGGCCCGGGCGGCTGGGCAGCGCTCCTGCGTACCGGCGGCAAGGAGCGCGAGATCGCCGGCGGAGAGAGCCCGACGACCAACAACCGCATGGAGCTGATGGCGGCGATCGCTGCTCTGCAGGCGCTCAAGCGGCCGTGCCAGGTGCGGCTGTACACTGACAGCGTCTATGTCCGCGACGGCATCACCAAGTGGATCCACGGCTGGCGCCGCAACGGCTGGCGGACGGCGGACAAGAAGCCGGTCAAGAATGCCGAGCTGTGGCAGCAGCTTGTCGAGCCATCGTCACCGCATCGAATCGAATGGCATTGGGTCAAGGGCCACAGCGGCCACCCGGAAAACGACCGCGTCGACGCCCTCGCCTGCGCCGAAGCCGACAAGCGCCGCTAGCACTAACGCCGCGGCGCGTAGGGCGCTGGCTCGATGTGGCTGACAAACGGCTCGGGCTCGGCATCCAGCAGTAGCGCCGCCGCCAGCGCCGACGCAGCGGGCGCGGTCTGGATGCCGAAGCCGCCCTGCCCCGCGCACCAGAAGAAGCCCGGCGCGTCCGGATCGAAGCCATAGGCGGGCACCCGCGCCGGCGTGAAGCTCCGAAGCCCGCCCATTTGCGTTCGACCGCCTCGACCGGCCAGTCGACGACCGACTGCAGGTGGTCGATCGCCGTTGCGACGTCGATCTCCTCGGGCGCAGCGTCGCAAGGCTCGGTCGGGGTTTCGTCATGCGGACTCAGCCACAGGCGGTTGTCGCCTTCGCCCTTGAAGTAGAAGCGGCCGAGTGCGTCGATCACCAGCGGCAGGTCGCGCAGGCCCGAGCGGCCCATCCGCAGCTGGACGATCGTCCGGCGATACGGTCGGACACTCAGCGGCGCCACGCCGCACCGTAGCGCGACATCATCCGCCCACGCGCCGGCGGCGTCGACGATCGTGTCGGCGGTGAAGGCGTCGGTCCCCGCGTCGATGTGCCAGCGTCCGCCGCGCCGCTCTGCTTTCCGAAGGCGCACCAGCCGCAGCAAGGCGCCGCCAGCGCGCTCGAAGGCGCTCAGGCACGCATTGTGGAGACCGGCGACGTCGATGTCGGCGCAGGTCGGGTCGTCGAGCCCGAAGTCCCAGCCGGCGCGTAGCCCGGGGATCGCGCGCTCGAGGCCGTCGCGCTTCATCTCGATCCGTCGCGGCGCCTGCGCGGTTTCGACGCTGAGGGCATCGCGCAGGTCCATGTAGGTCCGGGCGACCGTGATGGCGCCGCGCGGCCGCAGGAACGAACGATCGTTCGACGGCCAGCCGCTCTCCAGCAGCGAATAGGACGCGACGCTCAATGGAATGATCGGCGCTCCGCCGTAATGCGCCAGCCAGAAGGCGGCCGAACGCCCGGTCGAGTGCATCGCGCAATGCTCCTCGGCCTCGAGAATCGCCGTCCGACTGAACGGCGCGATGCGGGCCCCGAGGCTGGCGCCGGCGATCCCGCCGCCAACGATTGCGACATCGAAGTCAGTCATCTGCCTGCGGTTACGAATTGGAAAGCCGCGCCGTCTAGGGGTGCGGCGTCATGATCAACGGCGCATTTACCGAAATCCTGCTGCTCGTGCTCGCCGCGATCCTCGTGGTCGCGGCAGCGGTCGACGTGCGCACTTTCACCATTTCGAACCGGCTCAATCTCACCGTGGCGCTGCTTGCGCCGCTCTACTGGCTCTCCATTGCGCTTCCGCTGTGGCCGGGAGTCGCGATCCATCTCGCCGTCGCGCGGGGTTTTCGCGCTTCTCGCCGTCGCCTTCTACGCGGGGATGATGGGCGGCGGCGACGTCAAGCTCGCGGCAGCGCTGGCGCTGTGGTTCTCGCCAATCTCGACGGTGAAGTTCCTGGTGTGGATGTCGCTCGCCGGCGGAGTACTCACGATTGGAGTGGTCGCCGTGCATCGGGCCCGCGGCCGGACCGGTCGTCCGGAGATTCCGTACGGCGTCGCGATCGCGGTCGGCGGTCTCGCGATTCTCGCCCAACATTTTCTTAACCAATTTGCCCGATGAGTGAGGCTGCAATGAAGACCCGTCTTGGGGGAGGCGATCGCGCCATGGATGTGAAGAAGGTTGCTCTGCTCGTTGGAGCATTGGTCATCGCGGTGATTACCGCTGTCATGGCCAAGAACATGTTTGCCGGCGCGGGGGCCCATCAGGCCGCCGCGGCGCCTGCAGTCCCCGTCGGTCCGAAAATCCTGGTCGCCAAGAAGGCGCTCCCGGTCGGAACCATCATCGACGCAGACATGCTCAGCTATCAGCCTTGGCCGAAGGAGCTGATGCAGGGCGCCTATTATATGGACGGCCAGCCGGACGAAGGCAGAAGCTGCCGGAACGGTTGTCCGCTATGCGATGGCAGCCGGGCAGCCGATCACTCGCGGTTCGCTCGTCGGACCGCGAAGATCGCGGCTTTCTCGCCGCGGCACTCGGCCCCGGCATGCGGGCGGTCACCGTCCCGGTGAACGCGTCGAACGGCGGCAGCCGGCTTCATCTTCCCGGGCGATCACGTCGACATGGTGCTGACCCAGCAGGTCACCGGTGGCGGCGACGGTCCCCCCCTCAAGGTGTCCGAGACGATCGTTCGCAACATTCGCGTGCTCGCCGACCGACCAGCGGTTCACCGACAAGGACGACGACGGCAAGACCGTCATCAAGACCGCGTCGAACGTGACCCTCGAAGTCACTCCGAAGATCGCCGAGAAGATCGCTGTTGCGCAGAGCCTCGGCACGCTGTCGCTGTCGCTTCGCTCGCATCGCCGACGACGCGTCGGACCTGGCGCGCGCGGTTGCCGCCGGTGAGGTCAAGGTGCCCGATGGCGCCAACCCGGCGCAGGAGAAGCAGATGCTGCTCGCGGCGGCCGACCGCCCCAGCGACAGCAACCCGACCTTCACGACCGGCGGCGACGTCTCCCGCTTCCAGCGGCGGACGGTCCCGGCCCGCGCCGAGGCGGCCAGCGCCGCTCCGAGCGCCGGCGCCCGTCCGGCAGCCGGTGGCCAGGGTCCCGTGGTTCCGGTCGGACCAGTCGTCCGCATCGCTCGCGGCAATGATGTCACCGTTGTTCCGGTGGGAGCTCGCTAACATGAAAACTCAAAGCCTCATCAGCCGGGCCAGGCTCGGCACGGCCCTGACCGGGGTCGCCATCGCGCTCTCCGCGACGATGGCCGCCGCTCCGGCCCAGGCCCAGCCCCAGGCCTACACCTCGGGCGCCTACCGGCCGAGCACCCAGGTGCTGCTGTCGATCGGCGAAGGCCAGATGGTCAGCCTGCCGCGCAGCGTTGCAAGCGTCTGGACGTCGAACCCGACGGTCGCCGACATCTTCGTCAACAGCCCGCACCAGCTGAACCTGTTCGGCAAGGGCTTTGGCCAGGCGACGATCATCGCGACCGCCGCCGACGGCTCGGTCGTCTACGGCGCCAACGTCCATGTCAGCCAGAACGTCAGCTCGATCAACGAGGTGCTTCACGCCGCGATGCCGGATGCCGACATTACGGTTACGCCCGTCGGGCAGGTCGCGGTCCTCAACGGCACCGTCGCCTCTCCCGAAGATGCGGCCCAGGCCGAAGCGCTGGTCCTTGGCCTGCTCAACCCGGGCAAGAAGCCGGCGACGCGCTCGAGATCCAGCCGGTCAACCGGCTCAAGGTCGCAACTCCGCTGCAGGTCACGCTCAAAGTGCGGATCGCAGAGGTCAACCGGTCGCTTCTCAAGAAGATCGGCGTCAACCTCCTCTCGACGGACAACACTGGCGGGTTCAGTTTCGGCGTCGCGCCAGGGCGGCAGGCATCAGCTGCCGATCGCCCGGCAGGCGATCAGGCCGGCGTCGGCACGCGTGATCCGCAACGACGATCGGTCCAGCTCGGCGTCGGGCAAGCTGTTCGGCCTCGACCTGCTCGGCTCGCTCGACCTCGCGCAGACCGACGGTCTCGTGTCGACGCTGGCCGAACCGACCCTCACCGCGCTGTCGGGCGAAACCGCAAGCTTCCTTGCCGGCGGCGAATTCCCGATCCCGGTGTCGCAGGGCAACCAGGCGATCAGCATCGAGTACAAGCAGTACGGCGTCGGCCTGGCCTTCACGCCGGTCGTGCTCGCCGACGGCCGCATCTCGATGCGCGTCCGGCCCGAAGTCAGCGAGTTGTCCGACGCCGGCAGCGTCGACGCTCGACGGCTACAAGGTCCCGGCGCTGACAACTCGGCGCGCCGAAACGACGGTCGAGCTCGGCTCCGGCCAGTCGTTCATGATCGGCGGCCTGCTGCAGAACCACAATGCGAACAGCATCAACAAGGCGCCGTTCCTTGGTGACTTGCCGATCCTCGGGACGCTGTTCCGCTCGACGAGCTATCAGCGCAACGAGACCGAACTGGTCATCATCGTCACGCCGTACCTGGTGCGGCCGGTGTCGAACCACCTGGCCCTGCCGACCGACGGCTATCGCGCGCCGACGGATCCGCAGCAGATCCTCGAAGGCCAGACCTTCACGGGTGTGAGCGGACCGCCCGGTCGCGGTTGCTCCGACGCCGGGGATCGCGGGAGCGGCCGCGGCAGCGGCGCCGGCGCCCGGGTTCAAGCTGTGACCGGCTGGTTCAGGAAGGACATTAAGATGCGTAGCAGGTTCGCCATTCTCGTTCTCGCCTCGGCCGCGGCCGCGGGCTGCGGCTACACCCCGCACGACCTCGCCGATCGCGGCGTCGAAGTTGGTCAATCAGCCGGTCGTCACCGGCGCCGATTATGTGTTCGACGCAGCGGCGCCCGGCGGCAGCGCTGGCTCCCGGCGAGGCCGAGCGCCTCAACGCCTGGTTCCAGGGCCTCGGCATCGGCTACGGCGACTCGATCTACGTCGACGGCGGCGATGCCTACGTCGCTCGCCAGCAGGTCGCGGCGGTTGCCGGCAATTACGGCATGATGGTCTCAGGCCGGCGCTCCGGTGACCGTCGGGCGCAGTTCAGCCCGGATCGGTCCGGGTCGTCGTCTCCCGCCGCCGCGCGGTTGTGCCGAATTGCCCGAACTGGAGCCGGCCGTCGGAGCCCGACTTACAACAACCGGTCGATGTCGAACTTCGGCTGCGCGGTGAATACCGACCTCGCCGCGATGGTCGCCAACCCCGAGGACCTGGTCCACGGGCAGGAAGGCACCGGAACGGGTGATACGGCGACCGGCGCCAAGGCTGTCAATTCTACCGCACAACTCCGCCGAGCGGAACCAAGGGGCTGAAGGAAATCAACACCCAGAAGAAGGATGCTCAGTAATGAACGCTCCGTTCCAGGCACGCGCGGGTTTGCGCGATCCTTTCACTGCGTTCGTCTGCGACGAAGCGACCGCCGACATGCTGCGGCCGGTCGCGGTCGAGCACGGCTGGTCGCCGGAGAAGGTCAACAAGGGTGGGCTTCGCAACGCGGTCCAGTCGCTGTCGGTCTCGGCAAGCCCGAACATCCTGTTCGTCGACCTGTCGGAATCGGCCGATCCGCTGAACGACATCAACGCGCTTGCCGAGGTCTGCGAGCCGGGAACGATCGTGATTGCGGCCGGCGCCGTCAATGACGTGCGCCTGTATCGCGACCTCGTCGCGAGCGGGATCCACGATTACCTGCTCAAGCCGTTCACGGTCGACCAGCTGCGCGATACCTTCGCGCATGCCCAGATGATCCTGTCGGGACCGCGCGGCGAAGCCCAGGCCGACAAGCCGCACGTGATGTCGGCGGTGATCGGCGTTCGCGGCGGCGTCGGCGCTTCGACGATAGCGACTTCGCTTGCCTGGCTGCTCGGCGAAAAGGCGCGCCGATCGACGGCGCTGCTCGACCTCGACGTCCACTTCGGGACCGGCGCACTGGCGCTCGATCTCGAGCCGGGCCGCGGCCTCACCGACGCCATCGAGAACCCGAGCCGCATCGACGGCCTGTTCATCGAGCGCGCGATGGTCCGCGCCAACGAGCGGCTGTCGGTTCTGTCGGCGGAAGCGCCGATCCACCAGCCACTGGTGACCGACGGAACCGCCTTCTTCCAGCTTCAGGAAGAGATGCGCAACGCGTTCGAATCGACGGTCGTCGACCTGCCGCGGCACATGCTGATCCAGTATCCGCACATGGTCCACGATGCCCATGTCGCGGTGGTCGTCGCCGAGCTTACGCTGGCGGCGACCCGCGACACCATCCGCGTCCTCGCCTGGCTCAAGTCCAACGCTCCGCAAACCAGGGTGATCGTTGTCGCCAACCGCGTCCCCTCGGGCGGCGCACTGGAGATCAGCCGCAAGGACTTCGAACAGTCGATCGAGCGGCCGGTGGACATCGTTTTTCCGGTCGACGGCAAGCTTGCGGCTCAGGCCGCCAAGCTCGGCAAGCCGCTTGCGGAAGTTGCCACCGGCAAGATGGTCGCGCCGTTCAACCAGCTGTCGAACATGGTGCTCAGCCATGCCAGCGAGGAAGGCGCCGCGGCCGCCCAGGCCAGGGACTCGGCCGCTCCGGCCAAGTCGTTGGTCGAACAACCTGAAGTCGATGCTGTCGAAGCCCAAGGCGAAGGCCGCTTAAGCAAGTCGGCGGCCGGAGCGGTACCCCCCGCTTCGCGCCGCGAGAATGAGAGGCGACAGGCAAGAATGCTCTTCTGGCTCATCATCGTCGGCGGCGTCGGCACGCTGGCGCTCATGTTCACCGCCTTCCGCGGCCCGTCCGCGTCGAAGGCGCTGAAGCGGCGCATGGAACTCCTCAAGGAGCGCCACGGCGACGTCATCGCCGGCAACGCCCAGGCGCAGATCCGCAGCTGATGCCAGCGCGGCGAGCCGCATCGAGGGCTATGCCTCGACCCTGATCCCCAAGCCCGCGCTCCTGCGCAAGCGGCTTGAGATGACCGGCAAGAACATCTCGCTCGGCAAATATGCAATGATTTGCCTCGGCATCGTGGTCTTCGTCAGCGCTCGCTTTGATGATCTGCGCGGCGCGCCGTTCCTCCTGTCGTTGCTGCTCGGCATCTTCGTCGGCGTCGGCATCCCCCACTTCGTCATCGGCAAGATGATCAAGCGCCGGGTCGAACAAGTTCACGTCGAACTTCCCGGACGCGATCGAGCTGATGGTGCGCGGCTTGCGCTCGGGTCTTCCGATCACCGAGACGCTCGGCATCGTCGCCGGCGAAATCCAGGGCCCTGTCGGGCTCGAGTTCCGCCTCGTCTCCGACAAGATGAAGATCGGCCGGACCATGGAAGCTGCGCTGCAGGACACTGCGGACCGGCTCGGGACGCCCGAATTCCAGTTCTTCGTGATCACTCTGGCGATCCAGCGCGAGACCGGCGGCAACCTCGCCGAGACGCTGTCGAACCTCGCCGACGTGCTTCGCAAGCGCGGGCAGATGAAGCTCAAGATCAAGGCCATGAGCTCGGAATTGAAGGCGTCGGCCTACATCGTCGGCTCGCTTCCGTTCGTCGTGTTCACGCTCGTCTGGCATGGTGAACCCCGACTACATGGCCGGCTTCTTCACCGATCAGCGCCTCATGGTCGCCGGCCTCGGCGGGCTGGGCTGGATGGGCATCGGCGTCTTCATCATGGCCAAAATGGTCAGCTTCGAGATCTGACGGGGGACTGAAGACCATGCAATCGGTGCCCGCTAGCTGGCCCTACCCTCCTCGGCTTCGACGTGATCTGGATCGCGACGTGCTGAGCGCCGTCGCGACCTTCGCGGTGCTTCTCGCGATCTATGCGGCGACCACGGTCAAGGACCCGATGGCGCGCCGCGTGAAGGCGCTCAACGAGCGGCGCGAGCAGTTGAAGGCGGGCATCGTCGCCTCGACCAACAAGCGCAAGAAGCTGACCAATCGCAACGAGGCCGCCGACAAGGTCCGTTCGATCCTGTCGAGCTTCAAGATGCTCCAGGACGACCAGCTGAAGAAGACTCAACAGCGGCTGATGCAGGCCGGTATCCGGACCAAGGACCTCGCCTTCTTCATCATCTTTGCGCGGTTCGTTATTCCGGTGGTGCTCGGAATCGCCGCGGTGCTTCTGATCTACGTGTTCAACTATTTCCCGGCCTGGGGGTGGTTCAAGCGCTATGCACTCGTCGCCGGCACCCTGCTGCTCAGCTACAAGGCGCCCGACCTGTGGCTGTAGAACAAGGTCAAGAAGCGCAGCCACGCGGTCCGCAAAGGCTTGCCTGACGCACTCGACCTTCTCGTCATCTGTGCCGAGGCGGGCCTCACCGTCGACGCTGCCTTCGGCCGGGTCGCCAGGGAATTGGGCAAGGCCTATCCGGAACTGGGCGACGAATTCGGGCTGACCGCGATCGAGCTCGGCTTCCTTGCCGAACGCCGCCAGGCGTTCGAGAACCTCGCCAACCGCGTCGACCTCGATTCGATCCGCGGCGTCGTCACGACCATGATCCAGACCGAGAAATACGGTACGCCGCTCGCCTCGGCGCTGCGCGTTCTGTCGGCCGAATTCCGCAACGAGCGCATGATGCGCGCCGAGGAAAAGGCCGCCCGGCTTCCGGCGATCATGACGGTGCCGCTGATCCTGTTCATCCTGCCGACCCTGTTCATCGTCATCCTCGGTCCGGCCGCCTGTTCGATCCACGACAGCTTCCTGACCAGCTAGGACCGTACTAGCCAGGGACGACGCACCGGGGCGGAACGATGAACCGCCCCGGTGCGTAATCCCGTGCAAATCCGACGCCGTTGGAGATGCGCAATGACTTCTATCACGACCGATCCGAACCTGTGGATCATCGCCGGCCTCGTCTTCCTGCTCGGCCTGCTCATCGGGGTTTTCCTGACCGCCGGTGGCCGCCGCAAGTGGAAGACCCGCTACGATACCGAGACCGACCGCCGCCGCGAGCTGGAAAAAGCCCACGCCGAGCGCGAGAAGCATTGGGCGGAGCAGGAGAAGGAATGGCGAGAACGCAACTCCCTGCGCGCCGCAGCCGTCAAAAGCGGTCGCGACCCCGCCGACGACCGGCCGCTGTGAACTTTGCCACCCTGCAAGGGAGGGTGGTCTAGCCTTCGATCTTCGAGAAATCCGCGACGCGCGTTGACCGCGTCGCGGAAGCGAAGCAGCAGGTTGAGCCGCCGCTCGCGCTTGGCTGAATCGGGATCGTTCACCGTCACGTGATCGAAGAAATCGTCGATCGGCGTCCGCAGCGTCGCGAGCGCCGCCATCGCGCCGGTGAAATTTTCCGCGTCAATCGCTGCCGACGCCTTGGGCTCCGCCGCGTCGAGGGCGGCGATCAGCGCCCGCTCCTGCGGCAGGTCCGCGCCGGCCGTGCCGGACGCCATTTCGGCGATGGCTTCGGCCATGCCGGGCTCCTCGACCAGCACCAGCGGGTCTTCCTCGCCGGTCTGCGGGATGCCCTGCTCCTCACGCGACGAGAGGACCTGCGGGCCGGTCCAGTTCTCCTTGCTGAGGATGTTGGCGGCGCGCTTGTAGGCGGTCAGCAGGTCCCTGCCCTCGTCCGTCTCGACGAAGTCCTGAAGCGCTTTCACGCGGGCGAGCAGCCGCACGATGTCGTCCTCTCCACCAAGCGCAAACACGGCATCGATCAAATCGTGCCGGACGCCCGGCCTCGCGCTGCTGCACCTTCAGGCGGTCGGCGAAGAAGGCGAGCAACTCGGCGGCGGTGCGGTCGAGCCGGTGTGCGTGGCCGGCCTCGCCCGTCTGTGCCGCGACATTGGCAAGAGCTCCGCGGATGGCGGGCGTCAGCGGCAGGCGCAGCCCATTGGCCGAAATCATCTCGATCGACGAGATTGCGGCGCGGCGCAGGGCGAACGGGTCCTTCGATCCGGTCGGCTTCTCGTCGATCAGAAGAAGGCGACTGATACTGTCCAGCCGGTCTGCCAGCGCGAGGGCGAGCGATACCGGCTGGGTGGCAGTCCCATATTGGTCGCGAACCGCCTCGGCGACGGCCTCCGGCTCCCCCTGCGCGCCGGCCAGATAGCCGCCGATCACGCCCTGAAGCTCCGGGAATTCGCCGACCATGCCGGTGACAAGGTCGGCCTTGGCGAGCCGGGCTGCGCGTTCCGCCTGCTCGGGGTCGGCCTCCACGATGCCGCTCTCGACCAGCCAGCGCGCCAGCTTGGCGACCCGCTCGACCTTGTCGGCGACCGTGCCGAGCTTCTCGTGGAAGACGATCTGGTCGAGCTTCTTCGCCTGCTCCTCGAGCGGGACCTTGAGGTCCTGTTCCCAGAAGAACCGGGCGTCGGACAGGCGGGCGGCGAGCACCCGGCGGTTGCCCTCGACGATCGCCGCGCCGCCGTCGCTCGCGTCGATGTTGGCGGTGCAGACGAAAGCCGGGGCAAGCAGCCCCTCGTCGTTGATGCAGGCGAAATATTTCTGGTTGGTCCGCATGGTGAGCAGGATCACCTCGCGCGGCACGTCGAGGAATTCCGGATCGAAGCGGCCGAGCAGCGGCACCGGCCATTCGGTCAGCCCGGCATTCTCGACGACCAGGCCTTCGTCGGCGAGCAGCTGCAGCCCGGCCGCTGCAGCGCGCCGCTTCGCGCGCCCTCGCGGACGAGCCGCTCGCGCTCGTCCTGGTCGACGATGACATGGCAGGCGCGCAGCTTCTCGGCGTAATCGTGCGCGCCGCCGATGGTGATCGGCCCGGGATGATGGAAGCGATGGCCGACCGTCGTCGCGCCGGCGACGATGCCGTCGATCTCGACCGGCACGATGTCCTCGCCGAGCAACGCGACGATGCCGTGCAGCGGGCGCACCCAGCGCAGGCTGAGCCGACGCCGCCCCAGCGCATCGACTTGGGCCAGGGAAAGGCGCGGACGATGCGCTTGATGGTTTCGGCAAGCACGTCGGCGGCGGCGCGGCCCGGCCGCTCGATCACGGCGAACAGCACGCCGTCGCGCTCCTCGAGCTGGTCGCGCGTCAGGCCGGTCTTGCGCAGGAAGCCGTCGAGCGCCTGCGGCGGCGCCGAGCTGCGCGGGCCCTTGACCTCCTCGCGCGCCGCCTCGGTCGCCTCGCGCGACATCGCGGGCGATCAGCACCAGCCGGCGCGGCGTCGAATGGGTGTCGATCGCGCCCGTCTTCAGCCCCGCTGCCGCCGTGCATTCGGCGAACAGCCGGGCAAGATCGTTGCGCGCCTTGGCCTGCATCCGCGCCGGGATTTCCTCGGACAGGAGTTCGAGCAGGAAGTCGGCCATCAGGCGGCGCGCTCCAGCCAGGCCGCGCAGGCGCCCTTGGCCAGGTCGCGGACGCGGCCGATATAGGCCTGCGCGCTCGGCGACCCTGATCACGCCGCGCGCCTGCAGCGTGTTGAAGATGTGGCTGGCCTTGATCGCCTGGTCGTAGGCGGGGATCGGCAGCTTCGCCTCCAGGCAGCGCTCGCACTCGGCCGCCGCCTTGCGGAAGCCGTCGAACAGCGCGTCGGTGTTCGCCACCTCGAAATTATAGGTCGACATCTCGACCTCGTTCTCGAGGAACACGTCGCCGTAGGTCACGCCCTCGTCGTTGAAGGCGAGGTCGAAGACGTTGTCGACGCCCTGGATGTACATCGCCAGCCGCTCGAGCCCGTAGGTCAGCTCGCCCGACACCGGCTGGCACTCGAAGCCGCCGACCTGCTGGAAATAGGTGAACTGGGTCACCTCCATGCCGTCGCACCAGACTTCCCAGCCGAGCCCCCAGGCGCCGAGCGTCGGGCTTTCCCAATCGTCCTCGACGAAGCGGATGTCGTGCTTCAGCGGATCGACGCCGATCTCGGCGAGGCTGCCGAGGTAGAGGTCCTGCAGGTTCGCCGGGCTCGGCTTCAGGATCACCTGATACTGGTAATAGATGCTGCAGCCGGTTCGGGTTCTCGCCATAGCGGCCGTCGGTCGGGCGGCGGCAGGGCTGGACGTAGGCGCACTTCCACGGGTCGGGCCCGAGCGCGCGCAGCACCGTCGCCGGGTGGAACGTGCCCGCCCCCATCTCCAGATCATAGGGCTGCAGGATCACGCAGCCCTGCGCTGCTCCAATAATGGTGCAGCGTCAGGATCAGGTCCTGGAAGCTCGAGCGGCCCGCTTGCGTCATCGGCGCGCGGCTTTGGCTTATGCGAGCTGCCCGGGCAAGTGGCGGTTCAGCCGGGCTTCCTACATGCTAGCGCAAGTCGCCACTGAAGGAACGAACCGCATGTTGAAGGAATTGGTCGCCGCCTGCTTGGAGCGCTCGGGCTTGCCGCCGCTTACGGGCGCCGCGCTCGCGCCGCAGGCGGCCGAGGCGAGGCAAGCCCCCGCGCTGTGGAGCGTCTCGGACGCGGACACGACGGTCTATCTGTTCGGCACCATCCACCTGCTGCCCGAGAACTACCAGTGGCGCAGGCCGGCGCTCGAGAAGGCGGTGAACAGCTCGCAGGAACTCGTCGTCGAGACGCATCATCGACGAGAAGAACCCGCAGGCGCTGGTCTCGACCCTGATGCAGGATGGCGCTTGCCTCCGGCCTGCCGCCGATCGACCAGCGCGTCCCGCCCGCCAAGCGGGCCGCGCTCGACGCGGCGATCGCGAAGAGCGGCATTCCCAAGGTCGCGCTCGACCGGATGAAGACCTGGGCGGCCGCGTTCATGCTGCTCGGCGACCAGTTCCGCGACATGGGCCTGAAGACCGGCGAAGGCGTGGAGCCGGTACTCAAGGGCAGCTTCACGAGTGAAGGCAAGCCGATCGGTCAGCTGGAGACCAATGCCGAGCAACTCGGCTTCTTCGACTGCCTGCCCGAAAATGCGCAGCGGGCGCTGCTCGAAGGCGCGGTCGAGCCCGCAGGCAAGCAAGGACGAGTTTAACGCAATGCTGAGCGGCGTGGCAGCACGGCGACGTCAAGGCGATTGCCCGCACCTTCAATCACGACCTTGCAGCGTCGCCCGAACTTCGCGACGCGCTGCTTCAGCGCCGCAACGCCAACTGGAGCGCTGGATCGAGAAGCGGATGAAGAAGCCCGGATCGGTGATGATCGCGGTCGGCGCGGGGCATCTCGCCGGCCGGATCGGTCGTCGACCTCCTCGAAGCGCGACGGCTTCACGTGCACCGCATCCAGTGATCCGGCACTCCGCCTCCCACCGGCAAAAATTCACGAGCCGCTGAATTCCCTAGACTTCTCGCCGCCTGCGATAGCATACGGAAGAGCTATCGGGTCGGGGGGCCCGATGCCGTTGAGCATCTGCGAGGCGTTCTCGCCACGGGTGAGCTGCGTATCAGCCACGTAAGTCGCGTCATCGCCTCCTCCGCACCCCGTTGCCGGAGGGTTGAGGCATGATCCATCTGCTGCTTGCCGCGTCGCTGTCGCGCCGCCGTCCCCGCCGCCGGCCGCGAGCCTGCCGACGTGAAGCCGGCGATGTTCGTCGTGCGCGACCAGGACACGACGATCTACATCTTCGGCACCTTCCATGCGCTCGACGGCCAGTCGGACTGGTTCAGCGGCAATCTGCGGACTGCTTTCGAAGGTTCGCAGGAACTGGTCCTCGAAACGCTGCTTCCCGAACGTCCGCCGCCGACCGCCGCGGCGCCGGCAACGCGCTCGCACGTTCGCGGGCTATTCCGTCGCGCCGTCGGCATCGTTCCTTTCAACCACGCGGGTCGCGCTTCGGCCGGCCGTTCGCGGGCATGAGCGTCGCCAACGGCGCCGACATGGTGCTTCGCCACATCGCCGAAGTCCGAAGGCAAGCAGGTCGAGGGCCTCGAGACGCTCGGGTTGCAGCTGCGCATGTTCGACCGGATGCCGCGCAACCATGCGGCCGCAGCCGCGAAGAGGCCGCCGCTTCGAAGGAGGACACCGCGCCGGCCTGTCGAACACGATGAGCGACATGCAGGCGGCGTGGAAGCGCGGCGACCAGACCGTCTTCGTCCGTTGGTCGACGAGCTTCGCCGGAGCTCACCCGAGGGCTATCGGATGATGTTCACGGAGCGGAACGCCCGCTGGGCCGACTGGATTGCCGCGCGTCTGCGCACGCCCGGGACGGTATTCGTTGCGGTCGGCGCCGGCCATCTCGTCGGCAAGGACAGCGTGCTCGTGCGGCTTGCCGAGCATGGGATCGAATCGGCGCGCCTCAACTAGGCCGGCCGTCTTTCGCCAACTTGCTTTTCGGCACGTCCTGCACTAGCAGGCGCGCTCCCCGAGCCATGGTCATCCCTGGAGGCGTGGCGGGGTCATTTGATCAACGGAGAATAGCGAAATGAGCGAACAGCTGACGCTGCCCGCCGAGACGCGTGAACGGGCTGGCAAGGGAGCCTCTCGAGCACTGCGCCGCGATGGCCGGGTGCCTGCCGTGGTTTACGGCGAGAAGAAAGAGCCGCTTTCGATTCACGTCGAAGAGAAGCTTCTGAGCAAGATGCTTTCGACCGGCCACTTCATGAACTCGGTCGTGATGATCGACGTCGCCGGCAAGCCGCACCGCACGCTGCCCAAGGCGATCGACTTCCACCCGGTTTCGAGCCGGCCGATCCACGTCGACTTCCTGCGCATCGGCGAGCACACCAAGGTCACGGTCAACGTGCCGGTGCGTTTCGATAACGAGGAAGCCTCGCCCGGCCTCAAGCGCGGCGGCGTTCTCAACGTCGTCCAGCACGAGCTCGAGCTGCACTGCGATGCGGCCAAGATCCCGGACGAAATCCATGTCGCGCTCGACGGTCTCGAGATCGGCGATTCGATCCACATCAGCAACATCACGCTCCCCGAGGGCAGCACGGCGGCGATCGACGACCGCGACTTCACCATCGCGACGGTCGTTGCCCCGTCGGCGATGAAGTCCGAGGAAGAGGAAACGGCGCCTGCCGAGGCCGTCCCGACGGTCGGCGAAGCCGAAGGTGACGCTGAAGAAGGCGGCTCGGAGGAATAAAGCTCCCACGACGCCGAGATCCCTGAAACCGCTCGCCGCAAACGGCGGGCGGTTTCTTTTTTTGCCTGTCCTCCAGCGCTACGCGTCACTCGACCGGACACTTGCCGCCGATAGAACGATGCGCAACAGTAACGATCTGGATGATGGGGGTGGGAATGGTCGATCAAGGCTCTGCAATGCGAATTGCCGGCTGGGCGCTGACGGCCCTTGTAGGCTGGTTCATGATCACGGACTTGCTCCCGGATCTCGAACAGGCCGCATGGGCGGTGAAGGCCAATGCCGGCCTCGGCATTCCCGCCAACGTCGTGCTTTGGATCGGGATTTCCGGCGTGGCCGCGACAGTCTTGTACCTCGTGCCGTGGACATCGCCGCTCGGCGCGCTCCTGCTAACGGGCTTTCTTGGCGGAGCGGTGATGACGCATGTTCGGGTCAATGGTGCAGCTTGGGACATCGGCGAGAACGTCTGCATCGGCGTGGCAGCATGGCTCGGACTATGGATGCGCGACCCTCGACTGAGGCGCCTGCTGCCGATCCGTTTCGTCTAGCTGTTTTCACTCGCCCCCAACTTCCGTTAGCGTAAAGAGCGCCGATGCAAGTGTGGGCCGGGCTCGGCAATCCGGGCACTCAATATGCGCTGCAGCGCCACAACGTGGGCTTCATGTGCGCCGACATTATTGCCGAAACGCACGGCTTTGGCTCGTGGCAGAAGAAGTTCCGGAGCCTGATCGCCGAGGGGCGGATCGGCCGGCACCGCGTGCTGCTCGTGAAGCCGCAGACCTTCATGAACGACAGCGGCGACGCGGTTCAGCAGGCTCTTCGCTTCTACAAGCTCGACGTCGACGCTCTCACCGTCTTCCATGACGAACTCGACCTCGCGCCCATGAAGGTGAAGGTGCGCGTCGGCGGCGGGCTCGCCGGGCACAACGGCCTCCGCTCGATCGATGCCGCGCTTGGTCCCGACTTCCGCCGCGTTCGCATCGGCATCGGCCACCCCGGCCCTGGTCGCAAGGAGCTCGTCACCGGCCATGTGCTCGGAAATTACGCGAAGTCGGAGATGGAGCCGCTCTCCGACCTGCTGGGCGCTGTTGCGGCGGAGGCCGAGTGGCTTGCTGACGGCGACGACGCGCGCTTCATGAGCGAGGTTGCGCTCCGGCTGCAGCAGCCATGACGCGCAACCTGTTCGCGACCCGGCTCTACGAGGCCGAGGTGCACGATGCCGCGCTTCTCGGCGACCTCGCCAGGTCGATCCACGCCCTGGCCGAGGACGACGCCGCCGGCCGCCGCTGGTCGAAGCAGCATCGCTACGCCGGCTACACAAGCTACGCGTCGCTCGATGACCTGCCGAAGCGCGACCCGTCGATCGCCGATCTCGCGAAGGTGCTCACTCGCCACGCGCGGACATTCTCCGGGGAGCTCGGCTGGGAGGTCAAGCCGAAGCTCGACAGCCTGTGGGTCAACCTGCTGCGCGGCTCCGGCCACCACAGCGCCCACATCCACCCGCACAGCATCATTTCCGGCACTCTCTACGTCGAAGTTCCGCCTGGCTCCGGCGCCATCCGCTTCGAGGACCCGCGCCTGCCCTTGATGATGGCCGCGCCGACGCGTCCCGACACGTTCGTAACCGTCGAGCCGCGTGCCGGGCTGCTGTTGCTATGGGAAAGCTGGCTCCGTCACGAGGTGCTCCCCGGCACTGGCAAGAGCGAGCGGTTGAGCATCTCGTTCAACTTCGCCTAGCGTTCGGCGATTTTGTAAGAAGCAACGAAGCTCCCGCCGGTCACGAAGAAATGCCGGCCGTCTGCACCGAAAGCGACCGACCACTCCGACCAGATCCCGGGGAGCGTCTGGAGAATCTTTCCGTTGACCAATGAAATGAGCGCAACGTCATGCCCGTCGCGCCGCGGAATGCCGATCAAAGCGTAACGTCCGTCCGGACTGATGGCCGGTTCCGGATAATGCTCGAAGGATTTCAGCGGTGCCGCGCAACTGCCATCTCGCTCGACCAGTCTTGACATCGACCAGCCCCGCCACTGGTCCGGTGACCGGTGTGGGTGGCGGGCACGAAGTGGAATTTCTGCCGTGATATTCGCAAATCATGCCGCTGGCCGACAGCGGAAAGGATATCAGCAATTGCTGGCTGCCCGGCGCGAGTGCGATCTTCGCTCCTGACGTCAGCTTCGGGAGCGAGATTTCGCGCGGCGGCGAGCCCGCCGTCCAGATCAAGGAATAGCCGCTGGGCCATTGAAAGACGACAGTTGGTCGGCCGTCCGGCAATAGGACTGCCGCGAGAGTTGTGGGAACATAGGGTTCACCTCGCCGGGTCACCGCCTTCGGAAAGTCGGAGAGCGAAAGCCGGTCGAGCAGCTTCCGACGCTTGAAGTCGACGAACGCGATTAGCGGATGGGGATCCGGATGCTCCGGCCGATAATAGCCGCCCTTTGTCCCGTACTGGGCCAGCGCCACCCCGTCCCCGCCGATCCACATCAGGCCGTCCAAGGTCCCCGCACTGGCGACGACCGGCAGCGCCTGCTGCCAGCCGTCCCGCTTGACCATCATCGGCGTGAGCGGGCCCGACGCAAAATGCCCCCGGCCGGTCTGCTGGGTCGCCGCCCAGACGGACGTGGAATTTGTCGACCAATGAAAGAAGAGAACGCTCGGTGGACCGAAAACGGCGCCCGTGAAGGAGGTGAACGTCGGATCGAAGGGAAAGACGTGGACAACCTTTCCGTCCGCGAGAGAGCCGATCAGCAAACCTCGTGCATATTGGTGCACGGCGAACTGCTTGCGGTCGGGCGAAATGATCGGCGGCGTCGACGTGAACGCCGTGCTGGGAAGCTGCAGGCAATCGAACCGCTCGAGACTCGCGGGACCGCCGGCGGACGGTCGGGCTCGCCTGGCTAGGTCCGGTGAACGGCAATTGCCGAGCGTGGCCGCCGCGGCGGGTCCCGGTTTCGGCGGCGCCAAAGATTGAGCAACGGCAGCGCCGGCCAGCAGCGGAAAGACCATCAAGAACGCGCGCATCATGCCCCTCGCCAGCGGGCATATCGGCTCCGCCTCAACGAAACGTCAATGCTGGCAACACTTGCCGGCCGCGGCTAAGGGGCGGCGTTCCTTTAAATCTGAGGATTTCGAATTGGGCTTTCGCTGCGGCATTGTCGGACTGCCGAACGTCGGCAAATCGACGCTCTTCAACGCTCTGACGGAAACGGCAGCGGCGCAGGCGGCGAACTATCCGTTCTGCACGATCGAGCCCAACGTCGGCCGCGTCGCCGTGCCCGACGAGCGGCTCGATACGATCGCCCGCATCGCCAAGTCGGCGCAGGAGATCGAGACGCAGATCGAGTTCGTCGACATCGCCGGCCTCGTCCGCGGCGCGTCCCAAGGGGAAGGCCTCGGCAACCAGTTCCTCGCCAACATCCGCGAGGTCGACGCGATCGTCCACGTGCTGCGCTGCTTCGAAGGGGGCGACGTGACCCACGTCGAGGGCCGCGTCGATCCGGTCGCCGACGCGGAAACCGTCGAGACCGAGCTGATGCTCGCCGACCTCGACAGCCTGGAGCGGCGCGTGCCCAACCTCGTCAAGAAAGCCCAGCAGGGCGACAAGGAAGCGAAGATCGAGGCAAGCGTGCTCGGCCAGGCGCTGGAGCTTCTCCGAGCGTCGAAGCCGGCGCGGCTGACCCAGCCGAAGGATGTCGAAGAGGAAAAGGCCCTGCAGCGCGCGCAGCTGCTGACGGCAAAGCCGGTCCTCTACGTCTGCAACGTCGACGAGGGCGACGCCGCCGATGGCAATGCTCTATCGCAGCGCGTCTTCGACAAGGCCGCCGGGGAAGGTGCCCGCGCCGTCGTCGTGTCGGCGGCAATCGAAGCGGAGATCGCCACTCTCCCGGACGAGGAGCGCGAGGCGTTCCTGTCCGACCTCGGCCTGCACGAAACCGGCCTCGCCCGGGTCATCAAGGCCGGCTACGAACTGCTCGGCCTGATTACCTTCTTCACTGCGGGGCCGAAGGAAAGCCGCGCCTGGACGGTGAACAAGGGGGCCAAGGCGCCTGAGGCGGCCGGCGCGATCCACAGCGACTTCGAACGCGGCTTCATCCGCGCCGAAACCATCGCCTACGACGATTTCGTCAAGCTCGGCGGCGAAGCCGGCGCTCGCGATGCCGGCAAGCTACGGTCCGAAGGCAAGGACTATGTCGTCCACGACGGCGACGTGATGCTGTTCCGCTTCAACGTCTAGGCGGCCCGACGAGCAAATGCTCGGCGCGGCGTAAGGTCAGCAAAACCCATAGAAGCCCGAACGACCAGCCGCCGACGACGTCGCTCGGCCAGTGCACGCCCAGCATGACACGGCTGAGGCCGATGAGCAGCGATAGCAGGATTGCGGCGCCCGCTGCCAGGCGCCGCCAGCGGCCCGCCGGAACCAACGCGAGCGCCAGAGTCAAGGTAGAAGATCATCGAGCTGGTCGCATGACCGCTCGGGAACGACGAGGTTTTGACGACCACCAGGTGCGGCTCCAGGGCCGGGCGCGCGCGCGCGATCGTGTATTTCTGGACCTCGCTGAGGCCGCGCCCGATGAGGATGACCAGCATCAACGCCAGCGCCAGCCGGCCCTGTGCGCGCCACCACAGGAAGCCCGCAACCAGGAAGCCCGCAATGACCAACGGTCCGGGCTGGCCGAGCGCGGTGAACAATCGCGCGATCGTGACCAACGCCGGCCGGTGCCCGGCGTAAATTGCTTCGTAGAGCTGCCCGTCGAGGCTTCCGCCGCCGAACAGGAACATGACGAGCCAGATGGCCGCGAGCGCCGCAAGCGCCAGCGGGTAGATCAGACGGGTCCGGGCGGGTTCCTCACCGTTCACGGCTGCTCAACGAACAGCGTCGTGCCGGTTTCACTGGCCGTGCGCAGGAATCCTAGAACTTCACGCCGGCCCGCAAGCCGATCGTCCGCGGGCGGCCCGGGACAACGAGCACTCGCGTGCAGCTGCCGCAGGCGGTGGTCCGGCTGAGATCGTCGCGGACGTCGAACAGGTTGGTCGCGAACGCCTCGATGTTCCACTGCTTGAAATCAAGGCCGGCGAAGACATCGACCAGCGTCGCTGAGCGCAAATAGCCCTGGAAGACATTCGGATCGACATGTTCGCCCGTGCCGACGAGGGCAATGTCCGTGCGCAGCGAGGAGGGGGCGGAGCCGCGGTAGGTGACGGAGCCCTGGACGTGCGCCTTGGTGTCTGCCCACACGGGCCAGCTGTAGCGAGCGGTCGCCGTGGCCTTGAACCGCGGCGTGATCGGGAGCCGGGTTCCGTCCGGCGCGGCGATGAAATCGCCATCCGCCGAGCAATCGGGCGTCGTGTCGCCGAAGTTGGTGCAGATGTTCCCCTTGGTCTTGGCGTCGGTGTAAGCGGCCGCCGCGTTCAGGGTCCATCCGCCCTGGACGAAGCTCAGGTCCGTCTCGACCCCGTTGATTTCGGCATTCTTGGCGTTGTGGATCTCGGTGAAGCTGTTGGCGCCGAGGAAGGCGAACTGGAACTTGCTCCAGCGTTCGTGGAACAGCGCCGCATTCCACCGCACCCTGCCGAGCGTCGCCTTCCAGCCAAGCTCGTAATTGGTCAGATAGTCGGGGTCGTACGGTCCGACATCGGCTCGCCGGTTGATCCCGCCCGGCCGGAACCCCCGCGACCAGGTCGCGTAGACCATCAGACCCGGGTGCGGCTTCCATTGCGCGTTGAGGCGATGCGTGAAGCCGCTTCCCTTCGCGCGCTGGGGCACGATGTGGCCATTCTGGTAAACGCCGAGGTTGGTGCATGGGCTTCCGGGCACGACCGCGGGCGCAAAGCCGATGGCGTTGATGTCGTCGCCGTTGAGATAGGCGTCACGAAGCGTCTCGCCATTGGCGAGATAGCAGGCCGCGACACCGGTCTTGGAGCTGCCGGCTGCGTTGAACGGGCCGGCGGTATAGTCGTCCGTCGGGTTCCGTCCGAAGCCGAAGAATCCGACCAGGCTGTTGTTATATTTGAACAGTCGCCCGCCGGCGGTGACCGTGACCGTCGGCGTGACGTCGAGGCTCGCCTCGCCGAACGCCGCATAGTCCTTGTCGTCGCGCTTCTGCTGGGTCAGCCACAGGGTGCCGGGGTGGCCGTTCACGGAGAGGTTCGGATCGAGCCCGTCGATCTTGTAGTCCTGGTGGATGAAATTCTTCTGATCCTGGTAGAACAGGCCGGCGATCACCCGGAACGGCTTGTCGCTCGGCGACGAGATCCGCAGCTCGTGGCTCATCTTTTTGAAGTGATTGGTATATTCGATATATTGCTGCGGATTGGCGAGCGGCTGGCCAGCCGAATCCGTCAGGTAGAAATAGCCGAGGCCGCCGTAGCTCGAATAGAGCCGGTCATAGGCGTCGGTGTAGTCGGCATAATCGTTCACGCCGGAATTCGGGCGGTCCATGTAGGCGCCGGCATAAGTGATGTCGAAGTTCGCGATCTTGCCCTGGACGGTCAGCGCCGCCTGCCAGAAGTGATCGCGGATCGGTTCCTTGCGGAAGCGGTCGATCTTGAGATCGCCGAGCGTCGGATCGTAGTAGAAGACGCCGTTGGCCTTGGTCTTCTGGTACATGAAGGTCGGCGTGACGGTCCAGTTCTCGTCGAGGTCGACCTTCAGCGCGGCGCGGCCGCCATAGGTGTCGACCGCGTTGAAATTGTTCTTCTCGAGCCCCGTGTTGGTAACCGTCACGTCGGGAATGGAATCGCTGTAGACGTAATAGGTCCGCTCGCCGTGGACGTTGTCGATGAAGCCCGCATCGCGCTGGTAGAAGGCGACTCCGCGGAACGCGATGTTGTTGCCGATCGGCAGGTTGAGCATGCCTTCGAGCTTGCCGCCCTGGCCGCCGTGGTCGACGCTGTTGACCTCGGCATCGATCCGTCCGGAGGTTATTCCAAGTTCCGGCTTGTTGGTGATGATGCGGATGGTGCCCGCCTCGCTCGACGCGCCGTAGAGCGTGCCCTGCGGGCCTGAGAGGCTCTCGATCCGCGCGACGTCGTAAATGTGGATGTCGAGCGTTCCGCCGATGGTCGTTACCGGCTGCTCGTCCAGATAGGTGCCGACCTGCGGCAGCGGCCCGGAGTGATTGCCTTCAGCGTTGGTGCCGCCAGCCGCGGAAACGCCGCGCATGTAGACCGTGGTCTGGCCCGGCTGGGTGGTCAGGAACGACACCGACGGCAGCTGCTTGGTGTAATCCTCGAAATTCGAGATGTTGAGCTGGTCGAGCCGCCGCGTGCCGATCGCCTGCATGCTGATCGGCACGTTCTGCAAGCTCTGCTCGCGCTTCTGCGCGGTGACGATGATCTCGGTCGGGTCGGGTACCTGGCCGTCCCGTGCCTGCTGGACCGCCGGCGGCGGCGCGGTGACGTCCGTGGCGTTGGTTCCGGGAGCAGTCGATTGGCCGAAGGCCGGCGTTGCGAGTGCGGTCGAAGCGAGCAGGCCCAGTGCAAAGGCCCGGCAAGTACGGTCGGTCATCGAATGCCCCCATTCGGCTAGTGTCAGCCGATGCGACACCAGGCTTGCACTCTTGTCAACAGCGGCCGTGACGGAGGCGTCACGATTGCCCGTCAGCGTTGCCGGAAGGTCTCGGGAGCATCCGGCTAGGACTCGAGCACCGGTCCGAGGACATCTTTCAGCGGATCAAGGTGCCGTTCATAAGCCTGCCACTCGGCGGTCGCGTCGCGGTAGATCGGTCGGCGGACCTGTTCCGAGCTCGCGGTCCGAACCGCCCGTTCGGTCTTGTGGAACTCGAGGCAGGCGGGCTCGAACTCCAGGCCGCAGTGCCGAAGCAGCGCGCGGACCTCGGCCTCGGTATCGTCGACGAGGCTCTCGTAAATCACCCGGTGAACCCGGTCCGGCAGCACCTCGTCCACGTGCGCCATCAGCCGCACGTAATCGGAATAATAGCGGCCGACATGCTCGAGGTCGTAAGTGAAGGCCTGCCCGCGCGCGAAATGCTGGCGGAAATTGGACAGGCAGCAGGCCAGCGGATGCCGGCGAACGTCGATGATCCTGGCGTTCGGCAGGATGAGCTGGATGAATGGCACGAACAGCCAGTTGTTCGGCAGCTTGTCGATGAAGAAGGGCCGGTCGGTCCGCCGCTGGACGCTCGTGCGCCGCAGATACTCCTCTCCCAGCGACCGGCGCTCGTCGAGCGACAGGGCGAGCGTCCCGCCCGGGTAGCCGCCGCCCTTGCCGGCGAGCATCGGGATGTCGGGAAGCTCGGACGTCCCTTCGACCAAGCTGTGGCTGGCGAGGATCTGCTCGACCAGCGTCGAGCCTGCGCGCGGCATGCCGACGATGAAGATCGGGTCGGGGGCCTCGCAGCCCCCTGCCCGCTCGGCGAAGGCCTCGGCAGTGAAGGTCGCGATGCAGCGGTCGACGAAGCTCGTGATTTCACCGGGCCGGTACGGCTGCTGCTCCAGCCTCATCGCGTTGCCCTCGGCGTAGTGGGTGAATGCCTCCTCCGCGCGGCTCGCGTCGTGCATCGCCTTGCCGAGCGCGAAGTGGAGGTGAAGCCGGTCGTCGGCCTCTAGCGCCGCCGTCGCCAGCGCCTGCTCCATCGCCGCGACGTCGCCGGCATCGAACCGCACCGTCTTGAGGTTGGCGAGGCTCCACCATGCCTCGCCCAGCGCCGGCTTGATGGCGATGGATCGGCGGTAGGCGGCAATCGCGTCGGCCTGCCGTCCAACGGTCTTCAGCATGTGCCCGTAGCTTAGCCAGACGCGCGGCTGCTGCGGCGAGCGCTCCAGAACCTGCTCGTAAAGCGCGATCGCGTCGTCGAAGTCGCCGAGCCGGCCGAGCGTCGCCGCCTTGAGGTTCCAGTGGCCGAGCTCCTCCGGCTCGGCCTCGAAGATGGCGTCGAGCAGTTCGAGCGCCTCGGCAGGGCGCCCGGTGCGACCAAGGACGAGCGCCAGGTTCGCGCGGGCCGCAGTGAACGCGGGCGCAATCTCGATCGCGCGGCGGAGCAGCGCCTCGGAATCGCGCCAGCGGCCGATCCGCGCCGCAAGCTCTGCAAGCATCCGGATCGCCGCGACGTCGAACGGGTCGTCCTTCAGGTGGGGCTTCAGGATCCTCTCGGCCACGTCGAGCCGGTTCTCGTTCAGCGCGAGCGCCGCCTCGATGAGACGCGGATGCATCCGCACGCTGGGGCCGGGTCCGCTCGCCATGTCCCTTGCTAGCCCGCCCTTTGCCCTCGCGCCAAGCGCGGGCCGCGGTTATGCGCGCCGCATGATCTATTTCGAAGACCTGCAGGTCGGCGCCGAGACGATGTTCGGGACCTACGAGGTGACCCGCGAGGAAGTGCTCGAGTTCGCTCGCAAGTACGACCCGCAGCCCTTCCACCTCTCCGATGAGGAAGCGGCGAAGACCCACTTCGGGAGGCTCGCGGCGAGCGGCTGGCACACCTGCGCGATGACGATGGCAGTGCTCGCGCGCTACTCCGTCGAGCACCGGCAGGCTGGGCTGGGATCACCCGGAATCGACGAACTGCGCTGGCGGAGGCCAGTCTATCCGGGCGACACGCTGAACGTGCATGGCCGGATCGCGGACAAGACGCCGTCGCGGAGCCGGCCCGAAATGGGGTCCTACCGAACGGAGACGGCGGTCACCAACCAGGATGGCGCCGTCGTCCTCACCTTCACCTCGATCGTCCTCATCCGCCGCAGCGGGAGCGCCGCTCCGTCTGCCTAGTGGCGGCGGTCTCCGCGGCTATGACGGTTGAACCCGCTCCAGTTGGGCTGGACATTCGTCCTCACCGTCGAGGAACTCCGGTCGTGGTGCTGCCATGAACCGCTGCGCTGCGACCAGTAGCGGCGCTGCCGGTCGTTCCAGGCGTGCGGCCGCCGGTAGCTGTCGTACACGTAGATGCCGGTGCCCGGATAATAGAAGTCGTCGTACCAGCCGAACGGCGATCCGTAATAGCCATAGCCGCCACCGTAATACGGGTCGCCGTAGCCATAGCCGCCGCCGTAGCCGACGCCGAAGCTGACGCCGCTATAGCCACCACCATAGCCGCCGTAGCCGCCATAGGAATCATAGGCGCAGCCGCCGAGAGAAATGCCGCTGACGAGGGCCAAGGCGGCCACACCAAGCTTGGGAACGCGCATGCCGAGTCTCCATTACATCGGAGGGAACAGACCCGAACAACGCCCGAGGGCGTGAATGGGTCATTAACTCGGCATTGGCGGTCAGCGGTGAACGGTTAGCCGGCGACGCCCTGCTTGGCCTTTGCGCGGCGGCTCTTGGCCTGGTTCGCCGGATCGAGCGGACCCGTCACCCGGACCTTGCGCTTCGCCTCTGCCCACACCTGCTGGTAGGCGAGATAGCCGAGGATCGAACCGATCAGCAGGAAGATGACCACCGCAACACCCGCCGCATGCCGGTTCTCGAGGTTCGGCTCGGACGTCCACACCAGGAAGGCAGCGACGTCGCGCGCCATCTGGTCGACGGTCGGCTTGGTGCCGTCCTCATACTGCACCTGGCCTTCGCTCGTCAGCGGCGGCGGCATCGCGATGTTGAGGTTCGCGAAATAGGGATTGAAGTGCAGGTTGGGCGGCGTCTTGGAGTCCGGGAACTCCTTGAGCATCGCGGCGGGCTCGTTCTGGAAGCCGGTCAGCAGCGAATAGACGTAAGCCGGTCCGCCTTCACGCGCCTTGGCGATCAGCGACAGGTCGGGCGGAAGCGCATTGTTGTTCGCGGCCCGGGCGGCAACCTCGTTGGCGAACGGCGCCGGGAAGGTGTCGGACGGCAGCGCCTTGCGCGTCGCCGGCTCTCCGGTGTCCGGGTTGATGCTCGGGACCTCGGTCTGCCACTGGTTGGCGATCGCTTTGATTTCGGCGTCGTTGTAGCCGATGCCCTTGAGGTCGCGGAACGACACCAGCTTCATGCTGTGGCAGGCGGAGCAGACCTCCTTGTAGACCTGGAAGCCGCGCTGCAGCTGGCGCTTGTCGAACTTGCCGAACGGGCCGTCGCTGGCGAGATGAAGCTCCTTCGGTTCCTTGTGGAACACGTCGGACGCGAGCGGAGCCGGCGGGTTCTGAAAATAGCTGGTTATGCCGCTGAAGAACGACAGCAGCAGGACGGCGGCGAAAACGAGGCCGATGAGACCCAAAATCCAACGAAGAAGCATCTGACTGCCCGCCCCCTTACTCGGCCGTCGCCACGGCTACCGATCCGGGCCGCGGAGCCTGGCCGGCCGGAGCCGATTCCGCCGCTTCGCCGTGAAGCACGCTCTCGGTGATCGAGTTCGGCAGCGGCAGCGGGGTCTCGAACGCCGAGACCAGCGGCAGGATGACCAGGAAATGTAGGAAATAATAAGCTGCCGCGATCTGGCCGAGAGCAGCGTTGAACGGCGTGATCGGAGCGCCGCCGACGTAGCCGAGGATGACGATGTCGACCACCAGCAGCCAGAAGAAGCGCTTGAACACCGGACGGTACGAGCCCGAGCGCACCGGCGAGCGGTCGATCCACGGCAGGAAGAACAGCAGCAGGATCGACCCGAACATGGCGAGCACGCCCCACAGCTTGGCGTCGATCCAGAACAGGTTGAACGTGCAGCTGCGAAGGATCGCGTAGAACGGCCAGAAATACCATTCCGGAACGATGTGCGCCGGCGTCGCCAGCGGATTGGCCGGGATGTAGTTGTCCGGGTGCCCGAGGTAGTTCGGAGCGAAATAGGTCACCAGCGCATAGACGCAGAGGAAAGCCGCGGCGAACCAGCCGTCCTTCGCCGTGTAGAACGGGTGGAAGGGAAGCGTGTCGCGCTCGTCCTTGACGTCAACTCCGGTCGGATTGCTCGATCCCGGAATGTGCAGCGCCCAGATGTGGAGCACGACGACGCCGGCGATCACGAACGGCAGCAGGTAATGAAGCGAGAAGAAGCGGGTCAGCGCGGCCTGGTCCGGCGCATAGCCGCCGAGGATCCAGATGCGGAGCGGCTCGCCGATCCAGGGGAACGCCGAGAAGAAGCCGGTGATGACCTGCGCGCCCCAATAGCTCATCTGCCCCCACGGCAGGACGTAGCCCATGAAGGCGGTCGCCATCATCAAGAGGTAGATGACGAGCCCGAGCATCCACACCAGCTCGCGCGGCGCCTTGTAAGAACCGTAATAGAGCCCGCGGAAGATGTGGATGTAAGTGACGATGAAGAAGAAGCTGGCGCCGTTCATGTGCGCGTAGCGGAGCAGCCAGCCTGCGCTGACGTCGCGCATGATCAGCTGATTGACCGAATTGAACGCGCCGTCGGTGGTGGCGTAATAATGCATCGCAAGGACGATGCCGGTGACGATCTGGATCGTCAGGAAAATCCCGGCGAGAACGCCGAAATTCCACCAGTAATTGAGGTTGCGCGGCACCGGGTAGCCGCCGCCGATCGCTCCATAGACGAGCCGCGGCAAGGGCAGCCGCTCGTCGATCCAGCGGGCAAGCGGGTGCTTGGGTTCGTAGGGCTTGGCCCAGGAAAAGCTCATTTCTTGCTACTTCCCCCAATCAGCACAGTCTTTGGCGTGGTGAATTCATAGTCGGGCACGAACAGGTTCTTCGGCGCCGGCCCCTGCCGGATGCGCGCGGCGGTGTCGTATTGCGAGCCGTGGCACGGGCAGAAATAGCCGCCGTACTTGCCCCTGTTCTCACCCTCGCCGATGCCGAGCGGAACGCAGCCGAGGTGCGTGCAGACGCCGAGCGTGATCAGCCAGTTGGTCTTGCCCGGCTTGGTCCGCTGGGCGAGCGTCTCGGGATCGCGAAGTTCGCCGAGCGGCACCGCATTGGCTTCCGCGATTTCCTTTGGAGTGAGGTAGCGGATGAACACCGGCTGCTTGCGCCAGCTGACCTTGATGCCCTGCCCCGGCTGGATCTTGGAAATGTCGACTTCGGTGGTCGCCAATGCGAGCACGTCGGCCGACGGCGACATCTGCACGAGCAGCGGCCCCAGTACCGCGAGGCCGCCGACACCGGCGAACGCAACTGCGCCGACCTTCAGATAATCGCGCCGGCGCAGGCCATCATCGCCTTCGCCGACAATCACGGCTGTGTCCTGCGAACCCTCAGCGGACGGTGCCTCGATGGCCATGCTTCCCCTTTGACGCGATGTGCGGTTGTGCCGGATGGCACGAATGCGACGACGCTCCCGGGGGCCTCCCGAGGGCGATGGCGGGCCTGATAGCGAGCGGTTTGGGCGATGTGAAGGGGCCGATTGGGCGAACTTCGCGTCGGTCCGCTCGTTGTGCGGAGCCACGCTGCAATCGATCGAGTGAGTTGATGCCCGCGCTCTTCAAGTCCCCTCTCGCGACGTTCGGCAAGTTCGTGCCGAAGGACCTGGGCAGCCGCCGCGTCGAGCAGGACGTCGCCTATGGACCCGATCCGCGCCAGCGGCTCAGCCTGTTCGCGCCTCTCTCGCGAAGCTCGGAGCCGTTGCCGCTCGTCATGTTTTTCTACGGCGGGTCGTGGCGCTCGGGATTCCGCCAGGGTTACGAGTTCGTCGGGAGGGCGCTGGCCGCGCAGGGCTTCCTGGTCGGTATTGCCGATTACCGGCTCGCGCCCGGTGGACGCTTTCCAGTCTTTCTCGAGGATTGCGCCGCCGCGACGCGGTGGCTGACCGCCAATGGCGGACGCTACGGCGGCGGCGACGGCATTCTCCTCACCGGCCACTCCGCCGGAGCCTATAACGCGGCCATGCTGGCGCTCGACCGCCGCTGGCTCGGACCGGACCACGCCAGGGTCGCGGCGTGGGTCGGAATCGCCGGGCCCTACGCGTTCGGAAGCGCCAATCCGGTCACCAAGGCAGCATTCGGCCCGCGCGGGCCGGCCCGCGACGCGCAGCCGGTCAACCTCGTCAAACCGGACTCGCCACCGGCGCTGCTGCTTCACGGCGGCCGCGATACCGTCGTGCTGTCCACAAAGCAGCGAGGAGCTTGGCCGCCGGCTTCGCAAGGCGGGAGCGATCGTGACCGTCAAAGTCTATCCAAAGCTCGACCATATCGCGACCATCGGCGTGTTCGCGCTGCCATTCCGGGGCCGATCGACCCTGTTCGGCGACGTGGTCAGCCTTCTGCAGGGCTAGCACGCGGAGTGAGGGAACAACGCGTCCGCTGTCCGATGCGGCCTCGCTTCGTCTACATCGGCGTCAATGGAGTTCGCGCGCGGCCACCAACCGAGGAGGGACGCACCGCGGCGTGTCGCGCGGATCGGCGGTGATCGCGGCCTTCTCGACCATCGTCGAATGGTACGACTTCACGCTCTACCTCTATTTCGCGACGGTCCTGTCGCGCGTGTTCTTCGGCGGCGGCGCCGGATCGCTGCTGACGACCTTGGCGGGTTTCGCCATCGCCTATCTGATGCGGCCGCTGGGAGCGGTGGCGTTCGGCCATGTCGGCGACCGCTACGGCCGGCGGCGGATGATGCTGCTCTCGGTGGCCCTGATGACCGCGGCGATGCTCGGCTCTGGCGCTGCTGCCGACGCGGGCGCAGGCCGGGCCCGTCGCCGGCTGGCTGCTGCTGGTCCTGCGCTGCGTAATGGGGTTTGCGGTCGGCGGGGAATATACCGGCGTCGTCGCCTACCTGCTCGAAGGGTCGCGGCCCGAGCGGCGCGGCCTCATCACGTCCTGGGCCGCCGCCGCAAGCGAAGCTCGGCGGCCTGCTCGCGGTCGGCGTTTCGGCGCTCACGGTATCCTTGCTCGATTCGCGCCGTCGGTCGAAGCCTGGGGCTGGCGAATTCCGTTCCTGTTCGGTGCAGCACTCGCGGGCAGCGTCTGGATCGCGCGCTCGGCAATGCACGAATCGCCCGAATTCGTGCGGCAGCAGCGAGCCGGGACGGTGCCCAAGAGCCCGCTTCGCCATTCGCTCTCGACCCAGCGCCTCGGCATCCTGCGCGCCTTCGCGATCTCGGCGCTGGGATCGATCACTTATTATGTCGGCATCACCTACGTGCCGTCGTTCCTGACCGCGGTCGGCGCTCTGTCCGAGCGCGACTCGCTGTGGATCTCGACCGGCGCGGCGGTCGTCGTCATCCTCGTCACGCCACTGACTGGCCTGCTGTCCGACCGCTGGGGCCGCAAGCCGGTCCTGCTCCTGCTGTGCGCGGCGAGCGCGCTGCTGCCGATCACGCTTGTTCTCGCTGATGTCCGGCGGGATCGGCTGGAAGCGCTCGCCGGCGCGTTGATCCTGGCGGCGCGTCGCGGGCGCCTATAGCGCGGTCGGCGCCGTCGCGACCGCCGAGCAGTTCCACGGCGAGGGCCGCCTGACCGGCCTTGCGCTCGGCGCGACGGGAGCGACGGCGATCTTCGGCGGCCTCACGCCCTGGGGCTCGCAGCTGCTGGTTGCGCGGACGGGCGCCGCCTATGCGCCGGGCGCGATGATCGCGGTCGGTCGCGCTGCTCGTGCTGCCGGTCCTCGCAACGCTCAGGGAAACGGCGCCGGCCTTGCGCGGGCGCCGACGCATTCGCAATGAGCCGTCGCGCATGAAACCACTCGACGAACAGCAACAGGCCGCCCGCGACTGGTTCGAAGTCGCTTCGCGACCGCATCTGCGCGGCGTTCGAGGCGATCGAGCGCGAGGCCGGGTCCGGACGCAAGCTTCGAATATCATGCCCTGGGACCGCACCGACGCCTCGGGTGAACCCGGCGGCGGCGGCGTCCGCGGGCAGATGACCGGCAAGGTCTTCGAGAAAGTCGGGGTCAACGTCTCGACCGTCGGCGGGCAGTTTTCGCCCGAGTTCGCCAAGCAGCATCCCCGGCGCCGACGAGGACCCGAGCTTCTTCGCCACCGGCATCAGCCTGGTCGCGCACATGGCGAACCCGCACGTCCCCGCGGTCCACATGAACACGCGCTTCCTGACCACGACCAAGCGCTGGTTCGGCGGCGGCGCGGACCTCAATCCGGCGATTCCCTACGAGGAGGACACCGAAGCCTTCCACGCCCGCCTTCGCGCCGCGTGCGCGGCGCACGACCCGACCTTTTATCCGCGCTTCTCGAAGTGGGCGGACGAATATTTCTTCATTCCGCACCGCGGCGTTCACGCGCGGCGTCGGCGGAATTTTCTACGATCACCTCGACTGTCACGAGCCCGGCGAGGGCGCGACGTTCGACGAGAATTTCGCCTTCACCCGCGACGTCGGCGAGGCGTTCCTCGACATCTTCCCGCAGCTCGTCCGCAAGCGGATGGACACGCCGTTCGATGACGCCGACCTCGACCGGCTGCTGACCTTCCGCGGCCGCTACGTCGAGTTCAACCTGCTCTATGATCGCGGGACGCTGTTCGGCCTCAAGACCGGCGGCAATATCGACGCGATCCTGATGAGCCTGCCGCCGCTGGCGCGCTGGAAATGAGCTATGAGCCGGTCGCGACCGAGAGCTCGCGGCGGTCGTCACGTTCCTCGAGATGCGGCAGCGCCCGCAAGTCGAGGTGCCCCCCTCGTCGCTTTCGCTTCGCACCGGATGAGGCGCCCGCAGCCGACGAATATCGCGACCTGTTCCGGCTGGTCGGCGCGCGCTGGCTGTGGTTCTCGCGGCTTCTGATGGACGATGCGGCGCTCGAAGCAATCATCCGCGACCCGCGCGTCGAAGTGCTCGAAGGCGGTCGATCGACGATGGTCGCGACGTCGGGATGCTGGAGCTCGATTTTCGCGAAGCGGGAGTCTGCGAGCTCGCTTTCGTCGGCCTGGTGCCGGAGCTGTCAGGCAAGGGTCACGGGCGCTGGCTGCTCTCCGAGGCGGTTCGGCGAGCATGGCGCGAGGGCGTCGAGCGGGTCCACGTCCACACCTGCTCGCTCGACCATCCCGCGGCGCTCGCCGCTTATCGCCGGGCGGGCTTTCTGCCCGTCAGGCGAGCGGTCGAGCGCTTCGCCGATCCCGCGGTGCTCGGGGTCCTGCCAATCGGACTGCGCGCCTCAGATCCCGCTGTTGGGAACGCCGACGTCCGCGTGAGTCGCGCTGCGCCGAGCTGAACATAGATTCGCGCCAGCATCACGAACAGGATCACCGAGACGAAGCCGCTGACGAGCTGGCCGGCGATCGACACCAGAAGCCCGCCGACGCTCAATGGCGAGACGTCGCCGAACACCATCCTGGCGATCAGTGCCGCGACCGATTGCACGGCGAGCAGAAGCGCCATGGCGGCGATCATGCAGAGCAGCAGGAAGCCAAACAGCCGCCACCAATTGCCGCGGTGAGGTCCCAGCTGCGGCGAAGGATCGCGATCGGCCCGACCGGCTCGCGCGCTGGCGACGGCCGGAAATGAGGATGAAGCGGACTGCCAGGAACACACCGATCGCGGTCACGGCGAGCAAGCCGAGCGCCGCTCCGGCCGACGGATGCTCCGGATCCTTGCCGACCATCGCGATAGAGCGCCGACGCCGATGAGCATGAACGGCACCGTCCACACCAGCACGGCGCCGGCGTAGGAGAGGAAGCGGCGGCCGCCGTGGGCGATCGCTTCGCCGACCGAAACGTGCGGCCCCATCGCCAGGCGGATGATCGAGAGCTGACCGACGAGCGAGATCAGGACGGCGATCAGCGCGACGAGCATCCACGGGCTCGGCTCGGCATCGCGGACGAGCGGGTCGTGGGCATGACGAGCGTTGAGGATGAATCCCCGGAAGCACGAACAAGGCGAGCGCAACGGTGCCGATCAGCTTGCCGTCGCGCGCAAGCACGGCCCTCGATTCGTCCCATGCCCGCGAAATCGACAATCTGGTCATTCATGCCCCCGTTGCTTGGCCGCGCGTTATGCGGACCCCCGCCCCTGCGCGCAACGGCTTGCAGAGCAATGGCCGCTGACGCCATGTGCCGCGCGCGTGACGCTCGACGACGACATCGAATGGCGGGTCTCGCGGGACCCGTGCCCTACCCCGAAGCGCTCGCCTTCATGGAGGAGCGGGCGGCAGCGATCCGCGACAGGAGGCGCGCGCGAGTGCGTCTGGCTGCTCGAGCATCCGCCATTGTTTACCGCCGGAACGAGCGCCGATCCCAACGGAGCTGTTCAACCCTCTCGATTTGCCGGTTTTCGAAGCGGGTCGCGGCGGACGATACACCTATCACGGACCCGGCCAGCGGGTCGGCTACCTGATGCTGGACCTCGAAAAGCGAGGTAAGGACATCCGCCGCTTCGTGCACTCGTCTCGAGGGCTGGATGATCGACGCGCTCGCGCAGCTCGGGGTGGTCGCGCATCGCGCACCCGGCCGCATCGGCATCTGGGTCGGGAACGGCGCCGAGGAGGCGAAGATCGGCGCTCTCGGCGTACGCGTGAAGCGGTGGGTGACCTTGCACGGCTTTGCTTTGAACGTTGCGCCCGACCTGTCCCATTTCTCGGGCATCGTGCCGTGCGGCATCGCCGAATTCGGCGTGACGAGCGTTGAACAAGTCGGGAAACAAATCCGGCCTGCAAGCTGTTGATGCGGCCCTGGAGAGCAGTTTTCCGCAGTTTCTCAAGGGATTGGAGCGAAGAGCGCAAAGTCTCTTGATGCAAACTCGCCCTTCAGACTATTGTGCGCGCGATTTGCGGCGCGGGTGACCGGTCCAGATCGCAATAATTAGGGAGTCTTGAATGCGTGCTCTTATCCTGGTCGCTGGTGCGGCCCTGGCGGTTGCGGCTTGCAGCAGCAACGACAACGCCAACAACACCATGAACGTCGACGAGAACCTCACGACGACGGACATGAACGCGACGACCGACATGAACGCCACGGACATGAACGCCACGGACATGAACGCGACGGACATGAACGCTGCCGACACGGCCAATGCCGCTGCCGACACGGCGAATGCGGCTGCGAACAACGCCAACGCGGCTGCGAACAACGCGATGTAATTTCGACGCCTCCATTCGTGGAGGCGTTGGCGTATCGAGAGGCTGCCGGTATTCGCCGGCAGCCTCTTTTTTTATTTCCGGAGCAAGGCCGATGCGCACTTTGATCCTGATTGCCGGCGCAGCGCTCGCACTCGCCGGGTGCCGCAACAACGACCAGGTCGACAACACCATCAACGTCGACGAGAATCTGACCGCCGAGAACGTCGTCTCCAACGACGTGACCGCGATCGATGCGGTCACCGGCGCCGACGCCAACATGGCGGCCGACGTCAATTACACCGACCTCGGCGTCAACAACGAGACGTCGGACGCAAGCAACGCGCCTGCCCAGAGCCCCGCCACCCCTGCTGCGAAGGCGAAGACACCGAAGCCGGCGAAGACGGCGCCTGCCAGTTCTTCGGCCGCGGCAACCAACAACACTGCGGAATAGACCTCAGGCGAGGCCCACGACCTTGTGGGCCTGCAGCGACAGCCGCCAGCGCGGCCGCTCCATCGCCAGCGCGATCGCGGCGTCGAGCGCCTGGCGCCGGTCCGGGCAATCCATCGGCTGGACGAGGAAGTGCTCGAACTGCCAGGTCTCGAGCAGACCAGGATCGATGCCCGCTTGCGGCCAGACCAGCTTCAGCTCGTTGCCGGATTGCTGCACGACATCCGTCCCCGCCTTCGGACTGACGCAGATCCAGTCGACGGGCGGCGTCACGGCAAGCGTGCCATTGGTCTCGATGGCCACTCGAAAGCCGCGATCGTGAAGCGCCGACACCAGCGCGTCGTCGAGCTGAAGCATCGGCTCGCCGCCGGTGACCACGACCAGCCGTTGCTCCTCTCCGGGGCCCCACATCGCCGCGACATGATCGGCGAGCGAGTCCGCGGTCGCGAACTTGCCACCTCCCGCGCCGTTCGTCCCGACGAAGTCCGTGTCACAGAACCGGCACTGGGCGGCGGCGCGGTCCTTCTCGCGGCCCGACCACAGGTTGCAGCCGGCGAAGCGCAGAAAGACGGCTCGGCTGCCCGCCTGCATGCCCTCGCCCTGCAAGGTCAGGAACACTTCCTTGACGGCGTAGGTCACGCGTAGTCCGTCGGGTCCGCGATGCCCGGCTTCGGCAAAGCCCTTCGACCGCAGCCGGCAGGCATCGCAGCGTCCGCAGTGCCGACCGTCCGGCAACGGGTCGTAGCAGCTGTGGCTGAGCCCGGCGTCGAGACCCAGCCGCTGCGCCTCGCGGGCGATGTCCGCCTTGGTCATGTGCTGCAGCGGCGCATGGATGGTGAAGGCGTCGCCCTCAACTCCGGCCCTCGTGGCGAGGTCCGCGAGGCGCTGGAACTCGGCGACGAACTCGGGACGGCAGTCCGGGTAGCCGGAATAATCGAGCGCGTTCACGCCGATGAAAATATCGCGCGCGCCGCTCGCTTCGGCGAGGCCGAGCGCGAGGCTGAGGAAGATTGTGTTGCGCGCCGGGACGTAGGTGACCGGGATGCCGTCGCCCACGCCGACCTTTGGGACTTCGACATCGGCGGTCAGCGCGGATCCGCCGAACGCCCGCAGGTCGAGGGGAAGGACGATCTGCCGGTCGGTCAGCCCGCCGGCAATCACCCGCGCCAACTCCAGTTCGATGCGGTGTCGCTGGCCATAATCGATTGTGAGACCGATCACCGAGAAGCCGGCCTCGCGAGCGAGGGCTGCGCAGACCATCGAGTCGAGGCCGCCCGAAAGCAGGACGACGGCCGACCGCGTCACAGCCGGATTCCCAGCCGCGGCGCCGCCCAGAACATCGCCGCATAAAGCGCCAGCGTGCCGGCGATCACCAGCCCGAGGCTCGCCCAGAAGCCAAGCCCCGAACGGAGCAGCGCCGGCAAGGCGAGGAACATCGGCAGCGACGGCAGAATGAACCAGAAGATCGATCCGGAAAGCGCCGCGATCTGCGCCTGGTCGCCGGTGTCCCGCCACAGCCATATCATCGCCAGGATCGATGTCAGCGGCAGGGACGCGACCAGCCCGCCCCAGCCCGGGTAGCGGCGCGCAATCTCCGCAACGAGCGCCGCGATCACTCCGGAGATGGCGGCTTTAGCGACGAACGGGAACATGGCGGCCGCGCCTTAGGCGAGCGCGACGCGCAAAAGAAGGGCCGCCGGTCTTGCGAACGGCGGAGCGCGCAAAAGAAGGGCCGCCGGTCTTGCGAACGGCGGCCCAGGTATCGAGCGATGCTCGATTGGGAGGAAAGCGTACCGAATCCGGCACTCCAATGGCTTAGCCGAGATTGGTTAAACGGCGCCTTAATAAGGTGCGGCAAGTATGCATCACCTGGACGATTAGTCGTAGGGCGAACTCGTCCTTGTGGACGTACTTGCCCTCGGCCGTGAACAGCATGTCGATGTCGGAATAACCGCCGCCAGTGCAAACTCCGCCGCCGAACACCACGAACGCGCAGTCGCGATCGCTCTCGTTGCGAAGGTGATGGCCGTTGCGGACTCCCTTGGGAAATGCCGCGAGGTCTCCCGGCCGGAGAGCAACGGGCCCGTCGTCCTCGACAAGCACGGCCTCGCCCTCCAGCATCACAAGGAATTCGTCCTCGCCGTCGTGCCAGTGCCGTTGCGACGACCAGGCGCCCGGCTTGAGGACGACATGGCTGACGCCGAAGTCGGTCAGGCCGGTGGCCGGGGCGAGCCGCCGCCCGAACCGTCCCGCCACGTCGGCGTCGAACGGCGCGGGATAGCCGGTGCGATTGGTTTGCTCGATCGGCGGTGAGATCGATCTTGGGCATGGCACTCTCTACGACATCCGCGCGCGCTTAGAAGGTGCCCTTCACCGTCAGCGAGAACAGCGGCCCGATCAGCGCATTGTGGTTCTCGATAATAGGCGATCGGCGTCCGGTCCCGGAAGCCGTCGTAAATCGTCCGGTCGTAGTAGTGGCGGCCGTTGAAGACATTGTCGACCGTGAAGCGGACCGAGGCGCCCATGACGTTCTTGTCCTCGACATAGAAGCCGGCGATCCACGGGAGATCCTGCTCGGTATAGACCTCCGTCAGATAGAAATACGGCGTGTAGTGCCGGTACTGGACATAGGCGCTCCAGGCGATCTGCGTGCCGGGAATGTCGTGTCGAATCTGCGCGCTCATCCAGCGATCCTTGACGCCGGTGATGCTCCGCTTGTCATGGGTCAGCGGATCGCGAACCGATGTCTTCTCCGCGCCGACAGTCAGGTCGAGCTTCGCGCCTTTCCAGCCGATCGGGTCGAATAGCAGGGTGCTGGTGCTTTCGAATCCGTAGCGGTCGGCGCGCGGCAGGTTGCCGATTCCCTGCCCGTCCTCGCCGATCGGAATGACGTCGATGATGTCCTGGACGCGGTAGTAATGCAGGTTGAGCCGGGTCCTCCCCCACTTGCCGAGGTCATGCGCGAACTCGGTCTCGATCTCCCAGCTTTGCGGCGGGACGAGGTTCGGATTGCCGGAATTCTCGCGGTCCTGAGCTCAGCAGCTGCTGCGAGATGAAGTCCGAAAAGTCGATCTGTCCGACCCGCCGGCGCAACTTCAGGCTGATGTCCCAGCCCTTGGACGGGTGCCAGCCGAGGTCGATGCTGCCCTTCGGCCGGAAGAACTTCCGCGCCGGCTCTGGATCGGTCACAGGTCCAGCCGGGACAGTTCCGCGCCGGCCGCGGCCTGCAGGTCGAGGTTCGCGGTCAGCGGCCGGCTGAGCGTTGCCAGGCCTTCGTAGCGAACCTCCGTGACCTTGCCGGTCCCGCCCGGGAACGGCTGCTCGACGAAGTTTCCGTCGGGATCGAGTTCGAACAGCCCACCCTTCTGGTCGAGCGAATTGAACGCGCGCTCGAACGTGACCTGCCAATCGTTCTTCGCCGCCTTCCAATGATATTCGCGCGCGGCCGATCGTCTCGCCGGAATGGGTGTCGTTGGTGAAGCGCTGCCCGTCGTCGCGGCGCCGCTGCCGTCGAACGACATGATCAGCGTGCTGACGAACGGGTCGTGCTGCCAATGGCGAAGGCCGATGAGCTTGAGCCGGCCCGGCCCGAGCGCGAATTCATAGTCGCCGTTGATGTCGCCGAGATAGCCGTTGTCAGCTCGTCGTGATCAGGCGGTGCTGCGTCTCGCCGGTCGACGGACGCCGGTCGTCGCTGCAGGTAGGCCGGGCTCCAGTAGGGCGTGTAGCCCAGGGTCAGGTTGCCGACGGGAGCTGCCGGGCCCGTCGAGCGCGAACTTTCCCTGGAATGACCGGCGCGTCATATTCGGAATGATAGACTTCGGTGCGGCGTCTCGGTGAGATTGCGGTTGAGGTCGTAAATCAGGATCGGGCCGCCGTAGGCGCCGCGGCCCGCCTGGTTCTTCGACGGAAAAGGTATAGTCGACCGGGCCGGTCTTGCCCGAGTAGCTGAGCAGGCCGCCGAAAAATTCCGGCTTCGCATAATGGGCGCGGATCGTCGGATCCCATTCGAACTGGCCGGACGCCTTGCGTCGCCTTCAGAATCGACGTTGGCGACCTGGCCGGAAAGCCCGGCGATGCCGAGGCTTGCGGCATCGACGATCTCGATCCGGTCGACGTTGGCGGCGGGCGTCCGCTGAAGCTGGTCGACAGCGCCACCCACGCCGCCGGTGTAGTTCTTGTTATTGATCCGCTGGCCGTTGATCAGCACGTTCTCGCTGGCCTGGCCGAGGCCGCGCTCGGTCGGGTCGGGCACCCGGATCGTGAAGCTCGGAACCTGCTTGAGCATGTCGTAGGCGGTTTTCGGAGCAAACCGGGCGAAGTCGGCAGGGGTGTAGACGCGCTTGGCCCTGGTGCCGCTCGCCACCGGAGGCGGAGAGACGTCAGGGTCGCTGGCGGGCGGTGAAGCTTGCGCGGCAAGCGGAGCGGCGATCAATGTCGCCGCGCTTCCAAGAAGCGAAAGACGCAGGCTGCGCAACATGTATGGTCCCCTATTCGATGCCCGGTCGGGCTGTGCTACATTTGTAGCGTGCTACATTTGTAGCGTCGGTCGCAAGCCGCAATTCGACGAGCCGACGAATGACCTGTCCAGCTGTGCTATTATAGTAACACACGTAAGCCTCGGTCGGCAACCGGGGGTCGCCGCAGCTTGCCAGTCGGGCATGGCTTGCTAGGTGCCTTCGGATGGCCAGTCCGATCGATCCCGTTGCGCTCGCCGCCGAGCTGATTCGCTGCCCAAGCATCACGCCGGCGCGCGGCGAGGTTTTCGACCTCGTCCAGGCGGCACTGGAACCGATGGGCTTCACGGTCCATCGCTGGGTGCTTGGCGAGGCGCCGGACGGGCCGACCGAGAACATGGTCGCGATTCGCGGGTCCGGCTCGCCGCACTTCGGCTTCGCCGGCCATCTCGACGTCGTGCCTGCAGGCGACGGCTGGACCGCCGGTCCGTTCGACGCGCAGGTCATCGATGGCCAGCTGGTCGGCCGCGGCGCGAACGACATGAAGAGCGCGGTCGCCGCCTTCATCGCCGCCGTCTCGCGGGTCGAGCAGACTACCGGCACGCTGACGCTGCTCCTGACCGGCGACGAGGAAGGTTATGCGACCTACGGGACGCCGCGGATCATCGACTGGCTGAACGAGCGGTCAATTCGCCCCGACATGATCCTGATCGGGGAGCCGACCTCGGTCGAGAGCCTCGGCGACACGGTCAAGATCGGCCGCCGCGGATCGGTCAACATGTGGATCGACGTGCCGGGCGTCCAGGGCCACGTCGCCTATCCGCACCGCGCCAGCAATCCGGTCGGGCCGCTTGCCCGGGTGATTACGGCGCTGGGTGCCGTCCATCTCGACGATGGCACCGACGTCTTCCCGCCGTCGAACCTCGAATTCACCGCCATCTCGACGCCGACCGATGCAAGCAACGTCATTCCGGGCGCGGCGACGGCACAGCTCAACATCCGCTTCAACAACCTGCATCGCGGCGCCGACCTGGTGCGCATGGTCGAGGAGATTGCGGGCCGCGAAGCGCCCGGCGCGACCGTCCGCGCGCGCATTTCCGGGGAGGCGTTCCTCACCCCTCCGGGCGAGCTTTACGACCTGCTGTTGGGCGCCATCCGCGACGAGACCGGCATGACGCCCGAACTCTCGACCAGCGGCGGCACCTCCGACGGGCGCTTTCTGATCCAGCTCTGTCCGGTGGTCGACTTCGGCCTGCCGAACGCGACCATGCACAAGCTCGACGAAAGCGCCGCGGTCGCCGACATCCAGCAATTGTCGAAGGATCTACGAGCGGATCGTCCGCAAGGTGCTCGCCTAGGCGACCGACTTCGCCACCTGCCGGCCGCTTCCGACCCAGGCCATGAAATCCGCTTCGCTCATGGCCGGCGAGAAAACGAACCCCTGAATGACGTCGCAGCCCATGGCGCGAAGGATGTCTGCCTGGGCGACTGTCTCGACTGCTTCCGCGACGATCTCGGCGCCGACGCCCTTGATCAGGTGGACGACCGCCTGGACGATCACCCGCGCCCGCTCGCTGCTGTCGATGTCGGCGATCAGCCAGGGATCGAGCTTGACCCGGTCGAGCGGCATCGCCCGAAGCCGCGCGAGGTTCGAATAGCCGGTGCCGAAATCGTCGATGGCGATCGTGGCGCCGTCCCGGCGCAGCTCGCCGATCTCGGCAAGAACACTGTCGCTGACCTCCATCGCGGCACTTTCGGTGAATTCGAGTTCGACAAGCGACAGCGGCACCTGCGCGTCGGCGAACGCCTGGCGAACGCGCTGGAAGAAGTCCGGGCGGTCGACCTGGCGCGGGCTGACGTTGAAGGCGAGGCGCTGGTTGAAGCCGCTTCGATGCCAGTTGCCGAGGACCGCCGCCACTTCGCCAAGCACCCAGTCGCCGATCTCGGCGATCACTCCGGTCCGCTCGGCAACCGGGATGAAGGTGGTCGGCAGGCGCAGGCCGTCGCGCGGGTGGTTCCAGCGAAGCAACGCCTCGGCGCCGCAGGTCTCGCCCGTGACGAGGCTCATCTGCGGCTGATAGACCAGCTGGAACTCGCCGCGCTGGACCGCTTCGGTCAGCGCCCGTTCGGTCTCGACCTTCCGCTCGTGCTCGGCGGCGAGCTGCTCGTTGAACAGCCAGTGCTGGCCGCCCCCGGCCGACTTGGCGCGGTACATGGCGATGTCCGCGGCGCGCATCAGCGATTCGATGCTCGCTCCGTGCTCCGGGGCGCAGGCGATTCCGATCGACGCGCCGATGTCGACGCTGTGGCTGCTGAGCTCGAACGGTTCGGAGATCGCGAGGACGACCCGGCGCGCGATCCGCTCGATGTCGGCGACCGATTCGACCTCGGGGAAGAACATCGTGAATTCGTCGCCGGCGAGGCGCGCAAGCAGCGGACGCAGCCGCGCGCTTCCGGTGAACTCGGCGTTGACGACGACCCTCAGCCGGTTGGCGACCATGATCAGCAGCTGGTCGCCGCGCGCGTGGCCGAGGCTGTCGTTGACGCTCTTGAAGCGGTCCAGGTCGACGAACAGCATCGCCGAGGTGCGGCCATTCGGCGCATCGCTCAGCAATTTATCGGCCTCGGAGCGGAAGTGCAGCCGATTGGGAAGCGACGTCACCGGATCGTACATGCCGAGCGCCTGGGCGTTCTCGATGGATGCCCGAACCTCGGCGAACAGCGTGTCAACGGCAGTCGCGAGCTTCGGCATCGTGCGATGCACGATTGGGGGCGCCGGCGACACGAGGTCGCCGTTCTCGACCGCAAGCAGCCGATCGCCAAGTGCGGCAAGCGCCCGCGCGCCGTCGCTGTTGGGGCGTTCGGACGCGACGTAGCTGATCAGCAGGCAGAAGGCCCCGGCGAAAAGCGCTGCAACGATCTTCTGGTCGAATTCGGTGATGTAGAGCAGCGCGATCAGCGAGAAGACGAACGACGCGAAGCCGGCTGCACACGACAGGATCGCGTTGCTGATCTTCTGGGCCGTACCTGCTCTCATTTGTCGTTCAGCGCCCTTGGCGAGGGCGTGTCTTCGCCCGAACGAAAGCGGTTATCGGGACAGGGTTAAGAAATGGTCAGCGGCGCCTCAGAACGATGTACAGGCTGCCGCCTCCGCCGTGCCGCCCGTGCGCGCCGCGAACCGCTGCGATCGCGGACGCGTGACGCGATGCCGCGAGCCAGTCGTGGACTGCGGCGCGGATTTGCCCTCGGGCGACTGGCGCCTCGCCCGGACGATGGTGGCCGGTGATCAGCAGCAACACACGGTCGCCGCTTGCGATGGACTCTTCGAGCGCCCGGTCGATTGCCGACCAGGCGCGGTCGAGCGTCATGCCGTGGAGATCGAGCACCCGGTCCGGCTGCGCCTTTCCCGAGGCCAGCCTGCGGTCCCAGGTTCCGTCGAGCGTCGTGCCAGGCCGTGGACGGGCTTCGGCAAGCGTCCTTCGAGCAGGCGCGGCTGCTGCGCGGGGCTTTGACCCTTGCGGCGATTCTGCAGAGTATTCCGCCGATCGAGCCTCAACCGGTTGGCGGGACAGCGGCCGGATCGTCGCCGTGACCCTGGCCCAGAGCTCCGCCTCGTCAGGGCTGAGCGAGCGCACGGGCCGCGACGCCCTTCGGCAGCAGAACGAATGCCTGCCCCTTGGCAGCCATTCCGCCGGCAAGAGCCTCGGCCTCGGGACCACCGCCCCAGAAGGTGTCGAACCGGTTCGAGCCCTTGATCGCGCCGCCGACGTCCTGAGCGACCCACAGGCCGTTCGGCTCGGGCCGGTCCATGGTGAGGAAGACAGGCGCGCCGAGCGGAACGAACTTCGGGTCTGCGGCGACCGTACCGTGCGGAGTCACCGGAACGCCCATCGAGCCGAGCGGCCCAGGCCCGGTGGTGGGCTTGAAGAAGATGTAGGACTGGTTCTCGCGCATCAGCTCGCGGCCCTGGTCCGGGTTGGCGCGAATCCAGTCCTTGATCGCCTGCATGCTGGCGCCGCCGGGCGGAAGCACCCCGCGCTCCCTCAGCAGCTTGCCGATCGGCGTGTATGGGAGCCCGTTCTGCTCGCCATAGCCGATGCGAAGGCTGGAGCCGTCGGGGAACACCACCCGTGCCGAGCCCTGGATCTCGACGAAGAACAGCTCGAGCGGGTCGGCCGCCCAGGCGATCTCGAGTCCGCGATTGGCGAGTGCTCCGTCGTCGATTTCAGCCCGGGTGAAATATGGCCCGCAAATGCCGGTGAGGGGATCGACGCGGCCTCGGCCCGTGGTGCCGTCCGGGCGAGTGCAGCGCACGAGGTCGGAGGGCACGCCGTAGATCGGCGCGTAGCCCGGAAGCGGCACGCGCGAGCCCTGGATGGTCGGCTCGTAATAGCCGGTCGCGAACGCCTTGCCGTCGGCGACCTGGACCCAGTCGAAGCGATCGCGGAAGAACGCCCCTGCCCCGCCTGGAAGCACCGTCGAGGCATCGGCGCAGACCTGCGCCCAGTCCGGGCCAATGCTGAGCTGCGACGAATCCGTGCGCAGGACCAGCACCGGGCAGGAGAGCCGGAACGCCGACAGCGCCCGGCCCGCCGCCGCTTCATCGATCGATGGCGGGAGGCGGCACCAGCCGGATACCTGCCGCCCGTGCATTCGGCGGCGGCGGCGGAGTCAGGACTGGCGGAGGCTGAGTGACAGGCGGAAGCGGCGGCGGTGACGTCGGCACATGCGCGGTCTTCGCGCACGCGGCCAGGAGAGCGATTGAGGCGAGCGTCAGCGCCCGTCGGACGAAATTCACTCTTCCTCGTCGGTTTCGATCAACAGCCAGTTGGGGTCGCGCGACGAGGTGTCGCGGCGGAAGGTCCACAGATCGCGAGTCTGGACCGCGTCGCTGAGCGAGCCAGCAACCACTTCGCCGCTCGAATTGCGGGTCACCGCGGCAATGTCGGCTTCGAAGCGGACGGTCAGCATCGCCGCGCCGCGCTCGAGGGCAGCCTCCGAAATCACCGCCTGGTCGATGCAGACCAGCCGGTTGTCGAGCACCAGGCCTTCGGCCTTGCGCTGCTCGACGGCGCCGGCGAACGTCTCATAGACGTTGTCATCGACATGACCGTGCAAGGCTTCGAGGTCGCCCTTCCAGAAGGCTTCGAGGACCATGCGGTAGGCGGCCTTGGCACCTTCGAGGAAGCGCGCGACGTCGAAAGTCGAATCGGCAGCGAGGACGGCGCGGACGCCCGGTCCTGCCGTCGGAAGGTAAGCGAGATCGCCAGAATCGGGCGAAACGGCCTGCGGAACCGACGACGAGACGGGCCGCGACTCCACCCTTGCGTCGGAATCGGCCGGCTTCAGGATCGGCTGGTGCTCATGCCCGGTCCGCTCACCGAGAACGCTGTACAGGCGGAGCCCGATGAAGACGGCGACCAGCGCGAGGATTACGATGACTGCCAAGCTTCGGTTTCCATTCTCTCAATGCGTGACGCCAACATAGTGCGCGAGATGTAAAGATTCCAACCACCCGAACGCACGAGGCTGCCATTGCGCCTCATTTATGCGACTGCTAGGCGCCGAAGCCGCGCGGAACGCTCCACGCAGCTCCTCGAAATGCTGGAAACTTCAAAGGATTCGACTGATGGCTGAGCAGGATTCAGGAACCGCCGGGAACGGCTCCGGCCTGGCCGATAGCGACGCCGGTGCCGCGGGCGCCGGTGCAGCGGAGACGGGCGCGCAATTCAGCGTCCTCACCCAATATATCAAGGATCTCTCGGTCGAGAATCCCAACGCTCCGCAGGTCTTCCAGTGGGACGCTCAGCCGGCGCTTGACGTCCAGTTCAGCCTCAACGCGCAAAAGGTCGCGGACGAAGTCCACGAGGTTGCGGTCAAGATCGACGTCACCGCGCGCTCCGACAACGGCGTCCATTTCGTCGTCGACCTGACCTACGCGGGACTGTTCGGCGCCCGCAACGTTCCCGACGATGCGCTCGGCCCCGTGCTCCTGATCGAGGCCCCGCGCCTGCTCTTCCCCTTCGCCCGCCAGGTGGTTTGCGAGGCGGTCACGAGCACCGGCTTTCCGCCGCTCCTGCTCGACCCGATCGACTTCGCCGCAGCCTACGTCGCGCAGATGCAGGCGCAGCAGGGCGCCCTGGCCGGCGCGGAGCCACAAGGGCAGGCGTGACGCCGAAAAGCGCCGCGCCAGAACCTGACCTTCCCCGGCATCGCGCGCATCTGAGCCGATGAATCTCGCCCGTTCGCTCGGATCGGTCGGCGGACTGACCCTGGTCAGCCGGGTTCTTGGCCTTGCCCGCGACATGCTGTTCGCCCAGTTCGTCGGCGCCAATTTCGCCTCCGATGCCTTCGCCGTCGCCTGGCGAATGCCCAACATGTTCCGCGCCTTGTTCGCCGAGGGAGCCTTCTCCGCGGCGTTCATCCCGATGTTCAACCGCAAGGTCGCGGACAAGGACGGCGCCGGCCTCAGCGACGGCGTGGACTTCGCCGAGGACGCCCTCTCGGTGCTGCTGCCCGCGCTGCTGCTGATGACGGTGTTGCTCGAGGTCTTCGCCTGGCCCGCGACCTACCTCATCTCGCTCGGCTTCCACGGCGCGTCGCCGCAGCAGTTCGCCTTCGCGGTGATGCTGGCCCGGCTGACCTTCCCCTATCTGATGCTGATCTCGCTGGCATCGCTGCTCGGCGGAATTCTCAATTCGCTGCACAAGTTCTGGGTCGCGGCAGCCGCTCCCATCCTGCTCAACGTCGCGCAGATCGTCGCCCTCGTGTTCTTCCACACGCACGAGCCTCTGAGCACGACCAAGTACCAGGCGATCTCGGTCACCGTCGGCGGGGCGTTGCAGCTGTTGTGGCTGATGCAGGCGTGCTGGGCCAATCACGTCCGCCTGAAGATCAAGCGGCCGACCATCAACGCCGACGTCAAACGGCTGATGAAGCTGATCGGCCCCGCCGCAGCCGGCGCCGGCGCGGTGCAGTTCAACCTGCTCGTCTCAACCGCTCTTGCGACCGGCTTCCTGCCGCACGGATCGGTCTCGTACATCTATTACGCCGACCGGCTGAACCAGCTCCCGCTCGGGCTCATCGGCATCGGTCTCGGGACGGTCCTGCTGCCGACCATCTCGCATCAGCTCGGCCGCGGGCGCCGACGCGGAGGCGATGTCCACCCAGAACCGCGGGCTCGAGCTGGCTCTGTTCTTCACCCTGCCCGCGACCGTCGCTCTGGTGATCTGCGGCGTCCCCATCATCGCCGGCCTGTTCCAGCACGGCCAGTTCGACGCCTCGGACGCCGTCAAGACCGGGCAGGCGCTCGCCGCCTTCTCGGTCGGTCTTCCCTCCTACATCCTCGTGAAGGTGCTGACGCCGGGCTATTACGCCCGCCACGACACCAAGACGCCGATGCGGTTTGCGATGATCTCGATCGCGGTCAACCTCGCGCTCAACCTCGCACTGATCGTGCCGCTCCGCCACGTCGGGCCGCCGCTCGCCACCGCGCTCGCGTCCACGGTCAACGTCTGGATGCTCTACCATACGCTCAAGAAGCGCGGCCATTTCGAGGCTGACGCCCGGCTCCGCCGCCGCGTCCCGCGACTGGCGGTCGCCGCTGTCGCGATGGGAGCGGCATTGTACTGGTTCGCGCCGCTGGCCGATCCCTATCTCACCGGATCGATCCTTCGCCGCACCGGCGGCCTGCTGGCGCTGGTCGCCGCAGGGGGCGCCGTTTACGCCGTCGCCTGCCTGTTGACGGGCGCCTTTGTGCTCGACGATCTCAAACTCATCATGAAGCGGACCCGCCAGGCATGACCGATCCATCCCGAACCCGGGTCCTCTCCGGGATCCAGCCGACCGGCGGCCTCCATCTCGGCAATCTGCTCGGCGCGATCCTGCGCTGGGTGCGGATGCAGGACGAGGCGGAATGCCTGTTCTTCCTCGCCGACCTTCATGCGCTGACCGTCGACAGCGACCCGGCCGAGCTCCGGTCGAACGTTCGCGAAATGGCGGCGGCCCTGATCGCCAGCGGGATCGATCCCGCGAAGTCCACGCTGTTCGCGCAGAGCGCCGTCCCCGCGCATGCCGAGCTTGCCTGGCTTCTGCAGTGCACCGCCCGGGTCGGCTGGCTGAACCGGATGACCCAGTTCAAGGACAAGGCGTCCAAGAACCGCGAGAGCGCCGCGGTCGGGCTCTACACCTATCCGGTGCTCATGGCGGCCGACATCCTCCTCTACCACGCGACCCACGTGCCGGTCGGCGAGGACCAGAAGCAGCATGTCGAGCTGACCCGCGACATCGCCATCAAGTTCAACACCGACTACGACACCGACCTCTTCATCGTGCCCGAGCCGTTCATCGGCGGCGGCGCCGCAGCCCGCGTGATGAGCCTTCGCGACGGCACCGCCAAGATGTCGAAGTCCGACCCTTCGCCGATGAGCCGAATCCACCTTACCGACAGCGATGACGACATCGCCCAGAAGATCCGCAAGGCGAAGACCGACCCCGAGCCACTGCCGGACAATGGCGACGCGCTTCAGCGGCCGCCCGGAAGCGCAGAACCTCGTCGGCATCTACGGCGCGATCACCGGCGAATCCGTCGACCAGGTGCTGGCGCGCTTTGCCGGACAGGGATTCGGAGCATTCAAGCCCGCCCTCGCCGATGCGCTGATCGCCTTGATCGCGCCGATCCGGGGCCGCCTCGACGAGCTGCGCCGCGATCCCGCCGAGCTCGACCGGATTCTCGCCGCCGGCGCAGCCCGCGCTGCTGAAATCGGCGCGCCGGTCCTCGCCAGGGCCAAATCGGTCGTCGGCCTGACACAGTAACCCGCGAGACTGACTTGAACCTCGAAACCCAGACCGAACAATCGCGCCCGTTGCCCTTGTCGCAGCGGCTTCACCACATCGTCGCCGACGAGGGACCCGACCGGCTGTCCTTCTCCGAGCTTGCGGCGAGGCTCCACTCCAGCGCCTGGGGCGGACTGCTGTTCATCTTCGCAGCGATCAACGTCCTCCCGTTGCCGCCGGGCACGAGCTCGTTCTTCGCCCTCCCCCTCCTGCTCGTCTCCGCTCAGATGGTGTTCGGACGAAGCAGTCCGTGGTTCCCGGCGCGGCTCGAACGGCGCGGCGTGACCAAGCAGGAACTCGGCCGGCTGATCGGCAAGATCGAATGGCTCGAGCTTCGGGTCGAGCAAATCTTCAAGCCGCGGCTGCCGGCGCTGACGGGCCCGACGGCCGCGCGAGTCATCGGCCTTGTCTGCTTCCTGCTCGCACTGCTCGCGGCGATCCCGATCCCGCTCTTCCACATGGCGCCGGCCGGTGCGATCCTGCTGTTCGGGCTGGCGCTCATCTACGCCGACGGAGCGCTGGTCATTGCTGCCGCCGTGGCCGCCCTGCTCAGCCTTGCCGTCGACGCGCTCATCGTGGGTTCGGGCGTCGTCGCGCTCAGCTACGCGACGTCCTGGCTGCACCGCTAGACCGAACCGCCCGGCGCACCTGCGCACCGCTTCATCGGCCGTTCACCCTCGCCTCCCATACGTTACGGCTCTACAATGGTCTGTTCCGGCCGCGGAGGGGTGGTACTAATGCGTATCAAGATGTTTGCCGCGGCAGCGATGCTCGGCGTTGCAGCGTTCGGCCTGTCCGCGTGCGCCCAGTCGTTGAACGCGACGGTGTCGCGCTACCAGGCCATGCCGGCTCCGCAGGGCCAGAGCTTCGCGGTGGTGCCTGGCAATGCCATGGCGGCTCACGGAGGCCTGGAGTTCCAGCGCTACGCCGCGCTTGTCGGCCAGCAGCTCGCTGCCCGCGGCTACACGCCCGCCGCCAATCCCGCGGGCGCCAACATGATCGTCCAGCTCGGCTACGCAGTGGATCACGGACAGATCCGCTACGTCGAGGAACCGGGAATGTGGGATGGCTTCGGCGGCGGGTTCTGGGGCCGCAGCGGCTTCTATCGTTCGCGGTTTGGCTGGGGCCGGCCGCGCTTCGCTTTCGGCTGGAACGACCCGTTCTGGTTCGATGGCGGCCTCGACAGCTATGTCGAATATCATGGCGAGGTTGATCTCCACATCCGCGCCGCCGGCACCAGCCAGCCGCTGTTCGACGGCCGCGCCCAGGCCCGCTCCGACACCAACCGCCTGGATGTGCTTGTTCCCGACCTCGTCGAAGCGCTGTTCACCGGCTTTCCGGGCCAGAGCGGCGAAGTTGTGAAGATCACCATCCCGACCCGCCACCGCTAGGCGGCCGCTGTGGAATAACGAAAGGCCCGCCCGAGGGATCAGGCGGGCCTTCCTTTCGCCGGACTTCGGGGTGCCCGGAAACTAGCCTTCGAGCTGCCGCGTCAGCAGGCGGATATCGGCGTCGAGCTCGGCGTCGCTGGCCCGCAGCTTCTCGATCTGGCGCACCGCGTGGATCACCGTCGTATGGTCTCGCCCGCCGAAGCGGCGGCCGATGTCGGGCAACGACTTGGGCGTCAGCTGCTTCGACAGATACATCGCGACCTGGCGCGGACGGGCGACTTCCCGAGCCCTGCGCGCGGAGGTCATTTCCGCCTTGCGGATCCGGTAATGCTCGGCGACCTGGGTCTGGATCTCGTCGATCGAGATTCGCCGCTGGTTGGCGCGCAGAACATTCGCGAGCACTTCCTCGACAAACGCGACGTCGATCGTCCGGCCGGTCATCAGCGCGTACGCGCCGATCCGGTTGAGCGCGCCTTCGAGTTCGCGGATCGAGGAAGTCACCCGTCGCGCGAGGAAGTCGACGACGTTGCGCGGCATCTCGACGCCGGGAAGCGCCTCGAGCTTGGCGATGATGATGTTGAAGCGAAGCTCGTAATCGGCCGGGTTGATGTCCGCGACCAGGCCCCAGGACAGTCGCGACAGGATTCGCGGCGCAATTCCGTCGAGGTCCTGCGGAGCGCGGTCCGACGTGATCACCAGCCGCCGGCCGGCGCCGATGATCTCGTTCATGGTGTGGAAGAATTCTTCCTGCGTCGAATCCTTGCCGGCGATGAACTGGACGTCGTCGATCAGCAGCAGGTCGGCATTCCGCAGCCGCTGCTTGAAACCGATCGTGTCGTTCTCCTTCAGCGCGCGGATGAACTCGACCATGAACTTCTCGGCCGACATCGACACAACTCGCGAGCCGCGGTGATGGGCGCAGAAGCTGTGCCCGATGGCGTGGAGCAGGTGGGTCTTGCCGCGCCCGGTGCCGCCATGGATGAACAGCGGGTTGAAGCCGACTGCAGGCGACGTGGCGAGCGTCCGCGCGGCCGTCGCCGCGACCTCGTTCGCCTTGCCGACGATGAACGTCTCGAACCGGTAGCGGGGATCGAAGTTGGGAGCGCCCGGATCGCGCTCGGTCGGCAGCGGACCCTCGTCGAGGATCAGCAGCGGCGCGGGACGCGGAGCATCCGACGCGGCAATGATCTGGACGTCGCGGACGATCGGAAGGACGGTCTTCCAGGCGAGCGCAAGCCGGTCGCCGAAGTGCGAGCGCACCCAGTCCGCCATGAACTGGCTGGGCATGACCACTTCTAGCGCGCCGCTGTCGGGATCGAACCCGCCGATTTCGGCAGGCTTCAGCCAGCCATCAAACGTGCGGGCACCAAGGTCCCGCCGAAGTCCGCTGCGGATCGACTCCCAGGCGGCATCGATCGGTGCCACCTGCGGTGCCATCCCAAGCTCGACAGACGAATTCGCCCCTCCGCCCTGCACTGGTCAGCGCCTCCTTTAAACAGCCCCCGTGGGCAGACAAAGCTTCGCCTTGCGCCCGACTGCGAGTCGCGCGTCAACGGACCCATTTCTCTCTTGCCCCCAGCGCGAGTTCGCGCCTGGAATGATGTTTCTGAAAGTGTCCGGGGAAGCTTGCAAGTGCCGATTTTTCACAAATGTGAAATAATGGCCCTTGACACAGGAAAGCGGTCAAAACCTGTCAGGAACGGCAGAAAACCGCCGATTGTTAGCGCAAGCACCTTGCTCGGTTGCCGCGAATCGCGGGAAAGCTTGCGTTTTTTCCGAATCCGCCAAACACGACGGGCCGCCAGTCGCCCGGCAGCCCGCTGTAGTGTCCCGAAATGGGGCGGCACTGCGCCCCGACTGGCTGCCCGACCGATCAGCCGAGCGAGGCGACCCGCTTCGACAGGCGCGAGATCTTCCGCGACGCCGTGTTCTTGTGGATGACCCCGCGAGCAACGCCGCGGAACAGCTCCGGCTGCGCCTTCTGAAGTGCTGCGGCGGCCTGGCCCTTGTCGCCCGTTGCGATTGCCGCTTCGACGGCCTTGATGAAGGTGCGGATGCGGCTGATGCGCGAGTGATTGATGACGGTCCGGCTCGAATTCCGGCGGATTCGCTTCTTGGCTTGCGGCGTATTCGCCATGAAAATCCTCGTTGCTTTGTTCGAGCTCAAAAACTCGGGGCTCAATGAAAAAGCGGCGCGAAACCCAACGGCCGCGCCGACGCGGTCGCTCCCATATGGTGAGAGGCCGTGAAGGTCAACACGCTAGCTGCCAATCCTAACGCTGGCACCGCGGGCAAAAGAAGGTGGACCGGCCGCCCTGCACGGTCCGTTTGACGGTGCCCCCGCAACCGCAAGCCGCCCCTTCCCGGTCATAGACAGCGAACCGCTTCGAGAAATAGCCGAGTTCCCCGTCCGGGCTCGCGAAATCCCGGAGGGTAGAGCCGCCCGCCGCAATCGCTTCGGCGAGGACATGGCGGATTGCCTCGGCAAGCCGCTCGAGCCGCTTCAGCGAAATGCTGCCGGCAGCCCGGCCGGGATGGATATGCGCCCGGTGAAGCGCTTCGCAGACGTAGATGTTGCCGAGCCCGGCGATGACGCTCTGGTCCAGCAGCATCGCCTTGATGGGGGCGCTCCGGCCGGCGAGCCGCGCTTCGAGTTCCCGCGCTTCTATGGCGAGCGGCTCGGGACCAAGAGCGGCGAACGGCGGCCACGCCTCCAGCTCGTCCGTCTCGACGAGGTCCAGCGACCCGAATCGGCGAGGGTCGTTGAGTGCCACCCGATGGCCGTCGTCGGTATCGACCAGCAGATGGTCGTGGGTCTCGATCGCGCTCGGGTCGACCCGCCACTTGCCGGACATGCCGAGGTGAAAGACGAGAGTGTCGCCGCGGTCAGTATCGATCAGCCCGTATTTGGCGCGGCGCCGCAGCCCGACGACCCGCGATCCCGTCAGCCTCTGCCCAAGGTCCTCCGGCATCGGCCGCCTGAGGTCAGGCCGACGCAACTCGACCCTGGCGATCCGGCGTCCGTCGAGCACCCGCTCGAGGCCGCGCACCGTTGTCTCGACTTCGGGAAGCTCCGGCATCCGGCCGATATGGCGGAGGGCGCGCAAGCCCGCTAGAGCCCGCGCCATGTCCAATGCGCCCACACAGCAGGTGAATTTCGGCGACCGTCTGGTCAGCCCCGAGGAAAAGACCCGCCGCGTCGGCGCGGTCTTCAGCTCGGTCGCACGCCGCTACGACGTGATGAACGACCTCATGTCGGGCGGCATGCACCGGCTGTGGAAGAACCGCTTCGTCGCCCGCGTGAAGCCGCGCGCCGGCGAGCGCATCCTCGACATGGCCGGGGGCACCGGCGACATCGCCTTCCGGATGATCGAGCGCGGCGCCCATGTCACCGTCTCGGACATCAACGCGGACATGCTCGAAGTCGGCAAGGAACGCGCCGAAAAGCGATCCTTGCGGGACCTGTCCTGGCAGGTCGAGAATGCCGAAAAGCTGACCTTCGCCGACAACAGCTTCGACGCCTACACGATCGTGTTCGGAATCCGGAACGTGACCGACATCCCGGCGGCCCTTCGCGAAGCACGCCGCGTCCTCAAACGAGGCGGCCGCTTTTACTGCATGGAATTCTCGACCAGCGACTGGCCCGGTTTCGCGGAGCTCTACGAAGCCTATTCGGCCAACGTCATCCCCCGCATAGGCAAGATCGTCGCCGACGACGAGGACAGCTACCGCTATCTCGTCGAGAGCATCCGCCGCTTTCCGAAGCCCGAGGCCTTTCGCCGGATGATCGGCGACGCCGGCTTCGTCCGCCCCGCGGTCGAGCCAATGCTTGGGGGTCTCGTCAGCATCTGGAGCGGGTGGAAGATTTGACCGCGTCGGTTACCCACCTGTGGCGCCTTCTCAAATGGGGCCGGACGCTGGCGCGGCACGGCGCGTTGCGCGGAATCGAGCAGGATCCGATGACTCCACCGCCGGTGCGCCGCCTGGCGCGGATCGCGCGGTTCGGGGCGAGAACTCCGGCGACTCCCGATTATGCCGCCGCCCTCGTCGCCATCGGTCCCGCCGCGATCAAGCTCGGGCAGGTGCTTTCCACCCGGCCCGACCTCGTCGGCGAGCGCGCCGCGGCGAACCTGTCGCAGCTCCAGGACGACCTGCCGCCGGCGCCGTTCGCAGCCATCCGCCACACCATCGAAAGCTCGTTCGGGGCGCCGCTCGAAAGCCTGTTCAGCCGCTTCGACGAAGTGCCGGTCGGCGCCGCCTCGATCGCCCAGGTCCATCATGCCGTCACCACCGAGGGCCGCGAAGTCGCGGTCAAGGTGCTCCGTCCCGGCATCGAGGAGGAGTTCGCAAGGGCACTTGAGACCTACGAATGGGCCGCGGCCCACGTCGAACGCTTCGGCGGCGAGGCCGCGCGCCTCCGGCCCCGCCTGGTCGTGGCACATTTCCGGCAGTGGACCGCGCGCGAGCTCGACCTCCAGCGCGAGGCCGCTTCGGCGTCCGAGCTTCGCGAGAACATGGTCGCCGAGCCCGGCTATTATATTCCCGAGATCGACTGGCGCCGCACCGCCCGCCGGGTGCTCACCCTCGAATGGCTCGATGGCGTCAAGCTCAACGACCGCGACGCGCTGATCGAGGCCGGCCAGGACTGCAAGAGCCTCGCCGCAATCCTCGTCCGGGCGTTCCTCCGCCAGGCGGTGATCGACGGTTTCTTCCACGCCGACCTTCACCACGGCAACCTGTTTGCGTTGAAGGACGGCCGCATCGCCGCGATCGACTTCGGGATCATGGGCCGCATCGACCGCCGCGCCCGGCTGTGGCTTGCCGAGATTCTCTATGGCCTGATCACCGGCAACTACCGCCGCGTCGCCGAGATCCATTTCGAGGCGCAGTACGTGCCCGCCCACCATAATGTCGAAGAGTTCGCCACGGCCCTCCGCGCCGCCGGCGAGCCGATCCGGGGCTTGCCCGTGAAGGACATCTCGGTGGGCCGGATGCTTGAAAGCCTGTTCTCCATCACCCGCGACTTCGACATGCCGACCCAGCCGCATCTGCTGCTGCTGCAGAAGACGATGGTGATGAACGAGGGCGTCGCCACGGCGCTCGATCCCGACATCAACATGTGGGAGACCGCGGAGCCCTTCCTGCGGGAATGGATTCGCTCGGAACTCGGGCCGGAAGCCTATTATGCCGACCGGCTGATCTCGCTGGTCCGCGCGGTGAAGAAGGTGCCCGAGCTGATCGAGCGGATCGACGATTATTATCCGCCCCGCGGCGCAGCGCCGCCCTCGCCGCCCCTGCCCGATGTCGCGGTGATCGAGACCCGGCCGCCATGGGGCTATGCGCTGGCGGGCGTTCTTGGAGCGGCGGTCGGCGCGGCCCTGCTGGCTGTGCTACACTAGCGCGATGGCCCGCGTTCTCCTCATCGTCGGCGGCGGCATTGCGGCCTACAAGTCGCTCGAGCTTGTCCGCCTGCTCAAGAAGGCGGGTCACTCGGTCACACCCGTGCTGACAAAGGGCGGCGAGCATTTCGTCACCGCGATGAGCCTCGGCACGCTTGCCGAAAGCCAGGTCCACACCTCGCTTTGGGAGCTCAAGGACGAGGTCGAGATCGGCCACATCCAGCTCTCGCGCGCGGCGGATTTCGTGCTGGTCTGCCCTGCGACCGCCGACCTCCTCGCCAAGATGGCGAATGGAATCGCAGACGACCTCGCGACCACCCTCCTGCTCGCGACCGACAAGCCGGTGGTCGTCGCTCCGGCGATGAACGTCCGCATGTGGCTCCACGCCGCAACCCGCCGCAACGTCCAGCAGCTGGTCGAGGACGGCATCAAGGTGATCGAACCGGCCGAAGGCGACATGGCCTGCGGCGAGCACGGTCCGGGCCGCCTGCCGGAACCACACGCGATTATGGATTGGCTCAGCTCGAACGGGTTCCTGCCGGGCAAGTGAATCTGGTCGGCAAGCACATCCTCGTCACCGCCGGCCCCACGCATGAGCCGATCGACCCGGTGCGAGTCATCGCCAACCGCTCTTCGGGGCGACAGGGGTTTGCAATCGCAGCCGCCGCTGCCGAGCTTGGCGCCCGGGTGACTCTGGTCGCCGGTCCCGTTGCGCTCGAAACGCCGCCGGGCGTCAACCGCATCGACGTCGAGACCGCCGAGCAGATGGCGAATGCCGTCATGACGTCACTCCCCGCCGATGCGGCGATCCTCGTCGCCGCCGTTGCCGATTGGCGCGTCGAGCCCTCCTCCGCCAAGCTCAAGAAGGGCGGCGGGCCGCCGCAGCTTCACTTCCTGCCCACCCGCGACATCCTCGCCGAGCTTGGCGCCCGGCCCGACCGCCCGCACCTGCTGGTCGGCTTCGCGGCCGAGACCGAGCGGGTCGTCGATCAGGCGATCGCGAAACGCCGGCCAAACGCGCCGACTGGATCGTCGCCAACGACGTTTCGGGCGACGTCATGGGCGGCACACGCAACCGCGTCCACCTGATCACGGCAGATGGAGTCGAAGACTGGCCGGAAGCCGGCAAGGACGAAGTCGCCCGCAAGCTGGTCGGGCGGGTCGCCGACGCCCTAGGCTGAACCGCAGGTCCGGCAGCCCGGGTCCGCCGGAATCCGGATCGCCCGCCAGCTCAGCGTCTCGCCATCGAACAGGTGCACTCGTCCCGCCTGGTCCTCGCCCACGCCGACGATCGCGTTGATCGCCAGCAACGCGGCGAAGCTCCCGACGGTCGCCGTCAGCGCGCCCAGCACGCCGAGCTCGGCGCAATTGTCGCAATCGTCGGTGTCAAACGCGTCGCCGACGAAGCAGCGATAGCACGGCCGCCCACGAAACAGCCCGACCTGTCCCTGGAACTGCACCGCCGCCGCCGACAGCAGCGGCGTCCCAAGCGCGACCGCGGCATCGCTGACGGCGAGGCGCGTCGCGAAATTGTCGCTGCCGTCAATGACCAGGTCGTGGCCGCAGAGCAGCCGCGGCGCATTTTCGGCCGTGATCCGCTCCTGCACCGGAGCCGCATCGACGAAGCTGTTCAGCCGGCGCACGAACTGGAGCGCGAGGTCGGCCTTGGAATAGCCGGCGTCGCGCTCGCGAAAGAGCGGCTGGCGGTGGAGATTGCCGAGTTCCACCACGTCGTCGTCAATGATCGTCAGCCGCCCGACGCCTGCACCCGCAAGGGCCGGAATCACCGCGCTGCCGATCCCGCCGGCCCCGACAACCACCACGGACGCAGCCTTCAGCTTGTTCTGGCCGACCCCGCCAACCTGCGGCAGCACGATGTGCCGGGCGTAACGTTCCAGTTCAGCGTCGGAGAGATCAGTCCCTCTCCCCATCTGGGGAGGGGGACCATGAAGGGGTCTCCCCCACCCCCCCCCCCCCTCCCCCCCCCCCCACAATCGGATCATCCTGGCCCGTGCTCCCGAACCCCCCGTTCCGCGCTCGTCTCGCCGAGCGCCTCGACCTCGCGGAACGCGGCCTTCAGCACAGGCGCCGGCACCAGCTGCGCAATCCGCTCGCCGCGCCGCACCGCGAACGGCTCGCTGCCGAGGTTGGCGAGGATCACCTTCACTTCGCCGCGATAGTCATGGTCGATCGTGCCCGGCGTGTTGAGGCAGGTGATCGCCGTGCTTCAGCGCAAGGCCCGAGCGTGGCCGGACCTGGACTTCATATCCTGGCGGAATGGCGATCGCGAACCCGGTTGCGACCGCGTGCCGGTGGCCCGGCGCGAGGGTCAACTCTTCGGCCGCGACGACATCGAGGCCGGCCGCGCCTTCGGTCGCGTAACTCGGCAGCCGGCAAACCTTCGCCGTGCGCCAGCCGCTGCAGCTCGATCTCGATCATTTCAGGCCTTCGTCTTCGCTGCCGGCTTCTTCTTCGCTGCCGGCTTCCGCCCGCCCTTCTTCTTGGCCGGTCCCTTGGCGGCGCGCTCGTCGATCAGTCGCACGGCCTCATCCAAAGTCACCGTCTTCGGGTCCGCTCCCTTGGGCAAGGTCGCGTGGGTGGTGCCGTCGCTGACATAAGGGCCGTACTTGCCCTCCAGCACCTTCAGCTCCTTGCCGCTTCCGGGGTGGACGCCAAGCACCGCGATCGGCTCGCGAGCAGCGCCGCGGCCGCGCCCCGCTCCCGAGGCCGCGTCCGCGAGCTTGGCAACCGCCGCGTTCATGCCCGTCTCGAACACCTCGGCGGTCGAGCCGAGCTTCGCATATTTGCCGTCATGCGCGAGGTACGGGCCGTAGCGCCCGATCGAAGCCGTGATCGGCTTGCCGGTTTCCGGATGCGCGCCAATCTCGCGCGGCAGCGACAGCAATCGCTCCGCCACCTCCCTAGTGACGTCCTCCAGAGGCACGTCCTTCGGGATCGACGCGCGCTTCTCGCCGCGCTCGACATAAGGCCCGAAGCGCCCGCTCTTGAGCTGGATGCCCTCGCCCAGATCTGCGGCCCTTCGCTTGCGGCTCGCCGCCGGTCTGGCCGAACTTCTGCGTGTAGCGGCACTCGGGATAGTTGGAGCAGGCGACGAACGCCCCGAATTTGCCGCCGCGCAGGCCCAGCCGGCCAGTACCGCAGTTCGGGCACAGTCGCGGGTCGCTACCGTCGTCCTTGGGCGGATAGAGCCACGGCGCGAGGAACTCGTCGAGCGCCTGCGTGATCTCGGACGGCTTCTGGTCCATGACCTCGCCGGCCTTCGGCTTGAAGTCGCGCCAGAAGTCGGCGAGCAGCTTGTGCCACTCCAGACGGCCGCCGGACACGTCGTCCAGCTCCTCCTCGAGCTCGGCGGTATAATCGTAATTGACGTATTTCTCGAAGAAGCGCTCGAGGAACGCCGTCACCAGGCGCCCGCTCTCCTCCGGGATGAAGCGGTTCTTGTCGACGCGGACATATTCGCGGTCCTTGAGCGTCTGCAGCGTCGCCGCATAGGTCGACGGCCGGCCGATGCCGAGCTCCTCGAGCCGCTTGACCAGGCTCGCTTCCGAATAGCGCGGCGGCGGCTGGGTGAAATGCTGGGTCGCCTCGACGCCGGTCTTCGCCGGAACGTCGCCGCGGCTCAGCGCCGGCATCCGCGCGCCTTCTTCGTCCTCCGCCTTTTCGTCGCGGCCCTCTTCGTACAGTGCGAGGTAACCCGGGAAGAGCACCACCTGCCCCGTCGCGCGAAGCACTGCCCGGCCCGCGCCATCGACCAGCTCGACCGTCGTCCGCTCCAGCCGCGCCGACGCCATCTGGCTGGCAAGCGCGCGGTTATAGACGAGCTCATAGAGCCGCGCGTGATCGCCGGACGCTGCCCGCGCCTTGGAGAAATCCGTCGGCCGCACCGCCTCGTGTGCTTCCTGCGCGTTCTTCGCCTTGCTGGTATAGTGGCGCGGCTTGTCCGGCACGTAGCCGGCGTCATAGCGGCTGGTGATCGCCTTGCGCGCCGCGCTCACCGCCTCCGGCGCCATGTCGACGCCGTCGGTCCGCATATAGGTGATCAGCCCGTCCTCGTAGAGAGATTGCGCGACGCGCATCGTGTGGCTCGCCGCAAGCCGAGCTTGCGCGCCGCCTCCTGCTGCAGGGTCGAGGTCGTGAACGGCGGGGGCGGGTTGCGCGAGAAGGGCTTGGTCTCGACCGACTGGACGGTGAACAGTCCCGCTTCGATCACCGCCTTGGCTGCGTCGGCGTCGCCGCATTGCCGATGGTCAGCCGATCGATCTTCTTGCCATCGAGCTGAACCAGCCGGCCTACGAAGCTCTGCCCGTCCTTCTCGAACGTGGCGCTGACCTGCCAGTATTCCTGCGGCTTGAAGACTTCGATCTCGCGTTCGCGGTCGACGATCAGCCGAAGCGCGACCGACTGCACCCGCCCGGCCGACTTGGCCCCCGGGCAGCTTGCGCCACAGGATCGGCGACAGCGTGAACCCGACCAGATAATCCAGCGCCCGCCGCGCCCGGTAGGCGTCGATGAGGTCGAGATCGAGACCGCGCGGGCTCTTCATCGCCTCGGTCACCGCCGAGTTGGTGATCGCGTTGAACGTCACCCGCTGTACGTCCTTGGGCAGCGCCTTCTTCTGGCGAAGCACCTCCTGCACGTGCCAGCTGAT
>CAWGRB010000011.1:0-7375 GCA_963824845.1 uncultured Alphaproteobacteria bacterium
GCTCATTCGCGAGCTGGCTGCGCAATCGCGCGATGATATCCGGACAGCCTTCGCCGATGGCGATGCGGCGGCGGTGATCAAGGCCGGAGAACAGGCAGGGGCGGCGCTCGAGGCTGACGGCAGGAGCGCAACGCTCCTTGCCCGCTCGCTTCATGCAGAGGGTCAGACGGAGGAAGCCCTCGCCTTGCTCAAGCGAGTCCAGGACCAGGGGCGCGACAGCGTCATGGTCCGGCTGTGGACGGCGCGATTGGCGGTCGCGGTTCAGGACTATGCGAGCGCTCTCGAAATGTACGGACAGTTGCGGGAATCGGCCGAGCCCGAGGTCGCACGAATCCGCCCCGAATTGGACAGGTTCTTCCAGACCGTGGAGCGCCGCGCCGTCAAGAAGCTCAGCCTGTTGGGCAAAGCCGGCGAACATGAGGAGGGACTGCGCCTCGCGGCTGCGATCAACCGCTACATCGGGCCGCGCGAACGCACCGAGCGGGAAGTCGCGCGCATGTTCAGCAGCCTTCGCCTGCGCCTCAAGCGCATCGAGGAAGGCGAGGGCGAACTCGACGAGCGCGAGGCGATCCTGCGCCAGATGATCGCAATGAAGCCCGGGGACGCAGCCACCATCCGCCGGCTTGCGCTGGAACTCATGCGTCAATCGCGGTTTGTTGAAGCCGGCGAATTGTGGAGCATGTTATTGGAGATCGACCCGGCCAACAATTCTGCCGAACGAAACCGTGTCCGCTGCGCAACACTCGCACTGCGGCGCGCATCCGCTTCGGCTATGGTTATTAAGTCAGCGGCTTGACCTTAAAGCTATTTGTCGCAATGAAATTCGTGCATAGCGGGGCACGCAATGGAACTGATGCCGTCAACAACTGAATGCGGCTCTGAAATTTCCAGCGAAATAAATCGGAAGTTAACAACTTCTGCTGCCGTTCACGTAGATCATCACTTCGAGAGGATTGATCCCGAGGTTCTGCACCGTCTCGAGTCTATCGATGATGATGCTGAATTCGAAACTGAGCTACTCGCGCTCGACGATCTTCATCCCGGCGATCCCACCATCTGGCGGCTCCGCGTCCGGCGGCTGGTGAAGCGCAAGTCGTTCGCGGAGGCGGTCGCACTCATCGACGTTCACGACTTCGGCGAGGCAGGCGACAATTCAAGACTGCTCGAGAAGGCGGAATTCCTGCACGATGCCCGCGAGCACGACCGTGCGCGCGAGCTGTTCGAGCAGCTGCTTGTGCAGGATCCGGGGTCGGACGCCGTGCGGCTGGCCTATGCCAAGCGCATCATGCCGGCGGGCGAGCTCGTTCGCGCGCGCAATCTGTTGCTGCCGCTCGACGGTGTGTACCCCGAGGGCAATTGGCGCCATGCGATCGTTCGCAAGGCGCTGAGCAAGTACGATCTCCTGTCGCGCCTTGAAGGCTCGCCACTGCCGGAAGGCGTGGACGCGCGCATCATCGCGATGAAGCACGCGATCCTCTACTTCCGCGATCGCAAGTTGCCGGCATGCAATCCCTCGGCGCTCGGCCGGCTGACCCTGATCACCGGCAGCCTGGGCCCCGGCGGTGCCGAACGCCAGCTGACCCGGCTGGCGATCGAGCTCGAGCGCGCTCGCCTGTCCGAAGGCAGCCTTGCCGGCGTCCGCCTCGATCGCCCGGTCGAGATCCTCGTCCGGTCGCATGGTCCGGAAAAGCAGAACGATTTCTACCTCGATGAAGTGCAGGCGGCGGGCTGCGAGCTGGGGGAGGTCAACCTGTTCAAGCCTCTCTCCAACCGCTCGCTCGGCATCAAGGATCCGCTGCTGATCGAGCTTCTCGACTACCTTCCCCCGCCGGTGAACTATGGCGTCCGCCGTCTCACCAGGCATTTCGAGCAATCAGGTACGGAAACAGCGTCGATGTGGCAGGACGGTGCCTGCCTGTTCGCGGGCTTTGCCGCGCTGATGGCCGGTGTGCCGCATGTCCAGCTCGCCATTCGCGGCTTGCCGCCCAGCATGCGGCGGCACATGTACCGGCCGGAATATGAAGTTCTCTACCGGGCGATGGCGGAGGTCCCGGGCGTTCGCTTCATGAGCAACAGTTTCACCGCCGCGCGCGCCTATGCCGAGTGGCTGAACCTGCCGCTCGACCGGTTCGACGTCATTTACAACGGTGTCGAGCCGATGACCGCGGACCCGTCGCACGACTGCGCGCGGCGCTGGGACGAGTTCGTTGCCGCCACCGCCGGGGCCGACCAGACCATCGGCGGCGTCTTCCGGTTCGATACGGACAAGCAGCCGCTCCTGTGGATCCGGTTCGCGGCGCGCTACCTCAGGCGTCACCCGACCGCGCGCTTCGTTCTCGTCGGCGGCGGCCGGCTTCAGCCGAACGCTGAAGAGCTGGCGTCCGAACTCGGAATTGCCCACCGGATCCTGTTCGTCGGACGGTCGACGCGCGTCGGCTACTGGATGTCGAAGATGGACACGCTCGTGCTGCTGTCGCGCTACGAAGGCCTGCCGAACGTGCTGATCGAGGCGCAGTATATGGGCGTCCGGGTGGTGACGACGCCGGCCGGAGGCGCCGCCGAGTGCCTGATCGACGGCACCACCGGCTATGTTCTCGAATGCGCCGAGAAGCCCGATCTCGAGCGGCTGGTCGCGAAGGTCCGGGAGTTGGTCGGGCGCTCGGGCGATCGCGAGCTGTTCGGTGAGCGGGGCGTGGGCCGCACCTTCCTCGACCGCAACTTCTCGATCCGGAGAATGCTCGAGGAATATGTGACCTGTTCGGTGAACAGGCTCCGTCTCGGGGACGGGGGCGCCGAATTGGATGAACGCCGCCGCGTAGCTTGAGCGGGAGAACATTCGAGTGCAGCGTAGGCGAATGATCAAGCCGCAGAGTCGTGTTGGAGTGCGTTGGTTGGCGGTCGCGGCAGCGGTCGTCTGCGCGAGCGGGTGCAGCAACCTGCCCCGCCCGGTATCCTCGTTCAAGGAGATCAAGGCGGCTTCGGCGCAGGGCGACATTCATCTCGTGCCGCTGACGGCCGCGACCCTGCCGGCCGACGAAGCCATCCACTCGACCTTCCCGGCGTCCTTCTCGACCGGACCCGACTTCGACTTCAGTCGGATCGGCGCGGGCGACCAGTTGCAGGTGCGGATCTGGGAAGGCGGGACACCGACGGTCTTCACCACCGCAGCCGCCTCCGACCTCGGGCAGATCACGGTCGATGATTCGGCCAGCTGTACCTGCCGTTCGTCGGCTCCGTTCACGCGGAGGGGCTGACGATCCCGCAGCTCCGTTCCGAAATTCTGCGGCGGCTGAAGACGGTGGTCCTGCGCCCGCAGGTCGACATTCGCGAGGTCGCCGGGCGCAGCCGCCTGGTCACCGTGCAAGGGGATGCCGAGCACCCCGGCGTGTTCCCGATCGAGCGCGGCCGAACGCGCCTCAGCGAATTGCTGGCCGAAATCGGGCCCAAGGCCGAAAGTCCCGATATGGTCGCGGTCACCGTGCGCCGCGACGGGAAGTCGGGGACGGTTCGCCTGTCCGATATCTACCAGAACCCCGCCCTCGACATTCCGCTTCGACCCGGCGACCTGGTTCTTCTCCACGGGATGATCGAGAATGTGACCGTGCTCGGCGCCGCCGGGCTTCAGGGGCAGATCAGGATCTCCAAGCGGGACTTCACACTGCTCGACGCGCTCGGGCAGGCGCGCGGGCTCAATCCCGAAGCGGCCGACCCGCGGGCGGTGTTCGTCATGCGCCAGCAGGCGACGTCCGGACCGCCGCTCGTCTATCAGGTGAACTTCCGCCAGCCGCAGGCGGTCGCGCTCGCCGGACGCTTCGACCTTCGCGACGGCGACGCCGTTCTGATCTCGAGCGCGCCATGGGCGCAGACCCGCCAGGTCATCTCCGCCTTCGCTCAGAGCATGGCGTCGCTGCGCTCGATCGCCACGATCCCGGTCCCGTGATCGCCGGCGTTGCAGCCGCATATCAGCCGCCGGAGCGATCCTTCGGCGATCGGCTGCTGGGCCATGCCTATATCATCGTTGCGCTCATGCGACGCGAGATCGGGTCGCGCTTCGGGCAGAACGTCGTCGGCTACGCCTGGACCTATGTCGCGCCGCTGATCTGGATCTCTTCGGCCTATTTTATCTTCAGTTTCATGGGGCGGCGGGCGCCCGTTTACACCGACGTCGTCACCTTCATCATTTCGGGACTGATCCCCTACATGACCTTCCGCCTGGTCATCGGCTCGATGGGCCGGGTCAACGGGTCGGTCCGCGCGCTTGTGATCTATCCAACCGTGACCCGCGAGCACGCCGCGATCGCAATGGCGCTGGTTGAACTGGGGAACGCGTTCCTCGTCTTCGCGGTCGTGGCCGCGCTGAACTATCTCGTCTTCGGCAACTGGGAACTCGACAATCCGCTGCAATTCTTTGCCGGCGTGATCATGGCGTGGGGGCTCGGGGCCGCCTACGGCTATTTGTTCTCGGCCCTCGCGGTCATCAATGTCACCTTTCAGTTCATCAGCGGGCCCTTGCTTCGCCCGGCGATTTTCCTGTCGGGAATCTTCTTCGTCGCCAATGAGCTTCCCCAGCCGCTGCTGGTCGCCTTCCAGTACAATCCGCTGCTTCACGCGGTCGAATTTGCCCGCGACGGCATGCTGTTCCACTACCAGTCGCGAATTGCCGATCCGCTCTACGTCCTGACGTGGATCGCCGGCCTCCTCGCGGCCGCAATCATCGTTCGCATCGTGAGGCCGGTCTGACATGTGGGGCTTCATCGACTGCACCCGCTATTTCATGTCGTATGGCGAGCCCAAGGTCGTGCTCAACCGGGCATCGTTGATCGTCGGAACGCAGGAGAAGCTCGGCCTTCTGATCGCGCCGGGCGGCGGAAAGTCGACGATCATGCGGCTCCTGGCCGGCGTCGAACGCGCCGATGGCGGCCGCGTCGTTCGCGACAAGGGCGGAATTCCGCTCGGCTACGGCGGCGCCTTGCAGCCGGGAATGACTGGCGACGAGAACGTCCGAAACGTCGCGGCGCTGTTCGGGCTCGATCCCTACACCTATTCGGCGTTCTGCGCGGAATTCTCGGAACTGGGGCAAGCCTATTATCATCCCCTGACGATGTGGACTGCGGCCATGCGCGGCCAGCTTGCCTTCGCGATGACCTTCGGGCTTCCCGCCAAGACCTATCTCGCCGACAGCAAGCTGGTCGGCGGCGATCGGCGGTTTGCGGAGAAGTGCATGGCCGCGCTTCACCAGAGGCTCGAAACCGCGGGCCTCGTCTTCGTGACGAGTGCGCCTCGGGTCACACGGGACATTTGTGACCGCCACGCAGTCCTCGTTCATGGTAAGCTGGTCGAATGCGGAACTCACGAAGAGGCGGAGGAACTGTTTGCGTCGATTACCGAAGAGGTCGCGGCGATCGCCAGCGATGAAGATCTTGCGTCCTTCGACCTCGCATGACGGGCAGGGCCAACAATGACTCCTGAAGGCGGGGCGCGATGAATAACGACGAACGCATTCGCAAATGGCGGCAGGAGCGTGGGCTCGGCGGGTCGCGCACGACCACGCTTGCCGACGATCCGATGGACGAGCTGTTTCCGGACGCGCCGGAAGTCACCGACCGCGCCGGCCGGCCAGGTCCGGCGGACCGCGGTCCGGCACCTGCGCTGCCCGACGCAGCCGGAGTTGAGGAAGCCAGGCTGGCAATCCTGCAGCACCGCCGCGCGCAATGGCGCCGGATCGGGCGCCGCGTTCTCCTGTTCGTCGTCGTGCCGTTGCTCGCGGTCTTCGCCTACACCTCGCTGGCGGCAACGCGCCTCTATGAAGGCGAAGCCATCTTCACCGTTCAGACGAGCACGGAAGCGCCATCCTCGCCGGCGGCCGGCCTGTTCGGCTTCGGCGGTGCCGGAAGCAGCATCGGCGACGCCTTCAAGGCCCGCGAGTTCATCCTGTCGCGACCGATGATGAACTACATGGAACAGCACTACGGGATGATGAGCCAGTTCGCGTCGTTCCGGATGGACCCGCTGAGCCGTCTCAACGGCCCGCTCGGCCTGAATGGCGATCCTTACGCTTACTATCAAAAGCGGGTGCGGGTTGCCGTCGACATGCAGGAAGGGCTCCTCCGCCTCTACGTGCAGGCGCGCACGCCCGAAGAGGCCGCGCGGTACGGCAACGCAATCCTCGCGGCGGCCGAAACCCACGGTGACCAGTTCTCCGACAAGATCAGCCAGGACCAGATTGCGGCGCTCACGCATGACGTCCAGGTCGCCGAGGACCAGGTGAAGCAGTCGCGGCGCGAGCTTGCTGCCGTGCAGGCGCGGCGGGGCGACCTCAGCCCCGAGCAGACGGCGACGGCAGTCTATCAGCTGATCAGCAATCTCGAGGTGCAGCGCGCCGACACCGAGCGCGAGCGCAATGCCTTGCTTAGCCAGGGACTGACGGACAGCCCCCTTCTGCCCGGCCTCACGTCGAAATTGCAGGACCTCACCAACCAGATCGCCGAGCAGCATCGCAGGCTCGTCAACCCGACCGGACCCTCGCTGCAGAAGAGTGCCGACGAGTTCGAGACGGCGAGTTCGCGCAAGGAAATCGCCCAGGCGCGTTGGCAGTCGACGATGAATACCTTGGCAGAAGCCGTATCTGGCGGGTGCTCGAGCAGCGCCGTTACTTCGTGCTCATTGTCGGAATGGCGATCGAAGGTGCGCCGCGCGTCCGGGACACGCTGACGATCGCGTGGCCGATCCTTCTTCTGCTCGTCGCGTTCATCTACGCGCTCTTCTTCGCTTTCCGCCGGTTCACGCCGGGCTTTCGTGGCCTTTCGCGCCGACAATTTGCGCAAGTGACGGGCCGATGGAACAGACGATAGAGCGAACGCCCGCCCAGCAGGTCGATGGGCTTCTGCGGAGCGGACAGTGGGCGGAAGCGCGGAGCTTCCACGAACGTCAGCTCACCAAGGCAGAGCGCGCCGAGCCCGCGTTTCAGCTCGCCTACGCGATTGCGCTGATCCGATGCGGGCGCGATCGTTCCGGGTTCGATTTGCTGAAGCCGGCCGTCGTCGGGCTGCCCAATGCCCGCAGCGATCTGCGGCGTTATGTCATTGGTCCGCTGATCGAGGAGCGGCGGTTCGAACTCGCCGTCAAGATCCTCGACTTGCTGCTCGCCGTCGAACCGGACGTGCCGGAGGATTCGCGCTTCCGCGGCAGCCTGCTCGGGCGGCTGAAGCGGTGGCCGGATGCGGTCAGGAACTCTCCGCCCATGGAAGTGCGCTGCCTGATGATCTCGCCGCGCAGGCCTCCTACGTACAGATGCTGCTGCAATCCGGAGAGGTCGAGCAAGCCGGCGCCCACGCGGAAAGCCTGGTCGATCGTCTCGAGGAGCTGCCCCGGCTCG
>CAWGRB010000012.1:0-127806 GCA_963824845.1 uncultured Alphaproteobacteria bacterium
CTTCTTCTTCTTCTTCTTCGTTCAGTTAGGTCCTTGTCCATGACCATCGTGCCGTCCGGCGCGGCGGTGAAGGTGGTCTGGGTCGGATACGCGAACTCGAGCTTGTGCTCGGCGAAGGTGCGAAGAATCGCGAGGGCGACCGCGGTGCGGTCGGCGGCGACCTTGTTGGCATCGGTCGTGCGGCTGTCGAAGAGCAGCTCGAAATCGATGCTGGATGGCCCGAAGCGGAGGATGGCGCAGCGCACGAAGGTGCAGTTCTTGCGCGATTCGACCGCGCCCTTGGCAAGCGAGGTGACCTTGTCGAGCTCGTCCGGCGAGGTCTGGTAGACAAGGCCGAACGGAAGCTGCAGGCGCCGCGTCCGCCCGCCGGCGAAATTGTGGATTTCGCGCTCGAGCAGCTTGGTGTTGGCGATCACCACCTCCTCGCCGTTGATCGCAGCGCAGGCGCGTGGTCTTGAGCCCGATCTGCTCGACCGTGCCGGTCGATCTGGTCGAACTGGATGACGTCGCCGCGCTTGAACGGCTTGTCGAACAGGATCGAGAGCGCCGCGAACAGGTCGGAGAAGATGCCCTGCGCGGCGAGGCCGATGGCGATGCCGCCGATGCCGAGGCCGGCGACCAGCCCGGTGACGTTGACGCCGAGATTGTCGAGGATGACGATGATGGCGATCGCGAAGATGGCGACGCTGACCAGCAGGCGGATGATGCCGATCGCATTGCCGAGGCGGTTTCCGCCGGGTCCTCGCCGGCCTTGCGGCTGATCACGCCGAGGATCAGCTCGCGCGCCCAGAGCGCGCCCTGGAGCGCGAAGGCGACTGTGAAGAGGATGTCGAACAGCCGCTCGACCTCGAGCGGCGACCGCGGCATAGCTCGCGACCATGTCGAGCGCGGCGGCGATCATGAACAGGATCGACGTCTTGTGCGAGCACGCGGCCGATGACTCCGCGCCAGTGCCGGCAATGCCGGGTCGCTGCGAGCGCAGCCAGGCGCCGCCGAGCGACAGCGCCAGCATGACGAGGACGATGCCCGCGGCGACCGCAAGCGCGATCGGCAGCTCGGCCGCATTCGCCGCGAACCAGTCGATGAGCGACTGGACGCCCTCGCGGCCGGTGCTGATGGCGTCGCCGCGTTGCCGCCGATCTGCATCGCGGCCTAATTGCCGCTAGCAGCCTCGCAATCAAGCCGCGGCGCCTTGGCTTCGGCTCGGCGGCCTTTCGCTTCGCCGCGCTTGGCGCCGCGCGCGAGGAACTCGAGCAGCGCCGACTTCGGCGCTCGACAGGCGCTTGCGGGCGCGCGGCCGCTCCATGCCGTCGAGCGGGTCGCGCGCGTCGTCCTTCACCGCGTCGAGCAGCGCCGGGTGGACATAGGATTTGCGGCTGATCGCCGGCGTGTTGCCGAGCGCCTCGGCGACCGGCTCGACCACCGTCTTGACGGTGATCCGCGCGTCCTCCGCCTTCTTCAGCAGATCTGCTCGAAGGCGATCACGCTCGCGCTCCAGGTGCGGAAATGCTTGGCGGTGAAATCGTCGCCGGTCGCCTCGCGGATATAGTCGTTGACGTCGGTCGAGGTGACCGGCTGCGGCTCGCCGTCGCCGTTGACATACTGGAACAGCATCTGGCCGGGCAGGTCCTGGCAGCGCTTGCACGATCCGCTTGAGGTTGGTGTCGGTGATCGTGACCTCGTGCACGATGCCGTGCTTGCCGGTGAACCGCATCGTCAGCGTGCTGGCCCTTGCGCCTTGACGTGGCGGTCGCGCAGCGTGGTCGCGCCGATAGCTCTTGTTGTCGCCTGCGCATATGCCTCGTTGCCGATGCGGATATGCTCGGTGTCGAGCAGGCGGACGACGGCGGCGAGCACGGTGTCGCGGCTGAGCTTGCGGCGCTTGAGATCCTGCTCGACCCGCCGCCGCAGCTTCGGCAGCGCCTTGCCGAACTCGAGCAGGCCATCGTATTTCGGCGCTCTCCCGCTTCTCGCGGAAGGCGGGGTGGTAGCGATATTGCTTGCGGCCCGCGCGCATCGAGCCGGTCGCCTGGATATGGCCGTTCGGGATCGGCGCAGAACCAGGCGTTCTCGATAGGCGGGCGGCAGGCCGATCGCGTTCAGCCGGTCGATCTCGTCGCGGTCGGTGATGCGCTTCCCGTCGGCGTCGAAATAGTCCCAATAGCGGCCCATGCCGCTTGCGGGTGATCCCCGGCTCGGCTGTCGCTGCTATGCCTCAGCACGCCGCGTCTGCGCTTTCACTCGACTCATCGCGGCGCATAAGCGAGCGAGCGAGCGGGCGGGTTCCTGCTGACAGTTAAGGAGGTGCCAATGCCGTCGATTCCCAATGCCGCGAGTCCTGATCGTCGCCACCGACGGGTTCGAGGAATGGGAGCTGTTCGGCCCCCGCCAGATCCTGCAGGAGCGCGGCGCCGAGGTCGTGCTGGCCTCGCTGAAGCGCGATCCGATCCAGGCGACGGTCCACGACGATCCGGGCAAGACGATCCGGCCCGACCTGACGGTCGACGAGGCGAACGCCGACGATTTCGACGCGCTGATCCTGCCCGGCGGCGTGCGCAATCCGGACCAGCTGCGGACTGCACGGCAACGTCATCGCGCTGATCCGCGCCTTTGCCGAGCAGGGCAAGCCGATCGGCGCGATCTGCCACGGGCCGTGGCTGCTGGTCGAGGCGGACCTGGTGCGCGGCCGGACGGCGACCGAGCTGGCCGTCGATCCGCACCGACCTCCGCAATGCCGGCGGCGAAGGTGGTCGACGAGGCGGCGGTCACCGACGGCAATATCGTCACCAGCCGCAATCCCGACGACGTCGAGGCGTTCACCAACGCGCTGATCGACCTCGATCGAGGACGACCCGAGGTCGAGCGAAATTCGCCAGCCGAGCGAACTCCCGGCCTAACGGACTGGCAAGGATTTGCGCTAATCCGTCCGTCATGCGGGACGCGCCGGCACGACGGATCGAACAGCCGGATCGAGCGCGGCCGCGGCCGCGCTGTTCGGCGCCGCGGTCGGCTATGCCGCCTTCACGTTGCTGCGGGCTAGCGTCGGCCTAGCCGCTCGCATTTGCGTCTGTCGCCGGCGGCGCTTCGCTGTGCGCCTGCTGCGCTTGCGGCGGCAGTCACTGCGGCACTTTCGCGCGGCGATCGCGCCGCGCGTTCGCAGCTGCCGCGGCTCTCGAGCTGTCCGCACGGCTCGAGTTCGATCGAGCCGACGAACTGCTGTCTGACCGAGCCGACCGGCTCGATGCCTCGACGAGCTGCTGCTGACCGACGCCGAGCGCCTCGAGCCGCCGGCCGCGGCGAAGACGACCGCTGCTGCTCGACGATATCCTCGCCGAGCTCGGGCCCGAATTCGCGCGTGGTGCGCCTGTTCGATCCCAGGCGATGCCGACGCCCGGGCAGCTCAGCGTCGCGGATCGACGGCATCTTCGGCGACGCGGCCGCTGCCGCAGCCGCAGCTGCCGGACGCGTCGCAGGCGCTGTCCGAAGCGCTTGCCGAGCTGCGCCGCTCGCTGCGCTAGTCACTCGGCGATCGTCAGCGCCTCGATCGTGAGGTCGATCGAGCCGTCGGCCGCCGCGCTCGGCGCGCCGGCGACCCCGATGTCGGCGACGATCACGCCGGGAATGCTGAATTCGGCATCTTCGAGGCCCGCGCACATGCGCTCGACGACCGGCTCGCGATCCGGGCCCGGGAATGCGCAGCTCGAACTGGTGCCGCTCGCCGTTGAAGGTCAGCGATTGCCAGTCGATCGACCGGACGTCGGTAAGCAAAATCCTATCGCGTGGACACCCGCGCGCGCGATCAGCGCCCGAAGCAGCGCCGACGCGGCCGCGGGACATCGCCATGCGGTTCATTGTGCAGCCGCCTCCAGATAGGCGCGGACGCGCTCGACGGTCGTCGGCCGCGGGTCGCGCCCATTGCGCAAGTCGAAGACGAACCGCGGATCTCCAACGACATCGCGTCCAAAACGGGTGGGAGCCGTGTCATTTCGGCGCAGAAATTTTTCTACTTCTCTGAGTAAATTCACCTGTCGTATTCCTTATAGTCTCATGCGACTCGGCTGCCCATTCCTTCCCAACGCAATTCCTACTTGTCTAGGCATTTTCCTATCACTACTAAGGACGCATTAATGATGAACGATCCCCGCCTCGTCCTTGAGCGCCTGTGCGCCGAGCGCGGCGAGGATTTCGCCGGCCTGTCGCGGATGCTCGGGCGCAACTCGGCCTACATCCAGCAATTCGTCCGCCGCGGCGTGCCCAAGCGGCTTGGCGAGGAGGAGCGGCGCAAGCTCGCGCGCTATTTCGCGATTGCGGAAGCGCTGCTCGGCGGCCCGCCGGACGGAGCGACGCGAGCCGCCGGGCTGCTCAGCGTCAAGCGCCACCCGGTGCTGGTCTCGGCCGGGCCCGGGCGCGATCGTGACCGAGGAGCTCGGCAAGCCCTATTTCGCGTTCGACGAGCGATGGCTGAAGGCGCTGACCGCCAAGCTCGCCGTCGAAGCTGTCGATCGTCCGGGTCGAGGGCGATTCGATGGCGCCGACGCTCAATGCCGGCGACGACATCCTGGTCGACCTCGGCGATGCGGCCGAGCGGCTGCGCGACGGCATCTACGTGCTGCGGATCGACGATGCGCTGGTGGTGAAGCGGCTCGCGCTCAACCCGGTCGGGCGGCGAGTGACGGTCCAGTCGGACAATCCCGCCTATCCCGACTGGCCCGACTGCGGCCTCGACGACATCAACTGCATCGGCCGGGTGATCTGGTCGGGCCGGCGGGTCGTCTAGCCGGTCGCCGCCGGCGGTCGATCAGCCAGGTGGCGATGCGCGAGCACGATGCCGATGCCGAGTGCCGATCAGCACGCCCTTCATCGGATTGCGGATCGCCAGGCCGAAGAGGAAGCCGAGCGAGGATGAAGAGGGTGAGGAAGCATCCTCCGGCGCGGGTCGTGCTTGGCATGGCGCGCCCATGGCAGACGCGTCCGCGCGAACGCCAAGCGCAACATGGTCAAGGCGTCGTTGACGACGTTTGTCGGCAGTCGCGAAACGGCCGTGCGGCTAATGGACGGCGTCATGGACAGCCCCTTCATCCATGGCCGGCTGGCGCTCGCCGACGCGTCCGACCTGATCGAGCGCTTACGGCGACGATGCCGGCTTCGAGGCCGCGGCGCGCGCCGAGCGCAGCCGCGACGACGGCAATGTCGCGCGCTTTTGCCACTGGCGGCAGATCGAGCGCGTGATCGCCACGCTGAGCAGCGACGAAGTCCGCGGCACCGTCCACTAAGCCTTGAGCTACAGCGGCCTCCGTAGCCGAGCGCCACGATACTGGCGCCGTTCAGGAGCGCTGGTTAAGGCTCGTCGCCTGATGAGCGGGCGGGGTTCAAGGCGGAGAGCCGCGCGGCTGCTGTGCGCGGCCGCCGCCGCTACGTTCTCGCGTCCGCCGCGCGCCTCGCGCAGGCCGCTCCGCCAGCCCAGCCGCCGCCTCCGCCTGACGCCGCCGAGCTCGATCCGAACGCGCCGCTCGCGCCGATGCCGGACCTCGGCGTCGACTGGCCCGAGCTCAACGCCAGGGACACGGCGCCAGCCGCCCTGCCGGCGACCAGCGACCGCAACAGCGCAAGCGGTCCGACGACCGACGGCAAGCCGGCGACATTCGCTACACGGTCGAGGTCGAAGGCCTCGGCGCGTCGGCAACGCCGAGGATCTGCTGCAGCGCCTTCCGCAAGCAATCGGCGCTCGAGGCGGAGCGCAAGGACCCGGCCAACGCCGCGCAGATCGGCCGCCGCGCGCAGCGCCGACGCCGATCTGCTCGCCGAGCTGCTGCGCAGCCAGGGCTATTATGACGCGGTGGTCGAGCCGCGGACCGAAGCGCGCGGCGACGCGCTGCAGCGTGGTCCTCGACCGCCGATCCCGGGCCAGCAATATCGCTTCGCCTCGGTCGAGCTGCCCGGGCTCGAGGCGGCCGGGCCGGACGCGGCGAAGCTGCGCGACAGCGTTCGCGGTCAAGGCCGGCGACCCGGTGATCGCGCAGGACGTGATCGCCGGCGGCGTCGCGCTGACGCACGGCGCTCGGCGAGGAGGGCTTCGCCGAGGCGAAGATCGGCGAGCAGGACATCGAGGTCAATCACCAGACCCATCTCGCCAGCCTGATCCTGCCGGTCGATCCGGGGCCGGTCGCGCGGTTCGGCACGATCCACGTCAGCGGCCGCCGCCGTTCAGCGCGCGGCACGTCGCGATCATCGCCCGCTTCAAGCGCGGCGACCCGTTCAAGCGCTCGAAGGTCGACGATCTGCGCCGCGCGCTGATCGCGACGACGCTGGTCGCCAATGCCGACATCCAGGTCGTCCCGGTCGACGGCGGGCGCGTCGTCGACCTCGACGTTCGCGCTGGAGCCCGCGCCGTCGCACACGATCGCCGGCGAGCTCGGCTACGGCACCGGCCAGGGCGCGCGGGTCGAGGTCGAGCTGGACCGACCGCAATTTCTTCAATCCTGAAGGCGCGCTGACGCTGCGCGGCGATTGCCGGCACCAGCGAGCAGCTCGCTCGGCGTCCAGTTCCGCCGCTGCAATTTCCTGCAGCGCGACCAGGTGCTCAACCTGCAGGCTCTCGGCCTCGCACCAGAAGTTCGACGCCTATGAGGCGCAAGACCGTCGCTGCTCGCCGGCGAACATCGAGCGGCAGAGCAACTTCATCTGGCAGAAGAAATGGACCTGGACCTACGGCGCCGAGTTGCTGGCGACCGACGAGCGCGGCGTGTTCAGCACCGCCGGGCATCAAGGACACGCGCGACCTTCCTGATCGCCGCGCTGCCGCTCAGCCTCGGCTATGACGGCAGCGACAGTCTGCTCGATCCGACCCGCGGCTTCCGGCTGAGCGGCCGCGTCAGCCCCGAAATCTCGTCGCACGGCGGCCATTTCACCTATGCCCGCGCGCAGTTCGACGCGAGCGCCTATCATCCGGTGTCGGACAGCGTGGTGGTCGCCGGGCGGGTGCGGCTCGGGCACGATCTTCGGCGCCGGCGTCTTCGACATCGCGCCGTCGCGGCGCTTCTATTCGGGCGGCGGCGGGTCGGTGCGCGGCTACGGCTATCAGCAGCTCGGACCCAAGGACGTCGACGGCGACCCGATCGGCGGCCGCGGCCTCGCCGAGTTCGGCGCTCGAGGCGCGCATCCGCCTGAAGCAGTTCGGCGGCAATTTCGGGATCGTGCCGTTCTTCGACGGCGGGTCGCTGACGACCAAGGCGATGCCCGACTTCAAGCAACTGGCGCTTCGCCGCCGGGCGTCGGCGTCCGCTATTATTCGAGCTTCGGCCCGATCCGCATCGATGTCGGCGTTCCGCTCAACCGCCAGAAGGGCGACGGGCCGTTCGCGGTCACCGTCTCGCTCGGCCAGGCCTTCTGATGGCCGAAGCGGCGGTCGAGACCGCGCAGCGGAGCGCCGCCGCCGCGGCGCTGCAGGCGCGATTGGCCGCGGCGGCTGCTCAATGAGCTGTTCGCGCTGTTCGTCGCGCTGCTGTTCCTCCTCGCCGGCGCTGCTCGTCCTGCTCGACAGCGCGCCCGGCCACCGCTTCATCATCGACCAGCTCAGCGGCTTCGAGACCGCTTCGGGCCTGCGCATCCGCATCGGCCGGATCGACGGCTCGATCTTCGGCAAGTCGCAGCTGCGGAACGTCAGCGATCGCCGACAGCCGCGGCGTGTTCCTGACCTCGCCCAACATCAAGCTCGACTGGACGCCCGGCGCCTGGCTCGACAACAAGCTCTACCATCGACAGCCTGACCGCCGAGCGGGTCACCCTCATCCGCCTGCCCAAGCTCAAGCCGAGCACCAAGAAGGGCCCGATCCTTCCCGGCTTCGACATCCACGTCGGCGAGCTTCGGATCGACCGGCTCGACATCGGCGCCGCAGGTCGGCGGGCAGCGCGCGCAGCGGCAGCGTCCGCGGCAAGGCGGACGTCCGCTCCGGCCGCGCGCTGGTCGAGCTTGCCGCCGCTGATGAACAACGGCGGCGACCGCATCGCCTTCCACCTCGATGCCGAGCCCGACCGCGACAAGTTCGACCTCTTCGCCCGCGTGATCGCGCCGGCCGACGGGCTGGTTCCGGCGCATGATCGGCGACCAGCCGCGCGATCAACCTCGACGATCGGCGGCAAGGGCAGCTGGACGCGCTGGCGCGGCACCGCCGCGCTCGACCTCTCCGGCCGGCCGACCGCGCGGCTCGCGCTCGGCGTCGACAGCGGCCGCTATCGGCTTCAGGGCCAATGGGCGCCGGCGCAGTTCCTGACCGGCAAGCTCGAGCGGCTGACCGAGCCGGTGGTGACGATCCGCGGCGACGCGACGCTCAAGGACCGCCTGCTCGACGGCCAGCTCACCGCCGCGACGCCCGAGCTTCGCGCGGTCGCCAGGGGCGACGGTCGACCTCGCGCACAACCGCTATCGCGGGATGCGGCTCGGCATCGACCTGCTGAAGCCGCCGGCGCTGTTCCCCAACATGACCGGCAAGAACGTCCGGATGGTGTGGACGCTCGACGGGCCGTTCGCGACCGCGGATTATTCCTACCGGCTGACCTCCGACTTCGTGCAGTTCGACAACAACGGCTTCGCCGGCCTCCATGCCGAGGGCGCGGGGCCGGCTGACGCCATGGCCGATGCGCGTTCCGATCCGGCTGGCGGCGAAGGCGATCACCGGCATCGGCGATGTCGCCGGCGCAATGCTCGCCAACCCGCAGATCGAAGGCTGGCTGAGCGATCACGCCCAAGCTGGTGCAGGGGCGACGGACCTCAAGCTCACCAGCGCCAAATGGAACGGCAAGCTGTCGCTGCTGATCGACCTCGTCACCGGCCGCTTCGACGTGTCGCTGTCGGGCGCGATGCAGCGCTACCTCATCCCCGGCATCGGCATCGTCGACGTGATCACCGACCTCAAGGTCGTGCCCGGCCCGAACGGCCACGGCTCGCACGTCGTCGGCACCGCCAAGGCCTGGGTGCGCCGGCTCGACAACAGCTTCTTCCGCGAGCCTCACCGGCGGGCTCCCGTCGCTGACGACCAACCTCGAGCGCGGCAACGACGGCATCGTCCACTTCACCAACCTGCAGCTCTATTCGCCCAAGCTGCGGCTGTCGGGCGCCGGCCAGCGCTTCAAGCGACGGCACTTTCCACATCATCGCCGCCGGGCGGCAGGCGAAATACGGTCCGCGTGAAGCTGGTGCTCGACGGGCATATCGAGCGGCCCAGGCTCGACATCTTCCTCGATCGTCCCAACGACACGCTCGGCATCACCGCCATGCACCTCGCGCTCGATCCGATCGCGGCGGGGTACAATTATAAGGCGAGCGGCGGCTCGCGGCTCGGTCCGTTCACCAGCAACGGCCAGATCCTGCTGCCGCACGATGCGCCGACGGTGATCGCCATCGCCGCGCTCGACGCCGGCGGCGCGCATGCCAGCGGCGACCTGACGTCGATGCCCGGCGGGCTTCCGCGGCCGGCTGACGCTCGCCAACGGCACGCTCGGCGGAACGCTCGACTTCTCGCCGGCCGGGCAGGCGCAGCGGATCGACGCGCACCTCACCGCCGCCAATGCGGGCTTCCCCGGCGCTTTCTCGGTGCGCAGCGGACGCGCCGACGGCATGATCATCCTCGCCGACGACAAGACGACCGTCGACGGCAGTCGTCGACGCGCGCGGCATCGACGTCGGGCGGCGGTGACGCTCGCGCGGCTCACCGCCAATGCGAAGCTGGTCAACGGCAGCGGGCAGGTCCGCGCCGCCTTCGCCGGCCGCCGCGGCGCGGCTTTCGCCTTCTCGACTCTGGCCGACGTCTCGCCGGACACGATCCGGCTGACCGGCAAGCGGCCGGATCGAGCACCAGCCGCTGGTGCTGAACCAGGCCGGCGGTGCTGACCCGCGCGGGCGACGGCTGGGCGCTGGCGCCGACCAGCCTCAGCTTCGCCGGCGGCAGTGCGACCGTCTCGGGCCGCAGCGGATCGCGCCCGAGGTTCATGCGCAGCTCGGCGGCATGCCGCTCCAGGTGCTCGACCTGTTCTGGCCCAAGCCTCGACCTGTCCGGTTCGGCGACGGGCCGCGTCGATTATGCATGGAAGGGCAATCGCAACGGCCGGCTCGACCTCAAGGTCCGCGGGCTCAGCCGCGCCGGCCTGGTGCTCGCCTCCAAGCCGATCGACGTCGGCATCGCGGCGATGGTCAACGGCAACCAGGCGGCACTTCGCGCGGTGGCGGCGAGCGACGGCGCGATCGTCGGCCGCGCCCAGGCCCGCTTCGCGCCCTTGGGCGGCGGTCCGCTGGTGGCCGAGCTGATGAATGCGCCATTGTTCGCGCAGCTTCGCTACGCCGGCCCGGCGGACACGCTTGTGGCGCCTGACCGGAAGCGAGGTCATCGACATGTCGGGGCCGCTCGCGGTCGGCGCGGACATCGGCGGCCGGCTTGCCGACCCGGTCATCCGCGGATCGCTGAGGACGCAGAACGCCCGCCTCGAAAGCCAGGTTACCGGCATGGTGATCGACCATCGTGCGTCAGCCAGGCGCGCTTCTCCGGGCCGCAGCTGATCTTCAGCCAGATCGCCGGGCAGACGACGGGCGGCGGCACGGTCGCCGGCAGTGGCTCGGTCACCTTCTCCGGCGGCAAGACCGCTGCTCAACCTGTCCTTCAACGCCAGCCAGGCGCTGCTCCTGAACCGCGACGACGTCGCCGCGCGGGTGACCGGTCCGCTGCAGATCAAGTCGGACGCGCAACGGCGGCACGATCTCCGGCGATCTCAAACTCAACAAGGGCCGCTTCCAGCTCGGCCGCGCCAGCGCCGCGGCCGCGGTGCCGCAACTCAACGTGCGCGAGACCGGCCTCGATGCGGAGGACGTGATCGAGCCGCCGCGACTTCATCCGTGGAAGCTCGACCTCAAGCTCGCCGGCAGCAACCTGCAGGTCATCGGGCTCGGCATCAACAGCCGCTGGACGACCAACCTGCAGATCGGCGGGCTCGCCGACGCGCCGCGCTTCACCGGCCGCGCCGACCTCGTGCAGGGCAATTACGATTTCGCCGGGCGCATCTTCCGCCTCGATCGCGGCGTCATCCGCTTCCGGGGCGAAAGCCCGCCCGATCCGCTGCTCGACATCCATGCCGAGGCGACGGTGCAGGGGCTCGACGCGACCGTGCATCGTCGCAGGGAACCGGCCTCAAGCCGGAGATCACCTTCGCCAGCAGCGCCGCCGATGCCGCAGGACGAGCTGCTGTCGCGGATCCTGTTCGGCACCTCGATCACCAACCTGTCGGCGCCCGAGGCGCTTCAGCTCGCCTCGGCGGTGGCGGCGCTTCAGTCGGGGTCGGGCAGCCTCGACCCGATCAACGCGCTGCGCAAGGCCATCGGCCTCGATCGCCTCCGCATCGTCCCCGCCGACGTCGCCACCGGCCAGAAGACCGCGATCGCCGCCGGCAAGTACATCACCCGCAAATTGTTCGTCGAGGTGGTGACCGACGGGCAGGGCTATTCGGCGACCCAGGTCGAATATCAGATGACCCGCTGGCTTTCGCTGCTGTCGACCGTGTCCACCATCGGCCGCTCGAGCGCGAGCGTCCGGGTCAGCAAGGATTATTGACGCCCACTGCGGGTAATGTCTGCAATGGGTGGAAAGCAGACATTCAGTCGCCCACTCGCGTTGCAGCGGCTTCCTATTTTTAGGTCAAGCCTCGGAACGTGTGTTAGGCCTCTTCGATAATGGACCGGATGCGCGCGGCGAGCTTGTCCATCGAGAACGGCTTGCTCATCACATGCATGCCCGGGTCCAAATGGCCGTTGGTGATCGGCGGCGTTTTCCGCATAGCCGGTGATGAACAGCACTTTGAGCTTCGGGCGCGTGCGCGCGCGCGGCATCGGCCATCTGCTTGCCGTTCATGCCACCGGGAAGGCCGACATCGGTGATCAGGAGATCGATCTTCGCATCCGAATTCCAGCACTTCAGCCCGGAGGCGGCGTCGCCGCCTCGATCGCCGCGGTAGCCGAGCTCGCGCAAGCGTGTCGGCGATCAGCATGCGAATGGTCGGCTCGTCGTCGACGACGAGCACCGTCTCGCCGCTCTCGGCGCGCGGAAGCTCGGCCAGCTCGCGTCTCGGCCTGATCTTCGTCGCGCCTCGCCGTGATGCCGCGGCAGATAGATCTTCACCGTCGTGCCCTGCGCCGACCTCCGAATAAATCCGGACCTGGCCGCCGGATTGCTTGGCGAAGCCGTAGACCATCGACAGGCCGAGGCCGGTGCCCTGGCCGGCAGGCTTGGTCGTGAAGAACGGATCGAAGGCGCGCGCCAGGACGTCGGGCGGCATGCCGATGCCGGTGTCGGTGACGCAGATCGCGACATATTGGCCGCGCGTGCATGTCGCGCTCGCGCCGCGGCCGCTGTCGTCGACCAGGTGTTGGCCGTCTCGATCGTGATCCGGCCGCCCTCGCGGCATGCGCGTCGCGCGCGTTGATGCAAGGTTGAGAATGGCGTTTTCGAGCTGGTTTGGATCGCAAAGGCAGGTCCACAGTCCAGCCGCCAGGACCGTCTCGATCGTGATGTGTCGGCCCGACCGTGCGCCGGACCAGATCCTCCATGTCCGGAGATCAGGCTGTTGGCGTTGACCGCCTTGGGCTCGAGCGTCTGCCGGCGCGCAAACGCCAGCAGGCGATGAGTCAGCGTCGCCGCGCGCGAGGCCGCGCCTTGGGCGGCGGTGATGTAGCGCTCGAGCTCGTTGAGCCGTCCCTGCGCAGCCGCGTCTTCATCAGATCGAGGCTGCCGGTGATGCCGGTGAGGAGGTTGTTGAAGTCGTGCGCAATGCCGCCGGTGAGCTGGCCGACCGCCTCCATCTTCTGCGATTGGAACAGCGCCTGCTGCGATCGCTCGAGCTCCAGTTGCGCTTCGCGCCGTTCGGTGAGGTCGCGCGTGACCTTGGCGAAGCCGATCGAGGTCGCCGCTCGTCGTCGCGGACGGGATCGATGACGACGCTGGCCCAGAAGCGCGTGCCGTCCTTCCGCATGCCGCCAACCCTCGGCGGTGAAGCGGCCTTCGCGCCTGGCCGTTTCGAGCGCCTTCCAGGCACTCGCGCTCGCGACATCCTCGGGCGTGTAGAAGCGCGAGAAATGCTGCGCCGACGATCTCGTCGGCGGTGTAGCCCTTGATGCGCTGCGGCGCCCGTGTTCCAGTTGATGACGTGCCCTTCCGGGTCGAGCATGTAGATCGCGTAGTCGACAACGGACTGAACGAGCCGCTCGTAAAGCGCGGCATCGACCTTGGCCGCTGGTTGCTTTTTGGGAGGCAAATACCGATCCAGCCCTGTTTGGTGGAAGCCACGTGACCCTAGCTAGCAATTCAGCACTGATAAGGCTCCGCGTTGCAGCTTCTCCAAACCTCAGGGGTCCTACAGGCGCGAACTTGCCCACGACACTTGCCATCAAACCTGAACCGGGACTGTCCGCAATGGGTCGGAAGCAGACATTAGCTAAAACGCTGTCCTACAGTCCCTCATGCGTGGAATACTGGCGAGGCTCGCATCTCGAGCAGGCTCTATCGCATCGCCAATGATCGACGCGATCGCCGGTCCAGGCGTAACCCTTGCTGTCACCCTCGGCCGAGCGAGAATTGTTACCCTCGGCGTCGCGGTTTCCCTCTGCCGCCGTCGCCCGGAAGGTTACGAAGTGGAGGAAGTGGAAGACCCCCCGATTTCACCCAGTCAGGGTGACAACGCTCGCTAACAGTTGAGAGCTTTCAGACCTTGCGAGCGCCGGAGCCGCGCGGCAATCCAGTTGCGCGCGCTGGATTGCTTCGCTACGCTCGCAACGACGGCAGGGGGATCGCGAGCATGAAGAACTGGAACGTCCGCAAGGCCGTCGTCGCGCGCGAGGACATGCCCGAGGAGCATCGCCTCAAGCAGTCGCTGTCCTGGCCGCACCTGGTCGCGCTCGGCGTCGGCGCGATCGTCGGCACCGGGATCCTGACCCTGATCGGCGTCGGCGCCGGCAAGGCCGGGCCGGCGGTCATCCTGTCCTTCGCCATCGCCGGCGCTGATCTGCGCCTGCGCCGCGCTCGCTTATGCCGAGGTCGCGACGATGATCCCGGCCTCGGGCATCGCCTACACTTATTCCTACGTCGTGTTCGGCGAGCTGATCGCGTGGATGATCGGGGTGGCGCTGATCCTCGAATATACGTTGGTGGTGAGCGCGGTCGCGGTCGGCTGGTCGGGCTATGCGGCGGGGTTCCTGAAGTCGATCGGCCTCGGCTTGCCCGCCGCGCTGATCCAGGGGCCCGAGCTCGGCGGCGTGCATCAACCTGCCGGCGATCTTCATCATCTGGGTCGTCGCCGGGCTGCTGATCGCCGGCACCCGCGAGAGCGCGACGCTCAACGCGATCCTGGTCGCTGATCAAGATCGCCGCGCTCGCGATGTTCATCGCGGTCGCGCTGCCGGTGTTCAATGCCGCCCACTTCCATCCGTTCATGCCCTTCGGCTTCCCGCGCAGCGGCCCGCCGGCAGCGAAGTCGGCGTGATGGCCGCGCGCGGCGATCATCTTCTTCGCCTTCTACGGCTTCGACGCGATCGCGACCGCCGCCGAGGAAGCCAAGAACCCGAGCCGCGACCTCGCGATCGGCATCGTCGGCTCGATGGTCGGTCTGCGTCGTCGATCTACATGGCCGTCGCCGCCGCCGCGATCGGCGCGGTGGCCTACCGCCGGCTTCGCCGACAGCCCCGAGCCGCTGGCGCTGATCCTGCGCGAAATCGGCCAGCCGTGGGCGGCGCGGATGCTCGGCGCGTCGGCGGTCGATCGCGCTTGCCGACGGTGATCCTCGCCTTCTTCTACGGCCAGAGCCGCATCTTCTTCACGGTCGCCCGCGACGGGCTGCTGCCGAGCAGCCTCGCGCGCGTGTCGAAGCGCGGGACGCCGGTCCGGATCACGATCTTCACCGCGATCGTGACCTCGGTGTTCGCCGGCCTCATTCCGCTCGACTGCGATCGCCGCGCTGGCCAATGCCGGAACGCTGGCCGCGTTCATCGCGGTGTGCGCGGCGATGCTGGTGCTTCGCCGCCGCGAGCCCGACGCGCGAGCGCAAGTTCCGCGCGCCGGCGGCACTGGCTGGTCGGCGACGTGCGGCATCCTCGGCTGCCTCTATCTGTTCATCAGCCTGCCCAACCGGACCCAGATGTTCTTCGTCGCCGCGCAGGTGATCGGGCTCATCCTCTATGCGATCTACGGCAGCGGCGCGGCCGAGCGCGCGCGCGCGACGGCCCGTGCTTAAGGCGGTCGCGCGCCCGAGGCGCAGCCGCTTCCGCAACATCATCGGCGGCTCGGCCGGCAATCTGGTCGAATGGTATCGACTGGTACGTCTATTCGGCCTTCGCGCTCTATTTCGCGCCGATCTTCTTCCCCAAGGGCGACCGCACCGCGCAGCTGCTGAACACCGCGGCGGTCTTCGCGGTCGGCTTCGTCATGCGGCCGGTCGGCGCCTGGCTGATGGGCATCTATGCCGACCGCAACGGGCGCAAGGCCGGGCTGACCCTGTCGGTCGCGCTGATGTGCGTCGGCTCGCTGATGATCGCGCTCGCGCCGGGCTATGCCGAGATCGGCGTCGCTGTGCGCCGGCGATCCTGGTCGTTGCGCGCGGATGCATGCAGGGCCTCAGCGTCGGCGGCGAATATGGCGCGAGCGCGACCTATCTGAGCGAAATGGCCGGGGCGCGAGCGGCGCGGCTTCTTCTCGAGCTTCCAATATGTGACCTGATCTCGGGCCAGCTGATCGCGCTCGCCGTTGCTGATCGTGCTGCAGAGCACGCTGTCGGCGAGCAGCGCTGCAGGCCTGGGGCTGGCGCATCCGTTCGCGATCGGCGGCGCTGCTGGCGATCGTCGTCTTCTACATCCGCCGCCGGCTCGCCGAGACGAGAGCTTCGAGAATGCCGAAGGCGGCCGAGCGCGCCGAGCTCGACCGGCCTGCAACCTGTTCCGCGACCATCCGCGCGAGGCGCTGCTGGTCATGGCGCTGACCGCCGGCGGCACCTCGGCCTTCTACGCCTACACGATCTACATGCAGAAATTCCTGGTCAACACGCGCGGGCTTCGACCGCGCGACCGCGACGCGGATCATGGCCGCCGCGCTGTTCCTGTTCATGCTGCATCCAGCCGCTGGCCGGCGCGCTGTCGGACCGGATCGGCCGCAAGCCGCTGATGATCGCCTTCGGCATTGCGCGGCATGCTGCTCACCGTGCCGATCTTCATCGCGCTGGAGCACGGTCCACGATCCCGTGACCGCCTTCGCGCTGGTCTTCGCGGCGCTGCTGATCGTCACCGGCTACACCTCGATCAACGCGGTGGTGAAGGCCGAGCTGTTCCCGGCCCACATCCGCGCGCTCGGCGTCGCTCTGCCCTATGCGCTCGCCAACACGATGTTCGGCGGCACCGCCGAATATGTCGCGCTCTGGTTCAAGGCAGTCGGGCATCGAGCGGCTCTTCTACTGGTACGTCACCGCGATGATCGGCCTGTCGCTGATCGTCTACGTGCGGATGCGCGACACCAAGACGGCACAGCCTGATCGAGGAGGATTGATGGAGGGCGCCGCTACAGATGCCGCGCCGGTTCGATCTTGCGCTGCTGTCGCGGTCGTCCTGATCCCGGCGGTGCTCGGCAGCTCGACGACGATCTTCAACGACGGCGACGTCAGCTGGCACATCGCGACCGGGCAGTGGATCCTCGCAGCACCGCGCCATCCCGCACACCGATCCGTTCTCCTTCACCTGGGCGGGCAAGCCGTGGGTGCCGATCGAATGGCTGGCCGAAGTGCTCTTCGCCGCCGCCTACCGGATCGCCGGCTACAGCGGGCATCGCGGCGCTGGTGACCGCGGCGCTGATGGCGCTTCACGCGCTCGTCTTCTTCAACGCGCGCGTTCGCTGGGTCCGCGGTCGCGCTGCTGCCGATCGTCGCGATGGATCTCGTGCTGATCCCGATGATGCTGGCGCGCCCGCATCTGCTGGCCTGGCCGCTGATCGCCTTGTGGACCTGGCTGATGCTGCGGGCCCGCGAGCGGGACCGAGCGCCGCCGCTGGCCGCCGCTCTGCTGATGGTGCTTTGGGCGAACCTCCACGGCAGCTTCGTGTTCGGCCTGGCGATCGCCGCCGCGTTCGGGCTGGAGGCGCTGGTCGCGTCGGCCGACAGGCCGCGGGCGCTGCGGCAATGGCTGGTGTTCGGCATCGCCTGCCTCGCTCGCGGTCTTCGTCAACGGCAATGGCATCGAGGGCGTGCTCCACCCGCTTGCGCTTCGCCCAGCTTGCAGATGCTGCCGCTGATCGACGAGTGGAAGCCGTCCAGCCCGACGGTGACGCCGTTCTTCTTCGCCGTTCTTGCGTCGACGCTCGCCCTGATCGCCTGGAAGCGGCCGCGGCTGCCCTGGGTGCGCTGGCTGCTGCTCGCGGCCCTGCTGGCGCTCGCGCTGTTCCAGGTGCGCCACCAGGCGATGCTGGCGATCGTCGCGGCGATGCTGCTCCCGCACGGCGTTCGCCGAGGGTCAGCGCGAAGCAGGCGTCGACGACCGCGCGCGCTGGATGGTGGTCGCGCTTGCGCCGCGATTGCTTGATCGCGCGTCCGCGCGGCGCTGCCGCTGGCACCGCCGGAAAACGAAACCAATCCCTGGCGGCTGATCGCCGCCGTCCCGCCCGAGCTCCGCTCGCAGCCGGTGCTCAACGGCTATTCGATGGGCGGGCCGCTGATCCTCGTCCGGCATCCGGCCCTTACATCGACGGGCGCGGCGACATGTACGGCGACGAGCTGGTGGTCGGCATTACGCGCATCACCCACGGCGATGCGCGCTGACATTCGAGAGCCGTCAGGCGCTGGAACATCCGCTGGGCGATCGTCCCGAGCGACAGCAAGCGGCTGGTCGCCTTGCTCGATCGCTCGCCGGGTTGGCGGCGGATCGCAAGCGACAAGATCGGCGTCGATTTACGTTCGCAGCGTCTAGTGCTTGAGGAAGCCAGCGAGCTGGTCGCTGAAGCTGGCCAGATTGAGAGCGGTACCAGCGATCCTGGGCGCACGACGGTTCCGGCGTTCCGAGATAGGCTTGGCGGAGTCCAGTTGCTCGGCGCAACGGTGCGGGCGCGTAGTCGGCGAGTAATACATGTCGAAAGGAGAATGGAAGCGAAGACCGACCTGGTCGCCGCCACGCCCAGTGGACCGTGGCTGGAAAGGGTACGCTGCCTCGCCGAGATCGAGCAAGGGCTCGGCGCCGACGCGGACCTTGGCGCGCGAACTCGATCATCGCGCCCGGTGCTCGGAGATGTTGCGGATGCGAACCGGCGTTGCTCTGGAAATCGTGGTGAAGCGTCCCGTTCCAGATCAGCGGGTGGCGCGGTGCCGTCGCGGTGCTCGTGGTCCGGCTTACGACTCGGGGTCGAGGGCCGCTCGACTTCCGCTGCAGTCGGCGAAATCGAAATGTGGGGGAAGGTGCTTTGCGATGAGCGTGGCGAAGGACGATCGCAACCTGAGTCCGACGGCTCGCAGTCGAGCCGCGTTTCATGCGCGAATTCGAGGCCGACGCGATCGTCGCGTGATCCAGCGCACGGCGCATTCGATTGTGCCGTGATCGCCAAGGTGGAGATCGAACATGATCCCAGAGCATTGGGAAGGAACGGGCCGGATACCATCGCACCGCCGCCTGAGAGGTTGATGAGCTCGACCTCGGCCTGCGCCGTTGTAGGTTGACACTGGCGCGCTCGGCCGAAGGCGATGGCGATCGTCGCCGCGGTCGTTGCTCGGTCGGCGTTTCCTCGCGCGCGCACCTTGACGCTGTCGAGCGATGTCCGGTCTTGGCGCCCTTGGGCGTCTTGGCCTTGAGAAAGGGCTCTTCGGCCGCCGACACGCCGCCGAAGATCTTGCCCTGATGTTCATCACTCGAACTCCGTACCGCGCGGAGGCATGATTAAGCCTCGGAGCTTGGTTACGGAATGGTGCACTATCGTCGAGCTGAGAGCCCGGCGAGACGATGATGCCGATGGAGAGGAAAGGGAAGGTGGGAGGGTTCCCTCCACCGGCGTCCCGAAAGGCGCGAGCTTACTGCAAATTCAGCTGACGAATAATACATGTCGAATTCGACCGGGCTCGGCGTGGTTTCCCAGCGCATCACCTCTTCCCACTTCAGCTCGATGTAGCTGTCGATCTGGTCGTCGCTGAACACGTCGCCGCGGGTCAGGAAGGCGCGGTCGTTCTGGAGGCTGACCAGCGCCTCGCGGAGCGAGCCGCAGACGGTCGGCACGTTGACCAGCTCCTGCGGCGGCAGGTCGTAGAGGTTCTTGTCCATCGGATCGCCGGGATGGATGCGGTTCTGGATGCCGTCGAGGCCGGCCATCAGCAGCGCCGAGTAAGCGAGATAGGGATTGGCCATCGCGTCGGGGAAGCGGAACTCGACCCGCTTCGCCTTCTCGCCGGCGCCATAGGGGATGCGGCACGAGGCCGAGCGGTTGCGGCTGGAATAAGCGAGCAGCACCGGCGCTTCGAAGCCCGGGACCAGCCGCTTGTAGCTGTTGGTCGTCGGGTTGGTGAAGGCGTTGAGCGCGCGGGCATGCTTGATCACGCCGCCGATGAAGTAGAGCGCCGTCTCGCTGAGGCCCGCATAGCCATTGCCGGCGAACAAGCGGCTTGCCGCCCTTCCAGATCGACATGTGGGTGTGCATGCCGCTGCCGTTATCCTTGGCGATCGGCTTGGGCATGAAGGTCGCGGTCTTGCCGTAGGCGTGGGCGACCATGTGGACGACATATTTGTAGATCTGCATGCGGTCGGCGGTCTCGACCAGGCCGCCGTAGGTCAGGCCAAGCTCGTGCTGCGAGGCGGCGACCTCGTGATGGTGCTTGTCCATCGGCAGGCCCATCTCGATCATCGTCGCGACCATCTCGCCGCGGATGTCCATGGCGCTGTCGACCGGCGCGACCGGGAAATAGCCGCCCTTGGCGCGCGGCCGGTGGGCGAGGTTGCCGCCTTCATATTCGCGCATCGGTGTTGGTCGGCAGCTCGATGTCGTCGATGCTTGTAGCCGCTGGCGGTGTAGCCGTCCTCGAAGCGGACGTCGTCGAACATGAAGAACTCGGCCTCCGGGCCGACGAACACCGTGTCGCCGACGCCGGTCGCCTTGAGATAGGCCTCGGCGCGGGTGGCGGTCGAGCGCGGGTCGCGGCCGTAAAGCTCGCCGGTCGAGGGTTCGACGACGTTGCAGAACAGGACCAGCATCGGCGTCGCGCTGAACGGGTCGACATAGACCGCGTCGAGGTCGGGCTTCAGGATCATGTCGCTTTCGTTGATCGCCTTCCAGCCGGCGATCGAGCTGCCGTCGAACATGAAGCCGTCGGTCAGCTGGTCCTCGTCGATCACGCCGGAGGCCATGGTCAGGTGCTGCCACTTGCCCTTGGGATCGGTGAAGCGGAGGTCGACCCACTCGATCTCCTCGTCCTTGATGCGCGAAAGGATCGTTCCTGCGTCGGTCGCCATGTGTCTGTTCCCGCTTCCTGCTCTCGTCATTCCCGCAAAAGCGGGAACCTGGTTGCTTTCGCTCGACGTTCACTTCCTCTGGGTCCCCGCCCCTTCGACCTGCTCAGGACAGGCTTGCGCGGGGATGACGAGAGGGCGTGATTCGAGCTTGAGGGTTCAGATTCCCGATGGCGGCCGGAGAGTCAGCCCGCGGCGAATTTTTCACCGGGTTCGAGCAACTCCCGGATGCGCGCAAGCCAGCCGTCGCGGAAGGCTTCGTCCTCGGCCCGTTCCTCCGCCTCGACCGCGGCGTAGAAGGCATTGAACAGGTCGACTTCGTCCGGCGTGCATTCGCGTTCGTAGCCGTCATCGCCATAGTCCGTGCTCTCGTAGCCGGCGAACTCCGGCGGCGGCGGCAGGCTCGTCATCCACACGCCTTCCCCGTCCTTCCAGCAATGGTCTTCGGGATCGACGATGTCGGCGTCGAGACTGTCACCCTGACTGCTTGGAATCGGGGGTCTTCCACTTCCTCCACTTTGTCACCGTCGAGCAGCGCCAGCGCCCTGGCCACGCCCTCGTCGTCGCCGCTGCGAAGGGCATCGATGGCGAAGCTCCAGTCGATCGGTTGAGGGTGACAGACGGGACCCGGGCGAGGGTGACGATCGAGGGTGACACGCTGGCCGATCGTGCTGACGGAAAGGCCGGTCTCGGCGAGGCGGTCGAGGCGGCGGAGGATGGCGAGGCCGAGCCGGTTGTCGATTACGTGCCGCTCGCCGACCAGCTCGCCGTCGCGGTAGATCTGCTCGATATTGCCCTCCATCGAGCGGGCGAGGAGCGTGTCGGCGAGCCGCTCCCGGGCGATGCCCAGCGCCGCATCCCAGGCGGCGGCGAACACCGGATTGCGGCGGCGCGCTGCGTAGGCGCCGGAAATGCCCATGCCGGCAGCGTCGCAGGCCTCGGCGACGACCGCCGTCTCGGCGAGCGTCTCGCAAAAGGTCGCGATCTTCTCGCCGCTCCAGCCGTCGTGGCGGATGGCAGGCAGGGGGTTGCAGGGAAGGGTGGCGGTTGGTTCGTTGGTTTGCTGTTCCATGAACCGGATTGGAACATAGATGTGGGGCTGTAGGAAAGTGCTAATGTCTGCTTTCGACCCATTGCGGACATTACCAACGATGATACGCTAGGCACATGAGGGGTGTAGAGAAGAGAAGAGGCGTGGCGCTGTGATGCAGTCCCGCTTGGTATTGAAGCTGAGCCTCTTCGGGGTGGTGCTCCTGCTAGCCTTCTCAGTTGCCACCGCTTGATTTCCGGTGCCGACAAGTGGCCACAAGCAGTGTCTTATGTTGTCCTTGTCCTCGCTGCGCTTGCGGCCATCGTCTATGTCCGAAAGCATGGAGAAGACCGCCAGGTTGAGCCAAGTCTGGCATCTGCCCAAGTCGATGACAGCAGACGGTGGAAGATGGGGGCGGCAGCCGCTGCAATGGGCATCTTCTTTTTGCTTGGCGGCCTCCAATTGCTTCTGGCTTGCTTGATGATTGCCTCGGGGACGGCGCTCGTCGTTGCAAGTAGAATCTGTGGCTCAAGCGGAAGCGGGCTCGACTCTGAGAGTAGCGAGTTCGGCTAATGTCTGCTTTCCAGCCAAAGCTGCCGCCGCCGCCTATGCCTGCCTTCCCGCCATTGCGGACATCACCGCTCGGCCAGCGCGCGGTCTCGATAGGCGTTGAGTTGGTTGGCCAGGTCGGCGGTCGAACAGGACCAGCCGCCGCTTATGCCGGCGTCGGCGCCCGAGAGGTGCTTTGCCACCCATGTTCCTCGCGGCTTGCTGGCGGCATCGGCGCTGTAGTTGAATCCGACCATGCTGGAGCCGGCGCGGATTCTTAACGGGAAGAAGCCGGTCACGTCCTTCCACGGCGTCGTCCTGGCGGTTCGGATGAGGCCGCCGGAAATCGAGAACCCGTCCTGGTCGAGGGTCAATGTTCGTGGTCGAACGACGAGGACGGCGGCGACGAGCGCGCAGAGGCCGAAGAACCACCCGCCCCAGACCGGCATCTGGTGATCCGGGTCGGGCAGCAAGACATAGCCGGCGACGAACGCCAGGATCCGGCCAGCAGGAGCAGAACCTTGGTCCGCGATTGGGTGATCCGCACCTCGTCCATCGGTGACATTATCAGCTGCCGATCGGCAATGGGCGCTTTCCACCATTGCCGACTTGATCATGCCGAGTCATTCACCGCCTGTGGCAGAAGAACATCGGAAGGAGGCCCCTCCCCCCCCCCCCCCCCCCTTCAGGACTGGAACCGAAGCCGGACCAACTTGATCTTCACCTGGTTCGCGATCATCGCCGGATGGGTCTGGTTTTTGGTTGCTGGAGGAGGCGGGGTTCGGCCTTCTTCTGATCAGGGGACCATGGCCGCCGACCAATGGCTGGTTCGCGCTGATTTCCGGCTCGCAGCATGTCCACTGATCGGCCGCTTATTGCGAAATTCCGCTCATCTGAAGACCACAGGCTGGCACCAGTTCGGCGCAGCCCTGTTCATCATTGGCCTGGGGCGGTTGGCGCTGTCGGTCTGGCCTCAACCCAATCCCTTGTAGGCTCTGCATTTCACGCATTGCTTCCGTTCGCGAGGCAGGCGGGTCCCGGCTCAAGGCCGGGATGACGAGGTTCTAGCCTCTCGGCGCCGCGCAGACGCTAAGCGCGCCGGTTTCGCTGGGCTTGAGGAGGTCGCGTTCGGGGGCGCCTTCGAGCCAGGGGCGCCAGCTTGCGGGCGGGAGGACGATGATCTGGCGGTGGTGGTAGGGGGAGACGTCGTTGCCGGGCTCTCCGGTCAGCAAAGTGAAGGCTTCGCCGACTTGCGGGTTGGTTCGGGCCAGGGCGGCGATGGCGACGAGCGGGTGCTCGGTGGGGGTGAAGAGCCAGCGGTTCTTGGTCTTCTGCTTCGGGTCGTCGGGCTTGGTGAACTCGTAGAAGCCGTCGGCGAGCGCGAGGCAGCGGCCCGAGGGGAAGGTGCGGCCTTCCGACTTGAAGTTGTAGACGGGCTTGCCGTTGGGGGCGGGCCAGCTCCAGCGGCGGACGACCAGCTCGAAGCTGCCGGGCTCGGACGCCGAGGCGCGGACGATCGGCGCGGGATCGGTGATGGCGATGTCGCGCGGGGCGAGGTTGGGAATGCCCTCGGGATAGCTCAACGGCATCTGCAGGTTGCGGAAGATGGCGGCGATCTCGTCGACCGATTTCGACTGGGTGTAGAGGTTGCACATGGCCGGAGCCGGGGTGCCTCGGGCCGTGCCGCGTGTAAATGGGCTGTTCACGGCGGCTGGGGCAATCGGCGCGCAACATTCGACCCGAGGAATCGACGACGATGAAGACGATGATGTTCGCTGTTGCGCTGGGCGCGAGCGTGCTCGGCAGCCAGGCGGCGGCCCAGCGGTTCAGCCGGCTACACCGGCAGCTCCGGCTACTTCTGCCACTCCAGCGACGCCGCCAGCCGAGGCTCCGACGCACGGGCGGATGCAGGCCGACCGCACCCGGCAGCAGGCGCAGCAGATGGCGGATTCCATGTTCCAGCGCTTCGACGCCAACCATGACGGGCTGCTGACCCGCGACGAGGCGGAGCAGGCGCTGGCGCAGGCGGCGGCGGCTCGCGGCGATTCGGGCGATGGCGGAGCCGCGCGCGCAGCGGATGCTCGACCGGATGCTCGGCGGCGCGGTGTCGGTGACCCTGGCGCAGTTCGAGGACTCAGGCGCTGACCCGCTTCGACCGCGAGGACCTCAACCACGACGGCGTGGTGACGTCGGCGGAGCGCCGCCAGGGCTGGGCGAGCCCGCGGTCAGTAGGCGCGGCGCTGCGCGGCGAGCAGCATGCGCAGGAGCATCGCGACCGGACGCGGCACGCCGACCTTGCCTTCGAGCCACAGGCTGACCGCCGAGCGCGACACTCCGATCGCCTGGGCAAGGTCGTTCTGGGTGCGATAGCCGAGGCTTCGCATCGCCCGCCGCAATTCGTCGGGCGACATCGACGCCAGCATCTGCCGGTCTTCGGTCATCGGGTCGCGGGCATCTAGATCGCGTCGGTGCCGCGGTCGCCGGTGCGGATTCGGATCGCCTGCTCGACGTTGGTGACGAAGATCTTGCCGTCGCCGATGCGGCCGGTGCGGGCGGCGTTCTCGATCGCCTCGACGACATTTTCGACGAGGCTGTCCTCGATCACGACCTCGATCTTCACCTTGGGCAGGAAGTCGATGACGTACTCGGCGCCGCGATAGAGCTCGGTGTGGCCCTTCTGGCGGCCGAAGCCCTTGACCTCGGTGACGGTGATGCCGCTGACCCCGACGTCGTGGAGCGCATCCTTCACGTCATCGAGCTTGAACGGCTTGATGATCGCCTCGACCTTCTTCACGTCGCGTCCCCTGCGGAAGTTCGCGCGCATCGTATCGCGCCGCGGGACTGGCCGCCAGTTCTACGCGTAGGGAGGCTTGTCGCGGCCGGCCGGGCTCTTCGTGAAGATCTCGCAGCCGGTCTCGGTGATTCCGATCGAATGTTCGAACTGGGCCGACAGCGAGCGGTCGCGGGTGACGGCGGTCCAACCGTCGTCGAGCACCTTCACGTCGGGGCGGCCGAGATTGATCATCGGCTCGATGGTGAAGATCATTCCGGGCCTGAGCTCCGGGCCGGTGCCGGGGCGGCCGGCGTGGATGACTTCCGGGCTGTCGTGGAACAGGCGGCCGACGCCATGCCCGCAGAAATCGCGGACGACGCTGTAGCGCTGGCTCTCGGCGTGGCGCTGGATCGCGTTGCCGATATCGCCGAGATGGTTGCCCGGCTTGGCCTGCTCGATTCCGAGCATCAGGCATTCGTGCGTGACATCGACCAGCTTGCGGGCGCGCAGGGGCACGTTGCCGACCAGGTACATGCGGCTGCTGTCGCCGTGCCAGCCGTCGACGCTTGGGCGTGACGTCGATGTTGACGATGTCGCCGTCCTTGAGCGTCTTGTCGCCCGGGATGCCGTGGCAGACGACGTGGTTGATCGAGATGCAGCAGCTCTTGGTGTAGCCGCGGTAGCCGAGCGTCGCTGGAACGCCGCCGCCGTCGACCGTCATGCGATAGACGATATCGTCGAGCTCCTGCGTCGAGACGCCGGGGACGACGTGCGGCGCAAGCGCGTCGAGGATTTCGGCGGCGAGCCGGCCGGCGCGGCGCATGCCCTCGAACCCTTCCGGGCCGTGCAGCTTGATGACGCCGTTGCGGGCTTCGACCCGATCATCGGCAGCGACGGTGATGTATTGAGTCATGGCCCATAGATAGGCAGTGGAGCGCCGGAAGTCGAACCGGGAGTGACCGCTTGAGCGACCAGTCGAGGCAATGGACCGCCGCATTGGCGGTGATCGGCGACGAGATCCTGTCGGGCCGCACGCAGGACAAGAATGTCGCCAGGCTCGCGGGGTGGCTGAACGAGCAGGGCATCCGCCTTGCCGAGGTGCGGATCGTGCCGGATGACAGGGCGCGGATCGGCGAGGCGGTCAACGCGCTTCGAGGCGCTCACGATTATCTGTTCACGACGGGCGGGATCGGCCCGACCCACGACGACATCACCATCGACGCGATTGCCGAGGCGCTCGGCGTCGCGGTCGTCGTCCACCCGAAGCGCGGAGGATGCTCGAGGACTATTACGCCGCGCGGCGGGATCGAGCTGACCGAAGCCCGGCTGCGGATGGCGAGGGTGCCCGAGGGCGCCGAGCTGATCGCCAATCCGAGCTCCGGCGCGCCGGGCGTCAAATGGGGCAACATCTACATCCTCGCCGGCGTGCCGGACATTGCCGCGAGCATGATCGAGGCCCTGACCGGCACGCTGGCCGGAGGGCGGCCGGTGGTGTCGGTGACGGTCGGCGCGCGGGTCGCGGAGAGCGAGGTCGCCGATCTGCTCAGCGAGGTCGAGAAGGCCAACCCGGGCGTTTCGATCGGTAGCTATCCGTTCGTCCGCGACGGCGGCTATGGCGCCAATTTCGTGATCCGGTCCGAAGACGGGACGCTCGCCGAAATCTGCGCGGCATCGCTCGCCGATCGTCTTCGGAACGCGGAATCGCGCCAGTCATCGGCGGCATCTAGCGACGCTGCGCGCTTGAAAGTCGGCGCGGGCCGTTGCAGTCGCTGCGGATGGGAACACAGACATCCGTGCTTGCCGCCGTTGACCAGCTTGCGGCCATCTACGACCAGTCCGTCGACAATCTCCGCAAGGCGCTTGCCGCCTACGTCCGCGACCGCACCCTTCCCGAGCCGGAAGCGAGATCGTGCGGCGCCTTCGCCTATCCCGAGCTCAGGATCGAATATGACGGGCAAGATCCGTCCGGGCGGGTCGGGCGGCCGTTTGCCCGGCTATCGGAACCGGGCGTCTATGCGACGAGCATCGCCCGGCCGAACCTGTTCCGGGAGTATCTGGTCGAGCAGCTCGAGCACCTCAGCCGCGACTATGGCGCGACGATCTCGGTCGGCCGCTCGAAGAGCGAAATTCCCTACGCCTACGTGATCGAGAACAGCGGGATCGAGGTCGGGGAGATCGGGACGGCGGAGCTGTCGCGCTTCTTCCCGTCGAACGAGCTGGTCCACATCGGCGACGAGATCGCCGACGGCGTCTGGAACCGCGGCGAGGCGCGGCCGCTGGCGCTGTTCGACGGTCCCCGCACCGATTTCAGCCTGGCGCGGCTTCGCCATTACACCGGGACCAAGCCCGAGCATTTCCAGCATTTCGTGCTGTTCACCAATTACGTCCGCTACGTCGACGAGTTCGTCGGCGTCGCCATCGATTCGCTTCGGCGCAAGGATTCGCGGTTCACGGCTTTGTCGGTGCCGGGCGGCCTGTACGAGCGCGGCGAGCTCAACGGGGCGGAGGCGCAGATCGCGGCGGGCCAGTGGCGGCGCCACCAGATGCCGGCCTATCATTTGATGGCCGAGGGCAATACCGGCATCTCCCTGGTCAACATCGGCGTCGGCCCGTCGAACGCCAAGACGATTTGCGATCATGTCGCGGTCCTGCGGCCGCAGGTGTGGCTGATGATCGGCCATTGCGGCGGGCTTCGGCCGAGCCAGTCGATCGGCGATTACGTGCTCGCCCACGCTTATCTGCGCGACGACCACGTGCTCGACGACGTGCTTCCCCAGAGATCCCGCTGCCGGCGATCGCCGAGGTTCAGCAGGCGCTTTTCGACGCGGCGATCACGGTCACCGGCGAGGAGGAGGAGAGCCTGAAGCGCAGGCTTCGCACCGGCACCGTCGTCACCACCGACGACCGCAACTGGGAGCTTCGCTTCGCCGCGTCCGGCGTCCGTTTCAACCAGAGCCGCGCGGTCGGAATCGACATGGAATCGGCGACGGTCGCGGCGCAGGGTTACCGATTCCGGGTGCCCTATGGGACGCTGCTGTGCGTGTCCGACAAGCCGCTTCACGGCGAGCTCAAGCTGCCCGGACAGGCCAACGCCTTCTACGAGCGGGCGATCAGCCAGCATCTGCGCATCGGCATCGAGGCGCTCGGCCTATTGAAGCAGGAGGGCGACGCGCTCCACTCCCGCAAGCTCCGCAGCTTCGACGAGCCGCCGCTTCGCTAGCGAGGAGTCGAGTCCGTCAGGCGGCCACCGGTGGGGACCGCCGGATCGGTGCCGAGCCAGGCTTCGAGCGCATCTAGGTCGATTCCCGCGTCGAACGGGTCGGTGCCCTGGGTCAGGACGGAATAGCCGTCGCCGCCGCTCGACAGGAAGCTGTTGACGCTGACCCGGTAGCGGGCATCCGGCTGGATCGGCTTTCCGTCGAGAGTCATCGCGACGATGTGTTGCCCGTCGGGCCGCTTGAGATCGTAGGCGAAGCGGAAGTTGGCCGACGGCACCAGGATCGAATCGACGAGCTCGGCCGAGCCGTTCTCGGTCTTGAACTGCTGCTCGAGCAGCGCCTTCAGCTGCGCGCCGGTCAGTGTCTTGACGACGAGGTCGTTGCCGAACGGCTCGAGCGCGAAGATGCTTGCGTAGGTGACGCTCCCGTCGGCGCGCGGGACGAGCGGCGTGCGCGCGCCGCCGGTGTTGATGAAGGAGAGCTGTGCGCCGCCTGGTCGGGCCGCCGGGTCGCTGCGAACTGGGCGTCGGCGATGAGGTCGGCGACGGGAGATTCGCGGTCGCCCGGGCTCTTGGCGAGCGGCCCGGCGAGGTGGCCGACGACGCGCTCCGCCTCGGGCTTCACGGCCTCGGCGTAACGGTGGACGAGGGCAGCGACCTTGCATCCGCGCCCGCCTGGCCGGTGACGGGCACGTTGGCCGCGCGCTCGCCGATCAGCTTGTGGGTCGCCGGATCGAATTCCAGCCGGACGTCGGTGTAGAGATAGCCGTACTTCCCGGCGCTGGTCAGCAGGCGGGTCGCGCCGCCCTTCTGGATCTCGCAGGCGTAAGCTTCGTGCGTATGGCCGGATATGACGGTGGTGATCGCCGGGTCGAGCTTGTCGAGGATCGGCAGGATGTCGCCGGACAGGCCGTTGCAGCCTTGTTCGGCATAGACCTCGGGGAGCTTGCCGCCCTGATGAATGAGGAGGACGATGGCATCCGCGCCGGCCGCCTTGAGCTTGGGCACAAGCGCGTTTGCGGTCGCTGCCTCGTCCGCAAAGTGAAGGCCGGCAACTCCGGCCGGAGTGACGACCAGTCCCGTCTCCTTGAGGGTTTCGCCGATGAAGCCGATCTTGATCGGGCCGACCTGGCGGATCGCGGTCGCGGGGAACAAGGTGCTGCCGTCGTCGCGGAGGACATTGCCGGCGAGATATTCGAAGCGGGCGCCGGCGAACGGCTCCAGCCGGCAGGGTTTGCGGCTGGTGTTCTTGCCGCAGCCGCCGGCCTGCATGCGCAGAAGCTCGGCCGAGCCCTTGTCGAATTCATGGTTGCCGACCGACGCGAGGCTAGGCCGAGCATGTTCATGGCGTCGATGGTCGGCTCGTCGAGAAAGTAGGCCGAAGCGAGCGGCGAGGCGCCGATCAGGTCGCCGGCAGCGACGGTGATCGTGTTGGCATGGCCGGCCCGCGCACGCTGCAGCGCCGATGCAAGCTGCGCCGCGCCGCCCATGCGGGCGGTGACGACGCTGCCATCCGGCTGCGTGACCTTCACCGGGTCCGGGGGCGTTTCGATATTGCCGTGGAAGTCGTTGATGGCGAGGATCTGGACCTCGACCGGCACGCGCGGGCCGAGCGCGGCGCGGAGTCGTCGCGCAGCCGGCCAGCGCCGACAGTGCAAGCAGCGGAGCAATCCGGCGGAGCATCAGCGGCCGATCTCGCGGAACGGATGGGCGATCGGCTCCGGCTGGGCGAAGATGTCGTTGAGATAGGCGGCGAGCCGGACGCCGCCCTGGCTCAGCCGCTTCTCCATCAGCGGCGTCATCTTGTAACTGGTAGCTGTAGGAGAGATCGGGGAGGGGCGGCTCCTTCGATTTCTTCCTCGATTTGGCCTTGCCCTTGTCAGGCTTCGGCATGTCGGCGGCCGTCGGGTAGAGCGTATCGCGAAGCTCCCCGCTCTCGCTGATCCAGTCGCGCGGGTTGATGTCCCACCAATCGATGACGTCGCTGTGGCGTCGTGTGCCGCTCGAGCTTGTCGGCAAGCTCGCTGAACGACAGATTCTCGTCGTCGACGAGCATGCGTGTCCCAGACGGAATGCAGGTTGGTCGGCTTGCCGAAATAGGTCACCTTCACCTCATTGCCGCCGCGGTCGCAGCATTTGCCGACGTGCAGCGGCTGGTGGAGGTCGCCGACGATGTGGACGACGAAGCGCAGCGCCGTCTGCTTGTCGGCGAGGCTCGCGGACGGGTCCTGGAGCACCTTGCGAAAGTGGTCGAGCGCCTCCAGCGCGTCGCCCTCCGGCGGCGCCTGGTCGTAGATGATTCCGTTCAGGGTCACATAGTGCCAGGGCGGGGTCGTTTTCTGCCAGTATTTCGCGGGGTCGGAGCGCATCTCGTCGGGCCAGTTGGCGGCGTCGACGAGGTTCTCGCCGGGGCCGAGGATTTCCCGGATGTGCGCCCAGGCGAGGCCGCTCAGCTGAGTCTGGGCGATGGCGGCGACGACGCGGTGGCCGGTCTTGCCCCAGGCGAGCGCGGGCGAGGGGAGGAGGGCGGCGGCGGCGGCAAGAGCAACGATGAACTCGATGCGCATTCGATCTGCGGCACTCTGCAGATTCGGCGACGACTGGCGCATGCCCCGTGCCGCCGCTAAAGACAAGGGCATGACAGATGAACAGTTGTTAGCCCTTGCCCGTGAGGCTGCGCGAAGGCCTATGCGCCTTACTCGAACTTCCACGTCGGCTGCGCGATCGAGAGCGTCGACGGCGAGGTGGTCACCGGGGCGAACATGGAGAACGCCTGCTACCGGCTCGGGCTGTGCGCCGAGCAGAGCGCGCTGACCGCGGCGCAGCATGCGTTCGGGCTCGACAAGGTGGCGCGGATCGCGGTGTCGGCGGCGAGGGCGCCATGGTCTGCACGCCGTGCGGCGGCTGCCGGCAGGCGATCCTCGAAGCGGCGCAGCTCGGCGGCCGCGATGTCGAGATCGTGTGCGGAAGCGGCGACGGCTCGGCGGTCGAGCAGCACCGGATCGGCGAGCTGATTCCGTTCGGTTTCGGCCCGGCGAACCTGCGCAGCGGCGAGTGATCCGATGCGGGGCTAGCTCGCATCCCATTCGTGAACGGTCACCGTCGAGCACTTCCGGACGTGGAGCGGGTCCTGCTCCGCGAGGCGTCGCGCATCATCGAGACTTCTCGGCGGCGAGCACATAGGCGCCGCCGGTCCTGTCGGTGAACGGGCCAGCCTGTTCCAGCGCGCCCTCCGCGCGAAGTCTGTCCAGGAATTCGTAATGCGCGGGAACTGCGTCCGGGTCGAAGTGCTGCCCGCGAATAGTCATGACGAGATACTTCACGTGAGTCCTCCAGTCAGGCCAGCTTGATCTCTCTCAGCCGCTCCTGGAGGTAGTCGTTCGCGGTGATCGGAGGCCATTTGGCCTGTTCGCCGGCGGGCACCGTCTGCGGCAGCGCGTCGATCAGGAAGTCCGAGCGGAAGTGGAGGAAGAAGGGCATCGAGTAGCGCGCCTTGCTCGCCCGGTCGGGAGCCGGATTGACGACCCGGTGCGAGGTCGAGCGCAGCACGCCGTTGGTCAGCCGCTGCAGCATGTCGCCGATGTTGATGACCAGTTCGCCGGGTTTCGGCGAGACCGGGATCCAGCGGCCGTCGCGGGTGAGCAATTCGAGCCCAGCCTCTTCGGCGCCGATCAGCAAGGTGATGGCGTTGATGTCTTCGTGGGCGCCGGCGCGGATGTGCTCGCCGGTCGGCTCGGTCTGCGGCGGGTAGTGGAGCGCGCGGAGAACCGAATTGCCGTCGCGAACCGCATCCTCGAAATAGTCCTCGGCGATGCCGAGGTAGCGGGCGATTGCCTTGAGGATGGTGAGACCCGCGCGGTCGAAGGCGGCGTAGAGTTCGAGGAAGGTGTCCTTGAAGCCGGGGACTTCCGACGGCCAGAGATTGTCCGGCATGTGGTCGCGGAAGCGGTGGCCGGGCGCGAGGTCGCGGCCGACGTGCCAGAATTCCTTGAGGTCGTGCGCTTTGGCGCCCTTGGCGGTCTCGATTCCGAACGGCGTGTAGCCGCGGGCGCCGCCCATGCCGGCGACCGCGTACTTGCGCTTCACGTCCTCGGGGAGGGCGAAGAAGGCCTTGGCCTTGTCCTCGGCGCGGTCGATCAGATCCTGGGGAATGCCGTGGTCGGCGATCACCGCGAAGCCGTACTCCTCGAAGCTGCGGCCGAGACGCTGGGCGAAGGTCTCGGGATCGCGGCCGGCGTCATTCAGGGAGACGGAGGCGATGTTGTCGGAAGTGAGAGTAGCCATGAGTCTTAGCGTCATGCTGAACTTGTTTCAGCATCCATTTAGCAACCTTCGGTGCATGGGAAAAGAGCCCTTCAGCCTCGGCCGAGCGCCCGCCGACATCAAATTGGCGAGGGAGGCGGCGAGGAGGGCTCGGATTCCGAGGCGGGCGATCACCGGCCGCTGGTTGGGGGCGAGGCCGCCGGTCACCGCCATCTGGATCGCGATCGAGCTGAAGTTCGCAAAGCCGCAGAGCGCGAACGTGACGATTGCGCGGCTGCGGTCGCTCAGGACGGCGGCGTTCATCTGGCCGAGGTCGATGAAGGCGACGAATTCGTTGAGCACGAGCTTGGTGCCGAACAGGCCGCCGGCGGTCAGCGCTTCCTTCCACGGGACGCCGATCAGGAACATGATCGGAGCGAAGATGTAGCCGACCAGCCGCTGGAAGCTGAGGCCGGGGAGGCCGACGATATTGCCGAGCCCGCCGAGCAGGCCGTTCGCGAGCGCGACGAGAGCGACGAAGGCGAGGACCATGGCGCCGACCGCGACGGCGAGCTTGACGCCCGTCTGCGCCCCCTGGGCCGCGGCCATGATGATGTTGGCGGGCTTCACGCCCTCCTCGAAGGTCTCGACCACCTCGACCTTGGTGTCCTCGACCGCGTCGGTGTCGCGCCGGTCGTCGGGCATGATCATCTTGGCCATCAGGATGCCGCCAGGCGCCGACATGAAGGAGGCCGCGAGCAGATAAGGCAGATAGCGAGCGCCGAGCAGGCTTGCGTAGGCGGCGAGGATGGTCCCGGCGACGCCCGCCATGCCGACCGTCATCACGGTGAACAGGCGCGAGGGCGGAAGGCTGGCGAGATAGGGGCGGACGACCAGCGGCGATTCCGACTGGCCGACGAAGATGTTGGCGGCGGCGCTCAGCGATTCGACCCGGCTGATGCCGGTCACCCAGCCGATCGCGCCGCCGACCCAGCGCACCACGCGCTGCATGACGCCAAGATAATACAGGATGGCGACGAGGCTTGCGAAGAAGATGATGACGGGAAGCGCGGCGATCGCGAAGGTGTTGGCAAGGGGGTTCTTGTCGGCCGGGCCGAACAGGAACTCGGTGCCTTTGTTGGCATAGCCGAGAAGGTCGGCGACGCCGGCCGACAGCCACTCGATGACGGTCCGGCCGCCGCTGGTGTAGAGCACGATGAAGGCGATTGCCGCCTGCAGGGCGAACGCAGCGCCGACGACGCGCAGGCGGATCGCCCGGCGGTTGGCGGACAACAGATAGGCAAGCGCCAGGATGGCGACGATCCCGACGACGCCCAACAGCTTTTGATTCACTCGGTGGCTCCCCCCAGCCAGTTCCCTACGGAATACTCTACCAGACCATGCCTTGCGTAGCGCCTGACGCCGCTTCGTCCAGCAGTTTCAGGGCTTCCTCGGGGCTCCGCGCCACCAGCAACTGACCGCGCCGCTTCGGCGACATGAAGCCAGCTTCGCCGACATGGTCGAGGAACCCGATCAGCCTGTCCCAGAAGCCGTCGACGTTGAGCAGGCAGAACGGCTTGCAGTGATAGCCGAGCGCGTTCCAGCTCCACGCCTCGAACAATTCGTCGAGCGTGCCGACGCCGCCAGGCAGGGCGAGGAAAGCGTCCGCGAGGTCGGTCATCCTCGCCTTGCGCTCGTGCATGTTGGCGACGGTGTGAAGCTCGCTGAGGCCGCGGTGAGCGACCTCGATATCGACCAGCGCCTGCGGGATCACTCCATAGGCGCGGCCGCCAAGCTCGAGAACGGTGTCGGCAACGACGCCCATCAGGCCGAGGCGGCCGCCGCCGTAGACGAGGTCGACCTGAGCCTCGACCATGGCCCGCGCCGTCGCCCGCGCCTGGTCGGCGAAGCGCGAGTCCGCGCCCGGGGCCGATCCGCAATAGACGGCGACGCGCTTGATGGTGGTCACAGTCCGACGATCTCCTTGAGGTCCTTCTCCGGCCGGGCACCGAAGTGCGAGATCACTTCGGCCGCCGCGAGGCTTCCGGCGGTAAGGCTCGCGCCGAGATCGCGGCCCCGGCAGTGCGCCGCGATGAAGCCGGCGGCGAACAGGTCGCCGGCGCCGGTGGTGTCGACGACCTTGGCCGCCCGCGCCGCCTCGACCGACGCGGTGGCGCCGTCCGACACCGCGACCGCACCCTGTGCGCCACGCGTGATGACCAGGGTCTTGACCCGGGAGGAGAGCGCGTCGAGGCAGTCGGCGAGGCTGCCGCAGCCGGTCAGATGGCGGACCTCGTCCTCGTTGCCGAACAGGAGGTCGACGTGCCCGCCTCGATCATCCCCCACACGCCTTCGCGGCGCTGGCCGATGCAGAGGCTTTCGGACAGAGTGAAGGCGACCGTTCGGCCGGCTCGAGTGGGCGATTTCCGCGGCGGCGAGCATCGCCTCGCGCGGCCGCTCGGGACCCCACAGATAGCCTTCGAGGAAGGTCACGGCGGCGGAGCGGATCAGCGCTTCGTCGAGCGCCTGCACGGTCAGCTCATGGCTTGCGCCCGGGCAGGTGTTCATCGTCCGCTGGGCGTCGGGCGTGACGAGGATCAGGCAGCGTCCCGTCGGCAGGCCCGAGTCCAGCGGCGGCGTTGCGAAGCGGACGCCGAGCGCCGTCATGTCGTGCGCGAAAATGTCGCCGAGCTGGTCTGTCGCGACCTGGCCGATGAAGGCGGAGCGAAGGCCGAGAGCGGCGACCCCGGCCATGCTGTTCGCGGCCGAGCCGCCGCTGATCTCCCGCGCCGAACCCATGGCCGCATAGAGATCGTCGGCCTGAGAGGTCGAAAGCAGCTGCATCGAGCCCTTGGTGAGCTCGCGCTCGCGCAGGAACGCGTCGTCGCAGGTCGCGATCACGTCGACAATGGCATCGCCGATCGCCACGACATCGAGTTGAGTGGAAGTCACGGATCGGCCCGCTACCCGCCCGCCCAAGCAATGGTCAACGCCTGCTCGAACCAGGGCGTGCTTGCGCGAATCCGGGAAGCCGCTACCCCTCCCACGCCATGACATCCGAAGTCCAAGCCGCCGCCGGCGATCCGCAAGGCGCCATCACCGCTGTCCCGCTGTCCCTGTTCGCGCTCGCGATCTTCTATGGCGGCATGGTGTGCATTGCCGGCGTGCTCGGCAACAAGCAGGTGGCGCTCGGGCCGCTCGCGGTCGAGGCGGGCATTTTCGCCTTCCTGCTGCTGGTCGTCACATCGAGTTCGGTTGCCGAGCTTCACGGTCGGGCGATTGCGAATCGGCTGGTGCTGATCGGCTTCGTGCCGCTGATCGTGTCGCTTCTGCTCAGCCTCGTCGTGCTCGCGATTCCGGCGTCGCCCGACATGGACCCGAAGCGCCTGTCCGCGTTCGAAACGATGATGAGCGGAACGCCGCGAATCTGGATCGGCGAAATCATCGCCTACGGGACGTCGACCTTCCTCAACGTCACCATCTTCAGCCGTTTGAAGGCGAGCGAAGGGTCGCGCATGCTGTGGCTGCGCGCCGGGATCGCGAGCGTGCTCAGCCAGATCGTCGACACCCTCATCTTCATCACTGTCGCTTTCTACGGCGTGTTCCCGATCGGCGAGCTTCTGCTCGGCCAGATGCTTGCCAAAGTCGTTCTGTCGGCGGTGCTGGTGCCGCCGCTCGTTTATGCGTTCGTCGCTGCGGGCCGGGCGCTCGACCGCCGCGGGTAACGGCCACGATATCCCCAGGATTTTGGCGCCCGGATTGCAATGTACCTGCAGATTTGCTGACTCCGAGCCAAGTCGCGGGGGCGACCAGCCGACGAATTGTGGTTGAAATGACACGGCCGTGAGGATCCGCGCAACGGTCCCAAACAGCTGTCATGAAACCGCAACGAGGCGGCTATAGCGCCCCGGAATTCCACCACATCCTTTCAGCCGGGGGGTTGATTTCCGTGAAAAAACTCAGTGCTTTGCTTTGTTCTGCCGCTGTCTTTGTGCCTGCGGCCGCCACTGCCCAGTCGACGGGTACGGTCGAACAGGAGCAGCATGCGATCGTCGTCACCGGCAAGACGCGGCCGGGCGTCGACGGGATCGTCGCTCCCCCGGGCGTCAAGACGCGCGGCGTCCTGACCCAGGAATTCATCGCCAAGCAGCGCCCCGGCCAGTCGATCGATGAAACGATCAACATGCTTCCGGGCGTCGCCTTCCAGAACAACGACCCGTACGGATCGTCGGGCGGAACGCTGACCATCCGCGGCTTCGATGCCAGCCGCATCTCGCAGACGTTCGACGGCCTGCCGCTCAACGACACCGGCAACTACGCGCTCTATTCGAACCAGCAGCTCGATCCGGAGCTGATCCAGCAGGTCAACGTCAATCTCGGAACGACCGACGTCGACAGCCCGACCGCGGCAGCCACCGGGTCCACGGTCAACTATCGCTCGGTCGATCCCACGCTAACTCCGGGCGTCCGGATGGTCGGTTCGATCGGCGACTGGGACTTCCGGCGCATCTTCGGGATGGTCAACACCGGCACGTTCACGCCGTGGGGCACGCGGGCCTGGGTCGCGGGCAGCTTCGAGACCAACCAGAACCCGTACCAGCGCACCAGCAAGACCCACAAAGAGCAGTACAACGCCAAGATCTACCAGCCGATCGGCAGCAACGGCGACTTCATCTCCATTGCCGGTCACTACAACGCCAACCGCAACGGCAACTTCGCGTCGGTGCCGCTGCGCATCGACACCACGCAGAGCTCGACCAACTCGGCTCCGCGCGTCGTCGGGTCCGGCTCGACCAACCGCTTCCCGATCACTCGCCACGAGCGCGAGTACACGCTTGCGCCGTGCACCACCGACACGCCGCAGGCCGGCGTCGCCGACGTGCCGAACAGCTGCGGCACCGCCTTCGATTACAGCTTCAACCCGTCGAACACCGGCAACATCCGGATCAACTCGAAGTTCTCGCTGGCCAGCAACCTGATCCTGACGGTCGACCCGAGCTTCCAGTACACCCGGGCCAACGGCGGCAGCGGCGCGGTCAAGGGCAATGAAGGGTTCAAGACGGTCGGCGGCGCCCCGATCTTCGGCTACATCGGCGGCCAGCCCTATTTCGGCGGGATCGACCTCAACGGCGACGGCGACCTGCTCGACCAGGTCGAGGTCTACGCTCCGAGCGAAACCGAGACCCACCGCTACGGCCTGATCTCGAACCTGCGCTGGGACTTCGCGCCGGGCCAGAGCTTCCGGGTCAGCTACTCGCACGATTACGGCCGGCACCGGCAGACCGGCGAAGTCGCGCTGCTTCAGGACAATGGCCACACGACCGAATATTTCCCGATCAACGATTCGGTGAAGGACGCGACCGGGCTTCCGATCGAGAAGCGCAACCGCAAGTCGTTCGCGATCCTCGACAAGGTGGCGGCCGATTACACGGGCCACTTCATCGACGACAAGCTGACGGTGAACCTCGGCCTCGCTGCGCCCTACTTCAAGCGCGACCTCAACAATTACTGCGTCACGGAGAGCAACGGGACGTTCGTCGATTGCTTCAACGACGCGGCTTCGCAGGCTGCGTTCCTGACGGCCAATCCGGCCTACACCCCGCCGATCCACCGCGTTCTCAAGTACCACAAGCTCCTGCCGACCGGCGGCTTCAGCTACCAGTTGAACACCCGGCTTGCGCTTTACGGCGACTACAACAAGGGCCTTCAGGTCCCCGGCACCGACAATCTTTATCAGTCGCTCGCGTTCCCGGTGTCGCAGTCGCCGCACCCGGAGACGACGGATAACTTCGATGCCGGCGTGCGCTACAGCTCGGCTCGCGTCCAGGCGCAGCTCGCGGCCTGGTACACGATCTTCAACAACCGCCTGGCCTCGTCCTACGACCCGGTCCAGGACATCACGATCTACCGCAACCTCGGAACCGTGCATAAGTACGGCCTCGACGGGCAGATCGCGTACCAGCCGATCAAGCCGGTGACGCTGTACGCGTTCGGCTCGATCCTGAAGTCGAAGATCCTCGAGAACGTGCAGACCGGTTCGTGCACGGCAGCGCAGGTGACCGCGGGCGCATCGACCGGCACCGGCACCTGCTCGACTGTCGACCAGCCGATCTTCGTGAACGGCCTGACCGCCGGCAAGCGCGAGAGCGGCGCTCCGACCTACCTGCTCGGCGGACGCGCGGAATGGAACACGGGCCCCGTCGTTCTGGGCGTCCAGGCCAAGCGAACCGGTCCGCGCTACGTGAACGACCAGAACGTGCCGATCTTCTCGTCGGGCTACACCGTCTATCCGGCCAAGACGCCGGCCTACACGGTCGTGGATCTCGACGCTCGGATCAACCTCGGCTCGCTGCTGCCGCACATCAGCCCGCAACTCGGTCGTCAGACCTACCTGCAGCTCAACGTGACCAACGTGTTCGACAAGCTCTACGTCGCCGGCTTCGGCGGCAACACGTCGTCCTCGTCGATCCCGTTCGCCTACATCGGCGCGCCGCGGACCTTCTCGGCGTCGCTGAACATCGGCTTCTAAGAACAGCCGTAACGCGGTCCCGTCCTTCGCCTCTCGTGAGGTGGAGGACGGGTGCGGTGCTTGCTGACTTCCGAGGATTCGACCGGAGACGGCGCGGGTTGGCGCAGTCCGCTGCACTCAGGGTGCTCCAGAACCGGGAATGTTGCGGCGGGTCGCCCCTTCGCTTTGCTTCGGGCGCTCCAAATTCAGCCATGCCCCCGGCATGGCTGATTTTGGAGCGGGTAGCGGGAATCGAACCCGCGCGATCAGCTTGGGAAGCTGACAGGCTACCATTACATCATACCCGCATCCCTGCGGCCCCGTGCCGGTTGCGCCGTTCGACCAGGCGCCGGCAGCATGGCTCCGGAGAGGCGCGGGCCGATTGCCCGACCGCGGCCGTATCGTCAACATTGCTGCGCCGATGCGCGCGCCGCGGGCCACGAAAGCCCCAAATCCAGACAGGCTAATACTCCGCCGAAGCTTGATTGTGTTTCCGTTCGATGCGGTAATTCAAGGCCTGTCGACTCAGCGGGGCTGTTGACGGCCATGGACTACGAACTGGAATATACGGTGCGGCGCCTGGCGCAGGAGCGCAGGGCGGCACAGGATTGCGAGTGCGCCAGCATGCGGGCCCAGCATCTGACGCTCGCGCGCGCCTTCGAGGATCATCTCAAGCGGATCAAGAGCGATCCCGAGCACGTCTAGCGTGGACTAGCGGGGACGCCGCGGCGGTAAGGGTAAAGCGTGGTCAAGCCGGTCGAGGACGCCGGCAGCAGGTACGTAGTCTCATTGCCAGCATGGGGAGGAGCAAGTGTCCATACTTGTCACCGGAGCTGCGGGGTTCATCGGATTCCACACGATTCGGCGCCTCCTGGGGCGCGGGGAAGACGTCGTCGGCATCGACAACCTCAACGATTATTATCCTGTCCAGCTGAAGCTCGACAGGCTCGGTGAGCTGCGGGACATCGGGACCGGCAGCTTCACGTTCGTACGAGCGGATTTCACCGACCCCGACGCGCTTCAGCAAAGCCTGAGAGGGCACGAAGTGCGCAGGATCGTCCACCTCGGCGCCCAGGCCGGGGTGCGCTATTCGCTGCAGAACCCGCACGCCTACGCGATGTCCAATGTCGTCGGGCACCTCAACATCCTCGAATATGCGCGGCACGTCGGCGCCGAGCATCTCGTCTACGCATCGTCGTCGTCGGTGTACGGCGGCAACGAGCGCCTGCCGTTCTGTGTCGAGGACCGCACCGATCATCCGGTGTCCCTTTATGCGGCGACCAAGAAGGCCGACGAGCTGTTCAGCGAGAGCTATGCGCACCTGTTCCGCTTGCCGCAGACCGGCTTCCGCTTCTTCACGGTGTACGGTCCGTGGGGACGCCCGGACATGGCGCCGTGGCTGTTCACCAAGGCGGTCCTCGAAGGCCGGCCGATCGACGTGAACGGGGAAGGGCACATGCGGCGCGACTTTACCTATGTCGACGATATCGTGCACGGCATCCTGGCCGCGCTCGACCGCCCGCCGGCCGACGATGGCGCCGGCAAGCCCGGGGGAAGCAAGAGTCCGCACGCCGTCTACAACCTCGGCAACAACAAAAGCGTGGAACTCGGCCATTTCATCGCCACGATCGAGAAAGCGTGCGGCCGCCGCGCGCTGCGCAATCTCAAGCCGATGCAGCAGGGCGACGTCCGCGACACCTATGCCGATATCTCCGACGCCCGGCGCGACCTCGATTATTGCCCTGCGACCTCGATCGAGGAGGGCATTCCCGCCTTCGTCGCCTGGTTCCGAGACTATCATGGCTACGGCGAAGGACAGGCGTCGCACGGTATCGGGCCGATGCCGCCCCGACGCGCCGGCTCGTCAATGGCTCGCCAGGCTCAGGCATAGCCGGAAAGGCTTCCGCGATCGGGCAGAAACTGCGCTGATTTAACGGATTGAAGAGCGGCGCCGGACGCCCGCAATCGCCCCATCGCGGGACGTCAGCTATTCATAAGATTGGCGTCGCCGGCGGAGTTCGTGCAACATCGCACCATGCCGCGTGTTTTCGGATGGTGAGATCGCTCAAGACAGGACTGGCGAAGGCAGCCAGCGTCGTGGCCGCCGCCTGCGGCATAGTCGTGCTTGCGGTCGCGATGGCCGCTGCCGTGGTCGTCCGCTGGGCCACGAAGCCGACCCACGACATTCCGGAAACCGAGTTCACGAGCGAGTCCGCGCGGACCGAACGTTAGGCTCGCGGCGCTGCTGCTCGCTGCTCAGCCGGCGACGAACGGGTAGGGCGAGATCGTTTTCCGCGAGGTGTCGATCGCCAGCATTCGCCTGGCCGGCGGGGTCGCGCGGTGCGAGCAGTCGACGCGCGGGCAGATCGCGCAGGCGGGGCCGACCGGAGTGACCGGCGGATTGCTGAGATCGACGCCGTCGGCGCAGGTCAGCTTGTGGGCATGCTTCAAGTCGCAGCCAAGGCCGATCGCCAGAAGCCCGGCGTTGAGGCCGGTGGTGACTGGCCGCTCGATAGTCCGGGCAACCGTGAAATAGCGCTGGCCGTCCGGAAGTTCTCGATGACCTGGGTGACGACCTGCCCCGCCGCCTGGAAGGCCGCGTGCAGGTTCCAGCGGGGGCAGGTGCCGCCGAACCTCGAGAAGGGAAAATTCTCGCCGGCGTAACGCTTCGAGATGTTGCCGGCTGGATCGACCCTCAGCATGAAGAAGGGCACGCCGCGCGCTCCGGGGCGGCCGAGCGTGGTCAGGCGATGCGCGACCTGCTCGACATTGGCGCCCATGTCCCCGCACAGGCGGTCGATGGAGTAACGGTACTCCTCGGCCTTCGCGAGGAAGCGGCCGTAGGGCATCATGATGGCGCCGGCGGCATAATTGGCGAGGCTCATGTGCAGAAGCTCGCCGATCCCGCGGTCCGGAGGCGCTGCGTCGGCGACCATCTTGCCGATCACATCGGCGAATTCGATCATCGCCAGCTGGTACGCCAAGGCGAAGGTGCGGTTTTCGGCGCGGAGGAGCGAGGAGACTCGGAACAGCCGGCGCTCGGCGTCGTAAGCCTGGCTGGCATTGCCGAGTTCAGACTGCGGCACGACGCCCGCCGTGATGCCCCAGGCTTCCTTGAGCCGCCGCCGCAGGGGCTCCGCCATCGACAGCGGATCGCTCATCGCTCCGCCCAGCGTCTCGGCGCATTCCTCGAGGATCGGATAATGGTTGCGGTGCTGCTGGATATAGTCGCGCACCCAGTTTTCGGGGGTGACAAGCGCCCGCGCATCGCCGCCCGAGGCGAGGTCGGGATTGCGCCCGACTTCCTTCAGGGCCGCATACAGTCTCGCAATGGCGTCGGCGATCGACGGGCTGTTGTGCGCGAGCTCGGTGAGTTCGTAGCGCGGCACGTCGAGGTCGCCGAGCAAGGCGTCGGAGAAAATCTCGGCAAGTTCGTTGGGCCCGGTGCGAGCTCCGCCGCCGGCGGCAAAGGCGCGGACGTCGACTTCGTAGGTTTCCGCGAGCTTCAGCAACAGGCCGGCCGTGACCGGCCGCTGGTTGCGTTCGAGATGGTTCAGATAGCTTGGGCTGATGCCGAGGCTCTGCGCCATGTCGGTCTGCGACATGGTCCGGTCGCGGCGCAGGCGACGCATGCGGGGGCCGAGAAAGAGCTTCCCGTTGACCATTCTTGGAGAGTGTCAATTTCGCGCAATCGTCACAAGTAAATTTGTGACAACCGCGCCCTTTTTGAGGTGCGGGACTCAGCGCTCTGATGTTTCATCTGCATGCAAGATTGGATCAATTTCCACGAAGGCGACGCGATGACACATTTTGACGAGATGGTGCCTGCACCCGCCGGGCGGTTCGACGGAATCAGCCGCAGCTACGGGCCGGACGAAGTCGCGGCACTGCGCGGATCCGTAGTCGTGGAGCATACGCTTGCGCGGCGTGGCGCGAATCGCTTGTGGGAATTGCTCCACCGCGACGAGCCGGTCCGGGCGCTCGGCGCCGTTACCGGCAACCAGGCGATGCAGCAGGTCCGCGCCGGGCTGGACGCCATCTATCTGTCCGGGTGGCAGGTCGCCGCCGACGCAAACACGGCAGGCGCAATGTATCCCGACCAGTCGCTGTATCCCGCGAACGCCGGGCCCGAACTCGCGCGGAGGATCAACCGTACGCTGCAGCGCGCCGACCAGATCGAGGTGTCCGAAGGCGGCGCGCGCCGCGACTGGTTCGTGCCGATCGTCGCCGATGCCGAGGCGGGCTTCGGCGGACCGCTCAACTGCTTCGAGATCATGAAGGCCTATATCGAGGCCGGCGCGGCCGCGGTTCATTTCGAGGACCAACTGGCGGCGGAGAAGAAGTGCGGCCATCTCGGCGGCAAGGTGCTGATCCCCACCCAGGCGCATATCTGCAACCTCAATGCCGCCCGGCTTGCCGCGGATGTGATGGGCGTTCCGACGCTGATCGTTGCCCGCACGGACGCCGAGAGCGCGCGCCTCATCACCTCCGATGTGGACGAGCGCGACCATCCGTTCCTGACCGGCGAGCGGACGGCCGAAGGCTTGTTTCGACTGAAGGAGGGCACCGGCCTCGATCATTGCATCGCCCGCGGCCTGGCCTTTGCACCGCACGCGGACATCCTGTGGTGGGAAACCAGCCACCCGGACCTTGCCGAGGCGCGGCGGTTCGCCGAGGCGGTTCACGCGCAGTATCCGGGCAAGCTGCTGGCCTACAATTGTTCGCCGAGCTTCAACTGGAAAGCCAAGCTGGACGAAGCGACCATTGCCAGGTTCCAGCAGGAGCTGGGCGCGATGGGCTACAAGTTCCAGTTCGTCACTTTGGCCGGCTTCCACAGCCTCAACCACGCGATGTTCACGCTCGCGAGCGACTATCGGACCGGCGGAATGGCGGCCTACTCGCGCCTCCAGCAGGCCGAGATCGCGAGCGAGGCGGCGGGGTACACTGCGACCCGCCACCAGCGGGAAGTCGGCACCGGCTATTTCGACAAGGTGGCGCTGACGCTGTCGTCGGGGACATCGTCGACGACAGCGCTTCCGCAATCGACGGAATCCGACCAGTTCACCGCAGTTGCCGCATAGAGGAGCACGGGTCATGTCTCATCATTACTGGGTGATTGGCGGCGATTACCGGGACTGCGGCTTCGAGGCGGTCGTGCCGGGAACGCACGAGATTTCGGGTCCGTTCTGCGATCGGCACCGGGCCTTGACCGAGTGGCGGCGGCTGACGTTTCGCGACCACATGGCGGCAACCACGCGCTATGTGATCGCCGAAGAGGGACATGTGTGAACGAGATCCTGGTCGACGCGCCGGCAGTCGAAACCGCGCTCCGCCGGCATCCGCGAAGCGACGAGGTCCTGACCGCCGAGGCGCTGGTCCTGCTTGGCGACGTGCATCGCCGGTTCGACGCGCGGCGGCGGGCCCTGCTTGCCGAGCGCATCGAGCGGCAGGCCCGCTACGACGCGCAGGAGCTTCCGGACTTCCGCGCCGACACCGCCGTTATCCGCAATTCGGACTGGCAGGTCGCGCCGGCACCCCGCGACCTTCGCGATCGCCGGGTCGAGATCACCGGTCCGCCGACCGCCAAGATGGTCATCAACGCGCTGAATTCGGGCGCGCGGACGTTCATGGCCGACTTCGAGGATTCGACGTCCCCGACCTGGGCGAACCTGATCGATGGCCAGGCCAATCTCATCGACCGCTGGCGCGGCACACTTGATTTCACCGATCCGGTCAGCGGCAAGCATTATGCACTGGGCGATCGGCCCGCGGTGCTGATCGTGCGCCCGCGCGGGCTTCATCTCGACGAGCGCCACCTCGAGGTCCGCGGCGAACCGCTCGCCGGCGCCTTCGTCGATTTCATTCTGTACCTCATCCACAACGCCTCGGCCGCGCGCGCTGCCGGGTCGGGCGCCTATTTCTATCTGCCCAAGCTCGAATCGATGGAAGAGGCCGCCCTGTGGGCCGACGTCATCGGGTTCGCCGAAGAGCGCCTGCAGCTCCCGCACGGGATCGAGCAAGGTCACGGTGCTGATCGAGACCATCGGCGCGGCGTTCGAAATGGACGAGATCCTGCATGCGCTGAAGGATCATGCCGTCGGCCTCAATTGCGGACGCTGGGACTATATCTTCAGCTATCTGAAGCGGCTCGGCCGGTCGCCGGAGCGGCTGACTCCGGACCGCTCGGCGATGACCATGGATCGGGCGTTCCTGGCGGCTTACTCATTGCGGCTGATCGACACCTGCCATCGCCGCGGCGCTCATGCGATGGGCGGAATGGCTGCGCAGATTCCGGTCAAGGACAATCCCGAAGCCAACGCGGCCGCGTTCGCCAAGGTGCTTGCCGACAAGCAGCGCGAAGTGCGCAATGGTCACGACGGCACGTGGGTTGCGCACCCGGACCTGGTGCCGGTCGCGATGGAGGCGTTCGCCGCAATGCCGGGCGACAACCAGCTGCAGGTCCGGCCGGAGACCGTGCCAGATCGGCGGGCGATGCTGGAAATCCACTCCGGTGCACGAACCGAAGCCGGCGCGCGCGAGAACATCCGCGTTTCGATCCAGTATGTGAGCGCCTGGCTAAGCGGCCGCGGCGCGGTTCCGCTTTACAATCTGATGGAAGATGCAGCGACGGCGGAAATCTGCCGCACGCAGCTGTGGCAATGGCTTCGCTTCAAAGCGCCGCTCGAGGACGGCCGCCGGTTCACTCGGCAGCTGTTCGAGGAGTGGTTCCAGGATGAACTGTCGCGGCTCGATCCGGCGCCGCATCTCAAGTCCGCGGCGGACCTGCTCCACGCTTTGGTGACCGCTGACGAGCTTCAGGAATTCCTGACCACGCCTGCCTATGCGATGCTCGCGGACGAGGCGGCCTGAGGTCAGTACACCCAGTCGGAACCGAGGTGGATTTCGAACAGGCGGCCGTCGTTCACCTGATCGGCGCCATAGTCCGCGACGTACAGGCTGAGCTGGTTGCCGTCGTTGGGATCGCTGCTCGGCGCCAGCTCCATGCCCTTCACCTTCGTGCCGCTATACGGGGACAGCACCGAGATCGTCGCCAGAAGGTCGCCGAGCGGATCGATGACGTAGATATTGTGGTTGGTCTCATGACCCGAGGACACGAAATAGACGTCGTGCCGCGGGTCGTACGCCATCGCCTCGGCGTCCTTCATGATCGAAGGAAGGGGCACGGAATCCACGAATTGCCCGGTGTTCGTGAGTTCGATCATTTGCATCAGCTCGCCGTCGAGCTCGTGGATGTGACCGGTGAGCGGATCGATCTTCAGGTCTTCCGTGTCCTGGTAGCCAAGCAGCTTGGTGTCGAAGAACCCCAGCTTCACTGTGGGATTCAGCGGATCGACCCAGAAGACGCCCGCCTTGCTGTCGTCGGAAATGTAGAGGTACCCGTTGTTCGGATCGTAGGCGAGGCCGGTATCCTCCTTCGTATAGCTTTCGAGGCTGTAGTTTCGGACGTACGAGCCATCGGTGTTCAGCGCGAACATGTTGATGGAGCTGTTGTACGGCGATTCATCATGCTCCGAGTCCGCGATGAACAGCTGGTTGAGGGACGGGATATAGGCGATGCCGGAAGGGTCGCCGATCCCGTAGGTTCCGCCGCTGTCGTCCTTGTAAACCGAGCCGTCCGACAGATCATAGACGTGTGCGACGCTCGCGTTGAGGGGCGCGAAGGGGGCGACGACGACATCATCGTCGGTGATGTGCGCGTTGGCGGTGGCGGTCGCCACGGTGGCGCCGGCGGCACTGGTAATCTGGGCGATGAAAGCTTCGACCCTCTCGGGGGTCGTGTCGTTGGTGAGCTGGACGTCGAACGTCTTGGAGGTTTCGCCGGCGTGGAAGGTCAGCGTGCCATTCGTCGCGACATAGTCGCTGCTCGCCTTAGCGGTGCCGTCCGCGGTGCTGTAGTTGACCGTGACGTCCTGCGTCGCGGCCTGGCTCAAGGTAACGGTGAAGGTGATCTTGCCGCCGTTCTCCATTTGCGGAACGTTCGACGGCGGAGCGCTGATCGAGACGCTCGGCATGCTTGCGGGAGCCTGCGCTCCGGCGGGCAGGTACGTCACTGTGAGCACCGGCTTCACATCGCCCTCGGACGAGGTGAAATTCCAGAAGTCCGTGCCTGATGGCATGTTGAACAGCCAGCCGTGATTGGCGGCATTCTCAGCGCTCGCCGTGCTGCCGGCCGAAACCCAGCCCTGGACGCTTCCCGACACGTCATAGGAGTGGGTGCCGACAGTCGCGGCGCCGATCGCGACGACGTTCGATGAGCTCGCCTCGGTCCCGACCGTAACGCCGCCCACCATGGTGTTCCATGTCGATGAGGCGTTCCACGAGGCCAGCATCGGGTTGATCGTTCCTGCGTCGACTGACGGCTGGGTGGTCATCAGCGTCAGAGTCGCCGAGACGATCGTTGCGCCGACGGGGATCTGGCCAGGGCCGCTTCCGAACAGGTTGTTGAATTCGAGCAGGCCCTGCGTGTGCTTGGTCGAGTCCCCCTGCGGCGAGATGACGAAGGCGTTGCCGTAATTGTCGGTCGGATAGTGCTCGCGGAGCATCGTATCGACAGTTCCGGTGTAGCCTGCGGTTCCCTGCCGGAACGTCACGCTCACCGCTGCGGGTGGCGGAGCTGCCGCGGTAACGTTCACCGACACGTTGCCTGTCGCCGTTCCGCCGTGGCCGTCGGAGATGCTGTAGGTGAAAGCGTCCGATCCCGTGTAGCCGCTGTTGGGCGAGTAGCGGACCTGTCCGTTGTAAATGTCGACGGCCCCGTTGCTGGCTGCTCCGACCGCGGTGACGGACAAGGCGTCGCCGTCGACGTCGGTGTCGTTCGCAAGCACATTGAGTACGACCGGAACGCCCTGGGTCGTGCTGCCGCTGTCGGCCTGCGCAACCGGGTTGTCGTTGACCGGCGAGATGGCGAGCGAAACGGTGGCTGCGGCGGAGCTCAGCGTGCCGTCGCTGGCGGTGAACTGGAACGATGCGGTGCCGTTGAAGTCCTGCGCCGGCGTGAAGCTGTAGTTGCCGGTCGCCGAGTCGATCGAGACGGAGCCGCCGACCGCCGAGTTCGGGACGAGCGCATAGGTCAGCCCCGTGCTGTCGACGTCGGTGGCCTGAACCTGGCCGGTAATCGCGCCGCCGTCTTCAATGCCCGAAGCGCTGGATGGCGTGCCCACCGGTGCGTCATCGACAGGCGTGACGGTGATCGAGGCGGTGCCGGTCTCCGTTGAGAAGGCGGTCTGACCGCCGTTGATCGTCACGTCAGCTTTCGTCCCGGCGGCGCCGCTGGTTTGATCCCATGCATGGTAGGAAAAATCGCCGCTGGTGCCGTCCACGCCATTCGGGACGAAGCGGATGTAGTCGGTCGAGCGCAGCAGCAGCGCCGAGCTATCGGCGACCGTGCCGACCGCGGACCAGCTCGATCCGCCGTTGGTCGAGAACTGCCACTGGCCGTTGCCGGAATCGAGGCCGGTGATCGCGACGCCGTTGAGAGCATTCAAATCGCCGTCGGTCGACTGCAGGAACGATCCGACGGTCTGGCCGGAATTCGCCGTCTGATCTTCTGTGATCGTGGTGAGGGTCGCCGTGGTTGATGTCAGTACCGGCGCGTTGTTGACGCCGACGACGGCGATCGTGACTGGAGTCGCCGCCGAGCTCAGGCTTCCGTCACTGGCGGTGAACTGGAACGAGGCGGTGCCGCTGAAGCCCGCGGTGGGCGTGAACGTGTAATTGCCTGTCGCCAAATCGACGGTGACGGAGCCACCGACGACGGAGTTCGCAACCACCGCATAGGTGAGGGTCGGGCTGTCGACGTCGGTCGCCTGTACCTGGCCCGCGATCGGCGGCCCGTTCTCTGTTCCCGACGCGCTCGACGCGATGCCGACCGGCGCGTCGTTGATCGCTGTGACCGAGATCGTTGCAGTGCCCGCCGCTGTGGAAAAAGCGGTCGAGCCGCCCGTGCTGGTCGCATCGACCGTGGCGCCGGCGGTGCCACTGGTCTGGTCCCACGCGTGATAGGTGAAGTTTGCCGTCGTGCCGTCGTTGCCGTTCGGAACGAAGCGAATGTAATCGGTCGACCGCAGCAGCAGCGCGCTGCCGTCGGCGGCGGTGCCGACCGACGACCAGCTCGTCCCGCCATTGGTCGAATATTGCCACTGGCCGTTGCCGGAGCTGAGACCCGTGATGGCGATGCCCTTAAGCGCACTCAAGTCGACGTCGGAGGAGTGCAGGAAGGAGGCGACGGTCTGCCCGCCGTTCGCGACCTGGTCCTCGGTGATCCGGGTCAGGGTCTCGGTAGTCGAGGTGAGGACCGGAGCATCGTTGATGCCGGTGATTGGGAACTTCAGGGTGGTAGACCCTGAGTGCGTCCCTCCGACAGCGGTGTAGGTGAAACTGTCGGTCGCCGTCGCGCCGGCCCTGAGGCGGTCCGCGTTGTCGGCGCTGTAGGTGTAGCTGCCGTCCGGATTGATGGTGAGGGTGCCATAGACTCCCTGGATCGTCACGCCTCCGGCCGGCACCGGCACATAGGTGCCGCTTCCCGACCTGACCTGCGTGACCTGGTTCGCCACGACATCGTTGAGAAGGACATTGCCGCCGGCGGTCCCGTTCTCGAGAACCGCATTGGCGTCGGATCGAAGCTTGAAAGTAGCCATTTGGGGTAACGCCCCTTCGCTTTCGCCAAGTCCGGAGTCGCTTGCCTGCGCTTCGCGGAAGCAGCCAAACATAAATCCGTTTTGGGCCCCCGCAAGTCAAACAGCCAAACGGCTTAGACCGTTTTGCAGGGCCCCTTATCGCCTTGGCGGGGTTGGCGAATTCGCGTTCGGCGAGTAGCATTTTCGTGATCGAAATGGGCTCGTTCTTGCGCACGTGAATGTTCTGGGGGAGGTCATGCGGTGGGGCACGAAAGTCATTTGTCCGGCAGCCACGCGGCGGCTCGAAGCGAAGCTGAAAGCGAGACCTGTCCGCCGGTTTCGCTAATCGGCGCGGACGCCGAAATCGAGGAGTTGCACCCACCGGTCGGACCGCTGCTGTTTGCAGCGCTCAACAGCAGCGGGATCCGCTATTGCCACTGGAAGAGCAACATCCGGCTGGCGGGCTCGCTGACGGGCGACGAAGACATCGACTTGCTGGTGCATCCCGGCGACGCCCAGGCTTTCCAGCGCATCATCAATGCGTGCGGATTCAAGCTCGCGGTTTCGCGCCTCGGCATGGGGCACGTCGGCGTCTTCCATGCCCTCGCCTGGGATCATGCCAATGGCCGAATGCTCGACCTCCACGCCTATCACCAGCTGGTGAGCGGCGACAGTTTCGTGAAGTCGTTTCGGTTTCCCGTAGAAGGCGACCTGCTTGCCTGCACGACGTCCTCCATGGGCATCCGGGTTCCCGATCCGTCACTGGAGCTGGTGCTGTTCCTGATGCGGGTCCTCCTCAAGCACATCAGCGTCATGGAGATCGTCAAGGTGAACCGTCACTACGACGAATGCACCGACGAGCTGACGTGGCTTTTGCAGCGCAGCGATCTGGCGGAATCGCGGGCGCGCCTGAAGCAATGGTTCCCGCTCATCGACGTTCCGATCGAGCAACTGATCGAATGCGTGGGCAAGGGCAGCATTGCCCGGCGCGCAATGATGGGAATGCGGGTCGCCCGCGCGCTCAGGAATCAGCGCCGGCTCGGCCATGTCGCGGCCTTCTTCTCGCGCACGACGCGCACCGCCAAGCATTATTTCGTTCGCGCGCGGTCGAGGCGCAACTTGTCGCTGTTGTCGGGCGGCGCCTGGATTGCGCTGGTCGGACCCAAGGGCACCGGCAAATCCACCTTGTCCGCGCTTCTGGCGAAGGGGCTGGGCAAGAACCTCGATGTCCAGACCATTCATCTCGGCAAGCCGCCGGCGACATGGCTTTCCTTCGGTCCGCGGCTGCTGCTTCCGGCGATGCGCAAGGCGCTGCCGCGCGAGCGCCTGCGCGAATATGAAAAGCCCGAACGGCGGACCGAGCGGCGCTATTCAAACCTGTTCGTCATCGGCAAGCTGCTCGTCGCTCACGACCGCGAGCGGCTGCTCATGCGAACCATGCGCGCGGTCGCGTCGGGAACGATCGTGATTTCGGACCGCTGCCCGACGACCAACTCGACCGGTCTCGACGGCAGCGCCTTCGACGATGCCGCGGTCAGCCGCGCCCGGTCCCCGTTCCAGCGCTGGCTGATGGAGCGGGAAAGGGCGATCTACCGCCGTCTTCCGCGGCCGCGGATCGTGCTCCGGCTGGGTGCGCCGCTCGACAAGGCGCTCGAGCGCGATCGCTCGCGTTGCAAGCCCGGCGGGGCGGACCCGATGGCGGTCCAGCGCCGATGGAAGCTCGAAAGCGAGGCCGAGTACGCCGGGTCGATCGAGTGCAACGTCAATACCGATGCCGATGTCCAGGAGTCTCTCCGCGCAGCGTTCGCCAGCGTCTGGAAATCTGTCTGAAGCAGCGGGCGCTCAGGCAATCCTGAGTTCGTCGACGTGCTGCTCGAGCGGCCAGACCTGTCGAAGCGTCATTTTCGGCCGGCGTCCGACCCCGACATAGGACAGCCCTGCCTCGATCGCCTCGTCGCATTTGTAGATGTTGCGGAAGTCGACCATCACGTTGCCGCGCATCAGGCCGGCGATACGCGTCAGGTCGAGTGCCCGATACTCATCCCATTCGGTAACGATGACCAGGGCATCCGCGCCGGCCGCAGCCTCGTACGGATCGGCTGCCAAAGCGAGTTGTGGAATCATGGCGCGCGCCTGCTCTCCGCCGACCGGATCGCAAGCGGCAACAACGGCGCCTCGCTCGATCAGTCGCGGGATCAGCGACAGGCTTGGTGCCTCGCGCATGTCGTCGGTGTTCGGCTTGAAGGTGAGGCCGAGGACGGCGATCCGTCGGCCCGACACGTCGCCGCCAAGAGCCTGGCGGACGCGGTCGGCCATGCCAGCCTTGCGCGCATCGTTGACGGCGACGACCGACGACACGATCCGCATCGGAACGCCGGCGCCGCTGGCGGTCTGGAGAAGCGCGAGGGTGTCCTTCGGAAAGCAACTGCCGCCGTAGCCGGGGCCGGCGTGCAGGAACTTGGAACCGATGCGGTTGTCGAGGCCGACGCCGCGCGCCACGTCCTGGACTTCGGCGCCGACCGCTTCGCACAGGTCGGCGATTTCATTGATGAAGCTGATCTTGGTCGCGAGGAAGGCATTGGCCGCATATTTGATGAGCTCAGCCGTGCGCCGGCCCGTGAACAGGATCGGCGCGTTGTTGAGGAACAACGGGCGATAGACCGCGCGCAAAGCTTCGCGCGCCGCGTCGTCCTCGGCGCCGACGACGATGCGATCGGGAGTCTTGAAATCGCGGATTGCCGCGCCCTCGCGCAGAAATTCAGGATTGGAGGCAACGGTCGTTCCATCGGGCGCGCCATTGCGCTCGAGGATCCGCGCGATCTCATCGCCGGTGCCGACCGGGACCGTCGATTTGGTGACGACGACAGCGGGTCCGCTCAGCGCTCGGGCGATGTTCCCGGCGGCCGCGTACACGAAGCTGAGATCGGCATGACCGTCGCCGCGCCGCGCCGGCGTGCCGACTGCAATGAACACCGCCTCGACGCCGCGGAGCGCGGCCTCGAGATCGGTCGTGAAGCAGAGCCGGCTTCGCTCGACATTGTTGGCGACGAGCGTGTCGAGTCCGGGCTCCCACAGCGGCATTCGTCCCGCATTGAGCCCGGCGATCTTGGCTTCGTCGGTGTCGACGCAGGTCACGTGGTGACCGAAATCGGCGAAGCAGGCGCCGGACACGAGTCCGACATAGCCGGTGCCGATTACCGCGATACGCATGGCAAGCTCTCCGACACTGGATGAACGGTCACGACGGCATCGCGGATTCGCGCTCCAGCGGCCGCGCCGGGGATCTCGGGCGTGCACTGCGGATGCCCTGGAGAAGCGGCAGCAGCAGTGAATGGATGGCGGCGACGTACGCCAGGGCGGCGAGCAGGATGCCGATGACCCAGTGAGACGGGCCGACGAGGAGCCGGACCGCGACCATCAATGCGCTGCCCAGTACGGCATGCTGGAGAGCCCTGAACAAGTCGCGGGTCGGAAGCGCGATCATGTGCCGCAGCGTCAATCCGAATGCGACGCGCGACACGCAATAATATGCGAGCACCGCCAGCGCCGCGCCGGGAACGCCGAGGACGTGGATGCCGCTCCACAGCGCCGGCAATGCGACGAAGACTCCGACCGCCAGATTGATCCGGAAGTCGACGTCGGGCCTGCCGATGCCGCGCAGCACCTCGCCCGGAGTGCCGGCGGAGGCGATGACCATGCTTGCGGCGGCGAGGATCTGCATGGGAGCGATCGCTCCGTCCCACCTTGGAGTGAACAGCGCCGGCACGATGTGGTCGGCGAACAGGATCAGGACCATGCAGGCCGGGAAGACGGTCACCGACATGTAGCGGACCGTGCCGAGATAGGCCCAGCGAATGTCGCCGTCGCGGCCCATTGCGCGGCTGTAGAACGGGAAGACCGCCTTGCTGACCAGCCAATAGGCCTGCGCGCGCATGGTTTCCGTGAGCAGGAAGGCGATCGAATAGACGCCCAGCGCCTGCGCGCCGATGAGCTTTCCGATCAGCAGGTAATCGAGGTTCTGCTGGATCGAGATCAGCGTTCGCGAGCCGACGATGAACTTGCTGTAGGAGCCGACGTCGCCGAGGATGGTCCTGTCGAAGCGCAGGTGCGGTCGCCACGCGGCGAGCACGAAATTGACACCGCTCGTGACGGCCGCGGCGACGAGCGTCTGTGCAACCAGGCTCCAGACGCCGGCGCCAAGCACCGCCAGCCCGATCGCCACCGCGGAGCCGGTGATCATGCCCGACATGTCGGCAAACGCGATCTGCTTGAAACGCATGACCCGGGCGAGGCGCGATTCGGGCACGACCTGCATGTTCTGGAACAGCACGATCGTGCTCATCACGAGCGCGACCGTTCCCAGGCGCGGTTCGCCATAGAAGCGGACCAGCAGCGGAACGCCAGCCAGCCACATGAAGACGATCATCGCGACCGCGGTCCCGGACAGCAGCCAGAAGGCGCTGTCGTACAGGACCTTCGTGCGGTGGTCGCAACGGCGCTGGATGAGCGACAAGCGAAAGCCGAGATCGGCGCAGATCTTCGCGATCGCGGTGAACACCACGATCATGCTGATGAATCCGAAATCTTCCGGCACCAGGAAGCGCGCGAGGATGATCTTGGAAAGGATGCTCGATCCCTTGGCGACCATTACGCCGACCGCGTTCCAGGCCACGCCGCGACGGATCAGGCGCGCCTCGACGGCCATGGAGCGTTCGGCGACGGGCTCCTCAACTGACGCGAGGGGGCTCAAAACCCGGTCCCGCGCATGACGACCGGAATGGTCCTGAGGATGATGCGCAGATCCTGCCGCACGCACTTGGTGCGTGCATATTCGCAGTCGAGCCGAGCGCGGCCGGCGAACGAGACCTGGTTGCGGCCGCTGACCTGCCAGGGCCCGGTGATTCCCGGCTTCACCAGGCAATAGGTGCTGAACGCATCGGCATAGAGAGGCACTTCATCTGTGGCGAGCGGCCGCGGCCCGACGATGCTCATCTCGCCGCGCACAACGTTGAACAATTGCGGCAGCTCGTCGATGCTGTAGCGGCGCAGGAAGCGGCCGACCCATGTGATCCGGGGATCGTTGGGAAGCTTGCGGTCGCGCATCCACAGCTCGTTGATTGCCGGCGACGATTGCAGCAGCTCGGCCAGCAACCGATCGGCGTTGACCGCCATGGTCCGGAACTTGAGGCAGCCGAACACGGCGCCGCTCACGGCCGAAGCGGGCCTGGCTGTAGAAGATCGGCCGGCCGCTGGTGATCAGCACAAGCAGCGCCGCCGTCAGCATCACCGGCCAGAGCAGGAACAGGCACAGGCTGACGATGGTCAGGTCCATGCACCTGTCGAGGAACAGCGCCCGCGCATCGGCGGACGGCAGCGGGGCCACGGGCGCTGCCTCGGCGGCAGGCGAAGCCTCGACCAGCGGCTCTTCGCGGGCCAGGCCGAACAGCCGATTGGGGCTGAGCAGGAAGTCGGCGGCCGCATCCGGGGGCATGGCGTGGAACGGCTGCGGTGCCGTGGAGGCGCTGTCCTGGATGCGAGTTGCCATGCCGAATACTCCGACCGTCCGGTGAACCACGCTGGTTCGGTCCGAACGCGATGGGCGGTGCGAAGCTGATGGCGGGTCATCCGCGGCGTGGGGCCGCAGCTGCCGTCAACAGGCAGGCGATCCGGAGGAGGTCGAAACGGCCATGCAAGCAGCTTTCTGCGGCCGAAATGCCGAGTCCCCCCGGAATGCCTAGCGGGTTTCAGGGATGACTGTCGGGCGATGACATTTGAATTCGGGCGTCGGGGTTAGTGACTCAGGATTGCGGCCTAACCCCTGCGGCCTAGCCCCTCTGCAAAGATTGTTCGGAAGCCCTTGGGCGAGCACAACTTCGCCTTGCGGCCGGGCACTCCATCGATGCGCTGCCAGTCTCGCGTGATCGGGGGTCAAAGATCGGCACTGACACGCGACCAGGGTGGGAGAGGTGCGTGAAATGACCAAGCGATTCCTGACAGTCCTTCCGGTGCTGGCCGTGGTCGGCGCCTGCGCAAGCAACCATATCGGTGCAGGCCTGCCGAGCGGTGGCATGGCCTATGACGTGGTCCCGGCAGCGACGTCGGTGGTCGCTCCGACCGAATATCAGATCGGGCCGCTCGACGCGCTCGACATCACGGTTCTCGAGGAGCCGGACCTTTCGACGAAAGCGTCGCCGGTCGACGCGTTCGGCAACGTCAACTTGCCGCTGATCGGCGACGTCCGGGCCAGCGGCAAGACCGCCGGCCAGCTCGCGAAGGAAGTCGCGGCGCGCTATAGCCAGAAGTACCTTCGGAACCCGCAGGTCTCAATCGTCGTCGCGAAGGCGGTGGCGCAAAAGGTCGCCGTCCAGGGCGAGGTGGTCGAGCCCGGAGATGTATCCGATCGAGGGTCCGACGACTCTTCTCGGCGCGCTGTCGCTGGCGAAAGGGGAAACCCAGCTCGCGGCGCTCAACGACGTGGTCGTGTTCCGCCAGGTCAACGGCAAGCGCACCGGCGCCGTCTTCGATGTCCAGCAGATCCGCTCCGGGCACGCGCTCGACCCCCAGATCAGGTCCAATGACATGATCATCGTCGGCTATTCCGGCGGCAAGCGGACGTGGCGCGAGATCCTCAACGCGATGCCGCTCGTCCATCTCTTCCAGCCCTTCTAGGCCCTTTAGCGACAGGTGATCCCATGCACGGCCAAGCGCTCGCGTTAACGCCCCAGGGCGACCCCAACCGGCACCTCAATTCGCCGATGGCACTCAGCTTCGGCGATTATGACCCGGCCGGTCCATCGAGCGGGATCGACCTCCATGCGCTGTGGCTGATCCTGGTCCGCTATCGCATGATGATGCTTGGCATCATGGTTGCCGCGCTTGCTGCCGGAGTGGCGAGCATCTGGCTCACCAAGCCGGTCTATTCGGCGACCGCGAGCATCCAGATCGATCCGCAGGCGCCGCGCGTGACCGGCACCGAGGATGCCGCCCCCGACGCCGGGAAGACCGAGAACGACCGCATTCTCCAGACTCAGGTCGACCTGCTCACCAGCCGCTCCACCGCGCAGAACGTCGTGGACAAGCTCAACCTCGCCAAGAACCCTGAATTCCTCCGTGAATTGGATCTCGAGAACGTGCCGGCCGGTCCGGTCCGCACGGCAATGGTCACGACCGCGGTTCAGCAGCGCCTGACGGTATCGTCGCCGCGCGACACGCGGATTATCGCCGTCGGATTCGAGAGCCAGGACGCGGCGACCGCAGCGCGCACGGCCAACACCTTCGCCGAAACATTCATCAACGACAGCCTGTACCGGCGGCTGGACACCTACGGCTATTCGCGCAACTTCCTCCAGGGGCAGCTCGAGGCGACCAAGGGCCGGCTGGAGCAGTCCGAACGCAACCTCGTCAATTACGCGCGGTCCGCCGGGCTCGTGGACGCCGGGAACGCAGCGGGCGTCGCCGGCCACGACGGCGAGCGCGCATCGATCACATCCTCGAGCCTCGTCGACCTCAACGCCGCTTACTCGCAGGCGCAGGCGAACCGCATGCAGGCGCAGCAGCGCTGGGAGCAGGCCAAGGCGACGCCTGTGATGAGCCTTCCCGACGTGCTCGCCAATCCGGCGATCCAGGAGCTCACCCGCCAGCGCGCCGAACTTCAGGCGACCCTTCAGGAGGAGCGTCAGCGCCGGCAGGACGACCATCCCGCAATCATCCAGGCCAAGGCACAGATCGCAGAGCTCGACCGGCAGATCGGCACCATCGCGGCCGGAATCCGCGCGTCCATCGGCAACCAGTACCGCGTCGCCGCTGGCCAGGAATCGGCGCTCAGGAACAACGTCAACGGCCTGAAGGCCGCAACCTTCACCGAACAGGAGAAGGGCGTCCGCTACAACATCCTGAAGCGGCAGGCCGACACCGACCAGAACCTCTACAACACCCTGCTGCAGCGCTACAACGACGTCAGCACGCAAGCGGGCAACACCACCAACGCAATCTCGATCATCGACCGGGCGCAGATCCCATCTCTCCCAGCGTATCCGCGCCCGGCGATGAACATGGCGCTTGCCGCGCTCGCCGGCATCGCACTTTCCCTTGGCGCGGCCATCGGGCGCAGCCGGATGGACGGCAAGGTGCGGGGTCCTGGCGACGTGGAGCGCGACTTCAATGCGCCGCTGCTCGGCGTTGTCCCGCTGGCTAAGAAGGGCGAGGACTTCGCGGAGCTGCTCGAGGACCCGCGTTCGCCGGTGACCGAGGCGCACCACGCGATTTCCTTGGCGCTCGATCCGCTTGGCCGAATGGCCGCCCACAACGTGCTTCTGCTCACCAGCAGCTACGCGCACCAGGGCAAGTCGATGACCGCGATGAAGCTGGCGGGCAATTTCGCCGCCGCGGGCAAGAAGGTGCTGCTGCTCGACGCGGACATGCGCCGCGGCTCGCTCCACCGGCTGTTCGGATTGTCCAACCGGCTCGGCCTTGCCGATCTGCTGGCCAGCGGCTCGCCCTATCGGCTGAGCGACGGCGTGCAATATTGCGAGGATCGCGGCTTCTCGGTCGTGCCGCGCGGACGGCCGGTCGCGAACCCCGCCGAGCTGCTTGCCGGCAAGCGCTTTGCGGACCTGCTGGAAGAAGCGACGAACAACTACGACGTGGTGGTCATGGATGGTCCGCCGGTGCTCGGCCTTGCCGATGCGCCGCGGCTGAGCGGAATGGCCGACGCGACGGTGTTCGTCCTCGAGGCCAATCGCACGTCGCGCGAACATGCGAGGGTCGCGATCCGTCGCCTGGTCAAGGCCGGAGCCGACCAGATCGGGCTCGTGATCAGCAAGTATGATGCAACCAAGGACGTCGGATCGTCCGACTATGCCTACACCTACAACTATCTGCCGGACGAGGACGACCTGGTTGCGGAAGAGGCGTCGTCGCGCGCCGACCGCGACCGCGACGTCGAGTTCGCGGTGTGACGGCCATGTGGCGGACCCCGACCATTCCGGTGGCCGATTCCGGCGCTCGGCCGCTCACCATCGTCCACGTCATCACGCGGCTGGTGCGTGGCGGGGCCGAGGAGAACACGATCGCGACCTGCCTGCACCAGGCCGCCAACGGTCACCGCGTGACCCTGGTGCACGGGCCAGGCGCCGACCCGTCGTGGGCCGCTCGCTTCGGCGACCGCATCCGCTTCAGGAGCGTCGACAGCCTCGTCCATCCGATCCGTCCCGTCGCGGATCTGGCGGCGATCCGGGATCTGCTGCGGCTGTACCGGCAACTTCACGCCGATGTCGTTCACACGCACGAGAGCAAGGCGGGCATCGTCGGCCGGATCGCAGCGGCGTTCGCGCGAGTGCCGCTGATCGTGCACACCATCCACATCGCGCCGTTCGTTGCGGTGAGCGGGCCCAAGCGCCTGCTTTACCTCGAAGCCGAGCGCGCCTGCGCCCGGTTCAGCAACCTTTTGATCGCGGTCAGCCGCGGCATGCAGCGCGCCTATCTCGATGGCCGGATCGGCGGCGACGTCCCGATCCCGGTGATCCACAGCGGCATGCAGCTGGACCGATTCACGTTTGCCACTCCTCCCGACGACTGGCGCAGTCGAATCGGCGGATGGCATGGCAAGGACAAGCCGCGCTTCATCCTCAAGACTGCCGCCTTTGAGGGACGCAAGCGCCAGCTGCCGTTGCTTCGCGCACTTGCGGCCGGCTTGCGCGAGCACGGCGACACTTGCCTGCTCTTCGCCGGCGAGGGGCCGGATCGGGTGCGCTGCGAAGAGGAGGCCCAGCGCCTCGGCGTGGCAAATCAGGTCCGGTTCCTTGGCCACGATTCCGCTCCATGGGAGCTCGTCGCGCTGGCCGACGTGTGCGTCCACGCAGCGGAACGCGAGGGACTTCCGCGCACGGCCGTCCAGGCGATCGCAGGCGGCAAGCCGCTGGTCGTCGCGCGTCTGCCGGGGATCGAGGAGATCATTACCGACGGCGTCAACGGAATCATCACGAGCGCCGACGATTTGAGCGAGCTTTCCACCAAGCTGTTCGCCTTGCTCGATGCGCCGGACCGGCTGGCCCAGCTCCAGCACCGCGCGCGATCGACCGACGTGTCGTCGTGGAGCGAGGAGCGCATGGGCGACCGGATCGACCGCGCTTATGCCGGAGCGACCGGTTGGAGCGGTTCCTCACGCCGGCGAATTGCAGCCATCGAGTTCCTCGGCCTTCCGGGGTCGGGCAAGACGACGATCGCGCGCGAGCTGATCGGACTGCTTCGCGAGCGGCAGGCGCCGGTGCGCTTCAGCGGTGAGATCATGGGCGACGGGCTGCCGTTGCTTCGCCGGACGCTGCGCCGGCTGGCCCTGGTCACGCAGGGCGTCGTCCAGGCCGGAACCAGGATGTATTCTGCCTCGCGCGGCCTGACGCCCGAGCATTCGCTTGGCAAGGGCGCGGCCAAGACCTGGTGGAACTTCCTGTCCGTTCTGGCGATGCAGGCGCCGGCCCAGCGCGGCGGCCTGCTGATCGCGGACCAGGGCCTGGCGCAGGGGATCTGGACCGCGCGCATTCGCCACGGCCGCGACGCAATGCCGGTCCGATCGGTGTCCGATGAACTCGGCGACTGGATCGGAGGGACTCTCTTCGTCCACGTCGATGCGCCAACGCCGGTCGCGCAGCAACGGCTCGCCCCGCGCCGCCAGCGCACGTCGCTGTTCCAGGAGCCGGATTGCATCGGAGACGACTCCCTGTGGGCGACCGGCGAAGAAGCCGTCCAGCGCATCCAGCAGGAAATCGGCGACGCGCTCGAGAGCCGCGGGCCTGGCCGGGCGGCTCATCCGCATTCCCAGCGGCGGGAGCGACACGCCGCTCGATCGCGCCAAAGCCATCCTCGAGCACCTCACCCGGCTCGAGCTCGAGCCGCAGCTCGTCGAAGAGCGGCGCTCGTACCCGCGGCCGCAGCTGGCGACCGCCTGACCAGATCGCATTGGCGGATTGGTGATCGGACCGACGGGTCCGGTCAGATCGCCTGGGTCGCAGTTCCCGTGTTCGGCACTGCCCTCGCGCGCGGCGTCCACTGGAGCGTCGATGGACGCGGCGCGCGCCTGGCGCTGACCGTCTTCGGGCGGGCGGCGACGTAGGCACCGAAATACATCATCCAGAACAGGAAGGACGTCGTCGGCGAGAAGGAGTCGCTGAGCTGGTTGGCGAGCAGGTCGAAGAGCGCGCCGATGTAGAGGCCGGCGACGAGCGTGTCGGCCGTCCGGTCGGCCATGCCCTTGTGCAAGGTCGACAGGATGAAACTGCCGACGCGGGCGACCGTGCACAGGATGAGCGCGATCGCTGCAGCCGCTGCAAAGACGCCCATGCCGCGGAAATAGTCGAGCACCATGTCGTGCGAATGCGCCTTGTTCAGCACCATGGTTCCGGCGCCGCCGCCGAGGAACGGGTGAGCAAGGCCGACGCGCATCGATTCGTCCCAGATCGCGCTTCGCGTCTTCATGCTCTGGAATTCCCAGACGCCGTGGGTCAGGATATCCTGGACGCGCTTGGAGAAATCTGGACTTGCCCAGGCCAGCAGCCACAGCACGGCCGGGACCGCCAGGACGATCGCGCAGCCGACGAACACGAGCTTGAGGATCATCTTGTCGATGCTTCCGCTGCGGCTTGCGTAATAAAGCCAGATCAAGGCGCCGGCGACGAAGCCAAGCGCAAGCGCGGTCTTGGTCCCGCTCATGAAGATGGCGGCGGCGAGGACCAGCACCATGGCGACCGACGTCAGCCGCGCCTTCGCCGATCGCGCGGTGAGGAAAAGCGCGATCGCCGGCGGCCAGACGGCGAGGATGACGATTCCGAGCTGGTTTGGATTTTCGAAAAAGGCGAGGAAGCGGTATTGGCGCATGACCATCGAGCGGCCAGCGCCCGTCTGGGCGAGCAGGATCGCGGCGCCAAGCACGAGTACTCCGGACACCAGCAGCGCATGGGGGAACCGCCGCTGCAGGTGGGCCGGAATCCGCGTCAGCAGCACCAGCGTGCAGATCGCGTAGCTCATCGGCAGGATGACGCGGAAGGCGCGCAAGGGCTCGGGCGACACGAACATGGACATGATCGCGAGCGTGAAAATCGCGGCGACGCACGACATCTCGGGCCACACGCCGCGCCGGCCCTGGCCGTGCAGCGCCCTGGCGAGCGTCCCTGGCCATGCCGGCTGCGCCAGCGCCCACAACGCGAGGACGAACGGGATCACGAAGGCGAGGGAGAAATCCCCGAACTCGAGCGGCCGTGGAAGCCACACCGGGATCAGCACCGCCACCGTCGCGAAGGCGGCAAGCCGGCTCAGACGCCGCGGCGGGCGCGCCTGCGGCGCAGGCGGCGGCGCGGTCCCCGCGGGGTCTCGCAGCAGTGGCTGCAGCGGACGGCTATTCGCGTTGAACGAGGCAGCTTCGAACCGTCGGGTACGTGGCATCACACTGCCCCCCGCGAGAGTATTCAGACCAGTCCGGCGGACGTCCTGCGTGTCGGGCGAAGCGCTGCCAGGGCAGCCAACCGGCTGTGAACCCCGAGCGCCCGGAACGCCGCGTGAACGTGGACCTTCACCGTGCTCGGCGAAATTCCAAGCTCGCGCGCGATGACCTTGTTGGCATGGCCCTCGGTCAGCAGCTTGATGACCTGCTGCTGCCGTTCCGTCAGCGTCGCAAGAGCATCGACGCCGGCGACTGCACTATCGTCATCATCCTCGATGTCCCGCCAGCTGCGCGGCTCGACGAGGCTGGACGGGATGAAGATGCCCGCTTCGTCGACGGTCCGCAGCGCCCGAAGAAGCTCGCCGCAATCGGTCATCTGCTTGGGAATGAAACCATGCGCCCCCGCCGCCAGGATCGACAGCACCTCGCGCAGGTCCGTGCGCTCGGAAAAGACGGCGATCCGCATCCCCGGCTGCCTGCTCCTGAGCTCGCTGATGGTGGCGAGGCCCGATGCGCCCGGCAAATCAAAGTCGAGCGCAAGAAAATCGACAGGAAAATCGAGCTCCAGAATGTCCATCAAGCTAGCGTAGTCGTGAGCGCGAATGACCTCCACGAAGCCGACTTCGCGTTGCAGCATCGCTGCAGAGTCCCGCACTGTAGAAGTTCTGTCGTTCAGCGACGACAGCAATGGTCCAGAGTCGCCATGATGTGCCTACTGGCAGCCCCCTTGCTGGTCTGCACCTTGAGAAACTCGACGCATGTTAACAAAATAATAACAATTGTCTATGCTCGTGTTTGCTCAAGTAGATGTAGCCTGAAAGGTATAGGTGCGTTCGTACCTTTCCTGGTCTAAGTTGGCGCGTTGGGCCGCTCAAAACGCGAGCGTAATCATTCAATCCGCGACGGAATGCCGGGCCGGCCTATATCCTGCCTGACGCCGCAGAGGAGGGTGCATGGCTCTGCCGAAGCAACTCCTGATCGCTCATGCGGATCCACAGTCGCGAGCGCGTGTCCGCAGGCTGGCCGAGCGCCGCGTCGGCCTTGTCGCAACGGCCGAAGCCGACAGCTTCGACGCCCTTCTCGATCGGCTTACAGAAGCGCCCGAAACGGACATTGTTGTTGTCGACCTCGATCTTCCGGGCATGTTCTGGGAGGTCGGGCTTCGGCACCTCGCAGCGATCGGCCGGCGATCGGCGCATTGCGGTGCTGTTCAGCGGCGCCGACGGGGCCAAGCTCGATACGTTCGCTCCCAACGTCTCGGCGCTGGTGCCGATGCGGCTTCCCGAAGACTCTTTCGCCGACGCGCTTGCGCGGGCCCTGGACGCGGACGTTCGCGCCGGTGGTCCGACGCTCCCCGGCAATTCGTTGCCCGAGGACCAGGCCAGTCACCAGATGATGAACCACGCGCTGACGAGCCGGCAGTGCGATGTTCTTCGGCTGCTCAGCCAGGGCCTTTCCAACCTCGAGATTGCCGACTTTCTCGGAATCGCGGAAGGGACGGTGAAGGTGCACGTCAACGCCGCCTTTCGCATCCTCGGCGTGCACAACCGGGTAAGTGCGTCGGTCGCCTTCCGGGAATATTTCGACGAGCGCTCGGCGAAGGCGGCGCGATAGGCGCTCAGCCGGTAAATCCGCCCCAGGTCCCGCGGACGCAGCGGTCCGGGTTCGATCGTGGGTCGGAGGGAAGACGCGCGAGCGCGGGGTGGCAATCGATCCAATTCGTCTTCGCCTTTGCCCAGGCGTCGCGGGCAGCCTGGCCGCGAAGCACCCGGAAGCCGGCCGGGGGGAGCGGGACGGAGTCGGGAAGCGGAGCGTCGGACAGCCACAGGAACAGATTGTTGGACGGAGCGGTGAGCTTCGCCCAGCTCGTCGCCCAATATTGCGGATAGGATTGTTGGTCGTGGCCATCGATGGCGACGACCGAATTGACGACGCGAAAATGGGGCGCTCGCCCATCGCTCTTCAGAAGCGCGCCGAACCGCCGGCCGTCCTTGTAGCGATAGTCCGTCAGGCGGAGCAGCAGGCCGGAGAGGGTCACCTGGCGCTCGCTCGCATCGGCGGTGTCGCTGGTCTTGCGCGGCTTGACGCTGATTCCCTGGAACGCGCCGTCGATCAGCGTGTCGCGGATGATTGCCGGTTGCAGGAAATCGTCTTCGACGGCGTCGTCGCGCGGGTTGCTGATCCAGCTGTCGACGATCTGCAGCCCTGGCGAACCTTCGCTCATGCGAATGGCGTCCCACGCGCCGGTGATCCGGACGCCGTCGACGGTCCCGCCGGGCGAGCCTGCAAAGGTGATTGCCGCGCTGTTGCAATAGGTGGCGCGCCATTCCGTCGCCAGTGGAACGCGGCTGAGGAACAGACCGCCGACGACGGCCGTGTGGTCCTGCTGATCGATGAAGAGCGGGTAGCGATTGACCGCGAGCGATCCCTGATCGCAATCGCTTGCGGCGGTCGGATCGGGATTGCGGCTGTTGGCGACGGTGAAGACGGCGTTGCGGGCGTCCAGGACTGCGCTGCTGACGTTTTCGGGCGGCGCGAACTTCAGGCGGTTGAGCCCCTGGTCGCCGCGGATTTCGATGACCTTGCGCGCGCCGTGGAGCGCAGCGAAGGTATCGTTGCCGCCGCCAAACGCCATGCCCGCCGAGACCAGCAGGGACGTTGCCAGAATGCCGGCCACGGGCGCAACTCCGCGCCCCTTCGAGCCGGCGCCGGCTTCGCGTTGCAAGCTGGCGTTGGACCGCACGACTTCGCCCTTTCCGAAGCCGCCTGCTTATCACCGCTGCGCCGGCTCAAGAATGCTCCTGCGGGACTAAGCAACCGGGATAGAGGCGTCCCGCGGCGCCGGAGTTGTAAGCCTTCGCAGGCGCTACAGGGCCACGGCGCTGCGTGATAGCTTGGTGCTCTCGTTTGAAGAGACCAGCCATGACCAATGTGGTGAATGCTTGCGATGCGGCCGATGTTGCCGCCCGTCTCGACCGCCTCGGCTTCGTATGCCTCGAAGGCGCAGTCTCACCGGAGTGGGTCGACCGCGCGCGAGCCCACGTCGAGATGCTCGCCGCCAGCCACAGCGGGCGCTACTTCGCGCTCAACTGGCCGTCGCGCGAGGAGGGTACGCCCTGGCATGAAATCACCCACGACCCCGCACTCAAGGGCCTGCTCAGCGACCTCGTGAAGCTCGGTTGCCGCAAGGCGAAAGTCGACGACGAAATCTACAACGTGCTGCGCGTCGTCACAGGTGCATCCGGCGACGCCAAGTCACTCAATTATCATTACGACAATACGGTGATCACTGCGCTCGCGCCGGTGCTCATTCCGGAGGGTCCCGAACGCAACGCCGGCGAACTGCTCGTCTTCGGGAACAACCGCCCGTACCGTTCGAGCGTGCTCACCAACATGGCGGAAAAGGCGGTGGTGCAGAGCGACTGGTACCGCAAGCGCTTCACCCATTCGCTGCCGTCCGGTCAGGTCGACGAGATCAAGCTCCTGAAGCCCGGCAACCTCTACCTGTTCTGGGGCTACCGAAGCTATCACGCCAACTTCCCGGTCAAGCACGATCTCCTGCGTGCGACGTTCCTGATGCACCATGGCGATCCGCACGGGGGCAGCCTGGCCTTGAGCGCGATCAAGCGCCTCAACCTTCGCCGCGAACGCCGTAACCGCGAGAGAGCTGCCGCTGCCTGACGGCTCGCGAATCGTTCCGTCATAGACCGTCATGCCTAAGCCGTCTGGACCCGCTCGCGTGCAGGGCGCGGAAGATATATAACCTCGCGTCAACAAAGAAGGTTTTCGGGTTGCCGCTGCGTCGCGGACCGGCCCGTACGCTTTCCGGTTTGGGGGTGTTCTCGTGTGGCAACCTGGTTCTCTTCGCTAGGAAGATCGGCGATGCCCAAGTTCCAGATCGGCGTTGCCTTTCGCGGCACGGCGCTGCCGGAAATCATGCAAGTCGTCGAAGCGAGTTCAATCCGGCAGGCAATGCTTGGCGTCGCCCGCAGCTATGGCGGTGACGACGTGGTGCTCGTCACTTTTGCCCACCCGGTGGCCGACTGGCCGCCGGCCGGTGCAGGAGGCGCCGAGGCCGGCGACGCTCCGAGGGCACGGGCCTGATGCCCAGGGTCGCCATTCTCGACGAGCGGGAGATCTGGGCCGCGGGCGTGTCGTCGCTCGTGCGCATGTCGGGCTTTACGATCGCCGGCTCCTGGCGCTGCGTGGCCGATGCCGAACACGCACTTGCGGAGCAGGCGCCCGACATCCTCATCGTGTCCGCAGGGCTGTTGCGCGAGCTCGGCAACCGGATCAGCGGAAGCGCTGAGCGGCCGGCGATCGTCATCGTCATCGAGCCCGGGTCCTCGATTTCCGACGAAGCGTCGGCGGTCGCATTCGAGGGCGTGATCTTCCGCGACACGACGGCGGGCGCAATCGACAGCTGCCTCAACGCCGTGGCGGCGGGTCACGCCTGGATCGACCCGGCGATCGTCCGGGTCCTCGAAACGAATGCATCGCACCACGTCGGCTGGGAAAGCCTGAGCCAGCGGCAGCGGCAGATCGCCGATCTTGCCGCACGCGGCCTCAGCAACAAGCTGATCGCGCGGCGGCTGCATGTTTCGGACGGGACGGTGAAGGTCCACATGCATCACATCCTGTCCAAGCTCGACGTCGCCCGGCGCGAGGACCTCGCCGCCCTCAACAAGGACGCCAACAACTAGGCCGAGGCCAAGGTCGGCCGAGTGCCGGACCGACCCCCAGGCGCTAGGCTCATCTGCGTACATCGATGTCATTATCCCGCGCCGAACGGCTGGCGAGATATATACCCCTTGGGCCTTCCCGAAGCCGTCGCTTCGAGGGTCCGTGTGTATATATCGCAAAAAGCCTAGGGATTCCGCCGATTAGAGCGGATATTGGTCACTCTCCAGTCGACATGGCGTCAAACGTCTTGCGACTGCAGGCAGTTCAAGTGCGTATCGGGGCATTACCACATAGCAGGCAATCGAGCGTGGCACCGCGCGTCGGAGATTTGTCTCCAGCGCATCGCCCGGCTGCCTCGATCGGCAAGGAGCACAGGCGTGCGGCACGATATTCAGCACCGTCCACGGCACCGCGGAGGCGACCGGGAGTTTGTGCTTCGGGTGGCGATGGTGATGGAGGACTGCCGCCGTGTTTGAGGACCGCGCTTATTATGCGGCGCGCGCGGCCGAGGAGCGGGTCACGGCGATGGCCTCCCGCGACATCAGGGTCCGCGCAGTGCACCTCGAGATGGCTGTCAGGTATGATGCGCTCGTGCGCGGTGAATCGCCGTCGCGGCGCTGGATCATCGGCGCCCGGCGAAGCGAGGCGGCGCTGGATCATGCCTCGCCGCACGAGGGCGCGGAGGTGGCCGCGGCAGGTGCCAAGGTTATGCGCATATCGGGGCGTCACGGAAGGTGACGAGGCGATGTGCAGCCGGTTTTTGTTCGAGTGTGAGTAAAGGACAGTGACGATGCAGAGCGTGAATTCGGGAACTCTTGAAGCCCACGATCCTCGTGCCGCGGCCGGAACCAGGATGCACCGGCGAGCGCTGGCCGAGGAGGCGCAACATTGTCGTCGAAGCGCCCAGCGCTACGAGGGACGCCCCGAACACAGCTTCCTGCTCAAGGCCGCGGACGCGCTCGACGAGCTCGCGCACCTTTCGGACGAACGACACAATTGATTTCGGGGCGACGGTCAGGGGCTTCGAGGAAGTACACCGCGGGGAACGTGCACTAACTCGAAGTCCTCGCCGTCGGGAGCTCCTTGGGGGGAGACGGTCATGCTGTTCGCGGATCAGCAGTCATCGCTGCTGTTGGGGGAAATGCGGGAGTTCGCCAGCTTCACGACGGCGGAACAGCGCTACATTCGCTGTTCGCTCGAGGTCGCCGAGGGCCGCTCCGACGTCAAGGACCACTGGGCGCGGGGCCTCGGGGAAGCCGCGACGATCGAGCGGCAGGCGCAGATCTATGGCGACCTCGATTTCATCCGGTCGCTGATCCCGCAGGGGATCGAAGCGGAAGATGCCGCGGCCCTGCTGGCTCCGCTGATGAAGATCTCGGCCTTCGACCTCCAGCACGGGAAGCTGACCAGCTTCGCCGCCTATCGCTTTCTGTACGAGCGGCTGATCGGCCCGTCGGTCCGGCCCTGGCTCGTCAGCGCCTTCTCGGCAGCCGCAGCGCTTCCCGGCATCCACCCGGAGCTTCGGGCCGAGCTTTTCGCTTCGCTCAGCGGCCGGGACAGCGGGGCCTTCGGCTGGTCGAACCGCGAGCCGCTGTTCTTTCCCGAGTGGGTCGAGAAGGTCCCCGCGGCGGCTTGCGGTTAGTCGCGGGCCGCGCAAGCGAACTGCTGCGAAAGCCTCGCGACGTCGGCGCTCAGCCGACCTCGTCGCGATATTCGAAGAGGTGATGCTGCTCGTACAGCCCCGCCTTGAGGAAGGGGCTGGCGGCGACGAGCGCCTCCGCCGTCGGGCGGTCGTCGGCATCGAAAATCATCATCATGCCGCTCCGGCGGCCATCGCCGTCGCGCAATGACCCGGCCGACTGGATGCGGATGAAGGGCTGCTCCAGGAAGTCCGTCGCTTGATGCAGGACGTCCTGGTCCGCATCCGCGCCATTCTTCAGGAATCCGATCCAGGCGAACTGCATCGCAAGCCTCCTTTCGCTGCTGCGGCTCTCAAGCAGCAGTCCGCCGCGCAGCTGCAACCCCGCTGCCGTAAAATGGCACGCAAGGCGGGAACTCGCGTCTCATTGAAGGGTTGCTTACGATAAGTAGGCTTATTATATCCGTCGCCAATGGAAACCCTTCCGCTCGAAATCGGCGAAACAGCACACGCGTTGCGCAAGTCGTTCGACCGCCGCGCCTCGGCGCTCGGGGCGACCCGCGCGCAATGGAAGGTGCTGCTGAAGCTGACCCGGCAACCCGGCCTGCGCCAGGTCGAGCTCGCCGACATGCTCGAAGTCGAGCCGATCACCTTGTGCCGGATCATCGACCGGCTCGAGGAATCTCAGCTCGTCGAGCGGAGCCGGGATCCGGACGACCGTCGCGCGCGGCTGCTTCATGTCACCGCGCAAGCGCGGCCGGTCATCGAGAAACTTCAGGCGCTTGCTGCCGAGCTTGCCGGTGAGGCGTTTGCGGGGATTGACCCCCGCGACGTCGAGATCACCCGGCGAGTCCTGGCGCGAGTGCGCGAGAACGTTGGGCGTAGCGCCTCTACCAACAGGGCAATGAATCATGAACAAGATGACGACTAAGACGATGTCGGGGACGGAAGTTCAGACCGACGACACGACAATCGTCGAAACCGAAGCGCCCGCCCGCAAGCGCTGGCTGCGCACGATCATCATGTTCATCGTGCCCGCGCTTCTGATCGTCGGCGGCGGCTATTATTACCTGACGAGCGGCGGCAGCGTCGGCACCGACGACGCCTTCGTGAAGCAGGACATCGTTTCGGTGAGCGCGCAGGTCACCGGTCCGGTCGCGCAGGTGTTCGTCAAGAACGGCTCGCAGGTGAAGAAAGGCGACGTGCTGTTCAAGATCGACCCGGCGCCGTTCCAGGTTGCTCTTGAGAACGCCGAGGCTCAACTCTCCGCCGCGCACTTGCAGACCACCCAGCTCAGGACCCAGGCCGCCGGCACGGGCGCCGACATTACCGGCGAGCAGGCGAACCTCGCGATCAAGCAGAATGCCCTGTCGCGCCAGGCGGCCTTGCTGAAGGAAGGCTTCACGACGCGCTCCGCCTATGACGACGCACTCAACGAGGTGAAGACGGCCCAGCAGGACCTTGCCGATGCGCACGCCCGCGCAGCCAACGCCCATGCTGCGATTGCGCCGGGCGAGCAGCCTTCCGTGGCGCAGGCCCAGGCAGCTGTCGACAAGGCCAAGCTCGAGCTGTCCCGCACCACCGTGCGCGCCCCGATGGACGGCACGGTCGAGAATGCCGACAATTTGCAGGTCGGCCAGATGGCCGCGCAAGGAGTGGGCATGCTGTCGCTGGTCCACAGCAAGACGGCGTGGGTCGAGGCGAACTTCAAGGAGAAGGACGTCGGGCGGATGATTCCCGGGCAGCGCGCCGAAATCAGCGTCGATGCTTATCCTGGGCAGAAATTCCCGGCGCACGTGGAAAGCATTGGCGCCGGCACCGGGAGCCAGTTCTCGCTGCTTCCTGCCCAGAATGCGAACGGCAACTGGGTCAAGGTCACCCAGCGCGTGCCGGTGCGGATCGCCTTCAACGGAACCCCGTCGAAGCCGATGATCGCCGGGCTGTCGGTGGACGCCACTGTCTACTTCGACGACTCCAAGAAAAAATAACTCCAGTGGCCGACGATCCGTCCGTTGCCACCCATGAGCTGCCGACCGGCCTGCGACTGATCGTTACAGTCGGGGTGATGGCGGCGGTTCTGCTGCAGGTGCTCGACACGACCATTGCGAACGTCGCTCTGCCGCACATGCAGGCGAGCCTCAGCGCGTCGCAGGACACGATCAACTGGGTCCTGACCAGCTATATCGTTGCATCCGCTATCGCCCTTCCAATCAGCGGCTGGCTTGCCGACCGGGTCGGACGCAAGCGGCTGCTGCTGATATCGGTGGTGGTGTTCACCGCCGCGTCGGTCCTGTGCGCGACGGCGACCTCGCTTCCCGAGATGGTGCTGTTCAGGGCTCTGCAGGGCGTCGGCGGCGCCTTCATCGTGCCGCTTGCTCAGGCGACGCTGTTCGACATCAACCCGCGCGAGAAGCACGGCCAGGCGATGGCGCTGTTCGGCGGCGGCGTGATGATCGGGCCGATCCTCGGGCCGGTGCTCGGCGGCTGGCTGACCGACAATTACAACTGGCGCTGGGTGTTCCTGGTCAACCTTCCGGTCGGGATCCTGTGCATCCTGATCATGGCCCGGTTCATGCCGAAGACCGAGAACTCATGACCGCAAGTTCGACATGTTCGGTTTCGCGCTGCTCGCGATCGCTCTTGCCGCCTTGCAGATGTGCCTCGACCGCGGCGAGCAGAAGGACTGGTTCTCGAGCTGGGAAATCATCATCGAAGCCGGGCTCGCGATCGGCGCCGGATGGATGTTCCTGATCCACATGTTCACTGCCAAAACTCCGCTGTTCGAGCGCGCTATCTTCGCCGACCGCAACTTCGCGGTGAGCGTCGTCTTCATGGCGGTGACCGGCGTGCTGTTGCTCGGAGGGCTCGCACTTCTGCCGCCGCTGCTGCAGAATCTGTATGGCTATTCCGTGCTCCAGTCCGGCTTCCTGACGGCGCCGCGCGGCGTCGGCACCCTGTTCTCGATGCTGATCGCGGGGCGCATGACCGGCAAGATGGACGCGCGCCTGCTCGTCGGAACCGGCGTCATCCTGATGGGCGTTTCCCTTTACATGATGACCGGCTTCGCCATCGAGCAGCCGGCAAGACCGGTGGTCGTCAGCGGCATCGTCCAGGGCTTGGGGTTGGGACTGATCTTCGTGCCGCTGCAGACGCTCGCGTTCGAGACCCTGTCGGCGCATTTCCGGACGACCGGCGCGGCGCTCCTCAACCTGTCGCGCAACATCGGCGGTTCGATCGGCATCTCTGTCGTCAGCACGGAACTCGTCCGCCTGACCCAGATCTCGCATGCCGACATGGCTGCCGGGATCACCATGAACAAGCTGCCGGTGGCGAACTCGACTTTGCTCGAGAATCTCGGCGCCCTACGGCAATGCCGCGCTCGCCTATATCAATGCCGAGATCACGCGGCAGGCGCTGTTCATCGCCTATCTCGACGATTTCAAGCTGATGATGATGGTCACGTTCGTCATCCTCCCGCTGCTCTTGTTCATGAAGCGGGGCAAGAATCACGGCGCTGGCGATCAGCCTGCAATGCACATGGACTAAGGAGAAGCAGATGTTTCAAGTCGGCAAGCGCCGCCTCGGCAAGAATGGACCCGAAGTCTCGGCGATCGGCCTTGGCTGCATGGGCATGAGCGACTTCTACAAGGGCGGCACCGAGGAGGAGTCGGTCGCGACCATCCACCACGCGATCGACCGAGGCGTGACCTTCCTCGACACCGCCGACATGTACGGCGTCGGCAGGAACGAGGAACTGGTCGGCCGGGCGATCCGCGGCCGCCGGGATCAGGTCTTCCTGGCGACCAAGTTCGGCAATGTCCGGGGCCCCAATGGGGAGTTCCTCGGCGTTCGCGGCGATCCCGAATATGTCCGCTCGGCCGCCGAGGCGAGCCTGAAGCGGTTGGGCGTGGAGACCATCGACCTCTATTACCAGCACCGCGTCGATCCCAACGTTCCGATCGAGGATACCGTCGGCGAGATGTCCCGGCTTCAGGAGGAGGGGAAGGTGCGCTTCCTCGGCCTGTCCGAAGCGGCGCCGCGGACCATCCGCGCGGCCCATGCGACGTCGCCGATCACCGCGGTGCAGACCGAGCTGTCGCTGTGGAGCCGCGATGCCGAAGCCGACGTGCTGCCGACGGTCCGCGAGCTCGGCATCGGCTATGTCGCTTATTCGCCGCTCGGCCGCGGCTTCCTGACCGGCCAGTTCAAGTCGCCGGACGACTTCCCCGAGGACGACACCCGCCGCAACCACCCGCGGTTCCAGGGCGAGAACTTCTACCGCAACCTCGACCTCGTGAAGGAGGTCGGGCGGATGGCCGAGGCCAAGGGCTGCACGACGGCGCAGCTGGCGCTGGCCTGGGTGCTTGCCCAGGGCGAGGACGTGGTTCCGATCCCCGGCACCAAGCACCGCCGCTACCTCGACGACAATATCGGATCGCTGGAGGTCAAGCTGTCGCCGGAAGACCTGCAGCGGCTCGACGACATCCTGCCGCCGGGAGCCGCGGCGGGCGACCGGTATCACGCGTCGGGGATGCTGACGGTCAACCGGTAGAACTTTCATCCTCTCCAGCTCTTGCTGGGGAGGGGGACCACCCGGAGGATGGTGGAGGGATTCTTTGCCGCACCGAGAACCCCTCCACCGCCTTCGGCGGTCCCCCTCCGCACGAAATCGTGGGGAGGATGATTCACCCACCGTGCTGGCGCATCCACAGGGCGAAGAGGTCGGGCCAGAGGGAGCCCGGATTGTCCTTGGGCAGGTGCAGGCCGAAGCCATGGCCGCCCTTGGCGAAAAGATGCGCTTCGACCGATGCGCCTTTGGCGCGGCGGACGGCGTCGATCCACATCAGGCTGTTGTCGATGTGAACCAGCCCGTCGTCGAACGCTGCGACGATGAAGCTCGGCGGCGTGAGCGAGTCGACATGCAGTGCGGGCGAGCGTGCGGCGACTTCGGCAGCGGTAGGAGAGGGGCCAAGCAAATTGGGGCTGGAGCTGCCTTCGGTGAGCTTGGTGTCGAGGCTGATGACTGGATAGACCAGTCCGACGAAGGCCGGCAGCTCCGACTGCACGTCGGCGGCGTCGACCGGATCGTAAGTGCGGTCCGTATGACCGACGGCGAGGTCTGCCGCGAGATGGCCGCCGGCGGAAAAGCCGAGAACGCCGAGATGGTCGGCGCGAATCCCGAAGTCCCGTGCCCGTGAGCGGATCAGGCGCATCGCCCGCTGCGCGTCCTGGAGCGGGACCAGGGAGCGGTTGCTCCAGCCTTCGACGGGTAGGCGATAGGTGAGAACGAACACGGTCGTTCGGTCGGCGTTGAAGCGCTCGGCAGGGTCGAGGCCTTCGTTCTGGACCGACAGGAACTCGTAGCCGCCGCCCGGCAACACCAGCAGCGACGATCCGTCGGGGCGGGCGGGACGGTAGACGTGCACTTCCGGCATGGGCACGCCGCGGATCCACAACTCGCGGTTGGGCGGCGCATTGTTCATCGTCCAGTTGGGCATGATCGGAGTGCGCGGCGCGCCCGGAGGCGAGCCGCGGCCACAGCGGAAAGCTTTCCTTTGGTGGGAAGAACGGGGCGTCCGCCGCTCCCGCGGCCGGCGACTGCGCGGTTGCTGCCGAGCCGCGAGCAACGCGATGCCGCTGCCGAGGAAGGTCCTGCGCTCGATCGTCCACGCCTAGCCTCCGGACCACTTCGCCGCCCTTCATCACGAAATTCACATGCTCGGCGGCCGAGACGTCCCTGGTCGGGTCGCCGGCATGGCGACGAGATCGGCGAGCAGGCCCGGCTTCACTTCGCCGCGGTCGGCAGATGGAGGATCGGGGCGTTGCGCGAGGTGGCGGCGATCATGATCTCGGCGCGGCGACATTCCGGCGCGCTGCATCGCTTCCATCTCGCGCCAGTTCTCGCCATGCGCGAACACGCCGACGTCGCCGCCCATGCAGATCTGGACTCCGGCCTTGATCGCCATCTGCAACGAGCGGCGGTTCTTCTGGACGCTTTCGGGCGCGGGCTCCTGGCCGTTCCAGCTCGAAATAGCGTGCGTAGGCTTCGGACGCGCCGAGCGTCGGGCAGAGCCGATGCCGCGGTCGTGCATCATCTTGAACACTTCGGGGGTGCCGCCATAGCCGTGCTCGATCGTGTCGACGCCGGCGAGGACCGCGCGGCGCATGCCTTCGGCGGTGGTGGCGTGGGCGGCGGCGATGCGGCCCGCATCGTGAGCCAACGGCGACGCCGGCCGCCATTTCGGCTTCGGTCAGGGTCGGGCGGCTCGGCTCGCTGCGGCGCGTAGTGGTAGTCGGCGTACATCTTGATGACGTCGGCGCCGGCGGCGATCTGGTCGCGCGCGGCCTTCGTCATCTCGTCGGGGCCGCTGACCTCCTCGGCGCCTTGCGGGATCGCGAGGCCGGGCTCGTAGCCCTTGGGCCCGTAGGCGCCGCGCGCGACATTGGCCTTGGTCGCGACCAGCAGGCGCGGGCCGGGAACGATGCCCTGGTTGATCGCCTGCTTGAGGCCGACGTCGGCAAAGCCGGCGCCTTCGGTGCCGAGATCGCGCTCGGTGGTGAAGCCGGCCATCAGCGTCTTTCGGCATGGACGACGGCGCGGGCGGTGCGCAGCGCCAGCGGCTCGTGCAGCACCTGATCGTCCCACTAGGTCTCGTTGTAGGGGTGGAGGAAGAGGTGGCAGTGGCCCTCGATCATGCCGGGAATAAGCGTCTCGCCGGGCAGGTCGATGACCTGCGTGCCCGGCGGGCGCGGCGAGGTTCGGGCCGACGGCGGCGATCTTGTCGCCGTCGACGAGCACCTGCCAGCCGGGATGCGGCGCCGGGTTGACGCCGTCGAACACCGGGCCGGGCGGAGCAGGATCGGCTGGGCAGCGGCGGAATCGGCGAGGGCGCCGCGCGAGCAATGTCAAAGGATGCCATGCGGGCGCGTGCGAGCCGGCGTGAGCCGGTGGGGCGGCGAGGCGAGAGGGCATGGCATCCGCTGTGGAACACAGAAGCGGTCCAGTAGGAAAGAGGATTCAGCCTCAGCCTGACGGCCGAGCTTTAATGCGGCACTCCACGTGGCGAACCAGATGATTGACCAGGCATTGACCGTTTGTCGCCGCAGTAACTAAACCACATGGTTGAACAACGACTCGACGCGGCTGTTCCACGCTCTGGCCGATCCGACGCGGCGGGGGATGCTTGCCAGCCTGGCGCTCGGCGAGAAGTCGGTCGGCGAGCTGGCGGAGCCGTTCGCGATGAGCTTCGCCGGCGCGTCCAAGCACGTGAAGGTGCTCGAACGCGCGGGGCTGGTGGCACGGCGCAAGGTCGGGCGGATGCAGCTGTGCAGCCTCAATGCCGAGCCGCTCGCCGAAGCCGAGCAGTGGCTGCGGCAGTGGGAGAGGTTCTGGAGCGGCAGCCTCGACCGGCTCGAGGCGCTGATCGAAGCGGACAAATCCAGAGAAGGAGAACGACAATGACTGAAGCTGCGAGCACAGACGCGGGCGCCGATCGAGCGCGTGGCGCCGGACACGATCCGGCTCGAGCGGATGCTCGACGCGCCGGCCGAGACGGTGTGGCGTTATCTGACAGAGGCCGATCTTCGGCGGCAGTGGTTCATGGGCGGAACCGACGCACCGCCGGCGGCGAGTTCGAGATGATCATCGATCACGACAAATTGTCCGACGGACGAGGTGCCGTATCCCGAGGATTACGCGGCGGCGAAGGGCAAGAGGCATGGACCGAGAGGTGATCCGGTTCGAGCCGCCGCGGCTGCTCGCAGACGACCTTCCGGGCGGCGACAATGGCGTGGTGACCTACGAGCTGGAACCGGACGGCGAACGGACGCGGCTGGTGCTGACGCATAGCGGGATCACCAGCCCGACCGGCGTTCCAGGATTTCGGCAGCGGCTGGACGTCGCACCTGGCGGTGCTGGAGGACGAAGCTGGCGGGGCGTGGGGTGCAGGATTTCTGGGCGCTGCATGCGCGGTCGCGGGAGACGGTGCGGGGGGCATTGGGGTTCGAGTCCCCTCGACCACACCGCTGACGCGCTTCGGTCCTCTCGTCGTCGCCTTTGGCGGGAGGGAGGGTTGTCGTTTCGATCCTCCCTAGCGAAGCTGGGGAGGGGGACCGCGCAACGCAGTTGCGTGGTGGAGGGGTTCAGCGTGAGCGCGACAGACGATGCCTACAAATTGGCTCGCGGAGCTGCGGAGAAGGATGTCGCTGCCGGAGGTGCTTCTCTGGCGGCTGCTTCGCACCGCATCGCCGCGGATTCACGTCAGCACCCGATGGGGCGCTATGTTCTCGATTCCTATTGCCCGTCCGCGAAGCTGGTGATCGAGGTGGATGGGTTTGCCCATGACACCGGCGATCGGGGTGAGCGGGATGTTGCTCGAGACAGGTGGCTTGAGGGCCAGGGCCTGACCATCCTCAGGATCGCGGCAACCGACGTGCTTCGCGATCCGGAGCAATGCGCCGATGGCATTTTGCGTCTCTGCGCCGCGCCGACCCCTCCACCACAGCGCTGACGCGCTGCGGTCCCCCTCCCCATCGCCTTTGGCGATAGGGAGGATCTGAGACTTAGCGCTTCGAAAACTGGAAGCTGCGGCGTGCCTTGGCGCGGCCGTACTTCTTGCGCTCGACGACGCGGGGGTCGCGGGTCAGGAAGCCTTCGCGCTTGACCGTCGTGCGCAGCGCCGGCTCGTAGCGGGTCAGCGCGGTCGAGATGCCGTGGCGGACAGCGCCCGCCTGGCCCGACAGGCCGCCGCCCTTGACCGTCGCTTCGACGTCATACTGGCCCTTGCGGTCGGTGACGTCGAACACCTGGTTGATGATCAGGCGCAGCGTCGGACGGGCGAAATAGACGTCCTGCTCGCGGCCGTTGATGATGATCTTGCCGGAGCCGGGCTTGAGCCAGACGCGGGCGACCGCATCCTTGCGGCGGCCGGTCGCATAAGCGCGGCCCTGCTTGTCGAGCTGCTGCTCGCGAAGCACCGCCTCGATCTGCGGGCCTTGGGTCGAGACGCCGTGATCGTCGACCGGCTTTTCGCGGCCTTCGCGGCCTTCACGGCTTCGCGGGCCGGAGCGGTCTCGGCAGCTGTCCGCCGGCAGCGGCTTCGGCCGGAGCCTCGGCCGCCACCGGAGCCTCGGGCTTCGGGTTGGTCAGCTCGCCGAGATCGGAGAGGGACTTCTTGTCGGCCATTATGCGCCCACCTTGTTCTTGCGGTTCATCGACGCGACGTCGAGCACTTCCGGGTTCTGGCCGGCGTGCGGATGCTCGGTGCCGTTGTAGAGGTGCAGCGCGCGCATCTGGTCGCGGCCGAGCGGGCCGCGCGGGATCATGCGCTCGACCGCCTTCTCGAGCACGCGCTCCGGGAAGCGGCCCTCGAGCACCTTGTCGGCAGTCGTCTCCTTGAGCCCGCCGGCATAGCCGGTGTGCTTGTAATAGATCTTCTGCTGCAGCTTGCGGCCGGTGAAGCGGACCTTGTCGGCGTTGACGACGACGACATGGTCGCCGCAATCGACGTGCGGCGTGAAGCTCGGCTTGTGCTTGCCGCGCAGGATGTTGGCGATGATCGTCGCGACGCGGCCGACCACCAGGCCGTCGGCATCGATCAGATGCCATTTCTTCTCGACCTCGGCCGGCTTTGCCGACTTGGTCGTCTTCATCAGCGCCTTCATGGCGGTGAACCTCTCGATCAAATGAGAAAGGCGGCACGAAGCGCGCCGCCGTCGGTGCGGCTATTTGCCGCGGAGGGGCGGAAAGTCAAGCAAAACCGGGCGTTTCCGCAAGGGTAAAATCATACCCTCGACGCGAGCCGCTACGGCTCCGCAACGATTGGAACGCGCCGCGCCTCCGCCGGTTGTCCGTGCAACGCAAACAGAGGAGAGTTGCAATGTATATCGGACTTGGCGGACTGCTGATCCTGATCCTGGTGCTCTGGCTGCTGGGCGTCATTTAGGCGAGCGATACGGCCGCGCCGGGTGCCCGCGGCGCCGGCGCGGCCGCATTCCTTCTGCCGAAACGGTGCGCCTCGCCGGTTGCGTCGCCGGGAGAGCGGCCCTAGATGCGCACGCTCACCACAATCCATGCATTGCGGCCTTTCCGGGAGCGGGAGGCTGCGCGGGAGAAGCCTTGTCCGGTGCCGAGACGGGTCAAGGATTTCATCGAGATCAGCGACTACACTTCGCTCGAGGACCTGATCCACTACCTCAAGACCATTCGCGACAACCTGCCGCCCGAGCACGAGGCGGAGCTCAAGATTCGCGGCGACGACGTATTCGGGCGGCGGCTGACGATCAGCTATTTGCGCGAGCAGACGCCGGAAGAGGCGGAACTCGAGGCGCGGTACAGCAAGGCTGGCCAGGATTCGGCGGAGATCGAGCGGCTTCGGCGCAAGCTCGACAACGTGCCCTACGGGCAGGACTGGCCGCGGAGCCTGCCCGTGGCAATCTGGCGTTCAGAATCGCGCGATAGCTTTGCCCTCCGCATGCGATTTCAGACGATGGAGGACGCTCGATGCGAAAACTCTGGAAAATTGGACTTGGGCGGCCTGCCGCGGCCGGCCTGGCGGGCGCGGCGGCTGCGGCCGCCCCGGCGACTCACGTGATGAACGTTGCGCTTCCCGATGGGTCGGTGGCGCGGGTCGTCTATGCCGGCGACGTTGCTCCCCGAGTGACGATTGCCCCGGTGACGCCGATCGCGGTCCAGCCGTTCGCGGTTCCCGCCGGCGTGCCGATCCCGGCGTTCGCCGGCATGTTCGAGCAAATGGACCGCGAGATGGCGGCGACGATGCGCCAGATCGACATGATGGCGAGGCAACCCATGGCGGCCGGCGCGCCTGGCGCCAGCTTCGCATCCTATGGCAACGTGCCCGCCGGCGCGAGCAGCTACAGCGTGGTGACGGTCAGCGAGAACGGCCGCCAGTGCTCGCGCTCGACCCAGGTGATCGGCCAGGGCGCCGGCAAGGCGCCGAAGGTGCTGTCGAAGGTCAGCGGCGACTGCGGCCAGGCGCAGCGGGATGCGCCAGCTGTTCCGGTCCCTCGCGGGCCGGTCCATCAAAGCTGAAGCTGGGGCGGGCCGCGGCTAGTCGCCGCGGTGACTGGACCCGCGCGACCAGCCGGCCCCGCTGCCAAATCTCGCAGCTAACCGGCGGCTCGCGGTCGCGGGCGTTCTGCCGTGCCGCCTCGTCATCGGCGGCATCGAGCCATTCGGCACTGACGATCCTGCCGGCTCCATCGAGCCGGTAAAGCCTGTAGTTTGGCAACGCACACCCCCGCGACCGGAACGCCCTACCACGCCCTTGAGGCACCCTGATTCACCTGGGTTAGAGTGGGTTGCATGGGTTTCGGCAAGGCCGCGCCTCGGGCTGCGGAGCAACCTTTCGGCGAGCCGCGGCTTGAGGCTCAATGCTGCTCCACATCGTCGAGCTGGTGATCGGCTTCGCGCTGGTCCTGATGACCCTCCGCGACGTGTTCGAGACGGTGGTCGTGCCGGGCGACAGCAAGGCGTCGCTGCAGGTCGCGCGCCGGCTTGTCCACCTGCTGCTGCCGGTGTGGCGGATGGTCCGGCCGGGACGGGGCGTGACCAGCACCTTCGCGCCGGTGGTGCTGGTCGGCTCTTTCCTCATCTGGTCGCTGCTGCTGGTGATCGGCTTCGGCCTGATGGCGCATGCGCTCGGAACCAGCTTCAATCCGCCGATCCGGACCCTGCCGGCCGCAATCTACCTGGCCGGGAGCAGCATCATTACGCTCGGGCCGACCGAAACCGCCGCAATCGGCGCCAGGCCGCTGGGTGGTGCTTGCCGCCGGTTTTTGCGGCCTTGCCTCGATTACCATGGCAGTGACCTATCTGCTTGAGGTCCAGAGCAGCGTCGCCAAGCGCGACATCGGCATTTTCAAGCTCAACACCGCTGCCGGCGATCCGCCCTCGGCACTGGCGCTGCTCGAGAATTATGCCGCGCTCGGCAGCCAGTCGGAATTGCCGCACATCCTTCGAGAATCGCGCGACTGGTGCACCACCGTCCGCCAGAGCCACAGCGCGCATCCGTCGCTGATCTATTTCCGATCGACCGGCACGGGCGCCGGCTGGCCCGCGGGGTTGGGAGCGCTGCTGGATCTGTCCCTGATCGCCGGCCGCCTCATTGACGACGAGGCTTTGCGGGGCGGTGCCGCACTGCTTCGTGCCGACGCATTGCGCATGGCCGAGAGCCTCGGCCGGCTATCGCGGCTCGATCCCGCGCTCGATGAAATCTCGGCGGACCAGCTTGCCAGCGCCCGGCAGCGCCTCGCGGCCGCGGGGTATCGGCTGCGCGAGGACGTCGATATCGCCGAGACGCTTCACGAGCGGTCGTTCAACATGGCGTTCGTGAAGGCGATGGCCGACCATCTCGGCAAGCCGTGTGCGCCGTTCCTGCCCGACGCCGGCGGTCACGGCTAGCGAACGCTGTCGTCCACCCACTCGGCGTAGGACTGCAGAACCTTCTCAACCGGCCAGGCGACGACGCAGGGAATGGCGTAGCTATGCATGGCGGCAATCCGCGTCATCAGGGCGCCCGCATTGTCGTCGGTGGTCTTGAGGATCGCTGCGCACTCTTCGGCCGTCTGCACCTCGCCCTCCCAGCGATAGATCGAGCTCACCGGGGCAGGATGTTGATGCAGGCGGCAAGGCGCTCGTCGATGACCGCGCGGCCGATGCGCTCCGCTTCCTCGGCATCCGCAAACACGGCGTAGACCGAGACGACGCTCATGCGCGCCTTTGCCTGTCCGGTGCTCCAAGCTCGTGCGCGCACCACACGGTAGCAGCGACGAGCAGGGCTCCGGTCGCCTGGTGGAGGACCGCGAGCCAGATGGCGATGCCCGAGAGCACGGTGAGGATGCCGAGGAGCACCTGCGTGCCGAACGCCGAGTGGATGGCGATCGCCGCGGGACGGGCGCCTTCGACCATCTTCACCTTGCGGGCGAAGACGACGAGCACGGCGACCACGACCCACGCCCACCAGCGATGCATGAAGTGGAGCAGGTAAAGGTCGTGGGTCATCGCGAAGAAGGGGCCGTTCGACCAGTCGATTCCTTGCGGGAACGAAATGGCCGTTCATTGCCGGCCAGGTGTTCGAGACATAGCCGGCGCGGAAGCCCGCGACCCAGGCGCCGAGCAGCAGCTGGATGAACAAGGTGACGAGCGCGAGGGCACCCCATCCGGTCAGCCGGGACGGTCGGCGGTCCTTGTCGATGGCGCGCAGGTCGAGCGCGGTCCAGATCAGCGCCGAGAACAGGAACAGGGCGAATAGCAGGTGCGCAGACAGGCGGTAGGGGCTGACCTCGGTCCGGCCTTCGAGCCCTGACATGACCATGAACCAGCCGACCGCGCCCTGCGCTCCGCCAAGGACGAACAGTGCCGCAAGCCGCCAGGTGAACCCCTTGGGAATGGACCGCTTGAGCGCGAACCAGGCGACTCCCGACGAAGAAGACGAGGCCGAGGATCCGGCCGAGCAGGCGGTGGGTCCATTCCCAGAAGAAGATGAACTTGAAGCCGGACAGCGTCATTCCGGCCGGCCCGGCGACCTCGCGATATTGCGGGGTCGCCTGGTAGAGCGTGAACTCGCGGACCCAGTCGGCGTGGGTGAGCGGCGGGACGGCGCCGCTGATCGGCTTCCACTCGGTGATCGACAGGCCGCTCTCGGTCAGCCGGGTGATGCCGCCGATGACGACCATCCCGAAGACCAGTGCGGCGACGACAAGCAGCAGGTTGGACAAGGCCCGCGGCCGCGACCGGTCCGGCGCGACTGGCGGGCGGAGGCGATGAAGCGGGGACGGCGTCCATGTGCCGGCGCGCCTATGCCGCGCGTCGGCATGCCGCGCAAGGCGAGGCGATATTCCTGCCGATGATATATTGTAACGACTCCGGCACCGGCCTATATGCCGCACCGATGACGATGAACGCGATTCCGACTAACCGGCTCGACCGGATCGCGATGGGCCTGTCGGGCCTGTGCCTGGTGCATTGCGTCGGCACCGCGATCCTGGTCGGTCTGCTCGCCTCCGCCGGCGGGATCCTCGGCAGCCCGATCATCCACGAAGTCGGCCTGACGCTGGCGATGGTCATCGGCGTCGTCGCGCTTGGCCGCGGCGTGCTGGAGCATGGCTTTCTGCTGCCGGCCGCGGTCGGCGCGCTCGGGCTTGGAGTCATGGCGGGCGCGCTGAGCCTGCCGGAGGGCGGCCACGAAGCCAGTCTATACGGTGCTCGGCGTGTCGATCCTGGCGCTCGGCCACCGCCTCAACGTCCTCGCTAGCGGAGCACGACTTCTAGATTGCTTGCCGCTCGAGCCGGCGAGGTTTAATCTTTCGATGCATCATGGCCACGCCACGATCATCAGCTTCACGAAGGCGAGTCGCTCAAGGACTGCGGCGCGCGACCGGCTGACGCGCGAAGGCGAGCAATGGACCGACATGCGCGCGGCGGTGTTCGAAGCGCTGGCGGGCTTCGACAAGCCGGCGAGCGCCTATGACATCGCCGAAGCGGTCTCGAACGCGCAGGGGCGGCGGGTCGCGGCCAACAGCGTCTACCGGATCCTCGACCTGTTCGTGAGCGCGAACCTCGCGCGGCGGGTCGAAAGCGCCAACGCCTATGTCGCCAACGCCCATCCCGAGTGCCTGCACGACTGCATCTTCCTGATCTGCGACCACTGCGGGCAGGCGGTGCACATCGACGACGACAGCCTGACCGGCGGCGTCCGCAAGGCGGCGAAGAGCGCGGGCTTCTCCGGCGCCGCGCCCGGTGATCGAGGTGCGCGGCACCTGCGGCGACTGCGAAGACGCGCAGCTGCGCTGAGCAATTCCTGAGCAATCGCTGAAAACGTCCGTTGCACCGGCGTAATCGTGACATGGCGGCGGCATGCAGCGTAAGGCCGCGCCGCGATGAGCGACCGCCCCGAAACGCCGCTGCTCGATACGGTCAAGTTCCCCGCGGACCTGCGCAAGCTCGAGCAAGGAGCAGCTGCCGCAGCTTGCCGACGAGCTCCGGCAGGAGACGATCTCGGCGGTGTCGGTGACCGGCGGGCATCTCGGCGCCGGGCTCGGCGTCGTCGAGCTGACGGTCGCGCTCCATTATGTGTTCGATACGCCCCGCGACAAGCTGATCTGGGACGTCGGGCACCAGGCCTATCCGCACAAGATCGTGACCGGCCGGCGCGACCGCATCCGCACGCTTCGGCAGGGCGGCGGCCTCAGCGGCTTCACCCGGCGCAGCGAGAGCGAGTACGACCCGTTCGGCGCGGCGCACAGCTCGACCTCGATCTCGGCCGCGCTCGGCTTCGCGATCGCCAACAAGCTGTCGGACGACGCCGGGCACGGCGATCGCGGTGATCGGCGACGGCGCGCTGTCGGCGCCGGCATGGCCTATGAGGCGATGAACAATGCGGCGGCCGCCGGCAACCGGCTGATCGTCATCCTCAACGACAACGACATGTCGATCGCGCCGCCGGTCGGGAGCTTGCGCAACTCGCTCGCGCGGCTGGTGTCGTCGGGCAAATATCTGACGCCGCGCAAGCTCGCGCAGAAGCTCGCGCGGGCGATGCCCGAGCCGCTGCACCGCTCGGCGCGGCGGATGGAGGAATATGCGCGCGGCTTGGTCACCGGCGGCACGCTCTTCGACGAGCTCGGCTTCTATTATGTCGGGCCGGTCGACGGCCACGACGTGCGGGCGCTGGTCGAAGTGCTGGAGAATGTCCGCGACGCCGAGGTCGGGCCGATGCTGGTCCATGTCGTGACCAAGAAGGGCAAGGGCTACGCGCCGGCCGAGAACGCCGCCGACAAATATCATGGCGTGGTCAAGTTCGACGTCGTCTCGGGCGTGCAGGCCAAGCCCGCGGCGGGCGCGCCGAGCTATACCAGCGTGTTCGCGCAAGGCGCTCGGCGACGAGATGGCGCGCGACGAGAAGGTCGTCGCGATCACCGCGGCGATGCCGTCGGGCACCGGGCTCGACAAGGTCGCCGAGCAGTTCCCCGAGCGCACGTTCGATGTCGGCATCGCCGAGCAGCATGCGGTGACCTTCGCGGCCGGGCTGGCGGCGCAGGGCTACCGGCCGTTCGCGACCATCTATTCGACCTTCCTGCAGCGCGCCTACGACCAGGTCGTCCACGACGTCGCGATCCAGAACCTGCCGGTGCGGTTCGCGATGGATCGCGCGGGGCTGGTCGGCGCGGACGGCGCGACGCACGCGGGCAGCTTCGACCTCGCTTATCTCTGCACGCTGCCGAATTTCGTCGTGATGGCGGCCGCCGACGAGGCCGAGCTGTGCCACATGGTGCACACCATGGCGCTGCACGACAGCGGGCCGATCGCGGTGCGCTATCCGCGCGGCGAGGGCAGGGGCGTGGCGCTGCCGGAGCAGCCGCAGGTGCTGGAGATCGGCAAGGGCCGCGATCGTCCGCGAGGGCAAGAAGGTCGCGATCCTGTCGCTCGGCACGCGGCTCGCGGAGGCGGAGAAGGCGGCGGACGAGCTGGAGGCGAGGGGCTGTCGACGACGGTCGCCGACCTGCGCTTCGCCAAGCCGCTCGACAGCGAGCTGATCCGCAGGCTGCTGACCACGCACGAGGTCGCGGTGACGGTCGAGGAAGCGGCGATCGGCGGCCTCGGCGCGCACGTGCTGACGCTGGCCAGCGACGAGGGGCTGGTCGACGCGGGCCTGAAGATCCGCACGATGCGCTTGCCCGACCGCTTCCAGGAGCACGACAAGCCCGAGAAGCAATATGACGAGGCGCGGCTGAACGCGCCGCAGATCGTCGAGACGGTGCTGAAGGCGCTGCGGGTCGAACAGCGCCGGCGTCGAAGAGGTGCGGGCGTAGCCAAGGTCCGCGCAGATCAGCTGCTGGTCAGCCGCGGGTCTGGCGGAGAGCCGGACCCGGGCGCAGGCGCTGATCATGGCGGGCGCGGTGTTCTCGCGGCGAGCGGAAGCTGGCCAAGGCGGGCGAGATGCTCGCCGAGGATGCGCCGCTGGAGGTGCGGGGCAAGGACCATCCGTGGGTGTCGCGCGGCGGGATCAAGCTCGATCATGGGCTGACGCATTTCGGGTTCGACGTGACGCGGCGCGGTGGCGCTCGACGTCGGGCAGCTCGACCGGCGGGTTCACCGACGTGCTGCTCTCGCGCGGCGCGGCGAAGGTCTATGCGGTCGACGTCGGCACCAACCAGCTGGCGTGGAAGCTGCGGCAGGACCCGCGCGTCGTCGTCCACGAGCAGACCAATGCCCGCACGCTCGACGCGAGCATCATCCCCGAGCCGGTCGACATCGTCGTTTGCGATGCGAGCTTCATCGGTCTCGCCAAGGTGCTGGAAGCGCCGCTGAAGCTCGCCAAAGCCGGCGCGAGGCTGGTCGCGCTGATCAAGCCGCAGTTCGAGGCGGGGCGCGAGGAGGTCGGCAAGGGCGGCGTCGTCCGCGATCCGGCGGTGCACGAGCGCGTCTGCGCCGAGGCCAAAGGCTGGGTTGAATCGCAGGGCTGGACGGTGCTGGGGATCGACGCCGAGCCCGATCACCGGGCCCGAAGGCAATGTCGAATTCCTGCTGGGAGCGGAGAAGAATGGCTGAAGCAGCGCAGCGACGGAGCTGGTGGAAGATGGCGCTGATCTACCGTGCTCGGCGATCGAGCTGCTCGGCGGGCTGAGCGGCTGGCTGTCCAATCGCGGCTACGGCAATCCCTGGTTCGACGCGCTGCAGAAGCCGACGTTCATGCCGCCGGGCTGGGCGTTCGGCGTCGTCTGGCCGATCCTCTACGTGCTGCTCGGCATCGCGGTGGCGATGATCCTGCGCCGAGCCGCCGTCGCCGACGCCGCAGGCGGCGCGCTGACCCTGTTCTTCATCCAGCTGGCGCTGAATTTCGCCTGGTCGCCGATCTTCTTCGCCGGCCACGACATCAGGCTCGCCAAGGTCGTGATCTTCGTCATGGCGGCGATCGCGGCCGCTGCGGCGGGGCAGTTCCTGCGGCTGCGCACGGCCGCGGGCCTGCTGCTGATCCCGTATCTCGCCTGGCTGGTGTTCGCGGCGACGCTCAACGCCACGATCGAGCAGCTGAATCCCGGCGCCGGGATCGCGCTGCTCGGCTGGATAATTGGGGATAGTTCCAGGCAGTTGGGGATAGTCTCGGCCGCAGGGTGGCGGAATCGCGCTGCAACTCCCTATTTCCGCGCCGAAAGGGAGAACTTGCGATGCAGTCCGAGAACCGGATGTTCGACGACTTCGTGAAGATGGTGAACGGCTTTGCCGGGACCTTCGCCGGCATGGGCCGCGAGGCCGAAGTCGTCGGCGCGCGAGAAGATGCGCGAATGGATGGCGGGCGCCGACTTCGTCGGCCGCGACGAGTTCGAGGCGGTGAAGGCGATGGCCGCCGCCGCGCGCGACGAGAATGAGGCGCTGAAGGCGCGGATCGCCGCGCTCGAGGCGAAGGCGGCGGCCGCTGCGGCCGGCGCGCCAAGCGCGGCGGCAAGCCGAAGGCCGAGCCCGGGAGCGTGAACCTGAGCGAAGAAGAAATCCAGGACGAGCGCGACGACGGCGCGCCGATCGAGGTGCTCGAGCAATATTTCGAGGCGCGCGGCTGGGCCTGCGAGCGCACCGCCGAAGGCGAGATCGTCGCCTCGGCGACCGGCAGCTGGGCGCAATACGAGCTTCGCGGCGTGTGGCGGCCCGAGGACCAGGTGCTGCAGTTCCTCGCCTTCCCCGACATCAAGGTCGCGCCCGAGAAGCGCAGCCGCGATCTACGAGGCGCTGAGCCTGATCAACGAGCAGCTGTGGCTCGGCCATTTCGAGATGTGGTCGGGCTCGGGCCTGGTGGTGTTCCGCCATTCGACGATCCTCGACGCGCGCGAGGACGAGGGGCTCAGCCTCGAGCAGGCCGAAGCCATCGCCGAAGCCGCGGTCGAGGAATGCGAGCGCTTCTACCCGGTGTTCCAGTTCGTCCTGTGGGGCGGCAAGTCGCCCGGCGAAGCGATCGCCGCCGCCCTGATCGACACGCACGGCGAGGCATGAGCGAAGACGACTCCGCAGACTTCCCGCAGCCGACCTGGTTCGTCGGCTGCGGCAACATGGGCGGCGCGATCCTCGACGGCTGGCGCGCGGCGGGCATCGACTTGTCGCCGGTCACGGTCATCCGGCCGAGCGGCACGCCGGTCGACGGCGTCCGGACCGTCACCACGCTGGCCGAGGCCGGGCGCGCCGCCGAAGCTGGTCGTGCTCGGCGTTCAAGCCGCAGAAGCTCGACGAGATCGCGCCGCAGCTGCGCCGCGGCTCATCGGCCGAAGACGGTGGTCGTGTCGCTGCTCGCCGGGGTCGAGGCCGCGAGCCTGCGCGCAGCGCTTCCCGGGCGCCGCGGCGATCGTCCGGGCGATGCCCAACCTGCCGGTCGCGGTCCGGCGCGGAGTGATCGGGCTTTACAGCGACGATGCCGACGACGAGCGCGAAGCGAGAGATCGGCGACCTGTTCGCCGCGCTCGGCTTCGCGCTGTGGATGGCCGACGAGGCGAAGCTTGGCGGCGCTCGGCGCGGTCGCCGGAGCGGGCCGGCCTATGTCGCGCGCTTCATCGCCGCGCTGACCAAGGCGGGCGAGAAGCGCGGGCTCGAGCACGAGATCGCCGCGACCATCGCGCGTCGAGACGGTGCTCGGCACGGCTGGATGGCGGCGACGACGAGCGAGGACATGGACTCGATCGCCCGGCGGGTCGCAAGCCCGAAGGGCACGACCGAGGCCGGGCTCGCGGTGCTCGACCGCGACAGGTGCTCGATCGAGCTGATCGCGTCGACCATCGAGGCCGCGGCGCGGCGCGGCGCCGAACTCGCCGCGGAGGCCGCGGCCCTCGCTTGCCGAGGCCGCGCGCCTGTCCTAGGCGCGCTCGCATGGCATGCATCTGGCAACAAGGCAATTCGACGACCGCGACGGCTGGATCTGGCTGGACGGCGAGATGGTGCCGTGGCGCGACGCGCGACGTCCATGTGCTCACCCACGCGCTTCATTATGCATCGCGTGTTCGAGGGGCAGCGCGCCTATAACGGCGAGATCTTCAAGCTGAACGAGCATAGCGAGCGGCTGCGCAAGAGCGCGAGCCTGCTCGGCTTCGAGCTGCCCTGGACGGTCGAGGAGATCGATGCCGCCTGCAACGAGGTGCTGAAGGCCAACGGCTTGACCGACGCCTACATGCGCCCGCTCGCCTGGCGCGGGTCGGAATCGATGGGCGTCGCGCCGGGCAAGACCAAGCCGCACCTCGCGATCGCCGCCTGGGAATGGGGCAAATATTACGACCCGCGCAAGTCCGAGCAAGGGCATCCGGCTCGAGATCGCGCCGTGGCGGCGGCCGGCGCCCTACACCGCGCCGACCGAGTCCAAGGCCGCGGGCCTGTACATGATCTGCACCTTGTCCAAGCAGCATGCGGAGGCAGCACGGCTATAACGACGCGCTGATGTTCGACTGGCGCGGCCGGGTGGCCGAAGCGACCGGCGCCAACGTCTTCTTCGTCCGCGACGGTGCGCTGCACACGCCGACGCCGGATTGCTTCCTCGACGGGATCACGCGGCGGACGGTGATGGACCTGGCGCAGCAAGCGCGGCGTCGAAGTCAGTCGAGCGGGCGATCTGGCCGGAGGAGCTGGAAAGCTTCGAGCAGATGTTCCTGACCGGCACCGCGGTCGAAGTGACGCCGGTCCGGTCGGCCGGCCCGTGGAACTTCGAGGTCGGCGACCTGACGCGCCAGCTCGCCAAGGACTATGACGACCTGGTCAACGGCCGGATCCCGAACGCCTAACGTCGAAGATCGACAGGTCGAGCGGCTCGCTCGGCCCGAACCAGATGACATGATCGGTGTGATCGGCGCGGTCGTCGCCGGTGTTCGGCATGGGCGAAGACCGTCAGCGCCCGCGGTTGAGCGCCAGGAATTGCGCGACGTCGCCGAACTGCGTCGGTCGGGACCGTCAGCTGGACGCTGCCGCGCGGGTGCGGTCCGACCGGGCGCAGGTGGAAGTGGCCGACCGGCGACGCGGAAGCGCGCCTGGGCCGCCGCGGCGAGCTGCCTGCGCGGTGCTCGACCTCCTCGGGATCGTAATAGATGTGGGCGTGGAAATCGCGGATCGCGGGCTCGGCCATGTGCCGGACCATAGCGCAGTCGCAGCCGTCGCCCCAACGCCCCTTTCAACTCGAAGCGCGGCCGGTATAAGCGCGCGCCTCCCGCACATGCGGGCGCGCCTGCTGGGGCGTCGCCAAGTGGTAAGGCACCGGTTTTTGGTACCGGCATTCGCAGGTTCGAATCCTGCCGCCCCAGCCAGCATTTCCGGCAACGATCTTCGGCATGTCCGCCCGGGAGCGGCCGCAAACCGCGGATCTGCGGGCTAGTGGACTTTGCGGGCCGCAGCACTTATGTACCATTCGTTATGGAATGCATCGTCCAGCGCGCCTGCAAGGGCCGGCCTCGCGAGTTCGATCTCGACGAGGCGCTTGCCGCCGCGCTGCGCGTGTTCTGGACCAAGGGCTATGAAGGCGCGTCGCTGACCGACCTTACCGAGGCGATGGGGATCACCCAGCCGAGCCTCTACGCCGCGTTCGGCAACAAGGAATCGCTCTTCAGCAAGGCGCTCGACCTCTACGAGCGGGAGAAGCTCGCCTATATCGGCGAGGCGCTGCAGGCGCCGACGTCGCGCGGAGTAGCCGAGCGGCTGCTTCGCGGCGCGCTGAAGATGCAGACCAGCGATTGCGAGCCCAAGGGCTGCATGCGCGTCATCAGCTCGGTGAGCTGCGGCCCGAGAGCCGATCGATCCGCGCCGACCTGATGGCCCGGCGCCAGTCGTCGCAGCGCGCGATCTGCGAGCGGATGGAGCGCGCCAAGGCCGAAGGCGACCTGCCGCCGGACACCGATATCGACGGGCTGTGCGCCTATCTCGGCGCGATCCTGCAGGGCATGTCGGTCCAGGCCAGCAGCGGCGCGCCGAAGGCGCAGCTCGAAGCGCTGGTCGAGACCAGCCTCGCCATGTGGCCGCGGAAAATAGCGCCTGCGAAAAATTTCGTACCGCTCGGTAAAGAACTATTGACCGAGCCGATCCGGCTTTCTATACCAGTGCAGTATAGAAGAGCAGCATGGAGCTGCCGAGGAAAGCGCGACGCGTAACGATCGCATCATCGGGCGGATCAATGCCGCCGTAAGGCACCGCCCCAGTTTCAACCAGTTCCGGCAGGCATTCGCCGCATGACCCTCGTCGGGTTGCGGGCGGATGTTCTGCGCTTCGGGCACTTCGATCGACAGCTGCGCGGCGTGCCGCGCGGGACGCCGGGCTGTGCCCGCCGAACAGGAGAATTTTCATGGCCAGTCTTCCTCTGCAGTCCTGGCCGCAAGGGGCAAGTCCACGTCCGGCCACGGAGAGCGCGGCACCATTGTCGGCGTCGAGCCGCGCCGCGCGCCTGTCGGCGCTGGAATGGTCGATCGTTGCGATGGCCGAGCGCGACGGTTTTTCCAGCCTGCGCGAGCCGGGACGGATCGTCGCTGCGCTCGGCAGCCTGTTCGGCGTGCGGCGTCCCAATCGCCTCGCCAACGACCGCCTCGAGGCCTTGCGCCGGATCGCGGTGCTTGCCTGGCACCATCGCTGGAACGTGCCGAAATCGGAGCTTCACCAGTTCCTCGAGGCCGGCTTCTTCGATCGACCAGTATGAGCTGATCCAGACCAGCATCGGCCAGGCGCGCATCAGCGCGACGCCGGAGGGCGGGCCGGTGAACATGAATCGCAAGGTGGAAGCCGGCACGGGATCGTCGACCGTGTCGTCGAGCGGTTCCGGCGCCTGACGCGAGCCGCAGAAGGCGTCGCTCGTCGCGTTGCCGCTGGTGCTGACTCGCCGGAATCGCGATTTTCGAATCGCGCGGCGCGCCGGTCACCGCCGCGCCCCCGCCGCCGACGGTAACCGTCGCGAGCGCCGCTGGTCCGGCCGATTGCCGAGTGGGACGATTATTCGGGCCGCTTCGAAGCGAGCAAGAGCGTCGAAGTGCGCCCGCGCGTGTCAGGCGCGATCGTCGCCGTCCATTTCACCGACGGGTCCGTCGTCCACAAGGGCCAATTGCTGTTCACGATCGATCCGCGGCCGTTCGTGGCCGCGCTGAACGAGGCGCGCGCCGCGGTGCAGGGCGCGCGCAGCGACCTTGCGCTGGCGCAAGCCGACCTCGGCCGGGCCACGCGACTGCTCGAAGTCGATGCGGTGTCGCGCAGCGACGTCGATCGGCTGCGCGCGCGGGTTCAGGCGAGCCGAGGCCGCGCTGGCTGCCGCCGAGGCGCGGGTTCAATCGCGCGCGCTCGACGTCGGGTTCACCCAGGTCCGCGCGCCGATCACCGGCCGAATCTCCGACCGCCGCATCGATGCCGGCAACCTGGTCCAGGGCGGCGGCAGCGGCGCCGAAGGCGACGCTGCTGACGACCATCAACGCGCTCGATCCGATCTACTTCAGCTTCGACGCTTCCGAGGCCCTGTTCCTGAAGGCGCGGCGCGCGCGCGAGAGCGGCGCGGCGCCGTCCGCGGTCGAGATCAAGCTGCAGGACGAGGCCGACTATCGCTGGCACGGCCGGCTCGACTTCACCGACAATGGGCTCGACACGCAGTCGGGAACGATCCGGCTGCGCGCGGTGGTCGCCAATCCGGCGCAATTCCTGACGCCCGGCATGTTCGGCAACATGCGGCTGTCGAGCAGCGGCACCGAGCCAGCGCTGCTGGTGCCCGATTCCGCGGTTCAGGCCGACCAGGCGCGCAAGATCGTGCTGGTCGTCGCGCAAGGACGGCAGCGTCACGCCGCGGCCGGTCGTGCTTGGGCCGGTGGTCGATGGCCTGCGCGTCATCCGCTCCGGCCTGACCACCGCCGACCGCGTGATCATCAGCGGGACGCAGCTGGCGATGCCGGGCACCAAGGTGCAGGTCCGCGCCGGCACGATCGCGCCGGTTGCGACCGCGGCCGCGCCCGAATCCGCGCCCGTCCCGCTGAGCGGCGAAGCGACACTCGCCGCGAACTGAGCCTCCAGCCTTCCCTGATTGAAGCCGCCCGCGAGGCGGGGAGAAACCTCATGCGATTGTCGCGCTTCTTCATCACGCGCCCGATCTTTGCCGCCGTCATCGCGATCCTCATCACGGTCATGGGCGCGATCGCCTATTTCGCGCTGCCGGTCTCGCAATATCCCGACATCGTGCCGCCGACCGTGACGGTCAGCGCCACCTATCCGGGCGCCGACGCGGAGACGGTCGCGTCGACCGTCGCGGCGCCGATCGAGCAGGAAATCAACGGCGTCGACAACATGCTCTACATGTCGTCGCAATCGACCGGCGACGGGCAACCTGACGATCACCGTCACCTTCAAGCAGGGCACCGACCTCAACGCCGCGCAGGTGCTGGTGCAGAACCGCGTCGCGATCGCCGATTCCGCGGCTGCCCGAGGAAGTGCAGCGGCTCGGCGTCGTCACCCGCAAGACGTCGCCCGACTTCCTGATGGTCGTGAACCTGGTCTCGCCCGAACAACTCGCTCGATCGCGGCTACATGTCCAATTACGCGCTGAGCCAGGTCCGCGACCGGCTGGCCCGGATCGACGGCGTCGGCGACGTGCGGCTGTTCGGCGCCCGCGACTATGCGATGCGGGTGTGGATCGATCCCAACCGCGCCGCCGCGCTCGAACCTTACCGCCGGCGAGATCGTCGACGCGCTTCGCGCGCAGAACGTCCAGGTCGCGGCCGGAACGCTCGGGCAGCCGCCCTACGCGAGCGGCAACGCCTTCCAGCTCAACGTCGAGACCCAGGGCCGCCTGACCGACCCCGCAGCAGTTCGCCAATGTCGTCATCCGCACCGATGCCGACGGCCGTCAGGTGCGCGTCTCCGACGTCGGCACGGGTCGAGCTCGGCGCCGCCGATTACGCGTCGAACACCTATCTGTCGGGCCAGCCGACGGTGCTCCTCGGCGTCTTCCAGCGGCCGGGATCGAACGCGCTCGCCGCGGCCGCAGCGGTCAAGGCCGAGATGAAGGCCGCGTCGAAGACCTTCCCGCCGGGGCTCGAATACCGGATCATCTACAACCCGACCGAGTTCATCTCGCAGTCGATCGACGCCGTGATGCACACGCTGCTGGAAGCGATTGCGCTGGTCGTGCTGGTCATCATCGTCTTCCTGCAGCGCTGGCGCGCGGCGGTGATTCCGGTGGTCGCCATTCCGGTATCGCTGATCGGCACCTTCGCGGTGCTTCTGGCGGTCGGCTATTCGCTCAACAACCTGTCGCTGTTCGGGCTGGTGCTGGCGATCGGCATCGTCGTCGACGACGCCATCGTCGTGGTCGAGAATGTCGAGCGAAACCTCGCCCGCGGCCTCTCCGGGCTGGAGGCGGCGCGGACGTCGATGGACGAAGTCGGCGCGGCGCTGATCGCGATCGTTCTCGTGCTGTGCGCGGTGTTCCTGCCGACCCTGTTCCTCAACGGGCTTGCGGGCGCCTTCTATCACCAGTTCGCGGTGACGATTTCGGCTGCGACGATGATCTCGCTGCTGATTTCGCTGACGCTGTCGCCGGCACTCGCGGCGCTGCTGCTGAAGCCGCATTCGGAAGATCGCGCCGGCAATGCCGCTGATCGAGCTTGCTGCGCAGTGCCGGCGCCCGCTTCAATCGCCGCGTTCGCGCGGTTCAGCGATGGCTATGCCAAGCTCACCCGCCGGCTGGTGCACGCGCCGAAGCGGATGATGGCGGCCTATGCCGATCCTGATCGCGGCGACTGTCGGCCTGTTCTCGATCACTCCGACCGGCTTCATCCCGGCGCAGGACCAGGGCTATTTCCTGACCGTGATCCAGCTGCCGGCGGGCTCGTCGCTCGAGCGCACGGACGCGGTGATGCGCAAGGTCGCGGCGCGCATCCTGCCGATCCCCGGCGTCAAGGGCGCGGTGATGCTGGCCGGCTTCGACGGCGCCTCGCAGACGCAGGCGCCCAACGCCGCCGCCGCCTACATCCCGCTGAAGTCGTTCGCGGAGCGCAAGAAGCTCGGCGTCACCTTCCCGCAAATCATGGCGGAGGCGCAAAAGCGCACCGCCGACATCACCGAGGCACGGCTTCTGATCGTTCCGCCGCCGCTCATCCAGGGCATCGGCTCGGCCGGCGGCTATCGCATGATCGTCGAGGATCATGGCGGCCACAGCGTCCAGCAGCTGTCCGGCCTGTCATGGGGCCTGATCGCCAAGGCCAACCAGACGCCCGGCCTGAAGCAGGTCTATACCCTGTTCGACATCTCGACGCCGCGCGTGTTCGCGGACATCGACCGCGCAGAAGGCGGAGATGCTCGGCGTGCCGCCGTCGCGCGTGTTCGAGGCGCTGCAGGTCTATCTCGGCTCGGCCTTCATCAACGACTTCAACCTGCTCGGGCGGACCTATCGCGTGACCGCGCAGGCCGATGCGCCGTTCCGCGCGACCGAAGCCGACATCGCCAACCTTCGCACCCGGTCCGATTCGGGCGCGATGGTGCCGCTCGGCTCGGTGACGACCTTCCAGGACCGGACGGGACCGTACCGGGTGTCGCGCTACAATCGGCTTCCCGTCGGTCGAGATCGACGGCGACACCGCGCCGGGTTTCTCCTCGGGCCAGTCGCTGAAGTCGATGGAGACGCTTGCTGCCGAGACGTTGCCGCCCGGCTTCACGACCGAATGGACCGGAATCGCCTATCAGCAGAAGGCGGCCGGGAGCACCTCGGGAATGGTGTTCGGGCTCGCCGTGCTGTTCGTCTTCCTGGTTCTCGCTGCGCAGTTCGAGAGCCTGGTGCTGCCGCTGTCGATCATCCTGATCGTGCCGATGTGCCTGCTTGCGGCGATGGCCGGGGTGCACCTGCGCGGGCAGGACAACAATGTGCTGACCCAGATCGGCCTGGTCGTGCTGATTGCGCTGGCCGCCAAGAATGCGATCCTGATCGTCGAGTTCGCCACGCCAGGACGAAGCGCGCAGGGGATGTCCCCGGTCGAAGCCGCGGTCCGCGCCGCGCGCGACCGCCTGCGGCCGATCCTGATGACCAGCTTCGCCTTCATCCTGGGATCGGTGCCGCTGCTGATCGCCACCGGCGCCGGCGCCGAGCTTCGCCAGGCGCTCGGCACCGCGGTGTTCTTCGGAATGATCGGAGTGACGGCGTTCGGGCTGATCTTCACGCCGACCTTCTACGTCGTCTGCCGGAGCGCTCGCGCGACCGGATCGCGCGCCGGCGCGGCCGCCGCGCCACGCCGGCCCTCGTACCCGCCGAATAAGGATCAGGACGATGCTTTCACGCTTATTGCTTGCCGCGGCATCCTCGCTGGCTCTCGCCGCTTGCGCGACCGGGCCGAACTATGTGGCCAAGCCGGTCAGTGCTGCCGCCGCCGGGCCATTCGTCTCGGCCGCAGGTCGCCGCGAACGTCTCGCCGGCCCAGCCGACTGGCAAATGGTGGCGGCTGTACGACGACCCGGTGCTGGACGGGCTAGTCGCCGATGCGCTCGCGTCGAACACCGATATCCGCGTCGCCGTCGCGCATTTGGCCAAGGCGCGCGCGATCCTTCGCGAGGAGCGGGGCGCGCGCGAGCCGCAGGTCGGAGTCGGCGGCAGCGCAGCCAATACGGGCGCCTCCCGGGCGTCGCGGTTCGCCGGCGCAGAAGCGCGACCGACGTGCAGGTCGATCTCGGCCTCGACGTTGCTTATGAAGTCGATCTGTTCGGCCGCGTCAGCCGCAGCATCGAGGCGGCGCGGGGCGATGTCGGCGCGGCAGCGGCCGACGCCGATGCGGTTCGCGTTGCGGTCGTCGCCGAGACTGCCGGCGCCTACGCCGATGCGGTTTCCTCGGCGGAGCGGATCGCGGTCGCACAGCATATCGTTGACCTTCTCGGGCGAGTCCCTGGCGCTGACCGAACGGCGGCACCAGGTCGGGCTTGCAACCGCACTCGACACCGCCCGCATTGCCGCCCTTCGGGACCAGCGGCAGGCGGAGATTCCGCCTCTCCAGGCAGAGCGCGAAGCCGCGCTGTTCCGGCTCGCGACGCTGACCGGACGAGCGCCGCGCGAGCTGCCGCCGGAGGTTGCTCGGCGGACGACCTCGCTGCGTCTCGACCAGCCGATCCCCGTCGGCGATGGCGCCGCGTTGCTCGCGCGGCGGCCGGACGTTCGGGCTGCGGAGCGGCGGCTGGCTGCAGCGACGGCGCGGATCGGGGTGGCGACGGCCGATCTCTATCCGAAGATCACGCTCGGCGGGTCGATCGGGTCAAGCGGCGCCGGACTCGGCAATGTGTTCAGCGCCAATCCGCTAACCTGGCTGGTCGGGCCGCTGATCAACTGGACCGCCAACCGCAGCGCTGCCCGTGCCCGCGTCGCCGGAGCGCAGGCTGACACGCAGGCGGCGCTTGCGACCTTCGACGGAACGGTGCTCGAGGCCTTGCAGGAGACCGAAACCGCGCTGTCCAACTATCGGCAGGCGCTGCAGCGCCGCGACGCGCTGCGTTCCGCGCGCGACCAGGCCGAGACCGCCGCCCGGATTACGCGGGCGCGCCAGCGGGAGGGAGACATCAGCTCGCTCGAGCTGCTGGATTCCGAGCGCACCGCCGCCGACGCCGAAGCCGATCTAGCCGAGGCGGATGCGCGGATTGCGACCGCCCAGGTCGATCTTTTCAGGGCGCTAGGCGGTGGCTGGCAGGGTTGAGGGTAGCAATCGGCACTCGCCAACTCCTGCCGCGCGGTTCGTGATCAAACCACGGCGTTGCGGGCGATCACTTCCTTGTACCAGGCGGCGCTGAGCTTCGGCGTCCGCTGCTGCGTCTTGAAATCGACGTAATGGATTCCGAAGCGCTTCGAATAGCCGTCGGCCCACTCGAAATTGTCCATCAGGCTCCACAGGAAATAGCCCTTGAGAGGATAGCCTTCGGCGACGGCGCGGTGGAACTGACGTGATGTAGTTGCGCAGGTACATGACGCGGTCGGCGTCATCGATGCGGCCGTTCTGCACCGGGTCGTCGGCAGACGCTCCGTTCTCCGAGATGTAGAGCACCTTCGGCTTCCACAATTCGCTGACTTGGCGAACGCCCCAGTAAGCCACTTCCGGACCGACGATCAGCCACGGCGAGGCCATGTGCGGTGACGACGCAATATGCGGAATGGTCGCATAGCCCTTGGGGGAATCGTCGGCGCGCACCCATTCCGGCGCGTAGATGTTGAGCGCAACGAAATCGAGCGGACTGCCGATCGCCGCCATGTCGCCAGCCTCGACCTTGGGCGCATCGGCGCCTTCCTGGGTCAGATATTCGTCGATGTATTTGCCTTCCATGATCGCGGTCAGGAACATCGCGTTCATTTCGCGAGTGGCTTTTCGAGCCGCCGCGATATGCCCGGGAGTCTCGATGACCGGCACGTAGAAGGTCGTGTTGTCGGCGATTTCGACCTGCGTTCCAGCCTTTGCGTGGGCGCGGATTGCCTGCACCGCGAGACCATGGGCGAGGGTGCCGTGGTGGCGCACCTGGTTCACTTGCGCGGGCGGCAGCTGCAGGCCCGGGGCGTGCTGGCCTGTCTTGTGACCAAGATCGGTGAAACACCGCAGCTCGTTCACCGTCATGATGTGCTTGACGCGGTCGCTGAGCTGCCCGGCCATGTAGCCCGCGTAATCGGCGAAGGCTTTCGCAGTGTCGCGGTTCTGCCAGCCGCCGGGAAGCGCCGCCGGCAAGTCCCAGTGGAACAGGGTGATGTAAGGCTCGATGCCGTTGGCGAGCAGGTCGTCGACAACCCGCTTGTAGTGATCGACGCCCTTGGCATTGGGCTGGCCGCGTCCGTCCGGGAAAATGCGAGACCAGGCGAGCGACATCCGGTAGCTGCTGACGCCCAGGTTCTTGAGCAGCTGGGTGTCGTCCTTGTAGCGGTGATAGCTGTCGTCGGCGACGTCGCCGGTGTCGCCGTTGAAGGTCTTGCCGGGCGTGTGGGAGAAGACGTCCCAGTTGGTCGCCCCGCGGCCGTCTTCGTGGACCGCGCCCTCGATCTGGTAGGCCGCCGTCGCGCAGCCCCAGCGGAAGTCCCTGGGGAAGGTGAGGTCGGTCGGCTTCACCGGCAGCGCGGCCGCTGCGCCGGGCAGCAACCCTGCTGCGGAAACCGCTCCAATCGCCTTGCCGACATCGCGGCGGCTGAACTCGCTCATTACTCCCCTCCCTCAATCCGGGGCGAGCTTAGCATGGCGATTGCGATTGACGAGACCGCGATGTGCGGTGCTCACGACGTTTCGCACCTTTGCTGACTTCTCCATTTCGGACAGATACTTAACAGCTAAATCAGGCGCCCTGCCTAGGCCGGGAGCATGTCCGGCAGACCTGCCCAATCGTCGCTAAAGCCGCGCGACCCGCGCATCGCAGTCGTTGTTCCGGCGCGCATGCGCCTCGGCGCCCGCTGGAGCGACGCGTGCATCCTCAACGTCTCGGCGCGGGGCCTGCTGATCCACGCGCCCGAGCCGCCGCAGCGGGGAAGCTACGTCGAACTCCGCCGCGGCGAGCAAGTCATCATCGGCCGGGTGATGTGGAGCAGCGGCTCACGCGCCGGCGTGCGTGCTCAGGACCGGGTGCCGGTCGAGGCGATCGTCACTGCCAAGGCGGCACAGTCGCTCCGGCTGACTGCGGAGGACGGCCAGCCCGTAGAACGGCGCCACGCTCCGCGCCGCCATGAGCGAAGCCGTCTTCGCGGCCGAGCCATGGAGTTCGCGACGGTGGCTGCGATCGGAGCGACCCTGTCGGTCGCGGCGGTCTCGATGATGGCCGAAGCGTTTGCCCAACCCTTGTCGCGGGTCGGCATGGCGCTTGCCGGTCAGGCCTCGCTTCCGGCCAACTCCAGATAGCGTTCGAGATCGTCCGAGCCGCCGATGCGCTCGCCGTCGATGAACACCTGCGGGGTCGTGTCGACGCCATGTTCCTCCTGGAACGCATCGACCTCCTCTCGGGTGTGCAGGATGCGGTCGTCGAACGCCATTCCGGCATCCTCCAGCAACTGCTTGGCGCGAACGCCATAGGGGCAGACATGGTCGGGCAGCACCATGCGATAGAGAACCACTTCTGCGTCGGCCATTCGATCCCTCGTAACTTCGTGATTTGCAAAGGCTAATGCGGACGCAGCACGAAAGTTGCTTCATTGCCGCCCGCGTCCCGCTATTTGCGACGAGCCGTCGCCAGGGAGAGCCGCGTGAACCCGCTGTATGAACAGATGCCGACCAGCGTGTTCGAGCGCATGTCGGGGCTCGCGGCGAAGCATGGTGCCGTCAATCTCGGGCAGGGCTTCCCCGACTTCGGCTGGCCCGACGCGATCCTGGAGGCTGCCGCCCGGGCCGTGGTCGAGGGCTCGAACCAATATGCCCCGTCGCGCGGGCTGCCGGCCCTGCGCGAAGCGATCGCCGCTCATTACGGCCGCCACTATGGGCTGGAGCTTGCCGCCGACCACATCTGTGTCACCAGCGGCGCGACCGAGGCGCTTGGAGCGGCCATCCTCGCGGTCGTCGAGCCGGGCGACGAAGTCATCCTGCTGACGCCCGCCTACGACAGCTACGCGCCGATGGTGCGCCGCGCCGGCGGGATTGTCCGCGAGGTCGCGCTGAGACCGCCGCAATGGCGCATCGAGCGCAACGCTCTCGAAGCCGCCGTCAGTCCGCGAACGCGCGCCATCATCTTCAACAATCCGCACAACCCGACCGGACGCCTGTTCGGCGAGGACGAGCTGCGGGCTGTGGCCGAGGTGGCGCAGGCGCATGATCTCACCGTCATCGCCGACGAGGTCTGGGAGCATGTCATGCTCGACGGCCGCCGCTTCGTTCCGCTCGCCGCGCTCGGCGGCATGGCGGAGCGGACCATCAAGATCGGTTCGGCCGGCAAGATTTTCTCGCTGACCGGCTGGAAGGTCGGCTGGATGGTCGCTTCGCCGGAGAAGGCCGCCGTGGTCGCCCGGGCGCACCAGTTCCTGACCTTTTCGACCGCGCCCAACTTGCAGGCGGCGGTGGCGTTCGGGCTTTCGGACGGTGACTCCTGGATCGCGCCCATGCAGCAGCGCTTCGCCCGGGCGCGGGACAGAATGACGGCCGGGTTGCGGCACGCGGGGTTCGCTGTGCTCGACGCTGCGGCGACCTATTTCACCTGCGTCGACCTCGCGGGTTCGGGGATCGCCGAGGATGACGAGGCCTTCGCAACGGCGGCGGTCGAGAAGGCCGGAGTTGCGGTCATTCCCCTATCGCCGTTTGCCGAGCAGGAGCCGCCGCGGCACCTCGTCCGGCTGTGCTTCGGCAAGAAGGATGAAACGATCGATGCCGGCGTCGCGGCGATGGCCCGCGCCCGGGAAATGTTCGCCGGCTAACGCTTCACTTCGCGTCCGCCCACAGGGCGAGCTTCTCGTCCGCGATCATCGACGGCCAGCGACCACGGAAATCGCGCTTCCAGCCGGCGAGTGCCTCGGGCGCCATCGGCTGCGCGATCAGATAGCCCTGGCCGACGTCGCAGCCGAGCTCGCGGATCAATCGCAGCTGCTCGATCGTCTCGACGCCTTCCGCCGTCGCGGTCAGCCCGAGGCCATGGGCAAGCTCCGCCACCGACTGAACGATCAACCGGCAATCGCGCGACCGGGCGAGGTCGCGAATGAAGGACTGGTCGATCTTGACCTCCGTGAAGGGCAGCTGGCGAAGCTGCATCAAGGAGGAATAGCCGGTTCCGAAATCGTCGATGGCGAGGCCGATGCCCTTGATCCGGAAGCGGGTCAGCGTGTCGATCAGCTTGATCAGCGGCTGTGTCGCCCCCTCGGTGAGTTCGAGCACCAGGCGGTTGGTCGGGACGCCGAGCCCGCGGCACATGCGCTCGACGAGGTCGGGGAAGTCGAGGTTCTGGAGGCTGAGCGCCGAAATATTGAAGGCGATGCAGGTGTCGAGGCGGTCGGAGCACCAGTCCAGCCACTGGCGAAGGATCGTCCTCAAGCCCCACAGGGTCAGCTCGTCGATCAGGCCGTGCTGCTCGGCCAGCGGCACGAATTTCGACGGGCGGGACGACGCCGAGTTCGGGATCGTCCCAACGAACCAGCGCCTCGACCCGCACCAGGGCGCCGTCGCGAAGCGACACCTTCGGCTGATAGACCATGTGCAGCTGCTGCTCGCGGAGCGCCCGCGCAAAGCCTTCCAACAGGCGCGCGTCATCCTTGCGCATGGGTTCCCAACGTCGGTCGCAGGCCGTTCAGCACGCTTTCGAGCTCGTGCAGGCGCACGGGCTTCTCGAGCGGCCCGGCCATGGTGAGGCCGAGAGCTTCTCCGAGCCTGAACGCGGATTTGAGGATCCGCCGATCGAAGCCGCTGACGATCAGCACCGGGCCGGGATATTTGTGATCGGCGAGGAAGCGCAGCAGCTCGACGCCGTCCATCCCCGGCATGCCGAGGTCGAGGGCGACCATGTCGGGAACGGTGGCAAGGAACTGCTCGCGGAAGTCGGCGTCGTTGGACGCAATCGCAGCGTCGAGGCCAGCATCGCTGGCGCCCGCAGCAAGGAAGTCGGCGAGGGCCGGCTCATCGTCGATCAGCAGCAACCGCGGCTGCGCCATCCAAGCTCCTTCCTCGCCTCCTTACGTGCACAGTTTCCAGAAGGAAGGTCAAGCGAATGGAACGGAGTTTTAACCGAGTCTCGGGTAAACCGCCATCCTTGAGCGAATTCCCGCGCGGCCAGGAGGGCCAGTCGTCCGATGTTTGCATCGCTGATCCGCAGGAAGGGCGCAGACGCCAGCGGCGCCGTCACGGAGGCGGCATTCGAATCGACCACCGTGTCGCTGTCGACCGCGGTGCCGCGCCCGGCAGAGCGCCGCGACGAGGACCGGGTCGCTCCGATGCTCCGCATCGCCAAGCTGACCCAGGCCTCGGGCGAGCAGCAGCTCATCCGCGTCAAGAACCTGTCCGCCGGCGGCGTCATGGCCATCGTTTCGACTGGCCCTGAGCCCGGCGAGCATGTCAGTCTCGAAATGTCGTCGCAGAAGATCCCGGCGACGGTCGTATGGGTGCGCGACGAGCTGGCCGGCTTCAAGTTCGACCAGAACGTCGACCTCGGCGAGCTGCTTGCCGGCCGCAAGCCGCGCCACGGCTTCCGGGCACGCCCGCCGCGGCTGGAAATCCCGTGCAAGGCGTCGGTGAAGATCGGCAAGCTCTATTACACCGTCGACGTGCATGACGTGTCGCTCGGCGGGATGAAGGTCGAGCCGATCGAGGAATATTGCGTCGGCAAGCCGGTCGTCGTCGTCATCGAGAGCTTCAAGCCGATCAAGGGCGAGGTGCGCTGGTATTCCGAACGCAAGTGCCGGAATCGTCTTCGACAAGCCGCTCGACTTCGACGAGCTCGCCGAATGGGTCGCCAAGCGCCTCGAGCTGGCAAGCCTCAAGGCGTCTTACAAGAACGGCTAGGCGCTCCTATCTCCGCTTCATCACGGAATGGAGCGGATCATGGCGGAACAAGTCGCAGTCCTCGCGGGCGGGTGCTTTTGGTGCACGGAGCCGTGTTTCGCGACGTCATCGGAGTGCAATCCGTCGAGAGCGGCTACACTGGTGGACATGCTCGCCAACCCGAGCTACAAGCAGGTGTGCGGCGGCGACACCGGCCATGCCGAGGCGATCCGGATCACGTTCGATCCCGAGCAGCTGAGCTACGGCGATCTGCTCGACATCTTCTTCGCGACCCACGACCCGACCCAGCTCAACCGGCAGGGCAATGACGTCGGCACCCAGTATCGCTCGGCGATCTTTCCGCAGGACGACGGCCAGGAGCGCGAGGCGCGCGCCGCAATTGCCCGCGCCAATGCCGATAACGGCGGCCGCGATCGTCACCACAATCGAGCCGATGGGCGAGTGGTGGCCGGCCGAAGACTATCACCAGGATTATTGGTCCGGCGAAGGACAGCGCAACCCCTATTGCATCGCTCACATCCCGCCCAAGCTGCAGAAACTTCGCAAGAGCTTCCAGGCGCGCGCGAAGACGGCCGGGGCGAGCGCCTAGCGGCTGGCCGCGCGCCGCAGCCGGTCGTTGATCGCGGTTCCTAGACCGGCGTTCGGCACCGGCGCGACGGCAATGCGCGGTTGGGCGAGTCATCCGCTAGATAGAGAAGGTCGAACAGGCGCGAGGCTGCTTCGACGAGGTCGCCCGATGCGCTCAGCGTTGCGTCGCCGCGGACATCGCCAAAGCCGATCAGATATTCGCCATCGGCCGCGCTCGCGGCGTTGAGGCGCAACGGTTTGGCGGGGGCATAATGGCTGGCAAGCTGACCCGGGGACCGGATCGGGCCACCCTGGGCTCGCTCCGCCGCGATATCGATCGGTCCCGGCCGAAGCACCGCAGCGCGTCCCCGGTCGCCGCGACGATGGTCGACTCTATGCCGCGCTGCGTCGCTCCCGGAATTGAGGATCAGGGGGATTCGTCCATCGAGGGTGCGAAGACGTGCTCGGCCCGCGTCGGGCTGGTGCGGCCGCTGGCGTTTGCGGAGGGAGCGGCGAGCGGCCGGCCGGTTGCCTTCAGGAGTGCCTGCATGGCCGGATGGGCGGGCACGCGAAGGCCGATCGTCGGCAGTCCCGCCGTCGCCAGCGATGCGATTCCAGCTCCGGCGCGAAGCGGAACGACCAGTGTCAGCGGGCCCGGCCAATGCTCGTCCGCAAGCGACAGCGCCTGCTCGCCGAACTCGCCGATCCGCTCGGCGGCGGCGAGGTCCGGCACGTGCACGATCAGCGGGTTGAAGCTCGGCCGGCCCTTGGCCTCGTAGATGCGGGCGACGGCGGCGGCGTTGGTTGCGTCGGCGGCAAGGCCGTAGACCGTCTCGGTCGCGACCGCGACTGGTTCGCCGGCAAGGATCAGCCGGGCGGCTATGGCGATCGAATCATCGCCGAAGGTAAGGACCTGGGTTTTCGTCATGCTGAACTTGTTTCAGCATCCATTGCTGAGACAATTTCCGCCCTCGACGAAAATGGACCCTGAAACAAGTTCAGGGTGACGGGGTTTCCGGGGGACAGCCTCAACCCGGAACTCAGTGTGACGGGCAGTCGAGCTTGCGGGTGCCTCAGGCGCGTTCGCGGTCGAACAGCTCCGCCGGCTCGATGCCGAGACGGCTCATGCGGGCGCGGACCTCCGGCCATTCCTCCTCGAGGAAGCGGTTGCGCTCGGAGGCGCTGAGTTTTGCCCGCGCTCCGGCGGCGACGAACATGCCGACGCCGCGGCGGACGACGATCAAGCCTTCGTCCTGGAATCCCTGATAGGCCTTGGCGACGGTGAGCGGATTGGCCTGCTCTTCGGCGGCGAGCGCCCGGACCGACGGCAGCGGGTCCCCGTCCGTGTATTTCCCGGCAAGGATCGCGTCGGCGATCGTTTCGCGGAGCCGGACATAGACGGGCTTCTCGTGCTGCTTCCGGAGCGTCATGCTGTGATAATACAGCGGTTCAGGCAAATATCAAATGAAAACAGGCTGAAGCTGAGGCGCGCGTGGCCTTCTATCCGCGCCACCGCTTTACCAACGCCGTCGCCGGCTGGCGCGGCCGGTCCTCCATATCGCGGCCGGGATGACCGATGAAGATGAAGCCGGCGATCCGCTCGCCCGGTTCGCAGAACGCGGCACGCACGCGCTCCGAATAAGCGCGCCAGCCGGTTACCCATCCGGCGACATAGCCCAAGGCGGTTGCGCCGAGCAGCAGGTTCATGGCGGCGGCGCCGCATGACAGCTCCTGCTCCCACAGCGGGATCTTGTGCCCTTCGACGGCGGCCGAGACCAGCACGACGAGTTGCCCGGCATAATGGGCGAACTCGTCTTCCTTCTGGTGATGGGCGATGGTCGCGCAAGGGTCATGTTCGACCAGCGCCTCGCGCAGCAGGGCTCCGAACGCGTTCCGCTGGTCGGCGGCGACGGTGACGAAGCGCCACGGGAACAGCTTGCCATGGTCCGGCGTGCGCGCGGCAATCGCGAGGATGACTTCCAACTCGCTGGGCGTGGGACCCGGGCCGACCAGCTCGCGCGGCTTGGCGGAGCGGCGGGTGAGGAGCAGGGCGAGGGCGGACGAGCGGTCGTTGAGCATGGCTTGCGCCGATAGCCGCGCCGCCTCCGCGCAACAATCGGCTTCACACGGCGAATTTGGTCGTTACGGTCGCGCCGTCGCGATGCCACGCGAGGGGAGAATTTGAAATATGGTCGATACGCCCGCGGTCGAAGAGCCGTTCTCGCCCGCATCCGGCGATGTCAATCCCGCCGACAAGAAGAACTGGCTCGGTCACCCGCGCCAGCTTGCCAGGCTGTTCACGACCGAGATGTGGGAGCGGTTCGGCTATTATGGCATGCGGGCGCTGCTCACGCTCTATCTCACCAAGCACTTCCTGTTTTCCGACCAACAGGCGACCGGCCTCTATGGCGGCTACACTGCACTGGTGTACCTGACGCCGCTGGTCGGAGGCTTCCTCGCCGACCAATATCTCGGCTTCAAACGTTCCGTGAAGTGCGGCGCAATCATCATGGCGATCGGTTACTTCATGCTGGCGTTCGGCGGTTCGCCGGCCAAGCCCTATGCGACGATCGGCGCCAGCGATACGAAGTGCGTCGATACTTCGTCGATCGGCCCTCGAGCGATCCGAACGAAGCGCGGTACATCGTCGACAATGGGCAGAAGCTGACAATCCGCGGCAATGAGGACGGTTCGGTCTCGCTCCTCGACAATGGCCAAGAAGCCAAGCGGCTTCCCAAGGGTGCGTTCGAGTCGCGGGCCGAGCGCGACCCGCTGACCATCGCGATGATGCTCATCGCACTCGCTCTGATCTCGGTCGGCAACGGCTTCTTCAAGCCGAATATCTCGACCATCGTCGGGGCGCTCTACGATCGGGCCGACCGGCGGCGGGACAGCGGTTTCACGATTTTCTACATGGGAATCAACATCGGTTCGATCCTGGGTCAGCTGTTCTGCCCTTTGCTCGCCGATTGGTTCGGCTGGTGGGCGGGCCTGGCCTTGCCGGGATTGGCATGCTGATCGGTTATGCCCTGATGCAATTCGATGGCGGACGGCTCGACGGATACGGCGAGCCGCCCGAGCACGCGCCGAACCGCGACGTGCTCATCTATGTCTGCGCGTTGATCGCGGTGCCCGTCTTCGTGTTCTTGTTCATGAACTTGATGAACTCGACAGAGGCGCCCGCTGGCTCCGGTTTCATCGGTATATCTCGCTTCGCTGTCGCTGATGGGCAAATTGCTGTTCGGAACCTTCATCGCAGCCGTGCTCGGCATTCTGATCTGGTCGTATGCAGGAAGGGAGTAGGACCGAGTTGGCAGATGATGACCGCAGCAATGGTCCTCATCGTTTTCAACGTGTTTTTCTGGACATTGTTCGAACAGGCCGGCGTCCTCGCTGACGTTGTTCGCCGATCGGAATACCGATCGAAGCGTATTCGGACTCTTCACCATCTCGGCGCCCCAGACCCAAAACTTCAACCCGATCGCATCGTGCTCTTGGCTCCGGTGCTGAGTTGGCTGTGGACCGGGCTTGCCAAGCGCGGGCTCGAACCGTCGATACCAGGTCAAGTTCGCGATCGCGCTGGTCGGCGTCGGCGCTGGGTTCCTGTTCCTGGTGTGGGGTTCGACCTTCGCGAGTGCCGCTAACAATTGGCAGGTCGGCCTGTGGTGGCTCGCCGGCCTTTACCTGATCCACTCGCTTGCCGAGCTTTGCATCTCGCCGGTTGGCCTCAGCATGGTCACCAAGCTCTCGATCGCGCGCGTTGTCGGACATGATGATGGGCGTGTGGTTCCTGTCGATCTCGGTCGCGCAATATTTCGCGGGCATCGTCGCGCAGGTTGCAAGTGTTCAGACGGTCGGCGGGCAGGTCACGAACCTCAAGGTCAGTCTCGACACCTACACCGGCACATTCACCTCGATCGCATGGGTAGCCATTGGCGCTGGCGTCGTTCTGTTCTTCTTTCATGGCCGCTCCAGAAATGGATGCACGGGGTGAAGTAGCAGCGGCCGTCCAGTCAGGCTAAACGGCCGCCATGACACGCAAGTTCTTCGGCACCGACGGCATTCGCGGGCTCACCAACAGTGAGCCGATGACGGCCCAGATGGCGCTCGCCGTCGGAATGGCGGCCGGCGCTCACTTTCTTCGCGGCGACCACCGCCACCGGGTCGTGATCGGCAAGGACACGCGGCTGTCCGGCTACATGATGGAGTCTGCGATGGTGGCCGGCTTCACCAGCGTCGGCATGGACGTGGTGCTGCTGGGACCGATGCCGACTCCCGCCGTGGCGATGCTGACGCGGTCGATGCGCGCCGACCTCGGAGTCATGATCTCGGCATCGCACAATCCCTTCGCCGACAATGGAATCAAGCTGTTCGGGCCGGATGGCTACAAGCTCAGCGACGAGGACGAGCGGGCGATCGAAAAGCGGCTCGACGGGCAGCCGAAGCTCGCCAGGGCAGAAATGATCGGGCGTGCCCGCCGAATCGACGATGCGCGCGGGCGGTACGTTCAATTCGCGAAGGATACGTTCCCCGAAAACCTTCGCCTCGACGGCCTCAAGGTCGTCGTCGATTGCGCGAACGGCGCCGCCTATCACGTCGTGCCGGAGGCGCTGTGGGAGCTTGGCGCCGAGGTCGTGCCGCTCGGCGTTGCGCCCAACGGGCTCAACATCAACGACCATTGCGGCTCGACCCATCCGCAGTTGCTCCAGGAGACGGTGGTCGCCAGCGGCGCTCACATCGGCCTCGCCCTCGACGGCGATGCCGACCGGCTGATCGTGGTCGACGAGACCGGAACGCTGATCGACGGCGACCAGTTGATGGCTCTCATCGCGCTCAGCCTCCAGAAGCGCGGCGAGCTTCGCGGCGGCGGCATCGTCGCGACGGTGATGTCGAACCTTGGCCTCGAACGGAAGCTGGAGGGCGCGGGCCTCAAGCTGCTGCGCACCCAGGTCGGCGACCGCTACGTTCTCGAGCAGATGCGCAAGAGCGGCTGCAACGTCGGCGGCGAGCAGAGCGGCCACATCATCCTCGCCGATCATTCGACGACCGGCGACGGTCTCGTGGCCGGGCTACAGGTCCTCGCCGCCCTCGTCGAATCGCAGGGGCCGGCGAGCGCCTTGCTCCGGCAGTTCGAGCCGATGCCGCAGCTCCTCAAGAACGTCCGCTTCAACGGCGGCGCCGCGCCGCTCGAGGCAGACAGCGTCCGCAAGAGCATCGCCGCCGCCGAGGCCGAGCTCGAGGGCAGGGGACGCCTGGTCATTCGCAAGTCGGGAACCGAGCCGCTCATCCGCGTGATGGCGGAAGGCGACGACCCGCAGCTCGTCGAGCGGCTGGTCGACGACATCTGCGCGGCGGTGCAATCGGCGGCGTGAACGATTTCTTGGCATTTGTCGGTCAGACGACGATGCCGTGCACATGGACAATTTCGCACCCGGCATTGGGTCGAAGGCTCGATCGATGACCTCGACGGCCCGGATCCTGATCATCGCCGGTTCCGATTCCGGCGGTGGCGCAGGCGTGCAGGCCGACATCAAGACGGTGACGATGCTGGGCGGCCACGCCAGCACTGCAATCACCGCCATCACCGCCCAGAACACGCGGGGCGTCAGCGCGGTCCATCCCGTCCCGGCCGAGATCGTGCTCGCCCAGATTGACGCCGTCCTCGAGGATATCGGGGTCGATGCCGTGAAGATCGGAATGATCGGCAGTGCCTTCACCGCTCAGCAGGTTGCCGCGCGCCTCGACCGCCTGCGGGGCGAGCAGCCCGGCCTTCCCATCGTGTTCGATCCCGTCATGGTTGCGACCAGCGGGTCCGCGCTTGCCGACGAGGCGACCGTCGCCGCCTTCGGACAGCTCATGGACGTCGCCACGGTCGTCACGCCGAACCTTCCCGAACTCGCCAGCCTGACGAGCGAGGAGGACCCGGTCGCGGCCGCGCTTCATCTCGTCGGCGAGCATGGCTGTGCGGTCCTGATCAAGGGCGGCCACGAAGAGGGCGACGCGCTCGCCGACGCCCTCATCGAAGAGGACAATATGACCAGCTGGCAGGGCCAGCGCATCGACACGACCAGCACCCACGGCACCGGCTGCACGCTCGCAAGCGCGACCGCACTGTTCCTGGCGCAAGGTGCCTCGCTTCCCGACGCGGTTGCCCGCGCTCGCGAATTCGTCCGGGTTTCGCTGAGGGAAGCGCCGGGACTCGGGCAGGGCTCGGGCCCGCTTGGGCAGCAGAATGTTCGCCTCGACGTCGGCGGCGGCCCGCGCCTCAACCAGGTCACCGTGACCGGCACCAACTACCAGCGGTCGGTCGATTTCTATCGCAAGCTCGGGCTCGTCCAGATTGTCGACAACCCGCCGGATTATGCGCGGTTCGAGACGGCGGGCGGCGCCACCTTCTCGGTGCAGATCGACCCCGACGAGAAGATTGTCGCCACGACCGCCGTCTATCTGGAATGCGACGACCTCGACGAGCGCGTCGAGAAGCTTGCCCGCAGCGGCCTCGCCTTCGAGCACGGCCCCCGCAACCAGCCCTGGATGTGGCGCGAGGCCCGGCTCCGCGACCCCGACGGCAACATCGTCTTTCTCTACAAGGCCGGCGAAGCGAGGCGCTTCCCGCCGTGGCGAATCGAGACGCGTCATCCACAAATAATTGACAGCCCACTGGCAACTCCCCTTGCGCGGCATAGGCTTGGCGCCATGCCTCGCCGCTGTTCCTTCAAGCTCGAACTCGATTACCCGCAGCCGCTCGCCGGCGTCGACGAAGCGGGCTGCGCGCCGCTCGCCGGGCCGGTCGTCGCTGGTGCCGTCATTCTCGACCGCAACAAATTCCCGCGCGGGATCGACGACAGCAAGAACCTGCCGCTGGAGAAGCGCGAGGCGATCTACGCGAAGCTGGTCAAGGTTGCGGCCTGGGCGGTTGGCATCGCGACGGTCGAGGAAATCGACGAGATCAACATCTACTGGGCGCGGATGCTGGCGATGACCCGCGCCGTCGAGGCGCTCGGAATCGAGCCGGCCTGGGTGCTAGTGGACGGCAACGCTTGCCCGCGCTGGCAGCGGCCGTCGAAGGCGATCGTCGACGGCGACGCCAAGTGCCGCTCGATCGGCGCCGCCTCGATCATCGCCAAGGTCACCCGCGACCGCATCATGGCCGACTATGCGCGGCAATATCCCGGCTACGGCTGGGAGACCAACCGCGGCTACGGCACGCCGCATCATTACCGCGCGCTCAAGGAACTCGGCCTCACGCCGCTTCACCGCCGCAGCTTCGCGCCGGTGCGGGCGATCGAGCAGGGCCTCAATCAGCCCGAATTCCAATATATAGCGATCGCCGCCGAATGATTTTTTTGGCTGCTTTCGCTCTGGCCAGTGTCCAGCCGAGACTGGCGAATGTGGGTGATTGCGGGTGGGTCCACGGCCACTATGTCGAGGCTAATGGCTCTCGTGTTCACCGCATCTTCGTGCTCGGGACGGGGCATGCGCTGAACGTCGACATTCCTGATGATGGCGATGATCCCATACCGGAGGCTCTCGACCGCTACTTCACCACGGGGCAGTTCAATCCGTTAAGGGACGAAATGTTCGGTGATTTCTACGTGTGCGCGCGTGAACGGCGTGTCAGCGGAGTCATGCAAGCAGTTGACCTCAAGAGGGCCAAGCACATCAGAATCGTCAATTATGGCCGGTGAGTTCCCCGGGGGCCCGAACGGCTCACATTTGCAGCGCGGCCGCGGCCGAATGATCGCGCTTGCCGCTCTTGCTCTGGCCAGTGTTCAGCCTGCCTTGGCAAAGACCGGTGCCTGCGGCTGGGTGCATGGCCGCTACGAGGTCACCGAAGGTTCGCGGATTCATCGCATCTGGATGATCGGCACGGATCACCTGCTGTCGCTCGATTTTCCGGATGAAGGCGAAGACAGCAAAGCTGACCCGTTCCGGCACCTTTATGGCCGATTCACGCCCTTCGATGACGAGATTTTCGGCGATTTCTACGTGTGTGCTCGCGAGCGACGCATCCCTGGGCACATGCAGTCGGTCCACCTCAAAAGGATGAAGAACCTGCGGATTGTGCGACGCTGAGTCCTTCGAGTCACACCACCAGAGGTTGGGTCCTCCCCATCCCCGAGGACTCAATATGTTGTGGGAAATCGGTGCGTGGCGACCAATTTCCGCGACCGTTCGCGAGCGCCGTTAACCCTTGCTCGCTTGACCCGGAGTCCGGCCTAACTCACCCTCTCCAGCCAGACTGAGGGGGCTCAAGGTTCATGAACGTCATCGCCCGGATTGCCGAGCCGCGGACCCGGTTGCGCCAGTCGCCTCCAACTCGCCGCGATCTTCCGTTCGACGAGATCCTCCAGGGCGACTGCATCGCCGAGATGGCGAGCCTGCCCGACAAGAGCGTGGACATGATCTTCGCCGACCCGCCGTACAATCTGCAATTGGGCGGCGAGCTGTTCCGCCCGGAGGGAGGCCGGGTCGACGCAGTCGACGACGACTGGGACAAGTTCGACAGCCTTGCCGTCTATGACGACTTCACCCGGCGCTGGCTCGCCGAGGCGCGACGCATTCTCAAGGATACCGGCACGATCTGGGTGATCGGCAGCTATCACAACATCTATCGCGTCGGCTCTCTGCTTCAGGACGCGGATTTCTGGATTTTGAACGACATCGTCTGGCGCAAGTCGAACCCGATGCCGAACTTCCGCGGCACCCGGTTCACCAACGCCCACGAGACACTGATCTGGTGCGCCAAGGACGAGAAGGCGCGCTACACCTTCAATTATCGCGCGATGAAGGCGCTCAACGACGATCTTCAGATGCGCTCGGACTGGGTGCTGCCGATCTGCAGCGGCGGCGAGCGGGTCAAGGGCGAGGATGGGGCCAAGGCGCACCCGACCCAGAAGCCCGAGGCGCTCCTCTATCGCATCCTGCTCGCCTGTACCAAGCCCGGGAGACGTCGTGCTCGACCCGTTCTTCGGCACCGGCACCACCGGCGCCGTCGCGCATCGGCTCGGCCGCCGCTGGATCGGCATCGAGCGTAAATCGGCGTACGTGAAGGTCGCGAAGCAGCGCATCCGCTCCACCCTGCCGCTCGATGAAAGCGCCATGAAGACCGTCGCCGACAAGCGCTCGCAGCCGCGGGTGGCGTTCGGATTGTTGGTCGAAAGCGGCATGATCGCGCCCGGCTCGACGCTGACCGACGCCAAGCGCCGCTGGACGGCGTCCGTGCGCGCCGACGGCTCGATCGCCTGCGAGGCTCACTCGGGATCGATCCACAAGGTGGGCGCGGCGCTGCAGGGCGCTCCCTCGTGCAACGGCTGGACCTTCTGGCATGTCGAGCAAAACGGAATACTGCAGCCGATCGACGCCTTACGCCAGGAACATCTTGCGTCACAAACCTAAACGTTCGTCCTGAGCGAAGCGCGAAGCGCGTAGTCGAAGGGCGCTAAGAACGGCCGTCTTGCCAGCGCCCTTCGACTTCGCTCAGGACGAACGGAACATTGCTTATGACAAGCCGAACTCTCATCCGCCCGACAGGCTTCGTCAATTCGCCCTTTGGCCATGACGGCAAGGTCGCGCGGCTTGCCGGGGGACTGAACTGGTTCTCCGGAGTCGAACTGCTGCAGGTCGAGGGCAACCGCCGTGTCGCAGCCGAACTACTCCCCGTCGAGCGCATCGAGGACCGCTTCGACGATGACCTCAAGGCACAATGGGCGGCGCTTACCGCCGTCCGCGCGCCGCTGCAGCTTGGCGAGCGCACCGTCCGCCTCGACCAGCCGCAGGTCGTCGGCATCGTAAATGCGACGCCCGACAGCTTCTCCGATGGCGGCCAGTTCACCGACGCTGCGGCCGCTGCCGCAGCCGGTGCCGACATGGCGCGCGATGGCGCGGCGATCATTGACGTTGGCGGCGAATCGACCCGCCCCGGTGCCAAGCCGGTCTGGGAAGGCGACGAGATCGAGCGGATCGTGCCGGTCATCCAGCAGCTTGCGGCCGGGGGCGCTGCCGTATCGGCGGACACCCGCAAGGCCGAGGTGATGACGGCGGCCCTCGCGGCCGGCGCCCGGATGATCAACGACGTCTCGGCGCTGACCTACGACGACCGGTCCGCCGAGGTCCTCGCCGCCCAGCCGGTGCCCGTGATCCTCATGCATCACCTCGGCGCGCCCGAGACGATGCAGGACAGCCCGCGCTACGACGACGTCCTTGTCGAGGTCTATCAGTGGCTCGAGGAGCGCATCGCCGCCGCCGTCGACGCCGGCATCGCGCGCGAACGAATTCTCATCGATCCCGGCTTCGGCTTCGGCAAGACCGTCGCCCACAATCTCGAGCTGATGAACGGCCTCGCGCTGTTCCACTCGCTCGGCTGCCCCCTCGTCGTCGGCGCCAGCCGCAAGCGCACCATCGGCGCGCTTTCGGGCGAAGCGCCGGCCGACCGCCGCCTCGGCGGAAGCATTGCCTTCGCGCTGAAGGCGGTGGAGCAGGGCGTTCAGCTCCTCCGCGTCCACGACGTGTTCGAAACGGTCCAGGCCCTGCGCGTCTGGCGCGGCCTTCGCGACCAGGCGCTGACACCGAGGCTTTAGACTTGGGCCGCGGCTACGCGGCGGTGTCGATGCCTAAATCGCCGAGCTTGCGGTAGAGCGTCGAGCGGCCAATTCCGAGGCGGCGGGCGACTTCGGTCATGCGCCCGCGATAATGGCCAATAGCGAGGCGGATGATGTCGGCCTCGATTTCCTCGAGCGGCCGCAAATGGCCTTCGCCGGTGAAAAGGGTGACGGCCGGCGCACCCGCGATCGCGGCATCGCTGCGCGACTTGCTGAGTGTCGGCGCGAAGTCGGTCCGCCGGCCGGAGAAGCGCGATTGCACGGCGATGTGCGGAAAGTGCTCGGCGGTCATCGAGCTTTCTTCGCACTGAAGCGCGGCTCGGAACAAGACGCCGGCGAGCTGGCGGACGTTGCCCGGCCAGCCGTAGCGCATGAGCACTGCAAGGGCGTCGTTGCCGATGGAGAGCGGCCGGATCGAGGTCTGCTCGGAGAAGCGGGTGAGCAGGTGCCGGGTCAGTGCGGGAATGTCGACGCTGCGCTCGCGAAGCGGCGGCAGGTGAACGGTCGTCGTCGCGATCCGCTCGGCAAGTCCTGGGTGGAAGTCCTCGGGCATCGCGTGGCTGACCGTCGCGATCACCCGGACGTCGACCGAGTAGCTGCCGTTGAGGCCGACCGGGCGGACTTCGCCGGTGGCGAGGACCCGGTCCAGCAGTTCCTGGGTTTCGGCGGGAAGCGCTCCGATGTCGTCGAGCAGCAGGGTGCCGCCGTCGGCCTGGACCAGCTTGCCGATCTTCGGAGCGAAGGCTCCCGGGAAGGCGCCCTTCTCGTGCCCGAACAATTCGCTGTCGATGATATTGGCCGGGATCGCCTTGCAATCGAGCGTCAGCAGCGGGCCTTTGGCGCGCAGGCTTGCGGCGTGGATCGCCCGCGCCACGGTTTCCTTGCCGGTCCCCGGCTCACCGACGATCAGGATCGGCAGGCGGCTTCGGGCGGCCTTGGCGGCGACCGCCAGGGCGACGCGGAATTCGGGTGCAGCGCCGACCAGCTGCTCGAGCGAGAGTTCCGGCGCCAGCTTTTCCGAGACCGGCGCAAGCTCTCCGGCGCCGCGGCGGCGGTCGGCGTTGGCGGCAAGTGCCTCGACCAGGCGTTCGGGAGCAACCGGGCGGACGAGGAAGTCGGTCGCTCCGGCGCGCATCGCCTCGACTGCGATGTCGACGCTGCCGCCGTGGCTGAGAACGATCAACGGAAGATTGTCGCGGTGGGCGCGAAGCGACGCGATCAGCTCGGGGCTGTGCTGCCCGTTCCATGCGCCGAGAAGAGCGGCCTGGACTTCGCGGCCATGCGGGCCTTGCAGCAGTCCGACAGCGGTTTCGCCATCGGCCGCGCCGACCACCGTCCAGCCCGACCGCGCTGCGACGGCCGAGATCAGCCGCCGCTCGTCTGCGTCGGTCTCGATCAGCAATAGGGAACGAATGCGCTCGTCGGCCATCGAAGCTCCTGGCGATCCGTTCTATCGCCGAGGAGTAAAGGTCGACTTAACTGCCTGAACGTGACTTTTACGGGCCTTGCCGGCTTTTATGGCGAATGGGGTTGGGGGCCGCTGCAGGCCTTGATATGGACGCCGGCAAGCGCCGGGCTTCGAGCTCGACGGGCGCAAAACTCAAGAGGGGATTTCCTATGGCCGACGAAGAGCCGCTTCTGACCAGCCCGCAGACGCACGATGTCGCGGTCCACGTGGCCGACTATGCGCGGTTCACCCACCTGTTCAAATGGGGCGCGGTCGCAGCCTTCGCGGTTGCGATGATCGTCCTCATCTTCGTCCTTTAAGCCAGTCCGTGCCGACCAGGATCGCCGTCCTCAAGGAAACGGCAGCGGGGGAAACCCGCTGTGCCGCGATTCCGGAGACGGTGAAGAAGTTCCTGGCGCTTGGCGCCGAGGTTGCGGTCGAGACCGGCGCCGGTGAGCGAGCGTCGATCGCCGATGCCGACTTCGCGGCGGCGGGAGCGACGCGTCGCAAGCCGCGCCGACGTCCTTCGCGGCGCCCGCGTCATCCTCTGCGTCGACGGACCGGACCCGCAGTCGCTTGCCGGCGCTGCTCCAGGCGCATTGCTGGTCGGCGGTCTCGATCCGGCAGGGCGCGGGGACGTGGTCGCCGGCTACGCCTCGGCAGGCCTCCAGGCACTTGCGATGGAATGGATGCCGCGCATCACCCGCGCGCAGTCGATGGACATCCTGTCCTCGCAGTCGAACCTCGCCGGCTACAAGGCGGTCATCGATGCCGCCGCCGCTTTCGGCCGGGCCTTCCCGATGATGATGACCGCCGCCGGCACGATCAGCCCGGCCAAGGTCTTCGTGATGGGAGTCGGAGTTGCCGGGCTGCAGGCGATCGCGACTGCCCGCCGGCTCGGCGCTCAGGTCAGCGCCACCGACGTTCGCTCGGCAACGCGCGAGCAGATTCAGTCGCTGGGCGCCAAGCCGATCTTCGTCGAGCAGGTCGCGGGGATCGAAGGCGAAGGCGCCGGCGGCTACGCGACCGAGATGTCCGACGAATACCGCAAGGCGCAGGCGGAGCTCGTCTCCGGCCACATCGCCAAGCAGGACATCGTCATCACCACCGCGCTGATCCCGGGCCGTCCGGCGCCGCGGCTGATCAGCGACGCGCAGGTCGCGAGCATGCGGTCCGGAAGCGTCATCGTCGATCTCGCCGCGGCGGCCGGCGGCAATGTCGAAGGCACCGTCGCCGGAGAGCGGGTCGAGGTGCATGGCGTGACCATCATTGGCGCCGCCAACCTCGCCCGCAGCCTGCCCGCCGACGCGTCCGCGCTGTTCGCCCGTAACCTCTACAATTTCCTCGGCGCCTTCTGGGGCAAGGAGGAGGGCGGTCCCGTGCTCCCCGCCGACGACGAGATCGTGAAGGGCATCCGCCTCACCGAAGGCGGCAAGGTGGTCCACGAGCGGCTGACGGCCGCCTGAGCGGTGGCTGGCACCGCCGACGTGCTGGTCATCGGCGGCGGCATTGCCGGCCTGTCCGCGGCGGCCGCGATTGCTCCGCATGCGCGGGTCATGGTTCTCGAAGGCGAGGCGCAGATCGGCTTCCACTCGTCGGGCCGAAGCGCGACCATGCTCCATTATGCGCTTGGCGATGCGCTCATCCGGGCGCTGACGCTCGCCAGCCGGCCATTCTTCGACTCGCCGCCCGATGGCTTCAGCGACGTCCCGCTTGGCCGGCGGATGACGGTGCTGATCCACGCCCGGGAGGAGGAGCGGGCGGCGCTTGACGCGCTGGACGCGGACATCTCGCGCTTTGCAGCGATCGATCGTCTGGACGCGGCTGGAGTGCACGCGCTGTGCCCGCTTCTGAAGCCCGACACGCTGTACGGGATTGCGGACCGCAACGGCATCCGCCTTGACCCGCATGCGATGCTGCAAGGGTTCGCGCGCCGGCTTCGCGGCAGCGGCGGCGAGCTGCGCACCGGAGCACGAGTCGCGAAAATGGAGCGCCGGGGTGCCAGCTGGAGCCTCACCACGGAAGCCGGCGACAGCATCTCGGCGCCGGTCGTGGTCAATGCGGCGGGCGCCTGGGCCGACGCAATCGCGCGTCTCGCCGGCGTCCGGCCGATCGGCCTGCAGCCCAAGCGCCGCACGATCATCACCTTCGACGCTCCGCCCGGAACCGACCTCGACGGCCTGCCCTTCGCCAAGACTGTCGGCGACGAGCTCTATTTCGCGCCGGAGAGCGGGCGCCTGTTCGCCTGCCCGATGGACGAGGTGCCGAGCGATCCATGCGACGCGCAGCCGGACGAATATGAAATGGCGCTCGCGGCCCAACGGATGGAGGAGCGCACAATCGTTAAGGTCGAGCGGATTCACAGCCGCTGGGCGGGCCTCCGAAGTTTCGCGCCCGACAAGCACCCGGCGGTGGGCTTTGCGCCGGATGCGGAAGGCTTCTTCTGGCTGGCCGGGCAGGGCGGGGCAGGACTCCAGACGTCCCCGGCAATGTCCGCCATCGCCGCTTCGCTGGTCCTCGGCACACCGTGGCCCGTCGCCGGCGTTCGCGAAGAGGAGCTAAGCCCCGCGCGGTTCTTCCGGTAGGCGGCAGAGGTCGACCCAGCGCTCCCCGACCAGATCGAACAAGCGGTCCGGCGCCACCTCGACCGACGATGTCAGCGATCCGCCGGCCGGATAGACGATGTCGAACGGCCGCAGCGACACGTCGACATAGACGGCCAGCGGCGCCGTGAGTCCGAACGGACAAACGCCCCCAACCGGATGCCCGGTGACGGCAAGCGTCTCCTCGGCGCTCAGCATCCGCGGGCGAGCGCCGAGCGCGTCCTTGCACTTGCGGTTGTCAAGGCGGCCGTCGCCGCGGGTGACCAGCAGGAACAGCAGCTCGCCGGCGCGAACCGCAAGCGTCTTGGCGATCCGGGCCGGCTCGACGCCGAGCGCCCTCGCGGCGTCATTGACGGTCGCGGTGCTGTTCCTCGACGTCGATCAGGCGAAGATCCGGCGCATGCTCCGCAAGCCAGGCGCGCACCGAGGCCGCGCTCATTCGCCGATCAGGTGCAGGACGACCTGCCGTTCGGGTGCCGCTCGCCGGTGCTCGAAGAGGAAGATGCCTTGCCAGGTCCCAAGCATCATTCGTCCGCCGCTCACGGGAATGCTGAGCTGGGCCTGGGTGAGCGCTGTGCGCAGGTGCGCGGGCATGTCGTCGGGTCCCTCATCATCGTGTTCGTAGTCGCCGGATTCGGGCGCAAGCTCGGCAAAATAGCGCTCCAGGTCGCGCCGCACGGCAGGCGCTGCATTCTCCTGAATGAGCAGGGATGCCGAGGTGTGTCGGCAGAATATTGTCAGCAAGCCCTTCGTCGATTCCGGTGCTCGCAAGCCACGATTCGACCCGTTCGGTAAATTCGTGGAGGCCCGCGCGACTCGGGCAAAGGACCAGCAAATGGCTTGCCTGGCGCAGCATCCGGCAGCGCTAGCCTATCGTCCGGGGAAGCAACAGAGTGCTTCAAAATGGTCGCCCTAGCGGCCAAAAAAAAGCGCCCACCGGATGGCGGGCGCTTTCTAAATCATTGTTTCGAGGCCGGAATTAACCGGCTCGAAATGCGTCTTAGCCGTTGCCGCCAGCGCTGGCCCAGCCGTAGCCTGCGAGCCAGCTCCAGAAGCCGACGCGGGTTTGAGTCTTCTTCATAGGTCGTCCCCTGTCATTGCCTGCGATTCGGCAGATGAGAGCGACGTTAACCTTAATCAACATGGTAAGCAAACAATTTACCATAAGCGTTCGAAACGCGCGCGGATGCAGGCACTTGCGATCGTTCAGTTGTGGAAAATCGGGCTTGCGCCCGCGAAATCAGGCGACGCCGCGCTTGCGCTCGGACGAGATTCGCTTCGCGAGGGATTCGAGGCTCATCGGCCGCCCAATGACATAGCCCTGGGCGATGTCGCACTCCATCTCGACGAGCAGGTCGAGGGTCTGGTGCTGCTCGACGCCCTCGGCCACCACCTTGCGGCCGAGCGAATGAGCGAGGCCGATGGTCGACTGCACCATCAGGCGATCGCTTCGGTTCTCGACCATGCCTTTAACGAAGCTCTGGTCGATCTTGATCTCGTTGGCCGGGATCTTCTTGAGATAGTCGAGCGTCGACAGGCCGGTCCCGTAATCGTCGATCGAGATGCCGACGCCGAGCTCGCGCAGGCTGGTGATCATCTCCAGCCCTTCGCCGCTACCTGCAAGCGCTGCCGTCTCGGTCAGTTCGAGGGTCAGGCGAGCCGGAGCAAGCCCGTGCCTTGCGAGCAGCGCCGTGACCCGAAGGATGAACCCCTTGTCGGTGAGCAGCCGTGCTGACAGGTTGACCGCGATGTCGAAGCTGGTCCCGCGCTTGTTGATCGACGCTGCCGCGGCGACCGACTTCTCGAGGACGAAATCGGTGAGCTTCGCGATGCGGTCGCTCTGCTCCGCCGCGGCAACGAATTCGGACGCGGCGATCGGACCCTTCTCGGGGTGGGTCCAGCGGGCCAGCGCTTCGGCGCCGAGGATACGCTTGGTCCTGAGCTCCAGCTTAGGCTGATAGGCGACCCAAACCTGGCCATCGTCGATCGCCTGGTCGAGCTGGCTGAGCATCGACAGCTTCCACGAAGCATCCTGCAGCGTGTCCGGGTCGTGGTATTTCCACTTGAGCCCGTCATGCGCGGCTTCATCGGCGGCGACGAGGGCGCTTGCCAGCCGGTTGGACATCGACCGGCCGCTGCCGAGCTCGACGCCGAACGCGATGGACAGATCGATGGGCCCGCCGGCGACTCGGGCCGGGTTGCGGAACAGGGCGTGGAGCGCTTCGAGATGATTGGCGAACGGCGCGCGGGGATCTTCGAACCAGGCGAAGATGCCGCCGTCGCCCTGGTAGAGAACGCGATCGGAAGCGCCGACGGTAAGGCGGTTGACGATCTGGTCGGTGAGCTGGCGTTCGCTGTTCGGCGGGAGCGTGCTGAGAATTTCCTCATAGTTGAGGACTCGCGCGGCAATGATCGCCTGGTTCTTGCCGGCGCGATTGACCCGAAGCGCGTTGAGGTTCGCGAGGTTCGACACCGGGTCGACCAGGCCGCGGACCCGGAATGCCCGCCACGCCAGGACGCTTCCGACAATCAGCAGCACGAAAAGCCCCGGCGTCACGTCGAGGAAAACCAGCTGCGATTCCAGGAAGATGGGCACAACCAGCAACGTTGCGAGTGCGCCGCCGAAGATCGCGTAACGAGCAGAGCGGCGTTGGAAGCGAATGGTGAGCGCGGCGGCGGCAAGGCCGATCAGGAGGCTCGGAACCCAGCCGAGATCGACGGGCGTACCGGACCTGAGCGTCTCCGCACCCAAGGCATGGACGTCCACGCCGTAGCCTCGGCCGTAGCCCGGAATGAAGAACGCATCGCCGATGACGTCGCTGGCAACTCCGACGATGACCTGTTTGCCCGCGATCTTCCCGGCTGGAACGCGGCCGTCGATGACGTCGACCGCGGAGAAATGGGGAACGGTTCGGACGTCCGTGGAATAATCGACTGGAAACTGTGCGTCGGCAGCCGGCTTCGCTCCGGCCATGAGGGCCGCAAAGGACGGGATTGTCCGGCCTTCGAACTTGGCGCCATAGGGCAGCTTCCAGACCGCATTTTCCCAGTTGTAGACAACACTGAGGGTCGCGATTTCGGCGTGACTGGCGAATTCCGGCAACGGTGCCGAATTGAGCTGGGTTCCCTCCTCGGCGCCGGCCTTGAAGCGCGACGGCAGGGTGACTCGGCCCGAATGCGCGATCGAGTCGGCGAACGCCCGGTCGTCGACACGATTGGACCGGTACGAAAAATTGATGTCGAAAACGATCCGCTTGGCGCCCGCAGCGCTCAGCGCATCGACGAGTTTGGCGTCCACGCGTCGCGGCCAGGGCCAGTTGCCCAGACTATGAAGGGACTTGTCGTCGATGTTGATGACGACGATCTGGCCGCTCGCCGGGTGTTTGTGGAAGCTGTTGCGAGCCATGCGCAGGTAATCCTCGGCAATCTCACCGAATCCGATGAGTCCGAAAATCAGCCCGGTGATCGCCGTCCACAGAAGCAGCTTCCATGGCGACGATTGTGGCTTCTGTTCGCTGCGCTTCGACACGTGCGCTTCATTCTCCCAGGTCGCACGTGCGGCTCTGCCTGCAAAAGGTTATGAAATCGGAAACCGCGAACTGGTAAATGGCGCGGGCGTCGGTTCTGAATACGAATTCAGCTTTGCCCCTGTTGTCCTCCCCATGACCTGTGCAATGTCGGGTGGCGACGACCTTGAGGAGGGGCTGAACCGGACATGGACTTCATTTCTATCCTGTCGATCTTCGTTCTGGCCTGCTTCGTCGGCTATTATGTCGTCTGGTCGGTCACTCCGGCGCTTCACACGCCGCTGATGAGCGTCACCAATGCGATTTCCTCCGTCATTGTGGTCGGCGCGTTGATCGCCGCCGCCGCCGCCGGCAGCCCCTCGTCGAAGTGGCTGGGCCTCGCAGCGGTGACGCTCGCCAGCATCAATATCTTCGGCGGGTTCGCGGTTACGCAGCGCATGCTCGCGATGTACAAGAAGAAGGAGCGCCGAGCCCCGCAGGGAGAGAATACTCATGGCTGAGGCGGCAGCGCACGCGCAGCCGGCCTGGGTCCTGCTCGCTTATCTGATCGCCGGCGTCTGCTTCATCCTGGCGCTGCGCGGGCTGTCGAGCCCGGAGAGCAGCCAGCGCGGCAATCGCCTTGGCATGATCGGTATGACGATTGCTGTCGTGACGACGCTGGTCACGCACTTCCCTGAGATCAGCGGAGTTGCCAGCGGCGTCACGCTACCGGGCCAGGACGAGCCGTACCGGATCGTTTCTAATGTGGACATCGTCACGCTCTGCGAGATCCTCGCTGCCGTTGTGATCGGCGGCGGCATCGGCCTCGTCATCGCGCGCAAGATCCAGATGACGGCGATGCCGCAGCTGGTCGCGGCGTTTCACAGCCTCGTCGGCATGGCTGCGGTGCTCGTGGGTGCTGCCGCCTACCTCAACCCCGAGGCATTTGGCATCGCGACGCGCATCACGCCCATCTACGGGCCCTCCATCATCAACATCTTCCCGCAGAGCCGGATCGAGATGGGCCTCGGAGTCGCCATCGGCGCGATCACTTTCTCGGGCTCGGTCATCGCCTTTCTCAAGCTCAACGGCAACATGTCGGGCAAGCCGATCCTGCTGCCGCTGCGGCACGTCATCAATCTCGCGACGCTCGCGGCAATCCTGATCCTGATCGCCTACTTCACGCAAGACCAGGCGCCGGTCGTGTTCGGCCTGATCGTCGCGCTCAGCTTCGCGATCGGCTTCCTGCTGATCATCCCGATCGGCGGCGCCGACATGCCGGTCGTGATCTCGATGCTGAACAGCTATTCCGGCTGGGCGGCGGCGGCGATGGGCTTCACGCTGCACAACAGCGCGATGATCATCACCGGCGCGCTGGTCGGAAGCTCGGGCGCAATCCTCAGCTACATCATGTGCCGGGCGATGAACCGCAGCTTCCTCTCGGTCATCGCCGGCGGCTTCGGTGCGGTCGCCAGCGGCGGCGAGGCGGCGGCGATCGACCGGCCCTACAAGCGCGGCTCGGCCGAGGACGCGGCCTTCCTGATGGCGCAGGCCGACCAGGTGATCATCGTCCCCGGCTACGGAATGGCGGTCAGCCAGGCGCAGCACGCGCTCCGCGAAATGGCCGACCAGCTCAAGGCCAAGGGCGTCCGCGTCAAATATGCGATCCACCCGGTCGCCGGCCGAATGCCGGGCCACATGAACGTCCTGCTCGCCGAGGCCAACGTGCCCTATGACGAGGTGTTCGAGCTCGAGGACATCAACAGCGAGTTCGCCCAGACCGACGTCGCATTCGTGATCGGCGCCAACGACGTCACCAACCCCGCCGCCAAGACCGACAAGAGCTCGCCGATCTACGGAATGCCGGTGCTGGACGTCGAAAAGGCGCGCACGGTGCTGTTCGTGAAGCGCTCGATGGGCGGGGTCGGCTATGCCGGCGTCGATAACGAATTGTTCTACCGCGACAATACGATGATGCTTCTCGCCGACGCCAAGAAGATGGTGGAGGAAATCGTCAAAGCCCTCGGCTGACTCACGCGCCGCACGGCTCATCGCAACGTGATTAACTCACGGGAAAATCAGCTATTACTCCCTTGTCAGGCACTGCCTGCTTGAGTGACATAGCTGCTGCCGCGAGTCAGCGGCGGGGAAGGGCGGCACGTTGCGCAAACTGGGAATCATCGGCGGGACGAGCTGGTCGTCGACCGCTCTCTATTACGATCACATCAACCGCGGCGTCGCGCAGCGCCTCGGCGGACTCCACAGCGCAACGCTGGCCATTGAAAGCCTCGACCTCGCGCCCTTCGCGGCGATGGAGCTTGCCGACGACTGGGACGGCGTGGCGCGAGTCACGCTCGCTGCCGCCAGGCGGCTCGAGGTCAGCGGCGCCGAGGGCGTGATCATCACCTCGAACACCGGCCACAAGGTCTACGACGCCGTTGCTCCGAAGCTCGGCGTCCCGATGATCCACATCGGCGATGCCGTCGCCGCCAAGCTGGCCGCCGACGGCCGCACCAATGTCGCCCTGCTCGGCACTCGCTTCACGATGAAGGAGGGCCATGTCCGCGATCGCATCGCCGCTCGCGGAATCGCGCTCGCCCCGATCGAGCCCGAATGGATCGCCGAAGTCGACCGGATCATCTTCCAGGAGCTCGCCGCCGGCCGCGTCGTCCGCGACAGCCAGCGCAAGCTCAAGACGCTGATCACCGAGCTCGGCAAGCGCAAGGTTCAGGCGATCGTTCTCGGCTGCACCGAACTGGTGCTCGCCGTCGACGTCCGCGCCAACGTCCTGCCGGTCTACGACTCCACCGCCATCCACGCACGCGCCGCGGTCGAGTGGATGCTTGCCGAGGAAGAGGTGGCGAGGGCGGCGGCCTAAGCTCGCAATGCTCGCGCGGCGCGTGCCTAGATCGGCGCATGGACCGAACCCCGGCCGACCGTCCCGACTTTCCCGGCGCCGCCGATCGCTTCAACGAGGATCAGGCGACCTATGCCGTGCGCGGGTCGGAGCAGCCCGACCTCGACAAGGGCGTGGCCGCGATCCGCGAGGTTCTGAAGACGCTGCCGCGCAACCCCGGCGTCTATCGCATGCAGGATGCGCGCGGCGACGTGCTCTACGTCGGCAAGGCGCGGGCGCTCCGGAATCGGGTCACCAATTACACCCAGGTCGCCAAGCTGCCCAAGCGGCTGCAGCGCATGGTCTCGCAGACGCGGTCGATGACGATCGTCACCACCCGCACCGAGGCCGAAGCGCTGCTTCTCGAAGCGCAGCTGATCAAGCGCTTCCGGCCGCCTTACAACGTGCTTCTCCGCGACGACAAAAGCTTCCCGTTCATCCTGCTTCGCGAGGATCATGCCTTCCCGCGCGTCCAGAAGCATCGCGGCGCGCGGCGCATCAAGGGGCAATATTACGGTCCGTTCGCGAGCGCCGGTTCCGTGACCCGAACCCTCAATGCGCTGCAGAAGCTGTTCCTGCTGAGGAGCTGTTCCGACAGCTATTTCGAGAACCGCTCGCGGCCGTGCCTGCTCTACCAGATCAAGCGCTGCTCGGCGCCCTGCGTCGGCCGCATCGGCGAGGCGGATTATGAGGAGCTGGTCGACGACGCGAAGGCGTTTCTCGCCGGCAAGTCGACCGGCGTCCAGGCGCGGCTCAGCAAGTCAGATGGCCGAAGCGGCGGAGCGGCAGGACTTCGAACTGGCCGCCGTCTATCGCGACCGCCTGCGCGCGCTGACCTACATCCAGGGCAGCCAGACCGTGCATGCCGAAGGTCTCGGCGATGCCGACGTGTTCGCGCTTGCCTGCAAGGGCGGGACCATGTCGATCCAGGGCTTCTTCATTCGCGGCGGCCAGAACTGGGGTCATCGCGCCTTCTTCCCGGCCCATACCAATGACGTTCCCGAAGCCGAGGTGATGTCGAGCTTTCTCGTCCAGTTCTACGAGGACATGCCGCCACCGCAGCGCATCCTCGTCGACCGCGATGTCGCCGACGTCGAGGTGCTGCAGGATGCGCTCGGCGAGCGCGCCGGGCACAAGGTCGTCATCGAACGGCCGCAGCGCGGCGCCCGCCGCAAGCTGCTCGAACAGGCCGCGCGCAATGCCGAGGAAGCGCTCGACCGGCGGCTCGCCGAGGCGACCACGCAGGGCAAGATCCTGCGCGAACTCGCCGACATGTTCGAGCTGGCCGACGTGCCCAAGCGGATCGAGGTCTACGACAACAGCCACATCATGGGCACCAACGCGACCGGCGCGATGATCGTCGCCGGGCCCGAGGGCTTCCGCAAGAACAGCTACCGCAAGTTCAACATCAAGTCGGGCGTGACGCCCGGCGACGATTTCGGGATGATGCGCGAGGTGCTGCAGCGCCGCTTCGCCCGGCTCGAGAAGGACGATCCCGACCGCGCCAGCGGCGAATGGCCGGACCTGCTGCTGATCGACGGCGGCAAAGGGCAGCTATCCGCCGTCTGCGAAGTGATGGAGGATGCCGGGCGTCCACGACGTGCCGGTGGTCGGAGTCGCCAAGGGCCCGCATCACGGCCGCGAGGGGCGGGAGGTGTTTCACCTGCCCGGCGGCCGCGAGATCACGCTGCCGCCGAACTCGGCCCTGCTGTTCTACATCCAGCGCCTCCGCGACGAGGCGCACCGCTTCGCCATCGGCACCCACCGGGCGAAGCGGGCGAAGAGCCTGACGACCTCGACGCTCGACGAGGTTCCGGGCATCGGCCCCAACCGCAAGCGGGCGCTCCTGATGCACTTCGGGACCGCGCGGGCGGTGAAGGGCGCGGCGCTCGAGGACCTCGAGAAGGCGCCTGGCATCAGCAAGGCGATGGCCCGCCAGCTCTACGACTATTTCCATCCGCGCGGATGACTCCCTGTTGCGCAGCAATGGGGAGGGGACCGCTCAGCGAAGCTGAGGTGGAGGGCCGCTCCGTCACCGCTTGCGGCGCCACCTCCACGAGCTGCGCTCGCGGGAGGATCCATGCGCATGACACGCCCGCCATCGTCTGCGCGCTGCGGACCATGGCGAGCATGGCGCGGTCGTCCGGCTGATGACTCCCGGCGATGGCCTGCAGGCCGCCTATGTGCGCGGTGCCCGCGGCCGGCGGATGCGGCCGGTGCTGATGGCCGGCAACCTCGTTCAGGCGCAGCTATCGGCGCGGACCGACACCCAGCTTCCGCAGGCGAGCGTGGAGCTCGTCCACAGCCGCGCGCCGCTGCTGGCCGAGCCGCTGCCGGCGGCGGCGATCGAATGGGCGACGGTGCTGACCGCGGCCGCCCTTGCCGGAGGGCCAGCCCTATCCGAAGCTCTATGAAGCGCTCGGCGGCCTGCTCGACGCCATCGAGGCGGCGCCGTCCGCGAGTGGGTGGGGAGCCGCGCTGGTCCGCTACGAGCTGCTGATGCTCGCGGAGCTGGGTTTCGGCCTCGACCTCACGTCCTGCGCGGTCAGCGGCAGCAACGACGACCTCGTCGCCGTCAGTCCGCGCTCGGGCCGCGCCGTCAGCGCGGCCGAAGCCGAGCCCTATGCCGGCAAGCTGCTGCCGCTGCCGCCGTTCGTGCGCGAAGGCGGCACCGGCAGCTGGCGCGAGATCGTCGAAGGGCTCGACCTCACCGGCCACTTCCTCGAGCGCGACCTCCTGACCGACCGCACCCGACCGATCGGCGATGCCCGCGCCCGGCTCGTCGAGCGGTTGCGCCGGGCCGCGGGTCTCGCCTAGGTGGAGGCGTGACGACCGACGCGCTCGCCATGCTGTTCCCCAACGTCGCGGTGACCCGAGGCATCACCGTCCGGGTCGCCGTCACTTATCTCGCCGAGCAGTCCGACCCAAGCGCCGAGCGCTGGTTCTGGTCCTATCATGTGCGGATCGAGAATGGGTCGGAGATCGCCGTCCAGCTGCTGTCGCGCAGCTGGCGAATCGCCGATGGGCGCGGCGCGGTCCACGAGGTGACCGGCGAGGGCGTGGTCGGCGAAATGCCGCTGATCGCTCCGGGCGCGAGCTTCGATTATGTCTCCGGCTGCCCGCTCGACACCGCGCACGGGGCGATGAGCGGCACGCTACCGGATGGTCGATGCCGACGGCAGCGCGTTCGACGTCGCCATTCCGCGCTTCCAGCTGCTCAGCGCCTGAGTGGCCGCGCCCGCCCGCCCGGTCGTCCTTTCGGGCAATAGCTCGTGGAATATCGTCAACTTCCGCGTCGGCCTTATCGCGGCGCTTGAGGAGGCCGGGTTCGAGCCGGTCGTCATCGCTGCCGGTCGATCCGCCGGGCGAGGAGCGGATGCGCCGGATGGGAGTCCGCCGGGTCGTCGTCGAGATGGACCGCTCGGGCCTCAACCCGGTCAAGGACCTGCGGCTGCTTCTGCGCTACCGGCGGCTGCTCGCCGAGATTCGGCCGGCGGCCTATCTCGGCTTCACCATCAAGCCGAACATCTACGGCGCCATCGCGGCGAGGCTGTGCGGGGTGCCTGCGATCCCCAACATCAGCGGGCTCGGAACCGTG
>CAWGRB010000013.1:0-19067 GCA_963824845.1 uncultured Alphaproteobacteria bacterium
CGACGAAATAGAGCCCGTCGGGCGGCGCGTTGAAGCCCAGGGCGGCGCGGTCCCCGCCTCCAGCGCCGCCTGCAGGTCCGCCGTCGTCCATTTCCCGCGCCCGACCAGCTCCAGGCAGCCGACCATCGAGCGCACCTGATGGTGGAGGAAGGAGCGCGCCGCCGCCTCGATCTCGATCTCCTCGCCGACGCGGCGGACGTCGAGCCGGTCGAGCGTCTTCACCGGGCTCTCCGACTGGCAATGGGCGGAGCGGAAGGTCGTGAAATCGTGACGGCCGACAAGATGCGCCGCGCCCTCGTTCATCGCTTCGGCGTCGAGCGGCACGGCACCCGCCAGGCCCGTCCCGCCTCGAGCGCCAGCGGCGCGCGGCGGTTGACGATCCGGTAGAGATAGCGCCGGCCGATGCAGGAGAAGCGGGCGTGCAAATCGTCGGCGACCTGCGCCGACCGAGGATCGCGACCGGCAGCGGCCGAAGCTGCGCGTTGAGCCCGTCGCGCAGCCGGTGGGCGGTGATCGGCTTGGCGATGTCGACATGGGCGCTCATCGCCAGCGCATGGACGCCGGCATCGGTGCGCCCGGCGGCATGGAGCGTCGCCGCGCTCGCCGGTGATCGCGCTGATCGCCTCCTCGATCGCCTGCTGGACCGAGGGGCCATGCGCCTGCCGCTGCCAGCCCATGAACGGGCCGCCGTCATATTCGACCGTCAGGCGGAAGCGGGTCACGGCAGGATCGTGCCCGGCGGGGATCGCGAAAGCCGCGCAGCAGCTCGCCCGGCGTCATCGGCGCCGCGCCCCGCCCGCTGGACCGAGCGGGCGGACATCGCGCCTTCGCCGCAGGCGATGGTCAGGCCGTCGTCGAGCACCTCCCGGGCTGGCCCGCAGCTCGTCGCCGACAGTCGGCCGCAAGCACCTTGATCCGCTCGCCTTCAGCCTCGAAGAAGGCGCCGGGCGCCGGATTGAAGGCGCGGACCTGCCGCTCGACCTCCTCGGCCGGCTTGCTCAAATCGAGCCGCGCCTCGGCCTTCTCGATCTTCGGCGCATAGGTCGCGCCGTCGTTCGGCTGAGGCTCGGGCGGCGTCGGATGCGTCAAGCCACTCGACCAGCGCCGCCGCGCCGAGTTCCGCGAGCTCCTCCGTAGCTCGCCCGGCCGTCTTGCCGCGAATTCGATCTCGCGCGCTGCAGCAGCATCGGCCCGGTGTCGAGGCCTGCGTCCATCTGCATGATGGTGACGCCGGTGGCCTCGTCGCCGGCGAGGATCGCGCGCTGGATCGGCGCCGCGCCCCGCCAGCGCGGCAGCAGCGAGGCGTGGACGTTGAGGCAGCCGCGCCGGGCGCCTCCAGGATCGGCTCGGGCAGGATCAGCCCATAAGCCGCGACCACCGCCGACATCGGGGTCGAGCGCCGCGAAACGCTGCCTGCTCCTCGGCATCCCGCAGCGAGAGCGGCGTGCGCACCTCGATCCCGAGCTGCCTCGGCGCGCTCTGCACGGCGGTGCGCTCGCGCCTTGCCGCGGCCCGCCGGCCGGGGCGGCTGGGTATAGACGGCGACCACCTCGTGCCCCGCCGCGAGCAGCGCATCGAGCGTCGGCACGGCGAAATCCGGCGTTCCCATGAAGACGATGCGCATCGCGCCGCGCACTATGGCGAGGCGCGCGCCGGAAGCGCCGGCCTCAAAAGTCGCGCACCATGGCATCCAGGAAATCGAAGCGCTGACCCAGGCGCTGGCGCGGCTGCCCGGGCCTCGGCCCGCGCTCGGCGCGGCGCGCGGTGCTGCATCTGATGAAGAGGCGCGAGACGGCGCTGCGCCGCTGCTCGCGCGCTCCAGAACGTCGCCGAGAGGCTGTCGATCTGCTCGGTCTGCGGCAATGTCGACACCACCGATCCCTGCGGCATCTGCGCCGACCCGCGCCGCGACGACCGGCTGCTGTGCGTGGTCGAGGAGGTCGCCGACCTCTGGGCGCTCGACCGCTCGCGGCTGTTCCCCGGCCGCTACCACGTGCTCGGCGGCCGGCTGTCGGCGCTGGAGGGCGTCCGGCCCGAGGATCTCGGCATCGACAGCTGGTCGCCGCGTCGCGGCCGGCGGGATCGACGAGGTGGTGCTGGCGATGAACGCGACGCTCGAGGGCCAGACCACCGCCCATTATCTCGCCGAGCGGCTCGAAGGTTTCCCGGTCCGCCTCACCCAGCTCGCCCACGGCCTGCCGGTCGGCGGCGAGCTCGACTATCTCGACGAGGGCACGCTCGCCCAGGCGCTGCGCGCGCGGCGCCCGATTGCTTGAACCCGCTGCAACTGAACGACTAATTTCCGCTCCATGGCTATTCTCCCCATCTTTGAAGTCCCCGATCCGCGCCTTCGAGCAGATCTCCACGCCCGTCGAGGAGGTCGATGACGAGCTGCGACGCTGGTCGCCGACATGTTCGAGACGATGTACGCGGCGCCGGGCATCGGCCTTGCCGCGGTCCAGGTCGGCGTGCCGCAAGCGCTGCTGGTCATCGACCTGCAGGAGCCGGAGGAGGAGGCGGCGAGCCGGTCAAGCGACCCGCGCGTCTTCATCAATCCCGAGATCTGAGCATTCGGACAGGACGTGCCCTACAACGAGGGCTGCCTGTCGGTGCCGGACCAATATGCCGAGGTCGACCGCCCGGACCGCATCCGCGCCCGCTGGCTGGACCTCGACGGCAAGGCCCATGAGGAAGAGATCGACGGCATGCTCGCGGTCTGCCTGCAGCACGAGATGGACCATCTGAAGGCGTGCTCTTCATCGACCATCTCTCCCGCCTGAAGCGCGAGATGATCCTCAGGAAGATCGCCAAGGCCGGAGAGCAGCAAAAGGCCGCCTAGCTGCTTGCAGGGGAGGGGGACCGCAAGGATAATGGGCCCTCCCCGTCATCCCGGCCCTGAGCCGGGATCCGCCTTTTTCTCAATCAAAGGCAGGCAGGCCCCGGATCGAGTCCGGGGGGACGTTACTGGCCAACGCTCTCCGCGGCTTGCGGCAATCCTCGGCGCATTCGCGGCACATCTGCGCGCACAGCTTGCAATGCTCGTGCTCGTGGCTCTCGCATTCCGCCGCGCAGGCGTCGCACACCCGCGCGCACAGCTCGAGCATTTCGCGGATCACCTGCTCGTTTTCGCCAGTGCGGCGAAGCGCGACTTGGCACGCCGCCTCGCAGATGTCGGCGCAGTCCAGGCACAGCGCGGATGCACTGGCGCATGTCCATCTTTTCCGCTGCGCAGGCGTCCGCGCAGCTCAGGCACATTTTGGCGCAGTACATAAGGTGGTGGACCGCATCGCCGAGCGGCTGGTTGACGTGGCCCTGAACGTCGGGGTGAAGTGCAATCATCTTGCGAATTGACATGAGCCCGTTCCTCCCTCGCTTCTCGGGGCGAGCGAAGAACAGGCTCAAAGGTTCCGTCCACGGATGATGCCCATCGGCGAGGCGCGGATTCACCGGCGCCCGGTCGCCTTCGGACGCGTTGAGAACCACATGTCGGGCGCGGGCGACACGTTGCCCGGCCGAATCGACGAATAGGTCAGCATCGTCCCGTCCCAGCTGATGAACGGCCGTGCGTCGAATCCCGGAGAGCTGAGCGACTGCAGCTGGATCGCCGGGCCGAACGGCTGCGACGTGCTCGACCGGGTCGCGTAATAGAGGTCGGGGCCGCCGAGCGTGCCGTAGCGATCCGAATCGAAGTAGATCGTCAGCCCGTCGCGGGTGATGCTCGGCCGGTTGTCCGACGCCGAGCTGTTCGGCCCGCCGGCGACAAGGGTCGCCGGCCCGCCGTCCACGCTCTCGTAAATATCGCCGTCCGGTCCCTCCGGCCGCCGCGCCGAGTAGATCATGACTTCGTGGCCGCCCGCCTCGTAAAAGGCGGGGCTTTCTTCCAGCCAGCCGGTGCGATTGATGTTCGGGCCGAGGTTCTCGGGTGTGCTCCAGCCGTCCGGACCCTTCTTCGTCACGTAAAGGTCATACGCCGGATCCTTGCGATCGCTTGCAAAGTACAGGCGATTGCCCGGCCCGAAGGTCGCGCAGAACTCGTTCGACGAGCTGTTCACAGGTGCCGGCAGGGCCCTCGGCGTGCCAAAGCCGACGTCCTTGCTCGCACGTGTCGCGACATAGAGGTCGAAGTTGCCGGTGCGGTTGGAATTGAACAGCAGCGTCAGGCCGTCCCGCGAGAGGCTGGCGCAACCGTCGACTGCGGGCGAGTTCAGCATTGGGTAGCTGCCCGGAAGCGTGTCGAGCCTTGCCGGCGAGTGCCAGTCGCCGAACGGCGGCATGGCGATTGCTCCGCTTGCAAGCAGCAGCGCCGCGAGTGCCGCGCGGCCGCCCAGTTTCAAATTCAGCATCGAGGCCTCCTGTTGTCAATTCGACACCGGAGCATGTCCCCCCGGGCGCGACGAAGCCTGCGCCAAAGCCGGCGTCGGACGAATGATGATCCCCAATTCAATTGCCGATGAAATGCCGATGCGTGCTTGAGCAGCGGCTGTCCCGCGGTTACAGTTCTCATTCTGTTCCGGGGGAGTCACGGTCATGGACGCGACCGTTATCGTATTCGTTCTCATTGCCTTGATCGTCGGCGCCGCCCTTGGTTGGCTGTGGGCGAGCCGCGAGTTCGCGGGCGCTCGCCAGACGGTCGAGAACCTGCGGCTGCAGCTCGACGAGGTGGTCAAGGAGCGCGATTCCGGCCGCGCTGCCGGTCAGGAGCTTGCAGCGCTGAAAGCGGCGCAGGAGGAACGCGAAAAGTCCTTCCAGCAGCAGATCGCGGTCCTCAAGGACGCCAAGGAGAGCCTGTCTGCGCAATTCCACGAGATCGCGGGCAAGCTGCTCGGCGATGCCCGCAAGTCGTTCCTCGACCAGGCCGGCGAGAAGTTCACCCAGGCGGTGAGCCCCGTCGAGACGCTGCTGAAGACGTATCAGGAAAAGCTGCAGACGATCGAGAAGGAACGCGTCGACCATTATGCCGGGCTCCGTGAAGCCGTGGACCTCGTGCGGACGGGGCAGGGGCAGGTGCGGGACGAAACCCGCCATCTCGTCAACGCGCTTCGAGCGTCGCCCAAGGCGCGCGGCCGCTGGGGCGAGCAGAGCCTCCGCAACGTGCTCGAGCAGGCCGGCCTGACCGAGCATGTCGACTTCCAGACCGAGGTCTCGATCGACACCGACGAAGGGCGGCTGCGGCCCGATGTCATCGTCCGCCTGCCGGGCGGGCGTAACCTCGTGATCGACGCCAAATGCTCGCTCAACGCCTATCTCGACGCCTGCGACGAGGTCGACGACGAGAAGCGCCAGGCCTGCTTCCGCGCCCATGTCGCGTCGATGCGCACGCACGCGCAGCAGCTCGGCTCCAAAGCCTATTGGGCGCAGTTCGGCGACGCTGCCGATTACGTCATCATGTACATTCCAGGCGAGCAATTCCTGGCCGCTGCCCTGGAGCAGGACTCGACTCTGTGGGACTGGGCGTTCGAACGGCGCGTGCTGCTCGCGACGCCGACCAACTTGGTCGCCATCGCCAAGACCGTCGCAAGCATCTGGCGGCAGGAGCGGCTAGCCGAAGCGGCGCAGGAAATCGCCAGCCTCGGCAAGGAATTGCACTCGCGTCTTGCGACGATGAATGAGCATATGACGCGGGTCGGCAAGAACCTCTCGACCGCGACGGGGGCTTACAACCAGATGGTCGGCAGCTTCGAAAGCCAGGTGCTGAGCCAGGCCAAGCGTTTCGAGACGCTCGGAGCGGGCAGCGCCAAGACGCTCGACACGCCGCCGATGGTCGAAATCGCGCCGCGGCCGCTGACCAAGATCTCGGCGAAAGCGTCGAACGACGAGCCACCGCAGATCGCCGCGGAATAGCGCCGCTTGCAAAATAGGATTGCGTTTGCCAGCCCTGCCAACCGGGTCTGACCGGCTGCTCTGTCACACCGTTGCTAACCAGCTTGCCTCTTCACCAAATCCTACGAAGTGGAGGAAGTGGAAGACCCCCGATTCCAAGCGGTGAGGGTGACAAGTTCGAGGGTTAGAGGCCGCCGCACCCGTCGAAACGCTGGCCGTCGGCGTCGACCTGGACCTTGTCGGGATAGATGCGGTCGCTCATTCCGTCGCTGCACTTGGCATGGACGATGTTCACTCGGAGCCGCGGCGTCTGGTAGATTTCGCCGGCGATGCCGATGATCGGCTTCGGGCGCGGTTGGCGGATCGGCTCGGCCTCGGGCCGCGTGAAGGTGAGGGTGGTCTGGTCGATCGTCATGCCCCAGAAGGGCTCGGTGCCGACGGCGCGATAGGATGGACGACGGGGGCGGGCGCGGCGGCGGCGCCGGCGCAGTGACGCAACCTGCCAGGCAAGCGGTCATAACAATCGTGAAATATTTCATGGGTTTGTCACCTCCAGCTCGCACGGATGGCGAACGCCATCACCGCGGTCGCAACCGCCGCATTCAGGCTGTCGGCGCGGCCCGCCATCGGGATTTTCACGAGCAGGTCGCACTCGGCTTCGTACTCCGCGGGAAGCCCCTGCTGCTCGTTGCCGATCAGAAGGAAGCAAGGCTGGCGATACTCCGCTTCGAGATAATCCCGCGTCGCCTTGAGGCTGGTCCCGGCGAGCTGCCCCTCTCCGGATCGCAGCCAGTGGGTGAACTCGCCCCAGCGCGCCGTCGCTACGGCTTGCGTGAAGACCGCGCCCATCGACGCCCGCACCGCCTCGACCGAGAAGGCGTCGGCGCAATCGTCGACCAGGATCAGCCCGCCGGCACCGACGGCGTCGCCGGTCCTCAGGATCGTCCCGATATTGCCGGGATCGCGAAGCGCCTGGGCGACGATCCACAGCGGCGAGGCCGAGCGGTCGATCCGCTCCAGCGAGGTGTCGGGCTGCCGGTAGGCGCCGAGCAGCATCTGCGGATTGTCCTTGCCCGACATCTTGGCGAGGATGTCGGCCGAAGTCTCGATCGCCTCGCCACCGGCAGCCTCGGTCGCGGCGATGATCTCGGCCGCCAGCGGGTGCCTCGCCCCCTCGGCGGAGAAGGCGATGATTTCCGGCAACCGGCCGCTGTCCCGGGCCTCGGCGATGATCCGCAGGCCCTCGGCGAGGAAAAGGCCCTCGCTGCGCCGCGCCTTCTTGTCACGAAGGGACCGCAGGCGCTTGACGGTGGTGTTGGAAAAGGCGGTGACCTGGCGAGCCATTATTCCTCGCCGAAGCGCTCCTCGACCAAAGGCACCAGACTGTCCAAGCGCGATGTCGGCATGCGTTCCGTCGGAATGGATGACGATCGTGTCCCCCATTGCGGCGCCGAGCATCATCAGGCCCATGATCGACGTGCCGCAGACCCGGGAGCCGTCCTTTTCGACTTCGATCACCGCGTCGAGCTCGCTTGCGAGGCCAACGAACTTGGCGCTGGCCCGCGCATGAAGGCCGCGCTTGTTGGCGATTCGGACCTCGCGGCTGACGGCCGTCAAGCGGCGGCTTCCCCGAGAACCTCGGATGCGACGGAGATATATTTGCGGCCGGCTTCCCGGGCAGCGGCGACCGCGGCGTGGACGCTCATCACCTTGCGGGCGCCCTCGAGGCGGATCAGCATCGGCAGGTTGACGCCGGCGATCACCTCGATGTTCTCGCTCTTCATGAGGCTGATGGCGAGGTTCGACGGAGTGCCGCCGAACAGGTCGGTCAGCACGATGACGCCCTGGCCCAGCTCGACCTTGCCGATCGCCTTGGCGATGTCCTTGCGGCGCCGCTCCATGTCGTCGTCGGGGCCGATGCAGATGGCTTCGATCGCCTCCTGCGGTCCGACCACATGTTCGAGAGCGGTGACGAACTCGGCCGCGAGACGGCCGTGGGTCACCAGCACTAGTCCAATCATTCGTTCAACTCGCCTGCCTCAGCATCTCGTCTGGGATCGGCCTCGATCGTGTCGCTGGGCGGCGAGGCCAGGTCTCGGTGACGGAGATTCGGAGAAAAGCCCGAACCCCTCAACCGCTCCGCAATCTCAACGGCGGCGGCCACCGAGCGGTGGCGTCCTCCCGTACATCCGAACGCAACCGTCACGTAACTTTTGCCCGCCGCCCAGTAGCGGGGAATCCAGTCGATGAGAAGCGATTCAACGCGGTCCATCGTCTCACCCCAGGACGGCTGTGCCGCAAGGTACTCGCGGACCGGCGCATCCAGGCCGGTCAGCGGCCGAAGCTCCTCGATCCAATGCGGGTTGGGGATGAACCTCAGGTCGAACACCAGGTCGGCGGTCCGGGCGACTCCGCGGGCGAAGGCAAAGGAGGTGACGGTCAGCACCGGCTGATCCGAATCCTTGCCGTAGCGCCGCCTGAGCTCGTCGCGCAGCTCGGCGGGACTGAGATCGGTGGTGTCGAGAACGCTGTCGGCGGCGCTTCGGACCGGCGCGGTGAGCGCGCGCTCGCGGGCGATGCCGTCTTCCGCCGGGCGGTCCGGAGCGAGCGGGTGACGCCGCCGGGTCTCGTCGTAGCGGCGGATGAGCTCGGTACCGGCGCAATCGAGATAGAGAATTTCTGGAACCACGCCCTTCATCGACCGGATGAGATCGGGCGCAGTCGCCGGGTCGAAGCCGCGGCTGCGGGCATCCATCCCGACCGCGACCGGGCTGACCCGGCACTCGCTATCGGCGCCTACGAATCCTTCGAGCAGGTCGAGCGGGAGGTTGTCGACGGTATCCCAGCCCATATCCTCGAGAGCGTCGAGGACGGTCGACTTGCCCGCCCCGGACATGCCGGTGACGAGCAGCAGGCGCGGCAGCCGCCGCGCTCCGGCCATCAGAAGGCGAGGCCCATTCGGTCGAGCGCGATTGCGACCTTGGACGGCGCCGAGGCGGTCATCGCGTCGATGCTGACAAGCGGCAGGCCGACCCCGAGAATCGGCCGCTCTCGGCTGTCGTCGGGGAGCCGCTGCATGTCGCTGGTGAGTTCCACGAGGAGTGCCACCGGCACGTTCTCGACATGCTCCATGTCGACGATTCCGATACCGCGGATCTCGAGCTTGCCGGCGATGTTGGGCGGTGCCGAGGCGATCAGGCGATCACCGTCGCGGCGGACGATGGTGCGGTCGTCGCTGACCAAGGTGAAACCGCGGTCGAGCAGGCGAAGCGCGACGTCGGATTTTCCCGACCCCGACGGGCCGGTGATGAGGACGGCGCGGCCGTTCAGCGCCACTGTGCTTGCGTGGAGGGTCTCGGCCGACAGCCGCGGTCCGGCGCCAGGAAGCGGCTGGCTCATGCCCGCTCCGCCGCCGGAAGGCGGATGGTGAAGCGGGCGCCCGATGGCGCGTCGTCGCGGTCCTGCACGTCGATCTCCCCGTCATGGCCTTTGACGATTGCCTGGGCGATCGCAAGGCCGAGGCCGGAATGCCGGCCGAAATTTTCCCCTTGCGGCCGTACTGAATGGAAGCGGTTAAAGATCGCCTCACGCGCCTCCGCGGGGACGCCTGGACCTTCGTCGTCGACCCGGATGCGGACCTCGTCGCCGACCCGTGCGGCGGCAATCTCGACCAGGCCGCCCGGCGGCGAGAAGCTGATCGCATTGTCGATGATGGCGCCGATCGCGCGGGCCAGCCGCTCGGGTTTGCCCATCACCACCGCGGTTGCCCGGCGCGGGCGTGCGAAGGCGATCCGCGCGTCGCCTTTGTCGCGGCGGCTGTCCCAGCTGGCGACGATCTGCTCGATGAGCGGGCCGAGATCGACCGGCTCGAACGCCGCGCGGGCGAGTTCAGCATCGGTGCGCGCTGCCTCGCTGATGTCGCTGATCAGTCGGTCGAGGCGCACGACGTCCTCGCGGGCGATGGCGAGCAGTCGCCGCTTGAGCTCGGGATCCTCGACCCGGTCGATGCCCTCGACTGCCGACCGCAGCGAGGCGAGCGGGTTCTTGAGCTCGTGGGTGACGTCGGCGGCGAACGCCTCGATATTGTCGATCCGCTGGCGCAGCGACTGGCTCATGTCGGAGACGGCGCGGGCGAGCAGGCCGATCTCGTCGGTGCGCGAGGGCAGGCGGGGGACCCGCACCTCGCCGCGACCGGCCGAGCCGGACGCGGTGCGCGGCTAGCGCCAGACGGCGGATTGGCCGGGCGATGGTCCGCGCAAGGAACGCGACAGGAAGACCGACAGCGCGATGACCAGCCGCCATGGCCGCCGCGATCAGCCCCCGCTGCTTGCGAACGGTGCGCGTAAAGGCGCGATCGTTGTGCGTGACGAGGATGGTGTCGCCCTCGACCGCGGCCGCGGCTGAGATCACGGGGGTCAGGTCCGGAGCATTGCGCACCCAGCTCACCGTCGTGCCGGTGGCTCGCGCCCGAACCGCTTCGGGCCAGGCGCGCGGCGATCGGGGACGGGCTCGACGAAATCGTCGAGCGGCTTGGCGCCGACGATGGCAGTTGAAGCCGCGGTCGAGCGCCCTGGCGCGTCCTTGCGTCCAGCGCTGCGTGCTCGGATCGACGAGCTGGTAGGTCGGCCCGGTCAGCTGCCAGCTGTCGACGAGCGGCTGCCCATCCGCGCCGTAGAGCGCGGACCCGGCTGCCGGTCGACGCGCGAGATATCGCGCGAGAAGCGCCGGCCATTGCCGCTGGTCGACGTGGGTCAGCGCTTCGGCCGCGGTCGTCGCCTCGATGCGGGTCTGCCGGCTGCGTTCGGAGCTCGAGGCTGTTGCGGAACACGTCGAGGTAGAGCGTGCTCAGCGCGACGAGGAGCGAGCGTCAGCACGTTCATCGCGAGGATTCGATGCGCGAGCGTCCACCGCCCCGACCAGCTTAGCGCCAGGTCGGCGTCTTCGTCGCTATTCGTCGAAACGGTATCCGACGCCATACAGGGTCTCGATTGCGTCGAAGCTCGGGGTCGTCGCCCGGAACTTGCGGCGGATGCGCTTGATGTGGCTGTCGATGGTGCGGTCGTCGACATAAACGTCTTCATGATAGGCGATGTCGAGCAACTGGTTGCGGCTCTTCACCACGCCGGGCCGCTGCGCGAGCGCTTCGAGGATCATGAATTCGGTGACGGTCAGGCGTCACGTCCTTGCCGTCCCAGCGCACCTTGTGCCGGGCCGGGTCCATGACCAGCCGGCCGCGCTCGATCAATTGCGGTTCGGCTTCGCGATTGTCGGCGGCGGCCTCGCCCCGCGCGCAGGTCCTGCCGGCGCAGGATCGCGCGGATGCGGGCGATCAGCAGCCGCTGCGAGAAGGGCTTGGCGATATAATCGTCGGCGCCCATGGCGAGGCCGAGCGCCTCGTCGAGCTCGTCGTCCTTGGAGGTCAGGAAGATGACCGGCATGGTCGCTGAACTCGCGCAGCCGGCGGAGCAGCTCCATCCCGTCCATGCTGGGCATCTTGATGTCGAACACGCCGAGGACGGGCGGGTTGTCGCCAAGCGCCTTCAGCGCGACCGCCGGGTCGGAATAGACGCGGGTGACGAAGCCTTCCGGATTGCAGGGCGATCGACACCGAGGTGAGGATGTTGCGGTCGTCGTCGACCAGCGCGATCACATCGCTCATGCCCGCTCGCGCTCTCGCCAGCCCGGTGCGGTCGGCTTAGCAGAGGGGCGAGCGGGAAACAAGGCGCGGCGCCGCGCCAATGTTAGCGCTATCCTGTGACCGCAAGTGCTTCAAGCGGTCGCTAGCCCGTTTTGACCGCCGCGACTTTTTCGGGCCTATAGGCGCTCTAATGCATACGTATGCGGCGGCAGGCCCGACACCGGTCGCCGCCGTTTTGGCATCTGGTGAAAGGGAATTCGTGCAGTGACCGATCGGGTTCCGAGCGAGCGGCCTTGACGCGCAGGGCATTGCGACCGAGCGCCGAGATTTTCTGGAATCTCGACGACCGCGCCGCTCGTCGAGCATGCCGTCCGTCGCGGCGAGGGCCTGCTGGCCAAGGACGGGCCGTTCGTGGTCCGCACCGGCAAGCACACCGGCCGCAGCGCCAAGGACAAGTTCACGGTCAAGGACGCGCTGACCGAGAACGTCGATCTGGTGGAACAACGGCAACAAGCCGATGGACCCGGCGGCGTTCGACCGGCTGCAAGACGATTTCCTGCTCGCGCTCGCCGACAAGGAGCAGCTCTACGTCGCCGACCTCTACGGCGGTTCGCAGCCCGAGCATCGGGTGCGGGTGCGCGTCATCAACGAGCTCGCCTGGCACAATCTGTTCATCCGCACGATGCTGGTCCGCCCCGAAGCCGACGAGCTGGCGGGTTTCGTGCCCGAGTTCACGATCATCGACCTGCCGAGCTTCCGCGCCGATCCCGAGCGCCACGGCAGCCGCAGCGAGACGGTGATCGCGGTCAACTTCACCGAAGAAGCTGATCCTGATCGGCGGCACCGCCTATGCCGGCGAGATGAAGAAGTCGGTGTTCGGCCTGCTCAACTTCCTGCTGCCGCCCAAGGGCATCATGCCGATGCATTGCTCGGCCAATATCGGCCCCGACGGCGATACCGCGATCTTCTTCGGCCTGTCGCGGCACCGGCAAGACGACCCTGTCGGCCGACCCCAACCGCACGCTGATCGGCGACGACGAGCATGGCTGGTCGGACACCGCGGTCTTCAATTTCGAGGGCGGCTGCTACGCCAAGATGATCCGGCTGTCGGCCGAGGCCGAGCCGGAAATCTATGCGACCACCCAGCGCTTCGGCACGGTGCTCGAGAATGTGGTGGTCGATCCCGGTCACCCGCGAGCTCGACCTCGACGACGACAGCCTCGCGGAGAACAGCCGCGGCGCCTATCCGATCGACTTCATTCCGAATTCGTCGGCCGAGAACATGGGGCCGGTGCCGCAGCAACATCATGATGCTGACCGCCGACGCGTTCGGCGTGCTGCCGCCGATCGCCAGGCTGACGCCCGAGCAGGCGATGTATCACTTCCTGTCCGGCTACACCGCCAAGGTCGCGGGCACCGAGATCGGCGTCACCGAGCCCGAGGCGACCTTCTCGACCTGCTTCGGCGCGCCGTTCATGCCGCGCCATCCCGTCGGTCTACGGCAATCTGCTCAAGGAGCGGATCGCCAAGGGCGAAGTCGATTGCTGGCTGGTCAACACCGGCTGGACCGGCGGCAAATATGGCGTCGGCAAGCGCATGCCGATCAAGGCGACGCGCGCGCTGCTGAATGCCGCGCTCGACGGCAGCCTGAAGAAGGGCGAGTTCCGCAAGGACCCGAATTTCGGCTTCGAGGTGCCGGTCGCAGTTGCCCGGCGTCGACACCGACATTGCTCGATCCGCGCGCCACCTGGGCCGACAAGGCGGAATATGACGCGGATGGCGGCCAAGCTGGTCGACCTGTTCGTCGAGAATTTCGCGCAATTCGCGGACCAGGTGGACGAGGGCGTGCGCGCAAGCCGCGCCCGACAGGCTCGGCGCAACCAAGCAGCAACCGCACCGGCAGACCCAGAGCCACCGCAGCTAAGCCCAGTCGCTGGATCGGGCCGCTCCAACAAGGACACCGACCGATGACCGATTACCACCCGCGCCTGTTCAGCTACCGACGCCGAGATCGAGCGCCTCGGCGAAGGGCTTGCTGGCGCGCACGCTGCCGCGTGCCGACTGGACCCATGAAGCGCATCTCGCGGCAACGACCTATCTGCTGCTGCGGCGGCCCGACATCGACCTCGACGCGGACCTTCCCGGGATCATCCGCGGCTACAACGAGAGCGTCGGCGGCGTGAACAGCGACAGCGAGGGCTATCACGAGACGATCACCCGCGTCTTCCTGCACGGCGTCCGCCTGTTCCTGGCCGAGGCGGAGCGCGGAAGGCGCTGCACGAGCTGGTCAACGCACTGCTGCAGTCGCCGACCGGCCAGCGTGACTGGCCGCTTCGTTTCTATTCGCGCGAGCTGTTGTTCTCGGTCGAAGCCCGGCGGCGGTTCGCTCCGCCCGACTTGGCCGCCTTGCCTTAGGCGGGCGGCAAGTTCGCGCTGGCGTTCGACGGTCAGGCAATTGCCCTCGACGCCGGTGATCCGGACCCGTTCGCCGGCTTCGGCCGGGCCGCCCCGCGCGCTCCATTCGCTGTCGCCGACCGTCACTCGGCCCTGATGCGCGTCGACCGCTTCGACGACCACCACCGTCCTGCCGACTAGCCGGGCGGCGGGATCGTTGAGCCGCGGCCCGTCGGGATCGCCGCCGCGGTTGGCGTAGAAGCGGCGGCCGACCATGACCGCCAGAACGGCGTAGAGTGCGAACAGGGCGAGCTGGGCGTCGGTGCCGAGCCCGAACAGCATCGTGAACAGGCCGGCGGCGATCGCCGCGGCGCCGAGGAAGACGAGGAAGAAGCCGGGCGCGATGATTTCGGCGATCAGCAGAACGACGCCGCCAGATCAGCCACAGCCAGCCCGGATCGAGACCCTCGATCATTTGTCTCCGGAATGCCGCGCCCTTGACCGGGCGGCGGTGCCATCGACTTGCCCGCGCCATCGCCGAACGCCTCGCGGGCGAGCTCGCCAATGCCGCCCAGCGTGCCGATCAGCTGGGTCGCCTCGACCGGGAAGAGGATGGTCTTGGCATTGGGCGAGCGTCGCGAACTTGCCGAGCGCCTCGACATATTTCTGGGCGATGAAATAGTTGATCGCCTGCGCTGCTGCCCGCCTGCGATCGCGTCGCGATACGGTTTGGTCGCGGCCGGCTTCGGCCTGGGCCGAGCGCTCGCGCGCTTCGGCGTCGCGGAAGGCGGCTTCCTTCTGCCCTTCGGCCTGGAGGATGCCGACTGCTTTTCGCCCTCGGCGCGCAGGATCGCGGACTGGCGCATGCCTTCGGCCTCGAGGATCGACGGCGCGCTTCTCGCGCTCGGCCTTCATCTGCCGGGTCATGGCGTTGACGATGTCCTGCGGCGGGCGGATGTCCTTGAGCTCGACGCGGGTGATCTTGATGCCCCACGGCTCGGTCGCATGGTCGACCACCGCGAGCAGCCGGGCATTGATCTCGTCGCGCTTCGACAAAGTCTCGTCGAGGTCCATCGAGCCCATCACCGTGCGCAAATTGGTCGTCGAGAGCGCCATGATCGCGCTGTAAAGGTCGCTCACCTCATAGGCGGCCTTGGCGGCATCGAGCACCTGGAAGAAGACGACGCCGTCGACCGCGACCATCGCATTGTCCTTGGTGATGATCTCCTGGCCGGGGATGTCGAGAACCTGCTCCATCATGTTGATCTTGCGGCCGACCCGCGTGACAAAGGGCATCACGAAGTTGATACCGGGCTCGGCGACGCGCATGAACCGGCCGAAATGCTCGAGCGTGTAGCGATAGCCCTGATGGACGATCTTGACGCCCATCATCACGAACAAAAGCACGAGGACGGCGATCGCGGCCATGAATGTCGTCAGCATGAATATTTCCCGAATCTATCCGTTTGGGGCATGATGCGACGGCGAGGGCCGGAGCGGAAGCGAAAGCGACAAAGACGTGGACCTGTTCGCGGTGCGGTCGGTGCTGTTCCTGCCCGCATCCAACCCGCGCGCGATCGCCAAGGCGCGGGAGCAGCGCCGCCGATCTCGTCGTCCTCGACCTGGAGGACGCCGTGAAGCCCGCCGACAAGGCACGCCGCGCGAAAAGCGGCCGTGGAAGCCGTGGCGACCCGTGGCCGATGCCAGTGGCAATCCGCGTCAACGGCGTCGGGACCGACTGGCATTCGCTCGACGCTCGACGCGGTCGCGCAATCCAAGGCGGACCTGGCAGTCGTTCCTCGTGCAATCTCTGCGCACCTCGTCCGCGGAGTCGGCGAGGCGACGGGCAAGCCAGTCCTCGCCATGATTGAAACCGCAGCCGGCGTTCTCGCGGCTGCGAATATCGCAGGTGAAGTCGCGGGCCTGGTTGCCGGCACCAACGATCTACGCGCCGATCTTCGGCTGCCGCTCCACGCAGCGCGGTCCTCGATTGCGGCGGCGCTTCAGACAATCGTACTTTCCGCTCGGGCAGCGGACGTTGCCGTATTTGATGGAGTTCACAATCGGCTCGACGACCCAGCTGGCTTCCTCGCTGAAGCGCGAGAGGGCAGGGCACTCGGCTTCGACGGCAAGAGCCTTATCCACCCGAACCAGATCGACCCCTGTCACGAGGCATTCGCACCGACTGCTGCAGAAGTGGATCGCGCTCGCAGCCTGGTTGCTGCGTTCGACGGTGGCGCCGAACGCTTCGGAGATGAGATGATCGAACGCATGCATGTCATCCAGGCCCAGCGCGTTCTGGCGAGGGCGGAGCCTCTGACGCTTGGCGAATCGCCCGTTCCTTGGCATGGGCCGATATGGCCGAACTCTCCGACGCTCCCGAAATCCCGCTGGGCCTCACTTTCGACGATGTCCTGCTTCAGCCGCTCGAGTCGAGTGTGCTGCCAAGCCAGGCTGAAACGACGACCCAGCTGACCCGCGGTATTCCGCTCAACATTCCTATCCTGTCCTCCGCGATGGACACCGTGACCGAGGCGGACATGGCGATCGCGCTCGCCCAACTTGGCGGGAATAGGGGTCCTGTCACCGCAATCTCGACCTTGAGACGCAGGCCGCGGCGGTTCGCCAGGTCAAGCGCTTCGAGAGCGGGATGGTCGTCAATCCCGATCACCATGCGCCCGACCAGAACCTGTCGCCGAAGCGCTTGAGCTGATGCGCACCCACCGCATCAGCGGAATCCCGATCGTCGAGCGGAGGGGTAAGCTGTGCGGCATCCTACAACCGCGACGTCCGCTTCGCCGAAAATCCGCAGCAGCCGGTCAAGGAACTGATGACCAGCGACAACCTCGCCAGGGTGCTGGTCGGAACGACCGAGGCGGAGGCGCGCCAACCTCCATCAGCGGAGGATCGAGAAATTGCTGGTGGTGGACGAGGCCGACCATTGCGTCGGGCTCATCACCGTCAAGGACATCGAAAAGTCCGTCGCGGCACCGTTCGCGACCAAGGATGCGGAAGGCCGCCTCCGGGTCGCGCTGCGACGACGGTCGGTGACTAGGGCTTCGGCCGTCCGAAGCCGCTGATCGACGCCGGCTGCGACTGCATCGTCATCGACACTGCGCACGGCCACAATACCGAAGTGGCGCGGGCCGTCGAGCGGGTGAAGCAGCTGTCGAACTCGGTCCAAGTCGTTGCAGGCAACGTCGCGACCGGCGAAGCCGCGCGGTCCTGATCGATTCGGGTGCCGATGCGATCAAGGTCGGGATCGGCCCTGGATCGATCTGCACCACCCGGATCGTCGCCGGGGTTGGCGTGCCGCAGCTAACGGCGGTCATGGATGCGTCCCGGGTTGCGTCGCGGTCCGGCGTTCCGGTCATCGCCGACGGCGGTATCCGGACCAGCGGCGACATCGCCAAGGCGCTGGCCGCGGGCGCGTCCACCGTCATGGTCGGATCGCTGCTCGCCGGCACGGAGGAAGCACCGGGCGATACCTTCCTGTACCAGGGCCGTAGCTACAAGGCCTACCGAGGCATGGGCTCTGTCGGCGCCATGGCTCGAGGTTCGGCCGATCGCTATTTCCAGCAGGATATCAGGGATCACCTGAAGCTCGTTCCGGAGGGCATCGAAGGCCAGGTGCCTTAAAGGGGCCGGTCCGCGACATCATCCATCAACTCGTCGGCGGCGTGAAGGCGGCGATGGGATACACCGGCTCGCGCACCCTTTCCGAGCTTCGGTCGCGCGCGAAGTTCGTCCGGATTACGAATGCCGGCCTGTCCGAAAGCCACGTCCATGACGTGTCGATCACTCGAGAGGCGCCGAACTATCCCTCGCGGTAGCCGGTGACCCCGCGGCGCGGCTGCAGGCGGCGGCCGAGATCCTTGACGAAGTGATCTCAGCGGCTCGGGACGATGGGTCGCCTGCCGATACGATCGTCACCCGCTACTTCAAGCAGCGGCGTTATGCGGGCTCAAAGGACCGGCGCGCCGTGCGCGAGTTGGTCTTCGAGCAATTCGCCGTTCGGCGAACGACCGGAGAGTGGCCGCGCGGCAATCCTCGGCCTCGCTGATGATGACCCGAGCTTGGCGCGCTTTCGGAGAAGCGAGAGGGCCTGAACCAAGGGCGCCGGCGAGACCGTCCGCTGCGCCCAGGATCATTCCCGGCTGGATCACGTCCGAGCTGTCGCCGCTGGTCGTGCCGCCGAGTGGCCCGCGCTGCTCGAACGCGCGCCGCTCGATCTGCGCGTGAACCATCGCGGAACCGCGGGGAGGCGCTGGCGAATTCCACGAGGCGCAGCTGACGCCGTACTCAGTCCATGGGGCCTTCGCCTGCCTTCCGATAGCCGCGTGGAGGATCGTCCGAGCATTCGCGTGGGGGCTCGTCGAGGTTCAGGACGAGGGCAGCCAGCTGATCGCGCTGGCTTGCAACCTCCCGAGGGCGAGCCCAGCGCTGGATCTCTGCGCCGGCGCTGGCGGCAAGTCGCTTGCCTGGCTGTCGGCGGGCCCCCGCACAAATCGTCGCGACCAGACTCGAATCGCGCGCGCCTGTACAAGCTCAGGCCACGGGCGTACGGGCAGGCGCAGTCATCGAAACCCGCCTCCTAAACCCACCGCGGGAGCTCACCGAGCTCGAACGACCTTCGAGCGACCTGCGATCTCGTGCTGGTCGACGCGCCCTGCTCCGGGAAGCGGAACGTGGCGCCGCAATCCGGAAGGGCGCTGGCGGCTGACGCCCCATCGGCTGGACCGAGTCGCGTCGGCTCAGGCGCGCTTGCTCGAATCGCCTCCGAGCTGGTCCGCCCCGGTGGGCGGCCTGGTCTATGCCGTCTGTTCGCTTCTGTCCCGGGAAGGGGCAGGGCAGGCAGAGGCCTTCCTCGGCCGGCATTCATCGTGGACATTGCAGGACCCGGCGATTGCGCCGGAGGCCGCGCAGATGGCGGCGGCCGGCTGCTGACGCCCGGCCACGATCGGACCGACGGCTTTTTCGTCGCGGACTTTCGCCGGCCATGCTAGGCGGTCGGGCATTGGTGGAGAGAGTTCGATGCGTCTGAGTGCCATTGTTTTCTTGCAGTAACCGGTATTTCGTCCGTTGCCTTCGCATTGGCCGGCGGCGAGCGCGGCGCGCGGACAATCGAGATTCTGCCCAAATCCACCGAATTCCAGCGTCAGGGTGAAGCGCTACTGGCCGCCGGGAAGTTCGAGCAGGCGGAAGATGCGCTGGA
>CAWGRB010000014.1:0-11007 GCA_963824845.1 uncultured Alphaproteobacteria bacterium
ACCTCGTCGAGGTTGGTGACCGCGACGACGAGGCCGAGCAAGATGTGGGCACGCTCGCGGGCCTTGAACAGCTCGAACTTCGAGCGGCGGGTGATGACCTCTTCGCGGAACTTGACGAAGCTCTCGATGATGTCGCGCAGGTTAGAAGTCTCTAGGCAGACCGCTGCGGATCGCCAGCATGTTGGCCGGGAAGCTCGACTGCGCAGGCGTATGCCGCCAGAGTTGGTTCAGAACGACTTCGGCGGTGGCGTCGCGCTTGAGGTCGATGACGATCCGCACACCTTCGCGGTTCAATTCGTCGCGGATGTCGCTGACACCCTCGATGCGCTTGTCCTTGGCGGCTTCGGCAATCTTCTCGACAAGGCCGTTCTTGCCGACCTGGTAGGCAGAATTCGGTGAGAACGATCGAGCGGCGATCGCCGCGCCCTTCTTCGACGTGATGGCGCGAACGCTGCATGATCGAGCCGCGGCCGGTCGTGTAGGCGCTGCGGATACCCGACAGGCCGAGGATGAAGCCGCCGGTCGGGAAGTCCGGTCCCTTCACGTAGGCCTTCGGACGTGACCGCCGGGTCGGCGATATAGGCGCGGCAGGCGGCGAGCACTTCGCCGAGATTGTGCGGCGGGATGTTGGTCGCCATGCCGACCGCGATGCCGCCGGCGCCGTTGACCAGAAGGTTCGGGAAGCGGGCAGGGAGGACCTGCGGCTCGCGCTCCGTGGCGTCATAGTTGGGCGTGAAGTCGACCGTGTCGCGGTCGATGTCGCCGAGCATGAAGTTGGCGACCTTGGCGAGCCGCGCTTCGGTGTACCGCATGGCCGCCGGGGGGCCCGGACCCATCGAGCCGAAATTGCCCTGGCCGTCGATCAGCGGCACCCGCATCGACCGGTCCTCGGTCATCCGTCCGAGGGCGTCGTAGATCGAGGCGTCGCCGTGCGGGTGGTATTTACCCATGACGTCACCGACGATGCGGCTCGACTTGCGGTAGGGCCGCCCGGCGACATAGCCGGCTTCCTGGCAGGCGTAGAGGATCCGGCGATGGACCGGCTTGAGGCCGTCGCGGACATCGGGCAGCGCGCGGCTGACGATGACGCTAATCGCATAGTCGAGGTAGCTGGTCTTCATCTCCTCGACGATGGAGATCGGAGCAATGTCGCTTCCGCCGGAGCCTCGGACCTGGGGCGGGATGGGATGATGCCGTCGCTGATGGGCGGTTCAGTAGCCAAGGAAAGGTCCTGTCGATCGAGATGAAGATGCGCGCGCGGGGCCCGTGGCAGACGCCCGGCACCCCCCACCACCTCTCTAGGACATGGAGCGGCGCCGCGCCACCCCCGCGCGTGTACGCGCCCGCTGCACGCGTGACATCTCAAGAGCGGACCAGTTCCAAGCCGGGGCGCTCCGCGGCTACGGCTTGGCGAGCGTGCGGGCAGGGATTAATGAGGCGAGCACCGACCCCTCGCGTTCCCCAGGAGAGCCCTCGCAATGAAGCTTTCCCCTCGCCTTGCCCTCGCGGCCGCGCATCGCCGCCTTTCCCGCCGTTCCCAGCAGACCGCCGCCGGATTGCAGACGGCGCCGGGCCGCGCAGCAGCCGACAATCGGACAGCCGTCGGACAAGGCGCGGGGGCCTCGATTGTCGCCCTCCAGACGGCGGTGAAAGCGAACGATACCGCCGCCATCGCGGCCAAGCTCGCTGCTGCCCAGGCGGCCGCGAAGACGCCGACGGGGACCATTACTGGATCGCCAAGCTCCAGCCGTCGCCGCAGCAGCTTCAAACAACTTGCCCGCGATCCAGCAAGCGATCGACGCGGTTGTCGCTACCAACGTGGTCCCGGCCTCGCAGGTGGCGGCCTCTACGCCAGCCTCGGCGATCGGCTTCGACAAGGCGAAGCAGTACGATCAGGCCGTCGCCGCATTCCAGAAGGCGATGCGCGCTTGTCCCGTCCGACGTAGAACTACCTTCTCCCTGATTGCGCAAACTCGTGTCGACCAGGGCAACAAGCCCGAGGCCGTCGCAGCGCTCGAGAAGGCCATCCAGATGAGCAAGGCGGCCGGGAAGACGCCGACGAGAAGCTCTACCAGCAACGCCGTAGGCCTCGCTTACGAAGCGAAGATGCCGAACGCCGTCGAGCCTCTCCCGCGAGTGGGCTGACCGCTTATCCGAGCGACAATTCGTGGAAGAATGCGATCGCCATCTATCGCAACGTGAATGGCGGCGACCCCAACGAATCTGCTCGATGTCCTGCGGCTCGCTCGACTGACCAAGGGGATGCAGACGGGAGAACGACTATTACGCTTACGCCGCAAAGGCGCATGAGCTCGGCGGACTTTGGCGAGGCCGTGAGCGTCGTCGACGAGGGCATTGCAGCGGGCAAGCTCAAAGCGAGCGATCCCGATATCGCCGCCATCCTGAAGGACAGCAAGCCCAAGGTCCCGACACCGGCCGATCTCGCCGCGGCGGAGAAGGCCGCCCGCATTCCGACCGCCTACATCCGCGTCGGCGACCGTTACTATGCCGCCGGCAATTACCAGAAGGCCGCCGATCTCTATCGCGAGGCGCTCGCCAAGGGCGCCGATGCCGGACTTGCCAACCTGCGGCTCGGCGAGGGCGCTTGCCCGCTCCGGCGACAAGGCGGGAGCGACTGCCGCGTTGAACGCTGTCGGCGGCACGCGGGCGGACCTTGCGAAGTTCTGGCTGCTGTACGTCAACAGAGCTGACTCACTGACGCTGCCGGTGCGTCGCGCCCCAGTTCCGCTGCGTCGGCGGAAGGGGCGGTGTGCCATTCAGGGACGGTTCGGGTCGGTCGCCACTTAGCGACACACCCGCGGGCGCATAGAGCCTCGGTCAGGTGCGTCGGTAGGAATAGAGTCACAAGTGAGGTTCGACGATCGTCTGCTCACCGTTCTTGAGCCAGCCCGTTAGCGATCGCCACGACACGGCGGTGCGCTGGCGGCAGCTGGTGGACCTTGTCGCCCGCGCCGGGTCGAACAGCAGCAGCCAGGTCGTCACCCGCGCGCTCGAAGCGATCCGCAGGAACTCGCCGAACGTGGAGGAGGCGCTGCGGGCAGCGGCCGCGCGAGCAATCGCGGCACTGCCCTTGCCACTCGGCCTTCTGGAATGCTTCGCAGCCGACAAGCTCGCAGTGTCCGCGCCGGTGCTCGCGGCGGCGAGCTTGCAGCCCGCGCAGTGGCGTGCGCTGATGGAGGTCGCCGACAGCGAGACTGCGCGGTTCATCGGGACATTGCATCCCGACCTCGTCGTTGCTCCCGAGCCGGTGCAAGCTGAACCCGAAGCCGAACGCCAAGTGCTTGCCGGTGCGCCCGCTGCGCCGGCAGGCGAGCCGAGGCGGATCGAGATGCGGCGCGTCGACGCAGGGCCCGCAGAGGCGTCCCTCGCGCCAGTGATCGCTGCGCCGCCGCCCGAGCCGACAACAGTGCCGTCTGCCGCCGCGCCGACGGCAATTCCATCGCCGGGCAAATCGCTCCACGACGTGGTTGCCCGAATCGAGCGGCGCCAACGCAGCCGGGAGCCGCTGATGTCAGCGGCTGGCGATGCGCGGAGCGAAGGGCCTCCGGCCGATGCGCCGGCGCTGTTCCGCTGGGAATGCCAGCCGTCCGGCGAAATCGCCTGGGTCGATGGCGCACCCCGCGGTGCGCTCATCGGCCGCTCGATCGCACGCGCGGAAGCCGGCAGCGATCGCGAGCTCGCGCGCGCCTTCTCAATGCGCGCGCCGTTCCGCGACGCAGTCCTGGTGCTGCCCGGCGACGGGCTCGTCTCGGGCGAGTGGAAGATCAGCGGAGTTCCGGCCTTCGACCCGACCGACGGGCGCTTTGCCGGCTATCGCGGGATTGCGATGCGGGAGCTCGCGACTGCCGCAGCCGCCGTCCCGTCGCTTGCTGCGGACGTGCTCGCCGACCCCAACTCGCTCCGTGAGCTGGTCCACGAGATCAAGACGCCATTGAACGCGATCATCGGGTTCGCCGAGATCATCGACGGACAGTTCCTCGGACCCGCAGATCGCCGCTACCGCGAGCGCGCGGCGGACATCGTCGTCCAGGCGAGGCTTCTGCTCGGCGCCATCGACGACCTCGACTTCGCCGCACAGCTTCATTCCTCGGCCAGCTCCGGGCAGCGGCGAAGCGATCTTGGTGAGCAATTGCACAGCCTGGCGGTGTCGCTTCGCGAGATCGCCGCCGCCCGCGCCGTCGAACTCGACATTTCGAGGCCGGCGGGCGCCCAGCCGTGCCGGGTCGAGCCGGAACTGCTCGACCGGCTGCTGTATCGGCTGTGCGCGACGGTCATCGATCATGCCCGGAGCGGCGAGCGGCTGCGCCTGGCGGTCGACCAGGCGCGCGGCCAGTGCCGCTTCTCGATCAGCCGCCCCGAGGCCTTGCGCACGGCGACCGATCAGCAACTGTTCGACGCCAGCGCGACAGGCGAGGGGACCGAACTCCGTATCGGCTTTACCCTGCGGCTGGTCCGCGGGCTCGCCCGGATCGCCGGCGGCGACCTTGCGACCACAAGCGCCGGCATTACCCTGACGCTTCCGTCACCGGCGTGACTGCGTGCCGGCTTGGCGGCAGCGCCGCCGCCGTCTATCGCGGTGCAGGTGCGGGGCGGGGCCTGTAGCTCAACGGTAGAGCCGGCCGCTCATAACGGCTAGGTTGCGGGTTCGAATCCTGCCGGGCCCACCGCGCGGAGATCGTCGGGGAGTAGCGCAGTCTGGTAGCGCATCTGCTTTGGGAGCAGAGGGTCGCAGGTTCGAATCCTGTCTCCCCGACCAACCGCCCCTTCGCCAACTCCCGCCCATTCGCCAACTCCAGCGCCGGACCGGCTGTATTGCGTGGCGGTGAAAGCCGCTTAAGAATGCGGGTCTCGACCTGGGGGGCCTGTGAGGATCTGGACATTGCCGCGCGCCGACGTCGGACCTCCGGCGGGCGCCAGCTTTAGCGACGTGGCGTTCGGCTGACCTAGGGTGCTCGGCGCTTCCTTTCTCCTCGCCTTGCGCGAGATTCGGCGCCATCTGCTGCGCTCGATCCTGACGGTTCTCGGGATCGTCATCGGCGTCGGGGCGGTCGTCACGATGGTCACCGTCGGCAATGCGGTCACGGCGTCGGTCCGGACGCAGATCGCCTCGCTCGGCGCCAACACGCTGATCGTCGTTCCGAATGCCGGTCCGCGTCAGGCGGGCGGCGGATCTCCGCGTCCTTTCACGGAGCAGGATGTCGCGGCGATCCGCGAACAGGTCGGGGGCATTGCCGCCGCGGCTGGGCAGGCCAATTCGAACGTCACCGCGACCGCCGACGGGATCAACTGGAAGACGAGCGTCACCGGAACGACCGACGAGGGGCTGCGCATCCAGGCGATGTCCGTGACCGCGGGCCGGATCTTCACCCCGGATGAGGAAACCGCGGGCAAGAGCGTCTGCATCATCGGCGAAACCGTCCGCAAGAACCTGTTCGCGAACGTCGATGCGCTCGGCCGCGAGCTTCGCGTCGGGAACGTCTCCTGCCCGATCATCGGGCTTCTGAAGGAGCGCGGCCAGGGCGGCATGGGCAACGACCAGGACGATGTCGTTCTGATGCCCTTGCCCGCCGTGCAGCGGCAGTTCCTCGGCACGACGGACATTTACTGGATGGTGGTGGAAGTCGACCCGGCATACGACAACACCGCCGTCACCGCCGACCTCAGCGGCCTGCTCCGCGAAAGGCGCCACATTGCGCCCGGCCAGGAGGACGATTTCCGGATCATCGACATGAAGCAGATTTCGGACACGGTGTCCGGGACGCTCAGGATCATGACGGCGCTGGTCGCTGCCATCGCGTCGATCTCGCTGGTCGTCGGCGGCATCGGCATCGTCAACATCATGCTGGTGTCGGTCACCGAACGCACGCGGGAGATCGGCATCCGCCTCGCGATCGGGGCCCTGGCGCGCGAGGTGCGGCTGCAGTTCCTGACCGAGGCGGTGGTGCTGTGCTCGCTCGGCGGAGTGATCGGCATCCTGCTGTCGTTCGGCCTGTCGATCCTGCTGACGAGGATCATGTCGGTCGACTTCGTCTTCGACCCCCTGATCAACGTCGCCAGCCTGTTGTTTTCGTCCTTTCTGGGGATTCTCTTCGGCTATGTTCCAGCCCAGCGCGCGGCCGCGCTCAATCCGATCGACGCACTTCGCCATGAATAGCGGCGGCGTTCATCGCGCCGTAGGCGCAGTGACGGTGGCCCTGCTCCTGAGCGGATGCGTGGTCGGGCCCAATTACAAGGCGCCAGCGCCGACGGCTCTTGGCGTTCCGGCCGGCTATGCGCCGCCTGTCACCCCGCCACCGCTATCGGCCGCGGAAACGCCGGCCGATCTCGCGGTCTGGTGGCAGCAGTTCCACGACCCGCTTCTTACCACGCTGATCGCCAGGGCCACCGCCGACAATTTGCAGGTCGCGCAATCCGTCGCCCGGCTTGCGCAAGCACGCGAAGCGCGGGTTCAGGCGCGCGGCGACCTTCTGCCAACGGTCAACGGATCGGCCGGCGTAACCGAGAACTTCACGCACGGCGGCGGCTCGTCGATCGTGGTCGGCGCCGGCAACGGCTCGCCGGGCACCGTCATCACGACCGGCGGCTCTTCGACGAGCACCCAGCTGTCGCTTGGCGGCGACGCGTCGTGGCAGGCAGACATTTTCGGCGGCCTGAAGCGAAGCCTCCAGGCCGCGCGCGCGGATGAGGCCGCGGCCGGATTCGACCTCGAGGGTGTGCGAACCTCGATCGCCGGCGAAGTGGCGACCAATTATATCGACGCTCGCCTCGCCCAGGCGCGACTGGCGGTCGCGAGGAGCACGCTCAGCACCCAGGACGACAACCTGCAGATCGCCAGGTGGCGGGTCCAGGCGGGACTCGTCTCATCGCTCGACGTCGAGCAGGCGCGGGCGCAGCGGGCGCAGACGGCGGCCGGCATCCCGTCCCTCGAGACATCCTATCTCCAGGCCGTGGCACGCCTCGGGACGCTGGTCGGGGAAGCGCCCGGCGCGCTGCGCGCGGACATGCAGGCGGAGCAGCCGATCCCGCGCGGCCCGGCGGCGATTGCTGCCGGAATCCCCGCCGACACGCTGCGCCGGCGGCCCGATGTGCGCAGCGCCGAACGCCAGCTCGCAGCGGCGACCGCTCGGATCGGAGTCGCCCAGGCCTCGCTGTTTCCGGCGCTGTCGATCAGCGGCAATCTCGGCACCGACGCGGCAAGCCTCGGAAACCTCGGCAGCCTCATCACCGGCGGCCTGTTCGCTGGCCTTGCCCAGACCATTTTCGATGCCGGCAAGCGCCGGTCGCAGGTCCGCTCGGCGCGCGCGGCGTCCGACCTCGCGTTCGCCAATTACAAGCAGACGGTTCTGTCGGGCCTCGAGGATGTCGAGGACGCGGTGCAGTCGCTGAACGCCGCCAAGGCGCGCCAGGCGCAACTCGCAATCGCGCTCGATGCGTCCAACAATGCCGCCATCTATGCCCGCAGCCAGTATCGCTCCGGCCTCATCGATTTCCTTAGCCTCCTGCAAAGCGAGCAAACGCTTCTCTCGGCCCGCGACCAGCTGGTTTCGGCGCAGGCGGACGAGGCGCTCGCCGAGGTCCAGCTCTATCTGGCGCTAGGCGGCGGCTGGCAGCCGGATCAAGCCAATTCACCGGGGACTTCATCATGACGGAAGTGACGATCGACGAGTTCCTCGGCCAGCCGCCGCGCACGCGCTGGCGGCGTTGGCGCAAATGGGTGTTCATCGGCGTGCCCGTTCTGATCGCGCTGCTGCTCCTCGCCCGCTGCCTCCGGCCTGCACCCCCCGTTCAATATGCGACTGCGCCCGTGGAACGGCACGACCTCGATGTGACGATCACCGCGACCGGCAATCTCGCGCCGACCGTACAGGTCAATGTCGGCTCGGAGGAATCCGGACTGGTCGACAAGGTCTATGTCCACAACAACGACCATGTCGTGAAGGGCCAGCCGCTTGCGCGGCTCGACCTGTCGAAGCTCCAGGATGCACTGGTGCAGAGCCAGGCGAGCCTGCAGGCGGCGGTTGCGGCCGTCGCCCAGAACCGCGCCACCGTCGCGCAGACCAGGGCCAACCTGGCGCGAGAGCAACAGGTCTTCAAGCTCTCCGGCGGCAAGGTCCCCTCGCAGACCGAGCTCGACACCGCCCGCGCGGATTATGCGCGCGCTATCGCCAATGTTGCCCAGGCCGAAGCGCAGGTCGCACAGGCGCGCGCGAACGTGTCCAGCAACCGCACCAACCTCGCCAAGGGCACCATCTATGCACCGGTTACCGGCGTCGTCCTGTCGCGCCAGGTCGAGCCCGGCCAGACGGTCGCCGCCTCGTTCAATGTCGCGACATTGTTCACGATCGCCCAGGATCTCTCGAACATGAAGCTTCAGGTGAAGGTCGACGAGGCCGACGTCGGCGAGCTTCACCCGGGCGCTTCGGCGACGTTCACTGTCGATGCCTACCCGAACCGGACCTTCCCGGCGACCGTCACCCGGGTCGATCTCGGCGCCAATGCGACACCCATCGTCAACAGCGCCGGGACGACCCCTACGGCGACGACCAACGTCGTCGCCTACACGACGGAGCTGGCGGTCTCCAATGCCGACGGACTGCTCAAGCCGGGAATGACGGCGACCGCCAGCATCATCACGGATTCGGTCAAGAACGTCCTCCTGGTCCCTAATGCGGCGCTTCGCTTCAACCCCGCGCCGGTCGTCAAAAAGGGCGGAATGTTCGGGCCGCCACCGGACGAGCCAAAGAATGTCGACGTCTCGCGCGGCGCCCGGCAGCAGATCTGGGTGGTCGGCGCGGACGGCAAGCCCAAGGCGATCGCGGTGACCGTCGGCCACACCAACGGCAGTCTGACTGAAGTCCAGGGGAAGGGCGTGCACGCCGGCCTCAAGGTCATCACCGGACAGCTTGCCGGCGCCAGCAAGTAGCATGACCCAGCCGCTCATCGCGTTGCGCGGGATCACCAAGCGCTTCGGCGAGGGCGCCGCCGCGTTCCAGGCGCTGAAGGGCATCGATCTCGACATCGCGGCAGGCGATTTCGTTGCGATCATGGGCGCGTCCGGCTCGGGCAAGTCGACGACCATGAACATCCTCGGCTGCCTCGATGTGCCGACGTCGGGCAGCTACCTGTTCCGGGGCGTGCACGTCGAAGGACTCGACCGCGACCAACGCTCGCTGCTGCGCCGCCGTTACCTCGGGTTCGTGTTCCAGGGCTTCAACCTGCTGGCGCGAACGACGGCGATCGAGAATGTCGAGCTTCCGCTGCTGTATCGGGGCGAGAACTGGCGCGTCCGGCGCGAGCAGGGGATGGCGGCGCTTGCCAAGGTGGGCTTGGCCGAATGGTCGGATCACAATCCGAATGAATTGTCGGGCGGCCAGCAGCAGCGGGTCGCGATCGCGCGGGCGCTGGTGACCCAGCCCGACGTCCTGCTCGCCGACGAGCCCACCGGCAATCTCGATTCCGAACGCTCGGTCGAGATCATGGAATTGCTTGCCGAGCTCAATGCCAACGCCGGCCTGACCGTTCTGCTGGTCACGCACGAGCCCGACATGGCAGCCTATGCGCGCAAGATCGTCCACTTCAAGGACGGCCGCGTCGATAGCGTCGAGGTGCGATCGAGGACCGCCGCGGTCAGCTAGGTTTCGCGATTGCCGTTCCTGCGCCGCTGTTGCATCAATGCGGCCTCTGTGGAGGGGCCAGTCATGAAATCGATGAAGTTTCTGCTCGCGTGCACGGTGCTGTGCGCCGCTCCGGCGTTCGCCGACGAAGGCATGTGGACGTTCGACAATTTCCCCGCCGCGAAGGTCAAGGCGAAGTACGGCGTCGACATCACGCCGGCCTGGCTCGACCACGTGCGGAGCAACGCGGTGCGGCTGTCGACCGGCTGTTCGGCCTCGATCGTCAGCTCGAGCGGGCTGGTCCTCACCAACAATCACTGCGTCGCCCGAATGCGCCCAGGACCTCTCGTCCCCGGGCCACGATTATTACACCCACGGCTATACGGCGCTGACCCCGGCCAGCGAGCGCAAGTGCTCCGGGATGCAGGCGGAGATCCTGACGTCGATCAGCGATGCACGCCCCAGGTGACCGCGGCCGGCAAGGGCCTCACCGGCGACGCGCTCGTCAAGGCGCGCACGGCGGATGCCGGGACCATCGAGAAGGCGGGCTGCCCCGACACGGCGCACACCCGCTGCCAGGTCGTGAACCTCTACCACGGCGGTCAGTACAAGCTGTACCCTACCGCAAATATTCCGACGTCCGGCTGATCTTCTCGCCGGGTGTGCAGACCGCCTTCTTTGGCGGCGATCCCGACAATTTAACTTCCCGCGCTACAACCTCGATAGCGCCTTCGTGCGCCTGTACGAGAATGGCGCGCCGGTGAAGACCCCGGGCCGCCCAAGTGGAACGCGTCGGCGCCGACGGCAGGCGAGCCGGTGTTCGTCGCTGGCAACCCGGGCGGCACCGACCGCCAGCTGACGATGGCGCAGCGTGCGACGCAGCGCGAACTGACGCTGCCGATGGTGACGCTGCGCCTGTCGGAACTGCGCGGGCGCCTGATCCGCTTCAGCGAGGAGAGCCCCGAGAACCGACGCATCGCCCAGGACCTGCTGTTCGGACTCGAGAACAGCTACAAGGTGTATTTCGGGCGCCTGTTCGCTCTCAACGACGACGCTTTCCTGGCGTCGAAGGCGCGCGACGAGGCGGCGCTTCGGTCGAACCCAGCGGCGCGGGCGGCGCTTGCGGCCGCCGGCACCCCCGATCCGTGGGCAGCCATTGCCGCTGCCAGCCAGCAGGGTCGCAATCTTTACGTACCGTACATGGTGGTCGAGGGCGGACCGATCGGATCGCATCTGTTCGGCTATGCCCGCGCGCTGGTGCGGGCCGCGGCGGAGCGGGAGAAGCCGTCGGCCGAGCGACTGCCCGGCTATGGCAATTCGCAACTGCCGCTTCTCGAAAAGCAGGTGCTGGACACGACTCCGGTCTATCCGG
>CAWGRB010000015.1:0-13803 GCA_963824845.1 uncultured Alphaproteobacteria bacterium
CGGCGGTCCTCGATCGCACCTCGACGCTGTCGACCAGCCCGTCCTTGAAGTGGACGATCTTGCGCGCATAGGCCGCCATGTCGTGCTCATGCGTGACCATCAGCACGGTGATGCCGGCCTGGGCGTTGAGTCGGCCAGCAATTCCATGATCTCGACCGACGTCGGAATCGAGGTTGCCGGTCGGCTCGTCGGCGAGCAGCACGTCGGGCTCGGTCACCATGGCGCGGGCGATCGCGACGCGCTGCTGCTGGCCGCCGGAAAGCTCGGCCGGAGTTGTGATCCGACCAGTCGGCCAGCCCGACCTGTCGAGCGCCGCCATCGCCGCTGTCGCGGCGGCCGCGCCGATCCTCCCCGCGATAGAGCAGGGGCAGCTCGACATTCTCGAGCGCCGTGGTGCGCGCGAGCAGGTTGAAGCCCTGGAACACGAAGCCGAGATAGCGGCGGCGCAGCAGCGAGCGCTGGTCGCGGTCAGCCCTTCGACATGACGCCGCGGAACAGATAGCTGCCCGAGGTCGGCACATCGAGGCAGCCGAGGATGTTCATCGTCGTCGACTTGCCCGAGCCCGACGCGCCCATGATGGCGACGAAATCGCCCGGCGCGACGTCGAGATCGATGCCCTTCAGCGCCTGGAACGCGGCCGGCGCCCTCGCCGAAGCCTTGGTGATGCCGCGCAAGCGCGATCAGCGGCTCCGCCATCCTATTTGGCCGGTGCCGGCGAGCTGGCCGGTGATGACCTGCAGACCGGGATGCAGGCCCGGCCCGCGCACCTCGGTCAGGCTGCCGTTGCTGTGGCCGATCGTGACCGGGATCGCCTTTGGCTTTCCGGCGGGCCCCACCACCCAGAGCTGCTGGCGCGCGCCGCGCGAGACGTTGGCATTCTTCGGCGCTCGGGCGGCGCCGTTGAAGATGCTCTTCTTGGCCGGCCCCGCGGGCGGCGTGAAGCGCAAGGCCGCGTTGGGCACGAGGAGCACGTTGCTGACCGAATCGGTGACGATGGTGGCGGTCGCCGTCATGCCCGGCTTGAGCAATTGGTCCGGGGTTCGCGACCGCGAGCTCGGCCGTATAGGCGACCACTTCGTCGGGGTGGTCGGGGTCGTGCCGGCGCTGTTGACCATCGGCGTCGCGTTGGCGCCGAGATCGACCCGGGTCACCGTCGCCGGGAAGGTGCGGTTGGGATAGGCGTCGACGGTGAAGGTGGCCGCTGCGCCGGGGTGGAGCTCGCCGACATCGGCTTCGTCGACCTTGACCTGCAGCCTCATCCTCGAAAGATCCTGGGCGATCGTGAACAGGGTCGCGACGTTGAACGAGGCGGCGACCGTCTGGCCGGGCTCGACCTGGCGCGACAGGACCACGCCGGTAACCGGGGCATAGATGGTGCCCTTGGCGAGGTTGGTGCGGTTGCTGGACACGTCGGCGCGCGCCTGTGCGACCTGCGCTTCGGCCTGGGCAACATTCGCGACCGCGCGCGCATAATCGGCGCGCGCCGTGTCGATCTCGGTCTGCGACGGGACCTTGCCGCCGGAGAGCTTGAAGACCTGTTCCTGGCGGGCGAGATTGGCCCTGGTCTGGGCGACGGTGGCGCGGTTCTGCGCGACGGTCGCGAGCGCGGCCTGCAGGCTCGCCTGGCTCTGCACCAGCGCATCCTGCAGCCGCGACAGATCGAGCTGCGCGAGCGGCTGGCCCTTCACGACATGGTCGTTGTTGTGGACATAGACCTTGTCGACGAGGCCGGATTCCTCCGAGCCGACATTGACCTGTACGGTCGGCGCGAGATTGCCCGTGGCGGTGATCGTCACGTCAGATCGTGCCGCTCGACCGGCGCGGTCGCATAATGGACCGGGGGTGCCGGCCGGAAGCAGCGGGCCAGCAGCAGCAGCACGATCAGACGGGCACGCCGATGAAGACCCATTTGCGCCAACGCCGCCAGCGCGAGCGCGGCGGCTGGCCGAGGAACTCGTCGATCGTCGCTGTCCGTCATGACGGGGTCCCCGGTGAATTGGCTCGATCCGGCTGCCAGCCGCCGCCGAGCGCGAGATAGAGCTGGACCAGCGCGAGCGCCTCGTCCGCCTGCGCCGAAGCCAGCTGGTCGCGGGCCGAGAGAAGCGTCTGCTCGCTCTGCAGGAGCTAAGGAAGTCGATCAGGCCGGAGCGATACTGGCTGCGCGAATAGATGGCGGCATTGCTGGCCGCATCGAGCGCGATGGCGAGCTCGGCCTGGCGCGCCTTGGCCGCCTTGAGCGACTGGACCGCATTCTCGACATCCTCGAGGCCCGACAGAACCGTCTGCCTGTAATTGGCGAACGCGAGGTCGGCCGCCGCGCGCGCCGAGCGGACCTGCGACCGGCGCTTGCCGGCATCGAAGATCGTCTGGGTGAGGCCGGCGAACAGGCCGCCGGTCAGGAGGCTGCCGAGGTTTCCGAGGGTCGCCGCATCGGTGTCGAGATTGCCGCTGATCGACAGCGCCGGAAACAAGGCGGCCTTGGCGACGCCGATCCGCGCGGTGGCGGCGGCGAGCTGGCGTTCGGCGCTGCGCACATCGGGGCGGCGGCGCAGCGTGTCGGCGGGGATGCCGACAGCAATCGGTCCGGCCCGCGCGGGATCGGCCGCTCCGCCTCCATCTCCGCGCGCAGCGCGCCCGGCGCCTGGCCGATGAGGATGCCGAGCCGTGCCACCGCCTGGAGATAGGAGGTCTCGAGGGACGGGATGGCGGCGGCCGTCTGCGCGCGCTGCGCCCGCGCCTGCTCGACGTCGAGCGACGAGACGAGCCCGGCCTGGACCCGCCAGCGGGCGATCTGCAGATTGTCGTCCTGGGTGCCGAGCGTGCTCCGCGCGATGGCGAGCCGCGCCTGGGCGAGCCGCGCGTCGATATAATTGGTGGCGACCTCGCCCGCGACCGAGGTGCGCACGCCTTCGAGGTCGAAGCGCGCCGCGGCCTCGTCGGCGCGCGCCGCCTGCACGCCGCGGCATGCCGCCGAAAATGTCGGCCTGCCACGAAGCGTCGAGCCCGAGCGAGAGCTGGGTGGTCCCCGAAGAGCCGCCGGTCGTGACCACGGTCGCCCGATCCGCCGCTGCCGCCGCCGACGAGGATGGTCGAGGCGCCGCCGCGGGTGAAGTTGCGCGGACGCCGGCCGAGCCGGTCAGCGAGGGCAGCAGGTCGCCGCGCGCCTGGACCAGCGATTCCCGCGCCTCGGCGAGCCGCGCCAGCGATTGCGCGATCTGGAGATTGCCGGCGGTCGCCCGCGCGACGAGGTGCTCAGCAGCGGGTCGCCGAACTGCAGCCACCAGGCGGAAAGATCGGCCCGGCGGCGCGCGCCGAGGCCGCGGCGGGGTGACGGGAGGCGCATAGTCGGCGGGCACGCCCAGCGCCCCCGGCGCCGGCGCATGATAATTGGGCCCGACCATGCATCCGCCCAGCAGCAGGGCGAGCGCACTGCCCCTCGTCGCATGAAGCGTCCCCTATTCATGGCGGAGCGCGTCGATCGGGTTGAGCGCGGCCGCGCGTTGGGCTGGAACATAGCCGAAGACGATCCCCAGGAAGGAGGAGAAGAGCAGGCTGCCGAGATTGACCACGGGGTCGAACACGAAGTCGACATCCATGATCCGCGTCAGCAGCAGCGACAGGCCGAACGAGAGGCCGATCCCGATCGCGCCGCCGAGCGAGCACAACACCACCGCCTCGGTCAGGAACTGGAGCCGCACCTCGCGCGCCAGCGCGCCGATCGCGAGGCGGATGCCGATCTCGCGGGTGCGCTCGGTCACCGAGACGAGCATGATGTTGACGATCCCGATGCCGCCGACGATCAGCGAGATCGAGGCGATGGCAGCGACCAGGGCGGTCATCACGGTCAGCGTCCCCGACACCGTGTCGGAAATCTGCTTCAGGTCGATGATCCGGAAATCGTCCTCTGCCCGGGCGCATGTGCCGCCGCTCGCGGAGCAGGCCGCTGAGGTCGGCGCTGACCGTTATTGTCGAAGCTGGGTCACGCCGACCACGATCCAGTAGATGTCGGTGGTGCCGAGCAGCTGGCGCTGGACGGTGCGCAGCGGCATCAGCACGACGTCGTCCTGGTCGTTGCCCATGCCGCCCTGGCCGCGCTCCTTGAGCAGGCCGATGATCGGGCAGGCGATCTTGCCGACGCGAAGCTCGCGGCCGATCGGATCGACATTGGCGAACAGGTTCTTCCGCACCGTTTCGCCGATGATGCAGACGATTTGCCCGCCGCTTCCTCATCGGGGCTGAAGCTCCGGCCGGAGGTGATGGTCATCGCCTGGATCGAGTGCCGTCGTTGGTCGTGCCGGTGACGCGGTCTGCCAGTTGATGCCGTCGGCGGTGGCGGTGGCGCTCGAATTGGCCTGACCGGCCACCGCGACGATGCCGCCGACCTGTTCCTTGATCGCCGCGACGTCCTGCTCCGTGAAAGGACGCGGGGATCCGCCGCCCGCCTGACGCGGGCCGGCATTCGGAACGACGATGAGCGTGTTCGCGCCGAGCGAGGCGATCTGCGCCCGGACCGACGCGGTGACGCCGTTGCCGACCGTCACCATCGTGATCACCGCCGCGACGCCGATCACGATGCCGAGAACCGTCAGGATCGAGCGGAGCAGATGGCGGCGTATTTCGCGAAGGGCGAGAAGAAGGGAAGCGCCGAGCACCCTAGGTCAGCCGAACGCCACGTCGCTAAAAAGCTGGCGCCCGCCGGAGGTCCGACGTCGGCGCGCCGCAATGTCCAGATCCTCACAGGCCCCCCAGGTCGAGACCCGCATTCTTAAGCGGCTTTCACCGCCACGCAATACAGCCGGTCCGGCGCTGGAGTTGGCGAATGGGCGGGAGTCGGCGAAGGGGCGGTTGGTCGGGGAGACAGGATTTGAACCTGCGACCCTCTGCTCCCAAAGCAGATGCGCTACCAGACTGCGCTACTCCCCGACGATCTCCGCGCGGTGGGCCCGGCAGGATTCGAACCCGCAACCTAGCCGTTATGAGCGGCCGGCTCTACCGTTGAGCTACAGGCCCCGCCCCGCACCTGCACCGCGATAGACGGCGGCGGCGCTGCCGCCAAGCCGGCACGCAGTCACGCCGGTGACGGAAGCGTCAGGGTAATGCCGGCGCTTGTGGTCGCAAGGTCGCCGCCCGCGATCCGGGCGAGCCCGCGGACCAGCCGCAGGGTAAAGCCGATACGGAGTTCGGTCCCCTCGCCTGTCGCGCTGGCGTCGAACAGCTGCTGCTCGGTCGCAGTGCGCAAGGCCTCGGGGCGGCTGATCGAGAAGCGGCACTGGCCGCGCGCCTGGTCGACCGCCAGGCGCAGCCGCTCGCCGCTCCGGGCATGATCGATGACCGTCGCGCACAGCCGATACAGCAGCCGGTCGAGCAGTTCCGGCTCGACCCGGCACGGCTGGGCGCCCGCCGGCCTCGCAATGTCGAGTTCGACGGCGCGGGCGGCGGCGATCTCGCGAAGCGACACCGCCAGGCTGTGCAATTGCTCACCAAGATCGCTTCGCCGCTGCCCGGAGCTGGCCGAGGAATGAAGCTGGGCGGCGAAGTCGAGGTCGTCGATGGCGCCGAGCAGAAGCCTCGCCTGGACGACGATGTCCGCCGCGCGCTCGCGGTAGCGGCGATCTGCGGGTCCGAGGAACTGTCCGTCGATGATCTCGGCGAACCCGATGATCGCGTTCAATGGCGTCTTGATCTCGTGGACCAGCTCACGGAGCGAGTCGGGGTCGGCGAGCACGTCCGCAGCAAGCGACGGGACGGCGGCTGCGGCAGTCGCGAGCTCCCGCATCGCAATCCCGCGATAGCCGGCAAAGCGCCCGTCGGTCGGGTCGAAGGCCGGAACTCCGCTGATCTTCCACTCGCCCGAGACGAGCCCGTCGCCGGGCAGCACCAGGACTGCGTCGCGGAACGGCGCGCGCATTGAGAAGGCGCGCGCGAGCTCGCGATCGCTGCCGGCTTCCGCGCGTGCGATCGAGCGGCCGATGAGCGCACCGCGGGGTGCGCCATCGACCCAGGCGATTTCGCCGGACGGCTGGCATTCCCAGCGGAACAGCGCCGGCGCATCGGCCGGAGGCCCTTCGCTCCGCGCATCGCCAGCCGCTGACATCAGCGGCTCCCGGCTGCGTTGGCGCCGCTCAATTCGGGCAACCACGTCGTGGAGCGATTTGCCCGGCGATGGAATCGCCGTCGGCGCGGCGGCAGACGGCACTGTTGTCGGCTCGGACGGCGGCGCAGCGATCACTGGCGCGAGGGACGCCTCTGCGGGCCCTGCGTCGACGCGCCGCATCTCGATCCGCCTCGGCTCGCCTGCCGGCGCAGCGGGCGCACCGGCAAGCACTTGGCGTTCGGCTTCGGGTTCAGCTTGCACCGGCTCGGGAGCAACGACGAGGTCGGGATGCAATGTCCCGATGAACCGCGCAGTTTCGCTGTCGGCGACCTCCATCAGCGCACGCCACTGCGCGGGCTGCAAGCTCGCCGCCGCGAGCACCGGCGCGGACACTGCGAGCTTGTCGGCTGCGAAGCATTCCAGAAGGCCGAGTGGCAAGGGCAGTGCCGCGATTGCTCGCGCGGCCGCTGCCCGCAGCGCCTCCTCCACGTTCGGCGAGTCCCTGCGGATCGCTTCGAGCGCGCGGGTGACGACCTGGCTGCTGCTGTTCGACCCGGCGCGGGCGACAAGGTCCACCAGCTGCCGCCAGCGCACCGCCGTGTCGTGGCGATCGCTAACGGGCTGGCCAAGAACCGTGAGCAGACGATCGTCGAACCTCACTTGTCATTCTATTCCTACCGACGCACCTGACCGAGGCTCTATGCGCCCGCGGGTGTGTCGCTAAGTGGCGACTGACCAACCGTCCCTGAATGGCACACCCCCCTTCCGCCACGCAGCGGAACTGGGGGCGACGACCGGCAGCGTCAGTGAGTCTGGACGTACAGCAGCCAGAACTTCGCAAGGTCCGACCGCGTGCCGCCGACAGCGTTCAACGCGGCAGTCGCTCCCGCCTTGTCGCCGGAGCGGGCAAGCGCCTCGCCGAGCCGCAGGTTGGCAAGTCCGGCATCGGCGCCCTTGGCGAGCGCCTCGCGATAGAGATCGGCGGCCTTCTGGTAATTGCCGGCGGCATAGTAACGGTCGCCGACGCGGATGTAGGCGGTCGGAATGCGGGCGGCCTTCTCCGCCGCGGCGAGATCGGCCGGTGTCGGGACCTTGGGCTTGCTGTCCTTCAGGATGGCGGCGATATCGGGATCGCTCGCTTTGAGCTTGCCCGCTGCAATGCCCTCGTCGACGACGCTCACGGCCTCGCCAAAGTCGCCGAGCTCATGCGCCTTTGCGGCGTAAGCGTAATAGTCGTTCTCCGTCTGCATCCCCTTGGTCAGTCGAGCGAGCCGCAGGACATCGAGCAGATTGTTGGGGTCGCCGCCATTCACGTTGCGATAGATGGCGATCGCATTCTTCCACGAATCGTCGCTCGGATAAGCGGTCAGCCACTCGCGGGAGAGGCTGACGGCGTTCGGCATCTTCGCTTCGTAAGCGAGGCCAACGGCGTTGCGGTAGAGCTTCTCGTCGGGCGTCTTCCGGCCGCCTTGCTCATCTGGATGGCCTTTTCGAGCGCTGCGACGGCCTCGGGCTTGTTGCCCTGGTCGACACGAGTTTGCGCAATCAGGAGAAGGTAGTTCTCGTCGGACGGGACAAGCGCGCTCGCCTTCTGGAATGCGGCGACGGCCTGATCGTACTGCTTCGCCTTGTCGAAGCGATCGCCGAGGCTGGCGTAGAGGCCTGGCCACCTGCGAGGCCGGGACCACGTTGGTAGCGACAACCGCGTCGATCGCTTGCTGGATCGCGGGCAAGTTGTTTGAAGCAACCGCGGCGTCGAGCTGGAGCTTGGCGATCCAGTAATGGTCCGTCGGCGTCTTCGCGGCCGCCTGGGCAGCAGCGAGCTTGGCCGCGATGGCGGCGGTATCGTTCGCTTTCACCGCCGTCTGGAGGGCGACAATCGAGGCCCGCGCCTTGTCCGACGGCTGTCCGATTGTCGGCTGCTGCGCGGCCGGCGCCGTCTGCAATCCGGCGGCGGTCGCGGGAACGGCGGGAAAGGCGGCGATGGCGGCCGCGAGGGCGGCGAGGGAAAGCTTCATTGCGAGGGTCTCCTGGGGAACGCGAGGGGTCGGTGCCGCCATTAATCCCTGCCCGCACGCTCGCCAAGCCGTAGCCGCGGAGCGCTGGCGAACGGTCCGCTCTTGAGGTCACGCGTGCGCGGGCGCGTACACGCGCGGGGGGTGGCGCGGGCGCCGCTCCATGTCCTAGAGAGGTGGTGGGGGGTGCCGGGGTCTGCCACGGGCCCCGCGCGCGCATCTTCATCTCGATCGACAGGACCTTTCCTTGGCTACTGAACCGCCCATCAGCGACGGCATCAATCCCATCCCGCCCCAGGGCGGAGGCTCCGGCGGCAGCGACATTGCGCCGATCTCCATCGTCGAGGAGATGAAGACCAGCTACCTCGACTATGCGATGAGCGTCATCGTCAGCCGCGCGCTGCCCGATGTCCGCGACGGCCTCAAGCCGGTCCATCGCCGGATCCTCTACGCGTGCCAGGAAGCGGGCTATGTCGCCGGGCGGCCCTACCGCAAGTCGAGCCGCATCGTCGGTGACGTCATGGGTAAATACCACCCGCACGGCGACGCCTCGATCTACGACGCCCTCGCACGAATGACCCAGGACTGGTCGATGCGGGTGCCGCTGATCGACGGCCAGGGCAATTTCGGCTCGATGGATCCGGACCCGCCGGCGGCCATGCGGTACACCGAAGCGCGGCTCGCCAAGGTCGCCAACTTCATGCTCGGCGACATCGACCGCGACACGGTCGACTTCACGCCCAACTATGACGCCACGGAGCGCGAGCCGCAGGTCCTCCCTGCCCGCTTCCCGAACCTTCTGGTCAACGGCGCCGGCGGCATCGCGGTCGGCATGGCGACCAACATCCCGCCGCACAATCTCGGCGAAGTGCTCGCCGCCTGCCGCGCCTATATCGCCGACCCGGCGGTCACGTCCGAAGGCCTGATGGAGCATGTGAAGGGACCGGACTTCCCGACCGGCGGCTTCATCCTCGGCCTGTCGGGTATCCGCAGCGCCTACACGACCGGCCGCGGCTCGATCATGCAGCGTTCGCGCCATCACGTCGAAGAAGGGCGCGGCGATCGCCGCTCGATCGTTCTCACCGAAATTCCGTACCAGGTCGGCAAGAACGGCCTTGTCGAGAAGATTGCCGAAGCCGCCAAGGACAAGCGCATCGAGGGTGTCAGCGACATCCGCGACGAATCGAACCGCGAAGGTGTGCGGATCGTCATCGACCTCAAGCGCGACGCCACCGCCGAAGTCGTTCTGAACCAACTCTGGCGGCATACGCCTGCGCAGTCGAGCTTCCCGGCCAACATGCTGGCGATCCGCAGCGGTCGGCCCGAGACTCTCAACCTGCGCGACATCATCGAGAGCTTCGTCAAGTTCCGCGAAGAGGTCATCACCCGCCGCTCGAAGTTCGAGCTGTTCAAGGCCCGCGAGCGTGCCCACATCTTGCTCGGCCTCGTCGTCGCGGTCACCAACCTCGACGAGGTCGTGCGCCTGATCCGAGGGTCGGCGAGCCCGGCAATCGCCCGCGAAAAGCTGCTGGAACGCGAATGGGCGGCCGACCAGATCCGCGGGTACATCATGCTCGTCGAGGCGGTCGAGCCGCAGGCCAAGAGTGAAAAATACAGGCTCAGCGAAGCCCAGGTCCGCGCGATCCTCGAACTCCGGCTTCACCGCCTCACGGCACTCGGCCGCGATGAGATCGGCAACGAGCTCGAGGGTCTCGCCAAGAGTATCGGCGAGCTGCTCGAAATCCTCGGCAACCGCGCTCGGCTGTACGAGGTGATGCTCGAGGAATTCGACGCGGTCGAGGCCGAATTCGCAACGCCGCGGGTGACCGAGCTTGCGCCCGCCGCCGACGGCATCGACGACGAGGACCTGATCGAGCGCGAGGACATGGTCGTGACCGTGACTCTGGGCGGCTACATCAAGCGCAGCCCGCTGTCCGTGTTCCGCGAACAGAAGCGCGGCGGCAAGGGCCGGTCCGGGATGGCGACCAAGGAAGAGGACGCAGTGACGACCCTGTTCGTCACCTCGACCCACAATCCGGTGCTGTTCTTTTCCAACCTCGGCCGCGTTTACCGCATGAAGGTGTGGAAGCTTCCGGAAGGAGGCCCGAACACCAAGGGCCGGCCGATGGTCAATCTGCTGCCGCTTGCTGCCGGCGAGACCATCTCGACCGTGCTTCCGCTGCCGGAGGACGAAGCCGAGTGGGGCGGCCTCCACATCATGTTCGCGACCGCGAACGGCACGGTGCGCCGCAACAGCATGGCAGCCTTCACCAACATCCCGACGGCCGGCAAGATCGCGATGCGCTTCGGGACCGGCGCGAACGAGGACTCCGAGAGCGACGATGGCGAAGAGCAGGGCGACACGACAGACCGCCTGATCGGCGTCAAGCTGCTGACCGAGGACGACAATGTCCTCATCGCCACCCGCCATGGCAAGGCGATCCGGTTCAAGGCGACCGACGTCCGCGAATTCCAGTCGCGAACGTCGATGGGCGTCCGGGGAATCCGCCTGCTGGGCGATGACGAGGTCATCTCGATGTCGATCCTCCATCGCGTCGGCACGACGCAGGAAGAGCGCGAGGCCTATCTCCGGTCACCGAGGTGGCGCGACAATGAGGGCACCGAGAGCCTCACGCCGGAACGTTATGCGGAAATCGCGGACAAGGAGCAGTTCATTCTCACCGTCACCGAGAACGGTTACGGCAAGCGCACGAGCGCCTATGAGTATCGCCGCACCAACCGCGGCGGCCAGGGCATCACCAACATCGACACGTCGCAGCGCAACGGCTGCGTCGTCGCCAGCTTCCCGGCGCGACAGGGCGAACAGCTGATGCTGATCACCGACCAGGGCAAGATGATCCGCACCAGCGTCGGCGACATCCGGATCATGAGCCGGAGCACGCAAGGCGTGACGATCTTCCGGGTCTCCGACAACGAGCATGTCGTCAGCGTCGCTCGCATCGACGAGAGCGAGGAAGAGGAGGTCGAGGTCGAAGGCGACCACGAGACCGCCCCCGACGAAGGTGCGACCGTCGGCGAAAGCGAACTCGACAAGCCCGCCGATCCCGAGGCGGAGTAAGGCGTCATCCCGGCCTTGCGCCGGGACCCGCCTTCCCTTCATCTGCAAATAGAGAAGGCGTGCCGGTCAGGCCCGGCATGACGATAGCTGCGACAAACCGCCGCAACGCTCGTCCCCGCCCGGCGTTCTCCCTCCGCACATCAGGAGGAATAGTCCATGCCCCTTCCCAACAACGCGCTCGTCCTCGTCGCCGACGGCCGCAAGATGCTGTTCTTCCGCAATCAAGGCGACGAGAACCAGATCGACCTGCGAACCGAAGCGCACGACCAGCGTGAAGATCGCAAGGACAGCGACATCAAGACGGATGCGCCCGGGGGCACCCACCAAAGCGCCGGCTACGGCCGCTCGACCTACGAGGAAACCGACTTCCACCAGCAGGAAGAAGACCGCTGGATCAAGGAAGCCGCCGACGAGCTCAACAAGCGCGCGCTGAAGAACGATTTCGAGGCGCTCGCGATCGTCGCTCCGCCCAAAGCGCTCGGCGTGCTTCGCAAGGAACTCCACAAGGAGGTCGAGAAGCGCATCGTCTGCACCGTCAACAAGGAGATGAGCGGCCGTCCGGTGCCCGACATCGAGGCGCTGCTCGACGGCCACACGCGGGCGGAGGAACTACCCGCGCACTAGCGGCTGCCGGCTAGCCGCGTTCGCCCGACGGCGTCCGCCAGACCCGCACGTAATCGATCTCCATCCGCTGCGGCAAAGCGGCATCGTCCATCCCCTTCGGTGCCGCCCAGTCGCCGCCGAGCGCGAGGTTGAGGATGAGGTAGAACGGCGTCGTGAACGGCCAGGCTCCGCGCCCGCCTGGCTGGTCGTCCCGAACCTGCATGTAGGCATGATCGTCGACGCCGATGGTGATGACGTGCGGCTTCCAGTCGAGCTGGTACCGGTGGAACGCCTCGCAGCTCGTCGGGACCGGATATTCGGCGCCGCGGCCGGTGTGGATCTGATGGTTGAACAGCTTGGTATGGAGGGTCGCGTGAACGACGTGCGGCTGCGATCCGACATGCTCCATGATGTCGATCTCGCCGCCTTCGGGCCACGGCGCACTGCCTTCGGGCATCATCCAGATCGCCGGCCAGGTTCCTTCAGAGCACGGCAGCTTCGCCCGCACCTCGACAAAGCCGTAGCGAAAGCTCGCCTTGCCATGCGTGTCGATCTTCGCCGAGCTGTAGCGCTGGCCGCCCCAATCCGGCAGCTTGCCTAGCGCCTCCCCGTCCTTGCGTGCTTCGATGATCAGCTTGCCGTCCTTGAGGCGAAGGTTCTGCGGCCGGTTCGCGGAATAATACTGAAGCTCGCCGTTGAACCATCCGACCTTGTTGCGCGAGGTGTCGAAGCTCCACTTGGAGAGATCCAGCGCGGTGCCGCCGAACTCGTCCGACCAGGCGGGCGGCCCGGCCGGAGCGTGCATCGGCGAATCCGCCGCATAATTGTTGGCGGACAGCGTCTGGGCGGCGGCGAGCGCGAGGATCACATGTCAGGGATACAGATGCACGATTTCCGCGCGCTGCGCGACCGCATCGAGAAGCAAGGTCCGGTGGCAGTGCGCCGGCTCGCGTTCGAAGCAGAGCAGTGCGCTCGGCTTTTCGGCCGCCAGGTCCAGCATCTGCGCGCCTTGCGCCATGGCTTCGGGCAGCTCGAGCTGGCCCGCATAGATGCGCTCGAGATCGGCATGCCGTCCGGCCCGCGCCGCCGCTCGGCCGTCCGCCGGAGTGCCGAGCGCCTTCAGGTGCACATATTCGATCCCGACGTCCTCAAGCGCCGCCCGGAGCGGGGTCTTGGAAAAGCCCGGCGCCGCGAAAGCGGAAGAGCGCGAACGTCGATCACCCGCTCGACGCCCGCCTGTTTCAGCGCCGCCAGGAAGTCCGGCACCGTCGTCGCTTCATAGCCAATGGTGAAGATGCGCATCGCCGCTCTATCAGACGGGGCGCATGGCTCTGACCAGAGAACAGGGTTTCGCAAGGAGTTGGGCTGCGGGTGTCCTGCGGACGGGGAATTCATTACGTGCAGGGATCCCTGAAGAGCGACGCTATCCGTGGCGCCGGTTGTGGTCGGCAATCGCCTTCTCGGCGGCGTTCGCGCTCGGGATCTATGTCCTCCTGCAAGCGGCCCGCCCTAACGCGGGAGTGATCAGCTTCTCCTTCCTGATAGTCCTGCCGGCCGCGATCTGCGCCTTCCTGGCCTACATCGCCGACCCGTGGGGCACGCGGTCGCACGTGCAATATCTGCTGATCCCGCTTTGGGTGGTCGTAGCGGTCATCGTCATCAGCGCGATCGTGCTCCGCGAAGGCGTGATCTGCATCCTGATCCTCTCGCCCCTGTGGCTGCTGTGCGGTCTCGTCGGCGCCGAGATTGCCTACCGGATGCGGCGGGTGCCGAAGGATGGACGCGGTTACTGCTCGGCGCTCATCGCCATGCCGGTCGCGATGATGATCATCGAGCCTGCCATTCCCGCTTCCGACCTGGGTGTCACCGTAACCCGCACTGCCGACATTGCCGCTAGTCCGCAGGTGCTGTGGCCGCTGGTGCGCGGCATTCCCGACGTCCACCCGGGCGAAGGCCGACTGGAACCTGTCGCAGAACGTGATCGGGATCCCCCGCCCCATCAGCGCCCGCC
>CAWGRB010000016.1:0-68605 GCA_963824845.1 uncultured Alphaproteobacteria bacterium
TACTGTTCCTGGTTAGAATTACGTATTGCTGTTCGATCAGCTCGGCGGCATCGTCCAGCGCCAGCGTCCGTGGATGAAGGGCTGTCCATGCCGGCGACCATAGCCCCGCGCCCGTTTCGCGACTGCCGACAAATGTCGTCAACAGCGTTGACCATGTTTTGGCGGTGGCCTGCCCGGTCGCCCGCTCTGCCATGGCGCCGCATGCAACGCCCCACCGCACGAGCCGGAGGATGCTTCCTCACCATGTGCATCTCGCTGGGTTCTCGCCGGGCTCGCGATCGGCAACCCGATGAAGGGCGTCCTGATCGGGACCGCGGTCGGCGCGCGCTCGCCATCGCCATGTGGCTGATCGACCGCCGCGCGAGCCGGCTAGACGACCCGCCGTCCCGACCAGATCACCCGGCCGATGCAATTGATCTCGTCGAGCCCGCAATCGGGCCAGTCGGGATAAGCGGGATTGTCCGACTGGATCGTCACCCGCCGGCCGCATCGGGTTGAGCGCCAGCCGCTTGACCACCAGCGCATCGTCGATCCGAAGCACGTAGATGCCGTCGCGCAGCCGCTCGCCGCCATCGCCGAGGTCGACCAGGATGTCGTCGCCGTGCGTTCAGCGTCGGCGCCATCGAATCGCCTTCGACGCGGACGATCGACAGGCTCGCGGCGGGCGTCGCGCGTCAGCGCCTTCAGCCAGCGCTCGTCGAAGCCAAAATAGGGCTTTGCCGAGCTCTCGGTGACGATCGCGCCGGGCCCGGCGGAGGCGCGGACCGGGTGGCGCTTGATGCTGACCAGGCCGTCGGCATCGCGCGGCTCGTCGGCCGGCCCGCCGAGCAGCGCTTCCGGAAATCGAGAAATAGCGCGCGAGCTTGCGCCGCTCCTCTTCCTTCAGCCGCTTGGGCACGCCGCGCCGGACGAACTGCTGGATATAGGCGGGATTGCGGCCGAGCATCCGCGACAGACCGGCAAAATCCTCGCCCCGCTCGGCACACAGACGTTCAAGAACAATGCGCGGGTCCGATCATCATTAATGCCTCATAAGTGATAGGTAAGTGCCTAGACAAGTAGGAATTGCGTTGGGAATGAATGAGGTTAGCCGAGTCGTTTCAGACTATAAGGAATGCACTCGTGCATTTGCTCAGAGAGGTAGAAAAATTTCTCCGCCAAAGTGACGTGGCTCCGACCCGATTCGGCCGAGAAGCCGTTGGCGATCCGCGATTTGTCTTCGATTTGCGCAACGGCCGCGACCCGCGTCCGGGGACGATCGCGCGGGTGCGCGCCTATCTGGAGAGCGGGCAATGATGAAAATCGCGATGTCGCCGGCGGCGGCCGGCGCTGCTTCGCGCGCTGATCGCGCGCGCGCAGGTTCCGCGAGATAGGATTTTGCTTACCGATGTGCGGTCAGTCGACTGGCAGTCGCTGACTTTCACCGGCGAGCGGCACCAGATCGAGCTGCGCATTCCGGGTCCGGATTCGCGCGGCGATGGTCGAGCGCATGTGCGACGGGCTCGAGGATGCGGAATTCAGCATCCCGGGCCAGATCGTCGCCGACATCGCGGTCGTCGGCGGGCCGAGTGCGCGGCTCGACGGTTCGACGAGCCTCACGATCGAAGCGCTGACGATCGGCGAGTGACTAGCGCAGCGAGCGGCGCAGCTCGGCCAGCGCCTCGATACAGCGCCTGCGATGCGTCGGGGGACGGGCGATTGGGAGGCCCCCCGTCGAGATGGCGTTCGATCCGGGCGTTGAGCTGCGCCGGGCGTCGGCATCGCCGCGCGGATCGAACAGCCGAACGACGCGCGAATTCGGGCCCAAGCTCGGCAAGGATGTCGTCGAGCACCAGCTCGCTCGGCGCCGGCGCGGCTGCAGCCGGTCGGCGTCGGTCAGCAGCAGTTCGTCCGAGCTCGGTCAGTCGGCGTTCGTCGGGCTCATCGAAGCATCAGCTCGATCGGCATCTCGAACACCGGTTGCCGAAACGGGCTTCGGAGCCGCCGCCCGGCGGCAATGAGCGAAGCGCCAGCCGCGATAAGCGACAAGCGCCGAGAGCCGCCCGGCAGCGACCATGCCGCGCTAGGCCGAGCGACGATGCCCGGCAGCAGCATGAAGAAGGCAAAGCCGACCGCGGCGGCAAGCGACGCCGCCGCCGCAATGTCCGACCGCCTGTTTCGATCCGTTGCGCTCTGCCGCCTCGCATGGCGAGGCGGATAAGCGCAAATCCTTGCCAGTCGGTTAGACGCGGAACGATCTAGGCGGGAGCTCGCTCGGCTGGCGGATTTCGCTCACCTCCGGCGCATTCTCGATCAGGTCGATCAGCGCGTTGGTGAATGCCTCGACGTCATGCGGATTGCGGCTGGTGACGATATTGCCGTCGGTCACCGCCGGCTCGTCGACGACATTGCGCGCCGGCGTTCCGGAGGTCGGTGCGGATCGACGGCCAGCTCGTCGCCGTGCGGCCGCGCAGCAGGTCGGCTTCGACCAGCAGCCACGGCCCGTGGCAGATCGCGCCGACCGGCTTGCCCTGCCGGCGAATCGCTTGATCAGCGCGATCGCCTTCGCGTTCATCCGCAGATGGTCGGGATTGCGCACGCCGCCGGGCAGGATCAGCGCGTCGAAATCGTCGGCGTTGGCCTCGTCGAGGGTCAGGTCGGGCCGGATGGTCTTGCCCGGATCGTCGTGGACCGTGGCCTGGATCGGATCGAGCTTGGGCGACGCGAGCACGACTTCGGCGCCGCGCTTCTGCAGGATCTCGCGCGGCCCGAACAGCTCCCATTCCTCGAAGCCGTCGGTGGCGACGATCAGAACTCGCGGCATTCGAAATCGGCGGCATCGTGCAGTCTCCTTTCGTCGACCACAGGAACCCGCCCGCCCGCCGCTCGCTTATGCGCTCCGATGAGTCGAGTGAAACCAACTGGCCGCAAAAATGCTTGAGGCATAGCAGTGACACCGAGCCCGGGTATCACGCCGCAAGCGGATGGGCCGCTACTGGGCCTATTTCGACGCCGACGGAAAGCGGATCACCGACCGCGACGAGATCGACCGGCTGAACGCGATCGCGCTTGCCGCCGGCCTATGAGCGACGCCTGGTTCTGCACCGATCCCGACGGCCATTTCCAGGCGACCGGCATCGATGCGCGCGGCCGCAAGCAATATCGCTATCATCCCGATTTCCGCGCCAAGCGCGGAGGCGCGCAAATATCGACGGCCTGCTCGAGTTCGGCAAGGCGCTGCCGCAAGCTGCGGCGGCGGGTCGAGCAGGATCTGAAGCGCCGCAAGCTCGACGCGCGAAACGGTGCTCGCCGCCGTCGTCCGGCTGCTCGACACCGAGCATATCCGCGTCGGCAACGAGCAATATGCGCAGCGACAACAAGAGCTTCGGCGCGACGACGCTGCGCAGCCGCCACCTGCAGCGCAAGGGCCAGCAAGCTGACGATGCGCTTCACCGGCAAGCACGGCATCGTCCACGAGGTGACAGATCACCGACACGCAACCTGAAGCGCATCGTGCAAGCGCTGCCAGGAACTGCCCGGCCAGATGCTGTTCCAATATGTGAACGGCGACGGCGAGCCGCAGCCGGTCACGTCGGGCGACGTCAATGACTATATCAGGGAGGCGACCGGCGGCGAATTCACCGCCAAGCATTTCCGCACCTGGGGCGCGAGCGTGATCGCCTTCGAGCAATTGCTCGAAAAGCCGAGGACGCGCGGATCAGCGTCAAGACGATGGTCGAGCCGGTCGCCGAGGCGCTCGGCAACACGCCGGCGATCAGCCGCAAATCCTATGTCCACCCGGCGCTGCTCGAGGCGGTCAAGGACGACGCCGCGCGATCCGCTCGACGGGCATGGAGCGGCCGCGCGCGCGCAAGCGGCTGTCGCGCGCCGAGGTCGGGCTTGCTCGCAGTTCCTCGCGCAAGGCGGCGCAAGCGCGGCGCAAGCCGACGGCCGCAACGGCTTGATTGCGAGCCCGCCAGCGGCAATGAGGCCGCCGATGAGATCGGCGGCAATGCGCGACGGCGATCAACAGCGGCCGCGAGGGCGTCGACGCCTGATCGACTGGTTCGACGCCAATCGCGACGAGCTGCTGATCGGCCTCGCGGTCGCCGCCGGCATCGTCGCTCGTCATGCTCGCGCTTGCGCTGGATCGGCCAGCCGGCTCGTCGCCAGCGATCCGCGATGCACTGCACTGGCGCGGCGTCATCGGCCGCGTCCTCGCAACGGACCTCGATCCTGTTCATGGTCGTCGCCGCGCTCGACATCGTCGCCACCTATGCCGCGGTGCCGCCGCGGGTCGAGCGCCTGGTCGACATCTTCTTCATCATCGCCTTCGCGCTCCAGGGCGCGATCTGGGCGCGCGAGCTGATCCTCGGCGTGATCGCGCCGCGGCCGGCGACGAGCCGAGCGAGACGCCTCGGCAACGCGATGGCCATCATCCGCGTGCTGGTCAGCGTCGCCTTGTTCGCGATCGCGATCATCGTCATCCTCGACAATCTCGGCGTCAACGTCACCGCGCTGGTCGCCGGCCTCGGCATCGGCGGCATCGCCATCGGCCTCGCCGCCCAGGGCATTTTCTCCGACCTGTTCGCGGCGCTTTCGATCCTGTTCGACAAGCCGTTCCGGCGCGGCGACATCGATCCAGTTACGACCAGACCACCGGCACCGTCGAGCGGATCGGCCTCAAGACCACCCGGCTGCGCTCGGTCACCGGCGAGCAGGTCATCATGGCCAACACCAAGCTGCTCGAGCGCGAAATCCACAATTTCGCCGGCGGCCGCAGCGCGCCGCTCGTCAGCTGCCGTTCGGCGCTGGTCTACCAGACGCCGCCGGACCAGCTCGAAAAGGTCGCCGTCGCTGGCCAAGGCGGCGGTCGAAGCGCGCAAGGGCTGCACGCTTCGTCCGCTGCGCGATCCTCGGCTTCGGCGCCGTCGAGCATCGATTTCGAGCTGGTCTACGACTGCCGCAGCACCGACGTCGAACAAGGTCGCCGCCGACCGCGACGGCGGTCGCGCTGGCGCGTGCTGCGCACCTTCGCGAGCACCAGCATCGAGTTCGCCTATCCGACCCAGACGACCTTCACCGCCGCGCCCGACGGGACGATGATCATGCCCTATGCCGCCTCCGGCGCCGAGCGCCGGCTGATGCCGCATCGCCAGCCTCGACGAAATCCGCGCGCGCGTCGGCGAGGAGGTCGGCGTCTCCGACTGGCTCACTGGTCGACCAGGACGCGGATCGACGCGTTCGCCGACGCGACCGAGGACCGCCAGTTCATCCATGTCGATCCGGACGCGGCCGCGCAGACGCCGTTCGGCGGCACCATCGCCCACGGCTTCCTCACCCTGTCGCTGCTGTCGCCGCATGGCGCGCGGAAGCGATGCTCGTTCCCGACGGCATCAAGATGGCGGTCAATTACGGGCTCGACCGGGTCCGCTTCATCGCGCCGGTCCGCTCCGGCAGCCGGGTGCGCGGCCGCTTCATGCTTGACTCGGTCGAGGAGAAAGCGCCGGGCCAATTGCTGATGCGCCACACCGTGACGGTCGAGATCGAGGGCGAGGACAAGCCCGCGCTGACCGCCGATGTGGCTCGGCCTGATGTTCGTCTAAGGAGAATTATGCCATGCGCGACGCCGTCATCGTTTCCACCGCCCGCACCGGATCGGCAAGGCCTATCGCGGCGCGTTCAACGCGACGCCCTCGCCGACCCTCGCCGCCCACCCGATCCGCGCCGCGGTCGAGCGCGCCAGGGTCGATCCGGCCGAGATCGACGACGTGATCATGGGCGCCGCGCTGCAGCAGGGCGTGCAGACGACCATCGGCCGCACCGCCGCGCTGCGCGCCGGCCTGCCGGTCACCGTCGCCGGCATGTCGATCGACCGCCAATGCGCGTCGGGCCTGATGGCGATCGCGACCGCGGCCAAGCAGATCATCGTCGACCGCATGGACGTCGTCGTCGCCGGCGGCGTCGAGAGCATCAGCCTGGTCCAGACCGGCGAAATGCGGCTCGGCGCCCGACCCCGAGCTGCTCGCGCATGCACAACGGCGTCTACATGCCGATGATCGACACCGCCGAGGTGGTCGGCAAGCGCTACGGCATCAGCCGCGAGCGCAGGACGAATATGCGCTGCGCTCGCAGCAGCGCACCGCCGCGGCGCAGGCGGCCGGGCAAGTTCGACGACGAGATCATCGCCGGTCACCGCGAAGATGGCGGTCAAGGACAAGGCGACCGGCGAGGTCTCGATGCAGCGAGGTCACGCTCGACAAGGACGAGGGCAACCGCGCCGGACACGACGCTCGAAGGCCTCGCCGAGCTCAAGCCGGTGCGCGGGCCCGGAGACGATCATCACCGCCGGCAACGCCAGCCAGCTTTCCGACGGCGCCTCGGCCTGCGTGGTCATGGAAGCCGGCGCTCGCCGCAGCAGCGCGGGCTCGCAGCCGCTCGGCCGCTACGTCGGCATGGCGGTCGCCGGCACCGAGCCCGACGAAATGGGCATCGGCCCGGTGTTCGCCGTGCCCAAGCTGCTCGAAGCGCTTCGGCCTGAAGATGGACGACATCGGCCTGTGGGAGCTGAACGAGGCCTTCGCCGTGCAGGTGCTCTACTGCCAGGACCAGCTCGGCATTCCCGACGACCGGCTCAACGTCAACGGCGGCGCGATCTCGATCGGCCACCCCTACGGCATGTCCGGCGCGCGGATGGCCGGCCACGCCCTGATCGAGGGCAAGCGCCGCGGCGTCAAGTATGTCGTCGTCACCATGTGCGTCGGCGGCGGCATGGGCGCGGCCGGCCTGTTCGAGGTGCTGTAGACGCGTGAATGCCGTTCCAGCTGATCGCCCTCGCCTCCACGGTGAGCCTGCTCGCGGGCTGGCGGCTCTATCTCGTGACCTTCGCGGTCGGGCTGGCAATGCGGCTCGGCTGGATCGGCCTGCCCGAGCAGCTCCACGCACTCGATATCCTCGCCAACAGCTGGCTGATTGGAATCGCCGGAGTCGGCGCGCTGGCCGAGTTCTTTGCCGATAAGGTGCCGTGGGTCGACAGCGCCTGGGACGCGGTCCACTCTCTTGTCCGGCCGGTGGGCGGAGCTTTGCTGTCGATGGCGATTATCGATGGCAGCGACCCGACCTGGCAGGTCGGAAGCTTGCTTCTCGGCGGTACCGCCGCGTTCGTGGCCCATGCCGGAAAAGCGGGCGCGCGCACGCTGATCAACGCGAGCCCTGAGCCCTTCTCCAACGTCGCGGTCTCGACGGGGAAGACGTTGCAACCGCAGGATTGCTCGCGCTCGCCATCGCCCATCCTGGTCAGCGCCGCGGTGATCGCTGTTGCTCTGGTGCTGCTGTCCGTGTGGCTGGTACTGGCCGCGCGCCGGGCATTGAAGCGCTTCCTTGAACCCAAACGGCGGCAGGCGGGTTGAACCGGGAAAGGGAGGACAATGCATGCCCGAATCCAATCGCCCGCTGATCGAACGCATCGCCCGAGTGCTCGCGGCGGCGGCGCACAGCAGCAACGCGGAAGGCAGCGACCCCTCGGCCGGCGGAAAGGTCGATGCGGTGTGGCACGAGCATGTGAACCAGGCCCTTGCGGTGCTCCACACCGCCCGCGAGCCCGACGAGGCCATGGCCGCCGCCGGCGACGTTGACGTCTGGCGGACGATGGTCGAAGCGGCGCTCGCGCAGAAGATTGATTGAGCCCACGCCACGAAAGGACTGACCGGCGCGGCGCCCATCCGCGCTGGACGCTGGTCACGTGCATCCTCGCGTCGAGCCTGTCCTTCGTCGACGGCTCGGTGCTCAACGTCGCGCTGCCGGCGATCCGCGCCAGCTTTTCGGCCGGTGCCCAGGACGTGCAGTGGGTCGTCAACGCCTACCTGCTGCCGCTGTCCGCCCTGCTCTTGCTCGGCGGAGCGCTCGGCGATCATTTCGGACGGCGGCGGCTGCTGGTGTTCGGGACGGGGCTGTTCGCCGCGGCATCTTTGGTGTGCGCGCTTGCTCCTGCCCTGCCGCTTCTTCTTGCCGCCAGAGCCGTCCAGGGCATCGGCGCGGCGCTGCTCCTGCCCAACAGTCTCGCCTTGCTCAACGCGGCCTTTTCGGGTGAGAAACGCGGCCGCGCGGTCGGGATCTGGGCAGCCGCCGGGGCCGCGACCGCCGCCGCAGCGCCGCTGCTTGGCGGATGGCTGGTCGACACGGTTGGCTGGCCTGCGATCTTCTACATCAACCTGCCGCTTGCCATCGGAGCGATCGTCCTGGCGCTCACCTTCGTTCGGGAGAGCCGCGAAGGCGGCGCCGGGCGGACCGACTATGCGGGCGCGCTGCTGGTGACGGCGGGGCTTGGCGGCCTCACCTATGCCTTGACCCTTTGGTCTGCGTCATCGCGGTTCAGCACGATCGCCGCTGCATCGCTGTTCGGAGGCGTGGTCCTGATCGGTGCATTCCTGGCGGTCGAGCGGCGGCGGGGAAGCCGCGCCATGCTGCCGCTCGACCTGTTCGGAAGCCGCTGCTTCTCCGGGCTCAATCTCCTCACCTTCCTGCTCTACGGGGCATTCGGCGCAGCGATGCTGTTGCTGCCCTACGTGCTGATCAGCGCCGGCGGCTATTCGCCGGTGGAAGCGGGCCTCGCGATGCTGCCCCTGCCCGTGCTGATGACCGCTCTTTCACCATTGATGGGCAGTCTGGCGGCGCGGATCGGACCGCGAGGGCCGCTGATTGCGGGGCCGGTCATTGCCGGCGGCGGCATGATGCTCGCGCGGCTGATCACGCCGGACGGCAGCTACTGGACCGGGCCCTTCCCGTCGATCCTGGTGATGGCGGCCGGCATGACCATCGCGGTCGCCCCGCTCACCGCGTCGGTCCTCGGCTCGGTCGAGGAGCGGCACGTGGCGATGGCGTCCGGCCTCAACAGCGCGGTCGCGCGGCTCGGTGGCCTGATCGCGACCGCCCTCCTCGGCTCGGTTCTCGGCCTTAGGGGCGACGCCCTGTTCGGCGGCTTTCACACCGCAATGTTCGTCTCGGCAGCCGTCGCGGTTCTCGCTGGCGTCGTCGCGGTGGCGATGCTCGGCCAGGTCGCGATCAAGCGATCGCCAACGCCCTGAGCTTACCGCCCTTTCGCGGGCTTCGATCGACCGGAATGGGCGGCGATGAAGGTCTCGACGACCGGCGCGATGCGCTCGCGCCACTTGCGGCCGTTGAAGATTCCGTAATGGCCGACGTCGCGGGCGAGGAAATATTGCTTCTGCGATTTCGGCAGAGCGGTTGCGATATCGAGGGCGGCCCTGGTCTGTCCAATCCCCGAAATGTCGTCGCGCTCGCCTTCGATCGCGAGCAGCGCGGTGTCGCGGATCGCCGCTGGATCGACGCGGCGCCCGCGGTGCATGAGCTCGCCGTCGGGAAGCAGGTGCCGCTGGAACACCGCATCCACCGTCTGCAGATAGAACTCGGCCGTCATGTCGCAGACGGAGCGATATTCCTCGTAGAAATGCTGGCTCGGCTCAGCCCCCTCCTCGTCGCCGACGACCAGATGCTTGAACATCTCCCAGTGGCTGACGAGGTGCGAGCCGAGGTTCATGGTCATGAATCCGGCCAGTTGAAGGAAGCCCGGATAGACCTTCCGCCCGGCGCCGGGGTAGATCATCGGAACGGTGGCGATCACGTTGTTTTCGAACCAGTTGAACGGCCGCTCGGTCGCCAGCGTATTGACCGCCGTCGGTGCCTTCCGGGTGTCGACGGGGCCGCCCATCATCGTCAGGCTGCGCGGTCGCCAGCGCGCCTTGTCCTGGTTCATGAGCGCGGTCGCCGCGAACGCCGGCACGGACGGTTGGCAGACCGCAAGCATGTGCGGCCGCTCACCGGTGGTCTCGCCGATCGTCTCGAGGAATTCGATCAGATAATCGATGTAATCGTCGAGGTCGAAGCGGCCGTCCGATAGCGGCACCAGCTTCGCATCACGCCAGTCGGTGATGTAGACGTCGAACTTCGGCAGCATCCGCTCGACGGTGCCGCGCAGAAGGGTCGCATAATGGCCCGACATCGGCGCCACGATCAGCAGCCTGGGTCCGCTTTCGACGCCCTCGCGGACGAAGCGCTTGAGCTGCCCGAACGGCTTGCGGACAACGATCTCCTCGCGAACCGCGACCGCCTTGCCGGCGACCAGAGTAGAATGGAGGCCGAATTCGGGCTTGCCGCGCGGCGATGCCGCATGAGCGAACACTTCGAGCCCGGCGGCGACCACCGGACCCATGGAATTGTAGGCGAAGGGATTGGCCGGGTTGTGGAGCCATCCGGCACCTAGGCCTGCAAGCTTGCTCGCTCCCGCAAGAAACGAGCGCTGCATTTCATAGGCGTCGTAAAGCATCGAACCTCATGGGCTGTTTCACTGGTCAACGCGATGTGGCCCCCGTTTGCTCCACTGGCAAGCGCAATGCTGCGCCGCAATCGCTGCAGTGCGCAATTGAGGGGCGCGGGCCGGACTGTTAGGGAGCCGCAATGGCCACAAGACCCAACCGCCCCAAGGGCCGCTCCGTCCGGAACCTGCGGATGGTCTGGAGCTTCGCCAGCCGCTATCCGGGCCGGATCGCCGCGGCCGCGCTGGCGCTGCTGGTCGCGGCCGGCGCCACCGCTGGCGTGCCCTATGCATTCAAGCTGATCATCGACAAGGGCTTCGCGGCCGGCGCGGGCAACAGCCACGACATCGCCAGATGGTTCGAATATCTCTTGTTGCTGGTCGGCGTATTGGCGGTCGCCAGCGCGGCGCGCTTCTATTTCGTGTCCTGGCTTGGCGAGCGCACCGTGGCCGACATCCGCCTCGCCGTGCATCGCAACCTCCTGCGCCTGTCGCCCGGCTTCTTCGAGGAGAACCGCCCGGCCGAGATCACGTCGCGGCTGACGGTGGACACCACGATCATCGACCAGGTGGTCGGCACGACGGTCTCCGTGGCGCTCCGGAATTTGGTCCTCGGCATCGGCTGCATCGTCATTCTGATCGCGCTGGCACCGAAGCTTGCGCTGTTCATTCTCCTGGGCGCGCTTCTGGTGGTCGTCCCGATCTCCGTCCTCGGGCGGCAAGTGCGGGCAATCTCCACTCGCAACCAGGACCGCATCGCCGACGTCGGCACCGTCACCAGCGAAGTCCTTGGCGCAATGAAGATCGTCCAGGCATTCAACCAGCAGCGCCGCGAATCGACGCGCTTCTCCGATGCCGTGGAGCGGGTGTTCGCGACCGCCAAGCGCCGGATGCTTCTGCGGGCGGTGATGACGGCCATCGCCATGTTCCTGATCTTCGGCGCCATCACGCTGGTCATCTGGGAAGGGGCCGTCGAGGTCGCCTCGGGCCGGATGACTGGCGGCACCATCGCCGCCTTCGTGCTCTATGGCGGTCTTCTCGCCGGAGCCTTCGGCAATCTGTCGGAGGTCTACGGCGACCTGCTGCGCGCCGCGGGCGCGTCCGAGCGCTTGTCGGAGCTGCTCGACGCCGAGGCCGAGATCCGCGCTCCGGCGACGCCGGTCCGCCTGCCCGACCCTGCGCGCGGCGAGCTCACGTTCGAGGACGTGCGGTTCCACTATCCGACACGGCCGGACACGTCGGCGTTGAACGGCTTCAGCCTCGCCGTCGGGGCGCGGGAGCGACTTGCGGTGGTCGGACCGTCAGGCGCGGGAAAGACGACCATCTTCCAGCTCGCCGAGCGATTCTACGACCCGCAGCAGGGGCGCGTTCTGCTCGATGGCGTGGATCTCGCGCAGGCCGATCCCGCCGACGTTCGCCAGCGCATCGCCATGGTCCCGCAGGAGACGGTGATCTTCGCGGCCAGCGCTCGCGACAATCTTCGCTACGGCAATTGGGACGCCAGCGACGAGCAGCTGTGGGAGGCGGCGCGGCTCGCCAACGCGGAGGAGTTCCTGCGTGCCCTTCCCGAGGGGCTCGACACCTTCATGGGCGAAGGCGGCGCGCGGTTGTCGGGCGGCCAGCGCCAGCGCCTTGCGATCGCCCGGGCCCTCCTCCGCGACGCGCCTTTGCTATTGCTCGACGAAGCGACGTCCGCGCTCGATGCGGAAAGCGAGCGGCTGGTCCAGGACGCGCTCGACCGGCTGATGGAGCACCGCACCACGATCGTCATCGCTCACCGGCTGGCGACCGTTCGCGCGGCCGATCGCATCGTGGTGATGGACGCGGGCCGGATCGTCGAGGAGGGCACACACGCGACGCTGACGGCGCGCGGCGGACTCTACGCGCGGCTCGCGCGGCTTCAATTCGAGGATCAGGCGGCCTAGCGGCGGGCGATCAGCCTTCGCTGCCGCCGGACGTTCCGCCGCTGGACGATCCACCGCGGCCCCGGCCGCGCGTGGACGTGCTTCGGGAACGGCTCCCGCCCGAACGCGATCCACTCTTCGCGGTCGATTTGCGCGCGGGCTTCTTCGCCGGCGCCGAACCCGTCGCGCCGGCACTTGCCGCGGCCGACCGTTTGGACGCGGTCGATCGCGATCCGCTCGACTTGGCCCGCGATGCGGATCGAGCGCGTGCTCGTGGACTTGGCGCTCGAGCCGGTCGAAGCCCGACCCGAAGAACTGCGCGACGATCCCGAAGAACTGCGCGAAGAACCCGTCGAAGAGCCGGACGAATCCTCGTCACCGCCCCATTTGCCGCTCATCACCCGCTGCGCCGCGTCGGCGACCGCTTCGGCGATGATGCTTCCGAGCTTGGTCGCGCTCGACATCATGCTGGTTGCCGCCTGCGACGCGGTGTCGGCGGCGTCGAGCCCGGCGTCGCGGATCTTGCGCCGAGCGCTCGGACTGGCACTGATTGCAGCAGCCGCGGCGGCGAGGCCGGCGGCGAGCATTTCCTTGCTCATTGCCGCCTTGGCGATCTTGTCCATCGTGTCGTTGCGCGAAGAAGAGCCCGAAGAACCCTTGTTTGCCGATTTCGCCATCGTGAATTCTCCCGTGTTTCGACGAAAAGACACTCCAAGGACGTAACGGTTCCCTAATGATGTCGGAGGCGCGCCCGTTTCGCACATATTGTAAAGGGCACCGCCGCAGTGAAGCGACGGCGCCCTCGACATGGTCAGCGGCCGGAAGTGACGGCCGTCCGTTCAGCGATTACCGACAGACACCCCTTTCCGACCTCTGTGCTGAACCATGAGACATCGGATCACCTCCTTTCGCTGCGTTGAAGCTGAGGCGAAGATAAGTCGGAATCGGCCCCCGCGCAAGACTTGTAATGCGGTGAATTTCTGTCAGTCTTCGCCGCTTCGTGCCTGGAAGGGCGAGATCCCCAACTTACCGGACTTTCGAAAACTGTCGCACCTTAAACTCCCCTTAGGTTGGCGCCGCTAAGTGGGCTCCGTCGGCAACCCGCTCAGTGCAGCGGAAGCCGGATGGGAGAGAATATGATTCGACGGGCACTCATGGCGCTGTTTGCCGTTATGACGCCCTCGCAGGTGCTTGCGGCCGATTGGGCGTTAGTCGCCACATCGAGCAACGACGTTCGTCAGTATTTGGACGTTGGAAGTGTAAGTCGTAACGGCGATGACCGGTCCATTTGGGTTAAAGAGATCGACCCAGAAACGGCTGCGCACGGGGAAGCCTACTCAGTCCTTCATTGGCGCTACGATTGCTCGGCACGAACGGGCACACTCCTGAGCTGGATGCAGTATCGCGCCAATGGGACGCTCATCGATTCTGAGCAGATCCCCTCATACAAGCAGAGCGCCATCGATCTCGCACCCGACACTGTCGGCGAACGAATGTTGAACACAGTTTGCGGGTGAGAAAAGCGTCTCTGGTGAGGACGACATCTAAGCGCCGCGGCAATCTTCCACCACTCGTGCGATCTCCGGCCAGGCGGGCGCAACCAGCGGCGGCGTTCCGCTGACGCCCAAGCCGATCCGGCCGCGGCTGAAGGCGAGGGCATCGAGCAAGGGGTCGGTGGCGCCGATCTGCGCGGTAATGCGTCCGGTCGCCGGATTGTAGCTTGCGAGCAGGTTGCGGGTTTGCGAGCTGGTCCACGCCATCAGCAGCGGCGCAGCGCCGCTGGCGGGGCGGGCAACCGTCACCACGCGCGCCCCGCGCAGGCAGCGTCAGCCACAGCTGCGCGCGGCCCGCCGAATCGAGGAAGGTGGCCTCGCTTCCGGCCGCGGTCGGGGTCCAGCTCCATCGGCCCGGGATCGGGGTTGCCGCCGAGAGGTCCGGGGCAGCGGGCTGCGCCGGCAGCGGAGCGGCGATGGTCAGTGCGGCAATAGCCGCGGCAAGCAGTACGCGCATCCTCTTCAGCGGCTCAGCTTGTCGACCCTGGCCTGCAGCGCGGCAAGCTCGGCGCGGAGCTGGTCGACGTCGCTGTCCGGCTTCGCCTTCGGCCCGCTTGCGTTCGGCTTCTCCTTGCCGCCGCCGCCGAAAGCCCGGCTGGCGCCTTCGAACATCTCCATGTTCTTCTTGGCGAGGTCGGTGAAGACGGCGCCGCCGAACGCGTCGCGCGCGGCGGTCTGGTTGCGCTGGAACGCATCCATCGCCGCTTCCAGATATTGCGGAACGAAGGTCTGCATCGAATTGCCGTAAAGCCCGATCAGCTGCTTCAGGAAGCTGATCGGAAGCATGGTCGATCCGCGCGCTTCCTCGTCGACGATGATCTGGGTCAGAACCTGGCGAGTGATATCCTCGCCGCTCTTGGCATCGATGACTTCGAACTCACGGCCTTCGCGAACCATTTGCGCAAGCCGGTCGAGCGTGATGTAGGCGGAGCTTTCGGTGTCGTAGAGACGCCGGTTGGCGTACTTCTTGATCGTCACCTTGGCCGATGGTTTGGACATGAACAGCTCCCCGAACGCGACAGGCAGCTTACTACCGGTAGAGAGTGCACTGCAACATGAACGCGCAGCCGCGCGCGCGCCGCGGCCGCTTCCGCTGTTCCTCGACCTCGTGCGGCGGGTCGCCGAAAGAGATCCCGATCTTGCTCGCGACGCGCTTGCCGGTTTGCGCGCCTATGCCGAGGCACCGACGGCAGCGCCGGCTCCGACGCGACCCGAAGTCGCGCGCGTTTGCGGCGCAACATTGCGCGATCACGGCGGCGACGGGCCCACGGTCGATTGGTGCCCTCGCTGATCAACCCGCCGCGAATCCTCGACCTCGACGCGGAGGTGTCGCTTGCCGGCGCGATCACGCGAATGGGACGCCGGGTGCTGCTGCTCGACTGGGGGGCCGCGGCCGAGCGCGCTCGGCTGGGAAATCGGCGGCCACGTCGAGGCGCTGCTGCTGCCGTTGTTGGGCGAGATCGGCGAGCCCGCGGCGCTGGTCGGCTATTGCCTTGGCGGAACGATGGCGATCGCTGCAGCCAACCTCGCTCCTTGCGAGCGCGTCGTCACCCTTGCCGCGCCCTGGCATTTCGAACGCTATCCCGAACGCTCGCGAACCGCTCTCGCCGACATCTGGCGAAGCTCGAAAGCCGCGGCGCAGAGCCTCGGCGCGCTACCGATGGAAGTGCTGCAGGGCGCCTTCTGGTCGCTCGACCCGGAGCGGACCGTCGCCAAGTTCGCCGAGTTCGGGCGCCTCGATCCCGACAGTGCCAAGGCGCGCCGATTCGTCGCGCTCGAGGAGTGGGCGAACGCGGGCGAGCCCCTGCCCTACGCCGCTGCCGTCGATCTCCTCGAGGGAATGTTCGGCAGGGACGTGGCAGGGCGCGGCGAGTGGCAAGTCGGTGGCCGGGCAATGCGAGAGGCGCTGCCGGTTCCCACGACCCACCTGCTGGCCGGCCACGACGTCATCGCTCCGCCGCAGACCGCGCCCGAGGGCGATAGCCGGACGATAGGCGCCGGGCACGTCGGCATGGTCGTCGGCTCGATCCGGTCGGAGCTCCACGAACAGCTCCGCCGCATCCTCGACCCGCTTGCCGCTCAACGCGGCGCCCGCTAACGAGCGGGCCGAAGCACCCGTAGCTCAGCTGGATAGAGCGCTGCCCTCCGAAGGCAGAGGCCACAGGTTCGAATCCTGTCGGGTGCGCCACAAAATCAGCGACTTAGCTGATGCCGGGCGGCGGTTGTACGGAAATCTATGCACAGCGCTGTGAGATTGCATGACTGTCGCGATGTATATCTCACCGAAATCGGTCATCGCGCCAATCTTCATCACGGATACCCTAATCAGCGACGAGCTTGGAAACGCCATTGGACCTGTTGGCACGCGTAATCGTCTGCAAGGCTTCGGAATATCGACAAGTCAGGCGACGCTGCTCCGAAAGACGGTGGCGTTGGAATATGGAGCATTGCTCGGCTTCGCGGGCTCGTTGAGACAAATACCGGATTTCCTCGAATACGCTCAGGCCAGCATTGGAGCGTTGAACTCTGAACGGCCGCTAAAGCGTCTCGCTGAGCGCGCCAACGATTACCCAGAGGGCGAGGTCGCTATTCTCACTGCTCTCCCAGACCCCGATAGAAACCGCCTCTCGAAAATCTATCACGGAGCCGTCCGTGAGATCGAGATCGACGGTTGGGTTTCGTAGCCGCAATCGGCAGCGGAGCCGAAGCCGTGATCGCGCGGGCGCGAACACTGCACGACCAGCTCGCTACAGACTACACCAGCGATGTCGAGTTGGCCTCAATGATTGCGCTGCACCTGTCGGCGACGCATCTGACTGACGAGGTCTACACGAGTGACGAGCGCATCCCACCGACCGTCGATCTTGGGGCGGCCCACTAGAATGCGCATTCTACGAGAACGATCGTCGATGGTTCCGAGGGCCGTCGTGGGCGCATTTCATCTTCCAATACGATCTAAGCGGCTCACAAGCCCCGAACATGATCGATCGGGCATTTCTGTACGATCCAGGAGACGAGAGCGGTTGGCTTCACAGCATTACTCGGTCGCCCGACGCTCAAAGAAACGAGGTTTGTCGGATACCTTCCGTCGGATCTTATGGTGGCGACCTGAAAGTGTTCGACTGGAGCCGCTGGCACCCTGAACAAGTTCGTATGACGCTCGTCTATGGTAAGGTCTATGCGGCTGAAATTGAGCGCCTCGGAGAATACGTCGGGTTTCCCACCCGACTAATTCAACGGCGTGGAGCTAAGCACCGATATCGTCGGGTTAGTAGCTAAGCCCTTCGGAGATAGGGTTGAGGATTTCCTCCTAAAAGGCATTCAGGCCGCGCGCGCCGCTGCCCGCCAGCATGCCGGATAAGTCCTGTCGCGTGCGCCACCACTCTGCGGAACCCTCCCTTCGCGCCTCCCGTTGAGCGGGCGCATGGATCAGCAGACCAGCACGCCTGACGGATCCCTGATCCAGCCATCCCCGGAAGCGGAAGCTTTTTACTGCGAGGTGCTTTCCCGGATGGTCGAGTCCGGCATCCCGTTCCTGGTGTCCGGCACCTACGCGCTGTCGAGCTACACGCGCATCGACAGGCCGACCAAGGACGTCGACGTCTTCACCACGGCCGGCGATGCGCTCAACCTGCTGGCGTTTTTCCGCGAGTACGGCTTCGACACGGTCGTGGTCGACGAGCGGTGGCTGGCGCGGGTGACTCGCGGCGAGATGTTCGTCGACATCATCTACAACATGCCGACGGTTTCGACCCACGTCACCGACGACTGGTTCCGCAACGCGCCCGAGACCGAGCTGTTCGGGATCAAGGTGCATCTGGTTCCACCGACCCAGTTCATCTGGTCCAAGATCTTCGTCCAGGACCACCATCGCTTCGACGGCGCCGACGTCGCCCACATGATCCTCAAGTGTCATGGCAAGGTCGACTGGAAGCAGCTGCTGTCCCATATGGAACTCTATTGGGAAGTGCTGCTGATGGCGGTTCTCAACTTCCGCTTCGTCTATCCCAGCGAGCGTGATGTCATCCCGCGCTGGCTGTTCGACGAACTTCTCGACCGGCTGCACAAGCAGGCCGAGGTCACTGCGCCCGACAAGAAGGTGTGCCGCGGCCGCATCTTCTCGCCGCGTGACTATGCGGTCGACGTCGAGCAGTGGGGCTTTTCCGAAGCAGTCGGCAATCTCGAAGAGCAATATGGCCAGTAGCACAGAAGCCGCGTCCCCGCGAAGCTCCGCGTCGCTGCGATCGGCGACCTCCACGTGCGGGAGAACGACAAGGCACCCTATCGCGAGCTGTTCACCGAAGTCTCGGCGGTCGCCGATGTCCTCGTTCTGTGCGGCGACCTCACCAATTTCGGCAAGACCGGCGAAGCGGAGATCCTCGCCGAGGACATTCGCGCCTGCACCGTCCCGGTGCTCGGCGTGCTGGGCAACCACGATTACGAATGCGGCCAGCCCGACAAGGTGTGCGAAATCCTGCACCAGGCCGGGATGACCGTGCTCGACGAGCAGGCGGTGGAGATCGGCGGCGTCGGCTTCGCCGGGGTGAAGGGCTTCCTCGGCGGATTCGGCCGCGGCGAGCTGGCGCCGTTCGGAGAGCCCATCGTCAAGGCATTCGTCGACGAAGTGATGACCGAGGCCCGCAAGCTCGAGAACCAGCTGCGCACGATCCGCACCGACCGCAGCGTCACGGTGCTCCACTATTCGCCAATCGCCGAAACCCTCCAGGGCGAACCCGAACCGATCTATCAATATCTCGGCTCGCAGCGGCTGTGCGAGCCGATCGACCGCTTCGATCACGTCAAGGCGGTCGTCCACGGCCATGCCCATCATGGCACCTACGAAGGCCGGACGCCCGGTGGACGGCCAGTGTTCAACGTCGCTCAGTTCGTTCTTCAGCCACTGTTCGGCAAACCCTTCGTCGTTCTGGAAATCTGACGGCAGGATAATGGGTTGCGCCCATCCGGAGCGGTCGTTACGGCCGCGCTTCTTCAATCCGGAGCAGCTTCCCGCCCCTGATGCCGATCACGTTCAATCTCGACCAGCGCCGCTTCAACCGCCTCGCGCTAACGGCGCTCGCCTTTGGTTTCGCGTTGCTCATGATCGGGTTCGTGACCACCGTGGCGGCGACCGTCACAAGCCAGCGCGCGACCCTTTGGGTTCGCCACACCTACAAGACCGCCGATCGCCTCGACCAGCTGATCCTGGCGATCGATCGAACGGAGAGCGCCACCCGCGGCTATCTGCTCGCGCCCGACCCGGTCCGCCTGAAAACCCGTGCCGACAATATCGCGACAATCCTTCCGGCGTTCGAGAACCTCCGGGCGATGACGAGCGACAACCCGCGTCAGCAGCAATCGCTCAACGCGCTGAAGTCGGTTCTCGTCGCCAACATCTCCACGTCGAACAGCATCATGGCGAAGGCGCGCTCCGGCCGGCTCGAAGCCGCTCGAGCCGAGTTCGCGACCACCAGCAAGACCCGGGCTGTCGAGCAGGTCCGCGCCGTCGTCAAGCGCATGCGCGCGGAGGAGGAACGCCTGCTTGCGCAGCGCGAGACCACCGAATCGAACCGCCATTCGCAGCTCATCGCGATCCTCGGCGTCACCGGCGTCCTGCTCCTGCTGCTGGGCGCCGCTGCGTTCTGGCTGGTGCGGCGCTACACGATCGACCTCACGCGGACCCACGACCGGCTCAACCTTCTCAATGCCGATCTCGAAGGTGCCGTCGAGCGGCGCACCTCCGAGCTGCAGCGCGCCAACGACGAGATCCAGAAGTTCGCGTACATCGTCAGCCACGACCTTCGCTCGCCGCTGGTCAACGTGATGGGCTTCACTGCCGAGCTGGAGGCCGCCAATGCTGCGATCGGCCCGCTCGTCGACCGCGCCGAGTCCGAACATCCGGAACTGGTCACCGCCGACGTGCGCAGCGCGCGCGAGGACTTGCCAGAGGCGATCGGCTTCATTCGCGCCTCGACCCAGAAGATGGACCGCCTGATCGGCGCCATCCTGCAATTGTCGCGCCAGGGCCGCCGGGTCCTGACCGCCGAGCCGATCGCGATGGAGCCGCTGATCGACGACATCGTCGCCAGTCTCGAGCATCGCCTGCTCGAAGCCGATGCGATCGTCACGATCGAACGGCCGCTCCCGGACATCGTCAGCGACCGCCTGGCCGTCGAGCAAATCTTCTCCAACCTCCTCGACAATGCCGTCAAATATCTCGATCGCGAGCGTCCCGGCCGCCTGGTCGTTCGCGGGACACGGGACGGAAGCTCGCTGATTTTCGAGGTCGAGGACAATGGCCGCGGCATCGATGCGCGCGATCACGAACGCGTCTTCGAGCTGTTCCGCCGCGCCGGCGCCCAGAACCAGCCGGGCGAAGGCATTGGGCTCGCCCATGTGCGCGCGCTCGTCTATCGCCTCGGCGGCGCAATCGACTGCACATCGGAGCTCGGCCGGGGCTCCACGTTCAAACTTCGGCTTCCGGTGAACACTCGCGACGAGGGAGGGGACAATTGACCGAGCATCAGCCCGTCAACATCATCATGATCGAGGACGACGAAGGACACGCCCGCCTCATCGAGAAGAACATCCGGCGTGCCGGCATCAACAACGCGATCAAGCATTTCGCGGACGGCGGAAGCGCAATCGAGTTCATGTTCAACGATCCGGCCGGCCCGGCGAAGAACGGGCCCGCAATGGTCCTTCTCGACCTCAACCTGCCGGACATGAGCGGCACCGACATCCTCGAGCGGATCAAGGGCGATCCGGCGCTTCACCGCACGCCGGTGGTCGTCCTGACCACGACCGACGACAAGCGCGAGATCGACCGCTGCTACGATCTTGGCTGCAACGTCTACATTACCAAGCCCGTCAATTATGAGAGCTTCGCCGACGCCATTCGCCAGCTTGGGCTGTTCCTGTCGGTAATCCAGGTTCCGGAGGTCGCGGCCGACTGATGCAGCCGTCGCGCCGGATCCTCTACATCGACGATGACCCCGGGCTGCGCCGGCTGGTGGAGAAGCTGCTTGCCCGCCGCGGCCACTCCGTGACTGGAGCCGCGACTGGCGCCGAAGGGGTGGAGATTGCTCGCTCGCAGCCGTTCGACCTGATCGGCGTCGACCACTACATGCCGGAATGGGACGGGCTGCAGACCGTCGCCGAGTTGCGCAAGCTGACCGACTGTCCGCCGGTCATCTACATCACCGGATCCGACGAAAGCAGCGTTGCAGTGGCCGCCTTGAAGGCCGGCGCAGCCGACTACGTCGTCAAGACGTTCGGCGACGATTTCGTCGACCGGCTCGAGCTCGCCTTCAGCCAGGCACTTGCGACGGTGCAGCTCGAACGCGCCAAGATGGAGGCGGAGGACGCGCTCAAGGCTTCCAACGAGCGGCTCCAGACCTTGCTTCGCGAGGTCAATCACCGTGTCGCCAACTCGCTCCAGCTCGTCGCCACCATGGTCGCCATGCAGGCGCGCCTGATTAGCGACGGACGCGCCCGCGATGCGCTTGACGATACCGAGCGGCGCATCCAGGCGATCGCCCAGGTCCATCGCCGCCTCTATTCGTCCGGCGACGTCCAGACGGTTGCAATGGACGAGTATCTCGCCGCTTTGGTCACCGAGCTCGAGGAAACCTGGTCCACCGAGCATGGGCCGCGCAGCATTCGCCTGACCGCCGAACCTGTTCAGCTCCATACCGACAAGGCGCTGAGCCTCGGCGTCATCGTCAACGAACTCGTCAGCAACGCCTGCAAATATGCCTATGGCCCGACGGACCGCGGCGAAATTCGCGTGGACTTCGCACATGCCGGCGCCAAGCAGTTCCGGCTCTCCGTCGAGGACGACGGGCCCGGCCTTCAGCCGGGATCTGAGCCGGTCGGGACCGGGCTCGGGTCCAAGCTCATCGCGGCAATGGCGAAAGCGCTCGCGACCACGGTCCAATACGACACGACACACGCCGGCGTGCGCGCGGTGGTGACGGCGGCGATCTAGGCGTTCGTCGTCATTCCGTGCCGTCGCCCGGGATCGGCGTTTCCGTGCCCAGCGCCTCGCGCACATAGAGCCGCTTCACCAGCACATAAGTGACGACCGACAGTGGCGCCGCGAACAGGATTCCGATCGCGCCGAACAGCACGGCGAAGGCGAGCAGCGAGAACAGAAGCACCACGGCCGGAACATCGACGGCATATTGCTGGATGACCGGCTGGATGAGGTACGCCTCGGCGTGCTGGACGAAGATGTACATCAGCGCCGTCCACAGCGCGAGTTGAGGACTCTGGACGAGCGCGATCAGGATTCCCGGAATCGCCGAGAGGATCGGTCCCGCAAACGGAATGAACTCGAAAAATCCGGCGAGGATGCCGAGTACCAGCCATGACTGCACTCCCAGCAGCCACAGCCCGGCCCCCGTCATGACTCCGATCACCACCATCGCGATGAGCTCGCCCTTCAGCCACAGCCTCAGCGCGCGTTCGGACTCGTCGATCGCCTGCGCGAACACCCCGCGTTTGTCCTCTGGGATCAGCTTGATTGCGCCGGTCCGGTAGAACCGCGGCTCGGACGCCAGGAAGACCCCGCCGAAGAACACGATCAGGAAGTTCGCGACGCCGGTGCTTCCGGTCGACAGCCAGCTTCCGAAGCGCGAGACCAGCGTGCCCCCATTGCGGTGCAGCTGCGCGAACCAGGTCTGGAACGGGTGCGACAGACCGAAGCCGCCGAGCCATTGGTCGACACTGCCGAGCGCCTGCGGCACCGCCTTCGCCAGGGCGTCCGTCTGAGCGGCGATCTGCTGGCCGAGCAGCCATCCGACACCGAACAGGACTGCGACCAGGAGCAAGACGGCTGCAAGCACCGCCACTCCGTCCGGCAGGCGCAAATGCTTCGATAGGGGCTCGGAAATCGCGCGGATGATCGTGCCGACCACTACCGCCCCGAACAGCAGGACGAGCACGGTCCGCACTTGCCACAGCAGCAGCGCAACGGCTGCGAGGGCGATGACGATCACCGCGCGTCGGACGAACGCCGGTTCGGAATCGGATGGCTTGTCGTCGGGCACGCGCGTCTAGCGCACGCGGCGCCGACGCGGTTCCGCGCGTGCTACTCGCTGCCGCTGCCCGGTTCGGCCTGGGCGCGGTGCATCTTGGCCGTCGTCGCGTCGGTCATCAGCGAGGCTCCTGCGACCTGCAGCTTGTTCTTGAGCCCATAGATCACCGACGCTTCGCCGCTGTTCATCGCGTCCCACCCGGCCTTGGCAACGTCCGCCGGATCGTCCTTCTTCGCCTGCCCGACCTTGGTGTCGTCGAGCTCTGCGCGGTGGAAGAAATTGGTCTCGGTCGCTCCGGGCTTGAGGCAGGTCACCGTGACGCCGCTGTCCTTGATCTCCTCGTTCAAGGCGGCGGAGAAGCTGTCGATGAATGCCTTGCTGCCGTTGTACACGGCCTGGAAGGCGCCGGCCATGTGCCCGGCGATCGATCCGGTGATCAGCACCCTGCCCTCGCCGCGCTCGACCATGCGCTTCACGATCGGCTGGATCAGCAGCAGGGTGCCCGTGATGTTGGTGTTGATGATGTGCTGCCACTCGCTCGGGGCTTGGTCGAGGAAGCCATGGCCGAGGCCGTGGCCGGCATTGGCGACCAGCACGTCGACCGGACGGTCCGCGATGCGGTCCAGGAGCTGGTCGAGGCCTTGCTGCGTCGCAAGATCCCCTTCGACCTGCTGCACGTCGGTGCCGAGTGCCTTGAGGGCCGGCCCGGCATCGACGAACGGCGTGTCGGCGGCGACGATCAGGTCATAGCCGTCCTTCGCGGCGAGCTTGGCAATCTCGAGCCCGATTCCGCTCGACGCGCCGGTGACGATGGCGAGTTTACGCGAGCTCATGCTGCTGCTCCTTCTGCTCGGTCTTCGGTGTCGCCATCTCGGTCTTGAGGACGATCTTGGTGTATTGGTCCTGGTCGTCGTGCCAGTGCTTGTACATCTCGGGCGCCTGCTCGAGCGGCGCGTGGTGCGAGATCAGGAAGGTCGTGTCGATCTTGCCCTCCTCGATCATCCTGAGCAGCGGAGCGGTATATTTCTGGACGTGCGTCTGGCCCGATTTGACGCTCAGGCCCTTTTCCATCAGCTGGCCGAGCGGGAACTTGTCGGCGAACCCGCCATAGACGCCCGGGATCGAGATTCGGCCGCCCTTGCGGCAGGCGAGGATCATCTGCCGAAGCGCGTGCGGGCGCTCGGTCCCGAGGAAGGTGTGCGCCTTCACCGTGTCGGCGATATTGTCGATGGTCAGCCCGTGGCTTTCCATCCCGACGCAATCGATGCAGGCGTCGGGACCAATGCCACCGGTCATTTCGTCGAGCGCCTCGCGAACGTCGACCTCGCGATAGTCGAGGATTTCGGCGCCCATCTGCTTCGCGAGCTCCAGCCGGTGCGGGTAATGATCGATGGCGATCACGCGGTGGGCGCCCATGATCCTGGCCGACTGGATGGCGAACAGCCCGACCGGCCCGCAGCCCCACACGGCGACGGTATCGCCCTCTTCGATCTCGGCGTTCTCCGCCCCCATCCAGCCCGTAGGCAAGATGTCGGACAGGAACAGCACCTGGTCGTCGTCGAGGTGGTCGGGGATGACGATCGGCCCGACATCCGAGTAGGGCACCCGGACATACTCCGCCTGGCCGCCGGCATAGCCGCCGGTGAGATGCGCATAGCCGAACGCCGCACCCATCGGATGGCCCATCAGCAGCCGTGAGGCCTCGAACGTCTCGGCCGGGTTGCTGTTGTCGCAGGCGCTGTACTGCTGCTTCTTGCAGAAGAAGCAGTCACCGCAGCTGATCGTGAACGGAACGACGACCCGCTGCCCCTTCTCGAGCGTGCTCTTCGGCCCCACCTCGACGACCTCGCCCATGAATTCATGGCCGAGCACGTCGCCGGCGCGGAGCGTCGGGATGTAGCCATCATAGAGGTGCAGGTCGGATCCGCAGATGGCGGTCGACGTGACCTTGAGGATCGCGTCCCGGGGGTTGACGATCTCCGGATCGGGAACGCTGTCGACGCGAACGTCGTGGCGGCCGTGCCAGGTCAATGCGCGCATTGCGGGTCTCCTAGATCCGGGCTTCGGTCGGGGTTTCGGACGAGCGGGCGGACGGCGAGGCGTTGGTCGCCACCTCGCCCGTCTCCAGCAGCGACTTGAAGCGGCGCAGATCGCGACGCTCCTGCAGGTGCGGCTCGCGCTGGAGGAGCTTGGCAATCCCCTTGCCGACGATGCCGCCGGGCGGATCGTAACGCATGGTCAGCCGGACCATCGTGCCGCGGCCGGGCGCCGCAGGAATAAACTCGACCCGGCCCTCCGTCGTGATATCGGAGCCATGCTCGCTTTTCCAGGCAATCGCCTCGTCCGGCCGGTCCTCGGTGATTGCCGTCACCAGTTCGACAGTCGAGCCCGCCGGCGCCTTGATCGTCCAGCGCGACCGCTTGTCGTCGAGCCGTTCGACCTTCTCGACATTGTCCATGAAGTCCGGAAAGCGGCTGAAGTCGCGCCAAGCGCGATAGATCTCGTCTGCCGGCTTGCCGATCAGGACGGTGTTGCCGACAAGGTCGCGGTCGTAGCGGCTGCTGCCTCGTCTCCAGACATGATCGGGAGCGTCGCTGATCCCCTTTATCGGGACTCCGTCGCTTCCGGTGCGCCTCGCCAGCAGGAACGCAGCCGTTCCCGCGGCAGCCGCAAGGCCAGCGCCGATGATCGCCTTTTGCGCAGTGCTGCTGGATCGATTGCGAGTGTCGTCGTCCGCCATCTTTGGCCTCCGTCGGTTCGGAAGGCCAAGCGGCGCTGCGAGCCTTAAGTTCCTAAGCTTGCGGCCAGTTCTCGAGGATTTCGACGAAGCGCGTAAGCCACGCGTTGGTCTGGTGGCCGTCGACAACGCGGTGGTCGATGGTGAGGGTCACATAGGCCATTGGCCGGACCAGGATCGCGTCCTGCCCGCCGATCTCACGCACCACGACGCGCTTTTCGAGCTTGCCGATGCCGAGGATCGCCGCCTGCCCCTGGTGGAGAATGATCGGCGCCGCGAGCAGCGAACCCGATACGCCGTGGTTGGAGATGGTGAAGCTGCCGCCTGAGACATCGGCGCGGTCGAGCTTGCCGTCGCGGGCGCGGCGGGTGAGTTCGTCGAGCCTGGCGCCGATTTGCTCGAGGCCTAGCGAACCGGCGTCTTTCACCACAGGGACGACCAGCCCCTTCTCCCCAAGCGCGGTTCCGACGCCGACGTCGATGGTCGGCGGGACCGCGATGCGATCCGCTTCCCAGCGGCCGTTGATTGCAGGCGCGACCGCCATCGCGTCGGCTGCCGCCTTGACGATGTAGGCGGTGTAGCTGAGCTTGACGCCGCGCTCCGCCATCGCAGCCTTGTGCGCGGCGACGGCGGAGAAATCGGCTTCGAACACGGCGGTCACATGCGGTGCTTCGGCGACCGCGCGCACCATATTCTCGGCAATCGTCAGGCGCATCCGGTCGTGCGGGATGTCCTGCGCGGCGAAATGGCGCGGCTGGGCCGTCGCAGGCTCGCCGGCGGTGACCGTCGTTGCAGAAGCAACCGCGCGATCGACATCCTCGCGGGTGACCCGGCCATTGCGCCCGGTGCCGGTAATGCGCGCGGGGTCGATGCCGTTCTGCTGGCACGCGCGCCGGACCGAGGGGCTGAGGCGGGTTTCGACCTCTCCGCTCGTCCTGAGCGAAGTCGAAGGGCGTTCACCCGATTGCTCTGTCGAACGCCCTTCGACTTCGGCCTGCGGCCTACGCTCAGGACGAACGGCTTCGTCCGTGCTGATCCGCGCCAGCAGAGCGCCGGGCAACGCCTCGGCATCGGTATCAAGCAGAATCTCGGCAAGCACCCCCGCAACCGGCGCCGGCACTTCCTGAGTCACCTTGTCGGTTTCGAGTTCGACCAGCGGATCGTTCATGGCAACCGCATCGCCGACCTGCTTCAGCCAGGCGCGGACGACCGCCTTGGTGCCCTCCTGCTCGTCCGGAACGCGCACTTCGATCAACTCAGAACCCCACCAACCGGTCGATCTCCGCGCGGATTCGTTCCACCGACGGCACCGCGCTTTCGAGCAGCCGCGGGTGATGCGGGCTCGGGATGTCAGGCATGGTTACGCGCGAGATCGGTGCGTCGAGGTCGAGGAAGGCTTCGTCGGCGACGACCGCCGCGATCTCGGCGCCGAAGCCGCCGGTGCGCAAATCCTCGTGGACGATGAGGCAGCGGCGGGTACGGCGGACGCTGTCGAGCACCATCTCGCGATCCCACGGCTGCAGGGTACGCAAGTCGATGACGTCGGCGCTGACGCCCTCGGCCGCCGCTTCGCAGCGCGGCACCATCGCACCCCAGGTGACGATGGTGATCCTGTCCCCGTCGCGCGTCTTCTTGGCGCGTCCGAACGGGAGCACATAGTCGTCACCCGGCCACGGCCGCCGCGCCCAGCTGTCGTCGAGCATCGCGCGATGCTCGAAGAACAGTACGGGATCGTTGCCGCGAAGGCTCCCGCGCAACAGCCCGACCGCATCCTCCGCGTTGGACGGCACCGCGACCTTCCAGCCGGGATTGTGCACGAACTCGACCTCGTTGGTCATCGAATGCCACGGGTCGCCGCACTTGAAGAACCCACCCGGCACGCGCAGCACCATCGGCGCCGCGAAGCGATTGTTGGTTCGCCAGCGCATCGTCCCGCAGTCATGGATCTGCTCGGTCGCCGGCTCGGCATATTTGCGGAACTGGATTTCCGGCACCGGCATCAGCCCGGCGAGCGCCATGCCGACGGCGCGGCCGACGATGCCCTCTTCGTTCAGCGAGGTATCGAACACCCGCTCGCGTCCGAACTTGTCCTGGAGTCCGAGCGTGACCGCGTGGACTCCGCCCTTGGGCCCGACATCCTCGCCGAACACGCGACGCGCGGGTTCGCCTCCAGCTCCTGGTCGAGCACGCGGCGGATCGCCGTCACCATGTTGATGCGCTGTCCGGCCGGCGCCGGTTCGTCGCTGGCGCCCGGCGCCGTGTAGCCGCTGTTCCATAGGCCACCGACCTGCTGCAGCTCGCCCTGGTAGAAGACATTGGCCGTCACCGCTTCGGGTGAGGAGACGCCCCGCGCCTCCGCTTCCGCGCGCGCCGCCTCGACCTGCCAGGCGGCTTCTCGCTCGAGGTCCGCCCATTGCTCGTCGCCGATCTGGTGGCGCGCAGCATGGGCCTTGAGCCTGGGCAGCGGATCGCGCGCCCACTCCTCGGCGATTTGCGCCTCGGTCTTGTAGGCCTGCGTGTCCTGCGCGCTGTGGCCCTCGAGCCGCGGCACCGTCAGCCGAAGCAGCGCCGGCTTCTGGTGCTTGCGGACATGGGTGACAGCATGATCGACCAGCCGCGCGGCTTCCACCGGATCGGTGCCGTCACCGCTGAAAATGGTCAGCCCCGCAAAGCTCGCGAGATTCGCCGCGATGTCCTTGCCCGGCGTCTGGTAGTCGGACGGCACCGAGATCCCGTAGCCGTTGTCTTCGATATAGATTAGCAGTGGCAAAGATTGCGTGGTCGCAATGGTTAGCGCGGACCAAAATCCACCCGTCGCGCAGCTTGCATCACCGCCCAGCACCATTGCGATGCTGTCGAGCGGCCCCTCGTCGAGCACGTGCTGCTTGTATCTGATCGCCTGCGCCCAACCGACCGCGGGCGTGTATTGCGCCCCCACGCCACCCGCCATTGGCATTGCGTGCGCACCGCCGGGATTGGCGTAATTGAACACGACGCCGATGTCGCGGCCGTCCGAGTAACCTCCGGCCAGGCCCATGCCGGACCCGAGCGCATCGGCAAGCGGAACGCCGAGGCTCAGCAGCAGCGGCCGCGAGCGGTAATAGCCGAACGCCGCGTCGCCATTCTTCAGCTGCAGACCCAACAGGACTTGTGCCATGTCGTGGCCGCGCGCCGAGAATTGGTAGAGCACCTTCTTCGCCGGAACCAGCTCCTGCTCTTCGAGCCGGTCCAGCTCGCGGCTGGTCAGGACCAACCTCGCGACCTCGCGCCAGTCCACGTCAACGGAAACTCGGCCCAGATCGCGCTCAGCCATGATCAGGCGTCCAGCGCCTCGACCACGGCAGCGATAAATCGATCGACCTGCGCATCGCTGAGGCCGACGACGTTGAAGCGGCCGCTGTCGGCCATGTAGATCGCATCGTCCTCGCGCAGCTTGACGACCTGTTCCTTGGACAGCGGCAGCATCGAGAACATGCCGAACTGCCGCCCGATAAAGGCAAGGCGTGGGTCGGCAGACGCGATCCGCTGGCGAAGCGCGTTGATTCGGTCGCGCATCACCGCGACTTCGGCGACCCACTGCGCATGCAGCTCCGGATCGTCGAGGATGATGTGAACGGCCGCGGCGCCGTGGTCGGGCGGCATCGACCACATCTGCCGGGCGATCTGGAAAACATGCGCCTTCGCCGTCGCCGTTCCCTCGACCGACGCCGTCTTGATCCACAGCGAGCCGACGCGGTCGCGGTAAACGCTGAAATTCTTGTCGCAGCTTTGCGCGATGACGACATCGTCGCAGGTCTCGAGCATCAGACGGACGCCGAACGCGTCTTCGTCCAGGCCGCGGCCAAAGCCCTGGTAGGCAATGTCGATGAACGGGATCATCCCGCGGTCCGAGACAACGCGGGCGACCTCCCGCCACTGGTCTTCGTTGAGTTCGGCGCCGGTAGGATTGTGGCAGCACCCGTGCAGGAGCGCGACGTCGCCGGGCACCGCTACTCGCAAGGAGGCGATCATGTCCTCGAAGCGGATCGCGCCCTGCCCGCGCTCGTAATAAGGATATTCGACGCCCTTGAGGCCGACCGAATGGATGATCGGCGGGTGGTTCGGCCAGGTCGGCGCGCCGTAGAAGACGCGCGCGTTCGGGTTGGCCGCGGCGATCAGTTCGAAGCCGAGCCGAAGCGCGCCGCATCCTCCTGGCGTCTGGAGACCGGCGATGCGCTCGTCTCCGGCATGCTCGCCGAGCAGGATCGGCCGCAGCAGCTCGGCGAAACGCTTGTCGCCGGCACTGCCGAGATAGGCCTTGGTGGCCTGCGTCTCGACCAGCCGGCGCTCGGCAGCCTTGATGGTTTCGAGGATCGGCGTGTTGCCTGCGCCGTCGCGCCAGACGCCGACGCCGACGTCGATCTTGTCGGGCCGAGGATCGGCGTTGACCATGGCGATGAGCGCGATGAGCAAGTCGCTCTGAACCGGCGGAAGGTCGCCAAGGCCGCGGGTCTTTTCGTCGGTGCGCGTCAGCATGGACGAGGGATTAGCGAAGTCAGGCGTCGTAATCCACAGCCACTCCATCGCCGAGCGGCACCGACTGGCAGGTCAGCACGTATCCCGCCGCGACTTCTTCGTCGGTAAGGCCGTAGCGCGCGGCCATCTCGACCTTGCCGCTGGTGACGCGGGCGCGGCAGGTCGCGCAGACGCCCGCCTTGCAGGCGAACGGCGCCGGAAGTCCCGCTGCTCGTGCGCTGTCGAGGATATTGCCGGCGGCGAATGGCACCCGGCGAGTGCGGCCGTCGAGCGTGACTGCGACCGTTACACCCTCCGCCTCGCTCTGCAGCTGCGCGATTTCGCGAGTGACAGCTTCGGCCGGGCGATCGGCGGTGAAGCGCTCGATATGAATGCTGTCCCGCGGCACGTTGCGATCGAGCAACGCCCCTTCCGCGGCGTCCATCATCGGTCCCGGGCCACAGATGAACCAGTCGCTCACTTCGGCGGCATCGGGGACCAGAAGCGCGATCGCCTCAGCGCAGCGCTCGCGGTTCAGCATGCCGTTGAACAGGTCGATGTCCTGCTCCTCCTGGTCGAGGAAATGGTAAAGTTCGAACCGGCCGAGATGCTTGTCCTTGAGGCCCGCGAGTGCCTCCAGGAAAATGACCGAGCTGCTGTCGCGGTTGCCGTAGAGCAAAGTGAAGCGGCTCTCCGGTTCCTCCTTCAACAGAGTCTTGATGAGCGACATGACCGGAGTGATCCCAGACCCACCGGCGATGCCCACCACGTGCCGCGCCCGCGCTGGATCGATCTGCGTCGTGAACGAGCCATGCGGCGGCATCACTTCGATAATGTCGCCGGCCTTCAACCGATCGCCGATCCAGTTGGAGAACAGGCCGCCGCCGATGCGCTTTACGGTGACCATCCAGTCGTCGTCGCCGGGCGCGGTGCACAGCGAATAATTGCGCCGCACCTCCTCGCCGTCGATGGTCGCCCGAAGAGTCAGATGCTGCCCGGCCTTGAACGAGAAGCGGTCGCGCAGCTCGGCCGGAATTTCGAGGCGGATGGAATTGGCGTCGGGCGTCTCGGCGACGATTTCGGCGACGCGCAGCGCGTGGAAATGCTCGGCCATCTAGCGGCTCAACTCACCAGGTCGCATCGGGGTAGGTGCGCGGCAGATATTGCATCGGCGCCAGCAGGTGGCCGAGATGCTCGCTGTGATGGCCGCGCCGGCCGCCGAGGATCGGCCGCTGGTCGGCGGGAGCGTCCAGCCGCGCATCGGCGAGCACTGCCGCGATCGCCGAGCGATACTCCTCCTCGAATTCGCCGGGATCGGCCGCCATGCCGGAATCGATCGCCATCTGAAGCGTCGCATCGACCTCGAACAGCTCCGGCACGAAGCGCCAGCACCAATCGAGGCCCTCCGCCATCCGCCGCGCGCTCTCGTCCGTGCCGTCCCCCAGCCGCACCGTCCATTCGGAAGCCAGGTCGCGGTGATAGGCGGTTTCCTTCACCGCCTTCGCCGCGAATTCGCGCAGGAAGCGGTCGGTCGACCCCGCCAGCCGCTGCAGCAACATATGCTGCCAGGTCGAATAGAGCAGGTGCCGGGCGATCGTCTGGGCGAAGTCGCCGTTGGGCTGCTCGACAAGCAGGCAGTTCCTGAAGTCGAGAACGTCGCGATGGAAGGCGAGTTGGTCGCCATCGCCGGCCTCGTTCAGCAGCAGCGTGGCCTGCCCGACGAGGTCGAGCGCGAGGTTCGCAAGGCTGATGTCGACCTCCAGCACCGGCCCATGCCCGCACCATTCCGACAAGCGCTGTCCAAGCACCAGCGCGTCGTCGCCGAGGCGGAGGAGATAATCTGTGCGTGGATCGACGGCGGCGGTCGCCGTCATATGTGCTTCACCTCGTCGGGGATGTCGTAGAAGGTCGGGTGGCGGTAGATCTTGCTTTCCGCCGGTTCGAACAGCTCACCGGCCTGGTCAGGGTCGCTGGCGACGATCTCGGCCGAGGGCACCACCCACAGGCTCACCCCTTCCATCCGCCGCGTGTAGGTGTCGCGCGCGTGGGCGAGCGCGAGCTGCGCGTCAGGAGCATGAACGCTGCCGACATGGCGATGCGCAAGCCCGCCTTTAGAGCGGACGAAGACTTCCCAGAGCGGCCAGTCGCCACTCACGCCGCCTTCCTCGCGCGGCGCTTCGCTTCATGCGCCGCCGCCGCCTCGCGCACCCAGGCGCCATTGTCCCAGGCCTCGCGGCGCGCCTTCATGCGCTCCTTGGCGACTGGCCCTTCGCCGCGCACCACGGCGTAGAATTCTTCCCAGTCGACCGCGCCGAAATCGTAACCGCCCTTCTCCTCATTCCATTCGAGGTCGGGGTCGGGAACGGTGAGGCCGAGGAAGTCCGCCTGCGGAACGGTGATGTCGACGAACTTCTGGCGCAGCTCGTCGTTGGTCTCGCGCTTGATCCGCCAGCGCATCGACTGGGCGGTGTTGGGCGAATTCTCGTCGGGCGGGCCGAACATCATCAGGCTCGGCCACCACCAGCGGTTGAGCGCGTCCTGCGCCATCCGTTTCTGCTCCGGCGTGCCGTTCGCCAGCGCGATCATGATCTCGTAGCCCTGGCGCTGGTGGAAGCTCTCTTCCTTGCACACCCGCACCATCGCCCGCGCGTAGGGACCGTAGCTGGTCCGCTGCAGCGGCACCTGGTTCATGATCGCTGCGCCGTCGACGAGCCAGCCGATCGCTCCGATGTCGGCCCAGGTCAGCGTCGGATAGTTGAAGATCGTGCTGTACTTGGCCTTCCCCGAGTGAAGCGCCTCGATCATCTCCTCGCGGCTCGTCCCCAGAGTCTCGGCGGCGCAATAGAGGTAGAGGCCGTGGCCTGCCTCGTCCTGCACCTTGGCGAGCAGGATCGCCTTGCGCCGAAGCGAGGGCGCGCGCGTGATCCAGTTGCCCTCCGGAAGCATGCCGACGATTTCGCTGTGGGCGTGCTGGCTGACCTGCCGCGTCAGCGTCCGGCGGTAGGCCTCGGGCATCCAGTCCTTGGGCTCGATGAACTCGTCCGCCGCGACCCGCGCCTCGAACGCTTCGAGCAGCTTCGGGTCCTCAAGGCTTTCGATCTTCGCAGTCTTCTGAAGCTCGGTCGTGTACATGGATGCGATGTAGCGATTGGAACGGCGCTCATCAAACCTCGTCACCCTGAACTTGTTTCAGGGTCCATTTTCGTGAAGGGCATTGCCGACGCCAGAATGGATGCTGAAACAAGTTCAGCATGACGCAGGAAGAGCGCATGCCGTACGAAACGATCCTCTTCGAACCCGGCCCGATCACCCGGATAACGCTCAACCGGCCGGACCGCCTCAACAGCTTCACGGTGCAAATGCACTCGGAGCTTCGCGACGCGCTCGACCAGCTCGGCGATGCGCGCGTGGTCGTCCTGACCGGGGCCGGCCGCGGGTTCTGCGCGGGGCAGGACCTCAACGACCGCGCGGTTTCGACCGGGAACGCGGTCGACCTGGGCGCGACGGTCGAGCAATGCTGGAACCCGCTCGTGAAAGTGCTGACGACGCTCCCGCAGCCGGTGATCGCGCGAGTGAACGGGGTCGCCGCCGGTGCCGGCGCCAACATCGCGCTCGCCTGCGACATCGTCGTCGCCGCCAAGTCCGCGAAGTTCATCCAGAGCTTCTCGGCGCTCGGGCTGATCCCGGACAGCGGCGGAAGCTGGGTGCTGCCGCGCCTCGTCGGGCAGGCGCGCGCGCTTGGCCTCGCGCTGACCGGCGAGCCGCTGTCGGCGGAGAAGGCCGAAGACTGGGGCCTCATCTGGAAGGCCGTCGACGACGATGCGCTGGACGCGGAGGTCGACGCCATCGCCGGCAAACTGGCATCGCTGCCGCCGCTCGGTCTCGCCGCCATCAAGGACATGATCCGTACGACCGGCAAGCGCACCCTCGACCAGGAACTGGACCTCCAGCGAGACGAGATGCGACGGCTCGGCTTCACCGAAGACTACCGCGAGGGCGTTGCGGCGTTCCTCGAGAAGCGGACCCCAAGCTTTACTGGACGATAAGCGCCATGAAGACTGTGCAACTCCTGAATTACGAGCGCGACCGCTGGGTCGCCGGTGACGGCAATCTGGCCGAGATCAGCAGCGCCATTGACGGTGCGCCCGTCGCGCTGACTGGTTCGGGCGGCGTCGACTTCGGCGGCATGCTCAGCCACGCCCGCGAGGTCGGCGGACCGGCACTGCGGCGGCTGACCTTTCACGAGCGGGCGCGCATGCTCAAGGCGCTGGGCCAGGCCATCATGGCGCGCAAGGAAGAGCTGTACGAGCTCAATTACCTCAGCGGCGCGACCCGCAAGGATGGCTGGATCGATATCGAGGGCGGCGCGGGCACGCTCTTCTCCTTCTCGTCCAAGGGCCGGCGCGAGCTGCCCGACGCGCACGTGCTGCTCGACGGCCAGCTCGAGGGCTTGTCGAAGCAGGGCACGTTCGTCGGCCAGCACATCTACACCCCGCTGCAGGGTGCCGCGGTGCACATCAACGCTTTCAATTTCCCGGTGTGGGGAATGCTGGAGAAGCTCGCCCCGACCCTGCTTGCCGGCGTGCCCGCGATCGTCAAACCCGCCTCGGCGACTGCCTACCTGACCGAAGCTGCCTTCCGCATCATGATCGAGGCAAACATCTTGCCCGCCGGAGCGATCCAGCTGATCGTCGGCGGTGTCGGCGACCTGTTCGACCATCTCACCGGCCAGGACGTCGTCAGCTTCACCGGCTCGGCCCAGACCGCCCTGAAGCTCAAGTCCAACCCGACCGTGGTGCGTGAGTCCGTTCGGTTCGTCGCCGAGCAGGACAGCCTCAACGCGTCGCTGCTCGGGCCGGACGCAGCGCCGGGCACGCCCGAGTTCGACCTGTTCATCAGGGAAGTCGCCACTGAGATGACGGTCAAGGCGGGGCAGAAGTGCACCGCCATCCGCCGCGCGATGGCGCCGGCTCAATATCTCGATGCGGTCGAGCATGCACTTGGCGAGCGGCTGGCGAGAACCAAGGTCGGCGACCCGCGGTCGGAAGACACCCGCATGGGCGCGCTCGTCAGTCTCAGCCAGCGCGACGACGTCCGCGACCGCATCCGCGAACTCGAAGCCGCGGGCGCCCGCATCGTCGCGGGCAACCCCGACGCCGAGCCGCCGATCGCTGGCGGCGCCTTCCTCTCGCCCGTCCTGCTGCGCACCGACGACCCTTGGACAACGGACGCGGTCCACGATTGCGAGCCGTTCGGCCCCGTCTCGACGATCATGCCTTATCGAGACATCAACGACGCGATCGCGCTGGCGAACCGCGGCCGTGGCAGTCTCGTGCTGTCGCTGTTCACCCATTCGCCTGACGCGGCCCGCGAGTTCGTTCAGGGCGCCGCAGCCTATCACGGACGCATGCTGGTCCTGAACCGCGACAATGCGGCAGAGAGCACCGGCCACGGCTCGCCCCTTCCCGTCCTGGTCCACGGCGGTCCGGGACGCGCCGGCGGCAGCGAGGAGATGGGCGGTGTCCGCGGCGTCAAGCACTACATGCAGCGCACCGCCGTCCAGTCCTCGCCGGCCATGATCGCTGCGATCACCGAGCAATATGTCCCCGGCGCGCCCAAGCACGTGATCGGCGTCCACCCGTTCCGGTTGCGGATGAGCGAACTCCACATCGGCGACACCTGGAAGACCAGCAGCCGCACCGTCACGATCGCCGACATCGAGCATTTCGCCGAGTTCACCGGCGACAATTTCTACGCCCACATGGACGAGGAAGCGGCGAAGGCATCACCGATCTTCGAGGGCCGGGTCGCCCACGGCTATCTGATCCTGAGCTTCGCCGCCGGCCTGTTCGTCGACCCCGATCCGGGTCCGGTCCTGGCTAACACCGGCCTCGAGAATTTGCGCTTCCTGACGCCGCTCTATCCGGGCGATTCGATGCGGGTGGAGCTCACCGTCCGCGCCAAGTCGATCAAGTCCGAGGAGACCGGCCAGGTGCGCTGGGCCGTCGAGGTCTTCAACCAGAAGGACGAGCTGGTCGCGACCTACGACCTCCTGACCGAGAACGTGCCATAGCCGGAGGAACGCGCGTTGCCGGCGGTTCGTTCTGCACGTCGAATTCCCCACCGAGGAGAGCGACGATGAAGATCAGCGACGTGATGACGCGTGACGTCCAGACGATCCGGCCCGACCAGACCGCGCGCGAAGCCGCGGGGTTCATGCTAAGCGCCGACGCAGGGGCCATTCCGGTCCTCGATGGCGACCGGCTGCTGGGCATGATCACCGACCGCGACATCGCGGTGCGCGGGATCGCCCAGGGTCATGGGCCCGACACCCAGGTCCGCGATTTGATGACCAACGACATCGTCACCGCCCGGCTCGACGACGACATCAGGGATGTCGCGGCGCGGATGAGCGAGGCGCAGGTGCGGCGCTTGCCGGTGATCGACGATCAGCTGAAGCTGTGCGGGATCGTCAGCCTCAGCGACCTCACCGAGAACGGCGCTAACGACGCCGCCGAACACGCTCTCGACGGGATCAGCCAGCCCGGCGGCCAGCACCAGCAGTAGGCAAATACTGTCCTCCCCACGATTTCGTGGGGAGGGGGACCAGCAAAGCTGGTGGAGGCGTGCTTCGGCGAGTGGAGAACCCCTCCACCGCACTTCGTGCGGTCCCCCTCCCCAGCAAATGCTGGGGAGGACGATTAGCCCCCGATTTCCTTGATCGCCTGGTCCACCAGGCGCTGGTCGGTCGCGGCGTCGTGGCGCTCGGCGATGATTCGGGCGGCGGCGCGGGTCGCGGCGCTTGCCGCTGCGGCGCGCAGCTGCTCGATCGCGCTTCGCTCTTCGGCGGCGATCTTGTCCTCGGCGATCCGGCTTCGGCGCTCGACCAGCGCCTCCGCGTCGGTCTTCGCCTTGGCGACGATCTGGTCTGCTTCCTGCCGGGCGCGCTCGAGCAAAGCGGCGCGGTCCTTGTCCGACGACGCCGCCTTCGCCTCATATTCGGCCTTGATCGCTTCGGCTTCCTTGCGCAGCGCCTCGGCTTCGGCGAGCTGGTTGCGGATCAGCTCGATCTTGCTGTCGAGCGCCCGGCCGATCGCATGATGAACCTTCTTCCACGCCAGCAGTGCCAGCACGATGATCATCGCCAGCGCGACCCACCCCCCCGGATTCAGGGCGAAGGCGGTCGGCTCATGCTCCACTTCTGCGGGCTGGGCGACGGCGGCGATCAGCACGGCGTTAGACATTGAACTCGGCTTTCACTGCAGAAGCGGCGTCGCTCGCCTCGACCGTCAGCCCGGCGACTCGCTGGACCATTTCACGGGTCGCATCCGCGGCAACGCCTTCGATCTCCGCCCGGGCCGATTCGAGCGCGCTACGGATGCCGCCCTGCGCAGCCTCAACCCTCGCATTGATCTGCTCGGCAGCCGCCTTGACCTTGGCTTCCGTGTCCCGGCCGCTTGCCGCTTTCGCTTCCTCGGCGATTCGAGCCGCTTCGGAGCGCGCGCTATCCATGCGCTCGCGCCACGATGCCTCGGTCTCGTCCGCGGTCGCCCGAGCGGTCTGCGCCGCTTCCAGGTCCCGGGCGATGCGCTGCTCGCGCGCATCCACCGTCGCCTGGATCTTGGGCACCATTCCGCGGGCAATCACGAAGAAGATGAACGCGAGCGCGATCGCCAGCCACAGGAACTGCGACAGATAGACTTGGGACAGCTGCGTAAGCTGAGGCATTCGGATGCTCCCGGGGGCGTGGCCCCGCTTTCGGTCCGGCTTAGAACGCGAAGAGGATGAGCATCGCGACGGCGAACGCCATCAGGCCGAGAAGCTCGGCGGCGGCGAAGCCGATGTACAGGCGGCCCTGCTGGCCGTCGGATGCCGCGGGGTTGCGGATAGCGCTCTGGAGGAACGAACCGAACACGAAGCCGACGCCGACCGACGCAACGCCGACACCGATGGCGGCGAGACCGGCGCCGATAAGCTTTGCAGAAGCGAGATCCATGATTGAACTCCTTTGAGAAACGATTGGGTTAGTGAAGGTTGACCGCCTCGCTGATGTACAGCGAGGTGAGGATTGCGAAGACGTAAGCCTGGATCGCCGCGACCAGCAGCTCGATCATGCTGACGAACATGATGAACAGGAAGCAGAGGATCGAGAGGCCGACGCCGCCGGCGCTGTGGGCGTTCAATGACTGGACGACGAAATTGCCGAACACGTCGAGCAGCACGTGTCCCGCGAACATCGCGATGAACGGCCTGAGGCCAAGGCTGAACGGGCGGACCAGGAAGCTCAGGAACTCGATCGGGGCGATCGCGAACTTGAAGACCAGCGGCGCGTCTCTCGGCACGAACAGCGAGAAGAAGTGAAGCCCGTGCTTCCAAAAGCCGACCCCCAGCACGATGGCGAAGGTGATGATCGACATGACGCCAGTGAAGGTGAACTGGCTCGTGACGGTGAACGGGTGCGCCGCGGCGACGACGCCGAAGGGCATATTGCCCATCAGGTTGGCGAACAGCAGGAACACGAACGACGTGAAGACCCACGGCAAATACTTCTTGCCGTCCGGCCCGATGTTGACGTTGACCATGTCGTCGACGAACGTGATCAGCCCCTCGACCGCGACCTGCCAGCGTCCCGGGATCAGCTCGCGCTTCATGCCGCCGAACATGAACAGCCAGATCGTTCCGAGCACGATCAGCGTCCACAAGGCGCTGTTGGTGAAGACGAACGGGCTGCCGTGCTGGAACGAGCCCGCGATCGGCTGGATCACGAACTGGTGCATCGGGTCGATTTTGCCTTCGGCCGCCAACTTAACTTCCCTGTTCGTGTTCGCCCGAAGCTGGCCTCCGGGCCTTGCTCTGGGCAGCGTTTGAAATCCGAATGACGTTGTAGATGCCGACCGCGAACCCCGCGAACAGCATCACCAACATCAGCCAGGGCCGAGTCCCGAACCAGCGGTCCAGAAGCCAGCCGACGATGCCGCCCCCGAGAGGGCAGCCGACAAGCTGGCTAAGGACGAGCTGCCCGGCCTGGTAATTGGCGTCGGGCTGCCGCTTCGCAGTCCTTTTCGCCTCCGCCTGCTGCAGTCGGTCGAGCCGCTCATCGAGCGATTCGAGCCGCGCGTCGGGTGGAAGCTTCGGGACCTCGCCGGTTTCGTCTTCAGCCATGCGTCTCTCCTGTGCGTCGCCCCGCCAGTGAGTGGGGTCAGGCAAAGGACGAGGAACATGGCGGAATTCGAGGGCCGCCAAGGCGCGGTCCCTTTATGAACGCACGTCCACATAGTCAACCGCCGCTGGAGCGTTCCAATGGCGCCGACCAGCCGCTAGACCCTCATCATGATCTTCGCCTTGCTGATTGCTGCGTCTGCGTCAGCCTTCCAGGTCCATCAGAAGAGCAGTCTTCTCGACTTCGAGGCGAGGTGGCCGAGCCAGGCATCCGCGATACCGGCCCTTCGCCGCCAGCTGGTCGCACAGTTGAATCACGATCGGTCGCGATACACGAAGATGGCTCGGCTCGACCGCGCCCAGCGCGCAGATCACGATTTTCCGTTCTTCCGCTATTCGTTCAGCCGGGTTCTCCATTTCGGCGGTCGGAGCAGGCGGCTGGTCTCCTTTGCCGACGAGCGCAATGTCTTCACCGGCGGCGCCCACGGCAATCCAAGCACGCGGGCGCTGCTGTGGGACCTCGCCCTGGGCAAGACCATCGCCTTCGCCGATCTCTTCGCAACGTCACCGAAAGCAATCCTGCAGCCCGGCTACTGCAGGCAGCTCGCCGGACAGCGGAAATCAAAGACCGGGACAGACAAAGTCTTCATCTGGGAAGAATGCCCGGATCCGCTGAAGTTCTCGGTGATCCCCGAGGACAAGGATCGCGACGGCCGATACGAGACGATCAACGTCACGGCCAATCCCTACGATGTCGGTTCGTATGCGGAGGGCTATTACATCGTCCTGCTGCCAGTCACCGCGGCTCTTTTGAACGCACTGAAGCCGCAGTATCGCTCCTCCTTCGAGGTTCAGCGGCAGTAGTCCGGCGACGGCGGCGCCTGCCCGGCCACCACCCGATGCCACGCACCATCGCCGAGCATGTACGCCTGTCCCGGCGCCAGCTTCGCGATGAGCTGGCAGGCCGTAGCGATCCCGACCGCCTGCGGATTGACGTGGCGGGTGGCGGCTAGCTGGAAATAGAGGCTGCGACGCTGGAGGTTGGTCGCGGATACCTGACGGCGAACCTCGGGAGTGACGGCCCCCGCGACCCCCATGTAGCCATCGTAGCGTTCGCCGACCTGCCCGGAGGCGATTGCTGCTCCGAGCGACGCCGGGGCCTGCGCTGCGGCCGGCGAGACTGCCGCAAGCACCGCGGCGATACCGATCGGGGCGCGCATCAGCTTCACTTGTGCGTCGGCGCCGAGGGGAACGCCTGCGGGTTCTTCTCGATCATCTGCTGGACGTCCTGCTGGAGACGGACCAGCACCTCCTGCTTGATGTCGACGTTGAGGTTGACTTCAATCGGCTTGTCCGGCGCCTTGACCGTGATGCAGCCGGTCAGCGGCAGCGCCGCCGCTAATCCGGCCGCCAGCCGCGCCATGTTCCACTGGGTTCTCGTCACTTCGCACCTCCGGATGGTGGGGATTTTGTTGCGGGTTGCGTAGGTTTCGCCGCCGGCTGCTCCTGCTTGGTCGTGCTCAGCACTTCGACCTTGAGCGCCGGCGAATCGATCGGGAACGGCATCACCGGGGCGATCACCTGCGTCGGGTCCTTGAACGCCTTGGCGGTCTGGATGAGCGCCCGGAATGGCCCGTTGATGTTGAGATTGAGCTTGAGCGGAAGCTTGTCGAACACCCGGTGGACGAGGCTGGCGGCAAGGCCGTGGCCGGGCCCGAGCGAGACCTGGTCGATCGTCACCTTGGTCGCGAACTCGCCGGCAAGGTCGCCGTCGAGCCGGATGATCATCGACCGGTAGCGGATGTCGCTGAGAATGCTGAAGGCTAGGCCGGGCACCAGCCCCTTCGGCTTCACGCCCTGGTACTTGAGTTCACCGCCCGGCTGCCGCGAGGTCAGCACGCCACCGACGATCCGCCCTCCGCTCTCGTCGAACACCATCGGCAGTTCGCCGTCGAATTTGCCGGTCAGCGAGAAGCCCGAGAAGCCGAGGCTGTCGACGAACTGCTTGGCGTCGAACCCGACCAGCTGGAAGGTCAGCTTCTTGGGATGGCTGCCGTTGAAGTCGAGAATGGTTTCCTCGAGGATCAGCTGGCCGCCCATGAACGGCCATTCCCCGCGCTCCACCTTCACGCGGTTATTGGGCAGAATCTGGTACTGGATGACCCCGTTCTCGACCGTGATGCCCGGGTTGACCGAGGCCACCGTCGCGACCTGGTGCGGCGCCGTCTCGAGGTTCAGCAGATCGGTGAAGTGAAGGCTCGTGGTCAGCCCCGCGACCGGGCCGAACGGCGCCGCGAGGTCCATGTTGGCGGTGGAAAAGTCGCCGGTCGAGGTGACCTTCCCGTCGGACGCCCAGTCGATCCGGCCCTGCCCGCGCACGGTGCCGTTGACCAGGGCGACCACGCCTTCGGTCAGCCGAGTCAGCTGGTCGGGCTGAAAGTTCGGCCCGAACGAGATTCCGGGCACGTCGAGGGTCGCGTGCCCGGCGCCGGTCGATAGCTTGTGCTCGAGGCTGACGTCGGTGACTTCAATGCCCGTGTCGGGCTGGCGCAGGGTGCCGGTCGCGCGAACATAGTCGCCGGCCAGCGTGAAGTGCAGGTCGTTGCTGCGCAGCGGGTAGAAGCGCGGATCGGGATTGCGGTCGGAGACGAGCACCGAGCCGTCGACCGTGAGGTCGCTCTTGAGGAAACTCCACTTGCCGCTGGCGTCGCTCATCGCCAGCGGCACGTTGCCGACCGTTCCGCTGCCGCCGCTGAATACGCCGCCCACGCCGTTCGACAGGAAGCTGCCGCTGAGCCGCGCCGTGTTGAAGACGATCGGCGATGTCGTCCGGCCGAGCCGCATCCCGAGCTTGTCGAAGCTGAACTGCTTGCTGGTGAACTGCCCGCTTGCCGCAGCGACGTGAAGCGGCGAGCTGCCGATGCGGCCGTCGAGCACCGGCGAATTGACCCGCGCCGCCACCAGCAGCGGGCCGGACCCGGCCTTGGAAATGATCGGACGGCCCATCGGGCAGACGGGCAGCCGCGTCGGGCCGAGCTTCAGCGGGCCGGTCTGGAGCGAATTGAAGCTCACCACCTCGCATGCCGTGCCGAACGCGAAGCTGCCGCCGCGGCCGATCTGGCCCTCGATCGGTACGCGAAGCGCTTGCACCCGGCCGTTCGGGAACGGCCCGTCGAGCTGGACCGCGGTGCTGAGCCGCGTCCGGCCGCCGCCGGCGTCGGCGAAGCGGATCGGCGCCATCGCCAGCCGCGCTCCGCCGGCGCTGTAGGGCGCGATATCGGCGAAGCCGTTCATCGGTGCGCCGGGGCGCGGCTGCCTCAAGGTCACGCGGGCGCTCGGCAGTCCGCCGCCGGCCATCTGGATGTTGCTATCGATTCGAAGGCCGCCGACCGGCCAGTAATAGGTAACCCGCTGCCGCCGAAGATGCGCGCCTGCGCGCCCTGCGGGCCGGTGATGCTGGCGTTCTGGATTCGCGCCGCTCCGCCACCCGGGAAGTTGACGACGCGGAGGTCGCCGAGGTGTTGAAATTGTTGGCCGTGCGCTGGATGGCCGTCGCCGATCGCGGTTGCAATCGGTCCGATCGGAGTCTTGCGCGGCGGCTGCCAGCGGGCCGGTGACGCCGGCGAGCATCGACGGGTCGAGCCTGGCGCTGTCGGCAAGCACCTTGCCGGCAAGCTGGAACGTGCCTGCCTTCCCGCCCAGTTCGTAGCTGCCTTCGAGCGCGGTCCGGTTGGCGAATACCGTCGCCATGCGCGAATTCTGCGCCGCCAGCTTGACCGTGCCGCGAACGTCGGAAAGCGAGCCCTTGTAGGTCAGGTCGCCGGCGAAGGCGGCGAGCCCGTTCGCGCCCGCCGTCAGCTTGTCGATCGCCATCCGCCCGCCGCCGTCGATGCTGGTGAACGCCTCGTTGAAGGCGGCCTTGGCGTCGAAGCTCGGCGCCAGGATATCGAAGCTGGCTCGCCGGGCAGGTGAACCGCGCAAGGCCGACCGGCCCCTCGACATGCGGGTGCCGGGCGACGACCGAGACGGCCAGGTTGGCATGCAGCTGCAGCGCTGCGCAGTGGCCCGGCGCAAGGTCGGACTGGACAGCGCGACCCGGCCTTTGAAGCCGCCGCTCAGCCGCCCATTGCCGTCGATCGATACGCCAAGCGGTCCGAACGGCGTTGCCAGCGAGATGCTGCTGTCGGCGACGTCGATGACGAAATTGGGCAAGAGCGAACGGCTTGTTGCTCGGCGGTGGCATCATCTTGTCGATCTGGCCCCAGCTCATCTTGCCGTGGACCAGCCGGCCGCGCAGCCGGACTCCGCGTGCGACGATGCGATAGACCTCGAAACTGCCGTTCCACTTCAGCCGCATCTGGATCTGCGCGTAGCGGGCCGACGAGGTCGGGCCGCTTGGGATCGCCGATGACGAGGTTGCTGACCTGCTGGGTGCGAAGGCCGATCCGGTCGAGATGATAGCTCGACTGGACCCCGCGCTGCTCGAACTCCTGCTGCAGGAAGTGCGGTGGCGATCGGCCGCCGCTCGATCCAGACGCGCGATGACGGCGATCAGGATCAGACCGAGGAGCGTCGAGGCGACGATGATCGCCAGCCGCGCGCCACGGTCGTGCGCCGGCGAATGACGATCGTGTCGCCCGCCTCGTCCGGCACCCGCGCCTCGTCACTCCTCCGCCCCGCCATGGGGGTAACTAACCCATGCCCGCCGGGACCGTTCCAGAGCGGCATGACTTGGCCGGCGCTTGACGCGCGCAGCCACTTCCCAAGCAGCGCGCTCGTGGCTATTGCGGTCGGGCTCGGTCAGGTCGCAAGGGAGAGCGGCGAGTGGACGAGCGCGCCGGCAAAATGGATGGACCGGATGGACCGGCGGCCACCGCGCGCCGGCTTCGCCAGCGGCTGCTCGACGGCGGGCGCGGCGGGGTTCCACGATTACGAGCTGATCGAATATCTGCTCGCGCTGACCATCCCGCGGGTCGACACCAAGCCGCTGGCCAAGAGGCTGCTCGACGATTTCGGCGGCATCGGCCCGCTGCTTGCGCCGAGCAGCCGATACGCTTCGGCGCGAGGGCCTCAGCGATGCGACCGTCGCCGCTCTCAAGATCGCCGAAGCCACCGCGCTGCGCATGCTGGAAGCGCGGATCGAGGAGCGGCCGGTGCTGTCGAGCTGGGACGCCCTCCGCGATTACCTCCACGCCCGAATGGCGCACCGGCGGACCGAGGAGGTCCGCGTGCTGTTCCTCAACGCGAAGAACCAGCTGCTCGCCAACGAGGCGCTGTGGCAGGGCTCGGTCGACGAAGCCTCGGTCCATGTCCGCGAAGTCATCGCCCGCGCCATCGCGCTCGGCGCCACCGCGATCATCATCGTCCACAACCACCCGAGCGGCGACCCGACGCCGATCCAGCCAGGACATCCGCCTGACCCGCGACCTGGTCGAGGCGGGGCGGCACATGAAGGTGACGGTCCACGACCATGTCATCGTCGGCGCGAGGGCCGCACGAGCATGCGGGCGATGGGGCTGATCTAGAGGCTCGGTCGGCCGAACCCTCGATCGAAGATGATTGTCACCAGCAGTGAACTGTCGGCGATGGCAAATACGGAATGCTTCTGGCCGCGGTCCAAGTACAACCAGTCGCCGGCGTCCAGCTCGAATTCGCTCCTCAGCTCTACGATCACGACAACCCTGCGAGGCAATGCACGGTTGCGTACCCGGGCACCGAGTGGACGGCTATGTGGTTCCCGGCGGGCAGGACGAGCTGGACAGCTTCGAACCGGTCCGTCTTGACCAGCGCCAGAGTCTTCCTGTCGCTTGCCGGATCGAGCGACGACGGCAGGTGGACCTTCTCACCCGCGGCGACGTGATGGAGTGCCATGAACATGGCTCCTTCTTGCAAACGGTTCCGACGCAACCTGAAGATCCTCGATCAGGCTGTGGCGGCTGGGCGGCCCCGCTCATCCTGCATCATGCGCGGCCGCCTCAGCTTCATCAGGAAGTCCCAACTCATCAGCAGGCCGCCGATGGAGAATACCACGTCGCCCGGCAAGCGCATCCACTGCCAGAACAGAGTCGTGTTGTAGAACGCCTGGCTGCGCGCCCAGGCGAAGCCATGCTCGTAGACCGCATTGAGCTGCGGCCAGCCGATCGGGAAGAAGTGGAGGAAGATCCACATCGCCAAGCCCCATTGTAGCACCAGAACGCGATGCGGCCCGGCGTCTCGTTGAACTCGGCGTCCGGCCCGGCGCGATAGCGCAGGCAGAAGTAGATCAGGCCGAGCGCGAGCAGGCCGAACGCGCCGAACAGCGACGTATGTGCGTGGTTGAGGGTCAGGAAGGTGCCGTGCTCGTAGTAATTGACCAGCGGCGCGTTGAGCGTGCCGCCGCCGAACACGCCGGCGCCGACGAAATTCCAGAACGCCGAGCCGAGCAGATAGAGGTAGGCGAGGCTGTAATCGAACACCGCCTGGCCCTTGATCAGCCGGTGCTGCGAGATCGCCTCGAGGATGAGAAGCACCAGCGGCAGCACCTCGATGAAGGAGAACATCGAGCCCAGCGGCACCCACATGCCGGGACCGCCGCCCCAATAGAGATGGTGGCCGGTGCCGAGCACGCCGCCGAGGAAGATCAGGATGAGCTCGAGATAGACCGACCGTTCGGCGAGCTTTCTCGAGACCAGCCCGAGCGACATCAGCAGGTAGGCGCTCATCGCCACCGCGAAGAACTCGAACGATTGCTCGACCCAAAGATGGACGACCCACCAGCGCCAGAAGTCGGTGATGGTGAAGCTCTTCTCGATGCCCGTCAGCGGGATCATGCCGAAGGCGTAGAGAACGGCGACGTTGATGGTCGCGGCCCAGATCAGATGCTCCAGCCGGATCGCGCCGGTCCAGAACTGACGTGTGGCTTCGACCAGCGTGTCGCGGCTCGGCCACAGCGCCCGGAACATCAGGCCGCTCCAGCTCAACAGGGCGACGAAGAACAGGATCTGCCAGAAACGGCCGAGCTGGATGTAGGACAGGCCCTGGTTGCCGAACCAGAACCAGCCTTTGTCGATGACGCCCTGGATGCCGAGATAATTGCCGAGGAGCGCGGCGGCGACGACGAACAGCGAAACCCAGAACAGCAGGTCGACAAGAAATCCCTGCCCCTTCGCTTCGCGGCCGCCGGCGATCGCGGGCGCGATGAACAGCCCGCTCGCGATCCAGCCAAGGCCGATCCAGATGATCGGCGCCTGCAGATGGAAGCTTCGAAGGAAGTTGAATGGCAGGATGTAGTTGAGCTGGATGCCGTAGAAGGTTTCCCGCTCATAATAAGAGTGGGCCATGATCGCGCCCGCTCCCTGCGAGGCAAGGAATACCAGCGCGACGACGATGAAATATTTGCCCGTCTTGATCTGGCTCGGGGTCAGCGCGCGGTAGACTGCCAGCCCACGCTCCATCGGCGCATCGTCGGGATGGTCGAGATAGGCCCGGTAGAGCCACAGGACGAAGCCCATCGCGAAGAAGGTGAAGCAGAAGCTGATCCAGGTCCACTGGAAGGTGTTCGTCGTCGGCGTGTTGCCGACCGACGGCTCGAACGGCCAGTTCTCGGTCCACGAAATGTTCGGGATGGTTGGGCCGCCGAGCGACCGTGGTGATCGCCGAATAGATGATGAAGTCGGCGGTCTGCATGCGCAGTTCCGGGTTCAGGCTCTTCGCCGGGACCCAGCCCGCCGAGAGGTTGACCGTGTTGAGCTTGGTCGTGAGCTCGCCCTGGAGCGCCGCGAACCGCCTGCGCGACGGAATCCGGCAGGACGACGCGCGACTGGGTGAGGTCGATGCCCTGAAGCTGCTTCTGCATCGTCGCCGTCGCGACCGCATCGGCGAGCGCCATCCGGGACGAGGCGCGGCCGGGCGTCGTCGGCAGCGGCGGCGTTCCGGCCGGGCCGGTGATCGCGAGCGATTTGTTGCCCGGCGCCTTGGTATTGGGCGGAGTGGCTGTTGAATTGGTCAGCGCCTGCTTGGTGAGGACGCCCAGCCGCACCAGCGCCGACGCGGTATAGTCCTCGCCGAAATAGGACCCCATGCCGTAAATGCTGCCATAGTCCATCAGGTCGGCTTTCTGGAAGCCGCCCTTGCCGGCGACGATATCGTCGCCGGACATGATCACGTTGCCAGCGCGGTCGACGAAGGCCTGGGGGTGCGGGGGCGCCTGGTCGTAGGTCTGGACCGTCGCCCAGATCATCATTCCGAAGCAAGGATCGCAACGACCAGCAGCAACCATTTCAGGACATTGCTGACGGGATCGACGGATGGTTGCGCGAGATCCGTATCGGACATGAGCGGTTCCCCCTATTGCGCGCACGGCCAAAGCCCTGGCGCGTTCGCCGATCGTTGAAGATAAACCCAACGTGGTCGGTCTGGTCAAGACAGCGTCCACAGAACCGCCACCGCCAGCCCGAAGCAGAAGATCAGCGAAGGCAACAACAGCACGAGGATCGCTGCGTCGCGCGCAGTCGAATGGCCGGTCGCCGTCATGATCCCACGATCGCTGAACTCGTCCCAGCTCAGCGCCTTCGAACGGTCTTGGCCGGCCATCTTCGGGAACAGCCAGGGCACCCCGAAATAGGCGCGTGATAAAGGCGAAGATGACTCCAAACGCGACCGCCAGGTGACCGCCGTGAAGGACCATCGCGAGCACGGCGACGAAGCCGGTGAACATCGCCGCCATGGCGGCATAGAGGCCGGTCGGCAGCTCGAAAGTCTGGTCCGTGCAGGCGCGGTCGCTCGGCGAGCCGCGACAGCGAGCGGCAACCACTTCCCCTGGCGCGAGAAGCTCCTGCTTCGATTGACGACCGATCATCTGCCAACTCCATTCTCGGCTGTTTGCTGCTCCGAAAATGGCGTGCGGCGAGCGCGCGTCTCTATCCGTAATGTTCCATAGTGCGGCGCTAATGCTCCTCGGCCGCGAAGGCGATGCGCAGCGCTTCGGACAGGCTGTTGACGCCGAGCTTGCTCATCAGGTTGGCGCGATGGATCTCCACCGTGCGCGGGCTGATGCCGAGATCGTAGGCGATCGATCTTGTTGGGCAGGCCCTTGGCAAGGCCGTCGAGCACGTCGCGCTCGCGCGGGGTCAGCGCCTTCAGCTTGACCGCTGCTTCGCTCGCCTGCTCGCGATTGGCCGCGGCATGATTGAGCCGGCCCATCGCCTGCTCGATCGCGCCGAGCAGCACGGCCTTCTGGAACGGCTTCTCGATGAAATCGACCGCGCCGGCCTTCATCGCCCGAACCGCGAGGCTGACGTCGCCATGGCCGGTCATGATGATCACCGGCAGGCGTCACGCCCTTGGCCTGCAGCGCCTCCTGCACTTCGAGGCCGTCCATCCCCGGCATGCGAATGTCGAGCAGGATGCAGCCGGGCTCGAGGTCCGGAGCCTTCTTCAAAAGCTCGGCGCCGCTTTCATAGACGCGCACCTGGAAGCCCGACGTCTTCAGCGCGAACGGCGACCGACCGGCGGATCGCATCGTCGTCGTCGGCGATATGGACAAGGCGCGGCTCCTCGGTCGTCATCGCTTCGGCGTCTCCGCTCGGCAGGGTGAAATGGAAGACGGTGCCGCCGTTCGCGCCGGCTTCGAACCAGATGCGGCCGCCATGCGCCTCGACGATGGTGCGGCAGATCGACAGGCCGATGCCCATGCCGTTCTCCTTGGACGTGACGAACGGCTGGAAGAGTTGCGGCGCGACGCTGTCGGTGATGCCCGGACCCGGTGTCGTCGATCGTCACCTCGGACCAGCCCGTCGCTCTGGCGGACGCGTGCTGAGGGTCAGGCAGCGCAGCTCCGTCGCCATCATCGCGTCGATGGCGTTGCGGATCAGGTTGACCAGCACCTGCTGGACCTGGATGCGGTCGACGAAGACGAGGTCGGCGCGCGGGTCGAGCGACAGCTGGACGTCGATCCCGTGCTCGCGCGAGCCGACCAGCGCCAGGGCATTGGCTTCGTTGATCAGGCGCTGCAGGCTCTCGACCCGACGCTCCATTTCGCCATTGCTCATGAAGTCGCGCAGGCGGCGGACGATCTGGCCGGCCCGGACCGCCTGCTCGGCGGCCTCGTCGAGCGCTTCGCGGACCATCGCCAGCGCCTCGGCGTCGGGCTCGCTGTCGAGGAGGTCGCGGGCGCTTTCGCAGTAGGTGGCGACCGCCGTCAGCGGCTGGTTGAGCTCGTGCGCCAGCGAGGAGGCCAGCGTCCCCATCTCGCTGACCCGCCCGACGTGCGCGAGCTCGGACTGCAGGTCCTGCAGCCGCAGCAGCGTCTGCTGCCGCTCGGTCAGGTCGCGAACGAAGCCGGTGAAGATTCGCCGCTCGCCAAGCCACGCTTCGCCGACCGACAAGCTCCATCGGGAAGGTGCTGCCGTCGCGGTGCAGCCCGGTCGTCACCCGGCCGATGCCGATGATCTTGCGCTTGCCGGTGGTGAGATAGTTGTCGAGATACTGGTCGTGCCGCTCGCGGTCCGGCGATGGCATCAGCATCTTGACGTTGCGGCCGACGACCTCGTCTTCGCGATAGCCGAACATCTTCTCGGCGGCCGCGCTGAACGAGAGCATGATGCCCTGCTCGTCGATGACGACCATGGCGTCCGGCACGGTGGCCAGGATCGACCGCAGATGCGCTTCGGCCTCGAGCCGCATGTCGGGATTGGGCTGGTTCATCGCGTCGGCCATAGCAAGCTGCGAACCCAAGCGCAGGTTCCGGCCGCACGGGTAATCAGGGAACATCCTTATCCAAAGTCGCCGCGGACCGACTGCTACGTCGATGGCACGATGGACAAGCTCGATCCCAGCAAAGGCGGCAAGCACGAAGCCGGCGCCGCCGATCTCGCGCGCCGGCTCGCCCGCTATCGCCGCCGCGTCGAAGCCGAGGGCCGGCAGCGCTCGGTCCGCATGATCGACCGCGCGATCGAGGAGCGGCGGCAGCGCGGCGTCCGGAAAAACACCTAAGGGAACATCCTGATTTCGAGCGGCGGACGGCCGCCCGTAGATCAGCGCCATCAACGGCCGAGCGAAGACCCGCTCGATCGACAAGGAGCTGAGGAATGAACGCCCCCTTCATCGACCTCTCGGTTCACCACCGGCCCAAAGGCCTGTCGGACCGCATCGCCTACGGCTTCACCAAGGCGCTGCGCTGGGCCGCCGACACCTTCTTCGCCGAACGCTATGGCCATCGCGCCGTCGTCCTCGAGACGGTCGCGGCCGTCCCCGGAATGGTCGGAGCGACCATCAACCACCTGCACTGCCTGCGCCGCATGTGCGACGACAAGGGGTGGATCCGTACGCTGATGGACGAAGCCGAGAACGAGCGGATGCACTTGATGACCTTCATCGAGATCAGCCACCCGACCCTGTTCGAGCGCGCGGTGATCATCGGCGTGCAGTGGGTGTTCTACTGCTTCTTCTTCGCGCTCTACCTGATCAGCTCGAAGACCGCTCACCGCGTCGTCGGCTATTTCGAGGAGGAAGCGGTGATCAGCTACACCCATTACCTCCGCGAGATCGACGAGGGCCGGTCGGAGAACGTGCCGGCGCCGCAGCTTGCCAAGGACTATTGGGGCCTTCCCGAAGACGCCCGGCTGCGCGACGTGGTTCTGGTGGTACGGGCCGACGAAGCCCACCACCGCGACGTCAACCACGGCTTCGCCAACGAGCTCGCCGGACTTCCCGAGCGCATGCAGCGCCTTGCCCGCCCCACCAGGAGTTGCAGCCGAAGTGGAAGCAGGCCGCCTGATCCATTAGCTCGAATGTCAAAGGGGCGGCTCCCGCGGGCCGCCCCTTTTTTTTGTGCACACGAGCCGCTTTACGAGTGCTTCTCGTTGAGCGCGGCGGTCAGCGCTTCGGACAAGGTCGCGAGGCGATAGGGCTTGAGGATCACGGGCCGGCCGCCGCTCCCCGTCTCCGCGATCTCCTGGCTGTAACCGGTCGCCAGCACCACCGGCAGCCCCGGCTGCTCCCGGCTCAGTATTTCGGCCAGCTTGAGGCCGCCCATGCCGGGCATGACGACGTCGCTGACGACGATATCGAAGACGTTGCTGCGCGCTTCGTCCAGCGCCTGCTCGCCGGAGCTTGCGCGGGTCACCCGATGGCCGAGTTCGCTGAGCAGGATCTCGGCAAATGCGCCGACCTCTTCATTGTCCTCGACCACGAGGATTTTGACCGACGAATGCGGCTCGGTCGGCGCTCACCTCGGCCTCCGCCGGCAGCGCAGCGGTGGGTTTGACGCACGGCAGCAGGATAGTGACCTTGGTCCCCCTGCCCGGCTCGCTTTCGACGTGCACCTCGCCGCCCGACTGGGTGGCGAAGCCGTAGACCTGGCTGAGGCCGAGGCCGGTGCCCTTGCCGGTCGCCTTGGTGGTGAAGAACGGCTCGAAGATTCGGTCGATCGTGTCCGCGTCCATGCCGGTGCCGCTGTCGCTCGATCGGCAATGGCGATCATCGCCGCGCTCCGGCGTCGTCGAGACGACGTCTCGGTGCGGATCGCGAGCCGCCGCCGCCCGGCATCGCGTCGCGGGCATTGAGGCGATGTTGAGCAGTGCGGACTGCAGCTGCGCCCGGTCGGCCTCGATCGGGCAGGAGGCCGGCGCAGGCTCGACGAGCACCTCGATCCGCTCGCCGAGCGTCGCGGTCGAGCAGTTCGGTCATTTCGCGCGATCAGCGTGTTGACGTCGATCAGCTCGGGCTTGCAGCGGCTGGCGGCGGGCGAAGGCAAGCAATTGCGAGGTCAGCGCCGCCGCATTGCTCGCCGCCTGGACGATCGCCTCGGCGAAGCGGACTCGCTTGTGCTCGGGAAGCTCGGGCCGGCACAGCATGTCGGCCGAGCCCTGGATGACCGTCAGCAGGTTGTTGAAGTCGTGGGCGATGCCGCCGGTCAGCTGGCCGAGCGCCTGCATCTTCTGGCTCTGGCGAAGCTGCTCCTCGGCCGCGGCCCGCTGCTCCATCTGCTCTTCGAGCAGCTCGTTGGCCTGGGCCAGCGCCTCGGCGCGGTCGGCAAGTGCGCGGTTGGCGCGGCGGAGCTGCAGCCTGGGCGAGGCCGAGCGAGGCGACGACCAGCGCCGCCAGCAGGAACATGCCGAGCAGAATCCCGTAGCGAGCCACCGCGCGCGAGTGCAGGTCCTTGTCGATGTCGACATAAACCGTGCCGATATGCTGGCCCGCTGAGGTGATCGGCGCCTGCACCCGGATCAGTTTGCTCGATTCCGGCGGCAGCTGCTCGACCGTCGCCGGGACCGGCGCGCCGGAGCGCTGGAATCCGGCGACCGCCCGGCCGTTGCGATTGTAGACCCCGATCAGTCGGACCTGCTTGTCGACCCGGTAGGCGTCGGCGGTCTGCTGCGCCGCTGCCGGATCGTCGAAGTCGACTGCGGCGCTGGTCGAGGCGGCGAGCACGTCGGCCAGGCTTTGGGTCTGCTGCACCCGGGCCTTCGTATAGACCGCGTTGAACTGAAAGCTTGCAACGATGCCGCTGACCAGGATCAGAAGCGCAATCCCGAAAATGACGAGCGGGGCCGCTCGCGAGCGCAGCGTCAGGGCATGCGCCCGCATCACTGCCGCGGCCCGATCACTGGTGGACCCCGACCGCCAGCGCCAGCAGCCGCGAGCTGATCGCCATCTTCTTCCGCTCGGCCGCGGCCTGGTCGATGTAGAACCGGACCCGCCCTCCCGAGACCACGAAATGGATGATCCCGCGGGCGCCGCCCTGGTTCGAATTGGTCACCGTCAGCACCGGCCGGTTGCCGAGCTGGGCAAGCGCCTGTCCGGCACTCTCGCCGCGGCCGCCGCTGACGAAAGCAATCTGGCAGCCGTTGCTGCCTGCCGTCGAATCCATCCGCCGAACCGTCATCCGCCTTCCGTCGATCGACTGCGACCGTGCCGCCTGCTCGAGCAAGCCTCCGAACGGGTCTGTCCCGATCACGCACAGCACGTAGGGATCGTCGCCCTTCGGCATCGCCGCCGGCGGCCAGGTCACATAGCGCGCGAACCTCGGCAGAAAGGCTGCCTTGACGTCTGTGTCGCTGATCTGCGCCCGAGCGCTCCCGAGCGGCACGAGTGCCGCGACAAGGCCCGTCAGCAGGATGAATTTCAATCGACGCATCAGAAGCGCAGACGGGTCCCTGCGTAGATGCTCCGTTTCGCCAGCTGGGCGTTGCCGGGATCGCCGTTTTCGGCGTGGGTGCCGTGCAGCAGGTTGCGCGCCGCGACAAAGAGCTCGACCCGGTCGGTCAGGTCGTAGCCAAGCTGCCCGCCCGCCTCGACATAGCCCGGGACCCGAGGCTCGAGATCAAGTGCGCCGACGCCCCGCACGTCAAGTGTCAGCTTGAGTCTGGGCGTCAGGTCCATCTCCGAGCTTCCGACCACCTGCCAGTGCGGATCGGCGCCGAGCGAATTGCGCGGCTGGAAGTCGACCCGGTCGTCTTCCATGTGAAAGTTCTTGTGAAGCGTCGTCGCGCCCAGCGAGAGGCGCCACCAGGGCGTGACCTGGGCCTTCGCCCAGGCTTCGATCCCGTAGCTGTTACCCCGGCGGCCATTCAGGAGCTCGACCGGGAACAGCGCCGGAGTGATCGATTCCGTCGTCCTGAGGTCGGTGTAGAAATTGTAGAAAGCGTTGACCGACAGGCTCAGCCAGCTCGACGGCTCGCCGCGGTAGCCCGCTTCCACGGCGACCACCTTTTCCGCCTTGAAGTCGACCGACGGCGGCAGGATCGGCTCGAATTCCAGCTCGCGATCGATCCGCGACGGCGTCCGCACTGCCCGCGAGACCGCCGCCCACAACAGAGTTCGGGGGCTGGCCTGATAGGCAACTCGCAAGTTCGGAAGCACCTGCCAGCCGACGAAGCTCGACCGTTCGAACTTCACGCCCGCGATCAGCGCCAGCTTGTCGGTGAGTGCAAAACGGTCCTGGGCGAAGGCATTGTAAACGGCCAGCCGCCGGCTCTGCGGATTGAGCTGGAACCCGTTCAAGCCGTTGATGAACAAGTCCTTGGTCAGGCGGATGCCGCCGCCGGCGACGATCTGATGAGGGCCGGCGGTCAGGTTCAGCTGCGCCGCGTTCTCGAACGTGGTCAGGGAATCCCGCACCAGCGTCACGTCGCGCCGGTACCAGTCGTAATCGCTCTGGAACTGGAACGACGCGTTGGGGCTGATCGTGTGCGTCCAGCGCCCGAGGAGATTGTGGGCGCTGGCCCGGTCGCCGGCGATGAGGTCGTCCGTCGCATGGAACAGGTCGCCTTGCACCGTGAACTGGTCGGCGGCGCCGCCGAAGTCCGACCGGAATCCCGCTTGCCAGCCGCGGTACAAATCGTTCTGGTCGATACCGGCAGCAACGGGCAGTCCTTCGCGGCCCTGCCAGTCGGCGTAGAGCCGCACCGCCGCCGACGGGCCCAGCGCAAAGCCGTAGCGCGCCGCCGCCGTGCGCTCGCCTGTCCCCGCCGTTCCCCGAACGAAGCCGCCGAGCGTGTCCTGCGCGCTCTTGGTGGTGACGTTGACGACGCCATTCACCGCATTGGGCCCGTAGAGCGTTCCACCCGGCCCGCTGATCACTTCGACCTGCTGGACGTCCTCGAGCAGCGGCTGGTGAAGTTCCCACAGCACGCTGTCGCCGAGCGGCGTGTAAATCGAGCGTCCATCGATGAGCACGAGCAGCTTGTTGCCCGCCTGGACGCCGTTGAAGCCCCGGGCGCTGATCGAATATTGGCTTGCGGTCACCTGCTGGACGTTGAGGTTGGGCGCCAAGCGGAGTGCCTCGGGAAGCGAGGTTGCGCCCGAGTTCTGGATATCGTCGGACGTGATCACATAGAGCGCAGCGGGCACCTCGCTGAGCGGTTGCTCGCGCTTGGCCGCGGACCGGACCGGCAGATTGGCGAGCTGCTCGATCGACAGGTTCGAGAGATCGCCCGGAGCCTCCGCCGATGGGGTGGAAGCGTCGCTGACCTCGGGGCGTGCTCCGTCAGCCTGTTCGCCGACGCCCTGCTCGGGCAAACGGAACGCTGCCTTGGCCTCGGCACGCGCCGGGGCGAAAGCCGCCACCGCCAGCGCCAAAGTGCAGGTCAGCGCATGAGCGCCGCCGCTCAACCTTGCTCGCATGAAACTCCCATCCCGGTCGAACCCTCACCGCGCGAAGCCGCCATACTATACGCAGCGCCACTGACCATAACTTAATGGAGGAAAAGGAAACTCGCGGGCAGCGGTGCTCACGAAGCCGCTGCGACGCGCTGCGCCGCGGCAGTCACTCGACACATTTCGCTGTCCTACAGCGCCCTTGTCGTGCTCCAGTTCTGGAATGGCCTGCGTCCCGCCATCGATCGATGCTCGTATCGCTGCGCATCGCGCGCAAATCCTACGAAGTGGAGGAAGTGGAAGACCCCTGAATCCAAGCACGGGGTGCTTGGACCGAAGGGGGTCTCCCCTAAATCCAAGCACGGGGTGCTTGGACCAAGGGGGGCTCCCCACTTTCAAGCAGTGGGAACGGCGGTTGCGATGTCGGCGCGCACAGCGCCGCGGCCGCCTCCCGCATCGAAAGGCGGCCGCCGCACCGGCTGCGCGGTATCGTTCGACTAGTCGTCTTCGCGCCGGCGAAGCCCTATTTGCCGTTGCGCGGATCGTCCTTGGGATTGACGTAATTGATGACGAACGGGCCCATGCCGCTGACCTGGACGTCCGCCGGCGCATCGGCGAACACCCAGTGATTCATCTTGGCGTTCATCACCGCCTTGTGCCCGGCGGTCAGCCACTTGGCCTTGGCCTTGTCGAGCTTGTTGCTCATCCCGTAGCCGACCTTGCCGGACAGCACCGTCAGCGTCTCCTTGGTCGGGTGCGAGTGAGCCGGGACGGCGTAGCCCGCCGGGAACTTGATCTCGACGGTGAACATGCCCGCCTTGCCGGGATCGCCCGAGACGACCGCCATTTGCGCTCCCGAAGGAAGCGAGGGCGGGGCGGCGCCCCACTTGAGGTCGGCCGGCTTGGTCTTTGCTCCGGCTGTCGAACCCGCCGCGGCAAGCAACGCAACGCTGATGAAAAACAGACGCTTGGTCATAAGCCCTCCTGTCATGCGTTCCCCGCGGTCACCCGTTACCACAAGTTGCGGGCTCTTCCCACTTCGTGTAGGGGCCGCCGCTTCCGATCATTCGGGAAACCATTGCGGGAGGGCGCCTGGCGCTCGCTTGGACCGCTAAACTTGAACCGCCCGCGCGACGGCACGGGCCCTACAGAGTGAGATCATGGCAAAGAAAATCACCGGCTACGTAAAGCTGCAGGTGCCCGCGGGCGCTGCAAACCCCGCTCCACCGATCGGCCCGGCGCTCGGTCAGCGCGGCGTCAACATCATGGAATTCTGCAAGGCGTTCAACGCCTCGACGCAGGAGCTCGAGAAGGGCATGCCGATCCCGACGGTAATCACCGTCTATGCGGACCGCAGCTTCTCGTTCACCACCAAGACTCCTCCCGCGTCGTTCCTTCTCAAGAAGGCGGCGAAGATCCAGTCGGGCTCGAAGGAGCCGGGCAAGGTTTCCGGCGGCACCATCAAGCGCTCGCAGCTTCGCGACATCGCCGAGCAGAAGATGAAGGACCTGAACGCCAACGACCTCGACGCGGCGTCGAAGATCATCGAAGGCTCCGCCCGCGCGATGGGCCTCCAGGTCGTGGAGGGCTAAGGGCATGGCAAAGCTGACCAAGAAGCAGAAGGCGCAGGCCGGTTCGGTCGACCGCGAGAAGCTCTACGGCGTCGATGAGGCCCTGAACCTCGTCAAGCAGAACGCCACCGCCAAGTTCGACGAGACGGTCGAGGTCGCGCTCAATCTCGGCGTCGATCCGCGTCACGCCGACCAGATGGTGCGCGGCGTCGTCAACCTCCCCAAGGGCACCGGCAAGACCGTCCGCGTCGCCGTCTTCGCCAAGGGCGCCAAGGCTGACGAAGCGACTGCCGCGGGCGCGGATGTGGTCGGCGCCGAGGACCTGATGGAAACCATCCAGGGCGGCCAGATCGACTTCGACCGGGTCATTGCGACCCCGGACATGATGGGCGTCGTCGGACGCTTGGGTAAGGTGCTGGGTCCCAAGGGCCTGATGCCCAATCCGAAGCTCGGCACCGTCACCATGGACGTCACCAAGGCGGTCACCGACGCCAAGTCGGGCCAGGTCGAGTTCCGCGTCGAGAAGGCGGGCATTGTCCACGCCGGCATCGGCAAGGCGAGCTTCCCCGAAGCGGACCTCAAGGAGAACTTCACCGCGTTCATGGACGCCATCGTCCGCAACCGGCCGACCGGCGCCAAGGGCAAGTTCATCCAGAAGGTGTCGCTGAGCTCGAGCATGGGCCCGGGCGTCAAGGTCGACCTCGCGGAGGTCGCCGGAGCGTAGCGACAGACCGGCCCCGCCACCGGGCGGGGTTGAACATTGCATGACCGTCACATGAATTCGGCGGCTGCTGCAATTTATCGAAAAGGCCGGACGGCGCCGAAACTGGCGCTTTCCGGCCTTTTTGCCTGTGGTTCAGGCAGTTGAAGGCGGGTTTAACCTCATCCGACTGTTGCCCGCCTGCCACAGTTTTCCGGAGCGTTGGACGAGCGGGTCGTTTCCTTGAAACTTTGTGCAAATGCGAAGGTTGGGCGCGGCATCAGGGAAACACAATCAGCGCAGAAAGGACTATTATGCGCAAATATCTGTTAGCGGCCACGGCCGCGCTCGTCTTCGCGACGCCGGCAGCGGCCCGCGACGGCTCGCCGTATGTCGGCATCGAGGGTGGCATTCTCTTCCCCAAGAGCACCAATGTTAACGGCTCGATCGACTTCACCGATCCGACGGCCACCGACTTCACGACGACCAACGTCGCCCGCCTGAAGTACAAGAACGGCTATGACGTCGACGCCATCGCCGGCTACGACTTCGGCATGTTCCGCCTCGAAGGCGAGCTTGGCTACAAGCGGACCAAGATCGAAGCGCCTGACGGTCGACAACGCCTTCCTGACCGCTCTCAACGGCGGCGCCGGAACGACGTTCGGATCGACCGACTTCGACCTCAGGGGCAACCACGTGTCGGTCCTGTCCGGCATGGTGAACGGCCTTGTCGACTTCGGCGTCGGCGGCGGTGTCGGCGTCTATGCCGGCGGCGGCTTCGGGCGTGCTCACGTCAAGGCGCTCGGCGACAGCGACAACGCCTGGGCATGGCAGCTGCTGGCCGGCGTCTATGCGCCGATCAGCGACAACATCGATGTCGGCCTGAAGTATCGCTACTTCCGCACCGGTCACCTGAATTTCAACGACAACGACGCGTTTGTCGCTGGAACCGGGACTTGCGGCACGCTGACCTGTTCGGGCGGAACGGCCTTCTTCTCGAACAATGGCCGGTTCAGCTCGCACAGCGTTCTCGCCAGCCTGACGTACAACTTCGGTGGCGTCGCTGCGGCTCCGCCGCCGCCCCCGCCGCCTCCGCCGCCTCCGCCGCCGCCCCCGGCTCCGGAGACGCAGACCTGCCCGGACGGCTCGGTGATCCTGGCGACGAGTGCCTGCCCGGCGCCGCCGCCGCCGCCGCCTCCCCCGCCGCCGCCGGCAGCGAGCGGCGAGCGCGGCCGCTAAGAGCGGTCCGTTCCGCGGCCCTTTCGAGGGCTCGCCAGTTGGCCCCGGGCAGGACACCAGTCCTGCCCGGGGTTTCGTTTTCAAGACGCGGCGTGGTTCACGGTCGCCGCTCAAAGCTTGATTGGCGGCGCAAATTGGCTATAGGCGCCGCTCGCCCCGGACCCGGTCCGGAGCACCGTCCGAGACAGCTGGTGAGGCTTTCCTCTTAATTTCCAGCCGAGGCGGGGACAGGAATTTTTCGAAGCGGTCCGCCGCCTCGTCGTGCGTTGCCGATTGGCGGCGCCATCGATCCAAGCCCCACGGACAAACCGCGCCCGGCTTCGGCTGGGCTGTTTGAAGCTCGCTCACCGCTCCGGCGGCGGGCGATAATTTGGAGTTGGCATGGATCGTTCGCAGAAAGCCGATCTGGTCGCCGAGCTGAAGAACGTCTTCACCGAGACGAGCGTCGTTGTGGTCACCCGCAACCTCGGTCTGACGGTGGCGCAGTCCACGGACCTGCGCCTGAAGATGCGGGACGCCGGAGCCCAGTTCAAAGTTGCGAAGAACCGGCTTGCCCTCATCGCGCTCGAGGACACGCGCTACAAGCCCATCGGCGATCTGCTGAAGGGCCCGACTGCGCTTGCAACCTCGGGCGATCCCGTCGCGGCCGCAAAGGTCGCGGTGGACTTCGCCAAGACGAACGACAAGTTCGAGATCGTCGGCGGAGCGATGGGCGACACCGTGCTCGACGTGAACGGGATCAAGGCGCTTGCCGCGCTTCCGTCACTCGACGAGCTGCGCGCGACGATCATCGGCACCATCATGGCGCCGGCGAGCAAGATCGCACGCACCGTCGCCGAGCCCGGCGCTCAGCTGGCCCGCATCTTCCAGGCCTATTCGGCCAAGGAAGCCGCATAGTTCTTCGATTTTCGAAACACCGCACGACAACAATGGGGGCATCAGCCCCGCCAAGGAGTATCAAATGGCTGACATCAACGGGCTGGTCGACCAGCTTTCCGCTCTCACCGTTCTCGAGGCCGCGGACCTCGCCAAGGCGCTCGAAGAGAAGTGGGGCGTTTCCGCCGCTGCTGCCGTTGCCGCTGCTCCGGCTGCTGCCGGTGGCGCCGCTGCCCCGGCTGCCGAAGAGCAGACCGAGTTCGACGTGATCCTCACCGGCGACGGTGGCAAGAAGATCAACGTCATCAAGGAAGTCCGCGCGATCACCGGTCTTGGCCTCGGCGAGGCGAAGGCGCTGGTCGAGGGCGCTCCGAAGGCCGGTCAAGGAAGGCGTCAACAAGGACGAGGCCGCAGAAGATCAAGAAGCAGATCGAGGATGCCGGCGGCACCGTCGAGCTCAAGTAAGCTTCTTCAGCTTCGCTGAGACGGAAGGGCGGCTCCTCGGGGCCGCCCTTTTTCTTGGCGTGGCATGCAATATCGGCCACAATATGCGGCCCCATGAATTTCGATCAGCCCTTCATCAAACTGCCGATCCGCTTCGACCCGCACGTTCTCGAGCAGCAGGTGCGGGCACTCCCTGATTCGGTCTGGGTCCCTCATCCGTCAGGCTACGCGGGCAACGAGGCGGTCCGGCTGGTCACCGTAGCCGGCCAGCCGAGAGACGACTTCGAAGGTCCGATGCGGCCGACGGAAAACCTCGCGCGGCTGCCCTACATCCAGCAGGCGATGGCCGAACTCGGCGGAGTCTGGAGCCGAAGCCGCCTGATGGGCCTCGCCCCAGGAGGCGAAGTTCCGCTGCACGTCGACGTCCATTATCATTGGCGAGACCCACATCCAAATCCACATCCCGGTCATCACGGACCCGAAGGTGCTGTTCACCTGTGGCGACGAGACCGTCCACATGGCGGCCGGAGAATGCTGGTTATTCGACAGCTTCCGCTGGCACCGGGTCGAAAACGGCTGGAGCGAGCGCCGCGTCCACCTGGTTCTCGACACGGTCATGACGGAACTCGCTGCGAGCCATGATCGATCTGGCGTTGCGGCCTGACGGCGGCGCGGAGTCCCGGCACCTCGCGGCTGAACCGCCGGCACCGCGCCAGCTGAAATTCGAGCAATTCAACGTCGCGCCTGTGATGTCGCCGTGGGAGATCCGCTGCCATCTGGAATTCCTGTTCGACCAGGTTGCCGACGATCCTCGAGTTCCGGTGCTGCAGGACCGCCTCCAGCGCTTCGTCGACTCGTGGGCGGCGCTGTGGGCGCAATTCGGCGCCAACCAGCAGGGGGTTCCGGCCTATCGATCCTTGATTGCAGCGTGTCAGTGGGACGTCGCGCAAATCGCCACGGACGCGGTGATGTTGAGCAACGGCGTTCCGCTGCGGAATGCCATCGATTTACTGATCTTCGGTCCAGGCCTCGCCTCGGCAGTCGTCAGGGCCGACGTGGCAGCATCCGCGGCTCATTTCGCTTGATGGACGAGCCGGCGATCGACACGCACGAAGCCGCACGCCACAGCCGCTTCGATCGGCCCCTCCTGATCGCTCAGCCCTCCCCGATCCGGATCGACGATGCTGTTCGAGGCGATGGAGCAGGTTCCGGGTCTCCATACGATCGGCACGGAAAGCCATGTCGCCATCGAAAGCATCCCCGAATTTCATCCCGCCAGCCACAGGTGGCACTCGAACCGGCTGGGCGCGAAAGATGCCCAAGGGCCTGCCGCCGAAATGCTTGCCGGGCGCTTCTACGACCAGCTTCGCGATCGGGATGGCCGGCCGGCGGCGGGTTCCGTCCGGATGCTCGAGAAAACACCGAAGAACGCGCTGCGGATTCCCTTCTTCGACGCGCTCTGGCCCGACTCCATGTTCATCTACCTGTACCGCGACGTTCGCGAAACGCTCGCAAGCATGATGGAGGCCTGGGCGTCCGGCCATTTCAGGACCTATCCGCGACTGCCCGGGTGGAGCGGCTATCCGTGGTCGCTGCTGCTGGTCCCAGGGTGGGAAGAGCTGCGCGGCCAGCCGCTGCCCGTGGTGGTGGCGCGTCAGTGGGCGATCACGACGCGAACCATCCTCGACGATCTTGCCGCCCTCCCCCGGGAGCGCGTCAGGGCACTCAAATATTCGGATGTCCTCGCCGATCCGCAGACGAGCGTCGGGGCACTCGCCCGCTCCGTGGGGCTCGAATGGGACAGAGAGCTCGCCCGCACGCTGCCGCTGTCGAGATATACGGTGTCCAGACCGGGCGCCGAGAAATGGCGCCGTCTCGAGGGTGTGATCGCACGAGTTCTGCCGATCGTTGCCGAGAGCGACGAGCGGGCCCGCGCTTTCGTCGCCAGTTTTGCCGACTAAACGGCCGCGGCTTCGACCGTTCTGGAGGCTGGCAGCCGGATGACCGCTGCAAGTCCGCCGCCCTCGCGGTTGGCAAAGCTCAGCGTTCCGCCGTGCACCTGGACGATCGCCTCGGCAATAGCGAGACCGAGGCCCGCACCGCCGGTTTCGCGATTTCGCGACGGTTCGGCCCGATAGAACGCCCCGGTGATACGGGCGATCTCGCCCTGCGGCAGGCCAGGGCCGCGGTCCAGGACGCTGATGCGGACTTCGCCAGGCTCGCCGCGCACGTCGATCTCCGCTCCGCCGCCGTATTTGAGCGCGTTGTCGACCAGGTTGCGGATTGCGCGGCGCAGAAGGTTGGGCTGAACGTCGAGCAAGTGGCGACCGTCGGCTTGAAAGGTGATCTGGGCTCCCGTTGGGCGGTATTCGTCGGCAAGCGCTTCCGCCAGCGCACACACGTCGGTGCGCTCCAGCGGCTCCCGCGAACGGCCGGAGCGGGCGAGCACGAGAATGTCCTCCAGCGTCGCGGTCATCTCCTCGATGGTCGCGATCATGCGCTCGGCTTCCTCTGCCGGTTCGATGGTCTCGGCGCGGATGCGGAGCGAGGTCAGCGGCGTTCTTAGATCGTGGCCGATGGCGCCCAGCGTCCGATCCTTTTCCTCGAGCAGGGTCACCAGCCGGGCATTCATGGCATTGAACGCGAGGATCGCGTCGCGCAGGTCGGAAGGGCCAGTCGGTTCCACGACGACCGGCTCGTTGCTTCCACGGAAGGCCTCGGCGGCGCTGGTCAGTCGGCGAAGGGGACGCGCGATGCGGGTGGCAATCACCAGCGCAGCGGCCAGCACGAAGAAATAGAGCAGCAGGGTGCCGAGGGCGAGCTCCGGCGTGATGAGCGGCGGCGGCGCGGGCACCGACAGCCGGCCGTTCAGCCAGCGCCCGTCGGCAAGCTGCGCCGACAAAAGCATGGTCTGCCCGCGACGACGGCGAGAGTTAGGTCCGCGGCGTTCTGGCGGATTGGGATCGACCGCGGCGCGGACGTCGTGGACGGCGACGCTCGCGCCGCTCAGCGACTGACGCAGCCGGTCCTCCGTATCCGAGCGTCGATTGGCCGAGCCGACCAAGGGAGCACGGGCGAAGCCGTACTGAGCACCTCGATGCGACGCGTCGCCGAGGACCAATGCCTGGAAATCCGGCGCCGCCTGGACCGCATCGGCCGCCGTCGAGGTGAATCGGGTGATTGCCGGGGCGTCGATCTGGGCGCGGGTGAATTGCTGCCGCTCGACGACGAGGATCGCGAAGCTGACCAGCTGGGCGAGCAGAGCGCGGCGCCGATCAGCACCGCCATCTGGCCGCAAGGCTGCGCGGCAGCAGGCGCATCAGAGCCTTCCGCGCGTCGGCGGCGAGCGTATAGCCGCCGCCCCAGACGGTCTTGATCAGCGTCGGGTCGCGTGGGTCTGCCTCGAGCTTCTTGCGCAGGCGGCTGACGTTATTGTCGATGCTGCGCTCGAACGCGGCGAGCTCGCGGCCCTGGCTGAGGTCGAGCAGCTGGTCGCGGCTCAGCACCCGGCGCGGATGGGTGACGAAGGCGAGCAGCAGATTGTACTCGCCGGTGGAGAGCGGGATGGCGGTTGCCGCCGCGTCGACGAGCTCGCGCTCGCCGGTCCGAAGCACCCAGTCGCCAAAGGCATAAGCGCTCGGCATCGGGCGCGGTGACGCGATCGTTCGACGGCGCGGCGGAGCACCGCCTTGATACGGGCGACCAGCTCGCGCGGACTGAACGGCTTGGTGACATAATCGTCGGCGCCGAGCTCGAGGCCGACGATGCGGTCGGTCTCCTCGGCCTTGGCGGTGAGCAGGATCACCGGCGTGCCGCTGGTCGCGCGGAGGAAGCCGGTCAGCGAGAGACCGTCCTCGCCGGGCATCATGACATCGACCAAGGCAATGTCGATCGCGTGGGCGGCGACGATCTCGCGCGCCGCCGCGGCGTTCGATGCCTTCGATACCCGGAATCCGTTGCGGCCGATGTAGGCGGCGAGTGGATCGAGGATGTCGCGCTCGTCGTCGACGATCAGGACGTGGGGCTCTGCCATGCCATGTTCCTAGCTGCAGCTTGGGCAAAAACGAAAACTCCGGGGCGGCGAAGCCCCGGAGCCTTCTTGGGATCAATCCTTAGAACTGGTTGGCGAGGATCGCTCCGATGATGCCGCTGGTGATCGCCACCAGAACCGCATCGTTGCCCGACTGGACCCAGCGGTAGCCGTAAGGGGCCGCCCGCAGGTGGTAGTAGCCGGGGTTGTTGATGACCCGGTAGTTCATCGCATAACGATGGTCGAACCGCTGCCCACGCTGCCAGCGGTAGTTCTGCTGATAGCGATTGTTCTGGAAGCGGTTGTTGATGACCACGCGGTTGCGAACCATCTGGCGCTTCTGGACCTGTTCGTAGCGGCCGCGATCGTTGTGACGACCGAAGTCGGCGGCCGCCGCCGGAGTGGCAATGAGGCCCGTCAGGGCGACCGAGGCACCGGCAAATGCGAGAGCAAGCTTTTTCATTTTTCGTCTCCATCGTGACGCCGTGCTTGGCGTTGACGGAGATTTGGGCCCCTCCTGTCGCACAACTATCGACGCCAAGCGGCAAACTTGTCGCAAATTGTCGCAAACCACCCCTTCACAAGCACGAAAATAGGATTATATGCAGCCTATCCAACAGATAGACGGCTCCGCCGCACGGTGACGTGCGCCCGGGGCTTTTCCCGTCCTCTCCGGGACAGGGCCCGATACGGCGCACGGACCGAACGCATTGGAGAGGGTAGCGGGACCAGCGCTCCACACATTCGCCCGGCCGCGGCCGGGAATCTCAAGCGGGAGCGCCGATCCGCGCGTTCCCCGCATAGCGCAGGGAAGCACATGGCCACCAAAGCGATCGACGCACCCCGTAACACACGAGCGGGGCTCAGGACCAATCAGCGGCGAATCCGCAAGATCTTCGGCAACATCCACGAAATCTCCGAAATGCCGAACCTCATCGAGGTTCAGCGCGAGAGCTATGAGCAGTTCCTGCGCTCCGACCCGGCGACCGGCTATGTCTCGGGCCTCGAGAAGACCCTCCGCTCGGTGTTCCCGATCATGGACTTCGCCGGCACCGCGCACCTCGACTTCGACCATTACGAGCTCGAGCACGCCGAAGTACGACACCGACGAGTGCCGCCAGCGCGGCCTGACCTATGCCGCGCCGATGCGCGTCACGCTGCGCCTGACCACGTTCGAGATCGATCCCGAGACCGAGGCCAAGTCGGTCATCGATATCAAGGAGCAGGACGTCTACATGGGCGACATGCCGCTCATGACGATGAACGGCACCTTCATCATCAACGGCACCGAGCGCGTCATCGTCAGCCAGATGCACCGCTCGCCGGGCGTGCTGTTCGACCACGACCGCGGCAAGACCCACGCCAGCGGCAAGTTCCTGTTCGCCGCGCGGGTCATCCCGTATCGCGGCAGCTGGCTCGACTTCGAGTTCGACGCCAAGGACATCGTCAACGTCCGCATCGACCGCAAGCGCAAGCTGCCGGTCACCGCGCTTCTCCATGCGCTCGGCATGACCGAGCGAGGAAATCCTCAACACCTTCTACAACCGCGTCAGCTACGTGCGCGGCAAGAACGGCTGGCAGATCCCCTACTTCGCCGAAGCCTGGCGCGGCCAGAAGCCGAACCACGACGTGGTCGACGCCGACACCGGCGAGGTCATCTTCAAGGCCAACGAGAAGATCACGCCGCGCCGCGCCAACCAGGCGGCCAAGGACGGCGTCAAGAACGTCCTCATCCCGACCGAGGAAATCTTCGGCCGCTATTCGGCCTACGACCTCATCAACGAGAAGACCGGCGAGATCTACATCGAGGCCGGCGACGAGGTCAGCGAGGAGAATCTCGCCAAGCTCGACGAGGCCGGCGTGCAAGACGCTCGAGCTGCTCGACATCGACTACGTCAACACGGGCCCGTGGATCCGCAACACGCTGAAGGCCGACAAGAGCGAGGACGGCGACAGCGCGCTGTCCGACATCTACCGCGTCATGCGCCCCGGCGAGCCGCCGACGCGCGAGACCGCCGACGCGCTTGTTCTACGGCCTGTTCTTCGATCCCGAGCGCTACGACCTCTCGGCGGTCGGCCGGGTCAAGCTCAACATGCGCCTCGGCCTCGACGTCGAGGACACCGTCACGACGCTCCGCAAGGAAGACATCCTCGCGGTCGTCCAGGAGCTGGTGAACCTCAAGGACGGCAAGGGCGAGATCGACGACATCGACAACCTCGCCAACCGCCGCGTCCGCTCGGTCGGCGAGCTGCTCGAGAACCAGTATCGCGTCGGGCTGCTGCGCATGGAGCGCGCGGTCAAGGAGCGCATGAGCAGCGTCGACGTGTCGACGGTCATGCCGAACGACCTCATCAACGCCAAGCCGGCGGTCGCCGCGGTGCGCGAGTTCTTCGGCTCGTCGCAGCTGTCGCAGTTCATGGACCAGACCAACCCGCTGTCGGAAGTCACCCACAAGCGCCGCGTCTCGGCGCTCGGGCCCGGCGGCCTCACCCGCGAGCGCGCCGGCTTCGAAGTCCGCGACGTCCACCCGACCCACTACGGCCGGATCTGCCCGATCGAGACTCCGGAAGGGCCGAACATCGGCCTCATCAACTCGCTCGCCAGCTTCAGCCGCGTCAACAAGTACGGCTTCATCGAGACGCCGTACCGCAAGGTCATCGACGGCAAGGTCACCAACGAGGTCGTCTATCTGTCGGCGATGGAAGAGGCGAAGCACACGATCGCCCAGGCGAATGCCGAGATCAACAAGGACGGCACCTTCGCCGAGGAGATCATCTCGTCCCGCCGCAACGGCGAGTTCCTGATCGCTCCGCGCGACCAGATCACGCTGATGGACGTCAGCCCCAAGCAGCTGGTGTCGGTCGCCGCCTCGCTCATCCCGTTCCTCGAGAACGACGACGCCAACCGCGCGCTGATGGGCTCGAACATGCAGCGCCAGGCGGTGCCGCTGATCCAGGCCGAAGCGCCGCTCGTCGGCACCGGCATGGAAGAGACCGTCGCGCGCGATTCGGGCGCGGCGATCGCGGCCCGCCGTCCGGGCATCGTCGACCAGGTCGACGCGGCGCGTATCGTCGTTCGCGTCACCGGCGACCTCAAGCCCGGTGAGATCGGGCGTCGACATCTACACGCTGATGAAGTTCCAGCGCTCGAACCAGAACACCTGCATCAACCAGCGCCCGCTGGTGAAGGTCGGTGACACGGTCGAGCGGCGGCGAAATCATCGCCGACGGTCCGTCGACCCAGTACGGCGAGCTCGCGCTCGGCCGCAACGTGCTCGTCGCGTTCATGCCGTGGAACGGCTACAACTACGAGGACTTCGATCCTGATCTCCGAGCGGATCGTGAAGGACGACGTCTTCACCTCGATCCACATCGAGGAGTTCGAGGTCATGGCCCGCGACACCAAGCTCGGGCCGGAGGACATCACCCGCGACATCCCGAACGTCGGCGAGGAAGCGCTTCGCAACCTCGACGAGGCCGGCATCGTCTACATCGGCGCCGAGGTCGAGCCGGGCGACATCCTGTGCGGCAAGATCACGCCGAAGGGCGAAAGCCCGATGACTCCGGAGGAAAAGCTCCTCCGCGCCATCTTCGGCGAGAAGGCGTCGGACGTTCGCGACACCTCGCTTCGGCTGCCGCCGGGCGTCGCCGGCACGGTGGTCGAGGTCCGCGTCTTCAACCGCCACGGCATCGACATCGACGACCGTACCCGGGCCATCCAGACCGAGGAGAAGGAGCGGCTCAAGAAGGACGCCGACGACGAGCGCGGCGATCCTCAACCGCGCCACCTTCTCGCGCCTTCGGGAAATGCTTCTCGGCCAGGTCGCGACCGCGGCTCCGAAGGGCATCAAGAAGGGCTCGACCCTGGACGACGCAGACGCTCGAAGGCGCCGAACGCCACGACTGGTGGAAGATCGCCGTCAAGGACGACAAGCGCCAGGCCGACATCGAGGCCCTGAAGGCGCCAGTACGACGAGGCGGTGAACGTCATCATCGGCGCGTTACCAGGACCGCGTCGAGCAAGCTCGAGGCGCGGCGACGAGCTGCCGCCGGGCGTGCTCAAGATGGTCAAGGTGTTCGTCGCGGTGAAGCGCAAGCTGCAGCCGGGCGACAAGATGGCCGGCCGTCACGGCAACAAGGGCGTCATCAGCCGCATCCTGCCCATCGAGGACATGCCGTTCCTCGAGGACGGGACCCAGGTCGACATCGTCCTCAATCCGCTCGGCGTGCCTAGCCGAATGAACGTCGGACAGATCTTCGAGACCCACCTTGGCTGGGCCGCGCGCGGCCTCGGCAAGCAGATCCAGGAGATGCTGGAGGGCATGCACGACCGCGGGCGCGACCTTGCGGGCAAGGATGCCTCGGCGCTTCGGACCAAGCTCAAGGACATCTACGGCGACACGTACACCGCCGAAATCGATGCCCGTGACGACAATGCCATCGTCGAGCTGGCGTCGAACCTCACGGCGGGGGT
>CAWGRB010000017.1:0-19480 GCA_963824845.1 uncultured Alphaproteobacteria bacterium
AATACGCGGTCTCACGCAGGGTGCGCGCGTCACCGGGGAAATCGTTCCGCGCTCGAAATTTGGCCGTCCCTGGGGGGGCCGAAAAACTATCGAGGACTCCCGTAAGTCAAGGCTGGAAGGAGAATGCCCCTGCCAAGTGGGCGCGCTGGTTCTGGACGTCTCCAGGGCGCCGGACGAGGCGCACAAGCTCGCAACTCAATTGGGAATTCCGCAGCTGCATAATGCGGAGGCGGTGGAGCGCTGGGCGCAAGTCGCGGCTGAAATGGCGCAGGCCAAAAGCTTGGGGCTCGGCCGTTCGGACGAGGGTGCGCCTCAACTTGGTCTCGAAATGGGAAATCCGGTCTGGCCGAACGCTCGGGCGACGAACGATCTTGCGAAATCGTGACCTGGCTGCAGGCGCTCGCCAACGGCCGCACCCGAGTGACGCTGCACACCGATTACCGGATCAGAACCCGCTTCAACGCCTACGCGGCCCTATGGGGCGAGCTGTTCCTGGGCGATCTCGAGGACAATCTGCTCGCGCTCATCGCCCAGCGCGCGGAGCGCTCCCCTCGGCAATTGGACGGGCTGAACACTGCCGGCGCTATCCGCGCGCCATGTCCTTCGACATCCACATCATCGGCGGCGGGCTCGCTGGCAGCGAGGCGGCCTGGCAGCTGGCCGAAGCCGGCCTGCGCGTGCGGCTCAGCGAAATGCGCGGGGGCGGCGACACGACTCCGGCCCACGAGACCGACCGCTTGGCCGAGATGGTCTGCTCTAACAGCTTCCGCTCTGACGATGCCGAGCACAATGCCGTCGGTCTGCTCCACCAGGAAATGCGCGATCTCGGCTCGCTGGTCATGCGCGCCGCCGACCAGCACCGCGTCCCTGCCGGATCTGCGCTCGCCGTCGACCGCGAAGCCTTCGCCGCCGAAGTCACCCGCGCCGTCGACCAGCACCCCACCATCGCTATCGTTCGCGAGCGCGTCGATTCCCTGCCCGACCATCCGACGATTATCGCCACCGGCCCGCTGACCGGCTCTCGCCTGGCCGACGCGATCGCTACCGAGACGGGCGAAGGCGCCCTCGCCTTCTTCGACGCCATCGCGCCCATCGTCCACCGCGACAGCGTCGACATGGACATCGCCTGGATGGCTGCGCGCTGGGATCGTGGTTCAGCAGAGGGGGACGGCAAGGACTACATCAACTGTCCGCTCGACAAAGCGCAGTACGACGACTTCGTCGCCGCGCTGATCGACGGCGAGAAGATGCCGTTCAAGGACTGGGAGAAGGACACGCCCTACTTCGAAGGCTGCATGCCGATCGAGGTGATGGCCGAGCGCGGGCCCGAGACGCTGCGCTACGGACCGATGAAGGGCGTCGGCCTCGACAATCCGCGAACCGGGCGGTGGCCCTATGCGGTCGTCCAACTCCGGCAGGACAACAAGCTAGGGACTCTCTGGAACATGGTCGGCTTCCAGACCAAGCTGAAGCACGGCGAGCAGGTGCGCATTTTCCGCACCATCCCGGGCCTCGAAAATGCCGAGTTCGCGCGGCTCGGCGGCATCCACCGCAATAGTTTCATCAATTCGCCGAGGCTGTTGGACAGCGAACTTCGCTTGAAGTCGAAACCGTGCGTCCGCTTCGCCGGCCAGATCACCGGCTGCGAAGGCTATGTCGAAAGCGCCGCAATCGGCCTGATCGCGGCACGCTTCGCAGTTGCCGAGCTTGGTGGGCGCGACCTGCCGCCGCCGCCGGCCGAAACCGCTCTCGGGGCTCTGCTCGGCCACATCACCGGTGGTGCCGACGCCGAGAGCTTCCAGCCGATGAACGTCAATTTCGGTCTGATGCCGCCGCCGCCCGGCCGCGCCCGCAAGGCCGACCGCAAGAAAGCCTACACCGACCGGGCCCGCGCCGCCTTCGCCGGCTGGCTGGCAGCGATCCGCGATCGTGAACCCGCCTAGTCCTCGAAGCTCATCGTCGAGATGAGCTCGGTCATCCGGAACAGCCTGCAGCGGATTCCCTCGGGAACGGTGTCCGGAAGCCGCTCGGCGATCGTGTCACGCGCGTTGAAGTAGCTCGCGGAGACTCGCACCAGCTCCATCGACCAGTCGGGGAAGCTTCGCTCCTCGATCCTGTGCTGGTCACGCACTTCGAAGCCGCTGTGCCGCGGGTCGCGCCGCAGCCGCTCGACGAGGTCGTCGATGGCGTTCTGCGCGCCCTCGACAATCTGCAGGAAGTGGGTGCCGTTGAACACCAGCAGGCCGGTGATCCCGTCGAGCGCATTGAGCTCCAGAGCGCTTCGGTGGATGCTCTCGAGGTCGGACGCCTCGAGATCGAGACGAGCGAGGCTCGTATAGGTGAGCGAGGTCAAATTCATCGCCTCGCCCTAGAGCCATCTTCATTGTGCTCAACCCGTAACGACCGGGTTGTCTCATAATTAACAACTGCAGCGCTTGTGCTTCGGCTGCGGCGGCGCCGTGGTGGCGTATTCGGCAGCGCTCAGCCAGCCGTTATGGTCGGCGTCTGCGCCCTTGAACTTGCCGATCGACTTCGCCGCCCACTCCTCGAAGGACAGCGAGCCGTTGCCGTTGGCGTCGAGCTTGGCGAAGGCCTTGTGCCGAGCGTCGAAAATTTCGTTGGGCTCGATCTTGTCGTCCTTGTTCTTGTCGGCGCGGGAGAAGCGCTTTTCCTCGCGGCTGGCGGCGGTTGCCTGCACCGGTTCGAACGGCACTGATGCTGCAAGCAGCCCGGTAGCTCGATTGGCGCGGGGCGCCGGAGCCTCGGGAAGAGCCGATCCGGCTTCGGCAGCGCGCGGCTGCCACAACAGGAAAGCCCCGGCGAGGAGAAGGAATGCGGCGGCGGCGCCGGCGAAAAAACGCAACATCGAATGCTCCCAGCAAGCAGGAGATTCGGCACTCGACTTCTCTCCGTTTCGGAGGCGTTCCTGTCAACCTCGGGGCAAAGTGCCTTTGAGGTAGTGAAGGGCGGCGGCCATTCCCCGCGCCCGGGCTGAAATAGGGCAGGTCGAGCGGCCGCTTCCGCACCGCGTCATGCGCGGCCATCGCCGCAAGGCCGGTCAAGCGCCGCAGGAATTTCGGTGTCCGCGCCTTCGGAAGCTCTCGAATCGCGGCTTTTGCCTGCTCAAGCAGGAACGTCCGCGATTGGATGTCGCTGCAGTGGCGCGCGCCGTCGACCAGCGACCACAGGGCGCCGGCGGCCTCGCCATCATCAGGATCGCCACCGAGAAGCCGCGCACCGATCCCGAACAAAATTCGCCCGCGCAGCTTCAGTCCGTCCGCTACCTCCTGCCGCCAAGGGAACGCGTCAAGCAGCGGCAACCACGCATCTTCGAGTCGGGACAGCTCTTCGCCACTGATCCCGCGAGCGAAAAGCTCCGTCTGGACCGCGATCAGCCGGGGTTCGGCCGGAGCGTCTCCGCCCGCGTCGAGCGCCTCGAGCCGCTCTCGCCACCAGGCCATTCGGATCGCGCCGAGGCGCGGTTCGGTCGTCGACGCGACCACATCGGCGAAGGCGAGATCCACCCCCCAGAGGGCCGAAAAGGCAGGTCGTAAAGCGCGCGGCAGCTGCCCGAGCACGACCTTGCGGTCGTCATCGAGCTGCCGTTCAGCGATAGCAGACGGCCTTTACTGCCTCGACGACCTCCGAAGCCTTGATCAGCGCCAGCTTCTCGAGATTCGCGGCATAAGGGAGCGGCACGTCGACATCCGTCACCCGCATAACCGGCGCGTCGAGGTCGTCGAAGCCTTCGGTCATTGCGGTGGCGATGATCTCGGCGCTGATCGAGCAGGTCGGCCAGCCTTCCTCGACCACGACCATGCGGTTGGTGCGCTTGAGGCTTGCAAGCACCGTCGCCTTGTCGAGCGGGCGCAGGGTCCTCAAGTCGATGACCTCGGCATTGATCCCCTGCCCCATCAGTTCCTGCGCCGCTTCCAAGGCGACTCCGACACCGATCGAGTAGCTGACGATGGTGACGTCCTTGCCCGGCCGGACGACCCGCGCCTTGCCTATGGGAAGCACGTAGTCGTCGAGCTGCGGCACATCGAAATGCTGGCCGTAGAGAAGCTCGTTCTCGAGGAAGACGACCGGGTCCTCGCTTCGGATCGCCGCCTTCAGCAACCCCTTGGCGTCGGCCGCGCTGTAGGGCGCGATCACCACCAGGCCGGGCACGCTGGCGTACCAGGCGCCGTAGTTCTGGCTGTGCTGGGCGGCGACCCGGGCTGCGGCGCCGTTAGGGCCGCGGAAGACCATGGGGCAGCGCATCTGGCCGCCGGACATATAGTTGGTCTTGGCGGCCGAATTGATGATGTGGTCGATCGCCTGCATCGCGAAGTTGAAGGTCATGAATTCGACGATCGGACGAAGCCCGCCCATCGCCGCTCCGGTGCCGACACCGGCAAAGCCATATTCGGTGATCGGCGTGTCGACGACGCGCCGCGCTCCGAACTCCTGGAGCAGGCCCTGCGTCACCTTGTAGGCGCCCTGGTACTCGGCGACTTCCTCGCCCATCACGAACACGCGGTCGTCGCGGCGCATTTCCTCGGCCATCGCATCGCGCAGGGCATCGCGGACGGTCGTGCTGACAAGCGGGGTCCCCTCCGGCACCTCCGGGTCGTCGTGGGTCTTGGCGACGTCGGCAACAAGATCGCGCGCCGCCGTCTCGAACACGTGCGGCGTCGGCGTAGCCTCATCCTGCTGGGAGGCCGGCGCCGGCACCGACGGAGTTGCCGTCATCGCAGGCTTTGGCGCGGCCTCCGGCGCCGGCTGCGCATCGCTGACCTGCTCGCCCTCGGCCGCCAGAAGCGCAATCGGCTGCCCGACCTTCACGCCGTCGGTCCCTTCGGGGACCAGGATCTTGGCGATCTTGCCCTCGTCGACGGCTTCGAACTCCATCGTCGCCTTGTCGGTCTCGATCTCGGCGAGGATGTCGCCCGACTTCACGTCGTCGCCTTCCTTGACCAGCCACTTGGCAAGAGTCCCCTCTTCCATGGTCGGGGACAAGGCCGGCATCTTGAGCTCGGTCGCCATCAGTAGCTCTCCACCAGCACGTCGGTGTACAATTCGCTTGGATCGGGCTCCGGCGCCTCTTCAGCGAACTTGGCAGCAGCGACCACGATGTCCTTGATTTCCTTGTCGATCGCCTTGAGCGCCTCGGGCGCGACGCCCAATTTCTCGAGTTCCTTCTCGGCGTGGGTGATGGGATCGCGATGCTCGCGGACGTCCTGCACTTCCTCGCGCGACCGGTACTTGGCCGGGTCCGACATCGAGTGGCCGCGATAGCGGTAGGTCATGAACTCGATGATGATCGGCCCCTTGCCGCTGCGCGTCCAATCGAGCGCGACCTGCGCCGCGCCGCGAACCGCGAGCACGTCCATGCCGTCGACCTGAAGGCCCGGGATGCGGTGCGCCTGCCCGCGCCGGAACAGCTCGGGCTCGGCCGCCGAGCGCGCGATGCTGGTGCCCATCGCATACTGGTTGTTCTCGATCGCGTAGATGACCGGCAGGTCCCACAGCTTGGCCATGTTGAAGGCCTCGTAGACCTGGCCCTGGTTGACCGCGCCGTCGCCCATGTAGGCGAGGCAGACGCCGCCATCGTCGCGATACTTGTGCCCGAAGGCGAGTCCCGTCCCCAGCGGCACCTGCGCGCCGACGATGCCGTGGCCGCCGTAGAAGCCATGGTCGACGCTGAACATGTGCATCGACCCGCCCTTGCCCTTGGAAATGCCGGCCGCGCGCCCGGTCAGCTCGGCCATGATGACCTTCGGGTCGATGCCGTAGGCGAGCATGTGGCCATGGTCGCGGTAGCCGGTGATGACGCTGTCCTTGCCGACCGTCATCGCCGACTGCAGCCCGACCGCGACCGCTTCCTGGCCGATGTAGAGGTGGCAGAAGCCGCCGATCAGCCCGAGCCCGTAGAGCTGCCCCGCCCGCTCCTCGAAGCGGCGGATGAGCAGCATCTCGCGGTAGAGCTTGAGAAGCTCGTCCTTGCCCGCCTTGTAGCGCTCGGGCTGCGGCGGCGTCGCGCTGTCGGCGGGTGCGGCCTCAGCCGCTGGAGATGACTTGGGATTCGCTGAACGCGCCAAGGGAATAGCCTTTCGAAGGGCCTTAGAAGCAAGCGGGCTCTATAGGAATGCGGCCCCGATGCGGCAATCCTTGGCCGCGCTTAACGGTTCCTAGTCGAGTGGGACGATCACCTCGTCGGGCCGAACCAGGCCGAGGTCCTTGCGCACCAGCTCGTCGGCCATGTCGGGATCGGCCTTGCGCGGGTCGAGCAGCGCCGAGTGGTGGCGAAGCTGCTCGCGCTGCTGGTCGAGCTGGGCAAGCTCCGCCTCGCGGGCCTGCAAAGCGCGGTGATAGCCGCCCCACGCCAGCAGCCCGTTCGGGCCCGGCGATCGCATGCCCGGCAAAGGTGCCGACGACGATCAGCGCCAGCGCCGGCACCGCCGAGCGGCGGATCAGTGCCATAACTTTTCGAAGCACCCCCCATGACGTCATGAGGAAAATCACGAAGGCCGCGCGAAGGCAAGCCTAATGAATGAATTCGTGGATTAATTTGTGGATGACCGCGGCCGGTACGCCTTGATCGCCGCGATGCCGGGGAAGCGGGCGGTGTCGCCGAGCTCCTCTTCGATGCGCAGCAGCTGGTTGTACTTGGCCGTCCGGTCGGACCGCGCCAGGCTGCCCGTCTTGATCTGCCCGCACGACAGCGCAACGGCAAGGTCGGCGATGGTCGAATCCTCGGTCTCGCCCGAGCGGTGCGACATCACGGTCGTGTAAGCGGAGGTCTGCGCCAGCCGCACGGCGGCGATCGTCTCGGTCAGGGTGCCGATCTGGTTGACCTTGATCAGGATCGAATTGGCGATGCCGTCCGCGATCCCCTGCTTCAGCCGCTCGACGTTGGTCACGAAGAGATCGTCGCCGACCAGCTGGATCGACTGCCCGAGCTTCTCGGTCATCGCCTTCCAGCCCGGCCATGTCGTCTTCGGCAACGCCATCCTCGATCGACACGATCGGATAGTCGCGCACGAGTTCGACGTAGAAGTCGGCCATCTGGTCGGGGGTCAGGCTCTTGCCCTCGCCCGGCCAGCTCGATATTTGCCGTTCTTGAAGAACTCGCTCGCCGCCGGGTCCATCGCCAGGAACACGTCCTCGCCGGCCTTGTAGCCCGCCGCCTCGACGGCGCGCAGGATGAACTCGATGGCTTCCCGCGGCGAACCAATGTTCGGCGCGAAGCCGCCCTCGTCGCCGACGCCGGTCGCAAGGCCCGCACCGTGCAGCGCGCCCTTCAAGCGCATGAAACACTTCGGTTCCGCACCGCAGCGCTTCGGAAAAGCTCGGCAGGCCCGCCGGAACGATCATGAATTCCTGGAAGTCGAGCGGATTGTCGGCATGGGCGCCGCCGTTCAGGACGTTCATCATCGGCACCGGCAGCAGGTTGGCGTCGACCCCGCCGACATAGCGGTACAGCGGCAGGCCGACCGCCTGCGCCGCCGCCCGCGCCGCCGCCAGGCTCACCCCGAGGATCGCGTTGGCGCCGAGCCGGCCCTTGTTCGGCGTACCGTCGAGCTCGATCATCTCGGCATCGAGCCCCGCCTGGTCCTCGGCATCGAGCCCGAGCACGGCTTCGGCAAGTCTCTCCATTCACCGCCTCGACCGCCTTGCCGACGCCCTTGCCGCCCCACCGGCTCTTGTCGCCGTCGCGAAGCTCGACCGCTTCGTGAGCGCCGGTCGACGCACCCGACGGAACCGCGGCGCGGCCCAGGCTGCCGTCCTCGAGCTCGACATCGACCTCGACCGTCGGGTTGCCGCGGCTGTCCAGGATCTGGCGGGCGTGCACGTCGACGATGATGGTCATGGCGAATTTCCTTGCGAGATCGTAACGATGTCGGTTTAGGACGAGCCTATTAGGCTGCGCGTCCGATCGTGCAACTTTCGCTTCGGAAGAGCAGGAACGCGGGTCCTCGGTCCCGGGTTGAAGCGGCAAGGAAAAAGGAGACTGGCCATGGCTGACAACGACAGCCGCCCTGCCCGAAGGCACCGACACCGTGATCGCCGGCGCGTCCGAACACCGGCACCGGCGAGCGAGCGACGTCGACGAGGGATCCGCGTCGGTGCGATGCCGAGATCGCGGTGACCGGCAGCGGAAGCGCCGAGGGCGGAATTGCCGACCGCCTCCGCAGCGGCCGCGACGGCTCACCAGCCAGGCCGGCGACCGCGCCCGCGGCTTCGTCGGCCAGGGCCTGGAACGATCCGTCCGAAGCGCTTGCCAACGTCGGCCGAATGATCGGCGACACCGCGACCGGCCTCGATGACCGCCTCGGCAACGAATATGGCGATTATGCCCGCCGCGCGGCCTCGGCGATCGAGAATGCCGCGAACAGCATCGCCAGCAAGGACCCGGACGAGCTCATCGACGACGCCCGCACCTTCGTCCGCAATAGCCCCGGCGTCGCGCTCGCCGGCGCCGCGGTCGTCGGCTTCGTCGTCGCGCGGCTGCTCAAGAGCGGCCTTGCTCGCCAGGGACGCCGACGACGAGGACGACCGCGACTGATGCTGAAGGTGCCGGAGCAGTCGGAGCCGGAGCCGGACGGCGACGTCCATCGGTGAGCTGGTCCACCAGCTCATCGAGGACGGCAAGGCCTATGCGCGCGCCGAGATCGGCCTGGTCAGGGCGATCGCGGCCGCCAAGGCGAGGCGCTCTGGCGCTTCCGGCGGGATTGCTCGTCGCCGCGCTGTTCATCGCGCATGGCAGCAATCAACGCTTTGGCGTTCGGCGTCGTGCTTGCGCTCGCCAAGTTCGTCGGGCCGCTTCTTGCCGGGCTGATCGGCATGCTGATCTTCGCCGCGCTCGCCGGCGGGCTCGCCTGGGTCGCGATCAACCGGATCAGGAGCGTCCTGTGACGGATCGCCGGCCCCGACGACCCGAAGGTCGCAGCTGCCCGGATCGAGGTGGAGCGCTCGCGCGCCCGGCTGATGTCCACCGCGCACGAGCTTCAGGAGCCGGATCAGCCCGCGAACCCTCGCCCGCGATGCGTGGCAGGGCGCGCGAAGCAAGGGCGCCGACCTGGCCGAGGACGCCGTCGACGCGGTGCGCGCCCGTCCCGTCGCCGCCGGCGGCGTGGTCGCCGCGATCACCATGTTCCTCGCCCGCGCAGCCGCTGATGGACCTCGGCGGACAAGCTGGTCGCGGCGACCGTTCGGCAAAGCGCCGCGCCAAGGCTCGCGCAGAAATCGAAAACCAAGGATACGGAGACAGTCGAATGACCGACCCACGCAGCAGCGACGCCTACGCACCGGCAGCAGGCCGACGCCGCGGCAGCGCGCCATCGACGCCTACGACAGCGCGCGGAGCAGCGTCGCCGATGCCGGCCGCCAAGCCGTCGACACCCTCACCGAAGCGCCCCTGATCGCGCTTGCCGGCGGCCTCGCTGCAGGCGCGTTGATCGCCGCGCTGCTGCCCCGCACCGAGACCGAGGATCGGCTGGTTCGTCCGACCGCGCGCCGCGTCCGCAAGAGCGCCGAGCGCTGCGACCGTGCCGCCCGCGAGACAGGAACGCAGCGGCTCGGCGAGGTCGGCCTCAGCCGCGAAAAGGGTGAAGCAGACCATCCGCTCGCTCCTCGACCGCGTAACCGATGCCGCCAAGGCGACGGCCAAGGCCGCGAGCGACGCGGCCAAAAACGCGAACTGAGGCGCTCCAGGTTCGCAGGACCGCGAAATCCTGCTAGCGGGCCGCTCATGAGCAAGCTCCACCTCGTGTTCGGCGGCCGGGTCAAGGATCCGCGCGGCCTCGACTTCGACATGTCGACCATCGATCTCGTCGGCATCTACGACAGCTATGCCGCCGCCGAAGACGCCTGGCGCGCCAAGGCGCAGGGCAGCGTCGACGATGCCGAGATGAAATATGTCGTCGTCCACCTGCACCGCCTGCTGGAGCCGGACGCGGGAGGGATTTCGCGCCCGAAGCAGTGCCGCCGCTCAGGCGTTGCGGTACCGCCAGAGCAGCAGCGGCCGCTGAAGCAGCAGGCCGGCGATGAAGCCGCCGATATGGGCCGGGGTCGCCAGCAGATAGCCCTGCCCGCCGGCCAGCCAGCCGACCATCACCTGAAGCACGACCCAGGCGGCGAGCAGCCAGACGACGTTGATCCAGCGGTTGAGCCGCGCCGATGACGTCACCTGCTTGGCGCGGCCGAAGCTCAGCGCGAAGGCGCCGATCACCGCGCTGATCGCGCCGCTGGCACCGATCATCGGCATCATGCCCATGCGGATCGACAGCCACTGCGCCGCTGCGGCGGCATAGGCGCCGACCACATACAGGACGATCAGCCCGGTGCGTCCAAGCACGCGCTCGACATGCGGTCCCGCACCACCCGAGCATCAGCATGTTGAAGCCGAGGTGGAGCCAGCCGCCATGAACCAGGGTCGCGGTCAGCGGGGTAAGGAACGCCGGGACCGCCGGAACCACGCGGATGAGTCCGCTGGCGCGCGCCGGGATGAAGCCGAGGCCCGGCCGCGGCGCGGTCGTCGAGACCGAGCAGATGGGCGACCAGCCAGGCAGCGCAGGTCAGCGCGATGATCGCAACCGTCGCCGTGCGAGGCACGCGGTTGACGCCGCCGCCATCATCGGCCCGCTCAGACGAATTCGACCTTCTCGATCTCGTAATAGCGGTCGCCGGATGGGGTCGTGACTTCGACCTCTTCACCGGCCTGACGGCCGATCAGCGCCCGTCCCAGCGGCGAATTGTAGCTGATCCTGCCGACTTTGGCGTCAGCCTCGGCCTGTCCGACCAACTGGTAGCGCACGGTCTTGTCATCCTCGTCGGTCAGGGTGACGGTCGCCCCGAACACGACCTTGTCGCCGGACAGAGTCGTCGGGTCGATCACCATCGCCCGGCTCAGGCGGTCCTCGAGATCGGCGATCATCGCCTCGACCTGGCCCTGGCGCTCCTTGGCGGCGTGATATTCGGCATTTTCGGAAAGGTCGCCGTGAGCGCGCGCGACCTCGATCGCCTCGACGATCTCGGGGCGCTCGCTGCGCAAGCGCTTCAGCTCGTCGCTCAGCATTGCATAGCCCTCGGCCAGCATCGGCACCTTGTCGGCACTCGCCATGTCGATCCCTTTTTCAAAAGTCCTGCCCTGCGTGCCCATCCCGGGCCCGCCCAAAGTGCAGATGGTCGGTGGAGGCTAAATTGCGGAAGCGGAATAATAGGACTGCAGCGAGCCGACTTCAAGCGCTCGGCCCCGCAGCGCCTCGATCGCCCGCGCAGTTGCAAGGCTTGCCGAAGCGGTCGTGAAGTACGGCACCTTTCGCGCCACCGCCGTCGCCCGGATCGAATGGCTGTCCTTCAGCGACTGCCAGCCCTCGGTGGTGTTGAACACCAGCACCACCTCGCCGTCGAGCAGGCGGTCGACGATGTGGGGCCGCCCCTGCGCTACCTTGTTCACCGTTTCGACCGGCAGGCCCTTGTCGCGTGAGGTGCGCCGCCGTGCCGCCGGTCGCGATGACCGAGAAGCCGAGTTCGATCAGCTTCTCGACGGCGGGGACGATATGGTCCTTGTCGCTGTCCTTGACCGACACGAACGCGGTACCGCCCTGCGGCAAGACCATCCCGGCGCCGAGCAGCGCCTTGGCAAACGCAACGTCGAAATTCCGTTCCAGGCCCATGACTTCGCCGGTACTCTTCATTTCCGGTCCCAGCACCGGATCGGTGCCCGGGAAGCGCGCGAATGGGAAAACGGATTCCTTGACGGCGATATAGTCGAGCTCGCGGCCGACCTCGGCCGAAGCTCGCGAGCGGCTCGCCGGCCATGACCCGCGCGGCGATCTTCGCGACCGGCTGCCCGATCGCCTTGGCGACGAACGGCACAGTCCGGCTCGCCCGAGGGTTGACCTCGATCAGATAGACCTCGCCGTCCTTCACCGCATATTGGACGTTCATCAGCCCCTTGACCTGCAGCGCCAGCGCCAGCTCGCGGGTCTGCCGCTCGATCTCGCGAACGATTTCCGCCGGCAGGCTGTAGGGCGGGATCGAGCAGGCGCTGTCGCCCGAGTGCACGCCCGCTTCCTCGATGTGCTGGAGAACCCCGCACACGGCGACGTCCTTGCCGTCGCAGATGGCATCGACGTCGACCTCGATGGCATCGCGCAGATAGCGGTCGATCAGCACCGGGCTCGACCCCGACACCGCGACCGCAGTCGCGATGTAATTCTCGAGCTGGGCCGGGCCCTCGACGACCTCCATCCCGCGTCCGCCAAGCACGTAGGACGGCCGCAGGAGCACCGGATAGCCGATCCGCTCGGCGACGATCAGCGCTTCCTCGCGGCTCCGGGCAATCCCGTTGGCCGGTTGCTTGAGCCCGAGATGCCCGACCAGGGCCGCGAACCGCTCGCGGTCCTCGGCAAGGTCGATGCTGTCCGGCGAGGTGCCGAGGATCGGCACGCCCGACGCCTGCAGCTCGGCCGCGAGCTTCAGCGGCGTCTGCCCGCCAAGCTGGACGATGACGCCGAGCAATTCCCCCCGCTCCTGCTCGCGCCGGACGATCTCGAGCACGTCCTCGGCGGTGAGCGGCTCGAAATAGAGCCGGTCGGAGGTGTCCGGGTCGGTCGACACCGTCTCCGGGTTGCAATTGACCATGATCGTCTCGAACCCTGCGCCATCGCGGCCGAGCGCAAACGCGGCGTGGCAGCAGCAATAGTCGAACTCGATCCCCTGCCCGATCCGGTTCGGCCCGCCGCCCAGGATCATCACCTTCCGCCGGTCGCTGACCGCCGGCCTCGTCCTCGGGCTCGCCGAATAGGGGCGCCTCGTAGGTCGAATAGAGGTAGGGCGTCGCCGCATCGAACTCCGCCGCGCAGCTGTCGATGCGTTTGAACACCGGCCGGACGCCAAGCGCGAGACGATGGGCCCGCACTTCCGCTTCCGTTACTCCGCCAGTCATCGCCTTGGCGGCATCGTGGACGACGCCCGACGCGACCCGGCTGCCCGGCGAAATGCGCCGACCGCAGCGACAGTTGCGCGAGGCGGGCGTCGGAGAAGCCCATGGCCTTCAGCCGCCGCATTCCCCGAGCGTCGCTCGGAAGCCCCTTGATGCGCACCTCCTCCTCGGCGCGCGACGATCTCCTCGATGCGCTGCAGGAACCAGGGATCGAAGCCGGCGATCTGGTTGATCCGCTCGACCGTAAAGCCCTGCCGGAGCGCCTCTGCGGCGACCAGCAGCCGGTCCGGAGTGGACCGCGCCAGCGCACTCTCGATCTCCGCAGGGTCCGCGCCATCGAACTGCCGCACCCGGTCGAGGCCGGTGAGGCCGGTCTCCAGCCCCCGCAAAGCCTTCTGCAGGCTCTCGGCGAAGCTGCGCCCGATCGCCATCACTTCGCCGACCGACTTCATGGCCGTCGACAGGATCGCCTCCGCGCCCTTGAACTTCTCGAACGCGAAGCGCGGGATCTTGGTGACGACATAATCGATCGTCGGCTCGAAGCTCGCCGGAGTCGCGCCGCCGGTGATGTCGTTGGCGATCTCGTCGAGCGTGTAGCCGACCGCCAGCCGCGCCGCGACCTTGGCGATCGGAAAGCCCGTCGCCTTCGACGCCAGCGCCGACGACCGCGACACGCGAGGGTTCATTTCGATCACGACCATCCGCCCGGTCTTCGGATCGACCGCGAACTGGACGTTGGAACCGCCTGTTTCGACGCCGATTTCCCGCAGCACCGCAATGCTCGCCGAGCGCATCCGCTGATATTCCTTGTCGGTCAGCGTCAGCGCCGGCGCGACCGTGATCGAATCGCCGGTATGCACGCCCATCGGGTCGATATTCTCGATCGAGCAGATGATGATGGCATTGTCCGCGCGGTCGCGGACCACCTCCATCTCATATTCCTTCCAGCCGACCAGGCTCTCGTCGATCAGCACTTCCGTCGTCGGCGACGCCTCCAGACCCGACCGCACGATCCGCTCATATTCCTCGCGGTTGTAGGCAATTCCGCCGCCCGTCCCGCCAAGCGTGAAGCTCGGCCGGATGACCGCCGGCAAGCCGACTCTTTCCAACGCAGCCGCGGCTTCCTCCATCGAATGAACGATCGCCGAGCGCGGGCTCTCAAGGCCGATCTTGTCCATCGCGTCGCGGAATTTCTGCCGGTCCTCGGCCTTCTCGATCGCCTGCGCATTGGCGCCGATCAGCTCGATCCCGAGCCGGTCGAGAGTCCCGTCCTTGTACAGCGCCAGCGCCGTGTTCAGCCCGGTCTGCCCGCCCATCGTCGGAAGGATCGCGTCGGGACGCTCCTTCTCGCAGATCTTGGCGACGATCTCCGGCGTCACCGGCTCGATATAGGTCGCATCCGACAGCTCCGGGTCGGTCATGATCGTCGCCGGGTTCGAATTGACGACGATGACCCGATACCCTTCGGCTTTCAGAGCCTTGACGGCCTGACTTCCCGAATAATCGAACTCCGCCGCCTGGCCGATGACGATCGGCCCGGCGCCGATGATGAGGATCGAGGAAATGTCGTTGCGCTTGGGCATTCTAGGAAGCTGGTCCGTTGGCGATGTTGACGATGACGAGGTGCATGTGGCCGCGATGCGCCCAGCGATAGAGGCAGGCCCGCTGATCCGCCGACGGCTCGCTTCTCATCAGGAACAGCAGGCTGCTTCTCGCTCGCATCCTGCATGACCTCGCCGACCGACAGGCCGCAGTTTTGCGCGACGGCATTCAGCTGCTCCTCGCTATGCATCTGCGCGGTCGCGCAGGCGCTCGGCAGAACGAACGCCGCCGCGAGAAGAGCCAGGCGCCTAGCCACGGCTGAAATAGTCCTGGAACACAGCCGCCCAGTCGCGGCCGCTGCCGGCCCAGCCCTCGGGCTCTGGGACCATGTGGTAATACGCGAAGTCCGCCCGTTGCTCGAAATCCGGCCGGGCATTGCGGCTCACCATCAGGAGATCGACGCGGCGGCCGAGGAAGTCCGCGAAAGTGCGGCGAAGCTGCTCCGCCTGCGCCGGGGTGGTGTCGAGAAGCGGGATCTTCCATTCGTCCTGCACCCACGGAAGATTGCCCTGTGTGTCCGAGACGACCGCAATGACCCGGTCGAGCTTGGCCATCGCGCCGAACCTGCCCGAGGTATGCGCGAACTTGGATCGGGCATCCTCGAAGGACGGATGGCCGACCCGCGAGGCGTGGCGGCTGACGTGCCAATAGAGCAACTCGTGCTCCCGGCTGCGCAGGCGGCCCTGGTCGTCGTACAGCGCCGCAGGGTCGTCGGGGAAAAAGGTGCCGCTGCCGATCAGGCTTTCGAGCCCGTGCGGCGTGCTGATCAGCCAGTCGAAGGGCAAGCTCGCCTTGTCGATGGTCTCGTCGCCGGTGAGCTTGCGAAGCAGCGGCACATGTCCGTCGATCTGCCGGCTGGTCTGGCACGACAGCCCCAGGCTGACGACCGCCAAGCGCTCGCCGATTGCCGACATCAGGCAGCGTTTCCGGACATTTGCGCAACGAACTTCTCGAACAGATAGAAGCTGTCCTGCGGCCCCGGGCTCGCCTCCGGATGGTATTGCACGCTGAACGCCGGACGGTCGGTCAGCTCCAGCCCGCAATTGCTTCCGTCGAACAGCGACACGTGGGTTTCGCGGACGTTGTCCGGCAGCCCCGCGCGTTCGACCGCGAAGCCGTGGTTCATGCTGGTGATCTCGACGCGTCCGTCGGCGAGCCGCTTGACCGGGTGATTGGCGCCGCGGTGGCCCTGGAACATCTTGCTCGTCCGTCCACCGACCGCAAGCGCCAGCATCTGGTGGCCGAGGCAGATTCCGAACAGCGGCTTGCCGGTCTCAAGCATCCGCCGGATCACCGGCACCGCATAGTCCCCGGTGGCAGCCGGATCGCCTGGCCCGTTCGACAGGAAGAAGCCGTCCGGCTCGTGCGCCATGATCTCGTCGAAGCTCGCGCTCGCCGGCACCACCGTGACCCGAGCACCCGCCTCAACAAGGTTGCGGAAGATATTGCGTTTACTGCCATAGTCGACTGCGACCACGTGCGGGCGATCGGCATCCTCGCTGCCGATCTCGTATCCTTGCCCCCACAGCCACTTGCCGCCGGTCCAGCCCTCGATCTGTTCGCGGCTGACCTCTTTCGCCAGGTCCATGCCCTCGAGCCCCGGCCAGTCCGCGGCCATCCTCCGCAGCGCGTCGAGGTCGAACCTGCCGTCCGCCCGGTGCGCGATCGCGATGTTCGGCGGCCCCTGGTCGCGCACCAGCCTGGTCAGCGCGCGCGTATCGAGTCCCGAAATCCCGATCCGGCCGGATTTGCGCATCCAGTCGGAAAAGCCCTCGCCGGAGCGATAATTGCTCGGCTCGGTCACCACCTCACGCACCAGGCAGCCGACCGCGTGCGCCTGCCCCGCCTCGACGTCCTCGGCGTTGGCGCCGACATTGCCGATGTGCGGGAAAGGTGAAGGCGACCACCTGGCTCGCATAGCTCGGGTCGGTCATGACTTCCTGGTAGCCGGTCATGGCCGTGTTGAAGCACAGCTCCCCGACCGCCTCGCCTTCCGCTCCGAAGCCCTGCCCCCACACGGTCCGCCCGTCGGCGAACACCACGACTCCCGTCGCGCCCTCGGGGCTGTTGGAGTGGTCTGGGCGCACGTCGGCCATGGGCGAAAGGAGCCTCTCGTCGTCGGGTTTGCAGCAATGTCGCTAAGGCGCCGTCGCTAGGCACATTCGCCGGCCCGGTCAACGGCTGGTCAGCCCGGAAATGCCCCGCTAGGGCTGATCGTTTCCTGCGAACGGGACCCCACATGATCCGCGACGACATCAAGGCCGCAACCATCACCGCGATGAAGGGCGGCGACAAGGAGACCACGGCAACGCTGCGCATGGTCTCGGCGGCCATCAAGAACCGCGACATCGAAGCGCGCACCGGCGGCGCCCCGGCCGACGATGACCAGCTGGTCACCGGAGTGCTGCAGAAGATGGTCAAGCAGCGGCGCGAATCGGCCGACATCTACCGCAAGAACGGCCGCGACGACCGCGCCGCCGCCGAAGACGCCGAGATCATGGTCATCGAGCGCTTCCTCCCCGGCCAGCTCAGCGACGAGGAAGCCCAGGCCCAGATCGGCGCCATCGTCGCGGAAACCGGCGCCAGCTCGATGAAGGACATGGGCCGCGTCATGGCGCTGGTGAAAGAGCGCCTTGGCGCCAGCATCGAACCGGCCCGTGCGAGCAGCCTCGTCAAGGCGGCGCTGAACGCCTGATTCTCCCGTCCCGCAGGAGCGGGAGGGGCCGGGGAGGGCGGCGCTGGGCGCATGAATTCCCTCGCTAGCTGTGGATAATTCTGCCCACCGCGCTTGCCGCTACGCGATTCGCGGTGCCAATCTCCGAACTTCGTTCGTCCTGAGCGAAGTCGAAGGGCGCTGGCACGACATCAATGCAATTCTGGGTGTACATTCTGCGCTGCGCCGACGGCTCCTACTACACTGGACACAGCGACAACTTGGAAGCTCGCCTCTGGCAGCACCAGCAGGGCATCGGCGGCGATTGGACCAGGCGTAGGCGGCCGGTTGAGCTTGTCTGGACTGAAACAGCGCCGACGCGCGACGAGGCATTCGCCTTTGAGCGCCGCGTCAAAGGCTGGAGCCGCGCGAAGAAGGAAGCGCTCATCGCGGGTGACTGGGACCGAGTGGGCTGGCTTGCCCGAGCGCCTCACGAACGCCGTTCCACTATGCTCAGGACGAACGAAGTAGAGCCCTGCTCGGAAGAATTCGTTCGTCCTGAGCGCAGCGCGCAGCGCGTAGTCGAAGGGCGCGCTGAATCTGCAACCCTCGCAAGAACGCCCTTCGAAGACGCTCAGGACGAAAGACGACCGAGACGCTCAGGCGAAAGTGGTCAGCCGCAGTGACCCTCTCCCCCGCCTTTCTCGACGAGCTGCGGGCCCGCACCACGCTCTCGGCCGTCATTGCGCCGACCGTGAAGCTGCTCCGCGCCGGCCGCGAGTGGAAGGCGTGCTGCCCGTTCCACAACGAGAAGACGCCGAGCTTCACGGTCAACGACGACAAGGGCTTCTACCATTGCTTCGGATGCGGCGCGCACGGCGACGCCATCCGCTTCCTGACCGACAATCGCGGCATGCCGTTCATGGACGCAGTGAAGGAGCTTGCCGCCAAGGCCGGGCTCGAGGTCCCCGCCCCCGATCCCGGGCGCAGGAGCGCTCCGAACGCGCCTCGACCCTGACCGACGTCATGGGTGAAGTCGCGCGACTGGTATGCGGAGCAGCTCCACGGGCCCGACGGCGCCGGCGCCCGCGATTATCTCAAGCGCCGCGGCATCGAGCCGCGACCGTCGCAGCGCTTCGGCATCGGCCTCGCGCCTGACAGGCGCAACGCGCTCAAGCGGGCCCTCGCCCACCTCGGCGAGGACAAGCTCGTCGAGACCGGAATGCTGATCAAGCCCGAGGAGGCGGCAAGGACAGCTACGACCGCTTCCGTGGACGGCTGATGATCCCGATCCGCGACCCACGCGGCCGGGTGATCGCATTCGGCGGCCGGATCCTCGGCGAGGGCGAGCCGAAATATCTGAACTCGCCCGACACGCCGCTCTTCGACAAGGGCCGGACTCTCTACAACATCGATCGCGCCTCTCCCGCCAGCCGCGCCGCCAAGCGGCTGATCGTGGTGGAAGGCTATATGGACGTGATCGCCCTCGACCGCGCCGGCATCGCCGAGGTCGTCGCGCCCAACGGCACCGCTGTCACCGAAGCCCAGCTCGAGCGAATGTGGCGGCTCGATCCCGTCGCCGATCCTCTGCTTCGACGGCGACATGCCGGCCGCAAGGCGGCGATCCGCGCGGCCTTGCGCGCCCTGCCCCACCTCGCCCCGACCGCACCCTGCGCTTCGTCGAGCTGCCCGCAGGCCAGGACCCGGACGACGTGGTCGCTCGGGCGGGCAGGACGCCTTCGAGGCCTGCTCGCCAAGGGCGAAGCCTCGACGCGCGGATGTGGCGTCATGAAGTCGACGCCGAGCCGCTCGCCACGCCTGAGGCCTGCGCCTCCCTCCAGCAGCGCCTCGTTGCGCACGCCTCGGCGATCGGCCACCCCGCCTAGCTCGCATGTACCGCGAGGAATGGCTGCAGCGCTTCGACGCCCTCCGCCGCCCGCAATTCGCCGCGCGGGGCGGACAGCAGCCGCACGCCGGGGCAGTTTCAAGAATGGCCGCTTCCTCCAACCCGACCCGCCCGTAGGCGACAAGGCGCGCGCCATCGCCTCCAGCGGCATCGATGCCCCGACCGCCCGCGCCCTCATCCTCGGCTTCACCAATTACCCCGAGGAACTGCCCGCCCATTGCGAGCAGCTCGCGGCGCTCCCGATCGCCGACCGTGGCACCGCCCAGATGCGCGACGATCTCGTCAACGCCGCCTTCTCCGGAGCCGCGCTTGATCGCGCGGCCTAGCCACTATCTTGGGCACTGATGGAGCATCGGGCTTAAGGGCCCGCGCGCCATGGGTTTTT
>CAWGRB010000018.1:0-11409 GCA_963824845.1 uncultured Alphaproteobacteria bacterium
CCGACGCCGCTCGCCGCCGTCGGCTACGAATGGCTCGGCCGCTTTCACAAGGGCGGCAAGTTTGCGGGCCGCCGGCTCAACCTGACCGCGACCTCCTGAGGCCCCTCCCCAACCCATGCCCATCCTGCTGATCGCCATCATCCTCGGCATCGTCGAGGGCGTCACCGAATTCCTGCCCGTGTCCTCGACCGGGCATCTGATCCTGGCGACCGAGCTGCTCGGCTACGACGCCGGCAAGTGGGAAGCGTTCAACGTCATCATCCAGCTCGGCGCGATTCTCGCGATCATCGTGCTCTACTGGCGCACGTTCTGGGCGGTGATTGAAGGCATGATCCGCCGCGAGGGGGCGTCGTGGCGCTTCGTCCGTAACGTGCTGATAGGCTTCCTGCCCTCGGCGGTGCTCGGCTTCATCCTCCTCAAGCACATCGACGCCTTGCTGAAGAACGCCATGGTCGTCGCGGTGGCGCTGGTCGTCGGCGGCATTGCCATCCTGATCATCGAGAAGCTGGTGAAGCACAGCGACAAGGTCGGAGTCGGCGATCTCCCTGCCGGGACGGCAGTCGGCATCGGCGTCGCGCAATGCCTGGCGATGATCCCGGGCGTCAGCCGGTCCGGTGCGACGATCATGGGCGCCCTCAGCCTCGGCGTAGAACGCCGCACGGCCGCGGAGTTCAGTTTCTTCCTCGCCATCCCCACCATGGTCGGAGCGACGACGCTGGAGCTTGCCAAGCATCACGACGAGATCATGGCCGGCGCGCATGGCGTCGGCTTCGGGACCATCGCCGTCGGGTTCATCGTCAGCTTCGTCGTCGCGCTCGTCGTGGTGCGCGGCTTCGTCCACTACATCTCGAGGCATGGTTTCGCGCCCTTCGCCTGGTACCGGATCGTCGCGGGATGTGCCGCCATCGTCTGGCTGAGCTTGCGCTGATTTATCTGGCGTTCAGCTTTCGCTAAGCTGTTCCGCCCGACTATTCAGCGACTTGGCGGAGGTCCGGTCCATGCGCGCGACAATCCTTGCACTGCCCCTGCTGCTGTCGGCGGCGCCGCTTTACGCGCAAACTTCGGTGCCGCAGATCCCGCCGGCAGCCGCAGACAAGGTCGCCAACACGCTCGATGCCGTCACGGACGCGATCATGAGCTTGCCGGTAGGGCGGCTCCAGGCGGCGATCGACGGCCGTGCTCCGACGGCTGCCGAACAGCAGATGACCGTGCGCGATCTGGAAGCGCCGGAAAGACCCGGCGTTCGAAACGCAAGCTTCACCGCCGCGTCGCCGAGGCGCGGCCGATGGCCCGCCAGAGCATCCGGGCGGTGAACGACGCGATTCCGCAAGTCGTCGAGGGCCTGCAGCAGGTCAGCCGGTCGCTGCAGCGCGCAACCGCCAATCTCCCTGATCCGACCTATCCGAAGCGCTAGACGCTAGCCGCCTACACGCTAAAGCTGCCCGTCCATGTGGCAGCTCTTCCAGTTCCCGTTGTGCCCGTTTTCCCGCAAGGTCCGGCTCGTTCTCGCCGAGAAGGGCGTCGGCCATGAGCTGGTGCGCGAGAACCCGTGGGAGAAGCGCGACGAATTCATCGACCTGAACCCCGCCGGCGAGACTCCGGTCATCGTCGAGGCGGACCAGGGCGTCACGCTGATCGGGTCGCAGCCGATCGTCGAATATTTCGACGAGACCGTCGACCGCATGCCGATGATCCACGGCAATGCCGCGATGCGCGCCGAAATCCGGCGGATGACCGAGTGGTTCGACCTGAAGATGTATCGCGAGGCGGTCGAGCCCCTGATGTACGAGCGGATGCGCAAGCGCCTCGTCAGCCGCGAAAGTCCGGACACCAGCGTGCTTCGCCAGGCGATGCGCGTTGCCGGCGAGCATCTCGATTATCTCGATTACCTGCTCGACCATCGGCGATGGCTCGCGGGGCCCGGGCCTAAGCCTCGCCGACTTCACGGCAGCCGCCCATCTGAGCGTCATCGATTATCTCGGTGCGCTCGACTGGCGCGGGCACAAGCAGACCAAGGACTGGTACGCGGTCATGAAGTCGCGGCCCGGGTTCAGGCCGCTGCTTGGCGAGCGGATGGAAGTGATCGTGCCGCCAAGCCACTACGACAAGGTGGATTTCTAAAATCCTCCCTGTCGCGAAGCGATGGGGAGGTGGCAGCGCGAAGCGATGACGGAGGGGCCCCTCGCAACGTGCGCTTCAGTGGGGCTCGCTGCGCTCGCTGCCCCTCCACCACTCAGCTGCGCTGAAGGTCCCCCTCCCCACCGCCTGCGGCGGCAGGGAGGATTTAGTAAACCCGCTTCTTCGGCTCGATGTAGGCGATATCGTCGGTCAGCGTATAGTTGTGCACCGGGCGGTAATCGATCTTCACGCCGCCGGCCGGCGCTTTGCCGCCCCAGCCGTCGAACCAGGCGACGGTGTGCTTCATCCAGTTCTTGTCGTCGCGCTCGGGATAGTCTTCCTGCATGTGCGCGCCGCGGCTTTCCTTGCGGTTGGCGGCGCAGTGCATGGTGACGACCGCCTGCGCGAGGAGGTTGTCGAGCTCGAGCGTCTCGACGAGGTCGCTGTTCCAGATCAGGCTGCGGTCGGTCACCTTCACGTCGGCCATTCGTTGGAAGATGCCGTCGATCCGCTCGACGCCTTCCGCCAGGGTCTTGTCGGTCCGGAACACGGCGCAGTCGGACTGCATGGTCCGCTGCATGTTGACGCGGATCTCGGCGGTCGGGCTGCCGCCGTTCGCATTGCGGAAATGGTCGAGGCGGGCGAGCGCGAGGTCGGCCGAATCCTTGGGCAGCTCGTCCTGCAGGGCGTTCGGCTTGATGATCTCCCCTAGCCGCATGCCGGCGGCGCGGCCGAACACGACGAGGTCGATCAGGCTGTTCGAGCCCAGGCGGTTAGCGCCATGAACGGAGACGCAGGCCGCCTCGCCGACCGCGAACAGGCCGGGCACCACCGCGTCCGGGTTGCCGTCCTTCAAGGTGACGACCTCGCCATGATAGTTCGTCGGGATGCCGCCCATGTTGTAGTGCACCGTCGGGACGACCGGGATCGGCTGGCGCGTCAGGTCGACGCCAGCGAAGATCTTCGCGGTCTCGGTGATCCCGGGCAGCCGCTCGGCGAGGATCTTGGGATCGATATGGTCGAGGTGAAGGAAGATGTGGTCCTTGTGCTCGCCGACGCCGCGGCCCTCGCGGATTTCCATCGCTTCAGCGCGTGACACGACGTCGCGGCTGGCGAGGTCCTTGGTGCTCGGCGCGTAGCGTTCCATGAAGCGCTCGCCGTTGGCATTGGTGAGATAGCCGCCCTCGCCCCGCGCGCCTTCGGTGATGAGGACACCGGCGCCGTAGATGCCGGTCGGGTGGAACTGGACGAACTCCATGTCCTGGAGCGGCAGGCCGGCGCGAAGCACCATCGCATTGCCATCGCCGGTGCAGGTGTGGGCGGAGGTCGCGGAGAAATAGACCCGGCCGTAGCCGCCGGTCGCGAGCACCACCGACTGCGCACGGAAGCGGTGGACCGATCCGTCGTCGAGGCACAAGGCGACGACGCCGCGGCAGGCGCCGTTCTCCATGATCAGGTCGATCGCGAAATATTCGACGAAGAAGTCGGCGTCGTACTTCAGGCTCTGCTGATAGAGCGTGTGAAGCATCGCGTGGCCGGTGCGGTCGGCGGCGGCGCAGGTGCGCTGGGCGGCCGGTCCCTTCCCCATGTTCTGGGTCATTCCGCCGAACGCGCGCTGGTAGATCTTGCCCTCAGGCGTCCGGCTGAACGGAAGGCCGGCATGCTCGAGCTCGATCACCGCGGCGGGCGCTTCCCGAGTTCAGATATTCGATCGCGTCCTGGTCGCCGAGCCAGTCGGAGCCTTTGACCGTATCGTACATGTGCCACTGCCAATGGTCGGGGCCCATGTTGCCAAGGCTGGCCGCGATGCCGCCCTGCGCCGCGACGGTATGGCTTCGCGTCGGGAACACCTTGGTGACGCAGGCGGTCTTGAGCCCCGCGTTGGCCGCGCCCATGGTCGCGCGGAGGCCCGCACCCCCGGCGCCGACGACCACCACGTCATAGGTGTGGTCGATGATGGAATAGGTCGTGTTCAAGCGCCGCCTCCAAAAGCGATCCGAGCCAGCGCGAACAGCGCCAGCGCGCCGCCGCCGACGGCAAGGAACAGCATCAGCGTGTTGAGTGCGAAGCGGTTGCCCTCGACATGCACATAATCGTCGATGACGACCTTCATGCCCTCGAGTGCGTGGCGGAAGCCGATGACGATCAGCAGCGCCATCGGCACCGCGGCGCTCGGCAGGCGCAGCCACTCGACGATGGTGCGCTGATCGAGGGACGGCAGAAGCAGAAGCGAGGCGATCAGCCACAGGCCGAGCAGCACCAGGGCGATGCTGGTGACCCGCTCGGTCAGCCAGTGCTCGCCGCCTTCGCGCGCCGAGCCGAGGCCCCGCACCTTGCCGAGCGGCGTTGCGCTTTCGCCCAAACTCATGACCGCACTCCCAGCAGATAGACCCACATCGCCGCAGTCAGAAGCAGCGAGCAGACGACCGTTGCGATCGCCGAGCTCTTGTTCGGACCAAGCTCCAGAGCGGCTCCGGTGTCGGTGACGAGGTGGCGAATGCCGGAGAACAGATGCTGGAAGAACGACCAGGTGAGGCCGATCAGGACAATGATCCCGATCGGGTGGCGAGCCGCCTTGCCGAACGTGTCGAAGCCGCTCGCGTCCCCCGCCACTGCCAAAAGCCACCAGGTCAGGATCCCGAGCCCGGCGAAGGTCAGCGCAACCCCGGTCACCCGGTGAAGAATGGAAACCGCCATGTTCGGCCCCCACCGCCACACGGTGAGGTGCGGCGACAATGGCCTGGCATGGGGTGGAGACGGATTGGCAGCCATGAACAGCCCGCTTTCGATTCTGTGCTTGTCCGGCGCCGAGGACTTGGCATCGGTGCGGCCCGCTTAAGACGGCGCACCCTGAGAGGCAAGATTGCGAGCCCTGCCGGATCGCTCCCGCAAACCGGGGGAGCCCCTAACCCCCTCTTAACCAATATGCGGCAAGAGCAGGTCCGGCCGCAAAGCGGAACGGCGAGACACAGGTTTACGGAAGGGCGATCGATGCGTGGGGATCATGGACAGCTGCAGCGGCTCACCGACCAGCAGGTGAGCAACCGGCTCGCCGCTTACAATCCGGGCGGATCGCTGGAACGGGATGTCCGCGAGCTTTGGGACGAAGCCGGCGACATCGTCGAGGCGGAAGTGCGCTCGCAGTTCGGACCGGACGCCGCCGCCAAGGTCGAGGCGCATTATACCGGCAAGGTCGATCCGAGCTGGGTCCAGGCCGTCGCCGAATATGGCCGCCGCATCTACGCCGAGCGCACCGCGGTCCCGACCTACATTGCTGCCCGCGACCAGCTGAAAACGCAAATCCTCACCCGCCTGTTCGACCGCTATTCGGAAAAGCTCGACACGCTCGAGCGCTGCGTCACCACCTTCAGCCGGCTGACCGCGTTCGAAACCGACATCATTCTTGCCCAGGTGGCGCTTCTCGAGACGATCGAAGCGGCGAACTCGCGCGACCAGGAGAGCGAGCAATTCGAGCGCCGAGTTCGCCGAGCTGGTTCGTGCAAGCACCGACCAGTCCAAGGTTCTGACCGATCGCACCCGCGCGACCGCAAGCTCGGCCCGCGGAATGCTCGGCAAGACCAGCGAAGTCGCTGCCGCCGCCGAGCAATCGGCGGTCGCGATGCGCGAAGCCGCCCAGACGGCGGCCGGCCTGATCCGCGCCATCGAGGACGCCCGCTCCGAAGTCGAAGTGGCGGCCGATGTCGCCACGCGTGCGGGCAGTCAGGCGAGCCAGGCCGTCAAGGTCAGCCAGGCGCTGTCCGAGCATGTCGAGGCAATCGAATTCGATCCTCAGCCTGATCCGCGACATCGCGGGGCAGACCAACCTCCTCGCCCTCAACGCGACCATCGAAGCGGCGCGCGCCGGAGACGCCGGCCGCGGCTTCGCGGTCGTCGCCCAGGAAGTGAAGAGCCTCGCCTCGCAGACCGCTCGCGCAACGGACGACATCACCGCCAAAATCACCGGCATCCAGCAGGCGACTCGCCAGACCGTCGAGGCCAATGGATCGATCCAGGGCACGGTCGAGGAGGTGCAGTCCTCCGCCGACCGAATCCGCCAGGCGATGGAGCTCCAGGCGCAGACGGTGACGATGATCACCGCGGCCGTCGACGAGACCGCCCTCGCCGCCGATTTCGATGAGTTCGACCATCGCCGCAATCCGCAGCGACACCGAGAATGTCGCGAGGGACATCGACGAGGTCGAGCAGGGCTTCGGCCGCTTCAGCGAGCAGATCGCCACTTTCAGGGCGAGCGCCAAGGCGTTCGTGAAGGGCTTGGCGGCTTAGCATCATCCTCCGCTCGATTTCGAGGGGAGGTGGCAGCCCGCAGGGCTGACGGAGGGGCCCCCCCACCAAGCTGCGCATGGTCCCCCTCCCCACGAAAGCGTCGGGAGGATAAGAGCCTCCCATGAACATCCTCATCACCGGCGCCAGCCGCGGCATTGGCGCGGCCGCCTACGCACTCCTCAAGTCGCGTGGGCACAATGTCGTGGGTCATTCCACGCGCGGCAACGAAGATCTCGTCGCGGGCGACCTCGAGGACCCTGCGGCGCCGCCGCGCATCTGGGAGGCGGCGATTGAGCGCCTCGGCGGGCGCGTGGACGTGCTCGTCAACAATGCCGGTATCTACGAAACCGCCGACGAGACCGCGCCCGAGGATGAATGGCACCGTGCCTGGGCGCGGACCATGACCATCAACCTGCAATCCGCCGCCGACCTCTGCCGCCTCGCGATCCGGCATTTTCGCGACAGCGGAGGCGGACGGATCGTCAACATCGCCAGCCGCGCCGCCTATCGCGGCGATTCCCCGCAGCACTGGCATTATGCCGCGTCCAAGGCCGGCATGATCGGAATGACCAAGTCGATCGCGCGCGGCTACGCGTCCGAGAACATCCTGTGCTTCGCCGTGACTCCCGGCTTCACGGTCTCCGAGATGACGGAGGACTATCTCCAGGGTCGCGGCGGTGCGCAGATCCTCGCCGACATTCCGCTCGGGCGAGTGGCGACCACCGGCGAGGTTGCCGAGGTTATCCGCTGGGCCGCCACCGAAGCCCCGGCATCGGCGACCGGCTCGGTTATCGACGTCAACGGAGCAAGCTATGTTCGCTGAACTCGCACCGCTCCTGCTTGCCGCGCAGCAGATCGTGATCCCGCTCGGCCACCCGCGGGTCAACGAGCAGCCGCGGGCGCCGATCGAGACCTCGGGGCCGCTGTGGGCGTCGGCCTGCGACGGGTCGAGCGATCCCAACCGGGCGGCGCCGCCGGTGCGAATCCACGCCAACTCCTATCTCGTCGGCACCTGCGGCCATGCCTCGATGCTGATCGTCGGCGAGGACGGCGACGTCCTGATCGACGGCGGCGAAGAGGGTGACGGCGACCTCATCGCCGATAACATCCGGGAGCTTGGCTATTCGCCGCGCGACATCCGCTTCATCCTGCACAGCGATGCCGGCCCGGGCGAGCTCGGCGGGATCGCCAAGCTGCAGCGGCTGAGCGGCGCGACGGTCGTCGCCTCGCCCGCGGCTGCCGCGATCCTGAAGCGGGGAAGCGCGACCGACCCGCAGGCGGTCGACGTCGGGCGGATCGTCAACGACGGCGGCGAAGTCCGGCTCGGCAACATCCTGCTGACCGCCATCGCCTCCTCCAACGGACTGAGCTGGCGCTGGGAGGCCTGCGCCAGCGGCGTGTGCAGGACCATCGTCTATGCCGGCAGGCTGACCCCCGGCGACGCAGCGTCGGCGGGGCGAATCGCCGCAAGCCCGTGCGAGATTTTGGTGACTGCCGATCCGAAAGCGAGCGACATGGCGAAGCGGCTGGTGCTCGGGAAGCCGCTGCTCGATCCCGACGCCTGCAAGACGTACGCGGCCGGGACGGCGCCAGCGTTGCAGCCCAAATGAGCTGGCGCGCCACCGTCGCCTGCAACCGCGCGCAGGGAGAGGCGGTCGGCGCAGCGGACGACCTGTTCCTCGACAGCGGCTCTCCCCCGGTGCTGGTCGCCGACGAGCCCGACCCGGCCAGGCCGGACCACTGGCTGATCCACGCTTACTTCGACCACCATCCGAGCGGCGACGAGCTGGCGACGCTGGCCGCCCTCGGCAGCGGCGAGCCCCAGCTTGAGCAACTCGGCGAAGCAGACTGGGTGACTATGTCGCAGGCCGGGCTTCAGCCGATCCGCGCCGGCCGCTTCTATGTCCATACGCCGATGTACCGCGGCGTTCCGCCCGGGACGATCGCGTTCGAGATCGATGCCAGCCTGGCGTTCGGGACCGGCCAGCACGCGACGACCGCCGGCTGCCTCGCTGCGCTCGACTCGCTCGAACGCTCCGGCGCGGCCTTTACCAATATCGCCGACATCGGCACCGGCACCGGCCTGCTCGCCTTCGCCGCGCTGGCGCTGTGGCCGGAGGCGAAGTGCATCGCAACCGACATCGATTCGGTGGCCATCGACGTTGCCCGCGACAATGCGGCGATCAACGGCGTGAAGCTGGGCCACGGCAGCGGAGAGCTGCTGCTCGCCGGCGCCGACGGCATGGACTCGCCGCTGCTGAGCGCGCGTGCGCCGTTCGACCTGCTGATCGCCAACATTCTCGCTGGACCGCTGATCGAGCTCGCGCCGGCTTTCGCGCAGGCAACCGCGCCGGGCGGGGCAGTGATCCTGGCGGGACTGCTGGACACGCAAGTCGACGCGGTGATGCGCGCCTATGACGCGCAGGGCATGAAGATCCACGACCGCGGCTCGGGCGAGTGGCCGGTCGTGGTCTGCGAGCGGACGCATTAATCTGGGCGCTCTTGTCTAGCCGCATCCGCCGCTGCAACACCGGCGCAATGAAATCCCCGCTCCTCCTCGCCGCAGCCGCGCTCGTCGCCACGCCGCCCGCCCTCGCCGCCCCTCTCCACGCCAGGACGCACGCCAAGGCTCCGGCGAAAACCCCCGCGAAGGTCCGCGCAGACAAGGCGAGCACGGACGGCAAGGCCAAGGTCTTCTTCCACCCGAGCGAAGTTCGTTCGACCGGCACGGTCGTCGTTGGCGGCCAGCCGATCGCCTACGATTCGATCGCCGGAACGCTGGTCGTGCACGCCAAGGACTGGGAAGACACGGACGCGATCGAAGCCGATGCGGAGCCGGACTCGGACAAGTCCGCCGACAAGGGCAAGGCCGGTCCGAAGCCCGAAGCGTCGATGTTCTACACGGCCTATTTCAAGCAGGGCGCACCCGCCGCGGGCCGGCCGATCACCTTCCTGTTCAACGGCGGCCCGGGCTCGTCGAGCATCTGGCTGCACATGGGCGCGTTCGGACCGGTGCGAGTCGTCACCGCCGACGGCAGGCACAACCCGCCAGCGCCTTACTCGACCGTCGACAATGGCGAGAGCCTGCTCGACGCCTCCGACCTCGTGTTCATCGACGCGCCGGGCACCGGCTTCAGCCGGATCGCCGGCAAGGACAAGGCAAAGGCGTTCTACGGAGTTGACCAGGACATCCACGCCTTCACCGACTTCATCACCCAGTTCCTGACCAAGTACGACCGCTGGAACTCGCCCAAATATCTGTTCGGCGAGAGCTATGGGACGATGCGCGCGGCGGGGCTGTCGCTGGCGCTCCAGAATGCCGACGTCGACTTGAACGGCGTGATGCTGCTGTCGGACATTCTCAACTGGGACGTCATGCCCGACGACCCGCAACTCAATCCGGGCATCGACATGCCTTACGTCGTGTCGCTGCCGACCTATGCGGCGACCGCGTGGTACTTCAACAAGGTGCCGAACCGGCCGGCCGACCTGCGCGGCTTCCTCGACCAGGTCGAGCGCTTCGCGACCGGCGATTACTCGGCTGCGCTGCTCAAGGGCAACGAGCTGCCGGACGCCGAGCGGCAACGGATCGCGCAGCAGCTGTCGGCCTATACCGGGCTCACGGTGCCCTATCTCCTCAAAGCAACCTGCGGATCGAATATGGCGCGTTCCAGAAGGAGCTGATGGCCGAGCGCGGCCTGACCACGGGGACGCTCGACACGCGGTTCCTGGGCGCGACTCTCGATCCGCTAAGCAAGGTCGCGAGCTACGACCCGCAAAGCGCGGCGCTCGGTGCGGCCTATGTCGCCGCGTGGCAGCATTATGCGCGCGACCGGCTCAATTACCGGCCCGACATCCAGTTCAAGTCCGGCATCCCGATCTATTCGAAGTGGGACTACAAGCATCAGCCGCCGGGCGCGGACAAGCCGCTGATCATGCTGCCCAACGTGCTTCCCGACCTGGCGTCGGCAATGAAGCAGAACCCCACCCTCAAGGTGATGGTCAACGGCGGCTATTTCGACGTCTCGACGCCCTATTTCGAAGGCAAGATGGAGCTACGTCACCTGCCGGTGCCGCCGGCGCTGCTCGGCAACATCGAGTATCATTACTACCAGTCCGGCCACATGGTGTACGTCCACCAGCCGACGCTGGTGGAACTGCACGACAATGTCGCCGACTTCATCCGGCGGACGAGCGGAGTGCGCTAACCGCCCGATCAGCCGGCTTCGGCGCTCGGGTGGAAGCGGCGGACGCGCTTCAGCGTGTTCTTGTCGGTGTGGTGCATCTCCTCACCGGTCGCGGCGAGCTTCAGCACCAGGTCAGATGTGTAGCTGAGCGTGCCATCGTCGTGGACGGTGAAGTCGCTCTTGAAGTCGCGGATTTCGGCGCGTTCGAGCAAATATTTGTTCTGCAAGATGCCGTAGCAGGCCTGGCCCGGCTCCGCGTCGAACCGCAGCACCTTGTCGTGGGGTTCGGCGCTGCTCCCGGCGAGAATTGCAATACCGCGGCCGAACACGACGCTGCGCATGACCTGGCCGTGCGCCTTGTCCCAGAGCAGGAACCCGACCTCGTCATGAAATGGGTCCATGGCTTCTTCGCCGTGGCGCCAGGCGGTCATTCCGTAGTGGAGCCCCCAAAGCACTTGCTGGCCGTTTTCCTGCACCGGGATGGGCTTGAAAAACGCCTTTTCGAAATAGGTGGTCTCGGTCGTCCAGTCGTCCTTGTTGTGATACGATCGGTCGACACCGCCATCGCCTTCCCATTCGCCGACGAACGGCGTGAGCGGTCCCAATTTCCGAGAGTAAGCAACATCGTTCGGCATTCCTGCACCCTCCTTTTCCTTCGTGAGGGCGGCAGGCTAGCACCTTCGCCGCACCAATGTCCCGTCAACGATATCGATGACCGAGATTGGACTGGGCGATCGGAGGAGCCGCGCTCCAAGCGCTAGGCGTCGGCGACGATCTGCGCCCATTCCGCTTCGTTGACGACGGGGATACCAAGGTCTTC
>CAWGRB010000019.1:0-12063 GCA_963824845.1 uncultured Alphaproteobacteria bacterium
GATCGATCCCGAACGCGTCGAGACCTGCCGCGCCCTTGGCGGGCACGTTGTCCCGTTGCAGCATCAGCCACTGGTCGCGCGTGATCGGCGCGCCCGGAAGCCAGCCGAAACGGGCGAGGGTGCTCGCCACGAAGTCCGGCATGTGCACGACTTCGGGCGACTGGCCGGTGAGCTCGAGAATGGTCTGGTGGAGCTCCGCCATGCTCATCACTTGCGGCCCACCGATCTCGAACGTCTTGCCGCCGTAGAGGTCCGGGTGAAGGGCGGCGAGCGCAATCGCCTTGGCGAGGTCGCGGACATAGACCGGCTGGAATTTCCGCTGAGCGGCGATCACCGGCAGGAAGGGCAGGCGGGCCATGGCTGCAAAGCGGTTGGTGAAATCGTCCTCGGGGCCGAACACCAGCGACGGCCGGATCACGGTCGCCGCCGGGAACGCCTCGCGAACGGCGAACTCGCCCTCGCCCTTGGTGCGGCCATAGATCGATGCCGCCTCGACGTCGGCGCCGATGGCCGAAATCTGGACAAGCGCATCGGCACCGGCGTCGCGGGCCGCCTCGGCGATAGTCCGCGCGCCCTCGACATGGACGGACCGCATCGCCCGGCCGAAGACGCCGCACAGATTGATGACGGAAGTAGCGCTCTTGACGGCCTCGCGCACGCTCACCGCATTGGTGACATCCGCCTTCGCGAAGCCGAACTGGCCAACCTGGCCGAGCGGCTGGATGATGTAGGCCGTGCGCGGATCGCGCTGGGCGACGCGGACGCGGACGCCGCTCTTCATCAGATATTCGCAGACGTAGCGGCCGATGAAGCCGCCTCCGCCGAATATGGTGACAAGCTCTTCTGCGCGCTCGATCATGGCGCCGCCCTAGCGTCGGGCAATGAGCGTTGACAAGCCGGCGTTGACAAGGCGCGACGCGCCCCTCTAGGGGCCGCCGCCTACCACTCTGAAAATTCGTGTGGCCTGCCCAGGTGGCGGAATTGGTAGACGCACCAGCTTCAGGTGCTGGCGCTCGCAAGGGCGTGGAGGTTCGAGTCCTCTCCTGGGCACCATTCTCGCGCGCAGGCAATCCGGGGGATTGCCGGGCACGAGAATCCTCGCGCAGCGAGGGCGACGCTCCCGCCGCCGCAACAATCGCACCCCGCGGCGGTTCTCCCGCGATGGCCGAGACGTCGTCCCGAACCGCCGTGATCGCCGCGCTCATCGGCAATTTGCTGATCGCGGTGACGAAGGGCATCGCGGCGGCACTGTCCGGAAGCTCGGCGATGCTGAGCGAAGCGGTGCACTCGGTTGTCGACAGCGGCAACGAAGTCCTCCTCCTCTACGGTCAGCACCGGGCGAACAAGCCGCCCGACCGGCTTCACCCGTGGGGCTATGGCCGCGAAATCTATTTCTGGTCGTTCGTCGTCGCGCTGCTCATTTTCGCGGTCGGCGCCGGCGTCTCCGTCTACGAAGGCGTCAAGCACATCCAGCATCCGGAGCCGATGAGCGACCCGCTGGTGAACTACGCCGTCTATGCTGTCTCGGCGGTATTCGAAGGGATCAGCTGGTGGTTCGGCTGGAGCGCGTTCAAGCGGGTGCGCGGCAACCGCACGATCCTGTCGGCGGTGCACGCAAGCAAGGACCCGCCGAGCTTCATGGTCCTGTTCGAGGACAGCGCGGCGCTGATCGGCCTCGTCATCGCGACGATCGCAACCTGGCTGAGCACGCATCTCGGGAAGCCGTGGATCGACGGCGCCGGATCGATCTGCATCGGGGCGGTGCTTGCGGTCGTCGCGGTTCTTCTCGCCCGCGAGAGCAAGGACCTGCTGATCGGCGAGCGAGCCCGGCCGGAGCTCGGCAAGTCGATCCGCGACATTGCCGCGCGCGAACCCGGCGTGCTCGCGGTCGAAGGAGTCCTCACCAGCCAGCTCAGTCCCGACCAGGTCATCGCCAACGTCGGCGTCGAATTCGCCAAGGACCTCCGGACCACCGACATCGAGCGGATCATCGGCCATCTCGAAAGCGAGCTTCGCAAGATCCACCCGGACCTGTTCCGGGTATTCGTCCGTCCGCATCCCGACCAATATCAGGGCGAGGTCCGGCTGCTCGACGTCGGGCCGGATCGCGGGATAGAGCAGCGCCGATGACTCTCTATCGGATCGGCGAGGTGGAACCGCAGCTCGGCGAAGGCGCGTGGGCTGCTCCGTCGGCCGACCTCATCGGCGACGTCCGGCTTGGGCCCCGGGCCAGTATCTGGTTCCAGGCAGTGATCCGCGCCGACAACACGCCCATCGTCATCGGCGAGGAGAGCAACATCCAGGACGGCTCCGTCTGCCACTCCGACCCTGGCTTTCCGCTCACGATTGGAGCGCGCGTCACCGTCGGCCACCAGGCCATCCTTCACGGCTGCACGATTGGCGACGATTGCCTGATCGGCATGGGCGCGCGGATATTGAACGGCGCCGTAATCGCGCCGGACTGTCTGGTCGGCGCTGGCGCGCTAATCACGGAGGGCAAGCATTTCGAGAGCGGCAGCTTGATCGTCGGAGCGCCGGGGCGAGTGGCGCGCCAGCTTACCGACGCCGAGAAGCAGGCGCTTCGGGTGTCCGCAGCCCATTATGCGGACAAGGCGGCGCGGTATGCGCGCGAGCTGAAGTCACAAGGCTGACACTTGAAGCCGGACGGGGAGGAGGCGCATCTTCCCCGCATGATAGAGATCCGCACATTCGACTCGCTCGGCCATGCCGATCACGGCTGGCTGAACGCCCGCCACCACTTCTCCTTCGCGAATTATTACGACCCGCGCCGCATGGGCTGGGGCGCCATCCGTGTCTGGAACGACGATCAGATCGCCGCGAAGACGGGCTTCCCGCCGCATCCGCACCGCGACATGGAAATCGTCACCTACGTCCGCACCGGCGCCATCACCCATCAGGATTCGATGGGCAATCGCGGGCGGACGGGGGCCGGCGATGTTCAGGTGATGAGCGCGGGGAGCGGCGTCACCCACTCGGAATATAATCTCGAGGACGAGCAGACGACCTTGTTCCAGATCTGGATCGAGACCGACAAGCCGGGCGCCGAGCCGGCTTGGGGCGCGATGCCGTTCCCCAAGGAGAGCCGACAGGGCAGCTTCCAGCTGCTCGCCAGCGGCGACCCTGACGACGGCGCGCTGACGATCAACGCCAACGCCAAGGTGCTTGGCGCGACTGTCACCGCCGGCGAGGTGATCGAGATCGATGCCAATCCGGCCCGTCATCTCTATCTGGTCCCGAGCGGCCACGTCCGCGTCAACGGAGTGGAAGCGGGGCCGCGCGATGGCGTCGCAATCACCGGCGAGAGCCAGGTCCGGATCGAGGCCGTCGACGATTCCGAACTCGTGCTGGTCGAGGCGCGCTAGCCACCATCGCTCGCGAGTCCGGCGCCGTTCATCCGCTCCGTGCTTGATCAGCGCCGAGCCACGAGGCATTGGTCGCGGCGCGCCCAAGAGAGCGCGACTCACGGCAAGAGCAGGAGCGGATGAGAGCGGGATTGCGCTTGGGAATGCTGGCGTTTGCGGTCGGGCTTTGGCTCGGTTCGCCGGCGCTCGCCCGGGGAACCGGCCAGAGCACGGGGCAAAGCACGAGCCAGACGCCGCCCCCGACCCCGACTCAAACCGCCCCCCGCAGTGCGCCTCCACCGGCGACCAACGCGCCTGCAGGGACCGTCGGCCCGAGGGAACTTCAGAACTTCAGTCTTGGCGGCACCGCCACGCAGCCGGCCGAGACTTCGCCGCCGCCCGCGACTGCGCCGGCAACTCCTACGCCGTCGGCCGGCCAGTCGCTCACAGGCGGCGATCGCTCGCAGCCGACGCTCCCGTCGTCGGCATTTCCGCGGCCGGCGCGCAATCGCGCCGTCGCTCCACCACCCGCGACTTCGCGCCAGCCATCGCCTCCGGCAACCGACCTCAGTGCCGCAGTCTCACCGCCGCCGGCTTCGGTTTCGCCGTCCATTACGGCCCCGCAAACGAGCGCACCGCAGCTCTCGCCGGAGCCCGCGACGGTGACCCCCGATCTTCCGGCAAGCCATCGCTCGTCGCTGCTGCCATGGCTGCTCGCCGCTGTCGTGCTCGCCGCGGGCATTGGATTCCTCTTGTGGCGCCGGCGGCCGAGCGAGGCACTGGCCGGCGGACCGGCCTTCGAGGCCGATCCGCCTCCTGCGCGGCCCGCGCCGGAGCCGGCCCTTCCGAGAGGGGCTGCGCCTGAACCCGCACTTGCCGCTGCAGGTTTCGTGACCACGCGCGTTGGCGCAGTCCGAGCACCTTTGCCGGATCCGGTTTCGCAGCCGGCGCCGCAGCCGGTGGGTATCGTCAGCACGAAGCTCAGGCCGTGGCTGGAGCTGACCCTCACTCCGGTCGCGTGCCGGGTCGACGGCGAGCAGGTGGTGTTCGAGTTCGAGATCGAGTTGTTCAACTCGGGCGCGGCGCAGGCTCGCGATCCGCGAATCCAGGCGACCCTGTTCAATGCCGGGCCGACCCAGGAGCAGGATATCGGCGCCTTCATGGCCCGGCCGGCGATCGAGGGCGATCCGCTGGAGGCGATCGGGCCGCTGCAGCGGATGAGCTTCCGCACCTCGCTGACGGCGCCGCGAGCGAGCGTCCAGCTATTCGAGCTCGGCGAGCGGCAGGTGTTCGTTCCGCTGATTGCGGTCAACGCCACCTATCGCTGGAGCAGCGGCGAGGGGCAGACCTCCGCGAGCTATTTGCTCGGTCGCGACACGGGTGCGGAGAAGCTTGCGCCGATCCGCGCCGACCTCGGGCCGCGCGCATTCGGCGGCCTCGGCACTCGGCCGCTGCCGACAGCCGTCCGGCGCTGATCCTAGGTCTGCGGCCGCTCGTCCGTTTGCGACCGCAACGCGCGGTCGGCATTGTCGATCGCGCTTAGCAACCCGTCAAAGTTGGGCGCCTTCTCGACCGGCCACAGGCGCGTGAAGGTCGGGCCAAGAACGTCGAGATCGTTCCTGGTGAGTAGCCCCACGGCGACGATGCCTTCGAAAGTCATCCTGTTCCAATCCAAATCCAGTCTAACCAAACGCCCGTAACGCGTTGCGGTGCCGCACATTTCGCGTCTGCATCGAATCTTCATGAACATCGCTGCCGCTGCGGCACCAACTCATTGCACGCGCGTTCCAACCGCCATGCACAAGTGGTTCACCCGTGTCGCAACGCAGATTTCGACCGCTGCCGGTCAGCCGCTGAGCTTCGTCATGGCCCTTCTCATCATCATCGTCTGGGGGGTGAGTGGGCCGCTGTTCCACTTCTCGGATACCTGGCAGCTGGTGGTGAACACCGGCACCACGATCATCACCTTCCTGATGGTGTTCCTGATCCAGAACAGCCAGAACCGCGACGGCGCCGCGATGCAGGCCAAGCTCGACGAGCTTCTTCGGGCGGTGGACAAGGCGCGCGAGCAATTTATCGGGATCGAGCATCTCACGGACCGGCAGATCGAGTTGATTCGGACCGCCCTCGAGCGGAATTCGAAGAACCAGACCCCGAAGCAGAAAACCGCCGAAGATTCGGTCGATCGTTTGCTCAAACGGGTCGACGAAGCCGAAGCCTAAAGCGGGTCCTGCGTTGTCTTCGCCTGGGCGCGATGATGCCAGGCCAGCACCGCCGCCGCGCCGCGATGCGGGCGCCAGCGCTCGGCGATCTCGCGCACGGCTTTCTCGCTGGGCTTGTCGCCGAGGCCGAACAGTTTCCCGATTTCGATCTGCACGGCGAGGTCGCCGGCTGGCCAGATGTCGCCGCGCCCTTCCGCGAACAGCAGATAGATCTCGGCCGACCAGCGGCCGATGCCCTTGATCTTGGTGAGGAGGGCGATCGCCTCCTCGTCGTCGGCGGGGAGGGCGGAGAGGTCGAGCTCGCCCGACAGCACCAGCTCGGCGAGGCTGCGGATGTAGCCCGCCTTCTGGCGCGACATGCCGGCGGCGCGCATGTCCTCGTCGGTTGCGGCAAGCAACTTCGAAAGATCGGGCGGCGACCCGAACGCCGCCTCGAGCTTGGCCCACATGGATCGCGCGGCGGCGACGCTAACCTGCTGGCCGACGATGGTGCGAAGCAGGGTCTGCGCGCCGGGCTCGCTCGACCGCGGCTCGGGAACGCCATATTGCTCGATGACCCGGGCGAAGGCCGGCTCGCGGCGGGCAAGCTCGGCGAGGTCGACGCCGATGCTCTCGCGGGTCCGAACCATCAGCGCGAAGTCGCCGCGTAGAGCGCGACGGCAGCCGCGTTCGACACGTTGAGGCTCTCGACCGCGCCGGTGATCGGAAGGCGCGCCACCGCGTCGCAATGCTCGCGGGTATTGTGGCGGAGGCCGGCCCCCTCGGCGCCAAGCACCAGCGCAATGCGGTCCGGCCCAAGCGCGTCCTTGAGGTCGGTCTCCGCGTCGCCGGTCAGCCCTATCCGCCAAAATCCTGCCTGGGCGATCTCCTCCAGAGCGCGAGCCAGATTGACGACGCGCACCCAGGGCATGCGTTCGAGCGCGCCGGAAGCCGCCTTGGCGACGACACCGCTTTCGGGCGGCGAATGGCGGTCCTGCGTGACGATGCCGATCGCCCCGAACGCCGCCGCCGAGCGCAGGATCGCACCCATGTTGTGCGGATCGGTCACCTGATCGAGGACCAGAAGCACCGCCCGTTCCGGCGGGTTCGTCAGAAGCTCGTCGAGCCAGGCGTCCTCCAAAGGCTCGACTTCGATCACCACGCCCTGGTGCGGGGCGTCCGACGGAACGAAGCGACCGAGGTCCGGCGCCTCGGCAATGGTCACCGCGACGTCCTGCGGGAATTGCATGAACTGCGCCGTCTCGCGTGTCGCCCAGGCGCGCAGCACCTTGCGGTCGGGATTGTCGAGCGCCGCCGCAACCGCGTGCTTGCCCCAGAAGCGCGGGCGGTTGGCCGAGCCATGGCTCTGATGCGACTTTTTGCGCTTCGACATCTAGGCGTCCGGCACCAGTTCGCTGCCCATCAGCCGTGGCAGGAACCCCTCGTACGCCGAGCGAAGGTCGGCTAGCGCCACTTCGCACAGCGAGCGCTTCTCGTAGGAATCCAGCGCGACCGTGTCGCCGCCGGTCCAGCCGATGAAGCAGCAGCCGACGCCGCTTTCGTGGGCGAGCTTGTCGATCATCTGGCGGCTGTGCGGCTCGGTCACCACGTAGCGGGCCTGCGTCTCGCCGAACATCGACCAGGCGTGCTGCACCTTCTCCCGGTCGACCTTGTCCTCGAAGGTCTCGACGACCAGACGCGCGCCGATGTTTCCGGCAAGCGCCATTTCCGCGACGGCGACGAGGATTCCGCCGTCCGAGACATCGTGAACCGCGGTGACCAGCCCTTCGCCGATCAGCATTCGAACGAACTCGCCATTGCGTCGCTCGGCCTCGAGATTGACTCGCGGCGGCAGTCCCGCCCGGCGGCCATGACACACGTCGAGCCAAATCGACTGTCCCATCTCCGGCCAGCCGCGGGCGTCGGCGCCGATCAGCATGATCCGCTCCGCCGACTCCTTGAAGGCGATGGTTGCGCTGGCTTCCCAGTCCTGCAGCAGTCCAACGCCGCCGATCGCCGGAGTCGGCAGGATCGCGCTTCCGCCGGCCCCAGAGTTCTTTGGCGCCTTGCTCTCGTTATAAAGGCTCACGTTGCCGCTCACGATCGGGAAGTCGAGCGCCCGGCAGGCGTCGCCCATGCCGCGCAGGCATTCGACGAACTGGGCCATGATCTCCGGCCGCTGCGGGTTTCCGAAGTTGAGGCAATTGGTCACGGCGAGCGGCTTCGCCCCAACGGCGCAAAGGTTGCGATACGCCTCCGCGATCGCCTGCTTGCCGCCCTCGTAAGGGTCGGCATAGCAGTACCGCGGCGTTACGTCGGTCGTCATCGCCAGCGCCTTGTTCGACCCGTGTACGCGCACCACCGCCGAGTCGCCGCCCGGGCGCTGCACGGTGTCGCCGCCGACCTGCTGGTCGTATTGCTCGTAGATCCAGCGCCGGCTGGCGATGTTCGGCGAACCCATCAGCTTCATGAGGTCGCCGCCGATGTCGGTGCTTTGCGGCACCCCATCGAGCGGCTTCACGCCCGCCCATTTCCTGTATTCGTCCAGGCTCATGTGTGGCCGGTCGTAGAGCGGCGCGTCGTCGGCGAGCGGACCCAGCGGAATGTCGGCCGCCACTTCGCCGTTCCATTCCAGCACCATGTGGCCGGTGTCGGTGACTTCGCCGATCACCGCGAAATCCAGCTCCCACTTGCGAAAGATCGCCTCCGCCTCGGCCTCGCGGCCGGGCTTGAGGACGATCAGCATCCGCTCCTGGCTTTCGGACAGCATCATTTCGTAGGGCGTCATGCCGTCTTCGCGGCACGGCACCTTGTTCATGTCGAGCCGAATACCGGCGCCGCCCTTCGAGGCCATCTCGACGGACGAGGAAGTGAGGCCCGCCGCCCCCATGTCCTGAATAGCGACGATCGCGTCGGTCGCCATCAGCTCCAGGCACGCTTCGATCAGCAGCTTTTCGGTGAACGGATCGCCGACCTGCACCGTCGGGCGCTTCTCGTCGCTGTTCTCGTCGAAGTCGGCGCTGGCCATGGTCGCGCCGTGGATGCCGTCGCGGCCGGTCTTGGATCCGACATAGACGATCGGATTGCCGACGCCGGTCGCGGCCGAATAGAAGATCTTGTCGGTGCGGGCGACGCCGACCGTCATCGCATTGACCAGGATGTTGCCGTCATAGGCGGCGTCGAAATTGACCTCGCCGCCGACCGTGGGCACGCCGACGCAATTGCCGTAGCCGCCGATCCCTGCGACCACGCCCGCCACCAGATGCCGCGTCTTGGGATGGTCCGGCCGTCCGAACCGCAGCGCATTCAAGTTGGCGACGGGCCGCGCGCCCATGGTGAAGACGTCGCGCAGGATTCCTCCGACCCCTGTCGCGGCGCCTTGATAGGGTTCGATGTAGGACGGGTGGTTGTGGCTCTCCATCTTGAAGATGCAGGCATCGCCGTCGCCGATGTCGATGACGCCGGCATTCTCGCCCGGGCCGCAAATCACCCACGGCGCTTCGGTTGGCAGCTGCTTGAGATGCAGGCGCGAGCTCTTGTAGCTGCAGTGCTCCGACCACATGACCGAGAAGATGCCGAGCTCGACGAGGTTCGGCTCGCGGCCCATCGCGTTCAGGATGCGCTTGTATTCGTCGGGGCTGAGGCCGTGGTCGGCAACGATCTCGGGTGTGATCATGGCGGCTCCCTAACCGCCGCGGGCCCGCAAGCCTAGCCGTCGCTGCGGTCGAAGCGCTCGCCGGAAAAGATCAGCGTGTGCGGCCGCCCTCCCGCAAGCCCGGCGAAGTCCACCCGTTCCGGCGACCACGGCTGCGAGCCCACGCGCCATAGATTGTCGGCGATCCGGCTCGTTGGCGTTTCGGTGCCGAGCCATAGCGCCCCGCCGCGTTCGACTGCGGACAGCGTTCCCCACCACGGACTGTCGTTCACATATTTGCCGGCGAGCCGCGCAAGTGCCGGATCGGACGGCGGGACGACGAAGCTCTGGCCGGCGCGGGCATAGCTCGTCGCTCCCCAGCTGGCGCCGACGATCGCCGGGCCCAGCCGCTCGAACATCAGAGTGAACGCGCGGAAATCCGGATGGGTGGTCCGGAACAGCTCGCCGCCCCACGGCTGAAGCGCGGCGGAGCGGCCATTGGCGGTGATGGTCAGCGGCGCGCCGGGAACGACTTCGAACGCGCCGTGCGGTCCCGAATAGCCGCCGACGTAGCTCGCCGCATCGACCAGGGGCACTGCGAGCGATGGCGGCGCCGGGATCGGCCGTCCCGCCGCTGCAGCGGCCAGCGCCTCGGCGGCGAACAAGGTCAGCAGGCGCGGCCGGAATTCGGCGAAGGCGCTTAGGTTGGCGCAGGCGAACGCGGCTGCGCCGCTGGCTTCGTCGAGGTGAAACGACGAGGAAAAGCTGACCATCCCGCCGGTATGATGAAGATAGGATCGGCCGGCATAATCGACGTGCATCAACCCGTTGCCGTAGGTCATCCCGCGCGTATCGCTCGGCACTGCGTGGCGGCCGAACTCGGAGCCTTGCGCAGGCGACAGTCCGAGTCCGCCCCGCCCCGCGGCAACCCCCGAGAGCATTCGAAGGAAACGCATCATGTCGGCTGCGGTCGAAGCCACGCAGAGCGCGCCCGACGTCACGTCCACCCACGCTGCGGGGTCGAGCGGCACGCCGAAAGCGAACGGCACGCTGCGGTCCGCGGCTTCGTACCCCTGAGCGTAGAGCGCCTTGTCGGCAGCGATGATTGCGCCGCGGCTGCGGGTCATGCCGGCGACGTTGAAGATGCGGGCCTCGAACAGTCGGGCCAGCGGCTCGCCGGAGACATGCTCGGCGAGCTTGCCAAGGATCTCGTAGCCGGTGTTGGAATAATGCCAGTGCGCGCCGGCCGGAAAGCCGGTCCACAAGCCGCCCGGCGGGGCAAGCGGGGCGTCGGAGGGCAGCCCGGAGACATGATCGAGGAGATCCTGGACGGTGATTTCATTGCTGGCGGGAAGCGCGAGCCTGGGCAGCAAATCGCTGATCCGCCCGTCGAGCCGGAACCGCCCTTCGGCGGCGAGCTGGTGGACCACCGCCGCGGTCATCACCTTGGTGATCGAGCCGACCTGGAACAGCGTGTCCGATCCGATCGCGGTTGCAGGCTCGCGATTGGCGAAGCCGAAGTTCAGCACCGTCGAAAAGCCGCCGGGGGCGGTCAGGCCGAGCGTCATCCCCGGCAGCCGGTAATGCACGAGGTGCCGAGCGCCGTAGTCGCGGATTGCGTCGATGGCGGCGGTAAGGGAGCGAGCCGCTTCGGCAAATGCCGGCGGGACGGCGAGCGGCGCGAGGATGCCGCCGAGAGCAGCCGCGCCGAACTGACGGCGGGAAAGGGTCATCGGGAAGCTCCCGCGGCCCGGCGCAACGCCAAGCCGCGGGATTTCATCAACGCTCGATCAGGCCTTGCAGGTCTGCGACGGATGGCCCGGCACGGCGATGGTCGCGGTGGCTGCGTCCGCTGCGTTGCCGGTCAGCGAGTAGCCGCCCGCCGCAGTCATCGGCTTGCCGGCTTCCGGCGCCGTGAGCAGTGTCGGGTCGCCGTTCTGCTTGGCGCGGATGTTCGCGGATTTATTGTCCGACAGATAGTCGACATAGACGACGTGGTTGTCGGCGCAGCGGTAGATTTTCGATGCGACGATCGACGGGGCAGGGCGATGGTCCCGTTGGCGACGCCATTGGTGTCGTTGGCGAATTCAGGATCGCCGCCGGCGACGATCGTGTGGCTTTCCTTGTTGCAGCCGGCTAGCGCCGCGGCTGCCACGAGGCATACTGCGAGGGTGGTGCGAGTCATATCGGGGCCCATTGCTGGCGAGCGCCCCGTGCGTCAAGGGTGAGCGCTTGCATTGTCCATCGCCCGGCCATAGCTTCCCGCCGCGATGCCCAACCAGCCCGGGACCAGCGCGCAGCGTATCCGCATCGGGCTGACGGGCCTCGCCTTTGCGTTCATCCTCGTCCTCCTGGGATCGATCGTCAGCCGCTCGAGCCGTGACGACGCGCCCAACAATGCCGCGCAGGTCGCTTCCAACCAGGGCAGCGAACCGCTCGCCGAGCTCGGCGTTGCGCCGGGACCGACCAACGAACCACCGTCAACAACGGCGCCGTCGTCAAGAAGTAAGCCTCGCGGCAACGGGACCCGCTCGAATGCTCTTGCCGAACTGCAGCGCGACTGATTCTCTCGCAGTGCAAGTCACACACTTATCCACAGCCCGGGACAACCCAGCCACGCCCGCAGCAGTCGCCATCCAGCCACCTGAACACCGCAGAAATCCGCCGTTTTCCATGAAAACCCACGCCAGCCCATAGAATCCCATTGTACTCCCGCAACTGGTTGAGTTACCAACACTCCCCGTAGCGTGGGGGCTACCCATCGATTCGAACCCTGACGCGGACCGTGCGTGACGACGCTCGGCCGCGAACGGCAGTCCGCGCGCCAACGGGAGCACGTAATCCAACCAAGCAAAAAAAAAAAAAA
>CAWGRB010000020.1:0-91288 GCA_963824845.1 uncultured Alphaproteobacteria bacterium
GCTCGATGCGTCCAACAATGCCGCCATCTATGCCCGCAGCCAGTATCGCTCCGGCCTCATCGATTTCCTTAGCCTCCTGCAAAGCGAGCAAACGCTTCTCTTCGGCCCGCGACCAGCTGGTTTCGGCGCAGGCGGACAAGGCGCTCGCCGAGGTCCAGCTCTATCTGGCGCTAGGCGGCGGCTGGCAGCCCGGATCAAGCCAATTCACCGGGGACTTCATCATGACGGAGAGTGACAAGAAGTAGAGAAAGAGGGTTTCCTCGGCCAGCCGCCGCGCACGCGCTGGCGGCGTTGGCGCAAATGGGTGTTCATCGGCGTGCCCGTTCTGGATCGCGCTGCTGCTCCTGCGCCCGCTGCTTCCGGCCTGCGCCGCCCGTCCAATATGCGACTGTGCCGTGGAACGGCACGATCTCGATGGTGACGATCACCGCCACCGGCAATCTCGCGCCGACCGTGCAGGTCAATGTCGGCTCGGAGGAATCGGGACTGGTCGACAAGGTCTATGTCCAGAACAACGACCATGTGGTGAAGGGCCAGCCGCTCGCCCAGCTCGATCTGTCGCGGTTGCGCGACGCGCTGGTCCAAAGCCAGGCAAGCCTACAGGCGGCGCTTGCGACGGTCCCGCAGAATCGCGCCACCGTCGCCCAGACAAGAGCCAATCTCGCCCGCGAGGAGCAGGTCTTCAAGCTGTCCGGCGGGAAGGTGCCGTCGCGGACCGAACTCGACACCGCCCGCGCTGATTACGCGCGCGCTGTCGCCAATGTCGCCCAGGCCGAAGCGCAGGTCGCACAGGCGCGGGCGAACGTGTCGACCAACCGCACCAACCTCGCCAAAGGCACGATCTATGCACCGGTAACCGGCGTGGTCCTGTCGCGCCAGGTCGAGCCCGGCCAGACGGTCGCCGCCTCGTTCAACGTCGCGACACTGTTCACGATCGCCCAGGATCTCTCGAACATGAGGCTTCAGGTGAAGGTCGACGAGGCCGACGTCGGCGAGCTTCACCCGGGCGCTTCGGCGACGTTCACTGTCGATGCCTACCCGAACCGGACCTTCCCGGCGACCGTCACCCGGGTCGATCTCGGCGCCAATGCGACACCCATCGTAAACAGCGCCGGGACGACCCCTACGGCGACGACCAACGTCGTCGCCTACACGACGGAGCTGGCGGTCTCCAATGCCGACGGACTGCTCAAGCCGGGAATGACGGCGACCGCCAGCATCATCACGGATTCGGTCAAGAACGTCCTCCTGGTCCCTAATGCGGCGCTTCGCTTCAACCCCGCGCCGGTCGTCAAAAAGGGCGGAATGTTCGGGCCGCCACCGGACGAGCCAAAGAATGTCGACGTCTCGCGCGGCGCCCGGCAGCAGATCTGGGTGGTCGGCGCGGACGGCAAGCCCAAGGCGATCGCGGTGACCGTCGGCCACACCAACGGCAGTCTGACTGAAGTCCAGGGGAAGGGCGTGCGCGCCGGCCTCAAGGTCATCACCGGACAGCTTGCCGGCGCCAGCAAGTAGCATGACCGAGCCGCTCATCGCGTTGCGCGGGATCACCAAGCGGTTCGGCGAGGGCGCCGCCGCGTTCCAGGCGCTGAAGGGCATCGATCTCGACATCGCGGCAGGCGATTTCGTTGCGATCATGGGCGCGTCCGGCTCGGGCAAGTCGACGACGATGAACATCCTCGGCTGCCTCGATGTGCCGACGTCGGGCAGCTACCTGTTCCGGGGCGTGCACGTCGAAGGACTCGACCGCGACCAACGCTCGCTGCTGCGCCGCCGTTACCTCGGGTTCGTGTTCCAGGGCTTCAACCTGCTGGCGCGAACGACGGCGATCGAGAATGTCGAGCTTCCGCTGCTGTATCGCGGCGAGAACTGGCGCGTCCGGCGCGAGCAGGGGATGGCGGCGCTTGCCAAGGTCGGGCTTGGCCGAATGGTCGGATCACAATCCGAATGAGTTGTCGGGCGGCCAGCAGCAGCGGGTCGCGATCGCCCGGGCGCTGGTGACCCAGCCCGACGTCCTGCTCGCCGACGAGCCGACCGGCAATCTCGATTCCGAACGCTCGGTCGAGATCATGGAATTGCTTGCCGAGCTCAATGCCAACGCCGGCCTGACCGTTCTGCTGGTCACGCACGAGCCCGACATGGCAGCCTATGCGCGCAAGATCGTCCACTTCAAGGACGGCCGCGTCGATAGCGTCGAGGTGCGATCGAGGACCGCCGCGGTCAGCTAGGTTTCGCGATTGCCGTTCCTGCGCCGCTGTTGCATCAATGCGGCCTCTGTGAAGGGGCCAGTCATGAAATCGATGAAGTTTCTGCTCGCGTGCACGGTGCTGTGCGCCGCTCCGGCGTTCGCCGACGAAGGCATGTGGACGTTCGACAATTTCCCCGCCGCGAAGGTCAAGGCGAAGTACGGCGTCGACATCACGCCGGCCTGGCTCGACCACGTGCGGAGCAACGCGGTGCGGCTGTCGACCGGCTGTTCGGCCTCGATCGTCAGCTCGAGCGGGCTGGTCCTCACCAACAATCACTGCGTCGCCGAATGCGCCCAGGACCTCTCGTCCACGGGCCACGATTATTACACCCACGGCTATACGGCGCTGACCCCGGCGAGCGAGCGCAAGTGCTCCGGGATGCAGGCGGAGATCCTGACGTCGATCAGCGATGTCACGCCCCAGGTGACCGCGGCCGGCAAGGGCCTCACCGGCGACGCGCTCGTCAAGGCGCGCACGGCGGTTGCCGGGACCATCGAGAAGGCGGGCTGCCCCGACACGGCGCACACCCGCTGCCAGGTCGTGAACCTCTACCACGGCGGCCAGTACAAGCTGTACACCTACCGCAAATATTCCGACGTCCGGCTGATCTTCTCGCCGGGTGTGCAGACCGCCTTCTTCGGCGGCGATCCCGACAATTTCAACTTCCCGCGCTACGACCTCGATAGCGCCTTCGTGCGCCTGTACGAGAATGGCGCGCCGGTGAAGACCCCGGGCCACCTCAAGTGGAACGCGTCGGCGCCGACGGCAGGCGAGCCGGTGTTCGTCGCCGGCAACCCGGGCGGCACCGACCGCCAGCTGACGATGGCGCAGCTTGCGACGCAGCGCGAACTGACGCTGCCGATGGTGACGCTGCGCCTGTCGGAACTGCGCGGGCGCCTGATCCGCTTCAGCGAGGAGAGCCCCGAGAACCGACGCATCGCCCAGGACCTGCTGTTCGGACTCGAGAACAGCTACAAGGTGTATTTCGGGCGCCTGTTCGCTCTCAACGACGACGCTTTCCTGGCGTCGAAGGCGCGCGACGAGGCGGCGCTTCGGTCGAACCCAGCGGCGCGGGCGGCGCTTGCGGCCGCCGGCACCCCCGATCCGTGGGCAACCATTGCCGCTGCCAGCCAGCAGGGTCGCAATCTTTACGTACCGTACATGGTGGTCGAGGGCGGACCGATCGGATCGCATCTGTTCGGCTATGCCCGCGCGCTGGTGCGGGCCGCGGCGGAGCGGGAGAAGCCGTCGGCCGAGCGACTGCCCGGCTATGGCGATTCGCAACTGCCGCTTCTCGAAAAGCAGGTGCTGGACACGACTCCGGTCTATCCGGCGCTGGAACAGCAGACGCTCGAGTTCTGGCTGAGCAAGGCGCGCGAGTATCTGACCGCAGACGATCCCGACACCAGGCTGCTTCTCGGCAAGGACAGTCCTGAAAACCTGTCGAAGACGCTCGCCACGTCGAAGCTCGGCGATGCGGCGGTCCGCAAGGCCCTGTGGGACGGCGGAATGGCGGCTGTGAAGGCCTCACGCGATCCGATGATCCAATATGCGCTGCGGATCGATCCGGAAGCGCGGCGCCTGCTGACGCTCTACAATGACAAGGTATCCGGCCCGACCACGGCCGCGTCGGAAGCGCTCGCGAAGGCCCGGTTCGCCGCCTACGGGACCAGCGTCTATCCAGACGCGACGTTCACCCTGCGCCTCTCATACGGCCAGATCGCCGGCTGGAACGAGAAGGGTCATGAAGTCCCGCCGTTCACCTATTTCGGCGGCCTGTACGAGCGCGCAACCGGGCAGGATCCATTCAAGCTCGATCCGCGCTGGATTGCTGCCAAGGGAAAGCTCAATCCCGGTACGGTGTTCGACATCTCGACCACCAACGACATCATCGGCGGCAATTCCGGCTCGCCGCTGATCAATGCACGGGGCGAAGTGATCGGCGCCATCTTCGACGGGAACATCCACTCGCTGAGCGGCGATTACGGCTACGACCCGACCAACAACCGCAGCGTTGCCGTGTCCACGGCGGCGGTCAGCGAGGCGCTCCGCAAGGTTTACGGCGCCAACAACATCGCGGACGAGCTGGAGCGGCCGTAACGCAGCCGCGATCGAGGCAGGGCGGCGGCTACTTCGCCGCCTTGTTCTCGGTCGTCACGGTCGTCGTGGTCGTCGTCGTATTGCCGTCCGCATCGGTCGACTTGTGGACGATGACCTTGTTGTTGATCTTGTCGCCGGTGTTCTGGACGTCGTTGCCGATGTCGCCGGCGATGTTCTGGGCGGTGTTGCCGATGTCGGCGGCAGTGTTTTCTGCCTTGTTCTGGTCGTACTGGATGGTGACGGCGTTGCCGTCCTTGCTGACGTTGCAAGCGCCGAGCAGCAGCAGTGGGATGACGATGGCGGTACGCATGGTGGCCTCCTTGTTTCGCCGCTCAACGCCGCGAGGGCCGTTTCGGCTCCGGCCCAATTGTCGCCGGTCTAGAGTAGCCGCATCTGGGCGCCCTCGGGCGGACGGAAGAGATCGGTGCGAAGCGGGAAGCGCGCCTTGCGCAGGCCGTACTTCTTCGACGCGATCTCGAACCGCGTTCGCAGGAGGTCCGCCCATGGGCCTTGGCCGCGCATCCGGCTGAAGAAATCGGGATCGTTGTCGCGGCCGCCGCGCAGCGAGCGGATGGTTGCCATCACCTTGGCGGCGCGGTCGGGATAATGCTCGTCGAGCCAGGCGCGGAACAGCGGCGCGACTTCGTGCGGCAAGCGCACGGGCAGGTAGAATCCGCCGGCCGCTCCGGCCTCCACGGCGGCTTCGACGATGTGCTCGAGCTCGTGGTCGGTGATTTGCGGCACCACCGGCGCGATCGCGACCGAGCAGGGCACTCCGGCGGAATTCAGCGCCTTCACTGCGGCGAGGCGTTTGCGCGGCTGCGCTGCGCGCGGTTCCAGGGTGCGGGCGAGTCCGCGGATCGAGCGAGGTGACCGAAATCGCGACCGCCGCGATGCCGAGTTCGGCCGCCGGCTTCAGCAGGTCGAGGTCGCGCAGAACGCGGTCGGACTTTGTCGTGATGGTGAACGGGTGGCGGGTCTCCAGGAGCAACTCGACAACCGAACGGGTGATCCGCCAGTTCTCCTCGATCGGCTGGTAGGGGTCGGTGTTGGTCCCCATCGCGATCGGACGGCATTCGTAGCCGGGGCGGGACAAAGCGGAATGCAGAAGCTGGGCGGCGTTGGGCTTCACGAACAGGCGAGATTCGAAGTCCACGCCCGGCGACAGGTCATGGTAAGCGTGGGTCGGCCGGGCGAAGCAGTAGATGCAGCCGTGCTCGCAGCCGCGATAGGCGTTGATCGAGCGGTCGAAGCCGATGTCGGGCGAGCTGTTGCGGGTGAGGATCGAGCGGGGGTGTTCGATGGTGACGGTGGTTCGGCGTTTCGGAACGCCGTCGAGCGCCTCGACCTGGTCGAGCCACTCGCCTTCGCTGACCCGTTCCTTCAGGTTGAAGCGGGTAGGGGTGGCGTTGCGGGTCGCCCCGCGGCCGCTGCTCGAACTCGACAGGCATCGGCGCACACTACGCCGCGGGTGAGAACATAACAAGAACATATTGCCGGCTAGCGGCGGCTTGCCCCCGTCGGAAACGCCGGCCAGCGATGCTCCGCCATCGCCTTCAAAGTCGGCGTGTCCTCATGGTCGATGCCTTGATAGACCCACATGTTCCGGAGCACCGCGGGAACGTAATAGCGGGTTTCCCAATAGGGCAGGGACTCGATCCAGAGCAAAGGATCGCCCTTGTCGTTGATGCTCGCCCAGCGGCTGACCGGCGACAGGCCGGCGTTATAGGAAGCAATCACGCGCGGCAGCTGCCCCGCGGTTGTCGACGCACTGCGGTAGCGCTCGATCGCAGTCTGGCCGAATTCCAGGTTCATCTTCGGTCGGTCAGCGTCGATCGCGAGTACGCCGACCCGCGCCTTTGGGCCATCTCCGGTGCGGTGACCGGAACCACCTGCATCAGTCCGACAGCGCCGGCCGGGCTCACCGCGTCGGGGCGGAATGCGGACTCCTGGACGATGTGGCCGAACGCGAGCGCCGGATCGACTCGCCAGCCGGTGAGCGGACTCCAGCCGGGTTTGGATAGCGGTCGGCGGCGTCGGACGCGGAGCCGGGCTGGCCGTTGTTTGCAAGCCAGATCTGGCGCCCGGCAGATTCAGCGACTTGGCGAGCTCGATCAGCGCATGATGCTCGGCGGGAGAACCGATCTTCGCCTGGTGACGAAGCATCTCGCCGGCGAGCGATGGCTCGCCGATCTTCGCCAGCTCGATTGCCCGCTGGACGTTGGGCAGCTGGTCGATGCGCGGATCACGCCGGCATAGGGTCGGCGGGGAGCTTGGTATCCATGCCCAGCGTTCGCGGGCGAGCAGGCCGTAGAAGCTTTCCGGCGATAGGGCGGCCTGGCGAAGCAGCGGCTCGACCGAAGCGGCGCGGCCGGTCGCCTGCTCGGCACGGGCAGCCCAGTAATAGGCGCCAGCCCGCAGCTCGCGCTGGTCGGCGAGCGCCGCGACCTGCTGGAAGTCGCGCGACGCGCTTTCGAAATCGCCGATGCGCCACGAGGCGAGACCCGAGATCCAGGCGGACTGCGCCGCCCATTCGCCGCTCGCGCCGGCCGCCAGGTGTCCGCCACGCGGCGCGCGTCCATGTCCAGGCCCGAGACATAATAGACCCAGGCAACCCGCTGCCCCGCCTCCGCGCGCGCTTCGGCGGACATCAGCGGCGTGTAGGTGAGAAGGCGGCTTCGGCGCCGGCGGCGTCGTTGGCCTTGATGAACGGGTCGAGCGCTGCCCGCAGCTGGTCGGCGGCGGGCTCGCCCTGGACCGGGTGGGCACGGTAGCGGACGGGCGCCGAGCCGAGATTGACCGTCGCCTGCTCCGGAACGACCGGCGGCGGCGTCACGGCGCCCCGCTTGACCGCCATCCACGCCAGCTGGCTGGCCTCGGGAAGGTCCGGAGCCTGGGCAATCAGCGCCTGGATGGAATTGAGATCGACGACCGGAGAGTTCCTGGCCGTGTAGAGCTCGGCCTTGGCGACCGGCGTGAGGATGCTCGGCGGAAGCGCCGCGATGCCGGCCTGCGCTGCGGCCCAATTGCCGGCATCGATCGCATCGAACACGCCGCGCCAGTCCCTTGGAACGGCGACTGGAGCGGCGGCCGTCGCCGGGTAAGGTGCCGACCGCGGGGCCGCTTGCATGATCCTAAGCTGGCCGACCGCCGTGACGCTCCGCTGCTGCGGCGTTGTCGGCGCCGGTGTGGAGGCGGGCGGGGCATAGCTTCGAGTGACGGCGATTCCGGCTCGTCCGGAAGGCGCCGCGCTCTGCACCGGAAGCGGGGCAAGGGGGTCCTGCGCCGGCTGGGCAAGTGCCGGAGCGGACCACATCAGGGTTCCAAACGCGATCAGCGCGGACTTCAAGACTCGGCCTCCATGAGCAGCAACAAGTCCTTCCATGCCAATGACTTGTCTAAGGGGCGGTTAATCAGGTGGCGTGGATGAAAGGTGGCGACGGTGCGCACGCCTTCGACCTTGTGGACGTGGCCGCGGGCCTCGACGAGCCGCTTGCCGAGCACGGCGATGCATGGGCCGTCTCCGAGCAGGAGAAGCCTCTGCGGGCGGGCCAGGCGGATGTGCCTGCGAGCGATCTCGCCGCACGCCGCGCGCGCCTTTTCGTCGAGCCGGGCGCCGGGCGAGTGAATGCACGACAGCGAGGCGCTATAGGCTTCGTCAGCAGACAGGCCGATCGCCTTCAGCATCCGCTCCGTGAGCAGCCAGCAATCCCCGCCGATTGGCTGGCCGGCCGCGGCATCCTCGACCGACGGCGCCTCGGACAGAAGCATCACTGCCGCCTGTTCGGGTCCGTGCGGAAGAATCCGGCGCGCGCCGGGCCGGGCCATCGGCATCTGTGCGCTCGAACCGAGCCAGTCGCGAAACTCCGCGAGGGTGTCCGGGACGGCCTCGGGGGCGGGCTTCGGCAACGACCGGTTTCGCTGGCGGTGCCGGTTTCAGCCAGTTGCGCGGCTTTTCCTGGAGGGCGACGTCGACACCGGCCTCAACCCACCATGCGAGCACGCTCCTCGCCTCGGCCGCGCCGATCGTATCCAAGTCCCCGCCCACACGGTGGTTCTCGCCCGCCATTGACGCCATGGTCAAGGAATTGGCAGGGCGGACGAGTCGAAATGTGTGGATGACGCGGCAGGACGCGACGGACGCGGGGCGAGCCGCGCTATGAAACGCGAGAGCGAGAGGAGCGCATGAGCGAACGCGAATCCATGCAGTACGACGTGGTGATCGTCGGCGGCGGCCCCGCCGGCCTGAGCGCGGCGATCCGTCTCAAGCAACTGGCCGATGCGGCCGGCCGCGAGCTTTCCGTCTGCATCCTCGAAAAAGGAAGCGAGATCGGAGCCCACATTCTGTCGGGCGCCGTGGTCGATCCCAAGGCGCTCGAGGAACTGATCCCGGACTGGAGGGAGCGGGGAGCGCCGCTAAAGGTTCCGGTCACCGAGAACCATCACTGGGTGCTGACGCGCAAAGGCAAGTGGAGCGTGCCCGACATGCTGATGCCGCCGTTCATGCGCAATCGCGGCACCTACACGCTCAGCCTCGGCAATCTCTGCCGCTGGCTGGCGGGGCAGGCGGAAGAACTCGGGGTCGAGATCTTCCCGGGGTTTCCGGCGGCCGAGGTGCTTTACGACGACCAGGGCGCGGTGAGGGGCGTCGCAACCGGCGACATGGGCATTGCCCGCGATGGCACGCATCGTGCCGACTACCAGCCGGGAATCGAGCTGCATGCCCGCTACACGCTGTTTGCCGAGGGTGCTCGCGGTTCGCTGACCAAGCGGCTGACCGAGATCTTCGGCTTGCGCGACGAAAGCGGTCCGCAGGTTTTCGGCCTTGGCATCAAGGAATTGTGGGATGTTCCTGCCGAGAAGCATAAGCCAGGGCGAGTGATCCACACGCAGGGCTGGCCGCTCACCGATGCCTGGGGCGGTGGCTTCCTCTACCATCAGGAGAACAACCAGGTCGCACTCGGCTTCGTCGTCGCCCTCGATTACGCCAATCCGTATCTGTCGCCGTTCGAGGAAATGCAGCGCTGGAAGACGCATCCGGCAATCCGGGCGGAGATCGAGGGTGGGCGGCGGGTGTCCTACGGGGCGCGGGCGATCAACGAGGGGGGCTACCAGGCCATCCCCAAGCTTGCGTTCCCCGGCGGCGCTCTGATTGGCTGCTCTGCGGGCTTCGTTAACGTTCCGCGCATCAAGGGCACGCACACGGCGATGAAGTCGGCGATGCTTGCGGCCGAAGCGGCGTTCGAGGCGATTGCTGAGGACCGCAGCGGCGACGTCCTCGCCGCTTACCCGGCCGCGCTCCACAAGAGCTGGGTTGCCAAGGAGCTCAGGACCGTCCGCAATGTCCAGCCCGCGGTGTCGCATTGGGGCGGCTTTGCCGGAACGCTCTATGCCGGTGTCGACATGTGGCTGAACCACCTTGGCATCGGCGTCCCGTGGACGCTTCGCCACAAGGCGGACAACACACGGCTTCGGCGCAAGGACGCGTCGGCGCCGATCGCATATCCCAAGCCGGACGAAATCCTGACGTTCGACCGTCTCTCGTCGGTGTTCGTGTCCAACACCAACCACGAGGAAGACCAGCCGGTTCATCTGACGCTCAAGGACCGCGACATACCGACCGCGGTCAACCTGCCGGTCTATGCGGGGCCCGAGCAGCGCTATTGCCCGGCGGGAGTCTATGAATTTGTCGAGGAAGCCGACGGCGAGCCGCGCCTGCAGATCAACGCGCAGAACTGCGTCCACTGCAAGACCTGCGACATCAAGGACCCGACCCAGAACATCAACTGGGTCACTCCCGAAGGCGGCGGAGGCCCCAATTACCCGAACATGTAAGCGCCTGACGGGAGCAGCGCTCTGCGCGCTGCTTCTTGTGTCGGCACCCGCCGCAGCAGAGGGGCGCCTGCCGAGCAACGATGCCGCGCTCACTTACCTTCAGGCGCGGGCCGCTTCGATGGACGGCGATCATGCCCGCTCGGCGCGGCTTCTCGCGTCGCTTGCCGAGGCTCAGCCGGCGCAGGCGGACCTCGCCCGCAAGGCCCTGACGGAAGCGATCGATGCCGGCCAGATGGACCTCGCGATCCAGCTTTCCCGCCAGTCGGCGGCGGCGCGGCTCACCAACGACGCCCGGCTCCTGCTTGCTGCGGACGAGCTTCGCCATGGACAGGACAATGCGGCGCTCGCCTGGCTCGCACCGACCGGCGAGACGGCCGGCCTGGACTTCCTCGCGCCCCTGGTCAGGGCGTGGGCCGCGGCGGATCGCGGCGACATGGCCGGCGCGCTGCGGGTCCTCGACGCATTGCCGGCCAACAGCCTGCTTGCGCCGATGCGCGACGAGCAGAAGGCGTTCATCCTTCTCAGGTTCCGCCAGACCGCGCTTGCCGCGCCGATCGCCGAGCAGGCGGCCTCGAGCGCCGGCGCGCGGGAAAGCCGCCTGCGCCTGGCCTTCGCGGACGGCTTCCTCGCTGCTGGTGATGACGCACATGCGCTTGCCATCGTCCAGGGCATGGGGATCGGCACGCCGCCTGCCGCGCAGCAAGTTCGCGACCGCAAGCGCAATGGCAGCGTCATCGACACTGCCGCCAAGGCCTATAGCGAGACTTTGGTCGCGTTCGCGGCCGAAGTCGCGAGGCTGCAGCACGCTGCACCGCCACTCGGCCTGGTCCAGATCGCGCGCTTCGCGGACCCCAGCAACAGCAGCGCGACAATCCTGCTCGCGCAGGTGCTGGAGGCCGACGAGCAGCCCGATCCGGCGCTTGCCGCCCTTCGGTCGATCCCGGACGATGACGCCATGGCCGCGCGCGTCCGCGATCTGCAGGTCCATATCCTGACGAGCGAGAAGCGCTACGCGGAGGCGTTCGCGCTGGCCCAGCCTCTGGCGAGCCGTCCTGGCGCGACGATCGACGACCTGGATCGGCTCGGGGACGTCTACAGCGCAATGAAGCGCAAGAGCGACGCCGCGGATGTCTATGGCCGTGCGGTCGCGCTCGCCCGGTCGCAGGGACTCAAGCAGGAGCTCTGGCCGCTTCTATTCGTCCAGGCCGGCGCACTGGAGGAATCCAGCCGATGGCCCGAGGCCCGCGCGGCGCTTCAGCAGGCGCTGGTGATCGCCCCCGATCAGCCGCTGCTGCTCAACTTCCTCGGCTATGCCGAGCTGGTGCGCGGCGAAAATGCCGACGCTGCGGAGGCGATGATCCGCAAGGCGAGCGCTCTCGCCCCGGATGATGCGTCGATCACGGATTCGCTCGGCTGGGCGCAGTTCAAGCGGGGCAAGACGGACGAAGCGATCGCGACGCTGCAGAGCGCCGCGGAGAAGGATCCCGAGCAGGCGGAAATCCAGGAGCATCTGGGGGATGCCCTGTTCGCCAGCGGCGACCATCTCGAAGCCCGGTTCGCCTGGACGGCGGCGTTGGTAACCGCCGACGATGAAGTTGCAATGCGGGTCAAGGCCAAGCTTGCCTCCGGGCTGGTCCCGGGCAACGCAGCGCCGTGACGCTCCTGCGCGGGAGATCGCGCCGGCCAAGCTCAACCTTGCCCTCCACGTGCGCGGCCGACTGCCCGATGGCCGTCACGCTATCGAAACGCTGTTCGCCTTCTGCACGGATGGCGATCGGTTGAGCGCCGAGGTGGCCGACGGGCTGTCGCTCGAGATCACGGGTCCGTTCGCGCCGGACCTTCCAGCTGACGGCGGCAATCTGGTGCTCCGGGCAGCCGAGGCCCTGCGCGATGCGGGAGGCGTGATCGCGGGAGCAGCGATGCGGCTCGAGAAGGATCTGCCGGTTGCATCAGGGCTTGGCGGCGGTTCCGCAGACGCCGCGGCAGCTTGCGGCTGCTCACCGGCGTGTGGCGGATCGACCCTCGCCATGCCGAGCAGGTCGCGCCCGGATTGGGCAGCGACGTGCCGGCTTGCCTGCTCAGCCTTAGCGCACGCGGCGAGGGCGCCGGCGACCGGCTGAGGCATGTTGCGGCGCCGGAACTCTCCGGGACGCCCGTGCTCCTCGTAAATCCGCGTGTTCCCCTGTCAACGGCAGCGGTATTCGCCGGCTGGGACGGAGTCGACCGTGGGCCGCTCGGCGACTGGCGTGAGGGCAGGAACGATCTTGAACCGGCGGCCATCGCCTTGGTGCCGCAGATCGAAGCGGCGCTTGCGTGGCTTGGCGTGCAGACGGGCGTGACCTTCGCCCGCATGTCCGGGTCCGGCGCGACCTGCTTCGCTTTGTTCGATAGCGAGAGCGCACGCGACGAAGCAGTGGATGCCGTGCCGCGCGAATGGTGGCGCCTGCCGACCGAGTTGCGTTAGAGGCGGGCGATGACCGGACGGCCAATCCTCACCGCCGACGCGATGCGCCGCGCCGAAAGCGCCGCCATCGACGGCGGCAGCAGCGTCGAAGAGCTGATGGAGCGGGCAGGGGCTGCCCTCGCCGAGGCGGCTTACCGCTTCGCGGGGCCGTTGCCCGCTCTGATCCTGTGCGGTCCGGGGAATAATGGCGGTGATGGCTATGTTGCCGCGCGGCATCTTTCAGACCGCGGTGTGGACGTCCGCATCGCCGCACTGTCGGAGCCGACCAGCGACGCGGCGAAATCGGCGCGCGTCGCTGGAGTGGTCCGGTCGAGCAATTGTCGCAAGACACGGCGCCGAACTCCACTCCTGATCGACGCGTTGTTCGGAACCGGACTGAAGAGAGGTCTTGAAGAGGCTGCACAGGAACCATTAATTCGCCTGTGCAATTCTGTGATGGTCCGTGTCGCCTGCGACCTGCCGAGCGGCGTTGAAACCGACAGCGGCGGCCAGCTTGGCGGAGTGCCGAACTTCGATCTCACGGTGACGTTCGGCGCGCTGAAACCCGCGCACCGGCTGTTCCCGGCGATGGCGAAATGTGGCCGGGTCGTGCTCGCCGACATCGGCATCACGCGCGAAACGGACTGGCACGAGATTGCCGCCCAACGCTTCCGGCGCTCGACCCCGGCGGGCACAAATATGCGCGCGGGCTCGTCCACGCTCTCGCGGGGCGGATGCCCGGCGCAATTGCCCTCTCCGCGAGTGCGGCGGCGCGGTCGGGGGCGGGCTATGTCCGGGTCAGCACCTCGAAGCCGATCGCAGGCTTGCCGGACGCCGTCGTCCAGATCGACAGCGCGCCGGTGAATGACCAGCGGATCGGCTGCCTCCTCGTCGGCCCGGGAATGGGCGACATTCCGCAGGTGCTGACGCTGGCGCTGACCTCGCGTGCGCCGAAGGTCGTGGATGCCGACGGGATCACCCATCTCGGCGAGCCCGAGCGGCTGCAGGGCCAGGATGCGATCGTCACGCCGCACGAAGGCGAGTTCCGCACCCTGTTCGGCGATCTGCCCGGTTCGAAGGCCGACCGCGCGCGGGCAGCCGCCAACGTCTGCGGCGCGGTCGTGGTCTACAAGGGGCCGGACACGCTCGTCGCTTCTCCGGACGGGCGGCTCGGCTTCGCGCCGCCGGCGCCGGATGGCTGGCGAGTGCCGGTACCGGCGATGTCCTTGCAGGAATGATCGCGGCGCTTCGGGCACAGGGCATGCCCGGCTTCGAAGCCGCCTGCGCCGGCGTCTGGCTGCACGGCCGGGCAGCGGAGATCGCCGGGCCCGCAATGATCGCCGACGATCTGCCGAAGCCATCCCCAAGGCCATTGCAGCGCTGGCATGAGCGACCTGTCGTCCGCATCGCGGCGCGCGGGGATGGCGTGACCGCAAGCGGCGCGCACGTCCCATTCGGAGTGCCCGGCGACGTCTTGCTCGACGACGGTGCGCTGGCGGCGGGTCCGCACCATCAAGTGCCGCCATGCCGTCACTTTCCCGGAATGCGGCGGCTGCCAGCTCCAGCATGCCGACGAGGAGGCCTATCGCGGGTACCTAGTTCGCGGGTCGAAACCGCGCTCGCCCAGCACGATCTGGTGACCGACTTGCGCGAACCGCATTTGTCGCCGGCGAGAAGCCGGCGCCGGGCGACGCTGCGGGCGCTCAGGATCGGCAGTGGGGTGGCGCTCGGGTTCAATGCCGAGAAGTCGCACCGCATCATCGACATGCGCGAGTGCCACATCCTGCGCCCGGAGCTGTTCGAGCTGGTCGCGCCGCTGCGGCGGCTGCTGGGCGCGCTGCTCGAGCCGCGGCGAACGGCAGAAGTCCAGCTGACCCTGCTCGACCGTGGTGCGGACGTGCTGCTCAAGGGCGTTTCTGCGGAGGGATGCAGCGGATCGAGGCTCTGACCGGGTTTGCGTCCGAGCAGCGACTCGCCCGCCTCAGCCTCGACCAGGGCCTTGGGCCGGAGACACTGCTTGAGCCCGAGCCTGCAACGATCACCTTGTCGGGCATTCCGGTCGCCTTTCCGGTCGGTGCGTTCCTGCAGGCGACCGAGGATGGCGAGACCGTGCTTGTGGAGGCGGTGCGCGAGGCGCTGGGGCCCGCGACCCGGATCGCCGATCTGTTCGCCGGTCTCGGCACATTCGCCCTGTCGACCCGGGCGGCTTATGCGGCAGAGGCTTCGCGGGACGCGGCGGCGGTGCTCAAGCGGGCGCCCCACAATTGGCCGTCGAGCACCGCGACCTCTACCGCCGTCCCCTTGCCGCCGACGAGCTGGCCCCGTTTGACGGCGTGGTGCTCGATCCACCTCGCGCGGGTGCCGAGGAGCAAGTGCGTGCGCTCGCCGGCTCGGCGGTGCGCCGGATCGCCTATGTGAGTTGCAACTCCGCGACGTTCGCGCGCGACGCCCGCATGCTGGTCGAAGGCGGCTACACGCTCGACTGGGTGCGCCCGGTCGGCCAGTTCCGCTGGTCGACCCATGTCGAGCTCGCCGCCTGCTTCAGTGCCCGAGGATGAGCCTCAACGCCGCGTGTGTGGTCAGGCCGAGCAGGCACAATGTCGACAGAGCGAATAGCGGGAAGCGGATTTTCACGATGTTCACCGTCGCCTGGACGATGCTGTGGAGCACGCGGAAGGCGACATAGCCCCACGCGAGGTAGACGTTAATCGGCGCGTCGAAGCGCATCAGCACTAGCGCGAAGACGATCGCATAGAAAATCGTCGGCTGCTCCATCAGGTGAACGTAATTGTGGGCCGGCCAGTGCGCCTTGCCGGGCGCCACGCGTTCGAGATCGACGCCTCGGCTTCCATCGGGGATGTCGCGCCCGCGCAGCATCGGCGCGCGCTTCGCGGCCATCCAGACGAACATCACGAGCGTCCACGCAACCAGCGCGACGACAGGAGCGAGAAGCGGACTTGGCGGCATCGGCGAAACCCTCCCGGCGCTCAGCGGCCGTAGATCGCCATGGCGTCGCGCCGGAACGCCTGGGCGCTATCCGGCCGCGCATAGAACATATGGCCGCCGGGATAGACGTGCAGCTGGACGTTCTGGAACGGGCCCTGGTTCGGCATCTGGTCGACGATCAGGCGTGGAGCCGAAATAGGGGCAGGACAGGTCGTCCCAGCCGTGCGCGATCATCACCGCCATCTTGGGATCATTGCCGATCGCCCTGCCTGAGGTCGGTCACCGGAGAGTCGGTGTCGTCGCGTTTCCACGCCTTGTTCACGTCATAGGAGAGCGTCTCGTAATGCGCGGCGCTCTTCCAGCCGACCTGGTTGGTAATGAAGTCGACCGCGGCGCTGGTCGTGGGGGCGATGATGCCGTCGAGCAACGGGTCGTTGTAGCGCGGCTCGGCCGACCCCGGGAACGGGTCCCAGGCGGTCACGTTGGAATCGTAGACGCTGCCGATCTGGCCGGTGTTGCGGCGGATCTCGCGAAGATAGGTGCTCGATCGGCACGCGGCCGTTGAGCCGGCGGACCAGCGCCGGATCGAGCCCGGTGTAGCTCGCCACTTGCGCCGACAGCCGGTCGGTCGCCGCCCGGTTCGCGGTTCCGGCCAGGAAGTCGGTGACGAACTGGGTGCGCGTGTAGTTTTCGACTTCCGCCATGTGCTGCGGCGTCAGCTGCCCCTGGCGCTCGAAATGGCCCGCGGCCATTGCCGGCAGGTTGATCATCCAAGGCAAGGGCGACAGCGCCGTCTCGTCGCCAACTGCGGCGGGATCGAGATAGGGCGAGACCATCACCATGCCGGAGACGCCGACGCCCATCCGGCTCTGCAGCTCGTAGGCGAGCTTCGGCACGCGGAAGCCGCCGTAGCTCTCGCCGATCAGGTATTTGCGGCTGGTCAGGCGGCCGTTCTCGACCAGCCAGTCGTAGACGACGCGGCTCAGGTACTGGATGTCGGTCTTGGCGTCGTAGAAGTCCTTCTTGGTCTCGTCCGGGTCGACCAGGCTGCGCGAGAATCCGGTGCCGACCGGATCGATGAAGACGAGGTCGGTGAAGCCGAGCCAGGTGTTCGGATTGTCGTGCAGGACGGCCGGGTCGGACGGGCTGTCGCCCGGCGACTCCGAAGCCGACCTTCTTGGGCCCGATCGCGCCCATGTTGAGGAACACCGACGAGGCGCCCGGGCCGCCGTTGAAGGCGAAGGTGACCGGCCGAGCGGTCGGCGCGCCGGGCACCACATAGGCCGTGTAGACCACCTGGCCGATGGTCTTGCCCTTGTCGTCGTGGACGTCGATGTGGCCGACCGTCGCCTTGTAGCGGAGGGCGCGGCCATTGATCTGAATGACCTGATCGACGGTCTTGTCCGGCGACATCGGCCGGAAGCTCGATCTTCGCCTTGTCGTCCTTCTTGTCCGGCGAGTCGTCGGCGAGAGCAGGAGCGGCCCAGACGGCGAGGGCGGCGGCAATCGAAACCGAGGCAAGAAAACGGCGCATCAACGATCCCATCGAAAAGTGATGCGCCGTTCTAGGTGGTTTGCTCCGCCGGGCAAGGCGGGTTCCCCCGCTTGCAGACGGAGCCGGATGCTTAGTCGAACAGCTTGGCGAAGCGCCGCTTCTCGCGGTTCCGCCAGGCGCCGCGGTGCCAGGCGTCGCTGGCGAGGAGCGGCAGGACGCTGGTCGCCTCGGCGAACACCATCTGCTCCATCGCCGTCGAGACCTTGCCCCAGCTCGCCGCTTCCTGAAGCGTCGAGGAGGAGCAGGCGCCGTCGCGGACGTCGGCGACGGTGATCTGGACCGCGTACTTGTGGACCTCGACGTCGTCGTGGCCGAGGATTTCCGCGCAGACGACCGTGTCCTGGGTGAAGTTCTTGGGAACGCCGCCGCCGATCATCAGCAGGCCGGTGGTGCCCGCCTCGATCTTGAGGTTCGTCAGCTCGCGGAAGTCGGCGATGGCGTCGAGCACCATGTACGGCTTCCCCGCCTTCATCGCGTCGACCTGGTGCTTGACGAGGCCGAAGCCCGCGGAGCTGTCCACGAAGGCCGGGCAGAAGATCGGCACGTCATTCTCGTAGGCGAGCTGGACGAGGCTGCCCTGCTTCTTGGCATTGCCCTCGCTCAGCCACTTGCCCATCTCGCGGATGAAGGCACGGCTCGAATAGGCGCTTCGGCTCGAGGCTGTCGGCGATCGCGCCGATGGTGAAGTCGCAGTCCTGCAGCTTCTCCTCGTCGATATAGGTGTCGTAGATGCGGTCGATGTAGAGCGAACGCAGCGTATCATCGTCAGGGATTTCATTGGCCTGGAAGTGCTTGTGGCCAAGCGCTTCGAAGAAATCCATGTCGACGATGGTGGCGCCGGTGGCGACGATCGCATCGACCATGTTGGAGCGGACGAGCTCGGCGTAGAGGTCCATGCAGCCGCCGGCCGAGGTCGACCCGGCGATCACCAGGATCACCGAGCAGTCCTTGTCCTCCAGCATCGTGTTGTAGATGCCGGTGGCGCGCGCGAGGTCGCGGCTGGTGAAGCTCATCTTGCCCATCGCGTCGACGATCGGACGGGCGTCGAACTTCGTGATATCGATGTGCTCGACGGGGCTCGACAGAAGCTCCGCCTTGCGCGTGTCGTTGATCTTCGTGTCCGAGTTCATTCGTGGACTCCAATAGCTCTCGCCCGCGGGAGCGGGTGAGTTCAAATCAGGCCTGTCGTTCTCGCTCGGGAGGGGACAGCCTCGACCCTCCGCTTTCCTCCAGCGTTCGCGGCTGGAGGCGTTTTCGCTACAGCTGCACGACGTTGGAGCGGCTGTGCTCGTCGATGTCCGCGTACAGGCTCGCCATCGGCTCGTCGTCGACGATCGCGCGACAGACCAACGCCGAAGCCGTTGAACTGGGTCCGCATCGCACAGCCATAAGCGCCGAGCATGCCGATCTCGATATAATCGCCGGGACCGACGTCGCCGGGCAGCTCGAACGGGCCAGCCATGTGGTCGAGATCGTCGCAGGTCGGGCCATAGAAGCTGAACGGCATGTCGCGCGTACTGCGATTCCTGGTCGCGGACCAGCCGGACCGGATAGCGCCAGGCGATGTGCGCAGCATCGAACAGCGCGCCATAGGCGCCCTCGTTGATGTAAAGCTCGTCGCCGCGGCGCTTCTCGACGCGGACCAGAAGGCTCGCATATTCGGCGCACAGGGCGCGGCCCGGCTCGCACCAGAGCTCGGCGGAGTAGCTGATCGGCAGCGCTTCGAACGCTGCGTGGATGACCGAGAAATAGGTCTCCAGCGGCGGCGGCTCCATGCCCGGGATACCAGGATGGGAAGCCGCCGCCGACGTCGACGATATCGACCGTGACCGCGGCGTCGACGATGGCGTCGCGAACGCGGCTCATGGCTTCGGCGTAGGCGGCCGGGGTCATCGCCTGGCTGCCGACATGGAAGCAGATGCCGAGGGCGTCGGCGGCCTGGCGGGCGGCGAACAGGAGCGCCTTCACGTCGGCGGGATCGGCGCCGAACTTGGAGGCGAGGCTGAGCTTCGCATGTTCCGAGCTGACGCGGATGCGGACGACCAGGTTGAGGTCGGTCGCGGCAACGCCGTCGCTCGCCGTCGCGCGGACGATCTTGTCCAGCTCATCCATCGTGTCGAGGCTGAAGGTGCGGACGCCGTGCTCGAAATAGGCTTCGGCGATCGCTTCCTCGGCCTTGACCGGGTGCATGAAGCAGAGCGTCGCCGTAGGTAGCGTGTCGTGGACCAGACGGACCTCGCCGATCGAAGCCACGTCATAATGGGTGACGCCGGAGTCCCAGAGGATGCGCAGCAGCTCCGGCGCCGGGTTGGCCTTCACCGCATAGAGAGAGCGGCCGGGGAACTTGTCGACGAAGAAGCGCGCGGCACGGCGCGCCGCATGCGGACGCAGCAGCCAGACCGGCTCGGCCGGACGCAGCGAAAGAATGTCGGCTCGCGTCTCCGCAACCGGTCGGGGCGGCAGCTAGCCCCAGCGCGCGATGGTGCGTGTGCAACTCAAGGGACCTCCAACGGGGTAGTGTCGATCAAAAAGCTGCCTTGCGGTTGGAAGTCCCATGGGGCAGCGGGGCGCGATATATGGACGGGGGTACCCCCAAGTAAAGGTTTTTTGGGGCCCGATTTGCGTGCGCGGCGACATCTGTCGTTGCTGTGCAACAGTTGGTCGAAAGACGTGGGAGATCAAGGACTTGGACGAGAGGGTTAAGCGCTCCGACGTGCTTGCGGCAAGCGAGCGCATTGCAGGCATGGTCGAACGAACGCCGTTGATCGAAAGCGAGCTGCCCGCGGGCAAGGTGTGGCTGAAGTGCGAGTGCCTGCAGACGGGCGGCGCATTCAAGCTGCGCGGCGCAACCAACCGGCTGCTCCAGCTGACGCCGGAGGAGCGCGAGCGGGGGGTCGTTGCCTTCTCGTCGGGAAATCATGCCCGCGGAGTCGCCATCGCGGCGCGGCGTCTCGGAATCCGCGGCGGTGATCGTGATGCCGGCCGATGCTCCGCAAGTGAAGATCGACGGCACGCGCGGCGAGGGCGCCGAGATCGTCCTCTACGATCGCCGGACCGAAAGCCGCGAGGACATCGCCCGGCGCCTGGCCGCCGAGAGCGGAGCCGTCGTCGTGCCCAGTTTCGACGATCCCGCCATTGTCGCGGGGCAGGGGACGGTGGGCCTGGAGATTCTCGACCAGGTGGCCGAAATCGGCGAAGCGCCGCCCTCCCGCATCGTCATTCCATGCGGCGGCGGCGGTCTCGCATCGGGCATCGCGCTCGCTTGTCCAGACGCCGAGATCGTCGTCGTCGAGCCGGAAGGCTGGGACGACATGGGCCGCTCGCTTGCCGCCGGCCACATCGTGCCCGTCGAAGAGGATGCGCCGGCGACGCTTTGCGATGCACTGCAGACCCAGCGGGTCGCCGATTTAACGCACGGGATCTTGAGCGAACGTGGCGCTCGCGCCCTGAGCGTCAGCGAGGCGGAGGTGCAAGCTGCGGTGCGGTTCGTCTTCGACCGGCACGGGCTGGTCGTCGAGCCGGGCGGAGCTGCCGCGCTCGCCGCGCTGCTCGCCGGGAAGGCTGCGGTCGAGCCCGGCACCGTCGCAATCCTGTCGGGAGGAAACGTCGATCCGGCGCTGCATGCCCGGACTCGTCGCAGGCTAAGCGGCGCCGCGCGCCTTGTATTCGCCGGGGTCGAGTTGGGCGGGACTGGAGCGTTCGATCAGCCGCGTCAGCTCCTCGAGTTCGGCGGCGAGGGTCTTCAGTTCCGCGGCAAGGAAACGGCGGTCGTCGCCGGGAACGGCTTCGGTCGCATCCATCAGGGTGTCGAGCATCATCGCGATGCAGGGCAGGATCGTTTCCTCGATCCGCTCGAACGCCTCGTCGAGGCGCGCCTGCCGCTGGTTGCTTGCCATGCGCGCGATTGTGCCAGACAGGCGGTTAAACCTTGGTGAAAATTCCGTAGATGATTGAAGACGCCGCATCCGGCGCCCTCGCATTGGCGATGGTCGCAAGCTTCGTGTTGATCGTCGCCGGAGTGAAGCTGGCGCTCGATCCGGAGAGTTGCCGCCGCGGCCTCCTGATGGTTGCCGCGGCGGTCGTCCTGATCATGAACGTGATGATCGTGACGGTATAGAAACCCGCTTGGGATCGGTCGCGAGACGCATGTCGAGATAATCGTCCGCCGACTTCATCAGCAAATCGAGCTCGTTTGCGAAGAAGTGGTTGGCGCCGGGGATCACGTCGTGGCTGATAGTGATGTGGCGCTGGGTGCGGAGCTTGTCGACCAGCTTCTGGACGGCGCTCGGGGTCACCACTTCGTCGGCCTCGCCCTGGATGATGATGCCCGACGAGGGGCAAGGCGCTAGGAAGCTGAAGTCGTACATGTTGGCGGGCGGAGCGATCGAGATGAAGCCGCGGATTTCCGGCCGGCGCATCAGGAGCTGCATGCCGATCCAGGCACCGAAGCTGACTCCGGCGACCCAGGTGGTCTCGGCTTCCGGGTGGATGCTCTGGACCCAGTCGAGTGCGCTCGCGGCGTCCGATAGCTCGCCGATGCCGTTGTCGAACACGCCCTGGCTCTTGCCGACGCCGCGGAAATTGAAGCGCAAGGTTGCGAAGCCGCGGCGGACGAAGGTCTGGAAGAGCAATTGCACGATCTTGTTGTTCATCGTGCCGCCCGCTTGCGGGTGCGAGTGAAGGATCAGCGCAACCGGCGCGCGGGGGCGGGTTCCCGGATGGAAGCGGCCTTCGAGGCGGCCCTCGGGGCCAGGGAAAATGACTTCGGGCATATTTGGCAGGACGCTCGCAAAAAGAGAGAAATTCGGCACGCCCCAATCGCTCGCACGGCATCGCTCGTGCGCCGGGGCGGCGGCTCCTATATAGGGGCGGCCCTTGATGTGGCAATCAGCAGGAACTCGACGCCTTTTGACCTCACCGCAGCGCCTGTATCTCGACCATGCCGCGACCACTCCGGTGCTGCCCGAAGCGCGCGCCGCGGTCGCCGATGCGCTGGAGACTTGGGCCAACCCGAGCTCGCCTCACGCGGACGGTCGCAGGGCGCACGCGGCTCTGGAAGCGGCGAGGCGGACCATCGCCAACGCGCTCGACTGGCGTCATGACGTCATCCTCACTTCCGGCGCAACGGAGGCGATCGCTCTCGCCGCGACACGCACCAAGGTGCCCGGGCGCGCGTACGCGGCAACCGAGCATGATGCTGTTGGAGCAGCGATGGGCCGCGCCAAGGTGATAGGCGTGGGCGCCGGCGGTCTGGTCGACATGGCCGCGCTGGACGCCAGCCTTGCCGGCGACCCGGCGCTCGTCGCCGTCCAGCACGTGAACAACGAGACCGGGGTGGTCCAGCCCGTCGCCGAAATTGCCGATCGGGTGCGCGGCGCCGGCTCGCTTCTGCTCGTCGATTGCGCGCAGAGCGCGGGCAAGCTGCCCTTGCCGGACGCCGACTTCATTTCGATTTCCGGCCACAAGTTCGGGGGGCCGCCCGGCTGCGGCGCGCTGCTGGTGCGCGACATCGCGGTCCTGCGGGCGAGCGGTGGGCAGGAGCGGGGCTATCGCCGCGGAACCGAGAACTTGCCGGCCGCAGCGGGCATGGCGGCCGCTCTCGCCGGCCGGGCGTTTGCCGAGGCCAGCCCACGGATCGCGGAGCTTCGCCGCAAGCTCGAAGCGGAGCTGATCGCTTCGGGCGCAACCGTCATCGCCGAGGCGAGCGAGCGGAGCCCCTTCGTCGGCGGCTATGCAATGCCGGCCGTCGCCAGCGCCAGCCAGCTCGTGCAGCTCGACCTCGCGGGGATTTCGGTGTCGGCGGGCAGCGCCTGTTCGTCCGGGAGCATGAAGCCCAGCCGGGTGCTCGCCGCGATGGGCGTCGCGCCCGAGATTTCGAGCTGCGTCGTCAGGGTAAGCTTCGGACCGGAAACCAGCGACGGGGACATCGACCGGTTCGTCATCGAATGGCGGCGGATTGCCGAGCGCTCATCGGCCCGCGCCGCATGATCTATCTCGATTATCAGGCGACCACTCCGGTTGCTCCGGAGGTTGCGAAGGCCATGGCGCCGTGGATTGCCGACAAGTTCGCCAATCCGCACTCGCCGTCGCGCTGGGGGCATGAGGCCGCTGCTGCTGTCGAGGTTGCGCGAGGGCAGGTCGAACGGGCGATCGGCCTGACCGGCGGCTCGCTCGCCTTCTGCGGCAGCGCGACCGAGGCGCTGAACTGGGCGCTCAAGGGCACCATGGAGAAGGCTCGGGGCCGCCGCAACCGCATCGTCACCGTCGCCAGCGAGCACGCAGCAGTGCTCGATAGCTGTGAGTGGCTGGCCGGGCAGGGGCGTGGATTTGACCGTTCTCCCGGTCGGCCGCGACGGCCTGCTCGGTCTCGACCTGCTCGAGCGGGAGCTCGACGAACAGGTGGCAATGGTCGCCGTCATGCTGGTCAATAACGAGATCGGCGTCATGCAGCCGGTCGCCGAGATCGCGGCTCGAGCGCACGCCGTCGGCGCGCTGATGTTGTGCGATGCCGTCCAGGCATTGGGGCGCGTGACAATCCCCGAAGGACCGGACCTCCTCGCCGTGTCGGCCCACAAGATCCATGGCCCCAAGGCGATCGGCGCGTTGTGGATGCGCAACGGTGCTGAGCCCGCGCCGCTGCTCCATGGCGGTGGCCAGGAGCGGGGCCTCCGCTCAGGCACGCTGTCGCCGGCGCTTTGCGTCGGATTCGGAGCTGCCGCGAAGCTCGCTCTCGAGCGGTCCGACGCCGACCACGCGCATGTCGAGCGGCTCTGGAACGCCGCCTTGAGTTGCCTAGGCCCGGGCTGGATCGTCAACGGAAGCATCGAGCAGCGCTATCGAGGCAATCTCAACATTCGGCGCGAAGGCCTTGATGCAGCACGCTTGATTGCCGACCTTCGTGACATCGCCTTCTCGCTCGGCTCGGCCTGCGCGAGCGGATCGGGCCGGCCGAGCCATGTGCTTCGCGCGCTCGGTCTCAGCCCGCAGCAGGCACGCTCCTCGGTGCGGATCGGATTGGCCGCTACACGAGCGAGGCCGAGCTGGTCGACGCTCTCTCGCGGATCGATGCCGCCGCGCGCGGGCAGGAGAGCGTCGCCGCGTGATCACTGTTCGGTTTCTCAGGGCCGACGGGGCCCTGGACAAGGAAGTGCAAGCGGAGCCCGGCCAACGGCTGCTCGACGTCGCCTGGGCGGCGCGCGAGCCGCTCGAGGGTGCTTGCGAAGGCGTCATGGCCTGCTCGACCTGCCACGTGATCGTCGATGCCCAGGATTTCGAGACGCTGCCGCCGGCGAGCGAGGAGGAAGAGGACCTCCTCGACCTTGCCGCCCACGCGGTGCGGACGTCGCGGCTCGCTTGCCAGATCATGCTGGAAGAGGGGATGGGTAGCCTGACCGTCCGCATTCCGCCGACCGCGACCAACTGGATGGGTCGCTAGCCCGCGGTTGGCTTGGATGGGCGGGTAACCAGGAGCCCTACATCGGCGGCTGGGAATCGTCGCCGGTCGGTTCGTCGCCCGTGTCCGCGGGCTGCGCGGTCTCATTCTTGCGGGGATGCCGGGCGTTGGCCCGGACGGCGGAACGCATGGCCTGGAGACCCGCCAGGGTCAGGCGGCCATCGCCGTTGCGATCGAGCAGCGCAAAACGCTTTTCCGCGGCGATATCGAATTCCTGCAGCGAGACGCCGCGATTGAGATTGGTATCGGCGGCGACCACGGGTTCGGGGATGGTCAGCAACCCCAGCCGGCCGCCGCCGGTCGCCTCGTCATTGGCGTTCTGACTGCCGAATGAGCCGCTCCCGCTTCGCACCTCGGGAGCGATCACGGTCTCGTAATGATCGATCTCGTCGGGGTCGATCTCGCCGTCGTGATTGGTGTCGAGTGTTGCGTAGAAGCGTTCGGCATCCTTGCGGACTTCGTCGAGCGTCAGGCTGCCGTCGTGGTTGAGGTCCGCCTGCTGGAACCAGGTGACGAGGCCGTCGCCGGCGCCGCGAAACGGCTCGCCCATCGGACTGATAAAGATGCGTCCGTGACCTGTTGAAGCAGCCGGTTGAGCTGCGGCGAGCGCAGCGAGAAGGAGCAATGGGACAGGCATCGGTGGGTCTCGCTTGGAAGGGGCTTGGCGTCGCCTTCCTACGGTGAACCCGAGGTGAAGAACAACCTGCCGGATACATGAACTTGCGTGGCAGCGCTGCCTCGCCCATATGCGCGCCCGGAAGTCGGCGGACGGCGCTGTCGCCAACCTGGTCAGGTCCGGAAGGAAGCAGCCACAACGATTTCGTGCCGGGTCGTCGGCTTCCACCATCCGAAACACCGAGCACAGCGCCGCGATTGCAGTGCAATCGCAAGCAGTGCGCAGAGATGTTGAGGAGCGGCCAGCCTGCGCGCGAAGCGCGGCAGGTCTGACGTCACGGGATTTACTCCCGTGACAGCTCCTCGCAAAGACTGCGACGTGGCCCTAAACGACATCTGATGAACGACGACGAATCACCCGGCCTCGGCCTCGATCTGCCCGAGGTGCCAGCAGCATCTGCCGCAGCCTCCCCGTACCGCGTGCTCGCCCGCAAGTACCGGCCGCAGACCTTTGCGGAGCTGATCGGCCAGGACGCGATGGTGAAGACGCTGGCCAATGCGATCGAGCGTGGACGGCTTGCGCATGCCTTCCTGCTGACCGGCGTCCGCGGGGTCGGCAAGACCTCAACGGCGCGCCTGATCGCCAAGGCGCTCAACTGCGTCGGACCGGACGGGCAGGGCGGACCGACGATTACGCCATGCGGAGTCTGCGACCAGTGCCGGGCGATTTCGGAGGGCCGGCATATCGACGTGATCGAGATGGACGCCGCGTCCCACACCGGGGTCGAGGACATTCGCGAGATCATCGACGCGGTCCGCTATGCGTCGGTCAGCGCTCGCTACAAGATCTACATCATCGACGAAGTGCACATGCTTTCGAAGAACGCTTTCAATGCGTTGCTGAAGACTCTTGAGGAACCGCCCGAGCATGTGAAGTTCCTCTTCGCGACAACCGAAGTGAACAAGGTGCCGGTGACGGTGCTGTCGCGGTGCCAGCGCTTCGACCTGCGGCGGATTCCGGCAGAAACGCTTGCGCAGCATTTCAGCCACGTCTCGCAGGCCGAAGGCGTGGAGGTCGAGCCGGAAGCGATCGGCATGATCGCCAGGGCCGCCGAGGGCTCGGCCCGCGACGGGCTTTCGATCCTCGACCAGGCGATTGCGCACGGCGCCGGCAAGGTGATGGCCGACCAGGTCCGCGATATGCTCGGCCTAGCTGACCGCGGTCGGATCCGCCGGCTGCTGGAGCTGACCCTCGCCGGCGACGTGCCGGCGGCGCTCGCCGAGCTCGACGAAGCGCATGCGCTCGGCATCGATTCCGCCCAGTTGCTGCGCGGCATGATGGAGGCGCTGCATTCGGCCTCGCGAACCAAGGCGGGGGCCAAAGCGGACGCGCTGCAATCCGGCGAAGAGCTGGAAATCGGCGCAGCAGCTTGCGAGCCAGCTGTCGTGGACGGCATTGCACCGGCTCTGGCAGATGCTCCTGAAGGGACTTGAGGACGTCGCGGTCGCGCCGGACCCTCGCGAAGCCGCCGAAATGGCGATCCTGCGGCTGATCCACGCCGCCGAATTGCCCGACCCAGCATCGGTAATGGCGCGGCTGAACGGCGGCGGCGTGGCAGCGGCTCCCGCGCCCGCGGCATCGGGCGCCGCTTCGTCCGGTCCGTCAGCGCAGCTGCCGGCCGATTTCCCGGGGCTGGTCAAAGCGATCGCGGGTGCCGGCAAGCATCTCCTCGCCCAGCAATTGCACGATCAGGTTGGCCTGGTCCGCTATGCTCCGCCGGAGCTGGTGCTGAAACCGATGCGGCCGCTCGGGCGCCGACTGGTCCCGCGACCTCGCCGGCGTTCTAAAGAGCGCGACTGGCGCGACCTGGCAGGTCTCGCTTTCGGACGATGCCGGCGAGCCGTCGCTTCTCGACCAGGAGAAAATCGCCGAGCAGCGCGTTCGCGCCGAGGTGCTTGCCGATCCGGGCGTGCGCTCGGTGATGGACGCCTTCCCCGGTGCCGAACTCGAATCCTTCCAGTCACGAGGTGCTTGAAATGCCCGAGATGCCCGACTTCGAATCGATCATGCAGATGGCCCAGAACGCGCAGTTGGAGCTGCAGAAGGCGCAGGACAGCCTCGACACCATCCATGTCGAGGGAACGTCGGGCGGCGGGCTCGTCACCGTCCGCGCGACCGCCAAGGGCCGCATCCTCTCGGTCGACGTCAACGACAGCCTCCTCCAGCCATCGGAGAAGGCGATGCTGGAGGATCTGATCACGGCGGCGTTCAACGATGCTCGGAACAAGGCGGACGCGGCGGCGGCCGAGGAAATGCAGAAGATGCAGTCGAGCCTCCCGCTGCCGCCCGGGTTCAAGCTGCCGTTCTGACGAGTTTCAACTCGTCACCCTGACCTTGTTTCACGGTCGACATAGGAGGGGGCGCGGCGGTTGCGGCATGGTTGCTGAAACAGGTTCAGCATGACTGCAGGGTGGATTTCCGCCGGTGAACCCCTAACTCGCGCTGAAGTCTCCACTCGCACGAATAGGACATCCGCGACCCCATGGCCGCTCAATATGCTTTTGTGATGAAGGACATGACGAAGTCCTTCCCCGGCGCGCCGAAGCCGGTGCTCAACAACATCAATCTTCAATTCTATCACGGAGCCAAGATCGGAATCGTCGGGCCGAACGGCGCCGGCAAGTCGACGCTGATGAAGATCATGGCCGGCATCGACAAGGACTTCCAGGGCGAAGCCTGGCCGGGCGAGAACATCACCGTCGGTTATCTGCCGCAGGAACCGCAGCTCGATCCCAGCAAGACCGTGCTCGAGAACGTCAAGGACGGCGCTCGCGACGTCGCCGACATGGTCGACCGCTTCAATGCCATCTCGGCGGAGATGGGCGATCCCAAGGACGACACCGACTTCGACGCCTTGATGGAGGAGATGGGCGAGCTCCAGGGCAAGATCGACGCGGTCGATGGCTGGACTCTCGACAACCAGCTCGAAGTCGCGATGGAGGCGCTGCGCTGCCCGCCCGGCGACTGGTCGGTGGAGAGCCTGTCAGGCGGCGAGAAGCGCCGGATCGCGCTCACTCGCCTGCTGATCCAGAAGCCGTCGATCCTGCTCCTCGACGAGCCGACCAACCACCTCGACGCCGAGAGCGTGCAGTGGCTGGAAAGCCACCTCAAGGAATATGCCGGCGCGGTGCTGATGATCACCCACGACCGCTACTTCCTCGACAATGTGGTGAGCTGGATCCTCGAAATCGATCGCGGCAAGTATTTCCCGTACGAAGGCAATTACTCGACCTATCTCGAGAAGAAGGGCAAGCGCCTCGCAGCAGGAAGAGCGCGAGGAATCGGGCCGCGAGAAGGCGATCCGCGACGAGCTGGAATGGATCCGGCAGGGCGCCAAGGGCCGCCAGACCAAGTCGAAGGCGCGTATCGCCAAGTTCGACCAGCTCGTCGCCGCGCAGGAGAACCGCACGCCGGGCAAGGCCGAAATCCTGATCCAGGTGCCGGAGCGCCTCGGCGGCAAGGTCATCGAGGTCGAGAACATCTCCAAGGCCTATGGCGACAAGCTGCTGTTCGAGGACCTGTCGTTCAACCTGCCGCCGGGCGGGATCGTCGGCGTGATCGGTCCGAACGGCGCCGGCAAGTCGACGCTGTTCAAGATCATCACCGGGCAGGAGACGCCGGACTCGGGCGACGGTCGATATCGGCCCGACGGTCCACCTCGGCTATGTCGACCAGAGCCGCGATCATCTCGATGGCTCGAAGAACGTCTGGGAGGAGATCTCGGACGGGCTCGATTACATGAAGGTCAACGGTCACGAGCAGTCGACGCGCGCCTATGTCGGCGCATTCAACTTCAAGGGCCAGGACCAGCAGAAGAACGTCGGCAAGCTGTCCGGCGGCGAGCGCAACCGCGTCAACATCGCCAAGATGCTGAAGCGCGGCGGCAACGTGCTGCTGCTGGATGAACCGACCAACGACCTCGACGTCGAGACCCTGGGCGCTCTGGAAGAAGCGATCGAGAATTTCGCCGGCTGCGCGGTGGTGATCAGCCACGACCGCTTCTTCCTCGACCGCCTGGCGACCCACATCCTCGCGTTCGAAGGCGACAGCCACGTCGAATGGTTCGAAGGCAATTTCGAGGCCTATGAAGAGGACAAGCGGCGGCGGCTAGGCGACGAAGCCGACCGCCCGCACCGGGTCACCTATCGCAAGCTGACCCGCTAGAGCGCCGTCCGGCTGGGCGGCTAGGGCGTCTTGTCGGCCGGGTGGCGCGCCGGGTAGCGTTGCTGGTGGTCGATGTCGTCCTGCTTGTCGACGCCTTCCATCGCCTCCGGATCGCGCACCCGCTCGAGCTCGGCCTGGGTCGCGATGTCCTCCTGGAGGTTGCCGCCGGAGCTTCCGCTCTGGCTCGGCTGGAACTCGGCGCTGTCGCGGTCGATGATGTCGCTGTCGTCTGTCTCGCGAGCGGTTTCGGTGCGGCGGTTGTCCATGGTCGTCTCCTCGTTGCAAGCAAACGGGCGATGGGGAGGGGCGTTCCGGGAAATGCGGGGAGCGGAACCATCTTCGCGCGGCGTCCGGTTGAGCCGGCGTGCAAGGAACGCCCGCTGACATCCTGAATGCCGCGCAGAATGCGGCGGCGCCGGCTTCCGCCGCATCGTCCGCTTCGCCGGTCCACGGCCTCCACGTCTTCGGCGTCACGCTGATCGGCGCCACGCCGGAGAACGGGCGCAAGCTCCTGCTGAGCATCGCCTTCTTTGTCGTCGCCTGGCTGGTCGGATGGGCGATCCGGCAGGTGCTCAAGATGTTTATCGGCTCGCGCGCCGGCACCCGCTTCCAGTTCTGGGCCAAGCAGGGCGTCAGCCTGATCATCGCGATCGTGGTCATCGTCGGCCTGACCTCGATCTGGTTCGACAACCCGGCCCGGCTGGCCACCGCGATCGGCCTGGTCGGCGCCGGCATCGCGTTCGCCCTGCAGCGCGTGATCACCGCGGTCGCCGGCTATTTCGTCATTCTTCGCGGCAAGACCTTCAACGTCGGCGACCGGATCGTCATGGGCGGCGTTCGCGGCGACGTCATTGCGCTGAGCTTCATGCAGACCCGGATCATGGAAATGGGGCAACCGCCGCAGGTCGAGGCGCAGACAGACCCGGCGATGTGGGTGCACAGCCGCCAGTTCACCGGCCGGCTGGTCACCGTCACCAACGACAAGGTGTTCGACGAGCCGGTGTACAATTACACCCACGAGTTCCCATACATCTGGGACGAGCTGCGGCTTCCGATCCGCTACCAGGACGACCGGGCGGCGGCCGAGCGAAATCCTGCTGGAAGCGGCCCGTCGCCATGCGCTGACCTGCGATCGGGTGACGGCGGACGAGGTCGAGCGCCTCGAGCAGCGCTTCGGCATCCAGGTCGGCGACGTCGACCCGCAGACCTTCTGGCGAATCACTGACAACTGGCTCGAAGTTACGGTGCGTTTCCTCGCTCCCGACCACGGCATCCGCCGGATCAAGGACCAGATGAGCCGCGAGATCCTGGCCGAGCTCGACAAGGCGAAGATCGGGATTGCGTCCGGAACCTATGCGATCGTCGAGATGCCGCCGTTAAAGATCCAAACGGCGCCGCAGAGCTAGTCGGAACGGCGCGAGGTCAGCTCGCGAACCGTGGTCTCGAACCCGGACGCCATGGTCGCGAGGACCTCGCGGATGGTCCGGTCGTACATTGCATCGGCCATGCGGCGGCACCGCTGGGCTTCTTCGCTGAGCGCGACGGCTTGCTGCTCCGTGACGTCAATGAGCATGTTCACCGCGCCGGTGAAGTTTCCGTCACGATCGAAGAGAGGAGTCGGATAGGGCTGGAACGCGATCCGGCTGCCATCGGGGCGAAGCGCAATGGCGACGCTGTCGCGAACGCTTTTGCGGCTGCGGATCGCGTCCGCCATCGGGCACTGGTCGTGAGGCACGCGCTCACCCGTGGTCGAGTAGATCTTCCAGGTGACGCACCAGCGATCCTGGCCGAGTTGCGGCTCCCGCCCGGCAAGGTCGACGCAGGCACGGTTCCAGTAGGTGACCGCGCCATCGGGGTCGGTCACGTAGATCGGCGCCGGAAGGGCATCGAGCACGGCGCGCCAGTCACCCTCGCCCATGAGGGCATCGAGAGCCGTGTCGAGGACTTGTTGCGGATCTTGGCGAGCTAACATCGGTGGGGCGAGCAATCCTGTCCGGCAGCCGGTATAACGCAGGTTAGTCGCACAAGCGCCCTCTTTGGACGCAAGTTCCCAAAGCCGTCGCAATTCTGTCCACTGTGACAGCCCGACAACAGTTCAGGGCCGATCACCGCAGCTAGCGGAGGCGCTTGACCAGCAGCCTGCCGTCGCTGCCGACTTTCACTTCGAAGTTCGGCACCGCCTTGATGAGGTCCGACAGGCGGGTGAAGCCGTAATTGCGAGCCGAAAAGCTCGAGACCGCCTTCGCGCGCTGGCCGAGTTCGGCAAGCGGCGCATATCCCTCCTCGTCGCGCTTCGAGGCCTTGTAGGCCGACCCGAGCACTTGCAGGAGCTCGGTATCGACCGGTCGCTGCCCGGCATTGGTCTCCGGCTGCTCGAGCCGTTCGTCCTCGGCCAGCGCCAGCGCACCGACATCGAAGAAGCGGGTGCACGCCTGCTGGAAGGACAGGGGCGTCTTTGCGGTGCCGAAGCCGTACACCGGCAGGCCGTCCTCGCGGATCCGCTGTGCCAAAGGCAGGAAGTCGCTGTCCGAGGACATGATCCCGAAACCATCGACATTGCCGCGGTAAAGGAGGTCCATCGCGTCGATCGTCATGCGCATGTCGGTCGCGCTCTTGCCCTTGACGACGTCGAACTGCTGCATCGGCAGGATCGAATGCAGGCCGGTGAGCTGGCCCCAGCCCTTGAGGCTGGCCTTCGCCCAGTTGCCGTAGGCGCGGCGGATGTTGATCGTGCCGAGCTCGCCGAGCACCAGAAGCACTTCGTCGAGATGGTCCGGCGACGCATTGTCGGCGTCGATCAGCAGCGCGATATTGTGTTCGGAATCGCCGTTTCCGTCGGGCATGGGCGCGAATCCTTGTCTTGCCGGAACCTGTCTATCGCGCCGGCGCGCAATGACCACACCCCAACGCGCCACCTGCTCCGGTTCGACGCAACCGGTAATCGATGCGGGAACGAAACGCCGCTTGAAGCAATAATAGCGCCACAGGGGGCGTGTTTCGAAGGGACAGGATCATGAGGAAGTTTGCAGTTGCAGCGGCGGCGCTGGCCGCCAGCGTCGCAGTGACGGGCTGCGCAACTAACCCGTACGGCTACAAAATGGCTACGGATACAACAATGGTTATTACAACAACGGCTACAGCAATGGCGGCTCGCGGGCAGGCAATGCGGTTGCCGGCGCAGCCATCGGCGGAGCCGCCGGCGCGGTCGCCGGCGCGATCCTTCCCGGCGTGAGCGCGGGCACTGGCGCGATTGCCGGCGCGGTGCTTGGCGGCGTCCTGGGCGCGACCGTTAACGGGCACCAATATTACCGCGATACCCGCGGCTATTGCTATTACGTCGACCAGTACGGCCAGCCGCACTACAGCTACGACATCCGCTGCTAGTACGGCGGGAGGCGGTGGCTTCGGCTGCCGCCTCCACCTTTCATCCGGCTAGACGGGTCGGAATTCGCCGTCGCTTTCGTCGAGGAGGTACAGCCGGCCCTCGGACACCGAGAAGTGGGCGCCGTGGAGCTTTAGCTCGCCGTCGCGTTCGCGCTGCGCGATCCACGGGAAGGTGCGCAGGTTCGCGAGCGAGACCTTCACCGCTTCCCATTCCATGTCGAGGAAGGCCGCGCGGTCGAGTTCGCTGTGCCGCGCCCGGACCTTGTCGCGAGCACCGTCGAGCATCCGCACCCAGTCGGCGATGAAATGCCCTTCGCCATGCGGTGTGTGATCGAAATTGCCGGTCAAAGCCGCAGCGCACCCGCCGCAAAATCCGTGTCCCATGACCATGATTTCGGCGACCTTGAGCTGGTCGACGGCGAACTCGAGTGCCGCCGAGACGCCGTGGAATCCCTCGCTTGTCTCATAGGGCGGGGCGAGGCCGGCGATGTTGCGGGCAACGAACAGCTCGCCCGGATGGCCATTGAAGATCAGCGCCGGGTCCACCCTGCTGTCCGCGCAGGACAGGATCATGATCTGCGGGCTCTGGCCTTCCGCCAGTTCGGCCCAGCGCTCGCGCTCGCGCGGCCAGTCGTTGTCACGGAAGCGGCGGTAGCCGTCGAGAAGCTTGGAGAGATAGGGCATGGGCAGCCGCTACCCTGCGCGGGGCAGGGGTGGCAAGGGTCGGCGGCAGTCGCTATCTGCGCCCCATGAACGCCCCCGCAGACCTGCCCCGCCAGCGCAAGCCCGACTGGATCAGGGTCAAGGCCCCCACCAGCCACGGCTATGCCGAAACCCGCAAGCTGATGCGCTCGCTCAATCTTGCCACCGTCTGCGAGGAAGCGGCCTGTCCGAACATCGGCGAGTGCTGGACCAAGAAGCACGCGACGGTGATGATCCTCGGCGACACCTGCACGCGAGCCTGCGCTTTCTGCAACGTCAAGACCGGCATGCCGCGGCCCGTCGATGCGCTGGAGCCGGAGCATGTCGCGACCGCCGCGGCCGAGCTCGGCCTTGAGCATATCGTCGTGACCAGCGTCGACCGCGACGATCTTGCCGACGGCGGGGCCTCCCAATTCGTGAAAGTGATCCAGGCGCTTCGCCGCAACACGCCTTCGACGACGATCGAAATCCTGACCCCGGACTTCCGCAACAAGAGCGAGTCGGCGGTCGAGGCGATCGTCGAGGCCGGGCCCGACGTCTACAACCACAATCTCGAGACCGTGCCGCGGCTCTATCCGACGATCCGCCCGGGCGCGCGTTACTATGCGTCGCTTCGGTTGCTGGAGAGCGTCAAGCGGCACGATCCGCGCATCTTCACCAAGTCCGGCGTCATGGTCGGGCTCGGCGAGCAGCGGCTTGAGGTTCACCAGGTGATGGACGACATGCGCTCGGCGGACGTCGATTTCCTGACCATGGGCCAGTACCTCCAGCCGACACCGCGCCATGCGAGGGTCGAGGAGTTCGTCACTCCGCAGGCTTTCGACGCCTATGCGGCAATCGCCCGCGCCAAGGGCTTCCTGCTGGTGGCGGCCTCGCCGCTGACGCGGTCGAGCTATCACGCCGGCGACGACTTCAAGAAGATGCAGGCGAACCGCGCCGCGAAGCTGGCGAGGGAAGGGGCAAATGCCCCGGCATAGCGAGACGCGGCATCTTCCCTATACGCCCGAGCAACTGTTCGACCTCGTGGCGGACGTTTCACGTTACGACGAGTTCCTGCCGTGGGTGGTCGCGGTGCGAGTCCGGTCGTCGAGCGAGACCGAGACGATTGCCGACCTCGTTGTCGGCTTCAATGCCTTCAAGGAGCGGTTCACCAGCCGCGTCGAAAAGCACCGGCCCGACCGCATTGTCGTCGACTATGTCGAGGGGCCGCTCAAATATCTGCGCAACGAATGGCGTTTTGAACGTGCCGCAGACGGTGGCACCAACCTGTTCTTTTCGGTCGATTTTGCCTTCAAGTCACGATTGTTCGAAACGCTTGCGGGTTCGATGTTCGACCGGGCGCTGAGGCGGATGACGGCGGCCTTCGAGCAGCGCGCCGCGGCGCTCTACGGCATCAGCAGGTCGAGCGCGCAAAGCGCGGCCTGAAGGCGCACGCCGGCGCGGTCCGGCTCGTCGAAGAATTTCTGGTCGGCTTCGATGTGGGCAGGGTCCGCACTGCGCTCGGCCTTGCCGAAGACGACCGTCCCCACGGGTTTGCTCGGGGTTCCACCGGCTGGCCCGGCAATCCCGGTAATCGCCACCGCGACATCGGCGTCGGAGGCGAGCAGGGCGCCGCGCGCCATCGCCCAGGCTGTGGCGACGCTGACTGCTCCGAAGGTGTCGACGACGTCCTCGCTGACCTTGAGTTGGGTGATCTTGGCGGCATTCGAATAAGTGACGTAGCCGGCCTCAAAGACGTCGGAGGCGCCGGCGATCTCGGTAAGGGCTGCGCTGACGAGGCCGCCGGTGCAGCTTTCGGCAACGGCGACGCGGCGGCCGGCGGCGCGGTTCGCCTCGACGACCTCGCGCGCCTTGTCCACGAGCTTCGCTGGGAGGAGGGCGTCAGTCATGAAGTGGCCTACGGATGCTGGCGATGGCTTGCGCCGCGATGCCTTCGCGGCGGCCGGCGAACCCCAGGCCTTCCGTCGTCGTCGCCTTGATGCTCACCTGTGCCTCCGAAAGGTTGAGGATTGCCGCGATCCGTGAACGCATGGCTTCGCGATACGGACCGACGCGCGGTGCCTCTCCAATCACGGTGCAGTCGACATGGTCGATGATGCCGCCGTCGTTGCGGACGAGCTGCGCAGCGTGGGTGAGGAAGAGGTCCGACGCAGCGCCTTTCCACTGCGGATCGGACGGTGGGAAATGCTGGCCGATATCGCCGAGTGTCCCCGCACCGAGCAGGGCATCGGTAATGGCGTGGAGCACCACGTCGGCATCGCTGTGCCCGGCGAGGCCTCGCGAATGTGGAATCGCAACGCCGCCGAGCATGATCGGGCCTTCGCCAGCGAACGCGTGGACGTCGAAGCCCATGCCTGTGCGGGACACCAGGCGGCCGGCGAGCCATTCTTCGGCGCGGCGGAAGTCGGCGGGGGTGGTGAGCTTGTCGAGCGCCGGGTCGCCTTCGACGGCAGCAACGCCGAGGCCCGCTGCCCGCAGAACGGACGTCTCGTCGGTCGGCACTCCCGCTCTCCACTCCTCATAAGCATGACGCAAAGCGATTGTCCTGAACGCCTGGGGAGTCTGCACCCGGGCCAACCCGTCGCGATCCACGCCCTCGATCAGCCGGTCGGTAGCGCGCGCAACGGTGTCACGGACCGGAAGCACCGGCGCCGCGCCGTCGAAAAACTCGAGCGAGGCTATCAGGCGATCGATGACCGCCGCCGGGCAGAAAGGCCGGGCCGCATCATGGATCAGCACGGCTTCGGTCGCCACCTGCGCCAGGCCGGCCAGCACCGAATGGCTGCGCTCGGCGCCCCCGGGGATCAGCGCGCCCACCTCGGCATCGCAGAGCGCATCCCTCGCCTCCCTCTCCTGGCCAGCCGGGACAACTACGCGGACGTCGCGCACCGCCGGATGGCGCAGGAACGGCTCGACCGCCCAGCGCAAGACCGGCTTGCCGGCCAGCTTGCGGAATTGCTTGGGGACTCCGCCGCCGAGGCGTTCTCCCCGGCCAGCCGCCACGATCAGCGCGGTTACGCTCATGGACCGCGCCTTGCCCCTGCGTTGGGCCTCCTGTAAAGGCGCGGGCTCTCATGCAGAACTCTGAAGCCAATCAGGATCGGCCCTATCGAGGTCGCGTCGCCGGTCATTCTGGCGCCGATGACGGCCGTCACCGATTTGCCGTTCCGCAAGGCGGTTAAGCGCTACGGCGCCGGCCTCACGGTCAGCGAGATGATCGCCAGCCAGGCGATGATCCGCGAGAACTCGCCAGTCGCTCCAGAAGAGCCTGTGGGACCCGTCCGAAGAGCCCGTGTCCATGCAGCTTGCCGGCTGCGAGCCGCAGGTGATGGCCGAAGCCGCCAAGCTCAACGAGCAGCGCGGCGCGGCGATCATCGACATCAACATGGGCTGCCCGGTCAGGAAGGTCGTCAACGGCTGGGCCGGATCGGCGTTGATGCGTGATCTCAAGGTCGCCGGCGCGATCATCGAAGCGACCGTGAAGGCCGTGAAGGTGCCCGTGACTCTCAAGACGCGCATGGGTTGGGACCACGACAGCCTGAACGCGCCGGAGCTTGCCCGAATCGCCGAGGACCTCGGCGTCCAGATGATCACGATCCACGGCCGAACCCGCTGCCAGCTGTACAAGGGCGAAGCGAACTGGGCCTTCGTTCGCAAGGTGAAGGAGGCGGTCTCCGTCCCGGTGATCGTCAACGGCGACATCAACTCGGTCGAGGACGCGCGAGAAGCGCTCCGGCAATCGGGCGCTGACGGGGTGATGATCGGCCGGGGTGCCTATGGCCGGCCTTGGCTTCTCGGGCAGGTGATGAGCGAGTTCGGTGCGGGCGTAAGTCGGCCCGATCCGAGCCTCGACGAGCAACTCGCGGTCATGCTCGAGCAATATGAAGCGATGCTCTCGCTCTACGGCACGCAGACCGGCGTCAATCTCGCCCGCAAGCACATCGGCTGGTACACCAAGGGCCTGCCGGGCTCGGCCGAGCTTCGCAACACCGTCAACCAGCAGGACGATCCGGCGGTCGTTACGCGCATGCTGAGCGACTTCTATTCGCCCTGGCTGAGCCGCTCCGCCGCTTAATTTCGGAGGCAGCAACACGAGTGTGTTGTTGATGCAACGGTCGTGCTACGGCCCGCCCGGATGGATGCCCGAACCGCCGAATCGCCGGTGACATCGAAAGCTGCAAACTGGCTGGAACGCGAGCGCGCGAGCGGGCGGTTCTATGACCGGCTGATGCTGCTCCTCGCGCTCGTGGCGATCGCCATGGTCGGTCTGAGCACGTCGCTTCTTAGCCGGAGCGCCCAGCCGGGCACTATTCTAGAGCCGCCCGTCATCGCGCTGCTCCTGATCGCAATTCTTTTGCCTGCCATCGCTGTGATGGCACTCTATGCGCGCAAGATTGCGGTCGCGCGTGCGGAGCGCGGGGGCCTCGGAAGTGGCCGGCTGCACGTCCGTCTTGTTGCGCTTTTCACGGCGATCGCGGCGATTCCGACCGTGCTCGTGGCGATCTTCGCGTCCGTGCTGTTCCAAAGCGGGCTGCAATTCTGGTTCTCCAACCGCGCGCGGAACATGCTCGAGAACACGGTCCAGGTCGCTCACGCGACCTATCGGTATGAGCTCGGCCTGGTCGGCGACCAGGCAACGACAATGTCTGCAAACATGGCCGACGGACTGACGCGCGTTCCGATCGACGATCCTCGGGTCGTCGAGGCCCTCGGTGCACAGACCTACCTTCGATCGCTGAACGAGGCAGCGATCCTGCGCATTACACCGGGCCGTGATGTGCAGACGTTCGGGCTTGTGAACGGCTACGTCGGAATGATCGATTCAAAGCGATTGCATGCCGCGGCTGCTCGTCTGGCCCGCACGCCCGAGGGCGCGTACGTCGATGCGCAAACACCGGGCCGAATCTCGGTCTTGACGCGGCTGAACTACGGCGAGGAGTTCTACTTATACGCTGCCAGAACGGTGGATTCGGAAATCGCGCAGCAAACAAAGCGCGCAAATGACGTGTTGAGCGACTACCACGCCCTCTTGAAGCGCTCGCGCGTCAACCAACTCCGCTTCAATGCCGCGCTTCTCCTCGGATCGCTGATCATCGTTGGCTTATCGATCCTGACGGCGCTCAAGCTGGCCGACCGTATGGTGCGCCCGGTCGGCGAGCTCGTCGGCGCGGCGGGCCGCATTGAGGCGGGGGACTTCTCCGTCAGGGTGCCGGTCACCGAGTCCGAGGACGAAATCCAGACCCTGGCGACCGCCTTCAATCGGATGACGGGCCGGCTGGAGGAGCAAACGGGTGCCTTGCGGGCAGTGAACACGCAGCTCGACACCCGCCGAGCGTTCATCGAGGCGGTGCTCGGCAGCGTCACCGCGGGGATTGTCGCCCTCGATGCGCAAAACCGAATCCTGCTGATTAACCGCTCGGCCGAGGCGCTTCTCCACAAGAGCCAGGAGCAACTCGAAGGGCAGGGGCTGTCGGAGCTTTCCGCCGAACTTGCCGAGTTCATGCTCGGCGATCGAAGCAACGCCGATGTGACCGTCGTCGCCGACAGCGGCCAGCGCACGCTCGCTGTCAACCGGGTTCGCTACAGCGACGGAACGGTGCTGACCTTCGACGACATCACCGATCAGCTGACTGATCAGCGGCGGGCGGCCTGGTCTGATATCGCGCGGCGCATCGCCCACGAAATCCGCAATCCGCTGACTCCGATCCAGCTTGCCGCGGACCGGCTGCAGCGGCGCTTCGGGAAGGAAATCGTCTCCGACAAGGAGACGTTCGACCGCCTGACGGACACGATCGTTCGCCAGGTCGGCGATATCCGGCGCATGGTCGACGAATTCTCGAACTTCGCGCGGATGCCCAAGCCGGTGTTCCGCGAGGCGGACATCCATGAGATCGCCCGCCAGGCGGTGTTCCTGCACGAAGTCGCGCATCCGGCGATTACCTTCCGGCTCGACCCTCCGGAAGGCCAGTTTCCACTGGTCTGCGATCGCCGCCAGCTCTCCCAAGCTCTCACCAACGTCGTCAAGAACGCCGTCGAAGCCATTGAAAGCAGGCGGAGCCGCGGCGAGCACAGCCTTGCCGGCGACCGCGTCGACGTCCGCTTGCGCCGCGACGACCGCAACCTCATCATCGACGTGCTCGATACCGGCATCGGCCTGCCCGAGGATCGCGAGCGGATCACCGAGCCCTATGTCACCACCCAGTTCGCGGAACCGGGCTCGGCCTCGCGATCGTCAAGAAGATCGTCGAGGAACATATGGGCGAGATCGCGTTCCTCGACCGCTCCGGCGGTGGAACCCACGTGCGGATCTCGCTCGATGCCGACAAGCTCGCTGCCCTCGCGGGCACGGAAGCGGGCGGCGAACCGGATTCCGACGAACACAACAGTGATGAAGGTGATGCCTGATGGCGCTTGAAGTGCTGGTTGTCGACGATGAGGCAGACATCCGCGAGCTCGTCAGCGGGGTGCTGGAAGACGAAGGCTATGCGGTCCGCACCGCCGCCGACAGCAACCAGACGCTCGAAGCCATCGAGGAACGACGGCCGTCAATGGTGCTTCTCGACGTCTGGCTTCAGGGCTCGCGGCTCGACGGACTCCAGCTGCTGCAAGCGATCAAGCGCATGGACTCGAGCATCCCGGTTCTGATGATTTCCGGGCACGGCAACCTCGATACCGCCGTCGCTGCGGTCCGCGAGGGAGCCATCGACTTCATCGAGAAGCCGTTCGAGGCGGAGCGGCTGATCTATCTCGTCGACCGCGCCACCGAGACCGACCGGCTGCGGCGCGAAAACGAGGACCTCAGGCGGCAGGTCGGGCACGACGAACAACTTCAGGGCACTTCGGTCGCCATCAACACTGTCCGGGCAACGCTGAAGCGCGTTGCACCGACGGGCAGCCGGGTACTGATCACCGGGCCGGCCGGCGTCGGCAAGGAAATCGCGGCGCGGATGATCCACGCCTGGAGTCCGCGCGCCAAGGCGCCGTTCGTCGTTCTTCCGGCGGCGATGATGAGCCCGGAGCGGGTCGAGGAGGAGCTGTTCGGAAGCGAGGAGAGCGGCGACGTCCACCCGGGCCTGCTCGAGCAGGCACACGGCGGCACCCTCTTCCTCGACGAGATCGCGGACATGCCGGCGACGACCCAGGCCAAGATCCTGCGTGTGTTGACCGACCAGAGCTATCACCGCGTCGGCGGCCAGCGGTCCGTTAAGGTCGACGTTCGCGTCCTGTCGGCGACCGGACGCAATCTCCAGGACGAGATCGCCGGCGGGCGCTTCCGCGAGGACCTCTACTATCGCCTCAATGTCGTGCCTGTGCGCTTGCCGGCGCTGCGCGACCGGCGCGAGGATATTCCGGAGCTGGTCAGCCACTTCCTCGCCCGTTTCGCGGCCGAGCGGCGGATTCCGACGCCGCGTATATCAGACGAGGCGATGGCCGCCCTGCAGGCCCACGACTGGCCCGGCAATGTCCGGCAGCTACGGAACATCATCGAGCGGACCGTGATCCTCGCGCCCGGCGAGCGCGTCTCGTGCATCGACGTCGACCTGCTGCCTCCGGAAGTGCTCGATAACCAGGGGGCTTCGGCTGGGTCGACGACGGCGATGGCGATCATGGGAAGCCCGCTCCGCGAAGCGCGCGAAATCCTTCGAACGCGAATATCTGAAAATCCAGATTCGCCGATTCTCCGGCAACATCTCGCGCACCGCGTCGTTCATCGGGATGGAACGCTCCGCTTTGCATCGCAAGCTCAAGGCTTTGGGCATCGGCGACAAGAGGGAAGGGGAGGACCAGGAGTAACCGCGCAATGGCCGGGCGATCGCTGAGCCTTCAGGACCATTTCCTCAACAGCGTCCGCCGGGCCCACGTTCCCGTGACCATTTTCCTGGTCAAAGGCGTCAAGCTGCAGGGCACGGTGACGTGGTTCAATTCCTTCTCGCTACTGCTGAGGCGCGAGGGCACGTCGCAGCTGATCTACAAGCATTCGATTTCGACGATCATGCCCGCCGAGCCCCTGGCCGACTTCGCCGCCGCCGCCGCGCCGGTCGATGCCGCGAAGGGCGCAAAGGCAGCGCTCCAGGACCTCTTCCTCGCCGCTGCCACGCGTGAGGCTGCGCGCATGACGCTGTTCCTGGTCAATGGCGTCATGTTGCAGGGAAAAGTGACCGCGTTCGACCAGTTCTCGCTTCTGCTCGAGCGCGACGCACAGATCCAGCTCGTCTACAAACACGCGCTGTCGACGCTTCAGCCGGAGCATGCGCTGAAGCTCGATGACGGCGAGCAGCAGGAGACTGAATGAGCAACTTCGACGGCAATGGCGCAATCGAGGTGGCCCGCGGTGAGCGGGCGGTCGTCGTGGTACCGGAGCTCGCTCGCGAAGCGTCGCGCCGCTCCGCCGAGGCGCGGATCGAGGAGGCCGAGGGCCTCGCCGGTGCGATCGGCATCGATGTGGTCGGCGCCCGCGCATTCCGGGTTCGAACCGTCCGCCCGGCGACCTTGCTCGGCAAGGGGCAGGTCGAGGAGATCGCCGGGATCGCCAAGGAGAATGGCGCCAAGCTGCTCATCGTCGATGCGGCGCTTGCCCCCATTCAGCAGAAGAATCTGGAGGAGGAAGCGGGCGTCAAGGTCATCGACAGGACGGGCCTGATCCTCGAGATTTTCGGCGAACGCGCCGCGACTGCCGAGGGGCGGCTGCAGGTCGAGCTTGCCCATCTCGACTATCAGGCCGGCCGGCTGGTGCGCAGCTGGACCCACCTCGAACGCCAGCGCGGCGGCTTCGGCTTCCTTGGCGGCCCCGGTGAAACCCAGATCGAGGCCGATCGCCGGATGATCCGCGATCGCATGGCGCGGATTCGGCGGGAGCTCGAGCAGGTCAAGCGGACGCGGTCTCTGCACCGCGACCGGCGGCAGCGCGCGCCTTGGCCGGTAATCGCTCTTGTCGGCTACACCAACGCCGGAAAGTCGACCCTTTTCAATCGCCTGACGGGTGAAGCTGTGTTCGCGGAGAACCTTTTGTTCGCGACTCTCGACCCGACGATGCGCGACATTCACCTGCCCGGTTTCGACAAGGTGATCCTTTCGGACACCGTCGGATTCGTGTCGGATTTGCCGACAGAACTGATCGCGGCATTCCGGGCGACGCTCGAGGAGGTGCGTTCGGCCGATCTGCTCGTCCACGTCCGCAACATGGCTCACCCCGACCGCGACGCCCAGGCCGACGACGTCGAAGATGTGCTGAAGTCGCTCGGAATGGCGGAAGAGGGGGCACCGCCTCGCATCGAAGCGTGGAACAAGGTCGACCTGCTTGGGCGGGAGGAGCGGGAGCGCCTGCTGGAGCAGGCGGCCCGGCGCGACGATGTGGTGCCTGTATCGGCGCTCACTGGCGAAGGGCTGGACACATTGCGCAGCCGGATGGCCGAGACATTGCGAAGCGGCGAACAGGTGCATCAGGTCCGGGTGGCAGCGGCCGATGGAAGCCGCATTGCGTGGCTGCACAGCCGCGGCGAGGTCATCGACCAGCGAGTCGATGCGGACGAGATCGAGCTTTCCGTCCGTCTTTCGCCCGACAATTGGGCGCGTTTTCAGGCTTTGGAGTCGGCTTGAGCCTTCTTGGCGGCGTCCCAAAGCGCTTCCTTTTGATCGAGGGGCATGGCTGCGAATCCCGGCTCCTTCTCGATTGCACGGAAGCGACGTTCGAACTTCGCATTCGCCGAGCGCAGCGCGGCTTCAGGTTCGATCTTCAGATGCCGTGCGAAGTTCACGACGGCGAATAGCAGGTCGCCAAGTTCTTCAGCTTGCCGTTCGCGATCCGTCTCGGCTTCGAGCTCGGCAAGCTCCTCATCGATCTTCGACCGCGGACCGACCGGGTCCGGCCAGTCGAAGCCGACGCGGGCGGCTCGGCGCTGCAACTTGGCGGCCCGTTCAAGTGCCGGGAGCGCAAGAGCGACGCCGGCCAGGGCGCTGGTGTCAGGGTGTTTTGCCCGCTCGGCGGCCTTCAGTTCCTCCCAGCCGGGATTGTGCCCGCAGTCGCCAAAGATGTGCGGATGGCGGCGTTCGAGCTTGTCGCAGATGCGTTTGATGACGTCGTCGAGTGTGAACGCGCCGGTTTCCAGAGCCATTTGCGAATGGAAGACGACCTGCAGCTGCAGGTCGCCAAGCTCGTCGGCAAGCAAGTCCATGTCGTCGCGGGCGATTGCGTCGGCGACTTCGTAGGCTTCCTCGATCGTGTAAGGTGCGATGGTCGCGAACGTCTGCGCGCGATCCCAGTCGCAGCCGCTCTCAGGATCGCGCAAGCGGCGCATGATCGCGACCAGGCGCTCAAGCGACACGGCGCGCCTCGGTTGAGCTATCGGGAGCCCCCCATCTGGTCATTCCGCAGAGTATGATAATATGCATTATGTAAACTACCATCAGGGCTCGAGAACAAGCCATCGTCCCTCGACCCCCCAGCGGGTCAGCGACGAGAGGAAATTCATTCCGAGCACGTTGAGATCGTCGTTGTCCGCAATCTGGACGCCGACGTCCTTGCGGGTGATCCCACCTATCGTCAGCGTGTCGGCGCGGCCGCCGCGGACCCGGATGATACCGTTGCCGGTGCGAACGAACTCGTCGCGGCGCTTCGACATCTCGACCCCGGCGCGCCGGGCGCTGTCGAGATCGATCGTGGTCATCGTGGCGCCGCTATCGACGAGAAACTTGAGCGTCTCGCCGTTGACCCGGCCCTCGACCCAGAAATGGCCGTCGATCGCCATCGGAATCCGGGTTTCGTGCCCCTGCTGCACAGGCGTCCCGAAGGCTTCCGCGCGAAGCCGCTGCGCGACCAGGCCCAGGTTGTCGCGGAATGTGAGGAGCACGAACCCGGCCCCGAAAATCATCGTCCAGGCAAGGACGAAGGTAAGCAGCCGCGCCCAGCGGTCCCGGCGCGACATCAAGGTACCGAGCATCAGCATCACGGCCATAAGGATGTACAGCGCTCCCAGGGGAATGCTGTTGGTCACGGCCGAAGCACCAGGTCATGGCCCTCGACCCGCCATCCGCTCAGCGAAGACAGGAAATTCATGCCCAGAACATTGGTATCGTCGCGGTCGCTGACATTCACCGGGAAGTCCGAACGCTCGATCGAGCCGAGCTGAAGCCGCTCCGCCGTCGACTGACGCATCGGCGCCACCCCGTTCGCCGTGCTCACCGGTATCGTTTGGCCGGTCAGCGGCACGCCGGCAGTCTCGGCGGTCTTGCGCGAGATGGTCGTGGTCGTCGCGCCGCTGTCCACGAGGAATGGCGCCGAGCGGCCGTTGACCTTCGCTTCGACCCAGAAATGGCCGTCCTCGCCGATCGGGATCCGCACCTCGCCGCCGGATTCGATCGGCGCTCCCGTCGCCTCCGCGCGCAGGCGCTGGCCGACGCTGGAGAACTCCCCGCGAAATGCGAACAGCACGAAGGCGACGCCGAAGATCGCGACCCAGGCAAGCGCCATCTTGAGCGCCTTGCCGAGCGGCAGCCGCATGGCAATGAGCGAGCTCAAAACCATCGCCACCACGATCGCATAATAGACGACGCTGGGTCCGTCGGCGCCCATCATAGAGCAATCTCGAGACCGTCGTAGGCGGGACTCGCCCAGTCGGGCAGCTCGGCGGCCAGCGTACGATAATCGAGGCCATTGCCCATGTGCGTCAGATAGAGCGCGCCCACCTTCAGATCCCTCGCCCAGCCGAGAACCGCATCGAGATGGGCATGCGTCGGATGCGGCCTTCGCGTCAGGCAGTCGGAGATCCACACGTCCAGGCCTTGATACAGCGCCGCCATGTCCGCTGTCATGTCACTGAAATCGGTGGCGTAGCCGATGGACGAGGCGCCCTCATTGAAGCGCAGGCCCAGTGACGTAATCGACCCGTGCGGCTGGACGACCCAGCGGACCGATGCCGAACCGATGGCAAGCTCCGGCCCGATCTCGCGGCCGTCGACCACGGCGGGATAGAAGCTGCTGCTCTGGAAGGCGTAGCCGAAGCGGTGGCGAAGCCGTCCCAGAACCTCGCGCGTCCCGTAGAGCGGGACCGGGCCGCCGATGGCCTGCGACACCGGCCGAAGCTCGTCGATGCCGTGGACATGGTCGCCGTGATCGTGGGTGACGAGCACTCCGGCTAGGCGGCCGACCCCGGCCGAGAGCAGCTGCTGGCGAAGGTCGGGCCCGCAGTCGACCAGCAGGCGCTCGCCGTCGCTTTCGACGAGGATCGAGGAGCGCAGCCTCGCGTTGCGCGGTTCCGCTGGATCGCATTGGCCCCAGTCATTGCCGATCTTCGGAACGCCGGTCGAGGTCCCGCAGCCGAGAATCCTGGCTTTCAAGCGCCAGGTCCGCCGCGCGGTTGAACAGCCGGAAGAAGTTCGCGGTGGTCGCGTCGGCCAGCTGCTCGACGCGCCTCTCCCCTCAGGCCGGCGACGAAGACAGCCGTATCGGCGACGAACGCCGGCTCGCATTTCCGGCCGCGGTGCGGGACCGGCGCGAGGAATGGCGAGTCCGTCTCGACCAGCATCTGGTCGGCCGGAAGCCATGCAGCCGTTTCCTGCAAGTCCTGCGCGTTCTTGAACGTCACGATCCCGGACAGCGAGATGAAGAAGCCGAGGTCGAGACCCTTGCGGGCAAGCTCGGCCGAGCCGGTGAAGCAATGGAGCACGCCGGTGACCCCGCCCTGCCGCACTGCTGCGTCCAGGATTTCGGCCGTATCCTCTTCGGCATCGCGGGTGTGAATGACAAGCGGCAGACCGGTCTGGCGAGCTGCGTCGATGTGAGCCTCGAACCGCTCCCGCTGCGCGCTGCGGTCCGACTTGTCGTAGAAATAGTCGAGCCCGCATTCACCGATGGCAATCACCCGCGGATTGGCTGCCGCGGACACCAGCGCGGACGCGCCGAGGTCGGGATGAGCGTCGGCTTCGTGCGGGTGGACGCCGACGCTCGCCCAGACATCGGCGTTGCGCTCGGCGACCGCGATGACATCGTCCCACTCCCGCTGGCGGGTCGAAATGTTGAGGAAGCCGGCGACTCCGCGCTCGCGGGCGGCCGTAGCACCTCGTCCTGGCGTTCGGCGAGACCCTCATAATTGAGGTGGCAGTGGCTATCGATCAGCCTCATGCCGGCGCCTCCTCGTCCGCCTCCAGCTCGATCCGCGGAAACAGTGGCGTCGGCGCGGCCAGACGAAAATCGCCTTCCGCCAAGGGCGAATACCAGTGACTTAAGATGCCGTCGAAGGTTCTGAGTTCCGGTTTCAGGCCCATCGAATCCAGCAGCCGGTCGGCGCTGCCCGGAATGACGGGCCGGATGGCAACTGCGAGCACCGCGATGCAGATGTACAGCGTCGCGAGCACAGTCTCCATGCGCGCCGGGTCGGTCTTGCGAAGCGTCCACGGCGCCTGCTCGTCGATGTAGGCGTTGCAGGCGAACACCGCATGGATCCAGATTTCGCACGCCTTGGCGAGAGCAAGGCTCTCGTAGGCCGCCGGCATCGTTTCGCTGGCGGCGCTGCAGACGATCGCGAACAACGCATTGTCGGCATCGTTGTGGCCGTGGATTTCAGGAAGGCCACCGCCGCAGTTGCGGACGATCTGGGTCAGTACCTCTGCGCCAGGTTGCCGAAGCTGTTGGCGAGCTCGGCATTGGCGCGGGCGACGATCGCCTCGGCGCTGTAGCTTCCATCCTGGCCGAAGGTCACTTCGCGCAGCAGAAAATAGCGCAGCGCATCGACTCCGAACCGCTCGGCGAGCGCGATCGGGTCGACCACATTGCCGACGCTCTTCGACATCTTCTCGCCGCGGCTGAGCAGGAATCCGTGGCCGTAGACCTGCTTCGGCAGAGCGATCCCCGCCGACATCAGGAACGCCGGCCAGTAGACCGCGTGGAAGCGCACCACGTCCTTGCCGATCAGGTGAATGTCGGCCGGCCAGTAGCGCCGCCACAGCTCGGTGTCGTCGGGATAGCCGAGGCCCGTGATGTAATTGGTCAGCGCGTCGAGCCAGACGTACATCACGTGCCCGGGGCTGCCCGGCACCGGTACGCCCCACGAGAAGCTGGTCCGCGAGATCGAGAGGTCGGACAAGCCGCCCTCGACGAAGCGGACCACCTCGTTGCGGCGGCTTTCGGGACGAATGAATTCGGGATGTTCGGCGTAGAGTGCGAGCAGCTTGTCCTGATAGGCCGACAGCTTGAAGAACCAACTTTCCTCGACCGTCCATTCAACTGGGGTGCCGTGGGGCGAGAGCTTTTCCCCCCCTTCGCCCTCGACCAGCTCGCCTTCCTCGTAATAGGCCTCGTCGCGGACCGAATACCAACCCTCGTAGCGGCCGAGATACAGGTCGCCGCGCTCCTGCATCGCCGTCCAGATCGCCTGGCTGGCGCGATAGTGATCCTCGTCAGAGGTGCGGATGAATCGGTCGTACGATACGTCAAGAGTGTCGCACATCGCTTGGAAAAGACGTGACATTTTGTCCGCCAAGGCGCGCGGTTCGATCTCCTGGGAGCGTGCTTCCTGGGCCATCTTGAGTCCGTGCTCGTCGGTCCCCGTCTGGAAGCGGACATCGCGGCCGCGGGCGCGCTGGAAGCGGGCGATGGTATCGGCGGCAATCGCTTCATAGGCATGGCCGATGTGAGGCGGGCCATTGGGGTAGCTGATGGCGGTGGTGATGTAGAAGGGGTCGGACATGGCTGCCCTCGCCCCTAGCGGCGGCGGCCTAGCGCTTCAAGGAAGCGACAGGTTCGGCGACGCGCGCGAGCAGGCCGCCGATCTGGAAGACGGTCGCGGCGGGGTCGAGCGAGAGGCGGCGGGCGATGCCGCTCAGCTCGCGCGCCTTGCCGTAGGCGTCGAGCGCGCGCTGCAGCGGCTCGCCCCGCAACTCCCGCGCCCGGCGAGCGATCAGCGACGGCGCAAGATCGAGAAACGCGGCGTAGCGGTCGGCCGCAGCCTTTTTGCCGAGCTCGCTGGAAAGTGCCGACGCAGCGCGTTGGTAGGATCGCCCTGCCGAAGGATCGCCAGCGCGGCATCTTCGATCTTGTCGAGACCCAGCCCAGCGAAGGCCAGAGCGCGGCCCGCGGATCCGCCCGACATTGCGACAATGCGTTCACGGTCCGCGACGCGCGAGCTCCGGAGCCTCGCACTCGAGGATTGACGTCATGGCGTCACTCTCCAGCGCCTGGAAATCGAGGCGGCGGCAGCGCGAGCGGATGGTCGGGAGAAGGCGCCCGGGTGCATGGCTGACGAGGAAGAAGATGGTATTGGCCGGCGGTTCCTCCAGGATCTTCAGCAGAGCATTGGCGGCGGCGGCCTCCAGCTCGTCGACAGTGTCGATCACCGCAATCCGCCACGGCGAGAGCGCGGGCGTCAGGGTCAGGAATTCGCCGAGATCGCGAACCTGATCGACGCTGATGTTGCGGGCGAGCCCCTCACCCTTCTCCTTCGGCAGGCGCTCCAGCCAACGCATGTCGGGGTGGCTTCCGGCGTCGATTAGCTTGACGATCGAGTGCTCGTCCGGGCTGTCGAGCGCGGGCAGGTCGAAACCGGGGCCGGCGGCCTCGGCGAGCACGCGCCTCGCCGCAGCCCGCGCGAAGCTCGCCTTCCCCACCCCCTTCGAGCCGGCCAGCAACCACGCATGGTGGATCTTGCGCGACGCCCAGGCGCTTGCGAACTGGTCGACTGCGCGATCCTGACCGACGATCACGGCAGCAGGTCCGCAATGGCATCCACCAGGCGCGCGGTGACGTCGTCGGGCGTTCCGGACGCATCGATCAGTCGCACGCGCTCCGGCTCTTCGGCTGCGATCAGATGGAACGCCGTCGCGACTTTGTGATGATAGTCGTCCGGCCGCCCGCCGATCCGGTCGCTTCCCTCGCTGTCGCGCGCCCTCGCCCGCGCGGTGCCTTCGCTCGATAGCAGGACGAGCGTTCGATCCGGGAAACGTGCCGCCAAGCGCGAACGCGTTCACTCCGACGCACCGCCTCGATTCCGAGACCGCCGGCGCCGCCCTGATAGGCCAGCGAGCTGTCGAGGAAGCGGTCGGAGATCACCCAATGGCCCGCGTCGAGCGCTGGCCTGATCGTCTTGCGGACGTGATCGGCGCGGGCCGCGGCGAACAGGAGAGCCTCCGCCTCCGGCCCGTAGCGATCGTCCTCTCCGCTCAGGAGAAGCTCGCGAATGGCCTCGGCGCCGTCGCTTCCGCCCGGCTCGCGGGTGAGGACCACAGCGATTCCGCGCTCGCGCAGGGCCGCCGCGAGCGCCTTTGCCTGCGTGGACTTGCCGACGCCCTCCCCGCCTTCGAGACTGATGAAGCGGCCGCTGGCGTCGCGCTCACGGCCATCCCGAACAGCTGCTTGAACCCCAGCCAGATGCGGCCGAAGAAGCCGGCCTTGCCGACGTCCTCGCCAGCAACCAGCGGCGTCACCTGCGGCTGCGTGTCGCCGGTGAACACCAGCAAATCGGCGATGTGCTGGCCTTTGGTGATCGGCGCAGTCACGGCCCTTGATAGCGGATCTGCATCCTGACCGGTCCATTGGAGAGCCCGGCCGGGACCGTGACCGCAAGATTGCGTTGGGCGACCAGCGGAACCTCGGACTCGCTGCCGAGCTGAACCTTGGCCGTCCCGACCTTGGCGCCCGCGCTGAACAACGGCTTGTCGGTCCAGGCGTTGAAGCCCCATTCGATCAGCCGCGTCGATTCCTGGACGCGTTGGTTCCAGCTGTCCATTCCGGCAAGCACCTCGATCAGCCGGCGGCCGTTCTGCTCGGCCGAGCCGGTGAAGCCATAGCCTGCCTCCTCGGTATGGCCGGTCTTGAGCCCATCGGCTCCTGCGACATGGCCGAGGATGGGGTTGCGGTTGTCCTGGGTGATGGCATTGCCGCCCATCGTCTTGCCCCAGGAGAAGCTCGGAAGGCCGTAGAACTCCTTGTAGAGCTTGGGATGGTGCTCGATCGTTGCCCGCGCGATGCGTGGCGAGGTCCCGCGCGGTGACGTAGGTCACGCCGTTGTCAGGCCAGCCGTTGGCCGTCCCGAAATGGCTGTTGGTTGACGCCGAGCTGCTTGCCAGCGCATTCATCTGGTCGGTGAAGGCCTGTTCGGTCCCGGCGATGCACTCGGAGAGGACGACGGCCGCGTCATTGCCCGACAGCGTGACGATGCCCTTGAGCAGATTCTCGACGCTGACCTGCTCGTTCGGCGACAGGAACATGGTCGAGCCGGCCTGCGGGCCCGTGCCATTTCTGCCAGGTCTCGGGCCGGACGGTGCACATCTTGTTCAGCGACAGCTGCCCCTTGTCGATCAGCTCGAACGCGACCTCGGTCGTCATCATCTTCGCCAGCGACGCCGGCGGCATGTGCGCGTCCGGCGTTCTTGGAATAGAGCACCGCGCCCGAGTTGAGGTCGATCAGGTAGGCGACCTTGGCGGGCGTATCGAATTGCGGTGCGGCGGCGGGCGACGCGCTTGCGAACAAAAGCGAAGCGGCGGCGGTGGCGAGCAGGATGTGGCGAGTTATGGAAGCGGGCGGGGTCCTTCAAGTCTGCGTTGCGAGCCGGCCTGTCTATCGCCGTGCAATCGCGTCCGCCAGCAGCCCGACCGACATCGCGTAGAAATTCGAGCAATTGTAATCGAGGATCGCGCGATAGTTGTTCGTCAGCAGATAGCCGGTGCCGGCCCGGCCCGTCGGGCTCGAGCAGAGTCGCGGGCTCGTTGTCCGAGAGCGTTGCTGGAGTCGGGACCACGCCGAGCGAGCGCCATTGGCCGACGGTCAGCCAGCGCGAATGGCGGCGATAGACTTGCGGGCACTTCGGCGCCGTGATCCGCGACTGCGAGGCCGTCCCGATTGAGCGTCGGCGGGACGCGCGCACCACACCCCAGGCGACGCCCGGCTTCCACCCGGCATCACGCAGATAGGACGCGATCGATGCGAGGCCGTCGGTCTCGTTGTGCCAGATGTCCGAATAGCCGTCGCCGTCGCCGTCGGCGCGCAGCCGCAGGGCCACCGACGGCAGGAATTGCGGATAGCCGGTGGCGCCGGCCCAGCTGCCCTTCAGCATCCAGCGCGGAACGCCCTGGTCCATCAGCTTCAGCGAGGCGATGAACTCGCGCTCGAACAGCTCGCGCCGCCGGCCGCCATAGGCGAGGCTCGCCAAGGGTCTGCAGCAGGTCGTGATTGCCGGTGACTGTGCCGTAGCTTGTCTCGTGGCCGTAAATCGCGACCAGTACGGCCGGGTCGACGCCGTAGCGCGCCTCGATGTTGCGAAGCACGGAATAATCGCCGGCATAACGGTCCTGCCCGCGCGCGATCAGCCGCGCGGTCACATGGTCGCGCATGTAGCCGGCCATGGACGGCGGCCCGCCGGTGCTCGCCGCAGTGCGGCTCGGCATGATCGAGGCCGATGACGCGCTCGTTGATGTCGAGACCCGGAATGGTTGCGCTGGATCGTGGCTTCACGAATGCCCTGCTGCCGCGGCGAGCATGGTCAGGCGGAGCTTGTAGCTCTGCCACGGATCGGCGGCCGCTGCGGGCTCGGCGGCCTGGTTGGGCGTGAGCTGCGCCTCGCGCCGAGCGCGCCGGGCCGTCGAGGGCCGCCGCGCGCGCCAGGACCATCATCGCCCAAGCCTGGAACACGCTCAACGCACCCTCCTCAATCACACCCGAGGCTAGGGCAAAACCCGCGGAGCGCCATCGGGGTTCACCGCGCCGCTTGCACAGCTCGCCGCGCCAAGCGATAGCGGCGCAGCTAAGACATCGGCGCCAGACCGGAGAGGTGGCCGAGTGGTTTAAGGCAGCGGTCTTGAAAACCGCCGTGGGTGCAAGCTCACCGTGGGTTCGAATCCCACCCTCTCCGCCAATCGCGATGTGCTGATTGGACCGCGAGCCCGGCAGACCTGGAAATTCTCGCTTGCATCCGCGCTACAAATGTAGCACACGCTACAAAAGTAGCGCTGAGGAGTCGTCATGCTGAGCAAGCTTCCACCCCGTGAACGCCAGATCGTGGACGTGCTGTACGAACGTGGGCCGTTGCTCGTCTCCGACATCTGCGAGGCCCTCCCCGACCAGCTCAGCGGGTCGGCGGTGCGTGCGATGCTGAAGCGGCTCGAGGACAAGGGGTTTGTTCGGCGCGCCGATTCGGAGCGCGGTTATCTCTACAGCCCGACGGTGTCCGACACCCTCGCCAAGAAGTCGGCGCTGAGCGAGATCGTCCGGGTCTTCTTCAACGGGTCAGCAGCCGGCGCCGCGACTGCGCTTCTCGGCATGTCCGACAAGCTCGAAACCAACGAACTCGAGCAGCTCGAGCAGATGATCGCTCGCGCTCGCAAGGCCAAGGGAGAGAAGTGATGCAGGCGCTGCTCGCGATTGCCCTCAAGTCCGTCCTGATCGCCGGCCTGACGCTGGTCCTGCTTGCCGTCTTCAAGCGCCGCTCGTCGGCGGAGCGCTCGTGGGTCGCCCATATCGGCCTGCTGGCGCTGGTCACCATCGCCTTCGCGCCTTTGGTGCTGCCGAGCTTGCCCATCGAGGCGCCTGCCCTGTTCGCGCGGGCCGACGCTCCTTCGACACATGTTCAGGCGGCGGCAGTGCCCGCGGCCGCCACGACTGCGACTCACAATGCGGCAATCCCGGCGCAAGCAACCTCGCCGCGCATCAACAAGACCACGCTCGCGACCGCGGCTTATGCGGTGCCGGCTGTCGTCCTGCTGCTCATCACCGTCCTGGCGCTCGGCCGGCTACTCGCGCTGCACGCCCGCGCCGACGTGCTTGTCGACGGCCATTGGCTGAGCGCCCTTGCCCGTGCCCAGCGGCGGATGGGGTTCAAGCATGGGACTGCCTTGCTTACCAGTAACGAGCTCGCCTCGCCGATCAGCTGGGGTCTGGTGCGGCCGGTCATCCTGCTCAACGAGCGCGCGGTCGAGGCGTCCGGCGAGGCCGAAGCCATCCTTGCCCACGAGCTCGCCCATGTCGCGCGGCTCGACTGGGCCAAGCTCCTGCTTGCCCGCGTGGCTACGGCCCTCTTCTGGTTCAACCCACTGGTCTGGCTGCTTGCCCGCGAAGCCCACCAGCTGCGCGAGGAAACCGCGGACGATGCAGTGCTCGCCTCGAACATCGCCGACACCGATTATGCCGAGCTGCTCGTCGGCGTCGCCCGGCACGAATGCTCGGGCCTGCTGCTCGGAGCGCATGGCGTCGCCCCGTCGCGCAGCTCGCTTGCCCGCCGCGTGGCCCGGGTCCTCGACAGCGCGTCTCCGCGCGGCCCGGTGGCACGACCGTTTGCGCTCGGCGTATTCGTCGGTGCAGTCGTCATCGCAGCACCGCTTGCCGCGCTGACGCTGACGCCTTCGAACCACTCCGGCTCTTCTGATGCGCTTGCCGGAGTCACCCCGCCGGCCGGTCGATCGATACGAATTCGCCTTATTATACCGGCAGCGCGGCACCGTCGGACCTGCCCCACATCATCGCCCAAGGCGTGTCCACCTCGGTGGCCGGCGCGGTCGCGGCGATCCGCCCGAGCGTCGTCGTCGGTCCCAATCCAGCGGACTTCGAGGCGGTGAGCTCGAGCGGTGCAACGGTGAAGTCAAGGAACGGTCTGACCGTTGCAACCAGCCCGAGCGGAGCGACGGTGACGATGTACCCGCCCGACTCGCAGGGACGGCGCAAGGTCGTCGCGGTCGGATCGGACGGCGCAACCGCGATCTCCTACGCCGACAGCGACGAGGATATGCCCGCCTCCTCGATGCGGCCTCGCAAGGCGAACGACGCCCTTCGCAGCGCCATCGCCATGAAGGCAGTTGGCATGACGCCGGACTATGTTGCGGCAATGCGCGCCAGCGCGCCCGAGCTTCGCGATGCCGACCCGGACGATTTGATGGGCATGAAAGCGGTCGGCGTCACGCCCGCCTACGTGCGCGATCTCTCGGCCGCCGGCCTCAGGAATTTCGACCCCGATGAACTCGCGGGAGCGCGCGCGGTCGGAGTGGATGGAAACTACATCCGCCAGATGAGAGCCGCGGGGTTCGGCGACGCGGATCTGGACGACCTCGTCGGGGCAAAGGCGGCCGGACTGACCGGTGCCGATGTTCGGCAGATGCGTTCGGCAGGTTACGACGGGGACCTCCAGGACTTCGTCACCCTGCGCGCCTTGAAGGACGGACGCCGTACGCGGCCGCCCGCGCCTCCCCGGCCGCCCGCGCCGCCGCGAATGCACGGCGGCTGATCGAGGACGACCGCAAACCACGAGTTTCGAAGCCGGTGAATTTCGAACGCCCAATCCGGGCGAACGCCAGAGCCTTGCCTGCAAAGCTGAAGGAGACATGCGATGACCCGAGTGCTGGCTTTCTGCGCCGCCGTGATCCTGTCCGCGATCACCGTTTCGAGTGCCTGCATCGCGACGCCCGTCGCGCCCCTGAACTTCCGCTTGTCCGCCGACGGAGGAAGTCGGGTCCAGCTCAGCCTGTTGCATGACGACCGGCGGCATAACAGCGTGAATTCGTCGAGCTACGCGGCCGCCGATTTGCCCGGGCTCGACGTCGCCGCGCTCCGTCAGACTGTCCAGCGCCAGGTCCGCTTCGCGTTGGTCCGCGAGGCTGGCCGTGTCGACTGCGCCGGCATCGGTGGCAGCGCCTCGGCGGCCGGGCACTGCATCTTCACGCCCGACCCGGCCTTCGCAGCATTTCTCGACAGCCGCGGCATCGGCCGCCCGACCGCGGAGCAAAGCTTCGATCTCGCCATGGTTGGCGCCAGTCGGGACCTCGTCGATGCGCTCGCCGCCAACCATTACCCGCGCGGCGATATCGAGAAGCTGACCGAGCTTGCCGCGGTCGGCGTCGATCGTCGCTTCGTCACCGACTTCGCGACCCGCGGTCATGCGCCGGCAACTCTGGACGATCTCGTCGAATTTGCAGCGCTGAACATCTCGCCCGCCTACATCGATTCGCTGGCCGAAGCCGGCTACCGCAATCTCAGCGCCGACCAGATCGCGCAGCTTGGCGGCGCTCCACATCACGCCCGATTTCATCCAGGGCTTCGCGCGGATCGGCTATGCCAACCTTCCCGTCGAGACGCTCGTCGAGCTGAAGGCGCTGGATGTCACGCCTGCTTTCGTCCGCAGCCTGGAGCAGCGCGGCATCCGCCCCGCTTCCGCCGAAAAGCTCGCGGAGCTCAAGGCTGTCGGCATCCAAGGCCTCAAGTAGCCGCGTCAACGTCACCGTTCATGCAAAGGAGAAGACCATGTCCCGCCTCCTCGTCGTCATCGCTTCGATCAGCGTCGCCTTCCTCGCGATCTCGTCGACGTGCCTCGCAAGCCCGGCCGATTGGGGAGCGACCGCGTCCGGCGGGCCGACTGCGGCAAGCGGCGAAGCCATGGCGACGGCTTGGCCGGCGTCCGTGGTGCCGTCGCGCTTGATCGGCGGCGGGCTGCTCTCCCTCTAAGGCGTGCTCTGTCTCGGGGGTGGCGCGGCGGTTGCTCCGCAGCTAAGACGCGCCACTTTCCGCAGACATTCCGGAGCCGCAACGCGTGGGCGAGCCTGCCATCCTGCCATTCGACTGGGCAGACCCTTTCGACCTGAATCATCAGCTGACCGACGAGGAGCGGCTCGTCCGCGACACCGCCGAGGGTTATGCGCAGGACAAGCTGCTGCCGCGGGTCACCTCGGCCTATCTCGACGAGCGCTTCGACCGCGAGATCATGAGCGAGATGGGCGCGCTCGGGTTGCTCGGAGCGACGGTTCCAGCCGAATATGGCGGCGCCGGACTCGGCTATGTCAGCTATGGCCTCATCGGCCGCGCCGTCGAGCGGGTCGACAGCGGCTACCGCTCGGCGATGTCGGTCCAGTCGAGCCTCGTCATGTATCCCATCTACGCGTACGGGTCCGAGGAGCAGCGTCACGAAGTATCTGCCGAAGCTCGCGACCGGCGAATGGGTCGGTTGCTTCGGGCTGACCGAGCCGGACGCCGGCTCCGATCCCGGCAGCATGCGCACCCGCGCCGAGAAGACGGCGAACGGCTATCGCCTGACCGGCACCAAGATGTGGATCACCAACTCGCCGATCGCCGACGTCTTCGTGGTCTGGGCGAAGTCGGACGCGCACGGCGGCAAGATCCGCGGCTTCGTGCTCGAGAAGGGCATGAACGGCCTGTCCGCCCCGAAGATCAAGGAAAAGCTCTCGCTGCGCGCGTCGATCACCGGCGAGATCGTGATGGATGGCGTCGAGGTCGGCGAGGATGCGCTGCTTCCCAATGTCGAAGGATTGAAAGGTCCGTTCGGCTGCCTCAATCGCGCCCGCTACGGCATCGCCTGGGGTTCGATGGGCGCGGCGGAAGCCTGCTATCACGCCGCCCGGCAATATACGCTCGACCGCAAGCAATTCGGCCGGCCCCTCGCCTCCAACCAGCTCGTGCAGCTGAAGCTCGCGAACATGGCGACCGAGATCACGCTCGGCCTGCAGGCCGCGCTTAGGGTCGGACGGCGGCTCGAGGCCGGAGAGCTGGTCCCCGAGACCATCAGCCTGATCAAGCGCAACAATGTCGGCAAGGCGCTCGACATCGCCCGGATCGCCCGCGACATGCACGGCGGCAACGGCATTTCCGCCGAATTCCACGTCATGCGCCACGCGGCGAACCTCGAGACGGTCAATACCTATGAGGGCACGCACGACGTGCATGCGCTCATCATCGGACGCGCGATTACCGGGCTGAGTGCCTTCTAGGCCTTGGTCCAGGCGGGCCGGCGAAGCACCAGCGTCGGCTCATTGTGGTAGCGGCTTTCCTGCATCCGCTCGAACCCGAGCTTCTCGGCCAGCGCGATGGACGGTCCGTTCGCCGGAGCGATGATCGCCCACATCGGCGTCGGATCGAGATTTGTCCTCCGCCCAGTCGAGCGCTGCCCGCGCTGCTTCCGAGGCAGCCCCTGCCCGTGCGTTTCGGCTGCCATGATCCAGCCCATCTCGGGCTCTTCGCCGAACTGCGGCTCCATGTCGCGCCAGGCGGTCAACAGGCCGACATTGCCGACCAGCTTGCCGTCGCTCTTGCGATCGACCGCCCAGGTGCCGAAGCCATTGAACTGCCAGATGCCGGCGGAGGCGGCGACGCGGCGCCAGCAATCTTCCGCGCTGATGGTTCGGGCCCGAAGTGGCGATGCACCTCGGGCTGGCGCATGATCGCGTGGTACGGCCGGAAATCGTCCTTGCGCCAATGGCGAAGGACGAGCCGGTCCGTCTCGATCCGCGGAGCTTCGCGGACCAAGCGCGCTTACTTTTTCCCGAGAGTGAGTCCGCCGAAGCGCTTGTTGAAGCGCGCGACCTGGCCACCGGCGTCGAGCAGCTTCTGGTTGCCGCCCGTCCAGGCCGGGTGGACCTTGGGATCGATGTCGAGGTGAAGCGTGTCGCCTTCCTTGCCCCAGGTGGAGCGGGTCTCGAAACGCGTGCCGTCGGTCATTTCGACCGTGATCGTGTGATAATCGGGGTGAGCGCCGGACTTCATCGTGATTTCCTTGGATTAGCCGCTGGTTTCCGACCAGCAGCAGGTGCCGCGCGCCCCTAGCCGACGAGGCGTTTGTTGACAAGCTTGAGAGCGTCGACGTAGCCGGTTCGTGGATCAGGGTCCGGCGATTACGGTCGCCGGCCAAGAAGGAAGCCGGTTCAAAGCCGGCGCTGTGCCCGCAACTGTAGGACAGGCCATTGGGAGCAATCCTTCCGGCCTATCAAGTCAGACACTTGCCCCGGTCCGTCGTTCGTTTCCGCGGCCGGGAGCAGCCATGGAGCGGAGGGCACACCCCTCTTGTGACGACAGGTTCGTCAACAGGAGGATCAAAATGCCCGTACCGCCATTCGACAGCAACCAGATCGTCGTCACCGCCTCACGCATTCCGCAGGCGCAGGCTGCGGCGCCCGCGACCGTCACTGTCCTCGACAACGCCTTGATCGAGCATCTCGGCGAGCCGCTGGTTCCCGAACTGCTGCGGCTGGTTCCATCGACTTCGGTCAGCGTCTCGGGGCCAGCCGGCTCGCTCACCGAAGTCCGGATCCGCGGCGCCGAGGCCAACCACACCCTGCTGTTCATCGACGGCATCCGAGCCAACGATCCCGCGACGGGTGACCAGCCCCGTTTCGACCTCCTCAATGCCGACATTGCCTCGCGGATCGAAGTCGTGCGCGGGCCGCAGTCGGCCTTGTGGGGATCGGACGCCATCGGCGGGGTGGTGGCGGTGAACGGCACCGAACCGGAGCGCCACCGGCTATTCGGCCGCGATCGAGGGCGGCTCGTTCGGCTTCGAGCGCGGCTCCGGCTCACTCGCGCTGGCGTCAAACAAGGCGTCCCTTGCGGCAGCCTTGGGGTGGCAGCGCGCGACCGGCATCGACAGCTTCAACGGCCACGGCGACAAGGATGGCTATCGCAACCTGTCGGGTCGGCTTCGCGCGACCTACAAGCTCGCTCCGCAGGTGACTGGAGGCGCATCGGTGTTCGCATTGTCCGGGCGAAGCGACTTCGATGGGTTCGATCCGGTCACGTTCCTTCACGCCGACACGCTCGACAACAGCCGGAACCGGATGGCGGCCGGGCGGCTGTGGGCCGACATCGGATCGGAGGCGCAGCCGTGGAGCGGCCGCCTCAGCGGCTCGCTGCTCGGTTCCTCCAACCGCAACTATCTCGCCGACGAGTTCCTCAACCGGACCAGCGGCACGCGCCGGACACTTGGCGGGCAGCTGGAGCATCGGTTCGCGACAGGGTCGTTGCAGCATACGCTCGTCGCCGCAATCGAGAGCGAGCGGGAGACGTTCCATGCCCGCGACACGCTCTACGGCGGCGCGACGGACCAGGATCGCGACCGCGCCCATAATTCATTGACCCTGGAGTGGCGAGCGGCGGCGCGCGAGGTGACCGCGGACGTTGCGGTTCGGCGCGACCAGTTCAACCGCTTCAGGGACGCGACCACCGTACGCGCGGCCCTGCTTGCAGATCTCGGCGCCGGGTTTGCGCTGACCGGCTCCTATGCGGAAGGCATCGCCCAACCGACATTCTTTGACCTCTACGGTTTCTATCCAGGAAGTTTCGCAGGAAACTCGTCACTTAGACCGGAAAGCTCGCGCGGCTTCGAGGTGTCGGCGAGGTATCGCAAGGGAGCCATGCAAGCGTCCCTGACCGGATACCGCCAGCGCCTCCACGACGAAATTGTCGACACCTTCGATCCCTCCACTTTCGTCGCCAGTACCGTCAACCGCAGCGGCAGCAGCCAGCGTTCGGGAGTGGAGGCGGAGGTCCAGTGGCGCCTTGCCAGTAGTCTGCGGCTCAGTGCGAATTATGCCTATCTCCATGCGACGCAGCCGGGCGCGGTCTCGGCGGGGCAGGTCCGCGAAATCCGCCGGCCCAAGCACAGCGGCTCGATCACGCTCGACGGCAGCAGCGGCCGGCTCGGCTATGGCGCCGCCATCGCCTACACGGGTTCGCGGTCCGACACGGACTTCGACCTCTATCCGGCCCGAACGGTATCGCTTCGTCCCTACTGGCTTGCCGAGGCTCGCCTCTCCTATCGGGTGAGCCGGCACGTCGAGATCTTCGCCCGCACCGCTAACGCCTTGAACGCGCGCTATCAGGATGCGTTCGGCTATCGAACGGAAGGGAGGAGCCTCTATGCCGGCATTCGCCTTGCTGGCCGCTAGCCTTCCGCTCAGGGTTGCGTCGCTGAACCTGTGCACCGACGAATATCTGTTGCTGCTCGCCCCGCCCGAGCGGTGGTGAGCGTCAGCTATCTGTCGCAAGACCCGCACGAATCTCCGCTGTGGCAGGCCGCGCGGCGCTATCCCGGCAACCGCGGGTCCATCGAGGATGTGCTGACACTGCGGCCGGACCTCGTCCTGACAATGGGCGGCGGCGGCCGATCGACGGCTTTGCTGGCCGGGCGAATGCGCATGCGATCGGTCGATCTGCCCAATCCGACGAGCCTTGCCGCGGTTGCTGCAAACCTGCGGACAGTCGCCGCGGCGCTCGGAACTCCGAAGACGGCCGACGCTTGGGTCGCGAAGCTCGGGAAGCTCGAGGCGTCGTCTCCCGCCACCGCTATCGACGCCGTCTGGGTTTCCGGCGGGGGACAGAGCCTCGCGCCCAATTCGCTGGGTGCGCAGTGGCTGCGTCTCGCGGGATACCGCCAGCGATCACTGCGGGGAGGCCGACTGACTTTGGAAGCAATGCTCATAAGCCCGCCAAGGTTCTTGATTCGAAGCAATTACCGCTCTGGGCAGATGTCGGCAGGCGAGCGCTGGCTCGACAATCCGATCATCCGGCGTTCGCCCAGCCGCAAGCTCGTCACCGACGGGCGCCCATGGACCTGCATGGGCCCGCTGATGATCGCGGAGATTGAGCGGCTGCGGAGCGTCAGGAAGTGAAAGCTGCGACCGCTGCTCTTGGCCTCTGCGCGCTCGGCCTGGCCGCGGCCCATCTGCTCCTGCCGTTCGGCCCGATCGCTGAGCTGCACCGGACCGACCCTCAGACCGCAAGGCTACTACTGATCGAGCTGCGGCTACCGCGCACCTTGCTCGCGCTGGGCTATGGAGCGGTGCTGGGCATCACCGGAGCCGCGCTCCAGGCCTTGTTCGCCAACCCCCTCGCCTCGCCGGATATCACCGGCAGCAGCAGCGGGGCTGCGCTCGGCGCCGTCCTCGCGTCCTACTGGCTCGGAGTGACGAGCCCACTGGCGCTGGCGGCATGCGCCGCCGCGGGAGCCTTGCTTGCGCTCGGACTGCTCCTCCTGCTCGCCGGCCGGAGCGCCGCCGGTCCAACCTTGCTGCTCGCGGGCCTGGCGATTTCGCTCGCCGCCGGAGCCGCGACCAGCCTGGTGCTGGCGCTCGCCCCCTCACCGTTCGCTTTCTACGACAGCTTCGAATGGCTGATGGGCAGCTTCGTCGACCGCAGCCTGCCCCAGGCGGTGGTTGCTCTCATTCCCGCCGCGATCTGTTCGGTCCTGCTACTGATGCGGGCCCGTGCCCTCGACCTGATGGCGCTCGGCGAAGATGTCGTCGCCTCCCTCGGCTATCGGCCGCGCCGTGTCGCCGTCGAGGTGGTCGCTCTCAGCGCTGTCGCCGTCGGAGCCTGCGTATCGGTGTGCGGAGCGATCGGCTTCGTCGGCCTGATTGCGCCTTATGCCGGGCGGCTCATCACAAGGGGCCACCCGGGCCGAGCGCTGCTGCCTGCCGCGGCGATTGGCGGAGCTCTACTGTTGATCGCCGACCTCGCGGTGCGCTTCGGACCGGCGGGGCGCACGATCCCCGTCGGCGTCCTGACCACCGTCGCGGGAACGCCGCTGTTCGTGTGGATCGTCGTCCGGATGCGGTAGCGGGTGACGGCATGACGTCACTTCTGGAGGTAACGGACGCGCACGTCCCCGGGCGCCTGCGTTCGACCAGCCTTGCTGCCGCAGCCGGCGAGCTGATTGCGGTGATCGGGCCGAACGGCGGCGGCAAGACGACCCTGCTGCGCGCGTGCGCGGCGCTGGAGAGCACAGCGGGGACCGTCGGGATCGATGGAGAGGACCTGCGCCGGCTTCGCCAGCGCGCCGCTCGCGGCTCCTCGGCTATTTGCCGGCATCGCGCGATCTCGTCTGGCCGATCTCCGTGCGCGACGTGATCGCGATGGGTCTGGCCTCGCCCGATCCAGCACCCGTCGACGAACTCATCCGCCTGCTCGAACTGGAGCCGCTCGCCGACAGGCCGGTCGACCGGCTCTCGACGGGAGAGCGGGCCCGCGTGCTGCTGGCCCGAGCCATCGCCTCCCGACCACGCGTGCTTCTTCTCGACGAGCCGCTGTCGAACCTCGACCCCTATTGGGTGCTGCGGCTTCTGCAGTTGCTTCGTGACATAGCTAACGCCGGCACGGCGGCGCTGGTCGCACTTCACGATATCGACCGGATCGGCGCCTTCGATCGCGTGCTGCTGGTCGATGGCGGGAAGGTTCGCGCGGACCTTCCGCCCGCGGCCATGCTCTCGTCGCCCGAATTGTCGGCCGCCTTCCGCATCGAGCGGGGCGGCCGGGGCTGGCAACTCAGCCCGTCGGTGGGTCCGCGATCATTGCCGTGAAATTGGCCTCGGCGGCGAGCTTGCCGTCGATCGTCGCACGGCCGGCGAACTTGCAGACGCTGGTCCGCTTCTGGACGAAGTCGACCTCGAGCCGGAGGAGGACGCCGGGCTCGACTGGAGTGCCGGAACTTCGCTCCGTCGATCGCCATGAAATAGACCAGCTTGCCGCTGTTCGCGAGGCCAAGCGACTCGACGGCGAGCACGCCCGCCGCCTGGGCCATCGCTTCGACGATCAGGACCCCGGCATGATCGGCCGTCCTGGGAAGTGGCCCTGGAAGAACGGCTCGTTGATCGTCACCGCCTTGATGGCGACGATGCCCTTGTCGATCTCCAGGCTTTCGACCCGGTCGACGAGCAGCATTGGATAGCGATGCGGAAGCGCCGCCATGACCCGCCGAATGTCGAGCGGGCCTCCGGATGTGCCGGAGGAGGCGGCGCTGGCCGTTTCGTCGTTCATTCGCGCTTAGCGGCCCTGCGGCTGCTGCTTCGCGGGCGCCGCCGGAGCCGTGGCCGAAACCGACGGCAGCGCGGCGTTGAGCGCCGCCAGGACGTCGTTGGTGACATCGAGGTTGGCGGCCGAGGCGAGCGTCGCGCCCTGCTCGAGCAGCACGTTGGCGCCGCGGCGCTGCATCACCTGCTGATAGATCGGCGCCAGCTTGGTCGCGATCTGCTGACCGACATAAGCCTGGTTGCGCTCGATCTGCTGCTGGCCGCGCTGGAGCTCCTGCGAACCCTGCTGCTGCTTGGCCTGGAAGGCGCGGATCGCGCGCCTCGAGAGCGGCGTCGGGCGCCTTGCCCTGGCAGCGCGTCGACCGCGGCCTGGATCGTCTTCGTTCTGCCGCGAGCGGCGTGCCAAGCGCCTGCTGGCGATTGCGAAGAGCGGTGATCTGGCCCTGCAGGGCCGTATTCGCCGCCTTGCAGGCCGTGCACTCGCTGCTGACCTTCTGGAGGTCGACAATGGCGATGACGGCGCCGGGAACGGCCTGGGCGAAAGCTGCGGCTGGGGTGAGCGTAGCGGCGGTCGCCGCGGCAATGATGGCAATCTTCCGCATTAGAATTGGGTCCCTACGTTGAAAGTGAAGAGTTTCGTGTCGTCGCCCTTTTGCTTCAGGATCGCTTTGGCGAGGTCGATGCGCAGCGGGCCGAACGGCGAAACCCAGTTGACGCCGATGCCGATCGACAGGCGCGGCCGCGGGGAATTGCCGAGAAGCCGCTCCTTGAACCCCGGACTGGATGTGAACTGCGTCGAGGTCATGAGCGACGCCGTTGTAGTCGACGCTGCAATCGGGTCGCGGGCTGTAGAAGCTGGTCAGGCCGGTCGTGCTGCTGATCGGCGAGCAGATGGCGACGATGTCGGTCAGTTCGGGCGAGGTGATGCATCCACAGCGAACCGACGTCGACAAGGCCGACGGGCGCAGGCCGAGGCTCTTCAGGCCCGACGAGGTCGGAAGCTCGAGCTCGACGCGGCCCATGTAATAGGCGCGGCCGCCGAGCGCGTCGGTGACCGTCGCCCTTGGTCGCCGAGCGCACCCGTCGTGTCGTACTGATAGCGCGATGATGCGCGGCCCGATGCCGCGGATGTCGAAGCCGCGCAGATCGGGACCGAAGAAGCGGTCGGTCAGGCGAACTGCGTCGCGGCCCGGTCCCGGGGACGCCTGGAGCGGTGGATGATAGCCGCCCTCGGCATGGGCCGAGAAGACCCAGCCGCCGCCGAAACCCCAATATTTCGTCGCGTCAGCGCTGGCTCCGGATATAGCGGACGTCGCCGCCGAGGCCCGCGAAATCCTGGGACAGCGCCATCCGCTGGCCGCGGGTCGGCCGTACGCCGTCGGTATTGTCGAACAAGGCCGTGTAGCCGACCGAAGACGTCAGCCTGGTGCCGAGCTCGTCGCAGAGATAGCGGCCCGCCTTCAGCGGATCGCACTTCAGCTCGCCGGTGACCGGATCGGGCGATGTAGAAGGTCGCCTTGTCGAGTGAGACCTTGTCCTGAACCAGCGAATAGCGGCGTGCCGATCGACACGAACTCGGTGACCGGAAAGCCGGTGCGGATGACGCCGCCGGTGCTGAGCTGCGAGTAGGTCGTGTTCCGGGTATTGTCCGGTCAGATAGTTGAAGCTGTTGTAAGTCGCGGCGGAACAGCTGGCCGCCGACCAGGATCGGCTTGTCCAACAAATAGGGCTCGGTGAAGCCCAGCCTCGACCGACTTGCCATAGGCCGAATAGTTGACCGAGGCGTCGACGATCTGGCCCTTGCCCATGAAGTTGTTCTGGGAGACGGCGAGCTGGATGACGAACTTCTCGAGGCTCGAATAGCCGCCCGACAGGGAAACCTGGCCGGTCGATTTCTCCTCGACGTTGACGCCGAGGACGACCTTGTCCGGCGTCGAGCCCTCGGTCTGCTTGATTTCCAGCTTGTCCTGGAAGAAGCCGAGGCTCTGGATGCGGTCCTGGCTGCGCTTGACCTTGAGCGCGTTGAACGCGTCGCCTTCGTTCAGGCGGAACTCGCGCCGGATGACCTTGTCGCGGGTGTTGGTGTTGCCGGTGATGTCGATCCGCTCGACATATTGCCGCGGCGTCTCGTTCACCTTGAAGGTGATGTTCATGATATGGTGTTCGGCATCGCGGTCGTAGGTCGGGCTGATGTCGGCGAAGGCGTAGCCGAGGTTGCCGGCTTCGGCGTTGAGCTTGGTGACGGCGTCCTCGACCGCCTTGGCGTTGAACCAGGTGCCCGGCTTGCAGCTTGACGAGTTCCTTGACCCTGCCGGCCGGGAAGTCGCGAAGGGCGCTCGTCGCGTCGATCTTGCCGAAGCTGGTAGCGCGGGCCTTCCTCGACGACGTAGGTGATGACGAAGTCGCGGCGGTCGGGCGTCAGCTCGGCAAGCGCCGACACGACCCGGAAGTCGGCGTAGCCCTCGGTCAGGTAGAAGGCGCGCAGCTTCTGCTGGTCGGCGGCAAGCCGGTCGGGGTCGTAGGTGTCGTTGGACTTGAGGAAGCCGAGCGGACCCGCCCGCCTGCCTGGTGTACATTTCCTTGCGCAGGCGGCCGTCCGGAAACGTCTTGTTGCCGATGATGTTGATCGCGCGGACCTTGGCGAGGTCGCCTTCGGTAATTTCGAACACCACGTCGACGCGGTTCTGGTCGAGCTGGACGATCTTCGGCTCGACTCGCGCGGCGAAGCGGCCTTGGCGGCGGTAGAGATCGAGGATCCGGTCGACGTCCGACCGGACCGCCGAACGGGTGAAGATCTGGCGCGGCGAAAGCTTGATTTCCGGCGTGATCTTGTCCTGCCTTGAGGTGCTTGTTGCCCTCGAAGGTGATGCGGTTGATGACCGGGTTCTCGCGGACGTTGATGACGAGGTTGCCGGTTTCGGTGCCGGTGATCGTCGCGTCGGCGAAGAGCTGGGTCGCGTAGAGGTCGTGAAGCGCCTGGTCGAGCGTGTCGGCGGTGTAGGTCTGGCCCGGGACGCAGGTTCGCGTAGGAGCGAATGGTCTCCGGCTCGAGACGCTGGTTGCCCTTACGGCGATGGAGCGAATCATCCGCGCTTGCGGGCGCAGCGGGCGCTGCCGGCGCGTGGCCGGCGCCGGTGTGCCGCCGCGGTCGCTGTGCCGTGCGTCGCGGGTCGTAGCCGGCGGAGCGGGTTGCATGCGCGTCCTGCGCCAGCGACCGGAGCGGCCCACCCGCCCAGCATCGTGCCGACGAGAAGAACTGCGCCAGCGCGCTGCTTGAAGGTCTTGGATCCTGAAATCACGCGTCCCCGCCTTGTATGGTGCTAACGTTTGATGCTTCGGCCCGGCGACGCCCCCCGGCCGCCGAATGCGAACTGAGCCCCTGCCCCAAGCCTCCTAGCCAATCAAGCGCTCAAGCCGATCCCAAAGCCCAATGGACGTGAGGTCGTTGATGGTTGTGAAGACCAGCAGAGCGAGGATGACTGCAAGACCGCCACGAAAGGCCCACTCCATGGCCCGGGCGCTGACCGGACGCCGCCGAATGGCTTCCACGGCATAAAAGAAGAGGTGCCCTCCATCCAGCATCGGGACTGGCAAGAGGTTGATGAATCCGAGATTAATTGAGAGCAGCGCGATCAGTTCGACGAAGGGCAGCACGCCAAGAGACGCGCCTTGGCCGGCGATCTGGGCGATCTTGATCGGGCCGCCGATCTCCTTTGCTGGAACCTGCCCGCGGACGATCTGAACCAGCCCGTCGACGATCGAGCGGGTCAGGCGAACCGTATAGTCCGTCGCCATCGGCACCGCCCGCCACGGCGCGACTGGCTCGAGCACCTGAGTCGTCGGATAGATTCCGAGGAGGCCGCGCCGAACCGTCTCGCCAAACGGATCGGGGGTCGAATCCGCCTTCAGGGTCACTCGGACCGCGGCAACATGACCGGCGCGGCTGACCCGCACTGGAACCGTGTCGTCGGGCCGCACCGCAACGACGTTGCGGATGTCGTCGAAGGTCGGGGTCGAGCGTCCTGCGATGGAGAGGATGCGGTCGCCGGGCTCGATGCCGGCGGCGGCCGCTGCGCTGCCCGGCTGGACCGAGCCGACGATGTTGGTCCGCGGCACTCCGACAAAGGTGAAGAAGGCGGAGAAGATCAGGATGGCGATGACGAAGTTCGAGATCGGGCCGGCAAGGACGATCAGGAACCGCTGCCACACGGGCCGGAACTGGAATGCATGATCCCGCAAATGCTCGGGGATGTCATCGGCGTCGCCGGGCTCGCTTGCAGCGGTCATGTCGCCGACGAACTTCACGTAGCCGCCGAGCGGGAGCCAGGCGACTTTCCACCGGGTCCCCTGCTTGTCGGTCCAGCCGAACAGCTCACGCCCGAAGCCGATCGAGAAGACCTCGGCCGGCACCCGGAACAGCCGCCCGACGAGATAATGTCCAAGCTCGTGGAAGAAGACCAGCGGGCCGAGCGCGCAAACGAAGCCGAGCAGGATCAGCCATAGCGGCGGTTGATGAAGCATCAGCTGCAGACCTCGGCCATCGCCGCCTCAACGCGCGAGCGGGTCGCCCGGTCGATTTCGACCACGTCGGCGATCGAGTCTGGCGCCCGGTCCTGGCTTGCGATCAGCGCTTCGGCGACGCTTCGGGCGATGTCGGTGAAGCGGATCTTGCCGGCAAGGAAGGCTGCAACCGCGACTTCGTTGGCGGCATTCAGGACGATCGGCGCGGCGCCTCCCGCCTCAAGCGCCTCGCGTGCCAGGCGAAGCGCAGGAAATCGTTGCTCGTCTGGAGCTTCGAAGTCGAGCTTGGCAACGGCCGCGAGGTCCAGCCGCTCCGCCGGAGTCTCCATCCGCTCGGGCCAGGCAAGCGCGTAGGCGATCGGAATACGCATGTCCGGACTGCCGAGCTGCGCCAGGACCGAGCCGTCGATGAACTCGACGAGCGAATGGATGACCGACTGCGGGTGGATCAGGATGTCGATCTGCTCGCGAGGGGAGTCCGAACAGGAAGTGCGCCTCAATCAACTCGAGTCCCTTGTTCATCAGGGTAGCCGAATCGACCGAGATTTTCGCGCCCATCGACCAGATCGGATGCGCGACCGCCTGGCCTGGAGTCATCGCCTGCATCGCTTCGGCGGTCGCGGTCCGGAACGGGCCTCCGCTGGCGGTCAGGATGATCCTTGCGACATCGCCTCCATGGCTGCAGGCAAGACATTGAAAGATGGCATTATGTTCGCTGTCGACCGGAAGGATCGTCGCTCCGCTCGACTGTGCGGCACCGGTCATCAGGGCGCCCGCCGTGACCAGCGCTTCCTTGTTGGCAAGGGCGACGGTCCGACCCGCTTCGACCGCCGCCATGACCGGCTCGAGCCCGGCGCAGCCAACGATCGCGGCAATGACCACGTCGGCTTCGGCTGCCGCGGCTTCGACGAGGGCAGCGCGGCCGGCTTCGGCGCGGCATTGGGTTCCGGCGAGCCGCTCGCGAAGCTCCGCAAGCAGGCTCTCGTCGGCGATGACCGCGACCTGCGCCCCGGTGCGCCGGGCAATGACCGCGAGCTCTTCGACCTTGCGCGATGCAGTCACCGTCGTCACCGCGAACCGATCCGGCGATCGCTCTACGAGGTCGAGCGTCGACTTGCCGATCGAGCCGGTCGCTCCAAGAAGGGCGATCTTGCGCGTCACGTCAGCCCGATCAGCTGGGCGATTGCGGTCAGCACGGCAACCGGCACCAGCCCGTCGAGGCGGTCGAGGATGCCGCCGTGTCCCGGCAGCCAATGGCCCGAATCCTTGACCCCCGCGCGCCGCTTCATCCAGCTTTCGAACAGGTCGCCACCCTGCGCCGCCGCGGCGAAAATGGGCGCTAGCACGATCAGGCTGTAGCCGAGTCCCGCGGAACAGGACCCAGGCACCGCCAAGCAGGGTTGCAACCGCGACTCCGCCGTAAAGCCCGGCAACCGTCTTGCCCGGGCTGATCGTCGGGGCGAGCTTCGTCTTGCCGATCGCCCGGCCGACGAAATAGGCGCCGATGTCCGTCGACCAGGTGACGATGAACACCCACAGCAGCAGGTCCAGGCCGTGGGCGTCGCGTTCCCGAATCCACAGCAGCGCGAGCGCCGGCAACACCGCATAGAGGAACCCCCCGATTGCCCAGCCGGCGCCCCAGCCGCGACTTATCTGCCGCCACTCATAGAACATGACGGTTGCGACCAGCGCCACCAGCACCGCCAGCAGGTCGCCACCGACGGCCGTCGCGACGAGCGCAACGGCGATCATCACGAGGCCCGAAATGGTGCGAACGAGAAGCTCGCTCATCGGCCGCCGAACCGCCGCTGCCGCGCCGCGAATTGGCCGAGAGCGTCCGCGAACATGGTCTCGTCGAAATCGGGCCACATGATATCGAGGAACAGCAGCTCTGCATAAGCAGCTTGCCACAAAAGGAAATTGGACAGCCGGACCTCGCCCGAGGTGCGGATCAGCAGGTCGAGTGGCGGCAATTCGCGGGTCTGCAGCTCGCTCTCGATCCGAGCTTCGTCGACGTCGGTCGCGGCGATCTCGCCGGCAACCGCTCGCTCCGCCAGCTTTCGCGCGGCGGCTGCGATCTCGGCCCGCGAGCCGTAATTGAGGGCAATCACAAGCGTCAGCCGCGTATTGCCCGCGGTTCGCTCGACCGCTTTCTCGAGACGGTCGACCAACTCCGGCCCGAATGCGTGGTAATCGCCGATCAGCTTGAGCCGCACCCGCTCCTTTTCGAGCGTCTTCAGCTCTCGCTCGAGATAGAAGCGCATCAGCGCGGTAAGGTCGGACACTTCCTCGTCGCTGCGCCGCCAGTTTTCGGAGGAGAAGGCGTAGATGGTCAGGACCTCGACGCCGTGATCGGCAGCCGCCTGGAGCGCCCGCCGCACCGCTTCGGCACCGGCGCGATGACCTGCGGCGCGAGGCAGGCCGCGGCGTTTCGCCCAGCGGCCGTTGCCGTCCATGATGATCGCGACGTGGCGAGGAACGGCGCCATCCGACCCTGAAGCGAGCGACGGCGGACCGGGCGCCGCGGCCGCGCTCGGGGCAGCGGGGCCCGAGCGGGAGGTCACTTGCCGAGGATTTCCTTTTCCTTGGACTCCGCGAGCTCGTCGATCTCGGCGATCGTCTCGTCGGTGAGCTTCTGCACTTCGCCCTCGTGGCGCTTGCGCTCGTCCTCGGAGATCTCGTGCTTCTTCTCGTCGGCCTTGAGGTGGTCCATCCCATCGCGACGGACGTTGCGGACCGCGATCCGCGCCTTCTCGGCATATTGGCCGACCAGCTTGGCAAGCTCCTTGCGCCGCTCCTCAGTGAGGTCGGGGATCGGCAGGCGCACCATCTGCCCATCGGTCACCGGATTAAGGCCGAGCCCGGCCGAGCGGATCGCCTTCTCGACGGGGCCGACATTGGACCGGTCCCACACCTGCACCGTCAGCATGCGCGGCTCGGGCGCCGAGACTGTCGCCACCTGGTTCAGCGGCATCTGCGCGCCGTAAACTTCGACATTGATCGAATCGAGCAAGGTTGATCGACGCGCGCCCGGTGCGCAGCCCGACGAGATCGTGCTTCAGGACGTCGATGGCGCCGTGCATCCGGCGCTGCAGGTCTGCTTTGTCAAACACGGCCATTCGCTTACTCTCCGTTCTGAACGACCGTCGCCATTCCGCTCCCGGCGAGCACCTGGGCAAGATTGCCGGGCTGCCGGATGTTGAAGACGACGATCGGAATATTGTTGTCGCGGCACAGCGCCACCGCGGCGGCGTCCATGACCTTGAGGTTGTCGCCGAGCACCCGGCCGAAGCTCACCGTCTCGTAGCGCGTCGCCGCCGAATCCTTCTTCGGGTCCGCAGTATAGACGCCGTCGACGCTGGTGCCCTTGAACAGCGCATCGCAGCCCATTTCGGCTGCGCGCAGAGCGGCTGCCGTATCGGTCGTGAAGTAGGGATTGCCGGTCCCTGCCGCGAACAGCACGATGCGCCCCTTTTCGAGGTGCCTGAGAGCCCGGCGGCGAATGTAGGGCTCGCTGACGCTCGCCATCGGGATCGCCGAGAGCACGCGCGTGTCGACCCCCTGGCTTTCCAGCGCGTTTTGCAGCGCGAGAGCGTTCATGACGGTTGCCAGCATGCCCATGTAATCGGCTGTCGCCCGGTCGAAACCCTGTGCCGCCGCAGCCATTCCGCGAAAAATATTGCCGCCGCCGACCACCAGGCAGAGTTCGTGCCCCTGCGCCTTGGCCCCCGCGATTTCTCCGGCGAGGCCGGCAACCGCCGCCGGGTCGATGCCAAACTGGCCCTGGCCCATCAGCGCTTCGCCGGAGACCTTCAGGAGGATTCGGTTGAAGCGCTGGCAAGTCATTGCGGAAAGACCGTCCTCTCGGGTGCGACAAGGGCGGCCAAGCCTTTATGGCGGGGCCGCCCTGTTGCCAACTGTGCTTTCGCCGAGGCCGCCCGTGAAGCCTCGGCCATCGCGGGAATGGCAGGAGTGGAGGGACTCGAACCCACGGCCCTCGGTTTTGGAGACCGATGCTCTACCAACTGAGCTACACTCCTAGGCCACGGGCGAGTTAGCTAGGCCAACACGCGTTCGCAACCTTGAACACGCGCCCGGCAGGCGCTAAGTGGCCTGACGCTCCGCCGCCCCCATGGGCGCGGAGCCTTTTTCTATCCAAAAGCCGAGGCGCCGAGCATAGCGACGCGAGCGGCAGCGGAGCGAGCTATGTCGAGAGACGCCGAAAGCCGGCCGACCTCGGCGAAGCAGAGGATCGACGTCACGGATTAATTCCGTGACGGCAGTTTAGAAGGTGAAAGCAGCAACGTGGCGAAAGTCTCCCCCGGTGAATTCGTAAGGCAGGTCCGCCTCGAAGCGATCACCCGCGTCCATTGGCCGACCCGCAAGGAAACGATCTCGACCACGATCATGGTCATCGTCATGACCAGCATGCTCTCGGCCTTCTTCTTCGGCGTCGACGCCGTCTTCAAGACGGTGGTCACGTTCCTGCTCGGGTTGCTCAGCGGCGCGCCGACGACTCCTCCGCAAGGCTAATCTTCCAAAGGTCCCGACACATGTCTCGCTGGTACATCATCCACGCTTATTCCGGTTTCGAGAACAAGGTTCGCGATTCCATCCAGAGCGAGGCCAAGCGCCTCCAACTCGAACCCTTCGTCGAGCAGGTCGAGGTCCCGACCGAGACCGTGACCGAGGTCCGCCGCGGCAAGAAAGTGCAGTCGGAACGCAAGTTCATGCCCGGCTACGTCCTCGCCAAGCTCGAGATGAACGACCAGGTCTATCACCTCGTCAAGAATACGCCGAAGGTCACCGGCTTCCTCGGCCCCGGCGGCAAGCCGCAGCCGATCCCGGACGCCCAGGCCTCGCGCATGCTCGACAGCCACGACGCGGCCGCGGCGGCTTCGCCCAAGCAGAAGATCAACGTCGACTACGAGATCGGCGACAGCGTCAAGGTCCTCGACGGCCCGTTCGCAAGCTTCAACGGTATCGTCGAGGAGCTCGACTTCGACCGTGGCCGAGTGAAGGTTGGAGTCAGCATCTTCGGACGCGCAACCCCGGTCGAGCTCGAGTTCGAGCAGGTCGAGCGCGTCAAGTGATCATCCGCGTTCCTGCCGCCATGGCAGGGACGCGAATTGATGCACCGCGGCGGCTCTGCTAGCCGCCGACGCCATGGTCCCCCGCTACTCACGCCCCGAAATGACGGCCATCTGGTCGTCCGAGAACCGCTTCCGAATCTGGTGGCAGATCGAAGTGTTCGCGGCCGAGGCGATGGGCCGCATCGGGATGATCCCGGCCGACGACGCTAAGACCATCCGAGCCGCCTACGACGACAATGCTCTCGGCGACATCGACGTACCGGCGATCGACGCGATCGAGGCGGTCACCAAGCATGACGTCATCGCCTTCCTGACCTGGGCAGGCCAGAAGCTCGGGCCCGAGCGCCGTTGGCTTCATCAGGGCATGACCAGTTCGGACGTGCTCGACACCGCCCTCGCCGTGCAGCTCAAGCAGGCCGCCGACCTGCTGATCGCCGACCTCGACCGGCTGCTCGAAGTGCTGAAGCGCCGGGCGCTGGAGCATAAGCTGACGCCGACCATCGGCCGCAGCCACGGAATCCACGCCGAGCCGGTGACCTTCGGCCTCAAGCTCGCGCAGGCCTATGCCGAGTTCGAGCGCAACCGCGACCGCCTCGTCCACGCCCGCGACGACGTCGCCACCTGCGCAATCTCCGGCGCGGTCGGCACCTTTGCCAATGTGCCGCCGGCGATTGAGGAGCATGTCGCCGCCGAACTCGGCCTCAGCGTCGAACCGACCTCGACGCAGGTCATCCCGCGCGACCGCCACGCGATGTTCTTCGCGACCCTCGCCGTCATCGCCTCGTCGATCGAGCGGCTGGCGATCGAGATCCGCCACTTGCAACGCACCGAAGTCCTCGAGGCAGAGGAATATTTCTCGCCCGGCCAGAAGGGCAGCTCGGCGATGCCGCACAAGCGCAATCCGGTTCTGACCGAGAACCTCACCGGGCTGGCCCGGATCGTCCGCAGCTACGCGCTGCCGGCGATGGAGGACGTCGCACTTTGGCACGAGCGGGACATTTCCCACTCGTCAGTGGAGCGGTTCATCGGCCCCGACGCGACGATCACCCTCGACTTCGCCCTCGCCCGCCTCACCGGCGTCATCGACAAGCTGGTCGTCTATCCCGAGCGAATGCAGAAGAACCTCGATCGCATGGGCGGCCTCGTGCACTCCCAGCGCGTGCTTCTCGCCCTGACCCAGGCGGGCCTCAGCCGCGAGGACTCCTATGCGCTGGTGCAGCGCAACGCGATGAAGGTCTGGCAGTCGGACGGCGAGCTGTCGCTGCTGGCGCTTCTCAAGGCCGACCCTGAGGTCACTGCCCATCTTTCGAGCGAGCAGCTCGATGGCCTGTTCGACCTCGGCTATCACCTCAAGCACGTCGACACGATCTTCGCTCGCGTGTTCGGCGGCAACTCTTGAGGCGTTCGCCGATTGATGCAGGATATGATGAGTATTGCCACTTCCGAGCCGCTGCCCGTGCAGCAGGCTGACGGCAGCACGCAATCCTGCGGCTTTGTGCTGGAGCTGTCGCCCGACTGGCTGATCCTTCGAGCCTCGGAAAACGCGCATGGCTTCCTCGGCGAATATCCGGCCAGGCTGATTGGCGAGCCACTCGCCAGCTTCACGCTGGCCCAGCCTCTCCACGACCTGCGCAACAGCCTGTCGCGGCAGCGCAGCAGCAACGGAATCGCGCGTGCCTACCGAACGCGCCTGACCGCGGAGCCGCGGCATTTCGATATCGCGTTCCAGCAGGTCGACGGCAGGCTCCTCCTCGAGGGGCTGCCGAGCGGCACGGACGGATTCGGCGACTCTCTCGGCGCGGTCAGCCGCCTGGTCGACGGAATGGCCGGCGACACGCGCGCAGCCATCCTCGAAAATGCGGCGCGGCGCATTCGGGCGCTGACCGGCTTCGATCGGGTGACGGTTTTCCTTTTCGGCGATGGCGCCGAGCGTCGGGCGGAAAGTGCGCGGAGCAAGTTTGCCTCGCCGGCAAGTTCGCTATCCCTGCCGGCGATCGTCGCCGACACCATGACCGTCCCGGTCGGCTTCTTTCCGGCGGCGAAGGGCGAAAGCACTGTCGGGAGAGCGCTGCTGCGAGGCTTGTCCGGGCAGGAGCGTGACGAGCTGCAGGCGAACGGTGTTCGCTCCGTCCTGTCGGTTCCACTAGCCCGCCAGGGCCGCGAGATGGGACGCGTACGCTGTGAGAGCCAGATGGTGCGAACTCCGTCGCTGGAGCTGCATGCCGCGACGGAGCTGTTCGCGCAAATCGTCGCGATCGAGCTGGAGCGAGCCGCCGACTAGCCGCCGAACATGTCGCGGACGCGGCTGAAAAAGCCTTTCGACGCCGGACATTCCTCGCCGGTTTCCGTCTCGCGGAATTCCTCCAGGATCTTCTTCTGCTTGCTGCTCATCCGGGTCGGAGTCTCGACCAGGATTCGAGCGACGAGGTCGCCGCGCCCGCGGCCGTTGAGGATGCTCATGCCCGACCCGCGATGGCGGAGCTGTTCGCCCGACTGGACGCCGGGCGGGATCTTGAGGTCGAGCTTCTCGCCGTCGATCCCGGGCAGCGTGATGGTTCCGCCGAGCGCCGCCGTCGTGAAGGTGACCGGGCAATCGGCGACCAGGGTCGTGCCCTCGCGGGCGTAGATCGGGTGGCGCTTCATGTGCACGAACAGGTACAGATCGCCGCTCGATGCGCCGCGAACGCCGGCTTCGCCCTCGCCGGCAATGCGGATGCGCGTGCCTTCGTCGACGCCTTGCGGGATTTTCACCGAGAGGTGGCGCTGTCCGAGCGCCCGTCCCTCGCCCTGGCAATTGGCGCAGGGGTCGCTGATGACCTCGCCGCTTCCCCGGCAGGTCGGGCAGCCACGCTCGACGACGAAGAAGCCCTGCTGGGCGCGGACTTTGCCCATTCCGCCGCACGTCGAGCAGGTCGCCGCGCACTTGTCCGAGCGGGTGCAGCCGCGGCCGTCGCAGGCCTGACAGCGGGCAAGCGCCTCGACCGTGATGTCCTTGTCGACGCCGCTGAACGCCTCCTCGAGGCTGAGCTGGATATCGTAGCGCAGATCGGCGCCGCGGGCGGCGTTCTGCTGCTGCCCGCGCTGGTCCATGAAGTCGCCGAAGATGGTCGAGAAAATGTCGGAAAAGCCGTTGAACCCGGCGTCGCCGAACGGATCGGCGCCGCCACCGTTCTGGAACGCAGCCTTCCCGAAGCGGTCGTACGCCGCCCGCTTCTGCGGATCCTTGAGCACGTCATAGGCCTCGGCGATCGCCTTGAACCGCGCCTCGGAGACCTTGCAGCCGTTTTTGCGGTCGGGGTGATATTCCTTGGCGAGCCGCCGGTACGCAGACTTGATCGTGCCGTCGTCCGCGCCGCGAACGACGCCCAGCACCTCGTAATAGTCCTGCTCGACCATCAAATCATCCCGCCCCTACGCAGTACGAAACGCGGCGCGGCCCCCACAAGGAGCCGCGCCTCGTCATCAGCCCTTGGCCTCGTCGTCGACCTCGGAGAACTCCGCGTCAACCACGTCTTCCTTCGGCTCGCCGGAGTGCTCGGCCTGAGCGCCTTCCGCGCCGCCGCCGGCCTGTGCCTGCGCCTGCTGCTGCTCGTACATCGCCTGCCCGAGCTTCATTGCGGCCTGGGTCAGCGCGTTGGTCTTCGCCGTCATCTGGTCGGCGTCGCCGCTTTCGACCGCTGACTTGGCTTCCCCGAGCGCGGTCTCGATCTCGGTCTTCACCTCGGCCGAAACCTTGTCGCCGTGTTCGGCAAGCTGGCGCTCGGTCGAATGGATCAGGCTCTCGGCCTGGTTCTTCGCCTCGGCTGCGGCGCGCCGCTTCTTGTCTTCCTCGGCGAACTGCTCGGCTTCCTTGACCATCTTGTCGATGTCGGCATCGGCAAGACCGCCCGAAGCCTGGATGCGGATCTGCTGTTCCTTGCCGGTGCCCTTGTCCTTGGCGGACACGTTGACGATGCCGTTGGCGTCGATGTCGAAGGTGACCTCGATCTGCGGCACGCCGCGCGGCGCCGGCGGGATTCCGACCAGGTCGAACTGGCCGAGCACCTTGTTGTCCGCGGCCATCTCGCGCTCGCCCTGGAAGACGCGGATGGTGACCGCGTTCTGATTGTCCTCGGCGGTCGAGAAGACCTGGCTCTTCTTGGTCGGGATGGTCGTGTTGCGGTCGATCATCCGGGTGAACACGCCGCCCAGAGTCTCGATTCCCAGCGACAGCGGCGTGACGTCGAGCAGCAGCACGTCCTTGACGTCGCCCTGCAGGACGCCGGCCTGGATCGCCGCGCCCATGGCGACGACTTCGTCCGGATTGACGCCGGTGTGCGGCTCGCGGCCGAAGAATTCCTTCACCCGCTCCCGCACCCGCGGCATGCGGGTCATGCCGCCGACGAGAACGACGTCGGCAATGTCCTTGGCATCGACGCCGGCATCCTTGAGCGCCTTCTTGCAAGGCTCCATGGTGCGGTCGATCAAATCCTCGACCAGCTTCTCGAGGTCGGCGCGGCTGATCGTCTCGACGAGGTGAAGCGGCGTCGTCGTGCCGCCTTCCATCCGCGCCGTGATGAACGGCTGGTTGATTTCGGTCGTCGCAGCCGACTACAGCTCGATCTTCGCCTTTTCAGCAGCTTCCTTGAGCCGCTGCAGCGCCAGCCGGTCGGTGCGAAGGTCGATACCCTCCTTCGCCTTGAAGCGGTCGGCGAGCCAGTTGACGATGCGCGCGTCGAAATCCTCGCCGCCGAGGAAGGTGTCGCCGTTGGTCGACTTCACCTCGAACACGCCGTCGCCGATCTCGAGCACCGAGACGTCGAACGTGCCGCCGCCAAGATCGTAGACCGCGATCGTCTTGCCGTCTTCCTTGTCGAGGCCATAGGCGAGCGCGGCCGCCGTCGGCTCGTTGATGATGCGGAGCACTTCAAGGCCGGCGATCTGGCCGGCGTCCTTGGTCGCCTGGCGCTGCGCGTCGTTGAAGTACGCCGGAACGGTGATGACCGCCTGGGCAACGCTCTCGCCGAGATAGGCCTCGGCGGTTTCCTTCATCTTCTGCAGGATGAAGGCGGAAATCTGCGACGGCGAATAATCCTTGCCGCCGGCCTCGACCCACGCGTCGCCATTGTTGCCGCGAACGATCTTGTAGGGCACCAGTTCGGTGTCCTTCTTGGTGATCGGATCGTCGAAGCGGCGGCCGATCAGGCGCTTCACCGCGAAAATCGTATTGTCGGGATTGGTGACCGCCTGGCGCTTCGCCGGCTGGCCGATCAGGCGTTCACCGTCCTTGGTGAATGCAACGACCGAAGGGGTCGTACGCGCGCCTTCCGCATTCTCGATAACCTTCGGCTTGCCGCCTTCCATGACAGCGACGCAGCTATTGGTCGTGCCCAAGTCGATACCGATGACCTTGGCCATATTTCTCTGTCCCTCTTCCTAACAGCCCCGCTCCGGCGCGTGTGGACGGCCGGATGTTCGATCTCAGGAAGGCGATATAGGTGCCGTGCACGCGACAACAAGGCATCGGCGCGCCGCCAGCCGGCCAGCACTTCGTCAACCATTCATGGCTAATGGGAAGCGGTGAACAGGTTCGCAACCGGCCGTTGGGTGACCCGCGAACGGGTGACCGCCGCCGCAGTCGCAAGTGCGATTGCCGGCGCCGCGATCCTGCTTGCGCTCCTGCTCGGCGCGCACGGCACGGTCGATGCCTACGGCCGGCCGCTCGGCACCGACTTCAGCGTGTTCTGGAACGCCGGGCAGCTCGCCAACGACGGCCATCCGGTCAGCGCGTGGAGCCCTCACCTCCTGAATGCAGCGGCGCGGGCGACGCACGGCCCGGGCGTGCCGCAGTCGGCATGGCTCTATCCGCCTGTGTTCCTGTTCGTCGCCTCCGGCCTCGCACATCTCTCATACTTGCCGGCGCTTTTGTCGTGGCAGCTGCTGAGCCTGCTGCTTGCCGGAGCGGTCCTCTGCGCCGTCCTCAGGGGTCGCCGGGCGACGTTGGTCGCGCTTGCATCGCCGCTGACGACGCTGGTTCTCGATCACGGCCAGAACGCGTTCCTGACCATGGCTCTGCTCGGCTCTGGCCTGCTGCTCGTGGAGCGCAAACCGTGGCTTGCCGGCGTCTGTTTCGGGGCGCTCGTCTACAAGCCCCAGCTTGCGCTGATGCTCGGTCCGATGCTGCTGTTCGGCCGGCATTGGCGTCCCATTGCGGCGGGTGCGGTCACGGCCGCACTTCTCGTCGTCTTCTCGACCCTGGCGTGGGGGCCGGACAGCTGGCGCGCCTTCTTCGCCAGCCTCCACTTCGGCCGCACCTTCATGGAACAGGGCATGGTTCCGTTCTGGAAAAGCGCGGGCCTGTTCGCGATGGCGCGGCAATGGGGCGCTGGCGTCCAGCTCGCCTATGCGATGCAGGGCCTTGGTGCTCTCGCCGGCCTGTTGCTGCTGTGGCGGTTGCGAGCGGCCAACCTGCTGGTCCGAAGCGCCGGCACCTGCGCCGCGATTGCGCTGTCGACCCCGTACCTGCTCGACTATGACATGACCGTGGTCGGCCTCGGCGCGGCGTTCCTCTATCGCGCTGCAGTCTCCGACGGGTTCCGCCCCTATGAGCGAAGTGCGCTCGCGCTGATCTGGGTTGCGCCGTGGTTCTCGCGTCCCGCCGCCGAATATCTGACGCTCCCGCTCGGGCCGATTGCGACGGCGCTGCTGGCGGTCATGGCCGTGCAGCGCGCGTCGTCACGGCATCGCCATCCCGCCGTTGACGTGGAGGGTCTGCCCGGTGACGTAGCCTGCCTCGCGGCTGGCGAGGTAGACGCACGCGGCGCCGATGTCCTCGCCGCTGCCCATTTGCCCCAACGGAATGCGTGACAGGATGGCGGTGCGTTGCTGCTCGTTCAGCGCCTCTGTCATCGCTGACGTCATGAAGCCAGGCGCAACGGCGTTGACGGTGATGCCGCGGCTCGCCAGCTCCTGCGCCACCGCCTTGGTCATCCCGATCAGCCCCGCCTTCGACGCCACGTAATTGGCCTGGCCGGGGTTGCCGGTAACGCCGACGACCGAGGTGATCGAGACGATCCGCCCGAACCGCGCACGCATCATCGGCTTGGCCGCCGCCCGCATCAGCCGGAACGCCGCTTCGAGGTTAATCCGGATGACCTCCTCGAACTCCTCGTCCTTCATCCGCATCAGCAAGTTGTCGCGCGTGACGCCGGCATTGTTGACGAGGATGTCGAGCTTGCCGCCCAATGCGCTCGACCGCTTGCGGCACCAGCTGGTCGACCGCCGCTCCATCGGACAGGTTGCACGGCAGCGCGACATGGTCGCCGCCAAGCCCGCTCGCGGAAGCTTTCCAGCTTGTCGACATTGCTCCCGCTCACCGCCAGCCGAGCGCCCTGCCCCGCCAGCGCCTTCGCGATCGCGCTTCCGAGCCCGCCGGACGCCCCAGTCACCAGCGCCGTCATCCCTGAAAGATCAAACATTCTCTTCCCCTGTCATGCTGAATTCCTTTCAGCATCCATTTCGACGCCCGCTCCGCTTGCGCGGAATAGACCCTGAAACAAGTTCAGGGTGACGGCCTAGGCGATCTCCTTCGCCAGCGCTTCGATGTCTTCGATGCTGATCACGCTGGTGACCTTGGCGTCGGGCAGCGATGCGCTTGACCATGGACCCAAGCACCTTGCCGCCGAGCTCGACGAACTCCTCGACGCCGGCCTCGCCCATGTTGGCGACGCTTGTCCGCCAGCGGACCATGCCGGTGACCTGCTCGACCAGCTGGTTGCGGATGGTGTCGGGATCGCTCTCCGGCTGAGCGGTGACGTTGGCGAATACCGGCACCACCGGCTGCTCTACGACGACATAGCTCAAGGCATCGCGCATCGCTTCGGCGGCCGGCTGCATCAGCGGGCAATGAAACGGCGCCGAGACCGGCAGCGGCACCGCGCGCTTGGCGCCCATGTCCTTGGCCATCGCGATCGCGCGGTCGATCGCGGCCTTGGCGCCGGAAATCACGACCTGGCTCGGGTCGTTGTCGTTGGCGACCGTGCAGACCTCGCCCTGCGCAGCCGCGTCTGCAATTGTCTGAGCAAGCTCCAGGTCGGCGCCGAGCAGCGCCGCCATCGCCCCCTCACCGACCGGTACGGCCCGCTGCATCGCCTGGCCGCGCAGCTTCAGCAGCTTGGCGGTTGTCGCAAGATCGAGCGACCCCGCCGCGCACAAAGCGCCGAATATTCGCCGAGGCTGTGGCCGGCGACGAACCGCGCGACGTCGGGCAGCGAGACGCCGAGCGTGCGGAACACCGCGAGCGAATGCGCCATGATTGCCGGCTGCGCATTCTCGGTGAGCTTGAGCTCCTCGTCCGGCCCGTCGCGCATCAGCCGGAACAGGTTCTGGCCGAGCGCTTCGTCGACTTCGGCGAAGACGTCGCGGGCCGCCCCGCTCGCCTCGGCCAGCGCCGCGCCCATGCCGACGGCCTGGCTGCCCTGCCCCGGAAAAATGAATGCGCGCATCGGGGTCCCTGTTCAGTTATGAATCGCGGCGGCGACTAGGCCGGGGCGGCGCGATTGCCAAGGTTCGAGGGGATCATCATGACCGCGACCGCAGCCGCGATGGTTACGCCGCCCGAGGCGCCGGCGGCGCGCCAGCTCGGCTTCTGGATGGCAGCGGCGCTGGTCGTCGGCAACATCATCGGCGCCGGCGTGTTCCTGCTCCCCGCCAGCCTCGCCCCGTTCGGCGCCAACGCCGCCTGGGGCTGGCTGCTGACCATCAGCGGCTGCCTGTGCCTGGCCATTGTGCTGGGCATGCTCGCCGCACGCATCGAGGGCGGCCCGTACGAATACGTCCGCTCGACGCTGGGCGAGTTGCCTGCATTCCTGGTCATGTGGAGCTACTGGGTGTCGATCTGGGGCGGCTGCGCCGCGCTCGCGACCGCCTTTACCTCCTATCTCGGAAGCCTGGTGCCCGGCATCGGCAGCGGCATCGCCGCGCCCGCCGTTGCCGTCGCGGCGCAATGGGCGGCGACGTTGGTCAACATGCGCGGCGCGCGGGCCGCGGGCTCGCTGCAGCTGGCGACGACCACGCTCAAGCTGCTGCCGCTGATCGCCGCGATCGTCGTTGCAGCAGTGCTTCTCGGCGGCGGCCACGCCTCGGCGAAGCTGGTCGCGGTGCCGGTCACGACCGGCGGCATCGCCTCGGTGGCGGCGATGGCGACCTTCGCGATGCTGGGCTTCGAATGCGCGACGTTGCCGGCGGGCAAGGTGCGCAATCCGGCGCGCACCGTTCCACTGGCGACCTTCGTCGGCACCCTGTTCGCCGGCGTGATGACGCTCGCGGCCTGCCTTGCAGTGCTGTTCCTGCTGCCCGGCAACGTCGCCGCGACCAGCGCCGCTCCCTTCGCCGACGCAATCTCGCCGGCGCTGGGGCCGGTCGCGGGAAGCGTCGTCGCAATCTTCGCCATCGTCAGCGTGCTCGGCGCCTGAACGGCTGGGTGCTGTGCTCGGGCGAAGTGCCGCTGGCGATGGCGCGCGCCGGCATCTTCCCCGCCTGGCTCGGCGGCACCACTGCCATCGGCACGCCGATCCGCGCCCAGGTCCTGTCGAGCGCAGTCACGAGCTGCTCATCGTCAGCAACTACGCCGGCTCGCTCGCCGCGGTATTCACCTTCGTCATCCTGATCTCGACCGTCTCTTCCCTGTTCCTCTACGTCGCCGCGGCGATCGCAGCGCTCAAGCTGCGTGTCGGCAGCCTCGTTCGCAGTGCCCGGCCTCGCCTTTGCGGGCTTCGCCTTCTGGGGCGCCGGCTGGAGAGCGACCTTGTGGGGCGTCGCGCTGCTCGCGGCGGGCCTGCCGATCTACTCCTGATGCGCCGGGGCGGCGCGCGCCAGCCCGGCGCCGGGGCCGCCCCAGCCGCGCTTCCGGGATGAGGCGGCGGAGCTTGCCGGCGAAGCTCCTCAGGCAGACTTCGCTCGTCGCCAGCGGCCCGGCGACATAGCTCGGCGACTGCATGCCCTGCTGGACGCGGGTGATCAGCTCGGTGTCCTCGGCGTTGACGCGGCGGTTGATCCGCCAGTTTAGGTAGCGCGCCGCCCGCATCTCCCGCCGCCGGATATAGGGGCGTCCGGCAAGGCATAGGAAATCTCGCGGATCACGGTCTCGGTCGCGCTGACCGGAAGGAACTGCATGAAGTCGACCTGGTCGGGATAGATGTCGAACGCGACGTTCGGGAACAGCTTGTAATAGAGCCACTTGCGCTGGTGTGTTGAGCGGCAGGTGAGCGACCGCGGGAAGCAGCGTCTGATAGGCGCGCTCCGACGGGTTGGCCGAGGGCTGCTCGACGAGGTCACCCTCCATCCGGTCGACATGCGCCTGCGCCTAGATCCGGTAATTGCGGCCGAACAGCCGGGTCAGGCCCGGGTGGCCGATCGGGATGTGGAGGTGGTCGGAATAATTGTCGGCGATCGTCTTCCAGTTGAGCGGCCGCGGACGCAGCGTGACCTTGCCGGTCGCCTGCAACTCCTCGAACCGGTAGGGCGCGACCTCGTCCTCAAACGGCGCCATCATCTCGGCGACGGTCGGAAAGTGGCGTGGCTCCCCGTCTCCGTTCGTCCCGAGCTTGTCGAGGGAGTGCCCTTCTTGCCGCCGGTTGAGAAGGAAGACAGTCCTTCGACAGGCTCAGGACGAACGGGTTTGGTTTCGAGCGTGACGAACAGGAAGCCGCGCCAGCGCTCGAGCGCCACCGGGATCAGGCCGAGCTCGGCAGTGCGCAGGTCCGGATATTCGTCGCGGTGGGGAACGCCGACCAGGCGGCCGTCGCGGGCGTAGCTCCAGGCGTGATAGGGGCAGGTCAGCACCCGGGCGCAGCCGCCGGTGCCGTCGACCAGCCGCGAGCCGCGGTGGCGGCAGACGTTGGCGAAGGCGCGCACCTCGCCGTCGTCGCCGCGAATGACGATGACGCTCGCCCCCAGATAGTCGAGGCTGCGCCACTCGCCGGGCAGCGCGATCTCGTTCTCGTGGCAGACGATCTGCGGAGCGGCGCGGAGGAACGCGCGCTGCTCAGCCGCGAAGAATCGGGGTCGTGGTAGAGCCAGCCCGGCAGGCTGACTCCGTCGAGCGGGTCGGGCGACGGAGCGACGGTGCGGAGGTGCGTGGCCATGGCGCCCGATTTACCGGTTCGAGGCGAGCTTGTCGAAGGGGCTGAGAGTGTAACCCTGACTGCTTGGAACCAGGGGGTCTTCCACTTCCTCCACTTTGTCACCCTCGCGGCGTCGATCCCTCAGCGATGCGGCGGTGACGAGGGTGACAAAGCGGCGTCTGGCGAGGGTGACATCGAGGGTGACAAAGCGTGTGAGAGACTGGGGCGGCAATCGCTCGCCGGAGCGGCGCGGGCGGCGGCGGCGAAAGCAGGTGCAAGCGAGAGCAACTCCTGGCGAGCGGCGGGTTGGCGCGATGCAAGCACAGGACGGGGGCTGTAGGACAGCGGATTTCCACCGAGCGCAGCGGAGCGATTGGCAGCAATCGGGAAGCAGCGCGAAGAGATGGAAATTGCCCGGCCGGCGGGGCGCGAGGCCCAAGGCGAGCGAACCCGTCCGACGTCACGGGATTTACTCCCGTGACGGCCTCGCTTACGGTCGCGCTGCTCGGGCGGGAGGGTGCGTGAACATCGGTGAATATCTCGAGCAAGTGCGCGGCCAATATGCGAGCGGCCATGCAACGGAGCACAGTTACCGCCCAGCTTTGCATGCACTGTTCGGCAGCATCGATCCGGCGCTCACGGTCATCAACGAACCCAAGAAATCCGAAGCGGCATGCCCGACTTTCTGTTCCAGCGCGGCGCGGTTCCGCTCGGGGCGGAAGCCAAGGACATCGACAAGGATGTCATAAAGCTCAAGGGCTGCCGCCGTACCCACGCGAGTCTTAGCCACAAATGTTCACGCGCAGAAGGGCGAGCGGCTCACGCGGCCCCCATCTCATGCTGATGCCGCACTGTCATTGGCGGGACGCCCAAATACCCCTCGAGGCGGCGGGGATAGACGTTGTCAGGCAACGGCAATCGGAAACTTCGGATGCAAGTTTCTCCGAAGACTTCCTTGCCTCCTATAACCCGAAGAATCGCTAAGAGCCGCGGCGTCTGATATCCGAAGTGGGAGAGCGGGACGGTCCATATCAACAAGGACCAGTTCTTTGCCGACGTGCCGAAACTGGCCTGGGGAATTCCACATCGGCGGCTATCAGCCTGCGCAGAAGTGGCTGAAGGATCGCCGTGGACGCTCCCCTCTCGTGGGATGACATCACGCACTACCAGCGGATCGTCAAAATCCTCGCTGAGACCGACCGCATCATGAAAGAGATCGAGTTGCCGCTCGACTGAGCAAAGGAAAAGGGCCGCTGGCGCGGCCCTTGTTTAGGCGGGTCCCGGCTCGGGGGCCGGGATGACGGGGGGAGCCCCCTCACCCCGCTCAGGCTGGGGCGTGAAGCTCGCCCCTCTCCAGCGAGGGGAGAGGGTAGGTCGGGGAGGAGCCGTCACGGGAGTAAATCCCGTGACGTCGGACGGGTTCGCTCAGCCTAGGCTTCGCGCCCCGCCGGCCGGGCTTTCGCCGGCTCTACGCGCTGGGTCGCGATTGCTTGCGCAATCGCTCGCCTGCGCTCGGCGGCTCGCGCCTTACCAGCCGGCTCTTCCCGGGAACTGCGCGTTGATGATGGTGCCGCTGGGCAGCTGGCACTGGCCGAGGCCGCCGCCGGCCATTCCGGAGCTCGGGTGCATCAGGTTGAAGTGGCAGCGCATGTAGCCGCCCGGGCCTTGCAGGTTGGCGAGCACCTGGCCGGTGTACTGGGTGAAGGTGTCGTCGAACGGACCCCACGGGCCCCAGCCGTCCCAGCCCCAGCCGAAGCGGCGGCCGCCCCAGCCGTGGCCCCAGCCGAAGCCGCCGCCCCAGCCCATCCACAGCGGGCTATAGTCGAGCCGCCCTTCCTGGGTGATCTGGAAGAACGGGCCCTGGTAGGATTCGCCGTTGCTGAGCTGGGCGATCATGCGGCCGCTGGTGCCGCCGTTCTCGGTCCAGCTGAATTGCGCGCCGAGGTTCTGGCCGATGGCCTGGCCAGTGCCGATGCCGGTGGTGGTGCAGGCGGCGGCGGCGATCGCGATCAGCGACGCCGCGGCGGCCTTAAGCGGAAATACTCTCATAACAGGCTCCTTCCTGCGGTAGAACGGCGGAAACGCGCGACGGCTCCATGAACTAACAAGCGTGTCCAGAAGCTGAACCGCGACGGTGTGGGCGAGCTTGTGCAGGAGGGCCTGCGCTTGAGGGCTTGCGGGCGAGCTTGCGTTGGCGGGCGGTTTTGGGCATAGGCGCGGCGCTGGCGCACGGCCCTGCCGCTGCGCCTGTTAATTTCTTGAACGACAGCCGGAGGGGCGCCGCACTGGGCGGCGTCAGCGATCGGCCAACATGAGAGATACGCATGCCGCTCTACGAGCATGTTTTCCTCGCGCGTCAGGACCTGGCCCAGGCCCAGGTCGACGCGCTTGCGGAAACCGCAACCAAGATCATCGAGGACAATGGCGGCAAGGTCGCCAAGACCGAGACGTGGGGGCTGCGCTCCCTCGCCTACCGGATCGCCAAGAACCGCAAGGCGCATTACGTCGCGCTCGACCTCGACGCGCCGGCGCCGGCGATTGCCGAGCTGGAGCGCCAGTCGAACATCAACGAGGACATCATCCGCTTCCTGACCATCCGCGTCGACGAGCTCGAGGCTGGGCCGTCGGCGATGATGCGGCGCTCCGAGCGCGGCGACAAGGACCGCGAGCGCGGCGGCGGCGGCTTCCGCGGCGGCGACCGCGACCGTGGCGACCGCGGCGATCGCGGTGACCGGGGCGAGCGCCCCGACTTCCGCGCACCCCGTGAAGAGGAGGCCCTGTAATGGCTCGCGCATTCTTCCGCCGCCGCAAGTCGTGCCCGTTCTCGGGCAAGGACGCGCCGAAGATCGACTACAAGGACGTCCGGCTGCTCCAGGGCTTCGTGTCCGAGCGCGGCAAGATCGTGCCGTCGCGGATCACCGCCGTCTCGTCCAAGAAGCAGCGCGAGCTGGCCCGTGCGATCAAGCGCGCGCGCCACATCGGCCTGCTTCCCTACGTCGTGAAATAAGGAACGCCCGCCATGGAAATCATTCTGCTTGAGCGCGTCGAGAAGCTCGGCGCCATCGGCGACGTGGTGAAGGTCAAGGACGGGTTCGCCCGCAACTACCTGCTGCCCAACAAGAAGGCGCTTCGCGCCAACGAGTCCAACCGCAAGCTGTTCGAGGCCAATCGCGCCCGGATCGAGGAAGACAACGCCTCGCGGCGCACGGATGCCGAGAAGGCGGCCAAGGACGTCGACGGCAAGACCGTTCAGCTGATCCGCCAGGCGTCGAACACCGGCCAGCTCTACGGTTCGGTCAGCGCCCGCGACATCGTCGAGCTGCTCGACGCCGAGGGCGCCAAGGTGACCAAGAGCCAGGTCGTGCTCGACCGCCCGATCAAGGCGCTCGGCATCCACGAGGTGAAGATCGCTCTCCATCCGGAAGTCTCGGTGACGGTGAAGGTCAACGTCGCCCGCTCGCCGGAGGAAGCCGAGCTGCAGGCGCAGGGCGTCGACGTCATGGCGCAGATGTTCGAGCGCGACGACGCCGGCTTCACCGAGGCCTACGACCCGAACGCCGAGCCTGGTGCGACGGCCGAGACGGCTGCGGCGGAAGCTGCGGCTCCGGCCGAGAGCGGCGAGGCCCAGGAGAGCTAAGGCTCCCTCGAGCGCGAAACCATGAAGGGCCGCTTCCCTTGCCGGGGAGGCGGCCCTTTCCTTTGCGCGCTGCTTCTGCGACCGGCGGTTGGTCGCATCGCTCCCGCCGGCTGCGGAACGGCTGCGCGGACGCCTTGTTGATCCATTCGGAGCAGATGGGGCGAGGTGCAGGAGTATTTCCATGGCTGAAGACCGCGACGATCAATCCCGCGAACCGCAAGACCAGAACAACCAGCAGCAACCGACCGCGCAGGAGCGCGACAGGAGCGCGTTCAGCAGCGAAACCGGACAGCAGGGCCAGCAGGCCGGCGACAGCTTCGGCTCGCAGCAGACGATGAGCAGCCAAGGATCCGAAGGCAGCTTCGGCGGCCAGAGCACCGGCGGCCAGGGCTCGGACACCCAAAGCGCCCGCAACAGCGGGCAGCCGATCGGCGGCAACGACAGCAACATCGGATCGGGAACGACGCTGACGCAGGCGGGCGGCTCCGACATCGGCAGCAGCGGTCAAGGCTCGGGGCTGAGCTCCAGCCAGAACCAGAACTCCGGCGAAGGCTTCATCGGCTCGCAGGGCGAAGGCTCGGACAATTATGTCCAGCAGGGCGGCACCGGCGGCCTGCCCGGCGACGCCAGCAGTTCCTCGTCGGCCAATGCGACCGACGGGACGGACTTCGCTCGGCAGGGCCGCGGATCGTCCGACAATGACGAGGACGAAGGCAGCGACGGCTCGACCGGTGGCTCGGGCAGCTCGCTCTAAGGCCGCAGCAGATGTGGCGCCGCGTTCCTCTTCCCCGGGAGCGCGGCGCGTCTTCGTCAGGCCGCGTGCCTGGCCATGAAAGCAGTCTCGCGCTCGATCCACTGAGCGAAGCTCGGCCGCGCGAGGATCGAGTCGACGTAAGCGTAGACCCGCGCATGGCGCTCCCTGTCGCGCACGCAGCCCATGTGCGCGAGGTTGGCGAATCCGCTGGCAATGGAGATGTCCGCGAGCGTGATCCTCCCGCCGACCAGAAACTCGCCTGGCTCCGGAGCCACGCGGTCGAGATAGTCGAGGAGCGGCGGCAGCTCGTCGCGCTCGGCGGCGGCTGCGGCCTGTTCGTCGCCCTCGCGGCCCATGAAGCGGGGCAGGACGACGCGATTGAAGAACATCTTCGCGCCGCAGGCATTGAGCACGGTGTCGGCGAACTCGTCGAACCAGATCGTTCGGCCGCGGGCCTGCGGGTCGGCCGGAATAAGGTTCGGGTCCGGCTGTAGCGCTTCGAGATAGTGGATGATCGCGCTCGAATCGGCGAGCGTGAAGTCACGGTCGCGCAGCGCCGGCATCTTCCTCAGCGGGCTCGCCTCCAGGAAGGCGTCGCTCGGATGCCCGGGCGCGCTTCCGGTCGGCTCGAGGTCGAGCGTGATGCCCTTTTCGCCGGCGAAGGCGAGCACCTTGCGAACGAACGGTGAAAGCGATGAGCCGTACAGAATCATGAGCCGAACCCTTCCCTGCTGACGGAAACACCGCTGACCCTCGTCCGTTGATCGGACGAAGATTGGAGCATTTCAATGGACAGCAATAGCAGCAATCGCGGCCAGGATCGCGATCTCGAGGACGTCGTCGAGCAGGAGCCGGAATCGAAGCACGGCACCGAGGGTGAAGCCGTTCACGGCGGCGACCAGGCGGGTCCCAATTCCGCAGACGCCGGCGACCGGCTGTCGCCGCAAACCGGCGAGCCGATCGAGCACAGCCACTAAAGCGCTCGAGGAGACGACAAGATGCGCAGCAACAGCGGCAAGGACGAGGCCCGCGACAACCTTCACGACCCGACGATCCGCGACCGGACCGAGGAGCGTACCCCGAAGGCGCATCGCGAGCATATCTCGCACGCCAAGGCGCCTGCCGACCACCGGCAGGGCCGCAAGGATTAGCGCCGTTCGAGGCTCCTTCGAGACGGGCCTTCGATACGCCGCACACGCGGCTACTCAGTCCCTCCTCAGGATGAGCGGGTATTTTGGATCGCCGCTCATCCTGAGGAGCGGCTGAGCTTGTCGAAGACGCGTCTCGAAGGAGCCTCAGCGGACCCGATAATAATCGGCGACTCGGTCGAGCGCGAAGGTCAGGACGAGCTTGCCGGCGCGAGCCGGCCAGCCGAGCGCGCTTTCGGCATCGCGCATCCCCTCGCCCGCGCAGACCACGCGCCACAGGATGTCGGCCAGGCCGGGACCTGCGCTCGCGACCGCGGCCTCGAAGCGGCGCTTGGCATCGATCTGCGCGCCGGCAAGGTCAGGCGCGGGCGCCGAGCCGCCGCGGCTGCCGGACATCGGCGCGCTGTCCCAGCCCATCGTCACCCGGGGGGCAAGCTGCGCTCGTTCCCAGTCGCTGCGCAGCCTTTCGCCGGCATGGAACTGGCGGCTGGTCAGAAGCCCGCGCGAGAACAGCCAGCCGAGCGGCGATTCAGCGAGATTGACGGTCACGGACCGCGCGGCCGAAACGCGCAAGCCGTCCGCCCTCGCCTCTCGCCCATCCAGCGCCCGCTCCGCCAACAGCCGTCCCGGTCCTTTGGTCATGGTCTCTCCTCTCGAGTCGGCGGGATCCTTGCCATACCGGCGAAAGTGTAGGACAGAGAGAAACCGTTCTGGTTAGGTGGGGCTCGGCATGATCACTCGGATCCGGGAAGTTCGGAAGGCACGCGGATTGACTCTCGACGAGGTCGCAACGCGCTGCCAGCCGCCGACCACGCCGCAGACGATCGGGCGCCTCGAAACCGGAACGCGCACGGTGTCGGTCGGCTGGCTCAATCGCATCGCGCACGCGCTCGGCGTCGAAGCGCAGGATCTGGTGGCAAGCGGCGACACGCCGGCCGAGCTCAAGGTCGCCGCGGTGATCGGCGCGTCGGGAGCTTCGGCTCCGCGCAAGGCGGCCATCGTCATCCCGCCGCGGGCGACGGATTTGCAAGTCGCGGTGACTGTCTCGTCGAGCCTCGGCAATTACCGCGCCGGTGACGAGATCTGGTGCGACATCCTCGATGCCGACGACTTCGGGCGGGCATTGAACCGCGACGTGCTGGTCCCTCGCGCGGCGGGGCGGTTCCTGTTCGGACGCCTGATCGACCGCGCCGCCGACAAGCTGCAGGTCCTGCCGCTCGAAAGCGGCGGCCGCCAGCAGATCGTGTCCAACCCGCCGTGGATCGCCGTCGCGTCCCGGCTGGTCCGCGCTCTCTAGAGCGGCGCTTCCGGTGTTGCCGCCGCGCAACATCTCTATTTCTATGTAGGCCTAGGCCATCGATTTGCGGGAACTGTGCCGTGTCTGCGCAATTGTGAGACCCGTGGACCAGGACATTGCTTCCAACATCCGCAGCCGGGTCGAGCGCTGCAGGCGCCTCGCGGCAAGCACGACCGATCGGCAAGTTGCCGCGGTGCTGCTGCAAATGGCCCAGGAGGGCGAAGCGGACCTCGAGCAACTGACCGCAACGGGCGATTCGACCGAGGATGCGCCGGACGCTGCTTGACGCGTGACGGTTCGTAGCGCCGCTCCAGGCTAGAATGCGGACAGGCTGCGCGATTTATTGCGGCGCCGTGTTCCCGGACTGCCTTGCCTCGATGCTCATGCTCGCCTGTCCCGCGGAAGCTGCGCTCATGCGCTGCGGCGCCATGCCCCCGGCATGGCTTGCCTCGATGCTCATGCTCGCCTGTCCCCCGGACAGGCTGCGCGTGAGCTTGGTGGGCGGTGACGGGTTCGAACCGCCGACCCTCTCGGTGTAAACGAGATGCTCTACCAGCTGAGCTAACCGCCCGTCGCCGCGACCTGCCACGGCGGCGCCCGGGCCGCAAGCAAGTGGCTAGATCGCGGCCGCCTCGCCCACTTCGGCGAAGTAGCGGCGCAGCGCGTCGCTGGTCTGCGGCGCCAGTTTGACGAACACGCGGCGGCCGTCGTGGGGATCGGCGCGGCGAAGGA
>CAWGRB010000021.1:0-53055 GCA_963824845.1 uncultured Alphaproteobacteria bacterium
GGTCGGCAGCGGCACCGGCGAAGGCGGCTTTGCCCAGACCATCGTGCGATATGCGATCATCGCCTTGTTCACCGCCATCGGCCTCACCTTCATGGGCCTGGCCGACCAGATCGTGATGCTTGCTTTCGGCTTGATCCTCGGATCGGCCGCGGTTGCGACCGCCCTCGCCTTCGGGCTTGGCGGACGCGATGGTGAGCGTCGCCGATCATTGGGCTAATCGCGTAACGGGTCCGGGCACGCCCCCCGTCGCCGGCGCCGCGCCGCCTGCGCAGCGCGTCGACCGAAGGGACGACAGCCAGCCGCCCCTGGTCTGATCTCGTGACCTGGGAGGAGGCCGCTGCTTTCGCGCTGACGCTTCCGGGCACCGAGCTTTCGACCAGCTACGGCAAGCCAGCCGTCAAGATCGCAGCCAACGGCCGCGCGTTCCTGGTCACTAGCCATGAAGCGGACAGCTCGTTCGGCGTCGCCATCGATCTCGATGCGGTCGACCTTCTGATCGCGACCGAGCCCGAGACTATTGGCAGACAGCGCATTACGGGGCTGGCCGATGGTCCTCGTCCGATATGCCGCCAGCGACGAAGGGCGCGTCGCCGAGACGATCCGGCGCTCGCGGGACTTCGCGCGGCGCTCCGAAAGCCCGCCCCCGCAAACGCAAGTGAGCGCGTTCACCCGCTACGTCGCGATCGACTGGTCGGGCGCGAAGGGCGCCGGCACAAGGGCATCGCCATCGCCGAAGCGCGCGGCGACGCGCCGCCGCGCCTCGTCCGGCCGGGTCACGTCTGGTCGCGCGAGGAGGTGCTCGACTGGCTGCTGCAGCGAGCCGCGAAGGAGCCGACCCTGTTCGGCTTCGACTTCAGCTTCGCCCCGCCGCTGATCGAGCGCGGCGAATATCTGCCCGGCGAACCGGGCGTACCGAGAACCGCCCGCGAATTCTGGGCCTATGTCGACTCGCGGTGCGACGACGAGGACCTCGGCGCCGCAAGCTTCCTCGAGCGCGCACCGCCGCCATTTCTATTTCGGCATCGCCGACGGCGTGAAGGCCGACTTCGTCCGCTTCCGCCAGTGCGATGCGCGGCTCAACGCGCAAGGCGGCCGCAAGACCGCCTCGGCCTACGACGCGATCGGCGCCGCGCAGGTCGCCAAGGCGAGCTTCGCCGGAATGCGCCTGCTCCACCGCCTGGACGGCAAGGTCGCGATCTGGCCGATGGACCCCTTGCCCGAGCACGGCAGCGCGGTGGTCGAAATCTATACCCGCATCTACCTCCGCCGAGCCGGAATGAGCGGCATCAAGCTCCGCAGCCGCGCCGCCCTCAACCTCGCGCTGGAGGGCCTCGGCAGCCCGCCCGCGCGGCTGCGTTTCGAGCCCAACGACCACCAGACCGACGCGCTGGTCACCGCCGCAGGCATGCGGCAACTCGCGCCGAGCGAACCGCGCGCTTTCGCTCCGGAGGGCCTCACGCCAGGATCGCCCAAACCGAAGGCTGGACCTTCGGCGTGCTATAATTCAGAGGCGTAGCCGGGCCGGATTAGCACAGGGGTAGTGCAGCGGTTTTGTAAACCGAAGGTCGCGGGTTCGAATCCTGCATCCGGCACCATCGCCGCACGCAGCCAGTCCGGGGGACTGGCGAGGACGGCGATCCGCACGCAGCCAGTCCGGGGGACTGGCGAGGACGGCGATCCGCACGCAGCCAGTCCGGGGGACTGGCGAGGACGGCGATCCCCACGCAGCCAGTCCGGCGGGCTAGCGAGTACGGCGATCCGCACGCAGTCAGTCGGTCATCTACTCGTCCGTCAATCCCAGTGCCGCAAGCACGCGCTCCGCCATCCCCGCGCAGGCGGCGCCCGCGAACGGGAAGGTACCGCTCAGAAGGTCGCTCATGTCCGGCGCCAGCATTTCGTGCAGCCGCCGCCGGCCACGGTGCAGCCGGGTCTTCACCGTTGCCACCGGCACGTCGAGGATCGCTGCGGTCTCTTCGCTGCTCAGCCCCTCGATTTCCCTCAGGACGAAGACGGTGCGGAACGGGTCGGGAAGCTCGCCGACCGCATGCTCCAGAAGCTTGCGGATCTGCTCGCGTGCCACCGACGCTTCGGGCGATTCAGCCATGGACCCGCGCATCATCGTATCGCGGTAGGTTTCGAGCACGGTGACGCCCTCCTGCTCGAGGTGACGGCGGCGGCGCTGGTCGGCGCGGCGCCGGCCGAGCAATTCGTTGACGACGATCCGGGTCAGCCAGGTCGACAGCGACGATCGCGCCTCGAATCCCCGCCATATTCGTGAAGGCCGACATATAGGCCGCCTGCACGGCCTCCTCAGCCTCCGCGCGGTTCTTGAGGATGCTCCAGGCGGTTCGGAACAGCCGCTGGTTGTTCGCGCTGATCAGGTGGCGGATGGCACCGGCGTCGCGAGCCGCGCAGCGATGCGCAAGCTCGGCATCGCCGAGCGCCTTGTAGCCGGCCGCCAGCATGGGCTGTGCTGCAACCATCTCGCTCACTTCACCTGGAGCACGCCGCGCATGCCCGGATGGTAGCGGCAGGAGAATGGAATTGCGCCGCTTTTCTTGAGTGTGGTGGTGGCCTTGGCGCCGGCCGGCAAGTCGACGTCGAAGCTGTGATCGGCAGCGGTCGCGCTGTGCTTCAGGAAGTCGCGGTTAACCCAAGTAATGGAATCCCCGGGATAAGCCCCGTCGGGACTGGCCCGAACTTCATCTTGTCGATCACGACAGTGTAGCTGTGCGGAGCCGCTGCTGCCGGGCTGACGACCAGCAGCAGGGCTCCGAGCGCTACGGCGTGGAGGGGGCGACGCCGCAAGCGCATGATTACTTCACCGTCTTCGCGAGCTGCTCGGCGTGGGCCTCATGCTCGCGGAACAGGGTCAGGCCGGTTTCCAGGAGCGCCTTGAGCTTGGCGTTCTTGGGGACGGAATCAGCGTCGACTGAAGCGCGCTGTTGACCGTCTTGTGATAGGCAACCTCGTTGTCGATATAGGCGCGGTCGAACGCCGCTCCGCTGAGATGGCGAGCTTGGCGCGCTCGGCATCCGCCTGCTTGGTGAGCGCCTGGCTCGTCGGATTATCCTGCGGCGTCACGTGCAGCGACTTCACCAGCGCCAGAGCCTTGTCGTTCACCGCGGAATGATCGCGGACCATCTCCTGCGCGAAGCTGCGCACCGCCTTGTTGTGCGAGCGGGCCAGCGCCTGCTTGCCTGCAGCGACGTCGATGACTCCGGCGGTGTAGGCGATATGGGCGATCTGCGGATCGGTCGGCGCATCGGCCGCCGCCGCGGGCACCGCCAGGCCGAGAAGCGCGACAGTAGCGAACATCGTTGATTTCAGCATCATGAGCATCCCTTCGACAGCACCGGCCATCCAGTGCCACACCCGATTGGATGCCACCGGCGCCGAAGGGTTCCCGGAACGCTCCGGCGCCGGCCCGTCGGCGGCCCTCGGCAGATGATCGTCTGATCATCGGCTTTCCATCATGGCCTCTAGTCGCGTCCATGCGCATCCCTCGTTGCGTTGAACGCAGCGGGACGAACGACGATGACGATCATTCGAACATTCACCGACGGGGCGGACGCCTTCCTGGTCGACAGCGACACGGCCTATCAGTTCGACTTCCTCGGCGGCGACGACGTCTTGAGAGTGGTTCGCGGGACCGTCAGCGCGCACATGGGGTCGGGCGACGATCGAGTTCCGGATACGGAGGCTCGACAACGATTTTCGGCGATGATGGTGCGGATCGCATCGACCTGCTGGCCGCAGGCACCGTGGACGGCGGCGCCGGCAACGACCGTTTCAATATCCGGGCGGGCTCGAACCATGTCCTCGACGGCGCGGCCGGCGACGACTCCTTCGTCTTCTACGGCGCCGTGAGCGGCGAGCAGCTGTCCGGCGGCGACGGAAACGATCGCTTCCTCGCCAACGGAGTTGGCGTTTCGGGAACGATCTACGGCGGCGCCGGCAACGATGCCTTCTATGGTTTTGCCGACACCGCCGCGGGCCTGACGCTGGCCGGCGGCACCGGCAACGACCTGTACCGCCTGGCGTCCGCGTCGGCTCCGGACATCGTCGAGAATGCCGGCGAGGGCGTCGACACGGTCCAGCTTGGCCGCGGCTTCAGCTACACCCTTGGCGCCAATGTCGAGAACCTGCGCGTCCTGGACAGCCTCGGGTCCGGCGAAGATGCGACGCTGACCGGGAATTCGCTCGCGAACCTGATCACCGGTTCGAGCGGCCGCGACGCGCTTGACGGCATGGGCGGCAACGACGCGCTGCTGGGCGGAGCCGGCAATGACACGATCGACGGCGGGGACGGCAACGACCGCATCGTCGGCGGCCTCGGCGCCGACGAGCTGGTCGGCGGTTCCGGACGGGATGTGTTCATCTATAGTTCGATTGCCGAACTCCTCGATTTCGCAACCGGACGAGATCTACGACTTCGACCTCAGCCAGGACCGGATCAACCTGTCGGCAATCGACGCCGACACGACAACTCCCGGCAAGCAGGACTTCGTGTTCGGCGGAGACGGCGTCGGCCACCTCGAGACCGGAACCTTCATCGGCACGGACCTGGTCGCGGACACCAACGGCGACGGCCATTATGACTTCTACATCTACCTGCCAGGCCTTGGAGAAGGGGACTATCTGACGGCGAACAATTTCATCCTGTGAGCCGCGCCCGCGCTGCCGAGGGGCCGTCACACCTCCACCTCGACCCAGATCGGTCCATGGTCGCTGGTCTTGTCCCACCCGCGCGGCGTCCGGTCGACGCCCGCGTCCTTGAGCGATTTCGCGAGCGCCGGGCTGAGCAGCGCATGATCGATGCGGATGCCAGCGTCGCGCTCGAAGCTGTTGCGCCAGTAATGCCAGAAGGTGAACATCGGCTCGTCCGGGTGAAGCGTGCGAAGCGCGTCGGTCCAGCCTTGCCCGACCAGTTCGCGGAACTTCTCGCGGGCATCAGGTGCGAACAGGGCGTCCTTCAGCCAGCGCTCCGGCTTGTAGACGTCCCGATCGGTCGGGATGACGTTATAGTCGCCGACCAGGATAGCCGGCGCGCCGCTGTCGATGAGGTCGCGGGCATGATCCTGCAGCCGGTCGAGCCATTCCAGCTTGTAGTCGAACTTCGGGCCCGGCTTCGGATTGCCGTTGGGCGCGTACATGTTGCCGACCAGGATGCCGCAGACCGCCGCCTCGATGTAGCGGCTCTGGCTCGGGTCCGGGTCGCCCGGCAACGAGCGCCTGGTTTCGACCGGCTCGCCGACCCGGCTCAGCAGCGCCACGCCGTTCCAGCTCTTCTGCCCATGCCAGATGGCCGAATAGCCGAGCGACTCGATCGCCTCCCTCGGGAACGCCTCGTCGGTGCACTTGAGCTCCTGGAGGCCGACGATGTCGGGCGCGAATTCCTCCAGCCAGCGGGTCAGCACCGGTAGCCGCGAGTTGATCCCGTTGATGTTGTAGCTCGCGATCCGGAGCCGCCGCCGCTTGCCTGCCATGACCGCTCAACCCGCGGCGGCGGATTCCGTTCTTTCAGCAGTCCCGGTGATGCGCCGGATGGCTGCGCTCGACCTGGATGGTGCAATGCTCGATCCGGAAGCGCTCGTGCAGAGTCGTCCGGGCAATTTCGAGAAGCCCATCGGGATCGCCCGCCCGGGCGGTGACGATATGCGCGGTCAGCGCGGTTTCGGTCGTGCTTAGCGGCCAGACATGAAGGTCGTGGACGGTCTCGACCCCCTCGATCCGTTCGAGCGCGTCCTGCACTTCCTCGACGTCGATGCCGCTTGGGACCCCCGCAAGGGTCATTCCGACGGATTCCTTGAGAAGGCCGAAGGTGCTCCACAGGATGACCAGAGCAACGGCGAGGCTCATCGCGGGGTCGACCCATTCTTGCCCGGTCCACAGGATGACGAATCCGGCGAAGACCACCGCAAGCGACACCAGAGCGTCCGACGCCATGTGCAGGAAGGCGCCCTGGATATTGATGTCGTGCTCGCGTCCCCTGGCGAACAGCCAGGCGGTGATTCCGTTGACCAGGATTCCAAGTGCGGCAACGATGATCACCGTCTGCCCGTGGGTCGGCGACGGGTGGAAGAACCGGCGGACGGCCTCGGCGCCGATTGCTCCGATAGCGACCAGAAGGACCAGGGCGTTGATCAGCGCCGAGAGGATCGACGCCTTCTTGAAGCCGTAGGAGAAGCGAGCGGACGGCGCCATTTGCGCGAGCCAGCTGCCGCCCCAGGCGACGACGAGACCGAGCACATCCGACATGTTGTGGCCGGCATCGGCGACCAGCGCGATGGAATCGGCGCGAAACCCGGCAATCGTCTCGACGATGACGAAGCCGAGATTCAGCAAGATTTCGATCGCGAAGGCGCGGCCGAACGATGCCGCGCCATGCGAATGCTCGTGGGCGTGACCGCGCGAATGGTCGTCATGGGCGTGCGAATGGGCCGACATGCCCCGGTCCTAGCCGAGGCTTCGACGCTGCGCCAAACCCTCAGTCTCGGCCTGGCATGAACACGATTTCATCGAGTGTTCGCCTTGCGACAATATATCATCGTGCTTAGACGCGCCGAACTCCAGTCGGGACCAGCATGAACATCCATACTTTATCCGCCGCGGCAGTCGCGGCGGCGATTCCCTTCGCACCTGCGACCGCGCAAACGCCGCCGGCGCCCCCCAGCGCTCCCGGCGCCGCGCCCTCGTCCCCCAAGTCCGCATCGCCACCGGCTGGCGAGATCGTCGTCACCGGCAGGCGGCTCGACGTTGCCCGCGACGCGATCACGCCCGCGCTCGGCGCTAGCCAGTACACGTTCGACCGCGAAGCGCTCGCCAAGCAGCCCGGAGGCACCAACCTGACGCTCAGCAAGTCGCTGCTTCAGGCTCCGGGCGTCGTTCAGGACAGCTACGGAGTCATCCACGTCCGCAACGAGCACGGCAACCTGCAGTACCGCCTGAACGGAGTCATCGTCCCCGAAAGCATCGGCGGGTTCGGCACCACCTTCGACCCGCGGATCGCAAGCTCGATCCAGCTGATCACCGGCACCCTGCCCGCCCAATACGGCTTCCGCACCGCCGGCATCGTCAATTTCAAGACCGAGTCCGGACGGCTTGGCGACAGCGGCGAAGCCGGGCTCTACGGCGGCAGCTTCGGCTGGCTCGAGCCGAGCGCGATGATCCAGGGCTCGACCGGCGAGTTCAGCTATTTCCTGTCAGGCAGCTACCTTCGCAACGACCTCGGCATCGAGAACCCGTTGCCGACACGCGGCGCGATCCACGACCGCACCACCCAGGTGCGTCCGTTCGCCTTCGTGTCCGACGTCCTGTCCGACAAAAGCCGGGTCGCCCTGTTCGCCGGAAGCTTCATCGGCACCTTCCAGATCCCCGACGTCACCGGTGTCGGCGGCAGTTTCACTGTCGACGGCAAGGACAGCTTCGATGCCGCCCGGCTCGATCAGAACCAGCGCGAGGTCACCCACTACGCGGTCGGCACCTATCAATATTCGGGCGATGCGCTCAATTTCCAGATAGCGCCGTTCGTCCGCTATTCCGCGACCCGCTTCACGCCCGATCCGCAGCAGGGCGATATCGTCTTCAACGGCTATGCCGACGCCGCCCGCCTCACCAGCCTTGCGGCCGGAGTCCAGGCCGATGGAAGCGAGCAGGTCGGAGCCGACCACACCGTCCGCTTCGGCCTGTTCGTCCAGAACGAGCACACGACCTCGCGAATCGTCTCGAGCGTGCTTCCGGTCAGCTGCAGCTTCGCGAGCGACCCTTCGTGCGATCCTGTCCAGACCAGCGACGTGCCGTTCACGCTGACCGATTCGGGCGCCAAGACGGGCCAGCTCTACGGGATCTACCTGCAGGACGAGTGGAAGCTGACGCCGGACCTGACCCTCAATTACGGGGCGCGCTTCGACGTCGTCCACGCCTACACCCGCGAATCGCAGCTCAGCCCGCGCGCCAATCTGGTGTGGACCGCGAGTCCAATGACCACGGTGCACGTCGGCTATGCGCGCAACTTCACGCCGCCGCCGCAGGAGCTGATCGCCCCGGCGACCGTCGCCTTGTACGCCGGGACCACCAAGCAGTCCGAAGTCCAGGCCGACGGACCAGTCAAAGCGGAGCGCGAGCATTATTTCGATGCCGGCGTCGAGCAGCGCCTGCGCGGCGGCTTCAAGATCGGGCTCGACGCTTATTACAAGATCAAGCGCAACCTCCTCGACGAAGGCCAGTTCGGCGCAGCCGTCGTGCTGTCGCCGTTCAATTACGCCAAGGGCTACGCCTGGGGCGTCGAGCTGAGCGGCAATTACACCCACGGGCCGCTCGATCTCTACGCCAACATCGCGCGCGGCGACGAGAAGGCGAAGGACATCGTCTCGAGCCAGTATTTCTTCGACCCCGACGAGCTCACCTATATCCGCGACCATTATATCTACACCGACCATTCGCAGAAATGGACGGCGTCGGGGGGCGGCAGCTACACCATCCATGACCGCCTGGGCACGCTCGTTCCGACCGCGGATTTCATCTACGCCTCGGGCCTGCGGACGGACGACCCGGCGGGGATCGTGCCGAACGGCGGCACGCTTCCGGGCTATTTCGTGTTCAACGCCGGCCTCGCCCAGAACTTCAGCGGCCCCGGCGTGCTCAAGGGCCTGACCATCCGCGCCGACGTCCTCAATCTGTTCGACAGGAGCTACGAGATCCGCAGCGGCGAGGGAGTCGGGGTCGGTGCACCGCAATGGGGCGAGCGGCGCGGAATCTTCGCAGGCATCAGCAAGAAGTTCTGAGCTTCGCGTCCAAAGAAAAAGGCGCTCCGGCGAAGGGTCCGGAGCGCCTCAGTGGATGCGCGGCTGGGGATATGCGCGTCTGGTCGAAGGTCAGATGTCGATACCGGCGGCAATCGCCTCGAGCTTGCGTATCCGCTCCTTGAGGTCCGCCATTTCGATCCGCCCCGACGCAGCCGGCAGGTGGCGGTCGGCGGCGTCGTGGGTCAGCTCGAACCGCTTGAGTTCGAGCCAGCCGCTCCAGGCCTTGAGCCCGGCGATGCTCGCCGCTCCGAGGCCCACCAGAATGCTTGCCGCGAGCACGCCCATGGTCACAGGGTCCATCACTTTTCCTCCTGCCGGAGCGCTTCGATCTCGCGCGCCAGCTCATCGTTCTGGGTGTTGAGATGGTGGTCGATCGCCATCAGCCGGCGGTCGTTGACATCGAGCTCGGTGCGCATCGCGTGAACCGTCGGCTTGCGCCGGACGACGTCGTCCATGCGGTCGAAGTCACTCATGCGGCCGCGGGAGTCCACCTCGCGCTTCTTCTGGATGGCGAGGACCACCCCAAGCATCGCATAGATGACGAGCGCCAGGCTGATCGGCATCGGCGTCAGCAGCGGCACGGCGACGAAGGCGACGCGAATGAACGTCGGGTCGATCCCGATGCGCTTGCCGATGGTCGAGCAGACTCCGGCGACCTTCGCGTCGTGCCGGTCCAGCGAGTAGGGATAAATCTTGCGGGTCATGTCCCTGAACTTCCCTTACTGCACCCGCGCTTTCAGCGCGGCTTTCATCTCTTCCAGCTCACGGTCGACGGCCTGCGACGCCCTGAGCTCCTCGATCTCGTCTTCCAGGCTGCCGATGCCGAGCGCCTCGGCGCGGCCTTCGGCGAAGTCGGCGCGGCGTTCCAGCACCTCGAACTTCGAGAAGGCCTCGGCAGTCCGGCTGCCGTGCATCATCTCACGAGCCTTGGCCCGGGTCACCGCGCATTCGAACCGCGCCGACGATCGCATTCTGCCGGGCCCGCGCCTCGCGGAGCTTGCCCTGGAGCTTGGCGATGTCGGCTTCGTAGCCGCGCAGCACCTGCTCCATCTCGGCGAGCTCGTCGCGAAGGCCCGCTGCCATGTCGGCCGCGTTCTGCCGCTCGACCAGCGCCGCCTTGGCGAGGTCCTCGCGGTCCTTCGACAAGGCAAGCTCGGCCTTTTCGGTCCAGGTCGCCTGGAGAGCGTCGAGGCGGTGGGCGGCCCCGCGCAGCTCCTTGATGTCGGCGATCGAGCGGGCGGCCGTGGCGCGTACCTCGACCAAAGTCTCTTCCATCTCGAGGATGATCATCCGGATCATCCGCGCCGGGTCTTCGGCCCGGTCGAGAAGGTCGGTCATGTTCGCGGCGAAGATGTCACGGGCGCGGCTGAACACCGGACCGCTGAGCCAGGCTCCGACCGGAGCCAGCCGAGAGGAGGCGGCCGGCTCCGGAGCTTTCACCAGCCGCGGGATGCGGACCGGGACCCTGGCTTCGAGGATTTCGAGCTCAGGCATTGAGCGGCGCCTGCACCGTGCCGGCGTGGGCCTGCAGCGGGGTGACGGCGGCGCTGACGGCGACCGTGCTCATCACGAGTGCGCCGGCGATGGCGACCAGAGTGCGGGTCAGCTGCGACTTCGCGGACATTTGAAAAACTCCCTTTTTCATGGCCGCCGTTCGATGTGGCGGTCCATGCGGCTGTATAATCAAGGAGCGTGCCAATCCCGCAAAACTGCCAAAAACTCGTTCACCGCAGCGCAAATGGGAGATTTCACCAACCAAGAGTTGGCGGGAAATCCCAAGCCTTCCGTGGGAACATTCACCAGCGCCGGCGCGTCGAGACGGCGAGACACTGAAAAGGAGTGCGCGTGATGTTTGGGAAGCTCGCAGGTGCATGGCTCGGCGAGAAGCTGGCCGGTCGCAACAAGGGCGCGAAGGGCGCCATCCTCGGCTACGGAGCCGCCGCCCTGGCTCGGCGCAGCGTTCCGACGCTGGCCGCCGCTGCGCGCTCGGCTGGGGTTACAGAAAGTGGAAAGAGCACCGGCGGTCGGAAGCGGCTGCGGCTGATCCTTCGAGACGGGCTTCGTCTCGCTGCGCTCGCTCAATCCCTCCTCAGGATGAGCGGAGGTAATGAGAGCCGCTCATCCTGAGGAGCGGCTGAGCGAAGTCGAAGACCGTCTCGAAGGACCTATTCCGCCTGTTCGCCACCCTCGGCCGGGCGCTCGAAATAAGGCTCGACCTGGCCCTTGAGCTTGATGGTCATCGGCTGCCCGAAGCGATCGCGGCTCTTGCCGGCGGCAACGCGGATCCAGCCTTCCGACACCGAATATTCGATGACGTTGGTCTTTTCCTGCCCGTTGAAACGGATGCCGACGCCGCGGCTCAGCAGCGTTTCGTCGAAATGCTCGCTGCGCGGATCGAGGGAGAGGCGGTCGGGCGGAGTGTCGGTGATATCGGCCATGCGCGCGCCCTTAAAGCGGGGCGCCCGCTGCGGCAACGCCTCGCGCGGTCACTTCGCGGCCCGCAACTGCATCTGGCGAACATAATGAGTTGTCGGATCGACGATGAAGATCGTCCCATAGTCCTCGTCGCCGATCACCGGCGCCGGCGCGCCGCCGAACCGCGTCACCAGGTCGGGAACGGTGTTGCTGTGCCCGACGATCAGGACCGCCCCGTGGATCGCCCGAACCGCATCGACCAGGCGCTGCGGCGCATTCGGATCATAGGGCGTGACGGTCAGGCCGAGCCGCTCTGCCAACGGCGTCGCAGTCTCCATCGCACGCTTCGTCGGCGTCGCGAAGACCGCCGTGATTCCGCCTCCGCCGAGCACCGAGGCGAGCGCCTGCGCCTGCGCTGCTCCGGAATCCGAAAGCGGCGGATCGTCGCCTTGCGCCTTCTGCAGGTGCCGCATGATGTAGATGGGATTGGCGGCCTCGGCGGGCTGGCCGACGCTCAGCACGGAGAGCAGGATGGCGAAAAGAATTGTCCGCATGAGCGACGGTCTGCAACCACGCGGCGTGGATGCACAATGCTTTTCGACAAACCGCGGCTTCGCGCTCGCAGGTTGCCGCTGTGCCGACTCCCGATTAAGCGCTCGCTCCAGTCATGAGTGATATGGACCCATCGCCGCGCCGCAATGCGCCAAGGCTCGCGCTGCACGTTCCCGAGCCGCCGTTCCGGCCCGGCGACACGCCGGATTTCTCGTCGCTGAAGATTCCTGCCGCCGGAAGCGCGCCGCGTCCGGACGTCGCCGCACCGGCCGCCGAAACTCACCCGCTGACGACTGCGCTCGTGCGCGTGCTCGGCGACGACGATCGCGCGACCGGGCCATGGGACCCGAAGCTCTTCGCCGGACACCCTGCGCAAGATCCTGCGCGACATGGTCACGGTCCGCATCTTCGACGACCGCATGTACCGCGCCCAGCGACAGGGCAAGACCAGCTTCTACATGAAGTGCACGGGCGAGGAGGCGATCGCCACTTCCGCTGCTGCCGCCCTCGACCGGGACGACATGCACTTCCCGACCTACCGCCAGCAGGGGCTGCTCGTCGCGCGCGGCTATCCGCTGACGGAGATGATGAACCAGATCTACTCCAACAAAGGCGACAAGCTGCGCGGCCGCCAGCTGCCGATCATGTATTCGGACAAGGCGCACGGCTTCTTCTCGATTTCCGGCAATCTCGGCACCCAGTTCCCGCAGGCGGTCGGCTGGGCGATGGCGTCGGCGATCAAGGGCGACAGCCGCATCGCCATGGGCTGGATCGGCGACGGCGCCACCGCGGAGGGCGACTTCCACTCGGCGATGACTTTCGCGGCGGTCTACAACGTGCCGGTCATTCTCGCGACGGTGAACAACCAGTGGGCGATTTCCAGCTTCTCCGGAATCGCCGGCGGCGAGCGCGCAACGTTCGCGCAGCGCGCGGTCGGTTATGGCATCGCCGGGCTTCGCGTCGACGGCAATGACGCGCTCGCGGTTTACGCTGCGGTGAAGTGGGCGTCAGAGCGGGCGCGCACCAACAGCGGCCCGACGCTGATCGAGTTCTTCACCTATCGCGCCGAAGGCCATTCGACGTCCGACGACCCCTCCGGCTACCGCCCCGCCAACGAAGCCAAGGCCTGGCCGCTCGGCGACCCGATCGAGCGGCTGAAGGCGCACCTGATCGCGCTCGGCGAATGGGACGAGGATCGCCACGCCGCGATGACCGCCGAATGCGACGCCGCCGTCCGCGCCGCGCAGAAGGAGTCCGAGAAGCTCGGCATCCTTCCCGAGCAGGGCAAGGACGACATCGGATCGATGTTCGAGGACGTCTACGCCGACGTGCCCTGGCATCTCGCCGAGCAGCGCGATCAGGCGCTGCAGCGAAGGCGGCGACTGATGCCGACCATGAACATGATCCAGGCGCTCAACGACGCCCACAAGGTCGCCATGCGCGCCGATCCCGACGTCGTCGTGTTCGGCGAGGACGCCGGCTATTTCGGCGGCGTCTTCCGCGTCACCGAAGGCCTGCAGAAGGAATTCGGCAAGACCCGCGCCTTCGACGCGCCGATCAGCGAGGGCGGTATCGTCGCCGCCGCGGTCGGCATGGCCGCCTATGGCCTCAAGCCGGTGATCGAGATCCAGTTCGCCGACTATATCTACCCCGGCTACGACCAGATCGTCAGCGAAGTCGCCAAGATGCGCTACCGCACCGGCGGCGAATGGACGATGCCGATGGTCATCCGCACGCCCTATGGCGGCGGCATCTTCGGCGGCCAGACGCACAGCCAGTCGCCGGAAAGCGCTGTTCACCCACATCGCCGGCCTGAAGGTCGTCGTCCCCTCGACGCCCTACGACGCCAAGGGCCTGCTGATCGCGGCGATCGAGGACCCGGACCCGGTCATCTTCTTCGAGCCCAAGCGCATCTACAACGGCCCGTTCGACGGCCACCACGATCGCCCGGTGACGCCCTGGGCCAAGCACCCGGCAAGCGACGTTCCCGAAGGCCATTACACGGTCCCGCTCGGCAAGGCGGCGATCGTCCGCGAAGGCGCGGAGCTCACGGTGCTCGCCTACGGCACCATGGTCCACGTCGCCCTCGCCGCGGTCGAGGCGCAGGGTCTCGACGCCGAAGTGATCGACCTTCGCACCCTGGTCCCGCTCGACATCGAGACCATCGCCAAGTCGGTCGAAAAGACCGGCCGCTGCCTCGTCGTCATGGAAGCGCCGCGCACCTCCGGTTTCGCGTCGGAGCTGGTGACCCTGGTGCAGGAGCGCTGCTTCTACCACCTCGAAGCGCCCGTCGAGCGCGTGACCGGCTGGGACACGCCCTACCCGCACGCCTACGAATGGGCCTATTTCCCCGGCCCGAAGCGCATGAAGCGCGCCCTCGAAAAAGTGATGGCTGACTGATGGCTCGTTACGAATTCAAGCTGCCCGACATCGGCGAAGGCATTGCCGAGGCCGAGATCGTCGCCTGGCACGTCAAGATCGGCGACACGATCGGCGAGGACCAGCAGATCGCCGACATGATGACCGACAAGGCGACGGTCGAGATGGAAAGCCCGGTCGCCGGCAAGGTGATCGAGCTTGCCGGCGAAGTCGGCGACCAGGTCCCGATCGGCTCGGTGCTCGCGGTGATCGAAACCGAAGGCGCCGACCGCGCGGCCGAGCCGGTCGCCGACAGCCAGGACGAGCGACCGCTCGCCGACGGCGCGGTGCAGGCGACGCCCGAGCAGGCGGAGGAGATGCCGGTCACCAAGGCCGTGGAAGAAGCCGCGCGTCCTGAGCGCAGGCCGCGCCGAAGTCGAAGGGCGCCGAGCCCAACCTGCCGAGCGCAGCGACGGACTGTCCGACAAGCTCGGCACGAACGGAGGCGGGTCAAGGCCCTCGCTTCCCCCGCCGTCCGCCAGCGCGCCCGCGACCTCGGCATCGACCTTGGCGCAGGTGAAGACCGCGTCGCGACCGAATCCGCCACTCCGACCTCGACGCCTACCTGCTCTACAACGGCGGCAGCGTCTCCGGCCGCGGCGCCGGCGCCGCGCGCAGGACGAAACGATCAAGGTCGTCGGCCTGCGCCGCAAGATCGCCGAGAACATGGCGGAGGCGAACCGCCGCATCCAGCATTTCACTCTGGTCGAGGAATATGACGTCACCGCGCTCGAAGAGACGCGGCAGATGATGAACCGCGACCGCGGCTCGAACCCGAAGCTGACGCTGCTGCCGTTCCTGATCACCGCCTTGTCGCGCGGCCTCGCCGAATGGCCGATGCTCAACGCGACGTTCGACGACGAAGCGATGGTCGTCACGCGCCACGGCAGCGTCCAGATGGGCGTCGCCACCCAGACCACGAACGGCCTGATGGTCGCCACCATCCGCGACGCTCAACGCCGCTCGGTGTGGGAACTCGCCTCCGAGATCCTGCGCCTGTCCGACGCCGCGCGCTCCAACAAGGCGACCCGCGAGGAGCTCAGCGGCGCGACCTTCACCGTCTCCAGCCTCGGCCCGATGGGCGGCATCACCTCGACGCCCGTCGTCAATCCGCCGCAGGTCGCGATCGTCGCCGTCAACAAGATCGAGGACAAGATCGTCCCGGTCGACGACGAGATCGAAGTCCGCAAGCGCATGAACCTGTCGCTCAGCTGCGACCACCGCGTCATCGACGGCTGGGACGCGGCCAGCTTCATGCAGACGCTCAAGGGCTACATCGAAAACCCGATCCGGCTGCTGTCGCTCCCCGGGACGGCTGGGGACGGTGCCGAACGGGTCGAACCTGAGACTCCAGCCTTCGTCAGGAGCACTCAGCTCTATTTCTTCCCGAGCTCGCGCCAGCTCTTCTCGTTGACGTCGACGCCATACTTGTCGGCGGCCTTCTTGATCCGCTTCCACGCCGCGTCGCGCTCGTCGTCGCTGACGCCCTTCACCTGGTCGAAGCGGGCGATCGCGTTGCGGACGTGGCTCGCGTCCTCGAGCGGCTCCTTGCGCTCCTTGGGGAAGGCGAACTTGTCGTCGTCGAGGTTGTCGCGCTGCTTTTCGCTGAGTTCGACTCATGACTCGTCTCCTTCGCGCGGCGACAACGCATAGCCGCCGCCGACCGGTCGCGGGAATCTGAGCCCGACAGTTCGAGGAGCGTCAGGCGGCGAGCCGCACCGTCTCGCCGAGCGCCTGCCGGATCGACTCTCGCGCTGCTCCGGGCCGATCGCGAGGCCGTCGGCGGCGACGAACTCCGGCTCGATGCCGATGAAGTTGAACACGCCGCGCAGATAGGTCTCGAGATGCTCGAGCGCGGCGGCCGGCGATCCCGCGCCGTAGAATCCCGCCGCGCGCCAGCGCGACGATCACCCGCTTGCCGCCCGCCAGCCCTTCGGGCCCGTTCTCGGTATAGCGGAACGTCTTGCCGGCAACGAGGATGCGGTCGAGCCACGCCTTTAGCTGCGTCGGCAGCGTGAAATTGTACATCGGCGCGCCGATCACGACCGTGTCTGCGGCCAGGAACTCATCGAGCACCGCTGCTGTCCGCGAAGGCGTCGAGCGTCAGGTGCGGCAGCGGCTCGCTGACCAGGTCGCGATAGACCACGTCGTCGCCGCCGCTGCCCGTCAGCTGGTCGACGATCGAGCGGCTGATGGCGCGGCTGGCGCTCTGCTCGCCGGTGATGCTGCTGTCGATATGAAGGATGGTCACTATTGCCTCCTGAGTATTGATTTGTTACCGAGGCACCTTAGGTAACCACAGGCGAACCAGCCCGCAAGAACGCACTTTTTTGTGTCGCACGAACAAATTTGTGCGCGGGAACAGTGAGGTAACTGGAGACGATGAAGGACCCGACCAACCCCGTCTGCCGGACGATCAGCACCTTGCTCTCGCGCATCGGCGACAAGTGGACGGTGCTGGTCGTGCAGACGCTCGGCGAAGGATCGAAGCGCTTCAACGAGCTTCGCCGCGAAATCCCCAGCGTCTCGCAGCGCATGCTGACCCTGACCCTGCGCAACCTCGAGCGCGACGGCCTCGTCAGCCGCACCGTCACCCCGACCATCCCGCCCCGCGTCGACTATGAGCTGACCGAGCTCGGCCGCTCGCTGCTGAGGCCCATCTGCGGCCTTGCCACCTGGGCGACGAGAATGTCGAGACGATCCACGCCGCCGCAGGCCCGGTTCGACGCCGAGCGCGAGGAGGCGGAAGCGGCGTGATCAGCTCCCTGGAAGGGAGGGGGTCGGGGTCGGCACTCCAAGGCGCTAACCGACCACATGACCGGGCCCGTCGCCCATTGCAGACCTCCGCTTCCGGCCTAGAAGTTGTCGCCATGCAACTCGCGTTCACCTGGAACAGCTTTCCCGGCGCACGCCCCGCCTCGTGGTCGTCAGCCTGTGCGCCGCCCTCGTGGCCTATTGGACCGAGGCGCCGCTGTCGGCTCATCCTACGCACTCGCGACGATCTCGGCCGGCTTGGCAGTGATCCTCCTGGCGACGAGAAACCGTGCCATCGGCCCCGTCGCAACGGACTCCGACGATGCCGGGTGGCTCGCCCAGGAGCTTGCCGGCAACGGGATCGCCGTCCGGAACCTCCTGCTCGGGTTTTCCGCCGTCGTCACGATCGCTCTGACCGGCGTACAGGGGGCATTTGCCCTCCCGGGCTGGGCGGCGTTGCTGCTGACCGCTGCCTGGGCATGCTGAAACCTGTCGCCACCGACATCGAAGCCCTGAAGATCCTCGACGAGCGGCTTCGCTGGCTGTCGGCGTGGACGATCCACCACGCCAACCACATCCGCCCCAGCGACGACGGCCTGAAGGTCGGCGGCCACCAGGCCTCCAGTGCGTCGATGAGCGCGATCATGGCGGCGCTCTATTTCCACGCGCTCGGCCCCAACGACCGCGTCGCGGTGAAGCCCCACGCCGGCCCGCTGCTGCACGCGATCCATTACCTGCTCGGCAGCCAGACCCGTGAGGCGCTGGAGGCCTTCCGAGGCCTCGGCGGCGCGCAATCCTATCCGAGCCGGACCAAGGACCGCATCCCGGTCGACTTCTCCACCGGCTCGGTCGGCCTCGGCGTCGCCGATCACCCTCTTCGCCAGCCTCGTTCAGGACTATCTGACCGCCCACGGCATGATCGGCGAAGCAGATCGCGGCCGCTTCGTTGCGCTCATGGGCGATGCCGAGCTCGACGAAGGCAACATCTACGAAGCGCTGATCGAGGGCCACAAGCACGACGTCCGCAACCTGTGGTGGATCGTCGACTACAACCGCCAGAGCCTCGACGCGACCAGCGCCGACCGCATGTTCGAGCGCTTCGACGAGATCTTCCGAAGCTGCGGCTGGCGCGTCGTCGAGCTTCGCTACGGCAAGCGCCTGAAGGCCGCGCTGGACGCCAACCCGGCGGTCAAAGACTGGTTCGACGCGCTGCCCAACGCCGATCTGTCGGCGCTCCACTATCAGGGCGGCGCAGCCCTCCGCGCCCGCATTGAGCGCGACCTCGGCAAGGCCGGCGCGAAGTTCCTCAACGCGCAAGACGACGACGCTCTCGCGGCGCTGTTCAGCGACCTCGGCGGCCACTGCATGGAAAGCCTGGTCGAGGCCTTCGAAGCCGCTCAGGACGACGTCCCGACCCTGTTCATCGCCTGGACGATCAAGGGCTTCGGCCTGCCTTTCGCCGGCCACAAGGACAACCACGCCGGCCTGATGAACCCGACCCAGGCCGCGGCCCTTCGCGACAGCATGGGCGTGCGCGAAGGCCGCGAGTGGGAGCCGCTCGAGGGCGTCGGCGACAATGCCCGGCCCGGCGTCGAAGCGCTGATCGACCGCGCCCGCGTGCAGCGCGAGAAGCGTCCGCGCAGCTTCGGCTCCATCCCGGTTCCGGCGATCCCCGCGCCCGCCGGCGACGAGCAATCGACCCAGGCCGCGTTCGGCCGAATCCTGCTCGACCTGTCGAAGCAGGGCGGCCCGCTCGCCGACCGCATCGTCACGACTTCGCCCGACGTCACCGTCTCGACCAACCTCGGCGCCTGGGTCAACCAGCGCGGCCTGTTCCGCCGCTCCGAAGCCGCCGACGTGTTTGCTGCTGCAAAGATTGCGTCAGCGCAAAAATGGTCCGCCCACAACAGCGGCCAGCACATCGAGCTCGGAATCGCCGAGAACAACCTGTTCCTGATGCTTGCCGCCGCCGGCCTCTCCGGCGATCTGTTCGGCCAGCGGCTGGTCCCGGTCGGCACCCTCTACGACCCGTTCATTGCCCGCGGTCTCGATGCCCTCAACTACGCCTGCTACCAGGACGCGCGCTTCCTGCTCGTCGCAACGCCGAGCGGCATCACGCTCGGCGGCGAAGGCGGCGCTCACCAGTCGATCAACCCGCCGCTAATCGCGCTCGGCCAGCCGGGCCTGCGCCATTACGAACCCGCCTTCGCCGACGAGCTGGCGGCGATGATGGAGCACGCCTTCCGCCTGATCGACGATCCGGCCGGGGAAAGCACCTATTTGCGCCTGTCGACTCGCTCGATCCGGCAAATGGAGCGCGCCGACGACAGCTGGCGCGACGGCGCGCTCGCCGGGCGGCTACTGGCTGCGCGAGCCCGGCCCGAACGCCGAAGCCGCGATCGTCGCGATGGGCGCGATCATGCCCGAAGCCCTCGCCGCCTGGGAGGAACTTCGCGAGCGACGTGCCGGGCCTCGGACTGCTCGCGATCACCTCGCCCGACCTCCTCCACCGCGGCTGGACGGCGGCGCAGGCGTCGCGCTGGCAGGGAGAGCGAAAGCCGAGCCACGTCGAGCAGCTGCTGTCCGCCCTTCCCCGCGGCGCAGGCCTCGTCACCCTTGCCGACGCAGCGCCCGCGTCCCTGTCGTGGCTCGGCGGCGTGCTCGGGCAGCGCGTCGCGCCGCTCGGAGTCGAGAAGTTCGGGCAGACCGGCAGCCTCGCCGACCTCTACGCCACCTATCGCCTGGACGGCGCAGCCATCACCGAAGCCGTGGCGGAGATCTTGCTCCAGAATGGATTATAGAACAGTGTTTGCGCCCATTTCATTAGCGTCCGCTCGGGGACCGATTGCGCATCACATTCCAGATCGTTTTGGGACGAGGCGGCCGCGCGCACGCAGGCGACCAGCGGTCGCGAGGCCTGGACACGAAGCAGCCCGTCGATCCGCCGCGACCCGCCGCCGCCGCCGCTTCCCACCGACGCAGCTCCGCCCGGCGCCGAAGAGCTCGAAATGCGCGGAGATGCTCACTCGCTCGGCGAGCGGCTCGCCAGCGATCCGGCGTCGTGACGCGCCACTGGCCGCTGCAGTCGGTCGACATCATCGGCCAGATGCTCGGCCATATCGCCAATGTCGTGCGCTGCAGCACCGGAGGACGCGGTCGAGCGGATCGGCATGGCGAGCTCAAGGGCCGCCTCCAGCGCAAGCATACTGTAGAGGCTGGCAAGGCGCCCGCCGCTCGCCTACAGCGGCGCCCATGGCCGGACGCTATTTCAACAATGGCAGGTTGGCGATCGCGTTGCCACGCGATCACCCGAACGGTCACCGAGACCGACAACCTCCTGATCACCACCCTGACCCACAACCCGCAGCCGCTTCACCTCGACTTCGAGGCTGCGGCGAAGACCGAATTCGGCAAGCCGCTGGTCAACTCCTGCTTCACCTTCAGCCTGCTCGTCGGCATCAGCGTCCACGACACCACGCTCGGAACGCTCGTCGCCAACCTCGGCTACGAGAAGATCGCCTTTCCCAAGCCGGTGTTCGCCGGCGACACGCTGCATTGCGAGAGCGAGTGCGTCGCGCTTCGGGAAAGCAAGTCGCGGCCCAATGCCGGTCTCGTCACCTGGGCGTCGCGAGCCTTCAACCAGCGCGGTGAGCTGGTCTGCGAGCTGACCCGCACCGCGCTGATCCAGAAGCAGCCGCAATGACCGAGCCCCGCTCCTGGCTGTTCGTCCCGGCCGACAGCGAGCGGAAGATCGCAAAGGCGCTCGACAGCGCCGCCGACGCCATCATCTTCGACCTCGAGGACAGCGTCGCGCCGGCGCAAAAGGCCGCGCGCGCGACATCCTCAAGCACCTGCCGGCCCGCTCCGGCGGCCCGCAATGGTGGGTCCGCGTCAACCCGATCGGCAGCGAGTTCCACAAGGACGACCTCGAGCTGATCGGGATCGCCGACGTCCACGGCATCGTCCTTCCCAAGAGCGAGGGCGGCTGGGACGTCGTCGAGCTCGCCCACCGCACCGGCACCATCCCGATCCACGCGATCGTGACCGAGACGGCCGCAAGCCTGTTCGGGATGCTGAGCTACCGCGACCCCGCCTCGCCGCTCGCGGCGATGAGCTGGGGCGCCGAGGACCTGTCCGCGGCGCTCGGCGCCGCGTCCAAATACAATGCCGACGGTGAGCTCGGCTTCACCTACAAGCTCGCCCGCTCGCTGTGCCTCGCCGGAGCGGTCGCCGCGGGCGTCCAGCCGGTCGACGGCGTGTTCGCCGATTTCCGCGACGAAGAGGGCCTGCGCGCCGAAGCCGAAGCCGCGCGCCATGAGGGCTTCACCGGCAAGCTGGCGATCCACCCGGGCCAGGTCGACATCATCAACGCCGCCTTCTCCCCGTCTGAGGCGGATGTCCGTCATGCCTCTGCAATCGTCGCCGCGTTCGAGGCACAGCCCGACGCCGGCGTCCTTTCCGTCGACGGCCGAATGGTCGATCGGCCGCATCTCGTCCAGGCGCAACGCATAGTGGAACGCGCATCACAGGAGAGCTGATCATGGCCACGATCACAGACCCCGAAACCACGCTCAAGGCCTCCAATACCCCGACCATCGCGCAAAGGCTGGGGCACCGACGCACCCGACCAGCCGCTCCGCCCGATGGAATTCGAGCGCCGCGCGCTTCGCCCGGACGACGTCGCGATCAAGATCACCTACGCGGGCATCTGCCATTCGGACCTGCACACCGCCCGCAACGACTGGGGCGGCACCGTCTATCCGAACATCCCCGGTCACGAGATCGTCGGCATCGTCACCGCCGTCGGCAGCGAGGTGACCCGCCACCGCGTGGGCGACACGGTCGCGGTCGGCTGCATGGTCGATAGCTGCATGGCCTGCGACCAATGCCTTGCGGGCTGGGAAGTGTTCTGCCGCGAAGGCTGCGTTCAGACCTACAACAGCGAAGATCGCCACGACCACACGATCACCAAGGGCGGCTACACCGACCATATCGTCGTCCGCGATCATTTCGTCCTCAAGGTGCCCGCCGGCATGGACGTCTCGCGCGTCGCGCCGCTGCTGTGCGCGGGCATCACCACTTACTCGCCGCTCCGCCAGTACGAGGTCGGACCGGGCACGAAGATGGCCGTCGTGGGCCTCGGCGGCCTCGGCCACATGGGCGTCAAGCTCGGCGCCGCGCTCGGCGCGCACGTCACCATGATCACCACGACGCCCAGCAAGGGGGATGACGCCCGCGAGCTCGGCGCCCACGACGTCATCATCTCGACCGACCCAGCGCAGATGGAAGCCGCGGCGACCCGCTTCGACTTCATCCTCAACACCATTCCAGTCAGCCACGAAATCGACGGCTACCTGAACCTGCTCGGCCGCTCCGGCCGCATGGTGATCGTCGGCGCGCTTCTGCAAATGCCGGGCTTCGTCGGCGCCAACCTCATCTGGTGGAACCGCGCCGTCGGCGGCTCGGCGATCGGCGGCATTCCCGAGACACAGGAAATGCTCGACCTCTGCGCCAAGGAAGGCATCTATCCCGAGGTCGAGTTCATCGCCATGAACCAGGTCAACGAAGCCTACGAGCGGCTGCTCAAGAACGACGTCCGCTATCGCTTCGTCATCGACATGAGCCGCGGCCTGTGAGCGAGGCCGTCCATCCCGTCCCCGAAGACTTCCACGCCCGCATCGGCCCGCGCGAGCTCGCCGAGCTCAACGATCTCGCCAACGCCGATCCGGACCGGTTCTGGCTCGACCAGGCGCGGCGGCTGACCTGGAACAAGGCGCCCACAAAGGCCGGTGATTGCTCGTTCGACGAAGCCGACTTCCAAATCCGCTGGTACGCCGACGGTGAGCTCAACCTGTCCGTCAACTGCCTCGACCGTCACCTTGCCGAGCACGGCGACCGCGTCGCCCTGATCTTCGAGGCCGACGAGCCCGGCGAGGGCCGCAACGTCACCTACCGTGAACTCTACGAAGAGACCTGCCGCTTCGCCAATTTGCTCAAGGAGCGCGGGGTCGGCCGCGGCGACCGCGTCATGATCTACATGCCGATGATCCCGGAAGCGGCGGCGGCAATGCTCGCCTGCACCCGCATCGGCGCCATCCACTCGGTGATATTCGGCGGCTTCTCGCCCGACAGCGTCGCCGGCAGGATCGCCGATTGCGATGCTTGCTGCGTCATCACCGCCGACGAGGGCGTGCGCGGCGGCAAGCCGATCCCGCTCAAGCGCAACGTCGATGCAGCGCTCGAAAAGCGCGATGTCGATACCGTGATCGTCGTCACCCGCACCGGCGCCGACGTGCCGATGAAACCGGGGCGCGACATACGCTACTCGGACGAGCGAGATCGGCTCGCCACCGACTGCGAGCCGGCGATCATGAACGCGCTCGACCCGCTGTTCATCCTCTACACCTCTGGCTCGACCGGAAAGCCCAAGGGCGTCGTCCACTCGACCGGCGGCTATTCCGTCTGGGCGGCAACGACCTTCGACTGGATCTTCGATTACCGGCAGGACGACATCTTCTGGTGCACCGCCGATGTCGGCTGGATCACCGGCCACAGCTATGTGGTCTACGGGCCGCTCGCGATGGGCGCGACCAGCGTCATGTTCGACGGCGTTCCCAACTATCCCGACTTCGGCCGCTTCTGGGAGACGGTCGACCGGCTCGGAGTCACCATCTTCTACACGGCCCCGACCGCCATCCGCGCCCTGATGCGTGAAGGCGACGAGCCGGTGAAGCAGCACAGCCGCAAGTCGCTCCGCCTGCTCGGCACGGTCGGCGAGCCGATCAACCCCGAGGCCTGGGAATGGTACTGGCGCGTCGTTGGCGACGGCCGCTGCCCGGTCGTCGACACCTGGTGGCAGACGGAGACCGGCGGAATCCTCATCTCGTCCGTTCCCGGGCGCGACCGACATGAAGCCCGGCTCGGCGACGAAGCCGCTGCCCGGCGTCAAGCCGCTCCTCGTCGATGCCGAGCACCATGTCCTCGAAGGCCCGACCAGCGGCAACCTCTGCCTTGCAACGCTCCTGGCCCGGGCAGATGCAGACCGTGTGGGGCGACCACGCAGCGCTTCTTCGAAACCTACTTCAAGGCCTATCCCGGGCTCTACTTCACCGGCGACGGCTGCCGCCGCGACGAAGACGGCTATTACTGGATCACCGGCCGCGTCGACGACGTCATCAACGTCTCCGGCCACCGCATCGGCACCGCCGAGGTCGAAAGCGCGCTGGTTGCCCACCCCAAGGTCGCCGAGGCCGCGGTCGTCGCCTATCCGCACGACATCAAGGGCCAGGCGATCTACGCTTTCGTGACCCTCAACGCCGGCGAGGAGGGCGACGACGCGCTCCGCAAGGAGCTGAACGGCGAAGTCCGCAAGGACATCGGCGCGCTTGCCGCTCCGGAGAAGATCCACTTCACGCCCGCGCTTCCCAAGACCCGCTCGGGCAAGATCATGCGCCGAATCCTGCGCAAGATCGCGGAAGGCGCGACGGGCGGCTTTGGCGACATATCGACGCTTGCGGATCCGAGCGTCGTCGACGCTCTCGCTCGCCGGACGGCAGTAATCCGCAGGCCTACAGCCGCCTGAAGTTCAGCGTCGCGTTCAGGACGAACATGACCAGTCCGGCGACGATCGACACCAGCACCCGCGCAATCAGGTAATTGATCGCCGTCCATTGCAGAAGCGCGGCGAACAGTCCCGTCGTGATCGCCAGACCGAGCACACCGGTGACGAGGAAATAGACGTATCCTTTCCCGACTGCCCGCTCCGTGCCGCGATAGATCCACACGCGGCCGAGAACGTAATGAAGCGAGTTGGCGACGATGAAAGAGATCGCCGCGGCAACGACCTTGTCGACCGCGAACCGCTGCACCAGCAGCCACAGAACGATCAGGCCGACCCCGAACACCAGGCAGCTGACGATCGTATTGCGGAACAGCAGAATGGCGGCCCGATGCGAAAACAAACGGCCGGACAAGGGCTCCGGTGCCGCGTCAGCAAGCGGCGCGTCAGCCCCCTCAATCATGGCGATTTTCGCGTGTCAGGCCGCGAGCGCCGGCACGGCGGTCGTCGAGACCGCCGCCTCCCCGGCGTCGGCCCATTCGGCAAGACGCCCCAGGCGAGGACTGACGAACAGGATCGGCAGCTTGAGGAGAAGGAGCTCCGAATGGATCAGCCCGTCGATGACCCGCTCCCACCAGCGCGGCGCCGGCCGGCCGTTGGCCGCGAGCCACGCATCATAGGGCGCCCAGTGGCTCGGCTCATCCTGCTCGATGATCCGGAAAATTCGGGTCAGCGTCGCGTCGGATCGCACGATCGGGTGCCGCAGCAGGATCGCGACCTGACGATGGCCACGCTTCTCGGTCAGCGAGATCACGCGGCATAACCGCTCGAACAGACCGTCGCTCTTGACGATCAGCATGGGATCGAGGTCGTCGATGCTCGATCGGAACATGATCCCGACGAAACGATCGATGTGGCCGCAGGTGCGATCGACCGCAAACGGCATCACGCCGCGCCGTTCGAACCAGCGCCGGAACATCAGGTAATGCTTGCGCTCGTCGGCTCGGTGCTTCTCGATCCGAGCCAGCAGCCGATGGTCGTCCGGCCACCGCGTCCGCACTGCTTCGAGCACGCGGTCGATTGCCGTATAGCCGCGATGCTCATTGTAAATGTAGATCGACCCCAGGAGGTCGAGATACCGGCGCTGGTACAAGGAACGCATGGCTGCACGGTAGGTTGGGGCCCGGGACAGTCAACATTCCAAGGACGACGCGCTTTTGCCCATCGCCAAGCCGGCGCCGCTCCTCGCGCCTCGGTTCATGCAAGCCTTGCTCGACGGTACCGGGCTGCCCGTGAGGGGGTGCGCCTTGGCGGCAGCTCTGGCCCTGACCGGCTGCGCGACCAGCGTCCGGCTTCCCGCCGCGCCAGATGCGCGCTTCGACCCGGCCAGCTGGTTCACGGGCAGGAGCCACGGCGACGGCACGCTGCACAAGCTCTTCTCGAGCCCGGTTCGAACCAGCGTCGACAGCATCGGCCGAAGCGACGGCGCGGGCGGGCTCGTTCTCGACCAGACGATCCGCGAACGCGACAAACCCGTCCGCACCCGCCAGTGGGTGATGCGCCCCGCCGGGCCGAACCATTTCACCGGCACCCTGACCGAGGCCACCGGGCCGGTCGACGTCACGATATCCGGCCCGCGCGCAACCATTCGTTACGCAATGAAGGGCGGCCTCCATGTCGATCAGCAGCTGGCGCTCCAGGCCGACGGCACCACCCTCCTCAACCGGCTCAGCGTCACCAAGCTCGGCCTTGAAGTCGCCCACCTCGACGAGACGATCCGCAAGGCCGGCTAACCGCGCCCGACCGCGTGTGATAGTGTGCGCGAAATCGAAGAGGGACGATCATGGCAGTTCTCGGCATCGGCGGATTGTTCTTCCGGGCTCGCGACCCGGAGGCTCTTGCGAGCTGGTACAAGGAGCATCTGAACGTCGGGTCGGGCTGCGTCGCGCCGGGTGCCGGCGAGACCGGCGATTGGGTGTGGATGACACGAGGGGGACCGGTCGTCTTCGCGCCGTTCGCCTCGGACAGCGACTATTTCGGCAGCGACAGGGCCTTCATGCTCAACCTGCGTGTCAGCGACCTCGATCAGCTGATCGACGCCCTGCAGAGCGCCGGCGTCGAGGCGACCACGAAGGACGAGTGGAACGACCCGCAGGTCGGCCGCTTCGCGCGGGTTCACGATCCGGAGGGCAATCCAATCGAATTATGGGAGCCGCCGGCCGACTAGGCGCGTGAGAAAAGCCGGAAGTTGCGCACTGTCCCCAATCGGCACGATGCCGATGACGCCCTGTCCCTGCAAGCGAGCCGCGCTCAAGCTGGACCATTGCAGAACGAGGGGAATTCAGATGAATAGCAGCATCGCACGAAACGGTCGTCAACTCCTGGTTGGCGCGGCGCTTCTCGCCACGGCCGCGAGCGCTCAGGCGACGATCGCGATCAGCAGCATCACTCCGGGCACCACGAACTATTCCGGTCCGACCCCGACCTACGACTTCAATTCTTCGGCAGGAACGCCGTCCATCAGTGGCGGCACCGTGGTCAGCGGCACCACGGGCAACCACGCGCAGCCGTTGGGAAGCACTGGCGGCTATGATGCCGTCGGTCCGTCGGACGGAAATCCAGGCGTCATCGATCTGTCTGCAATCGGCAACATCACTTCTCTGAGCTTCATTTGGGGCTCGGTCGATACCTACAACACGTTGCAGTTTCTCGACGCCTCGAACAACGTCCTCGCGTCATTCAGCGGGTCCAACATCTGGTTTCCGGCAAATGGCGACCAGTCAATCCGAATACCAATCCGCTGGTAATGTTCCATCTTACGGGGAGCGACGTGGGCGCGTTCACTTCGCTTCGCCTGACCTCGAGCAGCAATGCGTTCGAGATCGACAATCTGGCGATCAACTCGGGGGTTCCCGAGCCGGCAACGTGGGCCATGATGCTGGTCGGTTTGTCGGCGTCGGCTTCGGCCTGAGACGCCAGCGCAGCCGGCTGCAGCTGCAAGCCGCCTGAGGCCGCGCTCGCCCTTATCGGGATCGGCGAACGCACATCGACGCGGCCCGCAACGCGCTCGCGCGCTGCGTTCCGACATCAGACGATGCAGCGGCCGGCGCTTTCGCGCCGGCCGCTCGACAATTAGCCGCGCTCGCCGGAATGCGTCGGCGGCGGTGGCGGCGGCGGCGGCGGAGGTGGCGGCGGCATCGGACAGGTCATGCCGGCCGCAACCTGCGATCCGTCCGGGCACATCGTCATCGGCGGAGGCGGAGGCGGCGGGGGTGGCGGCGGCGGCGGACAGGGATCGGCCATCGAGATAACCGAGCCGTCGGGACAAGTCTGCGTCTTTGGCGTGGTTGCGCACGCCGATACCGCGACCGTGGCCACGATAATAAGTGCGATCCTCTTCATTCGCCTCTCCTCTCACGTTGTTCGCCCGGACAACGTTGCCGCCGCTGGTGTGTTCCGGATGGCCGATTTTCGCGGAAATCCGCCGAACGATGCCGACGCCAAATAGTCGAGCCGGCGCCGCGGTTTACCCGCCCTTGCGGTTCGCGGGCGGCTGCCGGATGATGGCTCCTGCGCAAAGCCGGAGTTATGGCCATGGTTCGACGCTTGGTTCTTGCCGCGATGCTCCTGTCCTCGTCACCGGCGCTCGCCGATTGCGGTGAGCTCAGCCCGGTTCCAGCCGGAGTCCTGATCGGCCACGCCTACCAGGGCGACAACCGCGAATCGGAAATCCGCTTCATCAACGTCCGCAACCGGCCGGTCAGCATCGTCTGGATCGCATTCGACGGAAGCGAGCACCCCTATCGGCAGCTGAACCCCGGCGACGAGATGCTCCAGCCCACCTTCGTCGCCCATCGCTGGCTGGCCCGGGACGTCGGAGGGCGCTCCACTCGAAGCCTTCGTATCCACCTGTTCGATCGTCCAGAGCGACGGATCCGCGCAGGTCGCGCTCATTCGCTGAGCAGGCCGATCACCCTTGCAGCGGCGCCGTCTCAGCACGCGTCGGAGCCGCCGGTCGGCGACAACCGCGTGAACATGTCGACGGGCGCGGTATTGAGCGTGATCCCTTCCGTCTTGCAGCGCCTCAGCTGGAACCGTACCCGCCGCGCGCGAAAGTCGAGCGCGATGCTGCGGAATGCGTTCAGGATGTCGGTGCCGAGCAGAAGCGCCGGCCTGTCCGACAGGCCGAACAGCTTGAACGGCGGCACGTCAGCGAACGCTATCGGCACGTCGCGAAGCGTGATCGGGCCCAGCTGCAACTCGTCGACACGGGCAATCTGCAAGGTCACGGGCACGCCGGTGACGCCGATCGCCTGAACGCTCCAGAACTTGGCGTGGCCCTTGCGGATCAGCTTGTCGCGCAAGGCGAGGTTGCCGATGGTGATCTCCGATCCCGTGTCGATGACCGCATCGAGCGAGAATCGCGCGGCCCGCACCTGCGTCAGGATCAGCTGGCCGCGGCGCCGCTTGGCAACGACCACGATGTCGCCCGGCTCCGAGCGCAGGCTGACCCGGGCATCCTCGATCTTGATCAGATGCCGTTCGAAATCGAGCATCAGCCGCTGGTCGGCGAGCGCATCGATCCCGATCAGGCCGTCGCTGCCGAGATCGCTCTCCCGAAGCACCGGGACTTGAGGTTGTGGACGGTCGTCGGGCCGAGCGTCAGCTCGCCGATCGTGACGCGGTCGACGAGCTCCCGGGAGGTCATGCCGTTGACGATCGCCGGCGTGCTCAGCGGGAGCTGCAGGCTCTGCGCGATGCGCAGTCCGACCGCCGACGTGTCGGCGCCGCTGTCGACGACGAAATGATAGGGGCCATGGCGGTTCACATAGACGTCGACGCTAAGCCGCGTATCGACCGCGCGCGCCTTGATGTCCTTGCCCCCGATGGCCAGCGTCTTGTCGAACTCCGCCGGCGGCAATGTCACGACATTGGGCGGCGGTCCCGGCGCAGGCTTCGGCCGGTTGATCTGCGGTGCCTGCGCAGCGGCTGCGACGCCGGAAACCGCCGTCAGAAGCGCCGCTGCACAAGCGACCAGGAGAGGATTGCGAACGATCATTACGGGGAGATTACGATCACGAGCGAACGGAGTGAATGCCAAAAACGTCGGCCAGCCCACGTTCGCCGGCGACGGTCAGGATCAACGCGCGGCAATCGCTGCGCGCCTTGATCCAGCCGAGCTCCCGCGATCGTCGCAGGATCGCCGCGCCGACCGCTCCGGCGACATGCGGACGCCGCTCGCTCCAGTCGAGGCACGCCCGGCACGGCGCCCGCTTGCCTCTCGAGAGCGCCGTCACGTCGATCCCCATGCGCTCCAGCACGTCGCCGGCGCCCGGATCGAGCTCAGCGACGCCGACAGCCGCATCCTTCGCCAGCAGCCGTCCACCGAGTTCGACCGCGATTCGCCCGGCGAGATGGTCGTAGCAGGACCGAAGCTCGCGCATTGCCGGGTCCCGCGGCCCGAATCGCAGGGCGCGGGAGGCGGAGAGCGCGGCCCCGGCAACATGCATTTGCTCGAGGAGCTGGGCGACAGCCGGCCCACCGATCCGGTGATAGCGGTGCCGCCCTTGCCGTTCGACCTGGATCATGTTGGCAGCGGCGAGCTTGGCGAGGTGACTGCTCGCCGTCGGCGGCGACACGCCCGCGACATCGGCAAGCTCGCTGGCCGTACGCGACCGCCCGTCGAGCAGCGCGATCATCATGCTGATTCGCGCCGGATCGCCAAGCAGCGCTCCGATTTCCGCGACCGTCGAGGTGCTGACCATCACTTCGCCTCCCAGGCCCGTCTGCCACAAGCCGTTGCGCAATGCTTCGGTCCAGGCCGAAGTGTGACCGGCCGGGCCGGCGTCACATTCTCCCCTCCCTGGAAGGGAGGGGCTGGGGGTGGGTGCCGCCGAGGCACTCGGCGGCTCGCTGAACGATCGCGTTGAACGCCGTCAGGACTGGCGCCTAGTTCGGCGTTCCATACCCTCAGAACGGTCCATACCTGGTCCGCAAGAAAGCCACCTCGACGCTCTGTGCGCGCAGGAGTGGCGACACTAACGCTCGCTCCGCGCGCAGGTCCATCCGGTGATCGTAACGGTGCGCGCAATGACTGCAATGGATCGAAAGCTGCCACTCGTGCCGCAGCGGCGGGAATGGGTGGAAGTGGAGCTAGCCCTCGCCTCCGCGCTCAACCAGGCCGCTGCCGGATGAGCACTACACGCCAAGCATCCGATGGCTTGTACTGATCCAAGCCTGCGTATTGCCGATGGGTTCTTCGGTCAGGTTCATCGCAAGAAGGACAGCTGCCCCAATCGAGCGTCGCAACGTGGATCGCGCGGCGGCTGAAGATATCGAATGCCGCTACGGAGGCGATAAGCCCAACAAAGATGTAGAGCCCGAACGCGCTGATCTCATGAATTCGACCGATGGCTGCGCCGAGCAAGCCGAGACTGCCCATGATGACCCAACGCTTATGAAACTCGGGCTTGTCGCCGCAGCAGCATCGCCGCGCCGGCCAAGAATCCGAACATGGCTAGATCTACAAGCTCTCCATAGAAAAAGGAAAGAGCGGCATCTCCGTCGCCAGCATAATAGTCGTGAACGGTGTCGCGAGCTGCGACAATGGTCCCCATCAACAGCATGGGAATGATGAGCCACCCTGCAAAGGAACCGATCTTGCGGTGCAAACGCAGACGCTTGGTCGCGGCAAGGAAGGCCTGGAGGACGAGGAGCGCAGTCCATCCAAAGAAGAGGGCGCCGTGCACATGTACGACCAGCGGCTTCTCCAAAGTGCCTTTCGCCATCGGCAGGAAGAAGGTTCGCGAAAAGCCCGCGAGGACGAGCAGCGCAAAGACGATCGTAAAGGTAACGAAGTAGAAATGGAGCTTCTTAGGAACGCGGCGCTTTCGCTTCGGCGTGGGCGTAAGAGAGGTACGCATCGCGAGCGGCTCGGTGGCCACGATCGGCATTTGAATGTCCCCCTAGTCCTCGAACGTGTCACCCTTTGCTAATGTCCGCAATGGGTCGAAAGCTGCCGTAAGCGGGACCCGGCAAATCCGCTGTCCTACAGCCGGTCAACTGTGCTTGGCTGCGCGACTGTGGACTCGACCGCTCAGCGCCCATTCGGCACGCCATCGGCTCCGACCGCGAGCAGGACTGGCGCCGGTGTCACCCTGGTCGTCACCCTCGTTTGCGGGCGACCTGTCACCTTCGACGGTGCATCGCGCACCGGGCCGACGACACTCCAGGGTGACGAAGTGGAAGAAGTGGAAGACCCCCCAATTCCAAGCAGTCAGGGTGACAATGCTCGGCACATCGCACGTCAATCTGGGCGACTTCCCCTCGCCCGCAAATCGGCGAGCCCTCGCGTGCGCGCACGCGTAGGACCGTGAACTTTGTGACCTTTCGCCGCCCGCTCGCCGGTTGCGCGGTGCGGCGCTCGCGCTATCCCCTGGTGCGGGGAGGGCGGCAGTGACAGCAGCAGCAACGGCCGTGCAGGCGGAGGGCGCCAAGGCGTCGACATCGATGGCGCGGGTGATCGTCGCGTCCTCGGCAGGCACCGCGTTCGAATGGTACGACTTCTTCATCTTCGGCAGCCTGGCGCCAGTGATCGGCAAGGCATTCTTCTCCGGCCTCGATCCGACCCCGGCGCTGATCGCCGCGCTCGGCCTGTTCGCCGTCGGCTTCGCCTTCCGGCCATTGGGCGCGCTGATCTTCGGGATCGTCGGCGACCGGCTCGGGCCGCAAGGGCGCGTTCCTCGTCACCGTCAGCCTGATGGGCGGCGCGACCTTCCTGATCGGCCTTCTGCCGACCTACGCCAGGCCGGAGCGCTCGCCCCTGTCCTGCTGATCCTCCTGCGCATCGTTCAGGGCATTGCGCTTGGCGGCGAATATGGCGGCGCCGCGATCTATGTCGCCGAGCATAGCGCCAACGACCGGCGCGGCATCGCCACCGGCTGGATCCAGTCCACGGCCTCGTTCGGCCTGCTCGCGGCGATGCTGATGATCTTCGTCTCGCGCACCTGGCTCGGCGAGGACGCGTTCGCCGGCTGGGGCTGGCGAATCCCGTTCCTGGTCTCCGTCGGTGCTTCTCGGCGTGTCGCTGTGGATGCGCCTCAAGCTGTCGGAAAGCCCGGAGTTCCAGAGGCTGGTCGCCGAGCGACGTCGACCAGGCGCCGCTGCGCGAAGCCTTCGGACAGGCGGACAACCTGAAGCGGGTGCTGGTCGCCTTTTTCGGCGTCATGCTGGCCCAGGGCGCGGTCTGGTACTTCACCTTCTTCTACCTCCAGGTGTTCCTTGAAAAGACGCTCGGCGTGCCGGGCTCGACCAAGGACCTGCTGCTGGCGCTAATGACCGCGGTCAGCGCGCCGCTCTATGTCTTCTTCGGCTGGTGGTCGGACCGGATCGGCCGCAAGCCGATCGATCGTCGGCGGCATGGCGCTGGCACTGCTGCTCTATTTTCCCGGCGTCGCACTGGATCGCCGAAGCCGCCAACCCGGCGCTGGTCGCCGCTCAGCGCAGCACGCCGGTCGTGGTCGAAACCGATCCCGCCACCTGCTCGGCCCAGTTCGATCCCGGTCGGCACGGCAAGTTCACCAGCGCCTGCGACATCGCCAAGAGCGCGCTGATCAGCCGGGCATCTCCTACAGCACGCGCCCGTCAGCCGACCGCCTGACCCGCGTTGTGGTCGGCCGCAACGCCGTCCCGGTCGCCGGTGGCGAAGGTCTTGCCGGGGCCGCAGCTCAAGGCTCTCAAGACCAATGGCGGCGACGCGATCGGCGCGGCGCTGCAGTCGGCCGGCTATCCCAAGAGCGCCGACCCGGCGCGGATGAACCTGCCCGTCCTGATCGCCGTGCTTCTGCTGTTCGTGGTCGCCGCGACGGCGCTCTACGGTCCGCAGGCGGCGGCGCTGGTCGAGATGTTCCCGAGCCGGGTCCGCTACACGGCCCTGTCCTTCCCCTATCATTTCGGGATCGGCTGGGTCGGCGGGCTTCCTGCCCGCGGTCAGCGTCGCCATCGTCGCGGCGACCGGCAACATCTACTCCGGGCTTTGGTACGCGGTCGTGTTCACCGGGATTTCGGTCGTCGTGTCGCTGCTCTGGCTGCCGGAAACGCTCGGCCGCAAGCTCGAGGAGGTCTGATCCAGCCTACGGGCACCAGTGGATGTCGATCGGCTGCTCGCATTCGGCGAGCACCCGGCCGATCGGCACCTTCGAGCTCTGCCCGTCGGCGATGGCCTGTTCGAGAACCTCGCGCTTCTTCTGGCCGGTGATGGTGATCAGCACCGTCCGCGCCGACAGGATCGCGGCGCGGGTCAGGGTCACCCGAGCGACCGGTGCTTCCGCCGGCAGCGGGTCGGGCATGACTCCGACCGCCCGCCGCGCCTTGGGCGCGTCGAGCGCGTCCTGGAGGTCGGCGCCGGGGAAGATCGAGGCGGTGTGCCCGTCCTCGCCCATGCCGAGCCAGACCAGGTCCGGCGGCCACGGCAGGTCCTGGAGAAGCGCGTCCGCGGCGTTGCCGGCAAGCCGGTAGTCCTCGACCTTGCCGCTGACGATCGGGATCACCCGGGCGCCGGTCGGAAGGAAGGCCCTGGCGATCTCGCGGACGTTCGAGAGGTCGTCGGCGACCGGGACCAGCCGCTCGTCGCCGGGAATGATGGTGACCCGCTTCCACTGCAGCTTCTGCGCTGCAAGCTTGGGGAACACCGCCGGAGCGGTCTTGCCGCCGGGAACCGCGATCAGCGAGGCGTTGCGGGCCTCGACCGCGCTCTCGACGATGAAGCCGACGTCGCCGGCCACCGCATCGGCCAGCTCGTCCAGCGAATCATATTCCCACCATTCCGCTTCGATCATGTCGGTTCTTTCATTGAATCAGCGTGGCGGCGTCTGCCCATATCCGAACCAGCCCGCAACCGCCTGCCCCGAACGATTGAGCGCAGGCCGGAAGTGCAGCCGCTGGTACACCAGGCTGCAGACTTCGAAATCGATCGCGGCAACTCCGGTTCCGCGGTCGACGATGCATTGGCTGACATTGCCTTGCGGGTCGACCCGAAGGCGAAGGAATACCGGCGTGCCGCGAGGCCACTGGTCGAGCATGTCGCGAGGGAAGTCGCGGCCCCGCAGCACCGGAGTGACGAGCTGCGGCGGCGAGAGCAGCCGCCGTCGCCGGACCCGCTGCCGTTCCCCGTGCCGGTGCCGGTACCATTGCCGGACGCCGCCGGCGCCGGTGCCCGGGCCCGCCACGGCGGCGGCGCCCTGGGTCGGACTGCGGTGCCCTCGGCCGGAGTCTTCGCCGCGGCGACGGGCACCGGCGGAGTGGCACCTGCGGAGTCGGCGCGACGATCGGGCTCGCCTGGCTCTTGATATTGGCCGGCGCCGAGCCGCCCGGCGGCTTCTTGGGCTTGCCGCCTGCTGCGACGGAGGCGGCGGCGGAGGCGGCGGCGGCGCGTCGCTGAAATCGAACACGCGCAGGGCCGACTGCGGGTCGACGGCGTCGATCTTGCCGGACAGGTGGAGAAGAACGAACAGCAACAAGACGTGGATCGCCACCACCGCGACGATCGCACCGCCCTTGTCCCGGGCATCGAGGCTCGACCTGTAACATTCGTCCGGTGAGCACGCGGCTTCGCAGCGGCGGTTGCGGGACGACACGCTTGATCGAGGCTTAGCGACAAGCGTCGCTTTCCACGGCGCGCGAACTCCGCTCTTGGCGGAGCCACGCCGTGAGTCCCGCATGAATTCGGTTCTGGATGTGGAACTTAGCTGAAGGAGAGACATTTAGGCTCAGCAGCGTTCCTGAACAGCCGTTCAGGTTTGCTCGCCAGGTACACGGCGCCAACAACACGGGGGCGTGGATGCGGCGACGAGGACCGGCAATCATCATCGCCGTTGCGGCGATCCTAATCGTGCTTGGCCGTCGTTTTCCTGAGCAGCCCCACCGCTCGCAGGTCGCCATCCGGCCAACTGGTCACCGCAGCGCCCTTGCCCGGCGGACCGCACGCGATGCCCGCCGCCGCCGCGTCGCCCGCCGACGATGGCAATTGGGTGATGCCGGGGAAGGATTACGCATCGACCCGGTTCTCGGCGCTGAGCGAGATCACTCCAGCAAATGTCTCGAAGCTCGGGCTCGCCTTCACCTTCTCCACCGCAACCAGCCACGGCTACGAAGCGCCGCCGCTTGTCGTCGGCTCGACGATGTACCTGATCACGCCGTTCCCGAACTATCTCTACGCGCTCGATCTGAGCAAGCGGCGGTGCGCTCAAGTGGGTATTCAAGCCCGAGCCGCTCGCCGCATCGCAGGGCGTCGCCTGCTGCGACACGGTCAACCGCGGCGCCGTCTATGACGCCGGCAAGATCTTCTTCAACACGCTGGACGGCCAGACCATCGCGGTCGACGCCAATAGCGGCAAGCAGGTGTGGCGGACGCAGCTCGGCAATATCCAGAAGGGCGAGACGATTACCATGGCGCCGCTGGTCGCCGACGGCAAAGTGCTGGTCGGCAATTCCGGCGGCGAGATGGGCGTTCGCGGCTGGATCGCGGCGCTCGACGAAGGCAGCGGCAAGCTCGCCTGGAAGGCGTTCAACACCGGTCCCGACAAGGATGTGCTGATCGGCCCCCGGTTCAAGCCCTTCTACGCATCGACCAGGGCAAGGACCTCGGCGTCAAATCCTGGCCGCCGGAAGCCTGGAAGATCGGCGGCGGCAACGTCTGGGGCTGGATCAGCTACGATCCCGAAACCAAGATCATCTTCTACGGCAGCGGCAATCCGGGTCCCTGGAACGCGGACCAGCGGCCCGGCGACAACAAGTGGACGGCCGGCGTGTTCGCCCGGGACGTCGATACCGGCGCCGCGCTGTGGTATCACCAGAGCTCCCCGCACGACATCTTCGACCACGATGACGTCAACGAGATCATCCTCGCCGACATGCCGACGGCGGGCGGCAAGCGGCCGGTGCTTCTTCATCCAGGCCGTAACGGTTTCTTCTACGTCCTCGACCGCCGCACCGGCCAGGTCCTCAGCGCGACGCCCTACGGCTACATCAACTCGGAGAAGGGCGTCGACCTCAAGACCGGCCGGTTGATCATGGTCGCGGAGAAGGAGCCCAAGCAGGGCCGGGTGACCCGCAACATCTGCCCGGCGGCACCGGGCGCCAAGGACTGGAACCCGTCGGCGTTCAGCCCTGTCACCGGCCTCGTCTACATCCCGCACATCAACCTGTGCGAGGACGAAGGCCCGATGGAGGCCAATTACATCTCCGGCACGCCCTACGTCGGCGCCGACGTGAAGATGTATGCGGGGCCGGGCGGCAACCGCGGCGTCTTCACGGCATGGGACCCCGTTCACAACCGGGCGGTGTGGGAAATCAAGGAAGACCTGCCGCTGTGGAGCCCGGCGCTGGCGACCGGCGGCAACGTCGTCTTCTACGGGACCATGGACGGCTTCTTCAAAGCCATCGATGCCCGCACCGGCAAACAGCTGTGGCAGTTCAAGGCAGGCAGCGGAATTATCGGTCAGCCGATCAGCTATCGCGGTCCGGACGGCCATCAGTACATCGCGGTGGTGGCTGGGGTCGGCGGCTGGTCCGGAGCAATCGTGGCCGGCAACCTCGATCCCGCAGACCCGACCGCCGCGCTCGGCTTCGTCAACGCGATGAAGGACCTTCCCAACAAAACCACCGCAGGAGGCATGCTCTATGTCTTCCGGCTTCCGGGCTAGCGTCCTCGCCGCAGCAGCGCTGTCGCTGGCGCTCCTCGCCTGCGACCGCGAGGAACGGCATAGCCGCGCCAAGCCGCTCGGCGAGAACGTGCCGGCGGGCCCCTCGCCCGGCGTGCTCCACGCGGGCTCCCCAGCCGCGGTTCCGCCGCTGTCGATCCGCGAGCAGCCATGTACCTGAACAATGCGCCCGCGCTCGCCGAAGGGCAGCGGCTGTTCAGCTGGATGAACTGCGTCGGCTGTCACAGCCATGGCGGCGGCGGCATGGGACCGCCGCTGATGGACAATCAGTGGCGCTACGGCGGCAGCGTTCAGCAAATCGCCGCGACGATCGTCGAAGGCCGCCCCAACGGCATGCCCTCGTTCCGCGGCAAGCTGACCGACGACCAGGTGTGGAAGCTCGCCGCCTACGTCAGCTCCCTGTCCGGCCAGGAGCGCAAGGATGTCGCGTCGAGCCGCTCCGACGCAATGAGCGCGGGCACTCCGCAGTCGCTGGCGCCGCGGCTCCCTGAGCGCCCGTCGGACAGCGCTCAGCAATGAGGTCAGGACGCGGCACGGGAGCCGGCGGTCTCGCGCTGCTGCTCGGCGGCTGCGGACAATATCAGCATTACCAGAGCACCTTCGGCAACGCCGGCGTCGAAGCTCGCGACTTCAACCAGCTCTTCGTGATCTTCCTTGTTGTCTGCGGCGATCATGTATCTCGCCGTGATCGCCTTCCTGTTCTGGGGCATCGCCCGCCGCCGCCGCCTCGGCGAGGCTTTGGTCGTCGAGCAGGGTCGGCACCACGAATCCGACCCGCTTATGCGCACCGGCCTGTTCGGCTGGGCCGCGGTGGTCGGCATCGGCCTGATCGCGCTCGCAATCGCCAGCTTCTTCGCGGACCGCTCGATGGCGCGAGCTGCCAGCGGCGAGAAGCTGGCGATCACCGTGACCGGCAACCAGTGGTGGTGGGACATTACCTATACCGCCAACGACGCGTCGAAGACTCTGCGCACGGCCAACGAGCTTCACCTGCCGGTTGGCGTTCCGGTCCGGATCACCCTTCGCTCGAACGATGTCATCCACAGCTTCTGGGTGCCGAGCCTGACCGGCAAGCAGGACCTGATCCCAGGCCGCGAGAGCGACATCACCATCGTTCCGACCAAGGTTGGCATCTACCGCGGCCAGTGCGCGGAGTTCTGCGGCACCCAGCACGCGCACATGGCCTTCGTCGTCGACGTCGATAGCTATCCGGATTTCCTGAAATGGTGGCACCATCAGCTCGAGGCGGCACCGGCGCCGGCCACGCCGCTGGTGCAGGCCGGATACAATTACGTGACCAGCCGCCAGTGCAGCATGTGCCACAACATTTCCGGAACGCCCGCGTCCGGACAGGTCGGGCCCGGACCTCACCCATCTCGCTAGCCGGCGAACCATCGCGGCGGGCACGCTGCCGATGAGCAAGGGCAACCTCTACGGCTGGGTCGAGGACCCGCAGTCGATCAAGCCCGGCAGCCACATGCCGACCATCGGCCTGGAGCCGAACGATCTCCACGCTGTCGTCGCGTACCTCGAGACATTGAAATGACCGAAAGCGAGCGGGTCCAGCAAGAGGACGAGCGGCTTGCCGCGGAGCGCAAGACAATCGTGCGCGACGGGCCGAAGCTGACCGGCGACGCGCTCGACGCACGGCTTCACGCGACGTGGCGGCGGCCGCCGGGAATCATCGGCTGGCTGGCGACCGTCGACCACAAGGAAATCGGCCGCCGCTACATCATCACCGCGCTGATGTTCCTTGCGCTCGGCGGCGTGATGGCGCTGGTCATGCGGCTGCAGCTGGTCCGGCCGGACAACAACCTCATCGGCGCCTCGCGCTACAACGAGCTGTTCACGATGCACGGCTCGACCATGATGTTCCTGTTCGCCGTGCCGGTGATGGAGGGCGTCGCGGTCTACGTCATCCCGCTGATGGTCGGGGCGCGCTCGACGACATTCCCGCGGCTCAACGCGTTCAGCTACTTCATGTATTTGTTCGGCGGGCTGATGCTGTGGGGCGCGTTCGTCCTCAACATCGGGCCCGACATCGGCTGGTTCGCCTACACGCCCCTGTCCGGCCCGCAATTCTCTCCAGGCAAGCGCGCCGACGTCTGGGCGCAGATGATCACATTCACCGAAGTGTCGGCGCTGTCGGCGGCGGTCGTGCTCATCTGCACGATCCTCAAGGCCAGAGCGCCGGGCATGACCCTGGCGCGCATGCCGCTGTTTGCCTGGGCGATGCTGGTCCAGGCGGTGATGATCGTGTTCGCGATGCCCTCGGTGGCGCTCGCCTCGGGAATGCTGATTTCCGACCGTCTCGTCGGCACCAATTTCTTCAACCAGTTCGAGCATGGCGACGCCCTGCTGTGGCAGCACCTGTTCTGGTTCTTCGGCCACCCCGAAGTGTACATCATCTTCATTCCGGCGACGGGCTTCGTCAGCGTCATCACCGAGACCTTCTGCCGCCGCCCGGTGTTCGCTCACACGGTGGTAGTGCTGGCGCTGATCTCGACCGGAATCCTCGCCTTCGGCCTGTGGGTGCACCACATGTTCGCGACCGGCCTGCCGCGCGTCGGCTACAGCTTCTACACGTCGGCGAGCATGACCGTCGCGATCCCGACCGGCCTGCAGATCTTCTGCTGGCTGGCGACGATGTGGGAGGGCCGGCCGCGGTTAGCGGTGCCGATGCTGTACGTCATCGGGTTCATCATTACCTTCGTGATCGGCGGCCTGACCGGAGTCATCGTCGCCGCGGTGCCGCTCGACCTACAGCTCCACGACACCTACTTCATCGTCGCGCATTTCCATTACGTGCTGATCGGCGGCGCGGTGTTCCCGCTGCTCGGAATCCTGACCTACTGGTATCCCAAGATCACCGGCCGGATGATGAGCGAGACGCTCGGCAAGATCGGCTTCTGGATGGTGTTCCTCGGCTTCCAGCTCGCCTTTTTCCCGATGCACTTCTCGGGCCTGCTCGGGATGCCGCGGCGCGTTTACACCTACCCGGCCGGGCTTGGGCTGGAGCTTCCGAACCTGCTCTCGACCATCGGCGCGTTCGTGGTCGCCGCCGCCGTCCTCGTGTTCGTCATCAACGGCATCGTGTCGCTCTACCGCGGCGCCATTGCCGGCCCCAACCCGTGGGATGCGCCGTCGCTCGAATGGGCAAGCAGTTCACCGCCGCCGGTGTACAATTTCGCCCACGTCCCCGTCGTCGAGTCGCGGACTCCGCTGTGGGACAATGACGGCGAGCTGCCGGTGGTGAGCGGCCTTCGCGTCGACCACAAGGAGATGCTGCTGACCACCGTCGTCGCGGCCACTCCCGACCTCCGCGAGCCGATCCCCGAGCCGAGCCTATGGCCGTTCATCGCCGCCTGCGCGGTGGGCGTCGTGTTCGTCACATCGATCTTCTCGCCGTGGGCGCTCGCCGTCGGCCTGGTGCCGATCGGCATCGCAATGACCGCGTGGTTCTGGCCCAAGGACCTGAAGCGGCAGCCTGAGCCGGTTATCACATGATCCCCGCGGTTCGCTTCACCGACGATGTCTCGGACCTGCCGACCGCGAAGTTCGGGTCGAGCAGCCTCACCTGGTGGGGGATCATCGGGTTCATGGTGATCGAAGGCGCATTCTTCATGCTGACCTTCGCCGCCTACTTCTTCCTGATGGGGCACGAGCAGGGCTGGCCGCCGGAGGGGCGCCAGCCGCCGGACCTCCTCGCCGGCACACTGTTCACGATCGTCATCCTCTCCAGCGAAGTCGTGAATACCGCCATCAAGAAGGCGGCGCGCGCCCGCGATGTTCCGACCATCCGGCTGCTGATGCCGGTCATGGTCGGCATCGGCATCGTTCTGCTTGTGCTTCGCGGTTTCGAGTTCAACAGCCTCAATTGCCGGTGGACGGACAACGCCTACGGATCGATCGTTTGGGCGGTGCTGCTGCTGCACGCGACGCACCTCATCACCGACTGGGGCGACACGGTCGTGTTGACGGCGCTGATGTACACGCCGGTGGCTTACGAAGAGCGGCGCCTGATCGATGTCGACGAGAACTCGCTCTACTGGCGCTATGTCTGGCTCTTGTGGATTCCGGTCTATCTGCTGATCTACTGGGTGCCGCGGCTGTGAGGACCGAGCGCATCCGGGATCGCTTCATGCCGTGGGCCGGGCTCGCCTTGGGAACGACGGGCTATTTCCTCGCGCACCAGATGGGCGGCGACTTGACCTTTCAAGACTGTCGCTTCGCTTCGCCGCTCATGGTCATCGTCGCAGTCGTTGCCGGCCTGCTCGTGATCGGGCTTGGCGCACTCGGCTCATGGCGGGTGTACGGCAGCGACGGCGAAGGGCCGTCCCGGCGTTTCATCGCGGCCATCGGCCTTCTTGCCTGTGGACTGTTCACCATCGGCGTCCTGCTGCCTTTCATTGCGTCCATGATCATCCCGCGATGCTGGGAATGAAGCGCATTCTTCCGCCGGTGCTTGTGCTGCTCGCCTCGCCGGCTGCCGCGCATGGCAACCATGGTGCCGCGCTCGGCTGGACGCTCGATCCGCTGCTCACGATCCCCCTCGGCCTCGCCCTGGTCATTTACCTGGTCGGCTGGCGGCGATTGGCATTGCGTGCATCGCAGTCCCCGCGCGGCGCGCCGCTGTTTCTGTCGGGATGGCTGGTGCTGGCGCTGGCGCTGGTCTCACCGCTACACGAGGCGGGCGAGCGCAGCTTCACCATGCACATGATCGAGCATGAGCTGATCATGCTGGTGGCGACGGCGCTTCTGGCGGCGTCGAGCTCCGGCGGAGTCCTTGCCTGGGGATTGCCGCGGCCGCTGCGCAGCGCGCTCGGCGGCAGCTGGAAGTCGCCGCTCTCCGCCGCGTGGAAGCGGCTGACCGAGCCGGTGACGGCAACCGCCGTGCAGGCCGTCGTCCTCTGGGTGTGGCACGCGCCGCCGCTGTTCGACCGAGCGCTCGACAGCTTCGGCTGGCACATCGCGCAGCACAGCTGCTTCTTCGTCAGTTCGCTGCTGTTCTGGTGGGCGATGCTGAATCCGCGCGGGCGCATGAGCGGCTATGGCGTATCCGCCGCCTGCCTGTTCGCGACGTCGCTGATCGGCGGTGCCCTGGGCGCGCTGATGTCCTTTTCCTCGAGCCCCTGGTACGCCGATTATGCGGCGATGGGCATGACTGGCATCGGCCTCGATCCCACCGACGACCAGCGGCTGGCGGGCCTGATCATGTGGATCCCGGGTGGCCTCGTCCACGGTGTTGCCGCCATCCTTCTCTTCTATCGTTGGCTCAAGTCGGCCGAGGACAGCCATGCTGCGCTCTCCGTCCACTAAGGCCAGCTTCGGCGTGCTGGCGGCCGTTGTAGCCGTCGTCGGCCTTGCCGCTGTCGTGCGGGAATATGCCCACGAGCGCACCCAGCTGAGGCTGCACGCGGCAGCGATCACGAATGGCGATCCGTGGCGGGGCGAGGCGATGTTCATCCAGTACGGCTGCGGCAGCTGCCACGCCTTGAAGAACGTGCGCGGAGCCGTCGGGTCGGTGGGCCCGCCGCTCGACGGGATTGCGCTGCGAGTGATCATCGGCGGTCACCTGCGCAACTCGCCGGCCAACATGGAGACATGGATCCGGCACCCGCAGCAGGTGGCGCCCGGGACGGCGATGCCCGATCTCGATGTCGGTGAGCAGGACGCCCGCGACATCACCGCCTTCCTTTACACCCGGGCGAAGTAACTAGCGCAGGCGGACGCCGAGCCACAGGGTTCGCGGAGTTGCGCGCTCGACCGACTCATCTCCGTTGATGCCCGCTTCCACCAGAGCGTCCGTCAGGTTTTCGACCCGCGCCACCAGTTGGACCCGGCGGCTCAGCGGCCATGCGGCCGATGCGTCGAGGGTGGTCGCGGCTTTCAGCGTGCGGGTGTTGAGATCGTCGTCGAATTGAGCGCCGACCCGCCTGACGACGACATCGAACGACTTGCCAAGCTTCTGCCAGCCGGCGGACAATGTCGCCGCGACCCGGGGAGTCTCGGCGGGTCGCAATCCATCAAGCTGCTGCGCGGCGCCCCGGTCGTGCACCCGGGCATGGGTCAGGCTGAGGCCGGCGCCGAGATGCCACGGGCCACTCGTCCAGTCCGCCCCAGCCTCGATGCCGCGCACGTCGACGGCGCCGATGTTCTGGCGCTGGCCATAGGTCCCGCCCGCGCCGACGAAGCCCACCCCCGGGAATATCCCGGGTCCTTCGCCGAGCGTGACATTGGCGATGGCGTCCTTCAGCCGGTTGACGAAGCCGGTCGCGGTGAGCCGAAGGCCGCCATGTACAAACTCGGCTCCTGCCTCGGCGCCAGCGAGCTTCTCCGGCTTGAGATCGGGATTGGCAGCGGTTGCGTCGGCACCCGCGCGGAACGGCCGGAACAACTCGTTCAAGGTCGGCATCCGCCAGCCCAGATACCCGGCCGAGCGCAGGCTGAAGCCGCCGCCGAGTGCGACCACCGCTCCGCCGCGAGCGGTCGGCAGCCAACCCTGGCGTTTGGGATCATGATCGTCGCGGGTGACATCTCCGGTCGCGAGCAGCAATTCGTGCAAATGTCCGTGCGAGACCTGCCAGTGGTCGAGCCGCGCGCCGCCGGTAAGAGTCAGCGCGCCGAGGTCGGCGGTCGCCTCGCCGAACAGGCCGGCCGTCAGCGTCTCGCCGCCGGCCTTGCGCCGCCGCGTCGGATCGCCGCTGACAAAGCTGTAGAGCTCCCGGGACTCGCCGTCGGTCCGCCGCGCGTCCATGCCGAGCCGAAGCTCGATGTTTCGCGGCATCGGCGGCCGCAGCTCGACGCTGCCGCCAAGCCCATGGGACGGAACCGAGTCCTGCAACGACACCTGGGTTGCCGTCGTCCGACCAGCACTGACGCTGGCGAAGCTGCTCATCAGGTTGCGCGCCTGCCAATAGCCGAGCGCCGACCATTGCCAGGCGCCCGCGCCCCACCAGGCGAAGCGAGGCATCGACGCCGTTGGTCCGGTTCTGCGTGAAGTCAGTCCCGCGGGTTCGCCAGTCGTGGAAACCGTCGAGACTTGCCTGGAAATCGACCGACTTGCCGATCGCCGTCGACCAGCGTCCGCGCAGGCTCCAGTTGCGGTACGGCGCCGGTTCGTCCGCCGGGCCGCGCGTGGCGGCCGTTACCGGAATGAAGCCGTCACCGCTCTCCGCATGACCGGACAGCGAGAGAAGACCGCCCCCCGCTGCGACGCCGATCCGCCCCCGCTCCTCGAACGAACCCCGGCTGCCGGCGTCGAGCTCGCCCGACGCGCCGGCATCGTCGCGGCTGATCATCTCGATGGTTCCGGCCAGCGACCCGGGTCCATTGGCAACGCTGCCGCCGCCGCGAACGACGCGGATCTGCTGCAGGTCGAGCGGATCGTAGGCGGGCCAGTTCACCCAGCCGCCAAACGGGTCGGTCTGCGGCACCCCGTCGAGAACGAGCAGTGCACGACTGGACGCGTTGCCGCCCAGCGCCCGCAAGGTCACGCCCTGGCTTGTCGGGTGACCGCTATGGGCGTCGGAGCGGCGGAACAGCTGCACGCCCGGCACGTCCTTGAGGAGCTGGTCGAGTTCGTGGGTGGGAGATTGCTCGATCTCGCGCCGGTCGATCCGCTGGACCGAATATGCGCGATCCGCCTTGGCTTCGGGGAGTGCCTGTCCGGTGACGATAATCACCGAGGGCGCCGGCTCGGCTGGCGGCGCGGCGATCATCGGCTTCTACCGAATGTCGTAGAGTGTCGAGGCGATGGTCAGGATGGCGGTCGCGACCACGGCGAGCAAGACCCACCAAGACCAGGAGGGCCAGGACAGGCGCGTCGCTTCATCCTTCTTCGCCATGCCAGGTTTCTGCCTCAGGCACGCCCTGCCGTCCAGTGAATCTCACCCGCCAAACGGGTGAGTGTCGCGCTAGTGCCTAAATCGCATTCTGCCGAAAAAACTGCAGGTACCACGGCAGCGCAGCCGCGAGGCCACGCTCTACAGTGTGGGTCGGAGCATAGCCGATCATTGCTCGCGCCTTGCTGATGTCCGCTTGCGAATGGCGCACGTCGCCAGCGCGGAAATCGGCCATCGCAGGCTCGCGATCGTAGTGAACCTGATGATCGCGAAGGCCTCCACGAATGAGGCCGAACAGGTCGAGCAGTGACGTCCGCTCGCCGACCGCAACATTGAACACCTCGCCCTGCACGTCATCGGGCGCGAGCGCAGCGCGGATGTTCGCCTGAACCGCGTTCGCAACGAAGCAGAAGTCACGGCTGGTCTGGCCGTCGCCATTGATGACGACCTCCTCGCCGCCAATCATGGCGGCGGTCCACTTGGGGATGACCGCGGCGTATGCGCCGTCGGGATCCTGCCGCGGGCCGAACACGTTGAAGTACCGCAATCCCGTCGCCTTGAAGCCGTAGCTTCGCGCGTAAATGGCGGCGTAAACCTCGTCGAACAGCTTGGTTGCCGCATAGGGCGAAAGCGGTGCGCCGATCCGGTCCTCGCGCTTTGGAAGCTCGGGGCTGTCGCCGTAGGTCGAACTCGATGCCGCGTAGACGAACCGGCGCACGCCTGCTTGCCGCGCGGCGTCGAGCATGTTGAGAAACCCGGTGACGTTGACGTCGTGCGAGGTAAGCGGATCGGCGATCGACCGTGGAACCGAGCCGAGCGCCGCCTGGTGAAGAACATAGTCGACGCCAGAAACCGCAGCAGCGCACGCCGCCCGGTCGCGGATGTCCGCTTCGATGAATTGAAAGCGCGATCGGAAGCCGTCGGGAACCAGCCGCTCCAGTTCGTCCAGATTGCGGCGATGTCCGGTGGCGAAATTGTCGAGGCCGATCACCTGCCGGCCAGAGCGCAGAAGCGCCTCGACGAGGTTCGAGCCGATGAACCCGGCCGCACCGGTGACCAGCCACTTGCCCTCGCGCCCGGCCAGCGCTGCAGCAACGTCTTCGGTTAGAATGTTCGCGCTCCGATCTTCACGTTCACGCAGGTGAGAAACGAAGGGGGACGAACCGAAGTCCGTCCCCCCAGTTCAGCTGTCCGGGGACAGCCGTAGGTGACCAGGCCTTACTGGCCGCGCTCGGGCGCCGGCGCCGGCGGCGGAGGCGGAGGCGGAGGGGCCGGGCACACGTCGGTCGCCAGGATCACCGAGCCGTCCGGGCACGTCTGAGTCGCCGGAGGCGGCGGAGGCGGCGGGGGTGGCGGCGGAGGCGGAGGCGGAGGCGGAGGCGGAGCGACCCCGCCGAAGTTATAGACGAGGCTGGCGAGCAACGAGTGCGAACGCCACCGGCCGAGAACTTCTTCGGTCTGCGTTTCCTCGAGGTCGTACTTCGTCGTGAAGTAACGATACTTCACGCCGACATCGATGTTCTGGCTGACCGGGAAACGCAGGCCGGCAATGATCTGCCAGGCGAGGTTGGAATCGGTCGCGCCGAAAGAAATCGAGCGAATGAGATAGCTCGTCCGAGCGACGCCGATGCCGCCGCCGATGTAGCCGCTGACGCCCGTGCTCGAACCAAAGTCGGCAAGCAGGTTGCCCATCGCGGAAACGGTGCGGGCGTGCCCTAAATCATCGTTGGTGAAGATGAAGTTCGGCATGTCCGGATTGGTGTGGCCGATGCCGGCGCGCTTGTAGCCAAGCTCCGCCTCGGCCCGGATGAAGCCGAAATCATAGCCGGCGATGGCATCGACGTCGACGCCGAGATTGTGGTGGATGGCGATCGGCCCATCGGTCGCCCCGGTGCTGCCCTGATAATCATCGTGCGTGATGGGAATGTGGAGAATTCCTCCCTCGATCCCGACGTACGGAGATCCATCACGCGCCGCGGCGGGTGTAGCAATCGCGAGCACAGCGACTGCAGCCAGCAGATAGTTACGCATGTAGTTGGCCCCTTTTTTGTGTCCGACGCCAGCCGCAACTGCCGTCCGCGCCGATTGTTTCAGGTCTCGGGCCTATTCGCAAGAAACATTCTCAGGACTGTTGCTTCCGCGCGACACCATCGAACACAATGAAAGTCGCTCAAATGGAGGTAAATTGGTATTTAATACACAGTCGTGGTGAGTTACCTCAAGTTGAGCCTTGGGCCTGTCGGCATTTCGGATGTAGAAACGGCCAAAGCCAGGTGACCGCAGCATTAGCCGCGTGCCTGCCGCCACACGCCACCCGTTGCCACGCTGCGCGTCTCGTGTCTTGAACGCGGGCGAAGGTCCAGGAGCTCAAGTCGATGCGTATCTGTCTCTATGTTGGCAAGGCGGCTCCGCCGGAGAAGCAGGAGGAGTGGCTCGCCAACGCCAAGTCCACCTGCGACGTCTATGCGAGCAACCTCCACCGCGAATTCACCGCACGCGGGCACGAGGTCGTCTTTGCAAGCTCGCTGTCGGCGCGGCCGGCCGACTGTTCGGAGGCCGACTCCGCCAAGCGGCTGGCGCGATACGAGAAAATGGACTTCCCCGAAGCGGACCATGCCGTCTGCCTCGAACAGAACGGCTGGAGATACCGCGACGCCATCTTCTTCGAGAAAGCCCGGGCGGCGACGAAGGGCCTGATCTGCGCAATTTGCGATCATGACCATGTCGTCGACGGACCGCAGGACTTCGTCTTCACCGCCCGCCGGCCGGTCCACCCGTCACGCGCGCGCTATATCGGCTGGGCTGCGCAGCCCGACGTCTTCACTCCGGAGAAGGACCCCGAGTGGCTGACGATCTTCATCGATCACAAATACCATGCCGCACGGAAAGCGGATGAAACCGAGGCGCTGCTCAAGAGTGCCACCGCCTACGCCGCTCGCCTCGCCGGCGAAGGCCGGCTCGTCGGACACCCGCCCCGCCGAGTCCAGGTCGTCTTCTTCTCGCCGGACGGAATCGAGCGGATCGAGCCCGGCGAGGTCCGCGACATCGATCTCGGCACCGACCGCCGCACCTTTTATCGCCGGGTGCCCGGTCCGGAGCTCGCCGAGTGGACGCGAAAGACCGATATCTTCGTCGTCACCCATGGCGAGAGCATGGGCCTTCCGGTGCTCGAGAATGCCATGGCCGGGGCGCTGATTCTTACCCGCGAAGGCTTCGTGAAACCGGACTTGCTGCGCTCGCTCGCGCATCACGAATATACTTCGGTCGAGCATATCAACTGGGACGCGCTGGTCGACGGTCTCGATCCGGAACGGTTTCGCCGGCGGGCCCTGCACTTTACCTGGGCGCAGGTGGCAGAGCGGATGCTCGAGACGTTCTCGGGACGCGAGCAGGAGTTGCGCGCAGAGCCGCGGCGCGAAGGCGATCTCCTGGTCGCTCCACCGCCGGCGGTCGCGGACCCGAGGATCGCCAGGCTTGGCACCTGGCGGACGAAGAACGCCGTGGTCCAGGCTCACGGCGACGCAGAGCGCCTGACGCCTGCTCCCGGGCCGGTCCATTATCTGCGGCGCGACCTCGCCAAATATCCGTGGCCGGAAACCTTTACGCTGAGCTTCACGGTCCACCCGAACGGCCGCGACAATCTGGTTGTCTGGCTGTGCGGGCAAATGGACGAGGAGCGGATGGAAGTGCGCTTCGACCTTGGCGCGGCCGAGGCGTGCTACGGGCGAACCACCAACGGGTGGGCGCTGCTCGAGGCGACGGCGCTGCGCGTCGGCGACGAGGTTCTGTGTCAGGTGGTGGCGCACAGCGACTGGGCGCCGATCTTGCGCTGCTACCTGTTGCTGTTGCGCGGAGATGCCCTTGAGTTCGAAGCGGAGCCGGACGAGCCCGGCCTGCCAATCCGCCGCGTCCAGCTCACCAAGGGCATGGGCCTGATCGCGGACATCAGCGAGCGCGACGCGGACGCACGAAGCTCGCGCGCTGTTGCCGTCGGCTAGGAGCGGTCAGGCATAACCGAACGCTGCCTGGTAGCCCCCGCATTCCCGCTCGATCGCGGCCGCGGCCTCGATCAGCTCAGGGTCGAGGCGGCGGTGGTCCGCGGATCGCCGTTCCGCGGAAATGGATTTGCCGTGCCTCTGCACTTCGAAGCCGCGCCTGAAGCGGTCCATGTGAGCATCGACCGTCCCGCCCGGAGTTCCAGCCGACGAAGTCAGCGACCATGCGCTGGGCCGCACCGGATGCCGTGAAATCTTCGTAACGGACAATCAGGAACGGGATGCTTCGCGCTGTGAGAAGATCCCGAAACGCCACCAGCCCGGCCGTCTCGCGAAGGCAGTATCCCCTCACCCAACGGTCGCTGAATCGATCCAGGTTGCCCTGCAATCTATGCTTCTCGAAAAAGCTCAGGGCGACGTCGCGGATATGGCGCACCGTGACGACAACGCGCGGCGGCTGAAAAGCCTCCAACACGCGTAGATGCTCTTCGCAAAGCACCTCCTTGAAAGCCCATCGGGAGCCCTTGAGCCTTGGTGTCATCAGTTCGCGAAACCGCTCTTCGCCGCTCTTCGCCGGCGCATTCCATTCGGTTTTGGTTGGCGCGAGACCGAAGTCCTCCAGCTGGATGCGCAGGAGTTCGGGGTTCCTGGCGCGGGTAAAAAAGGGCTCGACGAAGACGAGCTGAGCCGGCGGCCGGCTGAGCCAATTGCACAGCATCGTGCTGCCGGAGCGCCCAATCGCTGCGACGTAGAAGTCGGGCGAGTGCACTCCGTCAGACCGAGAGTCAGCCAAGGGACGCGCTCCGCAGAAGGTCGAGCTCCTGCGCGATCACGCGCTCGTGGCCGGACTGTCGCTTCACCCTTTGGGCGGCGGCGGCGGAGCGACTGAGGAACAGCTGCGGATCGTCGAGCATGGCGATCAGGGCTTCCGCGAGTTCATCTTCGTCGTCAGGCGCGGCAAGCGCGGCGCAGCTATCGTCGACGAACTCCTGGACCGCGGGAATGGCATTGGTCACCGGGACAAGTCCGGACGACATCGCTTCGTCACGCGATACGCCCTGGGTATCGAGCCGCGTCGGCACCAAAAAGATGCCGTGGCGCCGGTGTTCTGCGGCGATTTCGACTTGAGTGAGGAAGCGACGCTCGATCCGGACTTCGTCCAGTCCGGCGATCGGCGCAACCGTCTCGTCGAACAGCGGCCCGTCGCCGATGATCGTGAAATTTGCTCGCCCGCCCGTCGTTGCGGCGAGGCGCTGGATCACCGACACCGCCATGTCGTTCCCGTAAGTAGGAGAGTCGAATGGCCGGATGGTGAGGATGCTCCAGCGGTCATCCGCGGCCTTCGGACCATATGCGAACAGGTCGGTATCGATCGGATTCGGAATGATCGCGTGGTCGATCCGGTCGAGCGCGTTTCCCCAATCCTCGCGGGCCATCGCGACTGCGCACTTCGAAACGAACACGAGGCCGAAGCGCGCTCGCTTCTCTTGGAGGAACGCTTTCCAGAAATCGCATCGGACCTTGAGAGCCGACATCGCTCGAGCTCTTTCCGACGGTTCCGCAATGCAGCTTGCCTTCGCCCGGAAGAACGCTGGAATTTCAGAGCCGTGGAGCCAGGCCCTGATCGGCACTGCGCCGGCAAGCGGTGCCAGGAACGCCCACATCTGCTCCGAAAAACCATGCGCGACGATGACTTCGGGCTGCCAGCGCACCACGAGTTCCCCAAGGGCGTCGCGGTCGCCGGTGTGGCAAGTCACGGACTCGAACTCATGCGACGATGGGCGTCTCGACGGCGCCGGGTCGGAACACGGCGATGTCGTGGCCGGCGCTTCGATAGGCGAGCACGCGGCGATGGACGAACGGATATTGGTAAAGGTCGCCGGGCGCGGGATACGAGCGGGCGACAACGAGGATGCGCATCGGTCGACGAAAAATTCTGGCGCGCTCTAGCGGATGTGCCGCCAGAGTCCGCCGCTCAGACGCAGATTCTTCGGGCCCGCCGCCAAGATAATCCCGGAGCGCCGACAGGAACGCGACGCGCCAGCGCTCGGCGTGGGCGTCGGCACTCTCGTCCGGCAGTGGGTCGGGCATCTGCCTCAGGACGAAGGCGATGCGGTCGCCTTCCCACTTCGGCGCGCAGAAGAATGACGGCGCCCCGACGCGATGCGCGGTGCGCGACGCGAAGCTCGAATAAGTCATCTCCTGGCCCTCGAAGGGAACGCGCGGAGCCGCGAGATTGATTGCTCCGTCGACTGCGATCACCACTGCATAGCCTTCGCGAAGCGAGGTCATGAACGACCGCGCGACCTGCATGTCGTCCTGGTCGCTCGTCGATATCAGCGACTGCGCGTAAGAGGTTCGCGCGACACTTGGCGTCGAGGCCAGCCACCGCGAGCGAACACCCATCAGCTCGAGCGCGAGAGGGCCGGCATACATCGGTCCGATGTGCGCGGACGCCAGAATGACGCCATTGCTCGTGTCGACGCTTGCCAGCGCCCGCTCCGGCTCAGCGAGGTCGGCGAGCTGGGCCATGGCCTCGTGGACGCGGTCATCCCGGCACTCGAGCCAGTCGAGCAGGTAATGATCGGCGAGGTTCCCCCAGCGCGCTCTGCGCTCCCATTCTTCCCGGTCGTTGGTTCCGTCGGTGCTGAGGCTCCACGCCCAATCGAGCCTGGCCTTCGGAAGCTTGACCGTATCGACGCGGTCCCAGAGTGCTTCCAGCCCTTGATCGAAGCGCTTGGGCAGAGCCTTGCGACGATCGCTGACGAAGGAGTGAAAGAGCTTTTCTGCCTCCTTGCGATGGCCGGCCTGGCTAAGCGCACCCGCCGCATAACGCCGCCAGCGTGACGAAGTCGGCTGCATCTCCAGCAGCTGACGGAATTCCGCCGCCGCCTCGTCGTATCGGCCAGCCTGCTCGAGCGCCCGCGCTCAGAGCGCCCGCGCCTGCGCCACCTGCGGCTGGAGCCGGGAGGCCTTTTCGAGATACGGGATCGCCGCTTCGTAACTGCGAAGGCGGAGCAAGGCTTCGCCCATCGACGTGTTCATTCGCACGTCGTCCGGTCTCTCTTCGATAGCCGCCTGGAATTGCGCGATCGCGCTTTCGTAACGTTCCGGCTCCTGCAACGCCATGTAGGCATAGCCGAGATAGGACCGGATCATCGGCCCATCCCAGCCTTCGGCGACGAAGCGCCTGGCGACTTCGATCACCTTTTCGGGCCGGTCCGCGTCCAGCAGAGTCCTGACGACGGCGATTGCGAGTTGCTCGTCCTCGATGTCCGCTTCGGCGAGCTCCAGCGCCGCGTCCGCAGCGGTATCGACGCGCCCGCTCCGAACTAGCGCGAGCAATGCCATGTAGGCGAGCCGGGGCAGCTCCTCGAGACGATCGACCAGGCTCTCCGCGTGGGCGCCGGCTTGCTCGACCTCTCCGGATTGCAGCAGCATCTGTACGTAGGAGGCCTGCGCGGCGAGATCATCGGGCCGCGCACTCTGCCAGTCGGCGAAGTCCTTGACCGCATCCGGCCACCGCTTCAGCCGCCCGAGCAGGCTGCCGCGGAGGCGCGAATCCTCCGGCACGTCCGGCTCGACGGCGAGCAGCAAGTCGAGGATCTTGACGGCGAGTTCGAACCGCCGCTCCTCGACCAGCGGACCAATGACATAACGCCGCAGATCGCTGCGGGCATTGGGCAGCCCGACGACGGCCGGCTTCAGCAAATCGAACCCGGAACGATCGCGCCCGCATCGGATCAGCGCAATCGCGTAGGCGAGCTGAACGCGGGCTCTGCGCGCTCTGCCTTGGTGAGCTGACGTTCGTGGAAGCTCCGCGCTTCCGCCCACTGTCCGCTCCGCAGAAGCCCGTCGACCTGCTGGGCGGGCGTTCGCTCTATCGTCTGTTCCATCGGCCCGTCACTTGCGCAAATTGTCGGCGCGAAAGGCCACGAAAGCCCGGCGTGAACCGGCGGAAAGCGAAGACGAGCGCGTAGATGAACGCGACGA
>CAWGRB010000022.1:0-8324 GCA_963824845.1 uncultured Alphaproteobacteria bacterium
TCAAATCCGGGCTAGCGATGATGCTGAAAAGGCTGGTATTCCTTTGCGTTCTGCCGCTCGTTCTGAGCACGAGGGCGTTTGCGCAAGAGGCTTTTCCCGACCTTGGGGCACCGCCCTTCCACCCCAAACGAGCGAATTGCCATCCCCGGACACCCGCCGGTTGCTCGGAGACGGGGTCCAGATCGGCCAGAAATGGCCGTACGCTCGTCGTCCGCCGACGCCAGCGACCTTTCTCAAAGGCCTGCCTACTTCTTTCATCGCAGTGCCCCCAAGACGGCGCATAAGCGTAGTTTCCGCTGTGGTAGTACGGGTACGCGTAGTCCTCCCCCGAGCTAAGGTGAATATTTTGCGCTTTTCCGACCTTCCCGCAAGATAGACGCGAGCTGCGGACGGCTGCCGGTACCTGGGGTGGTCGGAATGGTGGTCGAAGGATTGATATTTTCATTTTGCCTGGCATATCATCGATGAGATCGGCTACCCGCCGTTCGGCCGCGACCAAACCAATCTGTTCTTCCAAGTCGTGGCGAAGCGCTTTGATTTACTCCGGCGATCCCACCGCGAGGTGGGTCACTTTCAAACCGGCGTTGACAGCCATCGCGCTGCGGTACATGAGGGCTCCGCGCTCTGGCGGCTTGCTTCAACCACCCCGAAGGGCGTATTGACGGCCGAGGCTCTAAGTCGCTGATGAAAGTTAAGTGCCAGGGCGTGAGGTGCCCGCCTCAGCACGGCGTGCACTGTCCCTTCGTCACAACGCAGCCAGCATCGTACCTTACCTGTCATGCACGGTCACCTACAGTAATTCCGCCGGCGGCGTCTAATGGCGGATCCCCGGCTTTTTCGCTGCCCAAGCTGCGATGCGCTCTACCAAGTGTTATCGCGTGGCGGTTTTGTCCGTTTCAAGCGGCCCATTGCGTCTCTTGCGGTGATCACAAAGCTTGTCGAGCTCGGATATCTGCGGCCCGCAGCGCACCACCGCGCCGGCGCGATCGAACAAGCGATTGGCAGGCTGAGAAGCGAGCTGGTCCGTGATGGCGTCATTTTGGGCCCTGATCTTCGCGCTCGCAAAAGAGCGCACCCAAAAAAATGAGCCCTGCCAGCCTCGCGTATATCCGTGAGAGGCATTCAACCGCGCAGCAAGATTGCACCTTGTCCGCCATTGGCAGATCAGCCCGTAGAGCACCGTAACGGACATCCGCCACCTGGTGACCGCTAGACGCCAAACGCCTATTCTTGGAGGACATTGCGCGGTCCAGGTGATTCTACGCGTCACAACCGGGAGAATCGAATCGAATTGTGACTCGTTGCAGCGAATATTCCTCTGGACAAAGTCCGATCTTCGCTAGACCGCGGAGCACAGCCCACCGCGATGGCGTAACCGCGCTGTCGGGATGGTTGTGAAGATGCCGTCGCTCATGCGGCAGTTTGTTCAATCTCCTTAAGTAGTCGTCCTATTTTGCTCCTCATTGAATTGACAACGGCAATAATAGCAGCTGGAGCGGAGCTCAAATAACTATCCAGAGCCCTAACAGCACTGTTAAGTACAAACGATGCAATAGGGTAATTTTTCTTCCCGATGAGATCGTGCGCCAAGATGAAGCAATCGTTCCCCGGTCGAGCGCCTCCTCGGAGCGCACCTCATGTCGGAGACATTGGTTAAGTAGGTATTCCACTGCCTGAAAAAGAACTTCCTGAGACATTGTGGTCTGCAGCGGCTCTAAGGCGGCTACAATTCTTCGCGTCCTTAAGCGAAGCATGAAACTAACGATCTCAATATCAACAGAACTTGATTGCATCTCGTGTTGGAAGCAAACTTCCTTTCAGCTTTTCAGAACTAAAAGTCGGGACAATCAAGGCATCGTTTATAATCGACACCAGGAAAGTTTCGACTTTGCCATCCAACTCAAACGACAATCTAGCGAATTTTGAGACCTGTGGAGGTCGGTAGGTGACTGACCGTCGCGCCAAGTTCTTGGCGAGAGAGTACGCAAAGTCGATATAACCTTTTGCCGCTGCGTCTGGGTAGAGCTGGGAAACCATCGCAGCGAGCAGCACATTGGCGATGAGCTGCTCGCCTTCATCCCCTTCGGTAACGATAGCGTCGTCGGCCACGCCCCTTTTCAGTGGCGAGTCATGAGCGATATGCATCGATCCCCCTTGCGCAGCTCGGTTAGCACTGGACTGTCACATAAACCGTCATAAACGTGTCAACCAGCAGTCACCAAAAGCGTCGGCGGCGGGAAGGCGACAGCGGCGCTGCAGCTGACGCCGTCAGGCATTTTTCTCATGCGATTAACCGCGGGCCACGGACAGAAGACCGGGGTCGCACGAGCACCTTGAGCGAACAACTCTACCACAGCGTGCATGACCTCAGTTTGTGATGCTGTGATTGTTGTCGCAGCCGTCGCTGGGTAAGTAGCACAACTGGTGCCCGTCGCTGAGTGGGCGGGAGACGGAAGGGAATGAATGCGGCGCCGGATAGTACAAATAGTAGCGATCGTGGACCACGACGATAGTCTTCTTACGGAATGTGTTCCGGCAAACGCACTCCACGAAGTAAAGAAAAGCAAGTAGGCCGACTAGCAGCGCACTCACGAAACGCGCGTCAATTTTCCGTGTCATAAACGTCCTCCCTTGGCCAACAAGCCGCTGTGACGGCGGACCCCGCCTGAGATGCACCAGCGCTCCCTCGCCTCGATAGTCAGCGGACATATACTGCCGACTAAACGCCGCATGTCCTCCGATGCTCCCTTGCCCGACTGTCACACAGCTGTCATAAAACTGTCAACTGGCTGTCATGCCACGACAGGGAGGCGCGCATGTTCACCAATCGGCGCGTTCTATTCGGGATTGCCGCACTGGTCGCTTTGGGAACTGCGGACGCTCCTGCCTCGCCTATCCATCGTTGCCACCAGCACGGTTGCAAAGCACACGAGCCTTCGCGGAGCGATTTTGACGCGCCCCATTCGGCGCAGTTCGGCTGGCGGTACGTGCACCATTCCCCGGTCGTTGGCTCTTTTTCGGGCCGGGTTATGTATTCGAGCCTGGGAAGGGGATTCTCGGCGGACCATGCGGTTTGCCGAGCAGTGGATGCACAGACATGGTGAACTGAGATGAAGCGTTACGCCGAGAGTAGCACCGCGCCCTGACGGGCATCCCCAATGTCCCTCGCCGAGTTTTCGTTGCAGCGGCCGTTTACGGTCGCCGCTGGCATCCTCCTGGTTTGCCTATTGGCCGTGAGCGCCTTTTCGCGCATGGCGATGGATATTTTCCCCGAAATCAACATACCGGTGATTGCCGTTGTCTGGAACTACGCCGGCATGAGTGCGCCGGAGATGCGTGATCGCAATCGCCACACTGTTTCAGCGCCAGGTAGCGCAGGAGGTCGATCACGTCGCCCGCATCGAGGCCATAAATTACACCGGCGTCAGCGTCGTGAGAGTGTTCCTCCACGACGGTGCCAGTACGGCGCTTGCCGCGACTGAACTGGCGAGCAGTGCGTTGGCTGTTCTCAAATACATGCCGCGCAATATCACTCCGCCGTCGATTTTGCCTTACAGCGCCACCGACGTCCCAATCATCCAATTAAGCCTCTCCAGCAATTCGCTCTCCGACACGGCGCTGAATGATCTTGGCCGGAAACATCATCCGGCCCAGTCTCGCCGTGGTCCGTGGCGCGTCGGTGCACTACGCCCTATGGCGGCAAGCCGCGGGTCATCATGGCCGATCTCGACCAGGACGCCCTTCAGTCGCGCGGGCTGACGCCGGGCGACGTCGCTGAGGCGCTCTCGCGACAGAACGTCATCATGCCTTCGGGCGACGTGAAGATCGGCAGCAAGGACTACAACGTCGCGCTGAACAACAGCCCATCGAGTCATCGACGACGATCAATACGTTTCCCGATCAAGGAGATCAATGGCAGGCCCGTGTTCGTCCGCGACGTGGCGCACGTGCACGACGGTTACCAGGTGCAGACCAATGCGGTGACGTCGAAACGGCTCGCCCGGCGTCGCTGATCGTCGTCCGCAAGAGCGGCGGCAGTTCGACGCTGGCGGTGATCGACGGCACCAACAGCGTTCTGCCGGAGCTGCGCAACCTGCTGCCGGCCGGCGTGACCCTCACGCCTCTTTTCGATCAATCGATCTTCGTCAAAGCCGCCCTGAACAGCGTGCGTCATGGGCGGCTTGATGGCGGCGGCACTGACCGCGCTGATGATCCTGCTGTTTCTTGGCAACTGGCGGCTCACGCTGATCATTCTCGCCTCCATTCCGCTGTCGATCATCGCCGCGGTATTGGTGCTCTATCTCCTGGGCCAGACCCTCAACACGATGACGCTGGGCGGGTTCGCGCTCGCCGTAGGCATTCTGGTCGACAACTCTACCGTCGTCATCGAGAACATCGAGCGGCACGTCGGGCTCGACAAGCCCCTGTACCGCGCCATCGTGGACGGCGCCGGTGAGGTCGGGTCTCCCGACATTTCTGGCCACGCTGTCGATCAGTGTCGTGTTTTTCCCGGTCTTCCTGCTGACCGGCACCGCCAAGTATCTGTTCTCTCCGCTGTCGCTCTCGGTCATCATCTCGCTCTGCGCCAGCTTGGTGCTCTCGTTCACCCTGGTGCCGGTGCTGTTCAAGTATCTTATGCGGTCGCATCTCGCCCACCAGGGCGCTCATGGCGCACGGCACGTCCGCCCCTGCCCCGGTGAGCAGACCGCGAAGAAATCCCTTCAGCCTCGCACACCGATATTTCGAAAGTGGTTTTGAAAAGTTCCGCGAGGTCTACCGCAACGTTCTGGGCTGGACAGTCGATCGACCGTGGGTGTCGGTCGTGTTCGGGGTGTTCCTCATAGCGTCGCTGCTGCTGTTTCCGTTGCTCGGGATGGACTTCTTTCCGCAGATCGACGCGGGACAGATGCGGCTTCACGTGCGCGCTCCGCCGGCAACGAGGATCGAGGAGACCCAAAGGTATTTTGCCAGCGCGGAAGCGGCAATTCGCGAGCTCGTGGGTGAAGAACAGATCGACGTCATTCTCGACAATATCGGGCTGCCCTACAGCTCGACCAACACCGCCCTCAGCGATTCGGCGACCGTCGGACCGATGCACGGCGAAATTCTCATCTCTCTGAAGGAGAACCACAGCCCCGACCGCTGAGCATGTTGCACGGCTCCGGCGCGAACTGCCGAAGCGGTTTCCGCAGCTCTATTTCTCCTTCCTGCCGGCCGATATCGTCAACCAGGTGCTCAACTTCGGCCGCGCGGCGCCGATCGATATCCGCGTTTCGAGCTACGACGACGAAGCGGCCTATGCCATCTCCGCCAAGCTTGCGCAGGACCTCAATGGCATCCCGGGAATCGTCGATTCGCACGTCTACCAGGTCCCGGATGGGCCGGCACTTGCCATCGACATCGACCGGGCGCGGGCGCTCGAGTTCGGCCTGGGCCAGCAGAAGTCTCGCCGCGAAATCTCGTGACCTCGCTGAACAACAGCTTGCAGCTATCGCCGAATTTCTGGCTGGACCGCAAGAAGAGCGTCAGCTACCCGCTCGTGGTGCAGACGCCGACGTACCGGATCGAGTTCGACTCAGGATCTTTGGACGCTTCCGGTCACCGCTCAGCAGAACTCTCCCCCGCAGATGCTGATGAGCGTCGCGAAATTCAGTCGGACCAAAGTGCCGATGGTCGTTTCGCAGTTCAACATCAGGCCGGTTTTCGACGTGCATGCCGACGTGCGAGGGACGGGACCTCAATTCCGCTGCCGCAGAGATCGAAAAGGTCAATTGACGCGGCGAGGAAAACCGCGCCCAAGGGCGTCACCATCACGCTCAGCGGCCAAATAGAGACGATGAAGGAAAGCTATTCGGGCTTGTTCTCCGGAATGGCTTTGGCGGTGGTGCTGGTATTCCTGCTTCTCGTGATCAACTTCCAGAGTTGGATCGATCCGCTGATCGTTCTTTCGGCAGTTCCGTTTGCGCTCGGCGGAGCGATATGGATGCTGTTTCTTTCGCAGACCCATATCAGCGTGCCGGCATTGATGGGTACGCTCATGTGCATCGGGCTGACCACGGCCAACAGCATTCTGGTCGTCACCTTCGCCAATCAACGCAGCACGCGCGGGGTCGATGCGCGCACCGCGGCCATCGAGGCCGGCTACACGCGCTTGCGCCCCGTGCTGATGACAGCGGGCGCCATGATTCTGGGGATGGTTCCCATGGCGCTGGGCGTCGGCGAGGGAGGCGAACAGAATGCACCGCTGGCACGAGCGGTAATTGGCGGCCTGTTGCTGGCGACGAGCGCGACGTTGATCCTTGTGCCTGTCCTCTACGCTCTGCTGCGGCGACGCCGGATGTCAAAGAATGGGAGCTTGTCCGGTGCACCGGCCTAACGAACGCAGCACGAGAGTGCCCGTGGCTGATACCGAGGCGGCCTTCGACGCTTTCGATGAGGATGCGCAAGGTATCGGATGCGGTCCCGGAGAGCACCGACGGCTCAACGGCGAACTCCCGACGAGCATGGGCATGTTCCGGTTTCAACCGAGTATGCGCCGAGGACCGGAAAGAAATTGCGCATCTTTGTCGGGCTGCTCGCGATCGTGTTGTGTATCGGGTTCTTCGTTGCAAATCATTTCAGACGCAGCCAGGAAGCCAGCCTCCGCGAGGAAGCCGCGCTGCGCGTGCAGCAGCCGCCGCCGGTAGAAGTCGTCAAGGTCCAGCGCCGCTCTGCCAAGCAGACGTTGGTTCTGCCGGGAGAGACAAGAGGCTGGTACAGCTCGACGATCTATGCGCGCGTAACGGGCTACGTGGCCCGGTGGCTGGTCGACATCGGGGATAGCGTAAAGAAGGATCAGGTCATGGCGATCATTGATACGCCTGATCTGGACGCCCAGCTCGACGCCGCCCAGGCGCAACTGAATGCTGTCGGAAGCCGAGGCCAAGGTCAAGGAATCCGACGCGGAGTTTGCCAAGACAACGTACGTACGCTGGCAGACGTCCCCGAAAGGGGCGGTCTCCGATCAGGAACGTGAAGACAAGAAGGCCCGTCACGACAGCAGCGTGGCGCAGCTCAATGCCGCCCTCGCCCGCGTCAACCTCGATCGGGCCAACGTCGACCGCTTGCGCTATTTGACCCGATTCAAGGAGGTCAGCGCTCCCTACGATGGGGTGATCACGGAGCGGCGTATCGACATCGGCGATCTCGTCACAGCGGGCAGCACCAATACCACGCCGCTGTTCGGCATTGCCCAGTTCGATCGCATCCGGGTTTTCGCCAACATCCCGCAAAGTGCCCGGGTCGATTTGGGCGCCGGACAGATGGCGCACATCCAGGCCGCGGAGCTTCCGAACCGGATTTTCGAAGGCGCGATAACCAGGACGAGTGAATCGCAAGACCCGCGCGCCCGTACGCTTCGGGTCGAGATCGATCTGCCCAACGACGACCGCGCGCTGGTGCCCGGCGTGTACGTCCAGGTCGCCTTCGACCTGTCGAGCAAGCCCTCGATTCAGGTGCCGGCGGGCGCCTTGATTTTCCGCGGCAGCGGACCGCAGGTCGCACTGGTCACCAAGGACAACACCATCAAGTTTCAGGACGTGCGGATTGCCCGCGACGACGGGAAATTTGTCGAGATCGGCTCCGGTCTGGACGAAGGCGATCGGGTGGCATTGAACATCAGCAACCGGATCGTTGAGGGCGACAAAGTATCGGCGCGGGAAGTCGCAGAGGATGGCCAGAAAGCGAAATAGATCGTTGTGATCGGGGCGGTCGCGACCATCGGTAGCGGCAATCTGGGGGGAGTCAATCGTCTGATGTGGGTGTGCCGAGTGATTGCGGCGATGAGCCTGGCTGCTGGCGTCGCCGCATGTACCGTTGGTCCGGACTTCGTCGATCCGGAAATGAGGGTGCCGGCGGCATTCGCGTTCCTGGCGTCCGGCGCGACCGAGCAAAACCGGCGTTGATCCGGCGCAGGCGCAGCGCATCGGCAGCTGGTGGAAGACGCTGCACGATGCGGAATTGAACTCCCTAGTGGAGCGAGCGATCGTAGCCAACCCCGAGATCGAAGCGGCCCTCGATCGCGTGCAACAAGCCCGAGAGCGCGAGATCGCGGTACTCGGAGCGGCGCTGCCGCGCGTCGGCGCCGGGGGCAGTGTCGCCCTCGGCAGTCGGCACTGATTCAGTAAAATCGCCCCGCATTCCACCGACGTTAGACGCGGGCATCAATACGACAGGCTTTCAGGAAGTCACGGGGGTCGTTGGCTTCGACGCCGGGTGGGAACTTGATTTGTTCGGCAAGTACCGACGAGCACTCGAGGCCGGGCGCTACGATACCCAATCGGCGT
>CAWGRB010000023.1:0-52516 GCA_963824845.1 uncultured Alphaproteobacteria bacterium
GTTGTGTGGCCTTGGTTCGAGTCTCGTATTGCTGACACCCTCGGCGAGTTCGAGATCTAGGGCGCGTCCCTAGTTGATCGGGTTGTTCACGGCCCCGCGGAAGCGGGTGTAGAGGCCTCGGTCGCCGGCGACGGTGATCCCGGCGTCGTCGCCCCGGCGCCAGAGCCAGGCGTCCAGGGCCGCGGCGTCGCCGGCTGACCACGGCGTCCGGCTCGGTCCCGGGTCGGCGACCACGTGATGTCCTCCTCGTCGCGTAGGTCTTCCCGCTGTCGGGGTCGGTGCCGGTGAACTGCCCGAGCTGCACCCAGACGCGGTCCCGGTGTCGGTGATGTCGACCCGCACGCAGGGCCGCAGCGGGGCGAAGACCCCCAGGGCGGGCGCCGCCGTACATCACGTCGAGCACCTCGTCGACCCCGTCGGCGGCGAGGTCGCGGTCGAGCGGCGTGACCCGCCCGGCGGCCAGCTCGGCGTCGAGGCGGTGGATCAGCGCCTCGTGCGCCTGGCGACGGTAGGTGAAGCCGACGTCTTGCTCCGGACCAGGTCCAGGCGTCCTCGGCCGGGTCGGCCTCGCTCGAGCGCGCGTCGACCAGCGCGGCGTGGCCCGTCGAAGACCGCGAGCAGCTCGGCGTGCGTCGGGGCGCTCGGGCTCCTCGACCTCGTCGGGGCCGGCCGGCCGGTCGTCGACCATCCATGGTCCAGAAGCGCTGCACCTCGGCGAGGTGCCAGAGCAGGTCGGCGGCGTCCCAGTCGGGGCACGCGGGACCCGGCGCGCCGGGTCGCAGTCGGTCAGCACCTCGCGGAACCGCTGCGGACTCGCCGCGGATGTGGTCGAGGTACGTCGGGGCGTCAGAGGCTCATGCCAGGCGAACCTAGCGGACGCGGCCGACACGCGCATCCCGGCCGACCGGGCCGGATCCCGGATCCGATGCACATGAACATGCAAGAATCTGTATAGTCATGCATATGACGACGACACGGTCGCGGTCGCCGGAGCCAGCGGGTACGCCGGCGGCGAGGTGCTGCGGCTGCTGCTCGGCCACCCCGAGGTCGAGATCGGCGCGCTGACCGCCGGCTCCAACGCCGGGCGAGCCGCTCGGCGCCCTCCAGCCCCACCTGGTGCCGCTGGCCGACCGGGTCGCTCGAGGAGACCACCGCCGAGACGCTCGCCGGCCACGACGTCGTCTTCCTGGCGCTGCCGCACGGCCAGTCCGGCGCGGTCGCCGCGCGAGCTGCGGCGACGACGCGTGGTCGATCGACTGCGGCGCCGACTTCCGGCTCACCGACGCGGCCGACTGGGAGCGGTTCTACGGCGGCGAGCACGCCGGCTCCTGGCCCTACGGGCTGCCCGAGCTGCCCGGCCAGCGCGACGCTGCTGACCGGCGCGCGCCGGATCGCCGTCCCCGGCTGCTACCCGACCGTCTCCACCCTCGCGCTCGCCCCGGCCGTCGCCGCCGGCCTGGTCGAGCCCGCCGACGTCGTGGTCGTCGCGGCCTCCGGCACCAGCGGCGCCGGCAAGGCGGCCAAGCCGCACCTGCTCGGCAGCGAGGTGATGGGCAACGCCTCGGCGTACGGCGTCGGCGGCGACGCACCGGCACACCCCCGAGATCACCCAGAACCTCTCCGGGCTCACCGACGCCGACGGTGCGCGTCAGCTTCACGCCGGTGCTGGTGCCGATGCCGCGCGGCATCCTGGCCACCTGCTCCGCCCCGCTCGTCGACGGCGTCGACCGCCGACGACGTGCGCGCCGCCTACGCGAAGGCGTACGCCGACGAGCCGTTCGTCCACCTGCTGCCCGAGGGGCAGTGGCCGCAGACCAAGTCGGTGATCGGCTCCAACGCCGTGCACCTCCAGGTGACCGTCGACGAGGACGCCGGCCGGCTGGTCGCGGTCGGTGCGGTCGACAACCTGGCCAAGGGCACCGGCGGCGCCGCCGTGCAGTGCATGAACCTCGCCCTCGGCCTCGCCCGAGACAGACCGGCCTCTCGACCGTCGGGCTGCCCTGGCCGCCGTGAAGCTCGAGCAGTTCCCCGAGAAGCTGGCCGTCGTCGGCTCGCGCCCGGGCGCCGAGATCCCGGCCTGGGCGGAGTCGTCGTCGCTGTTCTCGATCACCGCGACCGCGACCGAGACCAGCCTGGTCTGCGCCGGCCGCAGCGTGCCGAAGAAGGCGCCGCAGCCGGGGCCGTTCACCGCGTTCGCCGTCGAGGGTCCGCTCGACTTCGCGCTGACCGGCGTGCTCGCCGAGCTGCTGCAGCCGCTGGCCGAGGCCGAGATCAGCGTCTTCACCATCTCCACCTTCGACACCGACTGGATCCTGGTCCCGATGGGCGACGCCGACCGGCGGCCGAGGCGTGGCGACGACGAGGGCACGACCGTCGCCGCCGCCGTCCCCGTCGTCCGAGCGAACAGCCGCTCAAGCCACCAGCCAGGAGAACACACATGAGCGTCACCCACCCCGCCGGCTTCACCGCGGCCGGCGTCGAAGCCGGCCTGAAGACCAGCGGCGGCAAGGACGTCGCGCTGGTCGTCAACAACGGACCCCAGCACGACTCCGCCACCGTCTTCACCGCCAACCGCTGCAAGGCCAACCCGATCCTGTGGAGCCAGGAGGTCGTCAAGGACGGCATCGTCCGCGCGGTCGTGCTCAACTCCGGCGGCGCCAACTGCTACACCGGTGCCGACGGCTTCCAGACGACCCACGCGGTCGCCGAGCAGGTGGCCGACCGGGCTCGGGCATCGGCGCCGGCGACGTGGTCGTCTGCTCGACCGGGCTGATCGGCCTGGCCAACCCGCGCGAGAACCTGCTCGCGGGCGTCGACGACGGCGTCGCCGCGCTCGGCGACGACGGCGGCGACCGACGCCGCCGAGGCGATCATGACCACCGACTCGGTGAGCAAGCAGGTCGTGGTCGAGGGCGCCGGCTGGACCATCGGCGGGAGCGCCCCGGCTGGTAGCGTAGCACTCGGTACGGGCTGTTCTTCAGCTTTCTTGCGCTCATCGCCGGCCTATCTGTTCGGGCTCGTCCTGCTTGCTTTGTCACTGCTCGCCCCGGCCAAGTTCGAGCAAATCCGCGGCGCCGCGCTCGATGCCACCGGCCCGATCGCCTCGTCGCTCCACGAGGTCACCAGCACGGTTGAAGGGCTCGGCACCGGCGCCGGCGACTATTGGGACGCGGTCACCCAGAACGGCAAACTGAAGCGCGAGCGCGCCGCCATGTTCCGGCGAATGGTCGAGGCGCGGGCGATCTTTCAGGGAATCAGCAGCTCAAGGCTGTGCTTCAGCTCCGTCAGCACGAGGGTCAAGACGATCGCGGTCGGCCGGATCGTCGGCTCGTCGTTCAACAGCCCACGCCGCTTCGCCATCCTGCGGCGGGGGACGCGCGACGGTGTCCAGGTTGGAATGCCTGTACACGCGGCGGACGGACTGGTCGGGCGGGTGATCGACGCCGGGGCAGTTGGCGTCGCGGGTACTGTTGGTCTCGGATCGCGCCAACATCGGTACAGCGCGGCTATTGAGAGGCGGCATGCCGGTGATTGCCCAAGGCCGCGGCGACGGCGCCATCGATGTCCGTCCGCTCGAAGTCGGCCGCAATCCGTTTCGGCGCGGCGACATCATCATGACCTCGGGCACCGGTGGCCGTACCCGCCACTGGTGCCGTCGCCCGGTGATGAAGCTCCAGGACGACGGAGCGGTGGCCGGTTCCGCTCGCCGATCGGCCGAGCATCAGCTTCGCAGTGGTTGAGCCGCCCTATCGAGCCGGCCGCAGCTGCCACCGACAGCCAGCCGGACCAGGGCGCGCCCTGATGGCCCGCGCCGCGCTCTCGACCGGGGCGCAAATCGGGCAAGGACCGAAGCCGCTCGCGGGGCTATGTTCCGGCGCTGACCGTCGCCCTCGCCTCCCTCCTCGCCGCTTTGCCGATCGTCTCGACAAGCGGCTGGTACCCCGATTCGGCTTCCTCGCGATGATCAGCTGGCGGCTTGCTGCGGGCCGATCCGTGGCCGGTCTGGTGGGCCGCTCCAATGGGCCTCGTCAACGACCTGTTCACCGGATTTCCGATAGGATTTTCAGTGACTTTGTGGAGCGCGACGATGCTCGCGCTGGATTTGGTCGATCGCCGGACGATGTGGCGCGACTATTGGATCGAATGGGGGCTCGCGGCGGTGCTGCTGGCGAGCGGATGAATGGCTTCATGCGCATTGCAAGCGCTTGGCGGAGCGCGCGTGCGTTCTGGGCCGTTCGTCCCCCCGCTCGTCATCTCGATCTGCGTATTCCCATTGAGCGCCTGGCTCGTATCGCGACTTCGACCGCTTGGAGGCTCGGACGATGAACGGCGCTTCGCGGATCACGCCGGTCCACCAGTCGCTGACCTTTTCGCGTCGGATGATGCTGCTCGGCGGCGGCGAAGCGGCGGTGGGAGCCCTTCTGATCGGACGGATGGGCTGGCTCTCCGTCGCCGAGAACCAGAAGTATCAGCTGCTCAGCGAAAGCAACCGTGTGCAGCTGATCCCGGTGCCGCCGCGCCGTGGCTGGATCATCGACCGCAATGGCAAGCCGATTGCGATCAACCGGTCGACTTCCGGGTCGACATCATTCCGCAGCAGCTGGTCGACGGCCCGAAGACCATCGCCCGCGTCGCTGACCTCCTGAAGCTGCCGGCGGACGAGGTCGACCGGATCAACCGCGAGTTCAAGGCATCGCGGGGTTTTCAGCCGGTGTCCGTCGCCGACAATGTCCCGTACGAACAATATGCCGCGATCACGGTCCGCCTGCCGGAGCTGCCGGGCGTGTCTGCCTCGCGCGGCTTTACGCAATTCTACCCGGCGGGATCCGCCGTCGGCCAGCTCGTCGGCTATGTCGGTGCGGCGTCCGCCGATGAATATGAGAAAGAGAACAAGAACCCGCTCCTGCTGATCCCCGGCGTCAAGATCGGCAAGGAGGGCCTCGAGAAGACGCTCGAGCAGACCCTTCGCGGCGAGCCGGGCGGCCAGCGGGTCGAGGTCACCGCGCGTGGCAAGGTGGTCAAGGAGCTCGAGCCCAAGCCGGACCGCAGCGGCGGCTCCGTCCAGCTCACCATCGACGCTGACCTGCACGAATATGCAGCCCGGCGGATCGGCGACCAGTCCTGCTCGGTCGTGGTCATCGACGTGACCAACGGCGACATTCTGGCGATGCCGTCGATGCCGTCGTTCGACCCCAACGCCTTCTCCGACGGCATCAGCCAGGCCGAATGGAAGATGCTGTCGAGCGATGATCATCTGCCGCTCGTCGACAAGACCGTGGAGAGCCTTTATCCGTCAGGCTCGACCATCAAGCCGTCGATGGCGCTGGCGCTCCTGAATGCGGGCGTCGATCGCAAGCAGATCGTGGTCTGCACGGGCGGTTTCCGGCTCGGAAATCACACCTTCCACTGCGACCGGCGCCACGGCCCCCTCGATATGGACGGGGCGGTGGTCCACAGTTGCGACGTCTACTTCTATACGATGTGCCTTCGCGTCGGCGTCGAGAAGCTCGCACCCATGGTCCGCTCGATGGGCTTCGGCGAGAAGTTCGACCTGCCGTTCGATCACCAGCGTTTCGGCACCATTCCCGACCCCGAATGGCTGATGCGCAAATATCATCGCAAGTGGCAGGGATATGACACGGTCAACATGTCCATCGGTCAGGGCATGGTGCTGATCAACCCGCTCCAGCTGGCGGTGATGGCGAGCCGGCTTGCAACCGGGAAGCGCGTGGTTCCGCGCCTGCTCAAGGCGAAGCCGGTCGTGCCGCAAACCCAGCTTGCAGTCGACCAGGATCATCTGAACTTCATCCGGAAGGCGATGTGGGGGGTGGTCGATCATGGCACGGCGGCCGCAGCCAAATTCCCCGTCGACGGAATTCAGATGGCGGGAAAGACCGGCACGGCGCAGACTCACAATCTGAGCGCCGGCGAGCGCGGCAACTATACCGCGGCAAACTGGAAGCTGCGCGACCATTCGCTGTTCATGGCGTTCGTTCCGTTCGACAATCCCCGTTACGCAGCTGGCACGATCGTCGAACACGGCGGGTTTGGAGCCGCTGTCGCGGCTCCGCTGATCCGCGACACGCTGACCTTCCTCTACGACAAGCAAAAAGCAATTCAGAACCTGCACGCATTCGAGGACAGCATCGGCGGACCGCTCGATCAGCGCCTGGCGCGCAAGACGGCCGCTTGGCGGGCGGCCAACGGGCTGCCGCCCCTGCCCGCTGCCCAGGCATGACTTCCAACGCATGATCACGTCGGAAATCATCCCGCGACCGCTGGCGCGGTTGCCGTGGCAACTCATTTTCATGGTGACGACGATCGCCGGCTTCGGCCTGCTCGTCCTCTATTCGGCCGCCGGGGGCTCGGTGCATCCGTGGGCGATCAAGCAGGCGATCATCTTCCTGTTCTTCCTCGGCGTCGCGGTGGCGATGTCGTGGCTCAGCAAATCGACGATCAAGGCCGTTGCCTTCCCGCTTTACGGCGCGACCCTGATCATGCTGCTGGGCGTGGAAGCGCTCGGGTTCGTGAGCAAGGGCGCACAGCGCTGGCTCGACCTCGGTCCGGTCCGCCTGCAGCCGTCGGAGTTCATGAAGCCGGCCATCGTCCTGACCCTGGCCCGGTTCTACGAACTCGTTCCCCCCGGCGAGATCCGCAAGTGGCGGGCGATCTGGCCGGCCATGCTCCTGCTTGGGGTTCCCGCTGTGCTGATCCTGGTCCAGCCGGACCTCGGCACCTGCATCATGGTCGGCCTGTGCGGAGTGACCGTGATGTTCCTCGCGGGCCTTCCGACCTGGATCTTCCTTGCGCCGATCGGAGCGGCGGCGGTCGCGGCGCCGGTCGTCTATGGCCTCATGCACGGCTATCAGCGCAAGCGGATCGACGTTTTCCTCAATCCCGAGAGCGACCCGCTCGGCGCCGGCTATCACATCGCCCAGTCCAAGATCGCGATTGGCTCGGGCGGCATTTGGGGCAAGGGCTTCCTCCAGGGCAGCCAGAGCCACCTCGACTATTTGCCCGAGGGCCACACCGACTTCGTGTTCGCCACCATGGCCGAGGAATGGGGCCTGGTCGGCGGGGTGTTGCTGATCCTCGCCTTCGCGATGGTGATCCGGTGGGGAATGAAGGTCAGCGCCAACGCCAAGACCCGCTTCGGCCAGCTTGCCGCCGCCGGCTTGTCGGCAACGATCTTCTTCTACGTCGCGATCAACCTGATGATGGTGATGGGGCTGGCGCCGGTCGTCGGCGTGCCACTGCCGCTGGTCAGCTTCGGCGGATCGGCCGTGATGACCGTGATGCTGTGCATCGGCCTGCTGATGGCGCTGGAGCGGCAGCAGCGCAGCGTCTCGACCCTCGGCTAACCCCTCCCTGCCCTCCCCCGCGAGCGGGGGCGGATTTAGGAGGGGATACGGTTGCGCCCCACCTAAGCCCATGCTACCGGCGCGCCGCTCCAGAGCGAATTGCCGCCGGAGCATCGCCTTAATCGGCAGTGGACGCATAGCTCAGTTGGTAGAGCAGCTGACTCTTAATCAGCGGGTCCTAGGTTCGAGCCCTAGTGCGTCCACCATTTTCTCTTCCAGCCGTCCGCCGCTCGCCGCGAACCCTTTGCTCTTGCACGGCCTCGGCGCTTGGGCGACGCTGGTCTCATGATGGACCGGGCTGGCGATGGCTGACGCAGTTGCGAGTGCCCCGCTGTGACGGGCCCTTGCCCGGTCGCGGAGTGGCGGGACGTCGATCCTGGGCGCTTTGCCGGCGAGGTGGTGCCGCTGGGTCAGCCGGCGGTGCTTCGCGGCGCGGCGGTGGATTGGCCGCTGGTCCGGCACGCGTCCGCGTCGGTGCAATCGCTCGTCGACTATTTGATCGAGTTCGACATCGGCACGCTGATCACGGCGGCCATCATCCCGCCGGACGAACAGGGGCGGATGGCATATCGTGGGGCACTCAAGGAGCTCAATCACCGCCCGTCGACCGAGATGCTTCCGAACGTCCTCAAGGGCCTCGTCAAGCTGATGGATGCGGACGATCCACCCGGCGTTGCGATCGGCGGACTGAACGCCGAGACCGCGCTCCCTGGCCTGTCGGACGAGAACCGCAGCCCGCTGGTGCCGGCAGGCGCGCTTGCCCATTTGTGGATCGGCAACAGGGTGACGGTCTCGCCGCATTTCGACGCCGCCGACAACCTCGCGGTCTGCGTTGCCGGCCGCCGCCGCTTCACTTTGTTCCCGCCCGAGCAAGTCGCCAATCTTTATGTCGGACCGTTCGACCTGACGCCGGCGGGCGTCCCGATCGGCACCGTCCCGCTCGAGAACCCGGACCTCGAGCGCTATCCGAAATATCGGGAGGCGCTCGCCGCCGCGCAGGTGGCCGAGCTCGAACCCGGCGACGCCATCTACATCCCCTACCTCTGGTGGCACGGAGTCCAGTCGCTCGAGCGCTTCAACATGCTCGCCAACTACTGGTGGCACCGAAACGAGCTCGCGGCGGCGCAACCCTATGGCTCGCTGCTGCGGCTATGCTTCGAGCTGTTCCGAGATCTGCCGGCCGAGCATCGCCGCGCGTGGCAGCCCCTGTTCGACCATTGGGTGTTCGGCGCCGACGGCGACCCGATGGCCCACCTTCCCCTTGCCCAGCGCAGCGCCCGTCGTCACGTCGGTGCCGACGCAATCGCGAAGTTCAAGCAGGCGATGGCCCAGCTGTTTTCCTGAGGGTCAGGGGATCAAGGCCTTCAGGATCGGCTCGACCCAGCGCTGGCGGGCCATGTCCCAGACGATGAAGTCGCCTTCGAACTGCCAGTAGGCCCAGCCGAAGCCGCGCCGCTCGGCCTCGCTGCGCACGGCGGCGGTCCAGGCGACCCGCAGATTCTCGGGCGTGCCGCTCTTTTCGTAAGCTCCGAACTCGCCGAGCAGGATCGGTCGGTCGTTGGCGCGGGACCAGGCGGCGACCTGGTCGAAATCGGCGGCAATCGCAGCGTGGTCGGCGGGGCTGCCCCAGCTGATCCCGTGCAGGTTCTTGACGTCGCCGGCCCACGAGGCGCCCTGATGGGTGAAGTGGAACGGCTCATAGTAATGGAAAGTGACGAGCAGGTTGCGGTCGGCGGGAAGCTGAAGCGTCGGCAGCTCCTTGAAGCTGTTCCAGCTGGTCGGGCCGACGACGACGATGCGGGTCGGATTACTCTGCCGGACGAGCGCCAGGAGCTGCGGGAACAGCGCGTTCCACTGCGCGGCGTCGAGCTTTTCGTGCGGCTCGTTGAGGATTTCGAAGGCGACGCTCCGCGGTGCATTGGCGAAGCGCGGCGCGACCTGCTGCCAGAAGGCGGGCAGCTTCTGTCGGCAGACGGCCAGGTCTTCCGAGCAGGGGTTGAAATCATGTTCGTCGATGATGACTCCGAGCCCTGCGGCCTGGGCGTGGCGGACGACATCATCGAGCTTTGCGAGCCAGGCCGGATCGAGCCGGTTCTGCGCATCCATGTGCTTGAACGCCTGCAGGTTGAGCCGGACGAAATCGAAGCCGGCGCGGCGGATTTCCGTGAAGTGCCGCCACTGGAACCGGCGCTTGCTCGACATCGGTCCAATAGGGGTCGTAGCCGAGCACGTTGACCCCGCGGCGGAACGGCTGGTCGCCGGCATGGAGTGCGGGGGCGGCTGCTGAAGGCGGCGCCGGTTGCACGGTCGCAGCGGCGCAGGCCGCGAGCATCGGCAGAAGCAGCGCGCTCAACCATTTCGACAGGCGCATCGGCAATCCCTCCCCCGCGGTGTGGCCGATGATAGCGCTATCACGGCGCCCGCCGTCAAGTCCGCGGCTACCCGTGCGCTTGCGGAAGACCGCTGCTAAGGCCGGTTTGCCGATGCCGAGTTCAAGCACGTTTTCCGACCGCCGCGCCTTGTGGGCCTTCATCCTCGGCGTCATCGCGGTCACCGTCGGCGTGCTGCTCCACATGCCGATGTTCCTGATGGGCCGGACGACGCACTTCCATCTCGCCGGGATGCCGATGGGCAGCGGACATGTACATCGGCATGGCGGCTGATCGTCGGCGGCGTTGCGATCGCGGCCTACGGCCTGCTGCCGAGCAACATCGCCAAGCAGCGGACCGCGGCGCCGAACATCGTCGATCGCCGCGCCGGAGGACGCGCAGCTTGGCGCGTGCGCACTGGGGGCTGATGGCCGTGCTGGTCGTCGCGCTTGATGATCGACGTCATGAAGCCGGCCGCGCTCGGCTTCGCCGTCCCCGGCATGATCGAGCGAATATCAGCGTCGCCAAGGCGACGGCCTCGCTGGTGCCGTTCTTCGCGCTGGTCGGGACGGTGGTCGGCTCGATCGTGTGGGGCGTGATCGCCGACATCTACGGGCGCAAGGCCTCGATCCTGCTGTCGGCGGTGATGTTCGTCGGCACCGTCGATCTGCGGCGCGATGCCGATCGCTCGCCTGGAACATCGGCATGTGCTTCATGATGGGCGCGGCCGCCGGCGGCATGCTGCCGGTGACCTACGCCCTGCTCGCCGAGATGATGCCGAGCCGCCATCGCGGCTGGAGCCTGGTGCTGGTCGGCGGGCTCGGCGCGGTCGGCGGCTATTTCGCGGCGAGCGGCTCTTCGGCGCTGCTGCCAGCCGACCTACGGCTGGCGGATCCTGTGGCTGCTCAACCTGCCGACCGGGCTGCTCCTCGTCCTGCTCGGCGGTTTCATCCCGGAATCCGCCAAGTTCCTGATCGCGCGCGGCCGCGACGGCGGAGGCGCAGGCGGTGATGGCGCCGCTTCGGCGCGAAGGTGCGCAAGGCGAGCCGCGAGCCGCGGCGATCGCGGCAGACGCGCGCCGCATGCGCGCTCACCGGGCTGCGGCCTGATGCGGCAAGCTGGCCGCGCTCAGCATCGCCGCCATCTGCCTGGGGCCTGATCAATTTCGGGCTGCTGCTGTGGCTGCCCGGCCGATCTCGTCGCGAAGAGGCTATTCGATGGCGGTGTCGAGCAAGCTGCTCGCCGAATCCGCGCTGATCGCCTTCCCGACCGTGTTCGTGTGCCGCCTGGCTCTACAGCCGCTGGAGCACGAAATGGTCGCTGGTCGCCATGGTCGCGTGACCATTGCCGGGCTGCTGCGGCGTGCTCGAGCTCGAGCTGTCGCGGCGGGCAGCCCGGTGCTGCCGGTCGCGCTGCTGATCGTCGGCACCAACGGCATCATCGCGATGCTGCTGCCCTATTGCGCGGAGAGCTTCCCGCTGCGGGTGCGCGGGCGGGCGACCGGCTGGGTCGCGGCCTGCACCAAGGCCGGCGGCGTCGTCGCGCAGGTCCTCGTCGATCATGGCGCTCGTGCCGCCGCTGGCGGTCGTCGCGATCGATCATGGTGCCGACCGCGCTCGCCCTCGTCCTGGTCGCTGGTTCGGCAAGGAGACCCGCGGCCGCGACCTGCGCGTGCTCGATCCCGATGGCCACGTATTCGCGGCAACCGGGCTGTAGATGGCGGCGGGGCCCCGATCCGGGTCGGCCTGGTTGGCTATGGAAATGCCGGCGCGACCTTCCACGCGCCATTGATCCGCGCCTGCCCGCGCATGGAGCTGACCGCGGTCCAGACCTCGCGTGAGGCGCCGACGCGGGTCGGCTCCTTCGACGAACTGATCGACCGTTCGGACCTCGTCGTCGTCGCGTCGCCCAACCAGACGCATTTCGCGTTCGCGACGGCGGCGCTCGAGGCCGGCAAGCATGTCGTCGTCGACAAGCCGTTCACCGTCACGCTCGACGAAGCGGACGAACTGATCGCGCTGGCCGCGCGAGCAGCAGCGCGTGCTCACCGTGTTCCACAACCGGCGCTGGGACGGCGATTTCCTGACAGTGCGCGAGATCCTGCCCGCGGCTCGGCGAGGTGATGCTGTTCGAAGCGCATTGGGACCGCTTCCGGCCGCGCGATCAAGCAGGGCTGGCGCGAAGCGCCGGAGCCGGGCGGCGGCGTGCTCAGCGATCTCGGCCCGCACCTGATCGACCAGGCGCTGCAGCTGTTCGGCATGCCCGACGCCGTCGAGCGCCGACATCTCGCGCAGCGCGCCGACGCGCGGGTCGACGATTATTTCGACGTGACGCTGCATTACGGCCGGATGCGGGTCGTGCCTGCGCTGCTCGACCCTGATCGCGGCGCCGCGGCCGCGCTTCGCGGTCCACGGCACGCGGGGAGCTTCGTCAAATACGGTCTCGATCCGCAGGAAGCGCAGCTGAAGGCCGGCATGGACCCGCGCGATCGCGGGCGTTCGGCGTCGATCCGAGCTCGACGGCACGCTTCGCCGCGGCCGACGGACGACGCGGAGCGGTGCCGACCGAGCGCGGGCGCTATCTCGCATTCTACGAGGCGCGTCGCCGACGCGATCCTCGACGGCGCGCCGCCGCCCGTCGAGCCGCGCCGAAGCGCGCGACGGGCTGGCGCTCATCGACCTCGCTCGCCGGGCTCGACGCTGGGGCGGCGCTGCCGGTCCCGGGCGCCAGTTCGCCGGAAGCGTCAGCGCCGGCAGACGTGACCGTCGTCGTCTGCCGCGATATCGCGCGACGAGGCGCCGAGCATCACTGTGTAGGCGCCCGGCGCGATCGCGCCACTTGTGCGCCGCCTCGTCGAAGGTCGCCAGCAGGCGCGGATCGATGTGCCACATCGACCGGCTTGATGTGCGCCCGGCGCGAGCTCGACCTTCTCGAAGCCGCCGAGGCGCTTCGGCGCTTCCCACCGCCCGCCGGCCGGCGAGACATAGACCTGGGCGACCGCCATGCCCGCGACGCGTGCCGGTATTGCGGACGCGTGAACTGCGCACGTCGAGCCGCGCCGTCGCGGCGCGCGTCGCGCTGATCGGGCCGTAAGCGAAGCTCGTGTAGCAAAGGCCGTGGCCGAACGGGAACAGCGGCTTCAGGCTGTTCCGGTCGAACCATTTGTAGCCGACCGCCGCGCCTTCGGTATAATCGATGCGTGAACTGGTCCATCTCGGAATTGCCGCCCGGACGCACCGGCCGCGGCAGCTGGCTTTCGCTCGCGGGGAAGGTCACCGGCAGATGGCCCGACGGATTCACCTGGCCGGTCAGCACATTGGCGATCGCCTCGCCGCCGGCGCGCCCGGGATACCAGGCCTCGAGGATCGCCGGCACCCGCGCCGCCCAGGGCATTGCGACACCGGCGTCGGTCTCCAGCACGACCGCCGTGCGCGGGTTCGCTGCAGCGACCGCGTCGATCAGCGCGTCCTGGTTGCCGTCCAGCGTCAGCGGCACGTCGATCAATTCGCTCGATCCATTGGGTCGCGAAGACGATGGCGACGTCGGCGACCTTGCGGCCGCGCGCCGCTGCGGCCGGGATCGTGCCGTCGACGAACGTGACCGACGCGTTGGGCGCCAGCGCGCGGATCGCGTCCATCGGCGAGGACGGGATAATACATCACCGGCCCCGGCCAGCCGGTCGGCTGCAGCCCGGGCACGGCATTGCCGCCGCGCGGATAGACCAGCGACGATCCGCTGCCGGCGAGCACGCCCTTGTCGGCATGGCCGCCGATGATCGCGATGCTGCGCACGTTCGGCCGCAGCGGCAGCAGATTGCCGTCGTTCTTGAGCAGCACGATGCGCCTGCTCGGCATCGGCCTGGCTGACCGCCTCGTTGGCGGCATAGTCGATCGGCCGCCTTCGCTGACCGGATGATCGACGCAGCGCCGTGCGCGAACATCGAGCGCCACGATACGCGCCGCGCCATGTCGTCGAGCCGCGCCTGCGGAACCTGCGCCGGCCGCGACCGCGGCCTTCAGCGGCGCGCCGAAATAGGGCTTGCTCGTCGAACGGCCAGCCCGAATCCTGGTCGAGCCCGCTTGGCGCCGCCTTGACGGTGCTGTGCACCGCGCCCCAGTCGGACATGACATAGCCGCGGAAGCCCAAGTCGCGCTTCAGCACGTCGTTGAGCAGCCAGTCGTTCTCGCAGGCATAGTCGCCGTTGACCCGGTTGTACGAGCACATGACCGAGCCGGGATTCGCCGCGCTCGATCGCGAACTGGAAGGCGAGCAGGTCGGACATCCGCGCCGCCGCCGGATCGATGCGCGCGTCATGGCCCTTGCGGCCGGTCTCCTGGTCGTTCAGCGCATAATGCTTGATGGTCGAGATGATGTGGTTCGACTGGATGCCGGCGATCTCCGCGCCGACCATCGTGCCGGCGAGCAGCGGGTCTTCGCCGCCATATTCGAAATTGCGGCCGTTGCGCGGCTCGCGCAGCAGGTCGACGCCGCCGGCGAGCATCACGTTGAAGCCGGAGGCGCGCGCCTCGGAGCCGATCATCGCGCCGCCGCGGAAGGCGATGTCGGGGTTCCAGGTCGCGGCGGTCGCGATGCCGGAGGGAAGCGCGGTGCGCTCGCGCTTGTGCTGCCGCGCCGCCCTGGGTGGCGACGCCGACGCCGGCGTCGGTCTCCCACTGCGGCGGGATGCCGAGGCGCGGGATGCCGGGCACGTAGCCGGCCGAGCCGTAGCGGCCGCCGGCGGGCGGATGCTTGCCCTGCCAGTCGGTGGCGAAATAGCCGAACACCAGCTGCAGCTTCTCGTCGCAGCGTCATCTTGCTCGACCGCCGAGCGTCGGCGCGGTCGATCGGGCGACAGGCAGGCGTCGAGCCAGGGCCGCGCGCGAGCGCCGGCGCGGCAGCGGCCGTCGCGCGAGCGCAATGCGCAATTGCCGCGCGATGCCGCAAGCATTACGTTCTCTCCATGAGCATTCGATCTCTCCCGACGTGCAACGACGCTTGACACTAGCCTGACCGGCGAGCGCCGATTGGTAGCGCTACCACAGCTTCGACTCGAGGGTCCTGTCATCGCCATGCTGTTCTCCGCCGCGATGCTTCCGATCGATGTCGCGCGCGCGACGCTCGCCGGCCGGCTGCTGCTCGACGACGGACCGACGCCGGTGCTGATCCGCGGCGGCTACGTCGAGGACGTGTCGCGGATCGCGCCGACCATCGCCGACCTGATGGAGCTGCCCGATCCTGCGACCGTCGCGGGCGAGCGGCTGTGCAGCGTCGACGATCTGTCCGCGACGCTCCGCGCGACCGCTTCCTCGCGCCGGTCGACCTCCAGGCGGTGAAGGCCGCCGGCGTGACCTTCGCGATCTCGGCGATCGAGCGGGTGATCGAGGAGCGCGCGCGCGGCGATTATCGCGCGCGCCGCCGGCGATCCGCGACAAGCTCGAGGCAGCGGATCGGCGGCGCGATCCGCTCGGTCGTGCCGGGCACGCGAGGCGCGCGCGAGCTCAAGGAGGCGCTGATCGAGGACGGCCTCTGGTCGCAATATCTCGAGGTCGCGATCGGCCCGGACGCCGAGATCTTCACCAAGACCGCGCCGCTCGCCAGCGTCGGCTGGGGCGCCGAGATCGGCGTGCGCTCCGACTCCGAGCTGGAACAATCCCGAGCCCGAAGTCGTGCTGGTCGTCAACAGCCGCGGCGACATCCGTCGGCGCGACGCTCGGCAACGACGTCAACCTGCGCGACTTCGAGGGCCGCAGCGCGCTGCTGCTCGGCAAGGCCAAGGACAACAACGCGTCCTGCGCGATCGGGCCGTTCATCCGCCTGTTCGACGAGCAATTCACGCATCGACGACGTGCGCTCCGCGGTGGTCGAACTCGAGATCGACGGGCGCGGACGGTTTCCGGCTCGAAGGCCAGAGCTCGATGAGCGAGATCAGCCGCGATCCCGAGGAGCTCGTCCGCCAGGCGATGAGCGAGCATCATTATCCGGACGGCTTCGTGCTGTTCCTCGGCACCTTGTTCGCGCCGACGCAGGATCGCGACGAGCCGGGCCGCGGCTTCACCCACAAGATCGGCGACGTGGTGCGCATCTCGACGCCGCGCTCGGCACGCTGGCCAACAGGGTCACCACGTCGCGGCGAGCGCCGCCGTGGACGTTCGGCATGCGCGCCCTGATGCGCAATCTCGCGGCGCGCGGACTGCTGACTCGAACCCGGCGATGGAGGAACTGCCTGTGACCGACACGCTCACCCACTTCATCAATGGCGAGGCCGTCGGCGGCGAGCGGCCGGGCGAGAGCCTCAACCCGTCCAACCTCGACGACGTCGTCGCACGCTATCCGCAGCGGCGGCGACGCGGAAGTCGAATGCCGCGGTCGAGGCCGCGCGCGCCGCCTTCCCGGCCTGGTCCGAAGCCTCGCCCGAAGTGCGCTCCGACCTGCTCGACAAGGCCGGCTCGCTGATCATGAGCCGCGCCAAGGAGCTCGGCACGCCTGCTGTCGCGCGAGGAAGGCAAGACCCTGCCCGAAGGCACGGGCGAGGTCGATGCGCGCCGCGCGCATCTTCAAATATTTCGCCGGCGAGGCGCTGCGCCGCCACGGCCAGACCCTCGAATCGACGCGGCCCGGCGCTCGACGTCGCAGACCTATCGCGAGGCGGTCGGCGTCTTCGGCCTGATCACGCCGTGGAACTTCCCGATCGCGATCCCGGCGTGGAAGAGCGCGCCCGCGCTGGCCTTCGGCAACACCGTGGTGCTGAAGCCCGCAACCCCGACGCCGGCCATCGCCCATGCGCTCGGCGCGACATCCTGATCGAAGCGGGCGCGCCCGCCGGGCGTGTTCAACCTGGTCCTCGGCGGAGGCGACGTCGGCGACGCGATCGTCGACCATCCCGGACGTCGACGGCATCTCCTTCACCGGCTCGCAGACGCGTCGGCGCGCAGGTCGCCGAAGGCGCGGCCAAGCGCCAGGCGCGCGTGCAGCTCGAGATGGGCGGCAAGAATCCGCTGGTGGTGCTCGACGACGCCGACCTCGACCGCGCCGTCACTGCGCGATCGACGGCGCCTTCTTCGCCACCGGCCAGCGCTGCACCGCCTCGTCGCGGATCATCGTCACCGAAGGCATCCACGACCGGTTCGTCGAGGCGCTGGCCGAGAAGGCGCGAGGCGCTGAAGGTCGGCGACGCGCTCGATCCCGCAGACGCAGATCGGGCCGGCGGTCAGCGAGGAGCAGCTCGAGCAGAATCTGCGCTACGTCGGACATCGCCCGCGACGAAGGCGGCAAGGTCCTGACCGGCGGCGAGAGCCGCTCAAGCTCGGCACGCCCGGCTATTACATGGCGCCGACGGTGATCGCCGACACCGCAGCCCGAGCATGCGCATCAACTGCGAGGAAGTGTTCGGCCCGGTCGCCAGCACCGTACGCGTGCAGGACTATGAGGAAGCGCTGGAGATCGCCAATCGCGGCGAGTTCGGCCTGTCCGCCGGCATCGTCACCAACTCGCTCAAGCACGCGCGGCACTTCCGCCGCAACGTCCGCGCCGGGATGGTGATGATCAACCTGCCGACCGCCGGCGTCGATTATCACGTGCCGTTCGGCGGCACCCGCAAGTCGAGCTACGGCGCGCGCGAGCAGGGCTTCGCCGCGGTCGAATTCTACACGCAGATCAAGACCGTCTACATCGGGGGCTGAAGTGTTGGCCGAGACCAGCGACAGCCGCGCCATCTATCCGAGCCTGCGCGGCAAGCGCGTGCTGATCACCGGCGGCGGCTCCGGCATCGGCGCGCGGCATCGTCGAGGCATTCGCCGCGGCAGGGCTGCGACGTCGCCTTCATCGACATTTGCGACGGACGAATCGCGAGGCGCTCGCCGACGCGCACCGGCGCGCGGTTCCTGCAGGTCGACCTCACGGACATCGGCGCGACGCCAGGCGGCGATCGCGCGAGCTGGTCGAACGAAGGCGGCGCCATCGACGTGCTGGTCAACAACGCCGCCAACGACGACCGCCACAAGATCGAGGAGGTCACCGAAGCCTATTGGGACGACCGGATCAACGTGAACCTCCGGCACCAGTTCTTCTGCGCGCAGGCGGTCGTGCCGGGGATGCGAGCGAAGGGCGGCGGCGCGATCATCAATCTCGGCTCGATCTCCTGGCACCTCGGCGCTGCCCGGACTCGCGCTCTACCAGACCTGCAAGGCGGCGATCGAGGGCCTGACCCGCGCGCTCGCCCGCGAACTCGGGCGCGACAATATCCGCGTCAACCTGCGTCGTGCCCGGCAACGTGCGCACGCCGCGCCAGCTGCAAGTGGTACACGCCCGAAGGCGAGGCCGAGATCGTCGCCGCGCAGTGCCTGAAGGGGCGGCTGGTGCCCGAGGACATCGCCGCGATGGTCCTGTTCCTGGCCTCCGACGATGCGCGGCTGATCACCGGCCACGAATATTTCGTCGACGCGGGATGGCGCTGAGATGAGCGAGCGCGAGCCGTCACCCGTCTGGGCACTGCAGGCCGAGCTCGGCGAAGGCCCGGTGTGGGTCGAGCGCGACCAGGCGCTCTGGTTCGTCGACATCAAGAAGCAGCAGATCCACCGCTTCGATCCGGCGACCGGCGAGCACGCGCAGCTGGGACGCGCCGGAGCAGGTCGGCTTCATCCTGCCGGCCGAGGGCGGCGGCTTCGTCGCGGGCCTGCAAGTCCGGGCTCTATCGCTTCGATCGACGCGACCGGCGGCTTCGACCGTCATCGTCGAGGTCGAGCCGGAGAATCCGAGCAACCGGCTCAACGACGGCGTCGTCGATCCCGGCGGGCCGGCTCTGGTTCGGCACGATGGACGATGGCGAGAAGGCGAAGACCGGCGCTTTCTACTGCTTCGCACGCGGCAGGCTGACGCGGACCGGCATCGACCGACATCGCGATCACCAACGGCCCGGCGGTCTCGCCGGACGGACGCCGCCTCTATCTTCGTCGACACGCTCGGCGGGCACGATCCAGGCCGCCGACATCCGCGACGACGGGTCGCTCGGCGACGCCGCGGCCGTTCGTCCGCATCGACCCGAACGATGGCCATCCCGACGGCCCGACGATCGACAGCGAAGGCTGCCTGTGGATCGCGCCTCTACGCGGGCTGGGAAGCGCGCCGCTACTCGCCGGACGGCGACCTGCTGGAGCCGGTCCGCTTCCCGGTCGCCAACATCACCAAGATCGCGTTCGGCGGCGATGATTTGCGCACCGTCTACGCGACCACCGCGCGGCAGATGCTGAGCCCGAGGACATCGCGCGCCAACCGCTGATCGGCTCCTGTTCAGCTTCCGGGTCGACGTGCCGGGAGTGGCATGCCCGCTCGCGCAGCTGTGATCCTCGCAGCACTGCTGGCGCCGAGCGCGCACGCCGCGCCGACCATCGATCCGCAGTTCGGCAGCCACGCCGTCATCCAGCGCGGCAGGCCGATCCTGCTGACCGGCACCGCGGCACGCGGACGAGCGGCTCACTGTGACCTTCGCGGGAGCAAGCCGGCACGGCGAGCGCGAATTCCGCCGGGCGCTGGCAGGCCCCGTTTGCTCCGCGCGCAGCCGGCGGCCCCTATCGCTTCGGGTGAGCGGCACCGAGTGACGCCGCAACCGCCAACGACATCATGGTCGGCGACGTGTGGCTCTGCTCGGGCCAGTCCAACATGGAATATCCGCTTCGCCGGGCGCTCAATGGCGATGGCGAGGTCCAGTCCGCGAACGACGCCGACCTGCGGCTGATGAAGGTGCCGAACCAGCTTTCGAACAGCGCGCGGACTAGCTTCGCCAAGGTGCCGCAGTGGCAACGCTCGACCCCGGACAGCGCTCGCGACTTCTCCGCAGCCTGCACCTTCATGGTCGCGCGACTTCCGCAAGACCGCAGAAGGTGCCGATCGGCGCGATCGACGACAGCTGGGGCGGAACTCCGATCCGCGCCTGGATGAGCGAGGCCGCGGCGCGCTCGAGCGGCGAACGCCCTCGCCGCCGACCTGCTCGACGTCTACCGCACCGACGAACCCGCCGCGGTCGGCCGCTTTGGCGACGATTGGGGCAAGTGGTGGCGATCGAAGACGGGCGAGCTGCCCGGCGCCGAGCCGTGGAACGCCAGCGATCGCCTGGCCTGGAAACCGGTGCCCAGTATCGGCAACTGGAACGACTGGGGCGGCGACTGGCCGACATTCGACGGCGCCGTCTGGGCGCGCAAGCAGGTGACGCTCACGCCTGCGGACGCAGCGCAGTCCGCAACGCTCTCGCTCGGCGTCATCGACGACATGGACGAGACCTTCGTCAACGGCGTCGCCGTCGGCGGCAGCAGCGACCCGACGTCGCCCCGCAACTACAAGCTCGCGCCGGGTGTGCTCCACGCCGGCCGCAATACCATTGTCTCCTACGTCCGCGATCTGTGGGGCCCGGGCGGCTTGATGGGACCTGCAAGCGCGATGCAGATCGCATTCGCCGACGGCCACGCGCAGCCGCTCGGAAGCGATTGGCAATATGTGCGCATCGACGACGCGATCGGCTCGCCGCCGGTGCCGCCGTGGAGCAACAATTCCGGCGTCGCGACCATTTACAACGCCATGGTCGCGCCATTCGGGCCGCTGCCGCTGAAAGGCGTCGCCTGGTACCAGGGCGAAGCCGATGTCGGCCAGCCAGGCTACGACCAGCGCCTCGCAGCGATGATGAGCAACTGGCGCACGCAGTTCGGCGATCCCAAGCTCCCCTTCCTGATCGTCGGCTTGGCCGGCTGGGGCAAGCGGACGTCCGTCCCCACGGAGAGCGGCTGGGCCGCGTTGATCGATGAGCAGCGCCTTGCCGTCGAGCGCGATCCCCACGCGGCACTCGCCAGCGCCATCGACCTCGGCGAGCCCAACGACATTCACCCCGCCAACAAGCAGGAGGTCGGACGTCGTCTGGCGCTTGCCGGCCGCAACCTTGCCTATCCGGGGACGGGCGGCACCGTCGGCCCCGTACCGATCCGGGCCGTTCGGCAGGGCGGTTCGATCGTGGTCAGCTTCAGCAAGCCGCTGCAGACCCTGAGCGGCGCAACCGCGAACGCGTTCGAGCTGTGCGGCGCGGCGGCGGAGAGCTGTCGCTACGCCGAAGCGCGTGCCAAGGATTCCGACGTGGTGATCACCGTGGACGGGCAGCCGGTCTCCCGAGTGCGCTACGCCTGGTCCGACTATCCGGTCGTGAACCTCTACGACGGCGACCTGCTGCCAGTGCCCGTCTTCGAGCTGCCGGTTCAGTGATTGTGGCGGGGCGTCTTCGCTGACGTTCCGCGATACTTGACCGCGAATTCGAGGACGCCGCCCTCGGCGAGCTGTCCGGTCTTCTCGCGGAATAGCTCTTCCCACGGCGTATTGCTCGGCGGAATCGGTGGTGCCGGCTCGGCCTTGCGGCCCGCGATCTCGTCCTCCTCGACGAGCGCGTCGCAGCGGCCTTCGTTCAGGTCGATGCGGATGATGTCACCTGTGCGGAGCCACGCAAGTCCGCCGCCCGCTGCACTTTCCGGAGAAGCGTTGAGGATCGACGGGTTGTCCGAGGTTCCCGATTGGCGACCGTCGCCGAGCGTCGGCAGGCTGGTGATCCCGCGCTGAAGGAGAGCGTCCGGCGGCTGCATGTTGACGACTTCCGCGGACCCCGGCCAGCCGACCACGCCCGAGCCGCGGATGACGAGAATGCAATTCTCGTCAATGGCGAGCGCCGGGTCGTTGATCCGGTCGTGGTAGTCGCCCGAGCCGTCGAACACGATCGCGCGTGCCTCGAACACACCCTCGTGCCCCGGGCGGGACAGGTAGCGCTGGCGGAATTCGTCGGAGATCACGCTGGTCTTCATGATCGCGCAGTCGAACAGGTTGCCGGACAGCACGAGGAAGCCGGCGCGCTCCTGGAGCGGCGCGGAATAGGGCAAGATCACCTCACGGTCGGTGGCCTCCCGCCCCTCGAGGTTCTCGGCCTGGGTGCGGCCAGTGCAGGTCAGCGCAGCGCCGTCGAGCTTGCCGGCCTGAAGCAGCTCCCACATCACTGCCGGAACGCCGCCGGCGCGATGGAAGCGCTCGCTCAGATATTTTCCGGCAGGCTGCACATTGGCGAGCAGCGGGATGTCGTACCCGAAGTCCATCCAGTCCGCGTTGCCGATCTCGACCCCTGCATGCCGCGCCATGGCGACGATATGCGGCTGCGCATTGGTCGATCCGCCGATGGCCGCGGTCAGTCGGATCGCATTGAGGAAGGCTTCGCGGGTGAGAATCTTCGAGGGGCGAAGGTCGTCATAGGCCATGTCAACGATGCGCTTGCCGGTCTCGTAGGCCATCTGCGGGCGTTCGCGATACGGCGCGGGGATTGCCGCCTGCCCCGGCAGCGACATGCCGAGCGCCTCGGAAATCGCATTCATCGTCGAGGCCGTGCCCATCGTGTTGCAATGCCCCGCCGACGGCGCGCTGTCGCAGGCGCGGCGCATGAATTCCTGCTCGTCGATTTCGCCCGCCCCGAGCAGCCGCCGCGACTTCCAGATGACGGTGCCCGACCCGACCAGCTCGCCGTCGTGCCAGCCGTCGAGCATCGGCCCACCGTTGAGCGTGATCGCCGGGATGTCGACGGTCGCCGCCGCCATGATCGCGGCCGGCGTCGTCTTGTCGCAGCCGGTGGTGAGCACGACCGCGTCGATCGGATAGCCGTTGAGGATCTCGACCAGCCCGAGATAGGCGAGATTGCGGTCGAGTGCCGCCGTCGGCCGCCGGCAATTCTCGAAGATCGGGTGCATCGGGAATTCCATCGGAATCCCGCCGGCGTCGCGAATGCCGGCCTTGATCCGATGCACCAGTTCGAGGTGGATGCGGTTGCACGGCGCGAGGTCCGAACCGGACTGGGCGATGCCCACGATCGGCCTTCCCGAACGCAATTCCTCGCGCGTGAGTCCGTAGTTCATGAAGCGCTCGATGTAGAGCGCTGCCATGTCGCTGCGGCCCGGCGCCGCGAACCACTCGCGCGACCGAAACGGACGGACGGGGGTACAAGTCATCGATCCTCCCTGCGAGCGCAGCTCGTGGGGAGGTGGCGCCGCGAAGCGGTGACGGAGGGGCCCCTCCACCGCTCAGCTGCACTGAGCGGTCCCCCTCCCCATTGCTGCGCAACAGGGAGGTTCATCATCACCCTTCCATGTGCTCGAGCTCTTTCCCGCGGGTCTCGCGGACAAGCCACATCACCAGGAAGAAGCTGATCGCGGCGCAGACGCCGTAGAAGGTGTAGCTCGCCGGCAATCCCCAGCCCGCGGCCATGATCGGGAACGTGAACGAGATCACGAAATTCGCGAACCACTGGAAAAATCCGGACACTGCGAGAGCAGAGCCGCGAATCTGGTTCGGGAACATCTCGCCAAGCATCACCCACATCACCGGGCCCCAGCTGACGTTGAAAAAGATGACGTAGAGGTTGGCGGCGACGACGGCGACGGTGCCGAGGCTCTCCGAGAGGACCAGGTTGCCCTTCGGGTCGAGCGAGCCGTGGCTGAACGCATAGACCATGACGAACAAGGTGACAGTCATGCCTGCCGATCCGATCAGAAGCAGCGGCTTGCGTCCGATCCTGTCGATCACCGCGATGGTAATGAAGCAGGCGGCGATCGAAACCGCGCCGGAGACGATGTTGATGAGGAGCGACTGCTGCTCGGTGAAACCCGCCAGCTTCCACAGCGTGGCGCCGTAATAGAAGATGACGTTGATGCCGACCAATTGCTGGAACACCGCCAGCATGATGCCGACCCACACGATGTAGCGGACGCCAAGGAAGCCACGGCCGGGTGCCTTTGCGAGAATGTCGGAGAGCCGCGGCTGGTGGTCGGTCGCGAAGGTCGATCGGATCTCCTCGAACTTCGGAGTCGCGGCCTCGCCGCCGAACAGGCTGGTGAGGACCGCGACCGCCTGATCATCGCGCCCCTTGGAAACCAGGTAGCGCGGGCTTTCCGGAATCATGAACAGCGCGACGAGGAAGATCGCCGCCGGAATCGCCTGCATCAGGAACATCCACCGCCACGCATCCAGCCCCAGCCAGAACGTCGCGGTCGAAACGCCGGCGCCCTGGGCAAGGAAGTAATTGACGAGGAATGCCGCGGTCAGGCCAGTGATGATCATGATTTGCTGCACGGTGGTGAGCCGGCCGCGGATATTCGCCGGTGCGATTTCCGAGATGTACGCGGGCGAAAGCACGCTCGCGGCCCCGACCGCCATTCCGCCGCAAATTCGGGCGATTAGAAAGATCAGGTGCGATTCCGCAACACCTTGCACCAGCGCTCCCGCAAGGAACAGGGCTGCTGCAATCATCATCGTGTTGCGTCGGCCGATGACGTCTGCGAGCCGGCCCGCGAAAAAGGCGCCGATAAAGCAGCCGATCAACAGAGACGCGACGGTGAAGCCTAATCCGTTCGCTGGCGACCAGCTGCCATCGACAAGCCCGAAAGTCTGCTTCAGCCCGTCCTGCGTGCCGTTGACCGCGCCGCTGTCGTAGCCGAACAGAAATCCGCCAATGGTGGCGACGGCGACAATCGCGCCGATGAAGCCCATGTTCGCCCGCTGCGGACTTGCTTCGACCATTTCACTCTCCCCTCGTGACGCGCTGTGCTGCGCGAACACCTGTTAGCGGTAACACGCTGCTTCGGCGCGGCGCAACGCCCTAGCCATCGCTTTTCCGAGCTCGCGATTTGCGTGGCGGCGGCGCCGCTGAAGTCGCGAACGATGAGAGCGTGGCTCAGCACCCGCTCGGCAAACTTCCGCGTGGCGCTCGAGCGGTGAACGCGAAGATCGGCGATCAGCAATTCGAGTGCTGCCTCTGCCATCGCTGCGATCGGCTGCTTGACGGTGGTCAGCTCCGGCCAGACGCTGGTTGCAAGCGCGGTGTCGTCGAAGCCGACGATGCTGAGGTCGTCCGGCACCGTCATCCCGCGCCGGTGGGCAACGCTCATCGTCGCCGCCGCCATGTCGTCGTTGCTTGCGAAGATGGCCGTCGGCGGCTGCGGTCGGGCAAGCAGCCGCTCTCCCGCGATCAGGCCGGACCGATAGCTGAAATAGCCCTGCTCGACCGCTGCCGCGCCGCAATCTATCCCGGCTTCGGTCAGCGCGTCGCAGAAGCCCTTGTAACGATCTTGCGAAGCGATGTGGTTGGGATGGCCCTTGATGAACCCGATCTCGCGATGCCCAGGTCGAGAAGATAACGGGTCATCTCGAGCGCTGCCGCGCGGTCGTCGATGCGGACATTGAGGCTGTCTTCGCGCGGGACACCCATGGCGACGGTGACGACCGGAATGCCAAGCGAATCGAGTTCGGCCATGATCGGCTGCGATTCGGAGAGCGGCGGCGGCAGGATCACGCCTTCGACATCGCTGGTTGCGAACCGGCGGGTGACCTCGGCCTGCTCGTCGGCATCTTCGGACTCGCACGATTCGATGACGAGGTGAACGCCGGCACTTCGGGCAGCGTGCAAGCCGCCGATCAGGAATTGACTGAGATAGGAGGCGCTCGGGATTGGCATAGAGCAAGCCGATGTGCGTCGCCTTCCCGGCCGCGAGGCTTCGGGCGGCGGTATTGGGCGAGTAGTTGAGCTGTTCGACGGCTTCAAGGACCGCCGCGCGCGTCGACTCGCGGACGTTCTTGCCGTGGTTGATCACGCGCGACACAGTCATCGCCGACACGCCCGCGGCGCGCGCGACGTCCTCGATCGTGACCGCTCCCCGTCCGCGCCGGCTTGGCTTGGCCATTCACCACCCCTTGCCGCACGGGTTAAGTGAGCCGTTCAGCCATTGCAATCGACGCCGCGTTGACCGTAGCCGCCGCCGGTCTAGGTTAGCGCTACCATTCTGGCGTGATCTGAGGGGATACGACGTGCGAACACGGGGCTGGCGGCTCGCGGCCGCAACGACATTGGCTCTTGCAGCAGCGAGCGTCGCAGTGGCTCAGGCGCGTCCCACGCTCCCGATCTACAAGGATGCCCGGCAGCCCGTTGACCGCCGCGTCGACGACCTGCTGGCGCGCATGACGCTCGACGAAAAGGTGGCGCAGCTCGAAACCATCTGGGAACAGAAGTCGAAGGTGCAGACCGCCGATGGCCGCTTCTCTCCGGAAGCGGCGTCGCAAGCCTTTCCGAACGGGATCGGCGGAATGGCCCGTCCATCTGACAAGCGCGGTGTTGTGGCGTCGAACGGAGCGGCTGGAGCTTCCGCTGCCGTCAACCGCGATGCCCGCGACACCGCGGACTATGTCAACGCCGCTCAGCACTGGGCGGTCGAGCACACGCGGCTGGGCATCCCCATCCTAATGCACGAGGAGTCGCTGCACGGCTATGTCGCGCGCGGTGCTACAAGCTTCCCGCAGGCGATCGCCCTTGCCAGCAGCTGGGACCCGGAACTCGTGACCCGCGTGTTCTCGGTCGCCGCCCGCGAAATGCGCGCTCGCGGGGCGTTTCTGGCACTGGCGCCGGTCGTCGACATCGCCCGCGACCCGCGCTGGGGCCGCATCGAAGAAACCTATGGCGAGGACCCGTATCTGGTCGGCACCATCGGTCTCGCCGCCATCCGCGGGTTCCAGGGTCCGAGCCTTCCGCTTGGACCGGACAAGGTGCTGGTGACGCTCAAGCATTTCACCGGCCACGGCCAGCCGGAGAGCGGCACCAACGTCGGCCCGGCCCACCTCGGCGAGCGCGAGCTTCGCGAGGACTTCTTCCCGCCGTTCGAAGCGCGCGGTGAAGACCTTCCCGATCCAGTCCGTAATGGCGTCCTACAACGAGATCGACGGCATCCCGTCGCACGCCAACAACTGGCTTCTGAACCGGGTCCTGCGCGGCGAATGGGGTTACCAGGGCGCGGTCGTCAGCGATTATTACGGCATCCGCGAGCTGATGACTCGCCACAAGCTCTACGACAACATCACCGACGCTGCCGACCGGGCCGATCAAGTCGGGCGTGGACGTCGAAACCCCCGACGCCGAAGGCTTTGCTCAATTGCCGGCACTCGTCCGCATCGGGGCGGGTGCCGCAGGCGCTTGTCGATCAGGCGGTGCGTCGCGTCCTTCGGCTGAAGATTGAATCAGGGCTGTTCGACAACCCCTTCCCCGACCCCGCGACCGCGGAGGCGAAGACAGCGACTCCCGACGCCATCGCGCTCGCCCGGGAAGCGGCGGACAAGGCCATCGTCCTGCTCAAGAACGATCACGGTCTGCTGCCGCTCGAGCCGGCGAAGATCCACCGCATGGCGGTGATCGGCGCCCACGCGAGGGACACGCCCATCGGCGGCTACAGCGACGTGCCGAAGCATGTCGTCAGCGTGCTCGAAGGGATGCAGGAGGCCGGCAAGGGTCGTTTCGCAGTCGATTATTCGGAAGGCGTCCGCCTCACCGAGACCCGCTGCTGGTCGTGCGACGAGGTCAAGCTCGTCCCCGCTTCCGTCAACCGGAAGCTGATCGCGCAGGCCGTTCAGGCCGCGCGCAAGGCTGACACCATCGTGATGGTGCTCGGCGGCAACGAGCAGACCAGCCGCGAGGCGTGGGCCGACACACACCTCGGCGACCGTTCCTCGCTCGATCTCGTCGGCCAGCAGCAGGACCTCGCCCGAGCGATCCTCGCACTGCACAAGCCGACCGTCATCGTCCTGCTCAACGGCCGGCCGCTGTCCGTCAATTATCTCGCAGCGAAAGCACCGGCGCTGGTCGAGGGCTGGTACCTGGGCCAGGAGACCGGCCACGCGGTCGCCGACGTCCTCTTCGGCAAGGTCAACCCCGGCGGCAAGCTGCCGGTGTCGATCCCGCGCTCCGTGGGCCAGCTGCCGGTCTATTACGACCACAAGCCGACATCGCGCCGCGGTTACCTGTTCGATACGACCGAGCCGCTCTATCCGTTCGGCTACGGGCTCAGCTACACGAGCTTCGCGATCTCCGCGCCGCGCATCCTGACGCCGGCAATCGCCGCCAACGAGTCGGCGCGTATCGAGGTGGACGTCGCCAATACCGGCAGCCGGGCCGGCGACGAGGTCGTCCAGCTCTACATCCACGACGACCAGGCGAGCGTCACCCGTCCGGTGATCGAGCTCAAGCGATTCCAACGCGTGAGTCTCCGGCCCGGTGAGCGCCGGACGATCGCCTTCACGCTCGATCCGGATGACCTGGCGCTGTGGAACCCGGACATGAAGCACGTCGTCGAGCCGGGCACCTTCACCATTTCCGCCGGTCCGAACTCTGTCGACCTCAAGAGCGCGAAGCTGACCGTGACCGACTAAATCCGGACCAGCCAGTGCTTGCGCCAGAGATAGTGCATGCACATCCAGATGAAGGCCAGGAACAGCCCCACCGGAACGAAGGCGGCAATCTGAGGCTCGATGTAGTGCAGGAGATGATTATAGGGCTTCTGCAGCAGGTCCCAGCCAAGCAGGGACCAGGCAATCTCGTGTAGCGCATAGGCCGCAATCGCATTGATTCCGAACGGCAGCACAATCACTTCAACGACGCGTCGCCAGCCGCTCATCGGCCGTCCGTCGAACAGATAGCCAAGCGCGCTCAGGACGAGCAGCGCGATGCCCGTGGTGACGAGCACGAACGGGCTCGACCAGATGTCCTTCACGATCGGGAAGACGAATCCCCACAGGATGCCGACGATCAGCATGGCCGCGCCAGCAATGGCCAGCGTGCGGAGCCGCACCGGTCCTTGCGTCCGTAACAGATACTCGCCGGTCGCGACGCCGATCAGGCCCTGCGCGATCGCAGGCAGGGTGCCAAGAAGCCCTTCGGGATCGTAGCCGTGAAGACCGGGCACGTAGATATGGTTGCCGGCGCCGAGGAGGACGCGGTCGACGGAACCCACGAAGTTGAGCCCGCGCACCCACAGGTCGGTCGGCAGGCCGTCGAGCTGTGGAACGTAGGTCAGCGGCCAGTAGAGGATGAGGATCGCCGCCGCGACGATCAATCGCGTGCGCGGAGCAACCTTCAGGAACAGGATTGCACAGGCGCCATAAACGAGGCCGATCCGCTGCAGCACTCCGAACAATCGCCAGCTGCTCGAACTGAATTTCGACAGCCAGAAGATGTTCGACAGGATGAAGCCGAGCAGGATCAGCCTGAACACCCGCCAGGCGATCGCGCTGTAATCGACCCGCTCCTTCGACTTGAACGACAGCGGTATCGAAACCCCGACCATGAACAGGAATGCTGGAAACACGACATCGGCGATCGTCAGCCCCGCCCAGTGCGAATGCAGCAGCAGCGGGAACACCGGCGGCGCCATCCCGGCCATCTCGTTGACGATGATCATGCCGATGACCGCGAGGCCGCGCAGCAGGTCGAGCGACACCAGCCGCTCGCGTTTCGCAAGATCAGTTGCGGCGGGCACGAGACCGTCCTTTCCGGTACTCTTCGCCGATGTGGCGGATCGCGCGGCTGCCGGCGAGGTCCTCGCCGAATTCCCAGACCATCACCCCCGCCCCCCAGGCGCCGGCAAGCTCCGCCTTTTTCCCAAGGGTCGGGAGACCGTTGTAGGTGATGTAGCTGCAGCCGCCGCAAAGCGTCCCGACGACGTCGCTCTTCAATTGGCGGCCGCCGAACGCCTCGGCGATGTCCTGCAGGCTCCAGCCTTCGCGGTAGGTCCCGAACCCGCGGCCGTAGAAGGGCATGCCAAGCGCCAGCCGGCTCGCCGGAACGCCCTTGCCGAGCCACAGGGTGAGGTCTTTTTCCGCCTGCTCGTACGTCGAATGCTCGGCACCGGCCGGCCCCCAGGTCGGTCCGACCTGGTCGTAGGACATGAGTCCGATCACGTCGAAATAGGGCAACGATGAATCCGGCACCATTCCACCCGGATATGAGCCGGTGGCGACGGTCAGCACCTTCGACCGGCCGTGAAGCTCAGCCGAAAGCGCGCTCACCAGCGGCGTGTAATTGCCGGCCTGGTCGATGTCGGTCATCAGCTTGCCTTCAAGGTCGATGTCGACGCCGTCGAGATCGTAGCGGTCGACCATTGCGATAACGCCCGCCACCACTCTGTCGCGCAGCGGCGGCGCGGCAAGCTGGGTCCAGTCGCCGCCGCACGGCGGGATGACTGCGCCGCCAAGCGATGCCACGACCTTCGCGCCCGACCTGTGTGCCGCCGCGACCAGCTGCCGCAGCTGGCCCTCGGAAACCATCCCGCCATTGCCGGCCGGAGCACAGGCGAGACCGTCCGGCCCCAGCACATCGCCCGTCGGAGTAGGATTCACGAAGGCGAGATCGAGCTGCGTGTAGTTTTCGAACCCCCCTTGCGCGATCGCCCGGTCGAGGCCCTTGAACGCCGCTACATAGCCGATGATCGTGCCGCGATCCGGCGCGGGCGAGGATGTCATCATCGCGGCGGCTGCCATGGCAAGGAGCGGAGTCATGCGCACAGCCTACGCGCTTGCTGGCATCCGGCAAGCCGCGTTGATTGACCGTCATCGGGCGCCATGACACGAAGACGAAAGTTGTAGGGGGAGCCTGTGCCGATGCGTCGCCGAGTGATCGCGTTCCTGATGGCATCGACGCTTGCGTCGGCGGCCAGTGCCGCCTCGCAGCAGGAGCTGAATGCGCTCGCCGGCGCCATGGGCGTCCGGCTAGCGATCCTCGACAACCACCCGGCGAAATGTCCGGGACAGGCGGGCGGCTGCTTCCTGTCGGAGCTTGACCTGACAATGCCGGCGACGCTGCCGGCCGACCTCGCCGGCGGCGACTTCAAGCTGTTCTTCGGGTCGGTGAACCCGATCATCCAGGCCGACAGCGACGTCTTCACCATGCGTCTCATCAACGGCGACCTGCACGTGCTGGAGCCTCGTCCCGGCGTCCGTCTCATCGCCGGCAAGACCTATCCGGTCCGCCTGTGGTCGCAGGGGCATTTCTTCTCCGCCTTCTACCCGCTGCCGAACATGTTCCTGGTGTCCGGCAATCTGACGCCGGCGACGATTGCGGCAACCCGGCCCGTGACCGATCCGGAGAGCGGCCTCGAAGTCCTCCCCTTCGTCGCTCCAATGACGAACGAAGCGCGGCTCGGAACGGCGACGCCTGACGACAAGACGCGCTGGCAAACGCCGCAGCGCGCGTTCGACCTGTACGCGCAGCGCAGCGCAGTCGCTGCCGGGGCGCCGGACGTCGCGATCGTTCCGCAACCTGCAGTCGTGCAACGTCCAGGCGGTGCGCCGCTGGACCTGTCGCATGGGGTTCGGCTGTCGCTCGCGGGACTCCAAAGGCAATCGATCGCTGCCGCGCTGGCCGACCTCGCCTCGGCTGGCGTCCGGACAGGTGTGAGCGGCCCGGCACTGCGCGTGACCATATCGGCAGCCGGGCACTTCCCTCCGGAAGCGTATCGCCTGATGGCGTCGCGCAGCGGCATCGACATCGCGGCGGGTAACGCCGCCGGCGCCCGCTTTGGGTTGGAGTCCCTCGCGCAGCAGGCGGCCTCCGAGCACGGGCAACTGCGGCCGCTGGTGATCGAGGATTCTCCGCAGTTCGGCTTCCGCGGCCTCCACATCGACCTCGCGCGGAACTTCCACAGCAAGGCCGAGGTGCTCAAGGTCATCGAGCAGATGGGCCGCTACAAGCTCAACAAGCTGCACCTTCACCTCGGCGACGACGAGGGCTGGCGCCTCGAGATCGCGCGCTTCCCCGAATTGACGCAGGTCGGCGGCTATCGCTGCTACGACCCCGGCGAAACGCACTGCCTGCTGCCCCAGCTCGGATCGGGCCCGGACCGCAACACCGCAGTCAACGGCTATCTCACCCGAGCCGATTATATCGAGATCCTCAAGGCCGCGAAGGCGCGCGGGATCGAGGTGATCCCGTCATTCGACATGCCGGGTCACTCGCGAGCGGCGATCCACTCGATGGAAGCCCGCTACCGCCGGCTGCTGGCCGAAGGCCGCAAGGCGGACGCCGAGCGGTTCCGGCTCGTCGAACCCGGCGACACGACGCAATATCGCAGCATCCAGAATTACAACGACAACACGCTAAACGTCTGCCTCGACAGCACCTATCGCTTCATCGACGCGGTCATCGACGACATCGCCGCGCTTCACGCTGCGGCCGGAGTCCCGCTCAAGACCTATCATATCGGCGCCGACGAAACCGCGGGCGCGTGGTCCGGCTCACCGGCGTGCCAGGCGCTGATGGCGAAGACCGGCCTCACCGTCGACAAGCTCGGCCCGATGTTCATCGAGCGGGTGTCGGCCTCTCTTGCCCGCAGGCACATCACCGCCGCCGGCTGGAGCGACGGCCTCGATCATGTGAATCCGGCCAAGATGCCAGCCAAGGTCCAGTCGGACATCTGGGGAGACCTCTTCACCGCTGCTCCGGCGGAAGCGCACCGCTCCGCGAACCTCGGCTGGAAGACAGTGATCGCGGTCCCCAACGTTCTCTATTTCGACATGCCCTATGCGCCCAATCCGCTCGAGCGCGGCTACGATTGGGGAACCCGCGGCGTCGACACCTTCAAGGTGTTCAGCTTCATGCCCGACAACCTGCCGGCGAACGCGTCGGTGATGAACGACATCCACGACTTGCCGACGACCGTGGGGGACGCGGCGCCGATGGAGCCGGGTCGATCCATCGCCGGCGCGCAGGCAAACCTGTGGAGCGAGACGATCCGCAACGACTCGCTTGTCGACTACATGCTATTCCCGCGCCTGCTCGCGCTGTCCGAGCGGGCGTGGCACCGCGCCTCCTGGGAACCGCCCTACCGCGCCGGTGCAAGCTACACCTACGCGGACGGCAAGGTGGACCGCCGGGCGCTGGACAGCGACTGGGCCAGCTTCGCCTCGCGGATGCCGCAGCAGCTACGCGCGCTCGAGCGAGCGGGCGTGATGTACCGCCTCGCACCGCCGGGTGCGCGCATCGCCGACGGCATGTTACAGGCGAACAGCGAATTCCCCGGTCAGACGATCGAGTATCGCACCGCCGGCTCGGCGTGGACGCGCTACACAGCGCCGGTCCGGGTCACCGGCAAGGTCGAGCTACGAACCCGCTCCTACGACGGCCGCCGCGCCAGCCGCATCGTCGCGGTCGCGGCGAACTAGGCTGCCGCCAGCTGCCGCGGCGACGGAACCGGCGGTTGCCTCGTCGAGCAGCAGGTGCACTCGGCCGCCCGCCGACGTGACCACAGCCCTTGCGCCGAGGCCCTTCAAAGCCGTCTCGTCAAGCTTGCTAGCCTCGGCAAGGCGGAGGATCAGCCGTGCAGAACGCTGCTGCACGTCCTGCACGTTGGACTCTCCGCCGAGTGCCTTAGCCCACTCGGCCCAAGCAGCAGGCGCCGGAGCCTGACGCAGGCTCGCGCGGATCTCGCCCGCGACCTGGTCGGCGATCGGCCCAAGCACCACCTGCAGAGCATCTCCGCCCGGGTGGACAATCCCCCTCGCCCCGAGCGCCTTAAGCCGCGCTTCGTCGATCTCCTCCGGATCGTGCAGCGTCAGGCGCAGACGTGTCATGCAGGCATCGACCGTCTTAAGGTTGGCAGCGCCGCCAAGCGCCAGGGCAAAATCGCCGCCCCGGGTTCCGGTTTCGGCGCCGCGCGGCGCAATCACTTCGCCGGCGTCGCGGCCCGGCGTCTTGAGGTCGAAGCGCCGGATGCACCAGCTGAACGAGAAGTAGTAAACCGCGAAATAGGCGAGCCCGACGGGGATCAGCAGCAACGGCCGCGTCGAGATCCCGAACCCGAGCACATAATCGAACAACCCCGCCGAAAAGCCGAATCCCAGCTTCACGCCGAGCAGGTTCATGATCACCATCGACGCGCCCGTCAGCGCTGCGTGCAGCACGTAAAGCGCCGGCGCCAGGAACATGAAGCTGAACTCGATCGGCTCGGTCACGCCCGTCAGGAACGACGTCAAAGCAAGCGACAGCAGCATCCCCGCGACCGCCTTGCGCCGCTCCGGAAGCGCGGTGCGGTACATCGCCAGGCAGGCGGCGGGCAGGCCGAACATCATTACCGGGAAATAGCCGGCCATGAACGCGCCAGCGGTAGGATCGCCGGCGAAGAAGCGCTTCAGGTCGCCGGTGGTCCCGTGATAATCGCCGATGATGAACCAGGCGATGTTGTTGATGATGTGGTGCAGCCCGGTGACGATCAGCAGGCGGTTGAGGAAGCCGTAGGCGAACAGCCCGAAATTGCCCGACGCGACCACCGCCCGGCTGAGCTGGTCGATGCCGCTTTCGAGCCAGGGATCGCCATAGCCGAATAGGAATGCTCCGACCAGGCCGACGGCTCCGGCGGCAATCGGAACGAACCGCCGGCCGCCGAAGAAGGCGAGGTAATCCGGCAGCTTGATGTCGCTGAAACGATTGTAGAGCATGCCCGCGGCGATACCCGACAGGATGCCGGCGGGGACGCTGAGCTTGTCGAGCTGCTTCGCTTTCCACGCGGCGGTCGCGAGGTCGCGGGCGGCCTGGTCGGCGAAGCCCGCGGTCACGTCGGGCGTGACATGGAGAAGCGCTTTCGCCCCTTCCGTCAGCACCAGGAAGCACACCGCCCCGGCCAGCCCGGCCGCGCCATGGTTTTCCCGCGCAAGACCAACCGCGACGCCAATGCCGAACAGCAACCCCAGGTGCGAGAAGATCGCGTCGCCGGCCGCCGCGACGAAGGCGATGTCGAGCAAATCTGGCTGACCGAGGCGAAGGAGCATGCCCGCAATCGGCAGCACCGCGATGGGCAGCATCAGTGCCCGGCCGAGCGGCTGCAGCTTGTCCAGGCGAAGCTGTGTCATCGGGCGTCTCCCTGCAGCAGTTGGGCGGCAAGCATCGCGCACCTCGCTCGCCGATTCCAAAGTCAGCGCGCCTTCGGCCAGCACCCTGCAATCGGCCGCGGAAGCGCGGCTGATTGCACGGCGCACGGCAGGCAAAGCCGCCGGAACCGCAGACAGCTCGTGGATACCAAGCCCGATCAGGACCAGCGCGCCAGTCGGGTCCGATGCGAGACTACCGCACAGGCTGACCGGCTTACCGGCCTTGCGTCCGGCTTGGGCGGTCATTGCGATCAGCCGCAGAACGGCCGGATGCAGCGCGTCGATGGCCGCCGCAAGCAGCGGATTGGTGCGGTCCATCGCCAGCACATATTGCGCAAGATCGTTGGAGCCGATCGACAGGAAGTCCGCTTCTTCGGCCAACCGGTCGGCGATCAGCGCCGCTGCCGGCGTTTCCACCATGACGCCGAGCGTGATCGCTGGCCGAAGTTCGTTGAAACGCTGCCGAACGGCGCGCAGCTCAGCGACCGACGCCACCATCGGCAGCATCACCTTGATGCCATCTCCGCGCACTTCGGCAATCGCTCGCAATTGTTCGTCGATCAGATCCGGAGCGAACAGTGCAGTGCGCACGCCGCGCGCGCCCAGGGCCGGGTTCTGCTCATCGGGAAAGCGGATGTACGGCACCGGCTTGTCGCCGCCGATGTCGAGCGTCCGGATGGTCAGCGAGCGCTCGCCAAGCGCGTCGGCGATGGCCTGATAGGTGCTTCGCTGTTCTTCGCGCGACGGCGCGTCGGATCGATCGAGGAACAGGAACTCGGTTCGAAGCAGCCCGCAGCCTTCCGCGCCAGCGGCAAGCGCGGCTTCGACCTCGCCGACGCCGCCGAGATTGGCCAGCAAGTGGACGCGCTCACCGTCGCTCGTGACGCATTCGCCGTCCGCCCCGGTCGAGCTCAGCAGCGCCCGCCGCGCGTGCCCGCGCCGTCTCATCCGGGTCGATAACCAGCACGCCCGCACTTGCGTCGAGAAGAACCGGCGTCCCGTCCTCGATCTCGGCAAGGCGGGGTCCCATCGCCACCAGCGTCGGGATTCCGAACGAGGCCGCAATGATCGCCATGTGCGACGTCGCTCCGCCTCCGGACGTCGCCAGCCCGACAATCCGCTCCCGCGGCAGCGACATCAGTTCGGATGGCAGCAACTCGTCGGCGAGCAGGATCGTCCTCTCGCCAAGGTCCATTCCCGCACGCGCAGTCTCTCCGGACAGCGCACTCGTAACCTGCGCGGCAACATCGTCGAGATCGGCGACCCGCTCGCGAACCCGCACGCTGTCCGCTGCACGCAAGCCGGCGGCTGCCGCATCGGTCGCAACCTGCCACGCCTTTGCTGCACTCCGCCCCCGCTCGATCTCGGCAGCGGCGGCGGCATTGAGGTCCTCGTCTCCGAGCAGGCCGATATGCGCCTGAGCGATCGTGGCTGCGGCACCGCCGGCGGCTCGCTGCGACAGCCTGCAGGCGAGCCCGAACGCCGCTCTGCGCCTTGGCGAGCGCCGCCCTTTCCTCCTGAACGCCCCTCGCCCTGCTCGGCCGCTTCGCTGATTCTTCTGCGCCAGTGGGTTGCAGTGCCGAGGACCACCCCAGGCAGCGCGCAAACGCCCGCAATCTCGTTGTCGCCGAGCGCCCGCGCCGGCGCTACCGAAACCGAAACTGGCTCTGGCTCCGGCACTTCGCCGGCATCAAGAAGCGCGATGATTGCGTCGACCGCAGCGGCGGCGTCCGGGCCAGCGGCCCTGACGTGCACACGGTCGCCGTGCCGGACGTTCAGGGTCATGATCGCGACCGGGCTGCGCGCGCTTGCACTCTTGTCGCCGAGCTGGATCGCCACATCGCTGGAATAGCGTTTCGCGCAATCCGCGAGGCGAGCAGCCGGGCGGGCGTGCAGCCCGTGCGCGAAGCGAATGACGACGTCCGCGCTGACAGCGTTGCTGTCCTCGGCCCGGGCTACCGCCGAACCGGCTTCACCCTCGATCGAGCCGAATAACTTGGCCGCGCTCGATCAGACGGTCCAAGGCATCCAATGACCAACGGACTGCTCCCGCGTTGGTCAGAACGATGGGCGTCACCAGGCTCTTCGCTTCGAGCCCGACCGCATCGAGGTCGAAGCTGATCAGTGGGTCGCCGGCGGTCACTCGATCGCCGTCGCGGACGTGCGTTTCGAAACCGCGGCCCTGCAAGGCGACGGTCTCGAGGCCGACGTGGATCAGCAGTTCCGCTCCGTTGGCAGCCCGCAGAGTCACCGAATGCCCGGTCGGAGCGACCAGCAGAACCTCGGCATCGCAGGGTGCGACGAGCGTGCCCTCGGTCGGGTCGATCGCAACCCCGATCCCCATCATCTCTTCGGCAAAAGACCGGGTCGGGGACCTCCCGAACGCTCATCAGCCAGCCCGCGATCGGAGCGGCCAGCCGGAACTCGGCTCATCGGGTGGAGCTCAGCGGCAGAACGCGCGAAGAACTTTGTCATTGTGCGAGCATCCGGCACATCGCTAGCGTGCGTCAATAGTGGCGAGCGACTGAATCCGACGCGGCGACGGCGCCGACCAGCACCGATGTTCCGCGAGGGCGGCGAAGCGGCGGCCGCAGTGGCGCGGCAGGAGGCGAACGGCGACGCGCTGAACCGCATCGGCGCAGCGCTGCGCGCGCCGCTCGCCACCGGTGGTCATCACCTGCGCCCGCGGAAGCTCCGACCACGCGGCGACCTTCGCCAAATATGCGATCGAAACCCGCATCGGCATTCCGGTCGCCTCGGCAGCGCCGTCTGTCGCGTCCGTCTACGCATCGTCGCTGCGAGCGGAGGGCGCGCTGTGCATCGCCATCTCGCAATCCGGCCGCAGCCCCGACCTGCTGGCGACGGTGACGAGCCTGAAGGGAGCGGGCGCCTGGGTGCTCGCGCTCGTCAACGACGCCGCCTCGCCGCTCGCCGATCTCGCCGACGAGGCGGTCGACCTTGCCGCCGGGCCGGAACGCAGCGTCGCCGCGACCAAATCGTTCATCGCGTCGCTAGCCGCCATCGCGCGTGTCATCGCGGAATGGAGCGACGACGAGGCGCTGCGCGGCGACCTTCGACGAGCTCCCCGATCTGCTGAACGCAGGCATGGCAACTCGACTGGTCGCCGCTGACGACGAGCTCGCAAGCGCGCGCGATCTCTATGTCCTCGGCCGCGGATTCGGATTCGGCGATCGCGCAGGAGGCGGCACTCAAGCTCAAGGAAACGTCACAGCTTCACGCCGAGGCGTTCAGCACCGCCGAGCTTCGCCACGGGCCGATGGCGCTGGTCCGGCCCGGCTTCCCGGTGCTGATGTTCAGCCAGTCGGACGAGACCGCGACGAATGTCGAGCAGACCGCAGCGGCGTTGGTCGAGCGCGGCGCGCGCGTGTTCCTGCTGGCGCCGAGGCTGCCTGGCGCGACGACGCTGCCGACCATCGGCTGCGCGCCGCTGCTCGAGCCGATCCTGCAGATCCAGTCCTTCTACCGCGCCGCCGAAGCCCTGGCCGTCGCGCGCGGGCTCGACCCCGACCGTCCGCCGCACCTCGCCAAGGTCACCGAGACCCGCTGATGGCGCGAAGCGCTCGTCAACGGCCGCGTCCTGATCGACGGCGAGTTCGTCACTGGCCGTGCGGTCGTCATCGACGCCGGTCGCATCCTGCGATCGTCGCATGAGTCGAAGTTCCGTCCGGCATCGCGGATTGTCGATCTCGAGCGGCGGACTCTCGTCCCGGGCTTCATCGACGTGCAGGTGAACGGCGGCGGCGACCGGCTGTTCAACGACGACCCGAGCGTCGAGACGATCGCCGCGATCGGCGCCGCGCACCGCCGGTTCGGCACGACCGGCTTCCTGCCGACCCTGATCAGCGACGACGAGGCGAAGATCGCGGCAGCGCTCGACGCCGCCCGCGAGGCGATCGCCGCCGGCGTGCCCGGCGTGCTCGGAGTCCACATCGAGGGCCCGTTCCTCAATCCTGCGAAGAAGGGCATCCACGACGCGAGCCAAGCTGCGCGCGATCGGCGCGTCGCGAGGTCGAGCTGCTCATCCGACCGACCGGCGGCGCGACGGTCGTGACGCTCGCGCCGGAGACCGTGCCGAGCCGAAGCAATTCGCCGCCTCGCCGAGGCCGGCGTGATCGTCTGCGCCGGCCACACGCCAGGCGACCGCCGACCAGATTTCCGACGCGCTCGGCAACGGCCTTCGCGGCTTCACCCATCTGTTCAACGCGATGTCGCAGCTGACCGCGCGCGAGCCGGGCGTCGTCGGCGCCGCCCTGCTCGACGACAGCAAGCTGGTGCGGGATCATCGTCGACGGGCATCATGTCGATCCGCGCGTGCTCAAGATTGCGCTGCGAGCAGCGCCGCTTCGCCGGTTCATGCTTGTCACCGACGCCATGCCGAGCGTCGGCGGCCGAAAGGCATTCATCCTCAACAGCGAAGCCATCAATGTCGTCGACGGCAAATGCCTGAACGCGGCCGGTACGCTGGCCGGCTCGGACCTCGATATGGCGAGCGCGGTCCGCAACGCCGTCTCAATGCTCGGACTTGGTCTCGCCGATGCAGTAGCAATGGCGAGCGCGAACCCCGCCGCATTCCTTCGGCCTCGACCATGACCTCGGCCGGATCGCGCCGGGCTACCGAGCGAACCTGGTGCTTCTCGACGATGCGATCGAGGTGGAAGCCACCTGGACCGACGGGGTGCGTTCGCCTCTCTAGGCGCAGGCGGTCGTTCAGTTGCGCTGTGTAATCCGGCGCGGACGTCAGTCGACGCACGCTTCTCGCGCGCGAGTTCATCGGGCGACGGCGGCGGCGGCAGGCGAAGGTCGTGTACGCCGCGTAGGCCGGGTCGCGCTCGGCCTGCGGCAGGGTCACCAGCCGGAACCCGGCTTCGCGATACAGCCGGATCACCTGCGGCATCATCCGCGCGCTCATCGCGCTGACATGCATCAGCAGCACGTAAGGAATGTCGCGCCCGTAAAGCTTGCGCGCATTGTCGCGGCTCGCGCGCAAGATTTTCCCTTGCCGACTGCAGGTAAAGCCGCTCGAGCTCTGCGATCTGCGCGCGTGTTGTGGGCAGCGCTGCAACGCGCATAGGCGCCCGTGAACGCCCAGTCCGAAAAGCTCATCGTCACGGCGGCAATCCGATAGCCGTGCCTTGCCAGTACGCGGCGGGCGGCGATGCGCTGCACTGAATCCTTGCCTTCGTCGAGGAAGGGATAGCGAAACCAGCGCCAGTCGCTGCCCGCCCCGAGCTTCGAGAGCATCGGCTCGTCCTTCGTCAGCTCGCTTTCGAACTGCGCAATGGTCAAGTCGCTGAGGTGCGGATGCGACCATGTATGGTTGCCAAGCGTGAAGCCGGCGGTGCGCCACTCGCGAAGTGCTTCCAGCGTGTCGCGGTCCTTGACGTTCACCGCGTTGACGAACGCCGTCACCGGCACGTGCGCCGCCGTCAGCGCGGCGATCATCCGGCGATTGACGGCAAGTGGAGTGACGCCAGGCGGATACGGGGCGTGCACCGGCAAGTCGTCGATCGTGATCGCGATCTCCGGCTGCTGAAGACGGTGAGCAGGCGCGGCGTTCCCGAGCAGGAGCGCCGCCGCGACGACCGCCATGCACCTCATCCAGCGTTTCCAATCGACGAGGAGCCCTTCCAGATGTCGATACCGGCGTCGGTTGCCAGCACATCGATCCGCTCCAGCTCGTCCGCGCTGAAATCAAGATTGCGCAGAGCGCCCAGCGAATCTTCGAGCTGCCCGACGTTGCGGGCGCCGATCAGTGCCGACGTAACCCGCGCGTCGCGAAGCACCCAGGCGATCGCCATTTGCGCCAGCGACTGCCCGCGCTGCTTCGCCAGATCGTTCAACGCCTGCACGTGCCTCAGCGTATCCGAAGTCAGAAAATTCTTCGAGAACGAGCCATTGCGGGCCGCTCGCGCGTCGGTCGGGAACGCCGTTCAGATATTTGCTGGTCAGCAGTCCCTGCCCGAGCGGCGAAAAGGCGATACAGCCGACGCCGAGCTCCTGCAGCGTCTCGAGCAATCCACCTTCGACCCAGCGGTTGACCATCGAATAAGAGGGCTGATGGATCAGCAGCGGCACGCCCTCGGCCTTGAGGATCGCATGCGCCTGCAGGGTCAGCTCGGGCGAATAGGAGGAAATGCCGACATAGAGCGCCTTGCCCTGCCGCCAGGCATGAGCGAGCGCACCCATCGTCTCCTCGAGCGGAGTCGCCGGGTCGACACGATGCGAATAGAAGATATCGACATAGTCGAGCCCCATGCGCCTGAGGCTCTGGTCGAGGCTGGCGAGCAGGTATTTGCGCGATCCGCCGTCGCCATAAGGTCCCGGCCACATGTCGTAACCGGCCTTGGTCGAGATGATCAGCTCGTCGCGGTACGGCCGGAAGTCGGCTGCCATCCAGCGTCCGAAATTCTCCTCCGCCGAGCCATACGGCGGCCCGTAATTATTCGCGAGATCGAAGTGCGTGACGCCGAGATCGAACGCGCGGCGAAGAACGGCGCGACCGGTCTCGAACGAGTCGACTCCGCCGAAATTCTGCCACAGGCCAAGCGAGATCGCCGGCAGGTCGAGCCCGCTCCGGCCGCAGCGGCGAAAGGGCATGCGCCCGTCATAGCGCTGCGGGTCGGGCCGGAATTGCTCGGGGATCATCAAGGCCTCACGGTTTGGGAGCGGGCGTTTGTCCGTCGTGCGCATAGACGCCGACGACCGCTCCGACGAATCCGCCGGCGCGCTTGGTGCTCAGGATCGTCCCGTCCGCACCAGACAGCAGCTTGTGCCAGCGGCGTCCGTCGACGCTCCAGCTGAAGTCATAGCTCGGACCGTGGCCGGCGATGCGCAGTTCGAGAGTGTCCACAGCCGGCAGAGGTGCGCTCGCCAGCACCGCTCCGGCCGCGGGATCCTGCCCACCAGCCCTGCGGCGGACCCGGATCACAGGCTTGCCGCCATTGCGGCCAATGAGAATCCCGTACCAATTCTCCGCATTTTGCAGGGCCACCATGCCCGCTTCAGCGGCATCGTTAGCCGGGTTGAAGCTGACCCGCGTGGTCGCAACGAAATTCAAATGCTGCTGTCGCCTGGCGAGCAGTGACGGATTGTCGCCGCCCCCAAGCGCCACCGGCCGAGCCTGCAATGACAGCTGGCCGCCGCCGATCCGCCACCACTTTTGGTGTGGCTCGGCGATCATCATCCAGCCGAGCGGGAGTGCGGGCTTCGAGAACTCCTCGGGGACCGCGAACGCGCCGTTGGTCGGAACCGCCGGCCTGGGCTGGCGCGGCAGGTCCGGGCGCTTGGCCACCCACGGCAGCCGCTCGCCCGGCTGAGTGATCCTCGGCCAGCCGTCCTGCCACTGCACTCGCGACAGGAAGGTCTCGCGCCCGGTGTTGAAATTGTGCGCATCGTAGGGCCTCACGCCCAGGAAGACCGCCCACCAGTCGCCCCTCTGCGTCTCGACGAAGGAGGCATGGCCGGTCGACGTGATCGGCTGAGAGCGATCGGGCGGCAGGTCGCGCTGGGTCAGGATCGGGTTACCCGCAAACGGCACGTACGGGCCGGTCAGCTTGTCGCTCCGGAACACGACCTCGGAATGCTGCTCCTCGGTGCCGCCCTCCGCCGCAATCAGATAATAAGCGCCGTCCTTGCGGAAAATGTGCGGTCCCTCGATCCAGATCGGGTTGCGTTCCGGGTGCGAGCCGGCATCGACCAGCAGTCGCTTCGGACCGATCGTCTTGAGCGTCTTCAGATCGAGCTGCTGGAGCCAGATCGCGGTGTGCCCCTCATAGCGCGGCTTGCCTTCGGGCGGCGCGTTGTGAACGATCCAGGCGGAGCCGTCCGAATCGAAAAACATCGAAGTATCGATTCCGTCCACGTCCGGAAGGAACACCGGATCGGACCAGGGGCCCGCCGGGGTCTTGGCGGTGATGACGAAATTGCCGCCGCACCCCGTGCACGTGTTGAGGATGTAGAAAGTGCCGTCGTGCCAGCTGATGTCCGGCGCATAGACGCCCTGCCACATCGTCATCCCGTCGAGCTTCAGCTGCCCGGGACGGTCGATGGCATTGCCGATCTGCGTCCAGTTCACCAGGTCGCGGCTGTGCCACACCGGAATTCCGGGGAACCAGGCGAAGGTCGAATTGACGAGATAATAGTCGCTTCCGACGCGAAGGACGCTCGGGTCCGGGTAGAAGCCCTGAAGGATCGGGTTCGCATATTCCCCGGCGCTTGGCTTGGGCAGGCCGTCGTCGCCCCGGTAATCGAACCAGTCGAATCGCGCGGGCGGCTGCGCGGCGAGCTGCCGAGGCCGCACCGGCGGCCAGCAATGCGGCGAGCGCGACCGCCTTAAGCATGGTTGCGGCGAGCCCCGGCGAATGCAGCGGCCATCGCACTGCGCATCGGCTTCGGACGAAATTTCGAATCATAGGGCAGACCTCGTTTCGGCAGCTTGTCGGCGCGCGGATCGAAGCCTTCGAGCCAGCTGTAGCGGTCGGTCATCCCCCAGCACAGGATGTCGCCGAGTTGCGGATAGCTCAGCATCACATCGAGGTATGCCCGCGCGTAATCGGCCACCATTCGGTCGCGAATGGCAATGTCGCCCGGCGCACTATGATCGTTGACGTCGAATTCGGTGATCACAAGCTTGTAGCCCATCGCGGTGACCTCATCGAGGAAGCGCCGCCACGGCCCTCGGACTCCCGGACGATGTCGGCTACGCTCAGTGGCTTCAAAAGCCGGATGTGCGATTGCACGCCGAGCGCATCGACCGGCGTCCCGCGCTTGCGGAAACCTTCGAGCAGCTTGAGCACACCGCGCATGTGCGTCTCGTCCTCGCCGGTCCGCTCCCAGCTCATATAATCGTTGTAAACCAGCTGCGCGTGCGGAGCTTCGGCTCGCGCCGTGTGGAACATCAAGTCGAGGAAGTGTTCGCCGCCGAGCGCACGGGTCACGTTCGTGCCTCGGATCTCGCCGGTCTCGGGCTGCACCGCCTCGTTGACGACGTCATAGGAATAGATGCGTTCACCGTAGCGGCGGCAGACGGTGCTGCACGTGCGTCGTCAGCAGCCGTTCGGCTTCAGCGGCGGAGCCGAACTTCGTCTCCGCAAGCCATTTCGGGTACCATTTGGTCGGCGTCCAGAAGAGCGTGTGGCCGCGCAGCTTGAACCCGTGGCGCGCGGCGTAATCCGCAATGGCGTCCATCTGCCGGAAGTCGAACCGGTCCGGCCCTGGCCGCGACCACTGCCACTTCAGCTCGTTCTCTGGGACCAGCAGCTCGCACTCGCGCTCGAGGATAGCGGCATAGGCCGGGTTGGCGAAGCTGCCCGGTCCGCGCCAGGCAAGCCCCACGCGACCGCCGAGCCGAACCGGCGACCGCTGCGATTGGCAAGCGCGTCGAGCGAATCCGGGCCGCGCGCAGGGCGTGCGCAAGCCGGCTGCTGCACATCCGAGAGCGCAAGCGCTCCCCCGGCCAGTGCTTCGCGGCGCGTGAGCTCCATGACCCCTCCTGTGGTAGCGCTACCAATGCTAGGCTCCGGCGCGATGTTGTCAACGACTCCTGTTCGGCCGATTCTGCGTGGCATTCTTCTTGTCGCTGCCGCTGCCGCCTCCAGCCTCGCGTCGGCGGAAGACGGCTACGATCTCTGGCTTCGCTACCGGCCGCTCGCGCCGGCTCGCGGGCGCAGTACGCGACGAAGCCAACGGCGATCTTCGTCGAACGCCGAAGCTCGAGGCTCGCGGCTGCGGCCAGTGAATTGCAGCGCGGGCTGAGCGGCATGCTTGCGCGTCCGATCCCGATTTCAGGCCTCCGCGACGGAGCGATCGTCCTCACGTACACCAACTGCGCTCGACTGGCGCATACCGCCTGCGGAGCGTTCGACTGCACGGCCACCGCGTCACGCTGATCGCGGCGATCGCGGAGATGTCGGCGTGCTCTACGGCGCCTTCGCGTTGCTGCGCCTGATCCAGACGCGCCAGCCGATCGACCACCTCGACCTCAGCGAGCGCCCGACGATCCGCTCCGCATGCTCGACCATTGGGACAATCTCGATGGCACGGTCGAGCGCGGCTATGCCGGCCGTTCGCTCTGGGATTGGCACGAAGCTGCCCGACGATCGACCCGCGCTATGATCGACTATGCGCGCGCCAATGCCTCGATCGGCATCAACGGCGCCGTGCTCAACAACGTCAACGCCGACGCGCGGATCCTCACCGCCCTATATCTGCGCAAGGTCGCGGCGCTCGCCGACGTCTTGGCGCCCGTACGGCATCCGCGTCTATCTCTCCGCGCGCTTCTCCGCGCCGATGGAGATCGGCGGGCTCAAGACCGCCGACCCGCTCGACCCCGCAGTGCGCGCCTGGTGGAAGGCGAAGGCCGACGAGATCTACGCGCTGATCCCCGATTTCGGCGGCTTTCTCGTCAAGGCCAATTCCGAAGGCCAGCCCGGCCCGCAGGACTACGGCCGCACCCACGCCGACGGCGCCAACATGCTCGCCGACGCGCTCGCGCCGCACGGCGGCACCGTGATCTGGCGCGCCTTCGTCTATTCCGGCGAGCACGACCGACGACCGCGCCAAGCAGGCCTACGACGAGTTCGCGCCGCTCGACGGCAAGTTCCGCGACAACGTCATCGTCCAGGTCAAGAACGGCCCGATCGACTTCCAGCCGCGCGAGCCGTTCCATCCGCTGTTCGGCGCCATGCCGCACACCCGCGCTCGCCATGGAGGTGCAGCTCACCAAGGAATATCTCGGCGAGAGCACTCACCTCGTCTGGCTCGGCACGATGTGGTCGGAGGTGCTGCGCAGCCGCACCGCGCGGCCGCGGACCCCGTCGCGAGGTCCGCGACGCTGTCCGCCATGGCCGGCGTCGCCAATATCGGCAGCGACCGCAACTGGACCGGCTCGGAGTTCGACCAGGCCAACTGGTACGCGTTCGGCCGCCTCGCCTGGAACCCGGCGGCCGACCCGCGCGCGATCGCCGAGGAATGGGCGCGCATGACCTGCGGCAACGACCCGCGCTCGTCGCGGCCGATGGTCGCGATGATGATGAGCTCGCGCGAAGCGGTGGTCGACTAGATGACGCCGCTCGGGCTCGCTCACCAGATGGCGACCGACCACCATTATGGCCCTGGCCCGTGGGTCAGCGACCAGCCCGCGCCGCTCTGGAATCCCGACCTATTACCACCGCGCCGACGCGCACGGCATCGGCTTCGACCGCACCGCCACCGGCAGCGATGCGCGTCGCCCAATATGCGCCCGCGATCGGCCGCTGCTTCGCCGACCTCGCGCTGCGTTCCGGACACGATATCTGCTGTGGTTTCACCACGTGCCCTGGACCTACCGGCTGCGGTCCGGCGGACACTCTGGGACGAGCTGGTCGACCGCTACGACCGCGGCGTCGCGGACGGTCGCCGCGATGCAGTGCGACCTGGTCGCGCCTCGGCGCCCCATGTCGATCCGCAGCGCCACGCCGCGGTCGCCGCCAAGCTCCAGCCGCCAGCATGCTCGAAGCCGCATGGTGGCGCGACGCGTCGATCGCCTATTTCCAGAGCCTGTCGAAGCTGCCGCTGCCGCCGGAGCGTGCGCTCCCGCACATCCGCTTTCGTGGTATGAAGGCCGTCCACTTCGACACGGTGCCCGGATTCCTCGGCGCCAGGGATCGGTCGTGCCGATGACGTGCGTTGCCACCCGAGGAGATCCGCCATGCGCGCTTTGATGTTGATTGCCGCCGCCGCCACCGCCGCAAGCTGCTCGCGGCCCGTCGCGCCGCCGGGCAGCAGCGTCGCCGCAGGACCCTCGCCGGCCGCGTCGCCGGGACCGCCGCAGACCTGCGTCATCGACCAACCCGGCGGAGAACCTGCACGTGCTCGACCCGCAGACCCTCGCTTACGGCTACGGGCGCGACCATCTACGTCAACCGGCTCGCCGCCGCCTGCCCGGCGCATCAGCCAGTTCAACACGATCATCGTCGAGCGCGGCACCGGCGGCCAATATTGCCGCGGCGACCGCGTCCGCGGGCTCGAGCCGGGAGCGATCATCCCCGGGCCCGTCGTGCAACCTCGGCGACTGGGTCCCGTACCGCCGGCCCTGAACGCGGCCTTCCAAAGCCGCAGCGAAACGCCCTAGTGGCGGTGCATGGCTGAACCAGGGGACAATCCGGCGCATCGTCGTCGTCGGCGGCGGCACTGCCGGCTGGATGACGGCCGCCGCGCTGGCGCGCTTCCTCGGCGGCAGCGAGCGGCGCATCGTCCTCGTCGAATCCGAAGCGATCGGCACCGTCGGCGTCGGCGAAGGCACCATCCCGCCGATCCTCGAATTCAACGCGCATGCTCGGCCTCGACGAGGCGGAGTTCCTTCGCGAGACCCACGCCACCTACAAGCTCGGCATCGACTTCGTCGGCTGGACCGACGGCGGCGACCGCTACTTCCACCAGTTCGGCCAGATCGGCCGGCCGCTCAACGGCGTGCCCTTCCACCAGCTGTGGCTGCGCAACCGCGCCAACCCCGCCGTCGGTCCGCTCGTCGGACTATTCGATGTCCGCGGTCGCCGCCGCGCGCCACCGCTTCGGCCATCCCTCGCCGGACCCGGCCGATCCGCTGTCGCAGCTCGCCTATGCCTTCCACTTCGACGCTTCCGCCTACGGCCGGTTCCTGCGCAGATATGCCGAAGCGCACGGCGCCGAGCGGATCGAGGGCCGGATCGTCGGCGTCGAGCAGGACAGCGAGAGCGGCTTCGTCACCGCCGTCACGCTCGAGGATGACCGCAGGGTCGCGCGGCGACCTGTTCGTCGATTGCTCCGGCTTCCGCAGCCTGCTGCTCGGGCAGACGCTCGGAGTCGGGTTCGAGGACTGGTCGCACTGGCTGCCCTGCGACCGCGCGATCGCGGTGCCGTCGGAGCGCACCGAGCCGCTGCTGCCCTACACCCGCACGACCGCCCACCCGGCCGGCTGGCAATGGCGCATCCCGCTCCAGCACCGCACCGGCAACGGCCACGTCTATTGCAGCGCGCTGATGAGCCGACGACGACGCCGAGCGGATCCTGCTCGAAACGCTCGATGCCGCCGCCGATCGCCGACGCCGCACCGGCTGCGCTTCACCGCCGGCCGGCGAAGCAAGGCGTGGGAAGCGAATGTCGTCGCCATCGGCCTGTCGTCCGGCTTCCTCGAGCCGCTGGAATCGACCAGCATCCACCTGATGCAGCACGGCATCCAGAAGCTGCTCAGCCTGTTCCCGAGCCGCGGCATCAACCCGGTCGAGCGCGACGAATACAACCGCCACATGGTCGACAGCTACGAGCCGGTGCGCGACTTCATCATCCTCCACTACATCGCCAACCGCCGCTCCGAGCCCTTCTGGCGAGCAGCTGCGCGAGATGGCGCTGCCGGACACGCTGCGGCACAAGATCGAGCTGTTCCGCGAGCACGGCCGCGTCTTCCGCTACAACGAGGAGCTGTTCGACGTGCCGAGCTGGGTCGCGGTGATGCTCGGCCAGGGCATCATCCCGGCGGCGTACGATCCGCTGGTCGACAGCGCATGCCCGACGCCGACGTGCTTCGCGCCATGGCCGAGCTTCGCGCGCGCTTACGAAGGCGACCGCCGACCGCCTGCCGCTCGCGAGCGACTTCATCGGCGAGCGGGCGCTCGCCGCCGCCTAGTGAATTGTCGCCGCGGCCGGCTCGTCGCGCAGGTGCACCCGCGCCCGCCGCGCAGAGATCGCGAACAGGCACAGCACCGCGTAGCAGACCGCCGGCACGATCAGCGCCGCATGGTAGCTGGTGAACTCCGAGACCTTGCCGACCAGCAGCGGGATCAGGGCGCCGCCGACGATCGCGGTGCACAGCAGCCCGGACGTCGCTTCCGCGCTCGCTGATCGACCGCTCCAGCGTGATGGTGAAGATCACCGGGAACATGATCGAGTTGAACAGGCCGATGGCGAGCGCGACGAAGCCCGCCGCAACGCCGCCGACCGCCGCGACATAAAGGCACATCGCGCAGGCGATCGCCGTGAAGGTCGCAAGCAGCTTCGGCGCATCGAACGCGCGCCAGCAGCAGCCGATCCGAGCGCCCGGCCGACCATCGCGCCGCCCCAGTAGAAGCCGACCGCCTTGCCGGCTTCCTCGACCGAGACGCCGTGGATTCCGTCGCTGCCCATCGCCGCGCCGAGCAGCGGCACGTGGAACGGTGCGTCGGACAGGCCCCAGATCGAATTGTCGTTGAGGAACGCCGTCATCTGCGTGCCGATGGCGACTTCGGACCCGACGTAGAGGAAGATCGCCGCGCCGCCGAACAATGCCCAGCGCGAGCTCAGCGCGTCGCTGATCAAGGCGCCGATCGTCTGGCCGCCGCCGCGCGTCTCCTCGCCGACCGCCGAGCTCACGGTGCGGCGAGATAGCCACATGAAGACGGTCAGCACCGCGATGATTCCGCACAGCCAAAGATAGGCGCGTGTCGATTCCGGCCGAGCGCATGGGCGCGGACGGCCGGCGTGATCACCGTCCCTTCCTTCACCTCGACGCCCTTGAGGAACAGATGCGCGCCGAGGATCGGCGCGATGAAGGTCGCCAGCGAGTTGAAGGTCTGGCTGAAGGTCAGCCGGAAGTGGCTGTAGGCCGGGTCGCCGAGCGCCGCGACCAGCGGATTGGCCGCGACCTGCAGGATCGTGATCCCGCTCGCCAGCACGAACAGGCCGACCAGCACCAGCGGGAACACGGCGACGTTGGCGGCAATGAGGATGATCACGCAGCCGATGATCATCGTCACCAGCGCCATGACGATCGATGGCATCGCCCGGGTGCGCGACAGAAGCGCCGCCGCCGGGAAGGAAATCAGGCCGTAGGCGATGAAGAAGGCGAAGGCGATGAACTGCGCCTCGAACCGGCTCAGCGTGAAAATGCCCTTCACCGCCGCGACGAGCGGATCGTTGAGGGCGGTGATGAACCCCCACGCGAAGAACAGGCAGGTGACGATGATGAAGGCGCCCGTCACGCCGGCGGTTGTCCGTTGCTGCACGCTTGTTTCCCCTCGATCCGATTTCGGCGGCGAAACTGGCAGCGAAAAAGCGGTCGCACAAGGCGGCGGCGTTAGCGCTAACCATTGCCGCGATGCGCGAGCACTGCCTCTCTGATCAGCACCCTGCTTGCCGCTCTGCTTGGCGACGTCCGCGCCGGCGCCCAGGTCGTCCGCGTCGATGGCGGAGCGGTGAAGGGCGAGCAGTGGAATGGCAGCACGGCTGTTCCGCGGCATTCCGTTCGCCGCGCCGCCGCTTGGGCCGCTGCGCTGGAAGCCGCCGCAGCCGGTCGTGCCGTGGCGCGGCGTTCGCGCTTCGCTGAAGCAGCCGGCGTCCTGCCTGCAGAACGATCACGGCTGGAACCGCGGCGATGTGCTCATCGGCAGCGAGGATTGCCTGACGCTCGACGTCCGTACTCCGTCGATGACGGGCAAGCTCCCGGTGCTGGTCTGGATCCACGGCGGCAGCAACCGCGCCGGCGGGCCTAACGACATCGTGCTTTCCGATGTCGGCAAGCAGGTCGTGATCGTCGGCGTCCGCTACCGCCTCGGCATCTTCGGCTTCCTGTCGCACCGCAAGCTGACCGCCGAACAGGGCGCATCGGGCAATTACGGGCTGATGGACCAGCTTGCCGCACTGCGGTGGGTCCACCGCAACATCGCGAAGTTCGGCGGCGATCCGGCCAACGTCACCATCGCCGGCGAATCCGCGGGATCGCAGGACGTCAGCCTGCTGCTCCTCGAGCCCGCGGCGCGGCCGCTGTTCCAGAGGGCGATCATGGAAAGCGGCACGCCCGGGTTCGGGATGCCGTTCCGAAGCCTTGAGGATGCTGAAGCGATCGGCGCCGAGACCGACCGCTTGCTCGGCACCGGCGGGAACCTGGCCAAGCTGCGCCACGCGCCGGCGAAGGCGCTGCTCGCCGCCGACCTCAAGCTTCACGATCCCGGCGCGCCGGACGATTCTTCATGTGGCTGCGCACCACCGTCGACGGCAAGGCGATCCCCGCCGATCCGCTTCGCCTGCTTGCCGAGGCGCCGGCCAAGCCGCTGATCATCGGCACGAACCGCTTCGAATTCGGCCTTGGCGGCGGCGACGCTGAGCGCGACCGCTTCATCGCCGATGCTTCGGAAGCCGCGCCGCCCAGGCCCGCGCCTTCTACCGCGCTCGACAGCCCGACCCCGCCGCCGACCCGCGCCTCGGCACGCGCGACGAGCAGATCGCCACCGACCTCATCTTCCGCTGCCCGGCAGAGCGCATGGCGACGATCATGGCCGCCAAGGGCGCGCCGGTTTGGCACTACGAGTTCGACGCCGCTCCGGATGGCGGCAAGACGTCGCACTCGGCCGAAATCGCCTATGCGTTCGGCGACCGCAGCTTCGCGCCCAGGCTTGTCGCTCAAGCCCTATTGGCTGAATTTCATCCGCACCGGCGATCCCAACGGCGGCAGCCTGCCCGCGTGGCCCCGCTTCACGGCGGCGCAATCCAGCGCACGTGCTGTTCAGCGATGCCGGCGTGACCCGCTCGGCGCGCTCCGTCCCGAAATCTGCTCACTCGACGAGAGGATCTGATGAAGCTCAGCCGCCGCACCTGGTCCAGGGCAGCCCTCGCCGCGCCGCTCGCGCTCGTGTCCGCGCCGCGCTCGCCGAGACGTTCGAGGAGCAGTGCAAGGCGACGATGCTCCGCACATGGATTTCCCGCAGCTCGGCCGATTACCGCGACGACAATGCGACGCTGCTCGCGTCGCAGGGCGCCGGTCGACGTCGTCTTCATGGGCGATTCGATCACCGAAGGCTGGAAGGACAAGCGGCCCGGCTTCTTCACCGACGGGCGCATCGACCGCGGCATCAGCGGCCAGACCACGCCGCAGATGGTGCTCCGGATGATGGCGACGTCGTCGAGCTCAAGCCGCGCGCAGTCCACATCATGGCCGGCACCAACGACATCGCCGGCAACACCGGCCCGATGACGCGCGGAATGACCGAGGACAATTTCCGGATGATGAGCGACATCGCCCGCGCCCACGGCATCAAGGTGCTGGTCGCGTCGATTCCGCCGGCGGCCGGATTCCCGTGGCGCCCCGGCTTGGAGACGCGCCGGCCGATCGCCGAACTCAATGCGCTGGCTGAAGTCGTTTGCCGCCGCGACCGGCGCGACCTGGGTCGACTATCATCCGGTGCTCGACGACGGCACCGGCGCGATGAAGCCCGGCCTGGCGTCCGACGGCGTCCACCCGACCGAGGCCGGCTACGACGCGATGGCGACCGTCATCGACCCGATCCTCGCCCGCACGCTTCGGCACGCCCGCCGCGCATGAAGCTCGACCGCCGCTACGTCGAAAAGCCGTGGGGGCTGACCACCCTTCCGCCGATGTTCGACCCGCCGCCGGGCAAGCGCATCGGCGAGGTCTGGTTCACCGGCGGCGGCGACCTGCCGCTGCTGCTCAAATATCTGTTCACCAGCGAGCGGCTGTCGGTGCAGGTCCACCCCGACGACGCGTACGCCCGCGCGCACGGCCTGCCGCACGGCAAGAGCGAATGCTGGTACGTCCTCGATGCGAAGCCGGGCGCCACCATCGCGCTCGGGCTCTGCGCGAGGTCAGCAAGGACGAACTTCGCGCCGCAGCGCTCGACGGATCGATCGAGCAGCTGATGGACTGGAAGCCGGTGCGCGCCGGCGACTTCTTCTTCGTCCCGCCCGGCACCGTCCACGCGATCGGCGACGGCATCACGTTGCTCGAGTTCCAGCAGAATATCGACCTCACCTATCGGCTTTACGACTACGGCCGGCCGCGCGAGCTTCACCTCGACGACGGCATCGCCGTCTCGACTCCCGCGCCCTACCCCGTCGCGTCTCGCGCAGCACCTCCCGGCTCGCGAGACGCGGACGCTGGTCGACGGCCCGCACTTCACGCTGGTTCACCGAGCCGGACGCGCTGCACGACCGGCAGCGCTGGATCATTCCGATCGAAGGCGAGGTGCGCAGTGGCAGCGACACGGCGGTCCTGGCGAATGCCTGCTGCTTGAGCCCGGCGACACCCTGAAT
>CAWGRB010000024.1:0-145678 GCA_963824845.1 uncultured Alphaproteobacteria bacterium
TTCAACACATTCCGATTCGCCACGGCTTTGCCCGTTTTCGAACCCAATCGGAGTAACATCGCCAACGAAGGCCGCGCATGCGTCAATTTTGTCTAGAATTGTTGCCACGATGTCGGGAGAACCGGGGACCCCTTTTGTATCTGAGGTGAGTTCGGGACGCTCCTCTAGCTCAGCTTCTAAGTCCGCGAGAGCCCCCGCGAGTGCATCCCGAACTACGTTCGCGTGTCACACGCGCATCCAGATCGCTTTGCCAGGACCAAAAAACCGTGTCTGTCACGAATTCTCATCACTCATTTGGAAGCGCCGGCGATTGAGTGGAGTTTCTCCCTTGAGGGGATGGTTCTGCACGTACTCATCCTCCTTACCCTCGCCGAGCGCAAAGAACTCATCGTAGTCCACCGGGGATTTGTCGCGGATGTATTGGTCTAACTTTGAAAATGGCTCATGTGCTCAATGCATTCGAGGGTTGCGAACTTGATCCCCTCGTCAGAGCGAAATGCGAGAAGTCATTCTCCACAAAGTGATGGGCAAGACTGTTCCGAAATTGCACCGCGTTGTCGATCGATTCGCAGAATGCCTGATCATTCCCAAGCTCTGGGAATTCAGCCTTAAATGCGGCCACGGTCGGACCCAAGGTTCGCCCCTGAATTTGAGCAGGGCCGGCCGCCTTGTTCTCCTCTGTAAATTTATCTTCGGTGATTAATTTTCTCGCGGTCCTATTAATGAGCGCGAGGGAATTTGGCAGGAGGAGTTCTACACCCCCTATTGCGCCCATGGCGTGGCCATACGCATCCCACAGCCGCCTTTGATCTGGGAGTTCTGTCACTTGCGCGGCCTTGCCGACAATGCCTCAGCGAATCTTTCTCTTGGCGCTGTGCGCGAGCCTTATCTTGCCCCTCTTGCCGTGAGCCCAGATCTTCCCACGATTGTCCGTCCAAATCTTCCAACATGCCCCGAAGTCTCTCGACTGCCTGCTTGAGGGCGGAAGGACTCGAACCTCCGCAATTGTGAGGTTATCAGCATCCTCAAAGAGGAATGGATTTCGACGTTCTCAAGCTGGTCGATGAAAGCGCAAGGATACGACCACAAAACCGCCCACACGACCGGGATTCTTCTGAGTTGAAGTTAGCCGAACCGCAATCCAATCGAACTCGCTGGCCATTTCGTGTCTCCGTGCGAACATACAGAGAACACATGTAAGTTTACCGCTTCCCCGAGTCCAGCAAGAACCAAATATGCGCAGAGTTCCGTGGCAGGTCTCTTAGCTTGCCACTTTCACAAGATTGAGAAGGCGATCTAAACGAGCAAACACGCGGTTCGCCGCCACAGCAAGCAAGCAGAGCCCGACTGCGTTCAAGAAGTCAGTCTAGCCCGTGCATCCTTGTGCTCCAATGCGCTCATCAACAACTAACGTCCGTACTCAAGCAATCGCAGACGCAGCTGTAGGTCTGCCAGAATCCACCACACCCAACCGTGGACGTCACTGGACAGATTTAAGGGTGCGCTTGCATCGCCGCGATTGAACAGTTCTTCCGCTCACATCGACCAAGGCAAGACGTCACGGAGTAAGATCCCGTGACGTCGGACGGGTTCGTTCGGCTGAGGCCTCTCGCCCCGCCGGCCGCTCGCTCGGCGGCGAGCGTTGTGCAGGCATGTCCATCATCCGCAGCGGCACCCAGGCGCCGGCCAAGGGCCCCGCCGATTATTTCACCGGCGACGTCACCATCGAATGGCAGTTCAGCCGCGACGACCCTGCCCGCCTCGCCGGCGCCATGGTCCGGTTCGAGGCCGGCGCCCGCTCCAACTGGCACACCCACCCGCTCGGCCAGACTTTGATCGTCGTCTCCGGCACCGGCTGGCACCAGTGCGAGGGCGAGCCGAAGGAGACCATCACCACCGGCGACATCGTCTTCTGCGAGCCGAACCGCCGCCACTGGCACGGCGCCACGCCCGGCGAGCCCATGGCCCACATCGCTCTCCAGGAGGCGCTCGACGGCAAGGTCGTGACGTGGATGGAGAAGGTCAGCGACGACGAATATCTGGCTTGAGCCACCGGGCGCAGCGACCCTTGCCCCCCCCATTTGTAACAATCCCTCCATTATCCCTTCGCCCGGACAGGCGCATAATCGCGCCTCCCCCATGCCGAAGGGAGGATCACATGAAGACGCTTTTGCTCGCCGTCACCGCCGTCAGCCTGCTGGCTGGCGCAACTCCGTCGTTCGCCGCCGCGCCGTGCAAGGACAAGCACGGCAAGTTCATGAAATGCCCGGCCAAGCCCAAGGTCTGCCGCAACGCCAAGGGCCACTTCATCAAGTGCTGACCGGATCGGGACCGCCGGCCTGACCGGCGCCCGCCAGTTCGTGCTGTCCTACAGGCGCCGGTTTGTGCTCCAAGCTGGGCGATGCGTCCGGCTGCTCGTCTTTCTGCCACATCTCCACAGGTGATCGCCGGCGGCTGCCCCCATTCGCCGGCGCGCCCGATGTTACCCTCGATGTCACCCTCGCAGCCGACCTGCGCGTCACCCTCGCCCGCGGCTCGTCGCATCGGTCCGGCCTTGCAACGGCCAGCCTGGCGCGCCTCCAGGGTGACAAAGTGGAGGAAGTGGAAGGACCCCCAATTCCAAGCAGTCAGGGTGACAACTTGGGGAGGTCTTGCCGCTTGCCGTCCTTCTACTTGAGGCCCTTGGCCATGTTGAGGTGCGCGGTGACGGTCGGGATCATGCCGTTCGCAAAGCCCTTGAGCTTGGCGTTGTCGCCCGACGCCGCATAGGCCTTCAGCGCGTCGAGCGTCTTCTGGTGGCCGTCGACCTGCGCCGCGGCATAGGCGCTGTCGAACGCCGCGCCGTTCTGCCCCTTGAGGCTGTCGATCGCCGCCTGCTGGTCAGGGTTGAGCGTGTCGTCCGGCGTGATCGCCGGGCTCATGCCGCTGGCGATGCCCTTGAGCTTGGCGGTCGAGGCGGTGTGGGCGCTGATCATCTTGCTCGGCGAATCTCTTGACCGCCGCCGAGCTCGCCTGGGTCTCGGCCAGCTTCGAGCTCTCGATCTCGAAATTGTCGCTTGCCGCGGCGGCATTGGCGAAGCCCTGGGCGGTCAGCGGCGAGGCCGCCGGGCGGCCGCCGTTCATGTCGGCATGGCATTGTCCGTCGCCTTATTGTCCATCGTCGCGTTCTTGACGGCGATTGTCGTCGCGTGACGTTGTTGGCGTGGTCTGTTGGCCGCACGCCGCCAGCGCCAGCGCGGTTCCGGACATCAGAATCAAAGCCTTGCTGTTTCATGGTTCCTCTCCTCTTGGCGCCAGAACGTGCACGAACGCGCAGTCCGTTCCTACGGTTGCGAGGACCTTCGGCACCGCCGTTTCGTTGATGGCGGCCCCGAACCCAGCGAGAGGACGACCGATGAGCATCTTCGGCAACATCATGAACAAGATTTTCCACCATCCGGCGGCACAGCCGGCCGCAGCTCGGCCCAGCCACTCCAGCCCCGGCGCAGCCTGCCATCCGGCGGCGGCACCGCGACGATGAGCCCCGGCGCCCGCCCGGCCCACCACTCCGCAGAGCGTCGATGTCGGCGCGGTGCTGAGCGAGATGGCGTCGGCCAAGGGCGGCGGCGGCAATTACCAGAGCTCGATCGTCGACCTGCTCAAGCTGCTCGACCTCAACTCCAGCCTCGATGCCCGCAAGCAGCTCGCCAACGAGCTCAATGTCCACGTCGGCGCCGACGGCAGCGCGGAGGAGAATATCGCTCTCCACAAGGCGGTCATGGACAAGCTCGCCGAGAATGGCGGAGTCGTTCCGGACAGCCTGCGCCACTAGTGCCGCGGCGGGCTAGAGGACCTGGCCGACCTTTTCGCCGTCGCGGCTGACGTCGCAGATCGGGCAGTCGGGGCTCGCCTCGGCCTGCGCCACCGCATGCTTGTCGGAGGTGGCCAGGATGTGCTTTCGCTTGAGCACGATGCCGCCGAGTTTGGCGAGCTTGTCGATACGGTAGAGCTTCATCGCAGATCACCCCCACGGAAGTGCAAGCGATGCCGCAAGCCCCACCGCGACTCAAGACCGAATTCGAGGTGAAATTCCGTTTAGACGTTAGGATTTGGGCTGTCGGTTGCGGGCCGGGAAGCGGACGACCTTCTCGTCAGCGGCGAACAGCCCGGCCAGCGCGTCGCCGATCTCGCTCCGCCCGAACGGCTTCGCAAGGCGCGGCAGGTGGACTACGTCGTCGGTTGGGCCGGTGTAGCCGGTGATGAGCAGGATCGGCAGGCCCGGATAGCCCTGCTCGACCCGCTGGGCGAGAAGGCCGCCGTCCATTCCGGGCATCATGTAGTCGGTAACGAGGACGTCGGCCCTGAACCCGTCGGCGAGTCTGCTGGAGAGCTTCGGCTCCGCTTCCCACCTCCTCGACGTCGTGGCCGAGGTCGCGGATCATGTCGGCGGTGGCGGCGCGGACGATGTCCTCGTCATCGACCAGCAGCACCGACAGGCGCCGGCCGACCGAACGCACCGGATCAGTCGCTCGCCTCGGCTGTGCGGCGGCGACGTCCCTGGCGACCGGCAGGTAGAGGTCGACCCTTGTGCCTTCGCCGGGCTTGCTGGTCAGCGCGAAGCCGCCGCCGAGCTGGGCTGCAAGGCCGTGCACCATAGACAGGCCAAGCCCCGTGCCGTGGCCGAATTCCTTGGTCGAATAGAAGGGCTCGATGGCCTTGGCGGCGGTCTCGGCGTCCATTCCGCAGCCGGCGTCGATCACCGACAGGCGGACGTACAGGCCCGGCGTCAGGCGCGGCTCCGACCCCGGCCCGATCGCGACCTCCTCGGCAAGGATGGTCAGCGCTCCGCCCTTCGGCATTGCATCGCGGGCATTGACGGTCAGGTTGAGGACCGCAAGCTCAAGCTGGTTGGGGTCGACCAGCGCCGGCTGCAGGTCGGGTGCGCAGCGCAGCTGCACTTCGATCGCCGGCCCGACCGAACTGTCGATCAGCTCGCGCATTCCGACCACCAATGCGCCGATATCGACCGCCTCGGTCCGCAATGCCTGGCGGCGGGCAAAGCCGAGAAGGCGCTGCAACAGGGTCTTGGCGCGGTCGGCTGCCTGCAGTGCGTTGGCGAGAAGGCGCGCCGAACGTGGATCGCCGTCGGCGTATTTCCGCTGCAGGAGGTCGAGGGCGCCGGTGATCGGGGTCAGCAGGTTGTTGAAGTCGTGGGCGACGCCCCCGGTCAGCTGGCCCAAAGTCTCGAGCTTCTGGGCTTCGTGAAGCTGAGCGACGGTCGCGGCATGCTCCGCGGTGCGTTGCTCGAACTCGCTGCTCGAGGTCGGCGGCCAGCTGGTTGAGCTCCTGAAGCCTCGCCCGAGCTTCATATTGCCGGCGACGGCCCCGCTGCGCCGATTGCGCGAGACTTACAAAGGTCGTCGGGTGGAACGGGCGTTCGAGGAAGGTGACGTTGCCGAGGACATTCAGCAGTCGTCCTGCTTCCGGATTGCGTTCAAGTCCTCCACCGCGCCGTGTGAGCACAACAAACGGGAAGTCGGACCACTCGGGCTGGGCGTCCAGCCAGTTCGATAATGAGTGCAGATCCGTGCCGCCGAGAGCTTCCTCGGTTACCACTGCAAACCCGGCGCCTGCGGCGAGCTGTTCTACAAGCCCGCCAACGTCGGTCACGAGGTCAGCCGCAATGCCCGCTTCGGCAAGCATGTCGCGAGCCACTTTGGAGTCGCGACCCTGGGGCGCGAGGATCACGGCCCGTTCAGAGATGTCCGACGTCACTCCGCTGCCTTCGCCAGCAACCTCGGATGGTCCTCTACCAACTCGGGAACGCCGCGCAGCACGCCCTGGAAGCCCATCAGCGGCTCGCCAAGGGTAATCCCGTCGCTGTTGATCTGGTACTCGCGGATCGTATCCTCGTGAGCACTGGTGCGCTTCTTGATCACCGAAATTGCCCGCCGGACTCTTCCAAACGCCTCAAAATATCGGAGCAGTACGACAGTATCGGCAAGGTAGGTGACGTCGACCGGCGCCTTCATGTCTCCGACGAGACCGTGCTGGGCAACGGTGAGGAAGGTCGAGACGCCCTTGCGGTTCAGATATTGCAGCAATTCATGCATGTGCAGGATGAGAGCCTGCTCGCCTGGCATCGCGGCCTGATAGCCGTTGAGACTGTCAATCACGACGGTGCGCGCTTTGTGCTCCTCTACGCAGCGGCGGACGCGCTCCGATAGTTCGCCAGGCGTCAGCTCGGCGGCATCGATCTGCTCCAGCACAAGATTGCCGGAGTCCGTCATCTCAGTCAGATCGATACCCAGGCCCTTGGCACGATCGATTAAAAGCCCAAGCTCCTCATCGAACACGAACATGGCCGCGCGCTCGCCCCGTCGGACCGCACCCGCCACGAAGGTTAACGCCAGCAGCGACTTGCCGGTCCCGGCCGGACCCAGGATAAGAACGCTGGACCCCCGCTCCACACCGCCGCCCAGCAATGCATTCAGCTCGGGTGACTGGGTCTGGATAACGTCGCGAACGAACGACTGGCGATGCTCGGCAGAAACCAGGCGCGGAAAGACCCGGATCCCGCCTGTCTCGATGATGAAGTCGTGGTAACCGCCGCGGTAGCGCTGGCCTCGATACTTGATGACCCGCAGCCGGCGGCGCTCCGGCCCATATTCCGGTGACAATTCATCGAGCCGGATCACGCCATGGGCGACGCTGTGCATCGTGCGGTCGTTGGCTTCGCTCGACAGGTCGTCAAGCATCAGCACGGTGGCTCCGCTCCGCGCAAAATAATGCTTCAAAGCAAGGATTTGGCGGCGATAGCGAAGAGAGGATTGAGCAAGCAAGCGGATCTCCGACAGACTATCGAGAACCACGCGCGTTGGCTTCACCTGCTCGAACGCCTGGAAAATGCGCCGCGTCGTTTCGCCAAGCTCGAGGTCGGAAGAGTAGAGCAAGCTCTGCTGCTGCTCTTCATCGAGAAGGCTTTCCGGCGGGACGAGCTCGAAAATATCGATGCCCTCCAGCGACCATCCGTGCGAGCTTGCGCCAGCCCGCAACTCATCTTCCGTCTCCGACAAGGTGATGTACAGCGACCGCTCGCCGAGCGCCGCCCCAGCCTTCAGGAATTGCGTAGCAATGGTTGTCTTGCCGGTACCGGGGCTACCCTCGAGCAGGAAGAGGCGCCCTCGCGCGAGGCCTCCAACGGTGATGTCGTCCAGCCCCGGAACGCCCAGATTTGCCTTGTCGATTCCTTCGCTCACGTCGATTCCTCTGTCTCTGGGTCGCGACCAACGCAAGTCGGGCCATTTGCGATCCCATCAACGCAGGTCAACTGCGGAAGACCGGTCAGCGCGAGGACGGATGGCGCAGGTTTCATTCGCGGTTCAACTCCGCTCCGGCTAAGCTCCGCATCCTCGCGACGCCAACTGCCCGGAAACTCCCGCCCTCGTGCTGCCCTACCAGCTAGTCTCACCGCAGCACCGGGCTCCGCTGTCCCGCCGCGCGACCGGCGTCACGCTCGCGCTTGCCGTCAACCTGCTCCTGCTGCTGGTACTGCTCAGCCTCCGCGGCACACCGGTCGAGCGGCCCAGGGGTTCGCCGACGTTGGTCGTGGATCTGCTCTCGGATTCCGACAGCCCGGCAGCGCCGTCACCGAACCAAGACCGCCAGGCCGAGCCGGCCGTTTCCAGGCCTGCCCCCGCCCTGCCGCCGCCACCCGTCACCGTTCCCACCAAGCCAACGATCACGCCGCCGCAGCAGAGCGACCTGCTCGAGCTGAGCAAGGCCGACATGGCAGCGTCCGACATTGCCCACCTGCCCCGTGGCGGCGACGGCTCGGCCGGCGATTCCGAGGAAGTGGGGCGCGGTCCGAGCGGCCAGGTGCTCTATGCCGCCGAATGGGCGCGGCACCCGACCAATGCCGAGCTCGGCGGCTATCTGCCGAAGAACGCTCCGGACGGATGGGGCCTGGTGGCCTGCAAGACGATCCCGGGGGACCGCGTCGAGGATTGCGAGGAGATCGACCAGCGGCCGCTCGGCTCGCATCTCGCCAGCGCTGTTCGGCAGGCAGCATGGCAGTTCCGGGTGCGGCCGCCTCGCCGCAACGGCAAGGAACTGGTCGGCTCCTGGGTGCAGATCCGGATCGACTATGAGACCGGAGGCTGGTCGCTGTCTTAGGCTTCGACCGAGCGTCGTTGGTCGGCAGCGCCGGGGACCGGCTCGGACGGGTCGTTGCCGATCTTCACGACACGGTTGTTCTCGTCGACATGAACGATGCGCGGCTTGCGGCTGCGCAGCTCGGCTTCCTCGTAAAGAGCGTAGTTCATGATGATGACCAGGTCGCCGGGATGCACCAGATGGGCCGCCGCGCCGTTGATCCCGATGATGCCGCTGCCCCGAGGAGCGGGAATCACGTAGGTCTCCAGCCTAGCTCCGTTGGTGATGTCGACGATCGCCACCTGCTCGCCTTCGACGAGGTCGGCGGCATCGAGCAGGTCCTCGTCGATCGTCACCGATCCGACGTAGTGGAGGTCGGCCTGGGTCACCGTCGCGCGGTGGATCTTGGCCTTCATCATGATCCGCATCAATGAACCAGTTCCTCGAACTTGGGGTGGCGCCCGTAACAGATTGGGGTGGCAGTGCCAGTCGGCAATAGGATCAGGCCGGAACAGCCTCGTTCGGCTCGAAGCGCAGAACACCCGCCACGCGGCTGCGGCGCTGCGGGTCGTCGGACGGGTGCCGTTCTCCGTCGAACACGATCAGCTCCGCGAAATCGAACGGCGACACGCCTTCCAGGCATGCGGCATTGACGCCGAGCTGGCCTGGGTTCGAGCGCCGCCTGTGGTGCGTGTAAATGCCGCAGACGGTGCAGAAATGATGTTCGGCGACGCCGGTGTTGAAGCGGTAGGTCGCGAGCTTGTCCGCACCCTGCTTGACCTGGAAGTGCTCCGGCGTTGACGTCACCGCGACGGCGCCGCGCATCCGGCACAACGAACAGGTGCAGCGCCGCGCCGAGGCAAGACCCTCGGTCAGCGTCACGGTGAACTGGACGGCGCCGCAGTGGCAGGCGCCCGGCAGCGTGACGGGCTCGGAAGAGTGGGTGTCGATCAAGCGGCAACTTTCTGAAGCGCGCCTTTGACCGCCTCGATAGCGTCTTTCGCCTTGGCGCCGTCGGGTCCGCCGCCCTGCGCCATGTCGGGACGGCCGCCGCCGCCCTGCCCGCCAAGCGCCGCCACCGCCGCCTTGACGAGGTCGACCGCGCTCAGCTGGCCTGCGATATCGTCGGTTACTCCGACGGCGACGCTGGCGCGGCCGTCATTCACCGCGACGAGGACAGCGACGCCCGAGCCGACACGCTGCTTCATCGCGTCAACTTCGGACCGCAAGCTCTTGGGATCCAGGTCTTCCACGACCTGGCCGATGAACTTCGTGCCCCCGACATCCTCCGGCGCGGCAACGGCGGCGTTGGACGCGCCGCCACCCATGGCGAGTGCCTTTTTAGCGTCGGCAAGCTCGCGCTCGAGACGGCGGCGCTCCTCGACCAGAGCGGCGATCCGCGCCGGCACTTCGTCGGGAGCGCTCTTCAGCGTCGCGGCGGCCTCGCGGAGCTTTGCCTCACGGTCGCCGAGCCAGCGCCGGGCCGCCTCGCCGGTCAGAGCCTCGATCCGCCGGACTCCGGATGAGACCGCGCTTTCGGAGATGATCTTGAGAAGCTGGATATCGCCGAGCGCACGGACATGGGTGCCGCCGCACAGTTCTACGGAATAATCGGCGTCGGTCAGCCGGCCCATGGAGAGGACCCGGACCTCGTCGCCGTACTTCTCGCCGAACAGGGCCATCGCGCCGGCGGCGATAGCCTCGTCGGGGGTCATCAGGCGGGTCGTGACCGGCTGGTTGGACCGGATCTGCGCGTTCACCTCGGCTTCGACCGCGTCGATCTCCTCGCGCGTCAGCGCCTTCGGGTGCGAGAAGTCGAAGCGGAAGTAGTCCGGGCCGACGAGGCTGCCCTTCTGGCTGACGTGGGTGCCGAGGTGGCGGCGAAGCGACGCGTGCAGCAGGTGCGTCGCGCTGTGGTTGGCGCGGATGCGGTCGCGACGTGCGCTGTCGACCTGCTGATGGACGGTATCGCCGACGGTGAGCTCGCCTTCGGCGACCTGGGTTCGAAGCACGTGGAGCTTGCCGAGCGGCTTGGACGTATCCTCAACGTCGCCGACGAAGCCCTTGAGCGTGGTCAGCTTTCCGCTGTCGCCGACCTGCCCGCCGCTCTCGCCGTAGAAGGGCGTCTGGTTGAGCAGGACGTCCACGGTCTCGCCGACCTCGGCGCGGTCCACCCGCTGCCCATCCCTGACGATCGCCAGCACGACGCCCTCGGCCTCATCGCCGGCGTAACCGGTGAATTCGGTTGGCCCATACTCCTCGACGAGGTCGAACCAGATGTCCTCGGAAGCCTTGGCGCCGGATCCCTTCCAGGCGGCGCGGGCGGCGGCCTTCTGGGCGGCCATGGCCGTGTCGAAGCCGGCACGATCGACGCCGAGGCCGCGCGCACGGAGCGCGTCTTCTGTGAGGTCGTAAGGGAAGCCGTAGGTGTCGTAGAGCTTGAACGCGGTTTCTCCCGGCAGCGTGCCGCCGTCCGCCAATCCGCCGGTCGCCTCGTCCAGCAGCCGCAAACCGTTGACGAGCGTCTGGCGGAAGCGGGTCTCCTCCTGCTGCAGGGTCGCTTCGATCAGCGGCTGCGCGCGCACCAGCTCGGGGTAGGCGGCACCCATCTCGGCGACCAGCGCTGGCACCAGCCGCCACATCAGAGGCTCCTTGGCTCCGAGCAGGTGGGCGTGGCGCATCGCGCGGCGCATGATGCGGCGGAGGACATAGCCCCTGCCCTCGTTGGCCGGCAGAACGCCGTCGGCGACCAGGAAGCCGCTGGCGCGAAGGTGGTCGGCAATGACTCGGTGGCTCGCCTGCGTGTCGCCTTCGGCCCTGGTGTGGGTCAGCGCCTCGCTCGCCTCGATCAGCGCGCGGAAGGTGTCGGTGTCGTAATTGTCGGTGACGCCCTGGAGCACCGCGGCGACGCGCTCGAGGCCCATGCCGGTATCGATGCTCTTCTTCGGCAGCTCGGAGACGATCTCGCCCGCGGCCTGCTCGTACTGCATGAAGACGAGGTTCCAGATCTCGACGAAGCGGTCGCCGTCCTCGTTCGGGCTGCCGGGCGGGCCGCCGGGGATGTGATCGCCATGGTCGTAGAAGATTTCCGAGCAGGGTCCGCACGGACCGTCGTCGCCCATCGACCAGAAATTGTCCTTGGTCGGGATGCGGATGATGCGGCTGTCGGGAAGCCCGCTGATCCTCTTCCACAGGTCGAAGGCCTCGTCGTCCGTGTGATAGACGGTTGCGGTCAGCCGGTCGGGGCTGATCCCCCACTCCCTGGTCAGCAGGGTCCAGGCGAGCTCGATCGCCCGGTCCTTGAAGTAATCGCCGAACGAGAAATTGCCGAGCATTTCGAAGAAGGTGTGGTGGCGCGCGGTGTAGCCGACATTGTCGAGGTCGTTGTGCTTGCCGCCCGCGCGGACGCATTTCTGCGAGCTGCTGGCCGTCGAATAAGGCCGGGTCTCGAGCCCGGTGAAGACGTTCTTGAACGGCACCATGCCGGCGTTGACGAACATCAGCGTCGGGTCATTCTGCGGGACGAGCGGCGCCGACTGCACCCGCGCGTGTCCGTTCCTCTCGAAATAGTCGAGGAAGGAGCGGCGGATGTCGTTCGTCGAGGTCATGGAAGCGCGATGTAAATGTTGTGCTGCACTGCGGCAAGGAGCGCCGTCAGCCGGTCTGCTCCTCGATCCACCGCGCGATTGCGAGAACCACATGGTCCTGTTCGCTGCCCGTCAGCGGCCGCCCTGCGGGAATGCCGTGCCATTTCGCGAGGCAGGAGCGGCAGCAGGTCGCGGTCGCATGCTGGGCGATGAACACCGGATGGCCGCGCATCGGCGTCTGCCTGCCGTCGTTGAGCGGCTCGGCGGGCGCGAGGCGTTTGGCAATGAAATCGCGCCCATGCTCCATCACCGTCGCATGGCCGCGGTCGGCGACATAGGCGCGTTCCCTTGGCCCGAGCCGAAAGCGGCTGCGGAACGGCGACCCGGCAAGGCGGGCGAAGACGAGATCGAGGTCGCGCATCGGAGAGAAAGTGGGACTCTCGACGGCCTTTGTCATCGCCGCTAGCAGTCCCGCATGGCCAAACGACCGCGCTCGAGCATCCCCCACTACAAGCGCAAGACGCGCAAGCCGCTGCTTCGGCGCATCGTCGGCTGGATCGTCAAGCTGATCGTGGCGCTGGTCCTCATTTCGATCCTGTGGGTGCTCGCCTACCGCTTTATCAATCCGCCGATCACGGCGACGATGCTCGGCGACATCGTCGCGGGACGGGGCGCGCACAAGGACTGGATGCCGATCGGCCAGATCGACCGCGACATGGTGCGGGCGGCGATCGCGGCCGAAGACAGCAAGTTCTGCAGCCACAACGGCTTCGACATCGAGGCGATCGAGGATGCGATGAAGCGCAACGCCTCGGGCGGGCGGATCCGCGGCGGATCGACGATCAGCCAGCAGACCGCGAAGAATGCGTTCCTCTGGCAAGGCGGCGGCTATGCCCGCAAGGGCGCCGAAGCCTGGTTCACGTTCCTGATCGAGCACCTGTGGGGCAAGCGGCGGATCATGGAGGTTTATCTCAACCTCGCCGAGACCGGCATCGGCACCTATGGCGTCAACGCGGGAGCGGAGCGCTATTACGGCCATGATGCGAGCGCGATGACGGCGCTCGAGGCGGCGCGCATCGCGGCGGTGCTGCCGCTGCCGAAGGAGCGCGGCGCGATCGCGCCCAAGGGGTTCACCCGCCGCTACGGCAACACGATCGCGGCGCGCATTCCGATCGTCGCCCGCGACGGCCTCGATGCCTGCGTCTATGCGGGCACGACTCCGCCGCCCAAGAAGGCACCGCCGAAGGTCACGAAGAAGGCCCGCCCGCAGCCCGGCGCGGAGTATGAGACGGCCAAGCCGCCGCCTCCGCCGGCGGACGCCGCGAAGGACGCTCCTTCGATCTCGAACGAGCCGGCACTCGCTAATGCGCCGGTGACGAACGACGCCGAGCAGCCGTCGCAAGAGATCGCCAACAGCTTCTGATCGCTCGCGGCGAATGGAGCCCTGCGAGCGGCTCGCAACAGGAACGCGGCCCCTCTCCCGGGTGTTGATGCGGCAAATTCCAGCCAAGGAGAGAGTATATGGCAACGCGCACCCAAAGCCGTCCCGCCAACAGCAGCCGCAGCGGTCAGAGCCGTAGCTCCAGCAGTCGCGGGAAGAGCTCCGGCTCGGATAGCAGCAACAGCAGCAACTCGAGCAGCCGCGACCGCAGCGCCTTCTCGTGGGGCGACAATGCCGGACCGCTGCTCGGCGCTGCCCTGGCCGGCGCGGCCATCGGCTTCGCGGCGAATTACGGCCGCAAGGCGCTGATGCAGGGCATGGAAGCGATGACCGGCGACTGGGACGAAATCCTCGCCGCCGAGCATGACATGGCGCTTGGCATCTTCGACAAGATGCTGGCGACGGATTCGACCCAGACCTTCAAGCGCAAGATGCTGCTGATGAAGCTCACCCACGCGCTCGACAAGCATTCGCACCAGGAAGAGATGGTCGTCTATCCGGCGCTTCGCGACGCCAACGAAGCGGTCGACGCCGATCATCTCGAAGGCGAGCACGGCTACATCAAGACCTTCATCTATGACCTGAACGAGATGGGTCCGAACTCGCCGGCCTGGCTCGACAAGGTCCGCGAGTTCCGTCAGCTGGTCGCGAGCCATGCGCACATGGAAGAGGAAGACGTCTTCCCGCGCTTCAAGCAGGAACTCAGCGAAGAGCAGAATGCGCCGCATCACCAGCCTCGTCAACCGCGACGGGTTCTGGATGGCTTAACCCACCAGCGCGAGCTTGGCGGTTCCTGCGTCGAGAGTTCGACCGCGTCTTCGCCGGCGATGCGCGTCACGCGCTTCGGCCAGTTCGCCGTCGAGAAGGAAATCGCGGCCCGCGATGACTCGCGCTTCGCCGCCGCCCGCCAGGCGGCACGAGGAAGCGCACGACGCCGGTGCCGCCGCGGCTTTCTGCGAGACGTGCCGCAACCTGCGCGGCAATCGCCGGAGCGCCGCAGGCAGATCGTCATCTGCAGGCGCGTGCGCTTGGCGAGTTCGCTCAGGGGCTGCAGCCGCTTGATGCGTGACTCGCGGCGTTTCGTCGCCCGGCGCGGCGGTCGAGCTCGACGCTGAGGAGGCCGCAGCCCTGCGCCCGCGCGGCAGCTTCGATCGCCGCGCAAGCATCGTCATCAAACGCGGTCGCGACGAACTGGCCCGACGAGTCGCTGAGGGTTGCCATCAGGTAGCGGCGGCCCGCGCGCCGACGTGCGCCAGCGTGCATCCTCGACCAGCGCCGCCATGTTCGCGGCGATCCGCTCGCCCTCGGGGATGCTGAGACTCGGCGAGTTCGGCGAAGGTCGCGCACCTTGTGGGCGGCGAGCAGATGCTTCTGGGCGTCGACCGGATGCGCCGAGAAATAGAAGCCGAACGCATCCCGCTCGCCGGCCATGCGCTGGGCCAGCGACCATGATGCGTCGCGCGGCAGCCGGATCGGCGCCGGCTTCGGCCGCGCTCCGCCGAACAGGCCGGCCTGGCCGGTCGCGCGTTGTTCGTGCGCGCTGGCGGCGTGGGCGAGGATCGTCTCGGCGGCTCCGAACACGGCGGCGCGGTCGGCATTGAGCGCATCGAAGGCGCCGGCGCCGGCGAGGCTCTCCAGCTGCCGGCGGTTGAGCAGGCGCGGGTCGATGCGCTCGGCGAAATCTTCGAGTGACTTGAACGGCGCCGTTGCGGCCGCGCTCCTCGACCAGCGATTCCATCGCCTTCTCGCCGACGCCCTTGAGCGCGCCGAGCGCATAGCGGACGCAATTGCCCTCGCTCCCGTCTTCGACCGTGAAGTGGCGCGCGGCTGGCGTTGATGTCGGGCGGCAGGCAGGCGACTCCGCCGCGGCGCATATCCTCGACGAACATCGCCAGCTTGTCGGTCGAGCGCGACGTCGAAGCTCATCGAAGCGGCGTAGAATTCGGCGCGGTGGTGAACCTTCAGCCACGCGGTCTGATAGGTCAGCAGGCGTAGGCGGCGGCGTGGCTCTTGTTGAAGCCATAGCCGGCGAACTTGTCGATCAAGTCGAACAGCTCGTTGGCCTTGGCCGCCGGGATCTGGTTGTGGGTCGCGCAGCCCTCGACGAAGGTCGCGCGCTGCGCGTCCATCTCCGCCTGGATCTTCTTGCCCATCGCGCGCCGCAGCAGGTCGGCGCCGCCGAGCGAGTAGCCGGCCAGGATCTGCGCGGCCTGCATGACCTGTTCCTGATAGACGAAGATCCCGTAGGTTTCCTTCAGGATTCCTTCGAGCAGCGGGTGCGGATATTCGATGCTCTCCTGGCCGTTCTTGCGGCGGCCGAACATCGGGATGTTGTCCATCGGGCCGGGCCGATAGAGCGCGTTCAGCGCGATGATGTCCTCGAACACTGTCGGCTTCACCGCCGACAGCGTGCGCCGCATGCCTTCCGATTCCACCTGGAACACGCCGACCGTGTCGCCGCGCTGGAGCAGCTCGTAGACGGCCGGGTCGTCCCAGCTGAGCGCGCCGAAATCGACCTCGACGCCCTGTTCGGCAAGCAGGCGCTGCCCTTCGCTGGAGCACCGACAGGGTCTTGAGGCCGAGGAAGTCGAACTTCACCAGGCCCGCCGCCTCGACATATTTCATGTCGAACTGGGTGACCGGCATGTCGGAGCGCGGATCGCGATAGAGCGGCACCAGCTCGTCGAGCGGCCGGTCGCCGATGACGACGCCCGCGGCGTGGGTCGAGGCGTGGCGCGGCAGCCCTTCCAGCTTCATCGCCAGGTCGATCAGGCGCTTGACGCTCGGATCGCTGTCATACTCGGCCTTGAATTCCGAAACGCCGTTCAGCGACCGCTCGAGCGTCCACGGGTCGGTCGGATGGTTGGGGATCAGCTTGGCCAGACGGTCGACCTGGCCATAGCTCATCTGCAGGACGCGGCCGGTGTCCTTCAGCACGGCGCGCGCCTTGAGGCGGCCGAAGGTGATGATCTGCGCGACCTTGTCGCGGCCGTACTTGCCCTGGACGTAGCGAAATGACCTTGTCGCGATGGGTTTCGCAGAAATCGATGTCGAAGTCGGGCATCGACACGCGCTCGGGGTTGAGGAAGCGTTCGAACAGCAGGCCGAGCGCCAGCGGGTCGAGGTCGGTGATGGTCAGCGCCCAGGCGACGACCGAGCCGGCGCCCGAACCGCGGCCGGGCCCGACCGGAATGTCGTTCGCCTTCGCCCATTTGATGAAGTCGGCGACGATCAGGAAGTAGCCGGCAAACCCCATGCCGGTGATGATGTCGAGCTCATAGTCGAGACGCTCGGAGTAACGCTTCAGCTCTTCGGCGCCGCGGCCGGCGAGGCGTGCGACAAGGCCTGCATGGGCGTCGCTTGCGGAGCTGCTCGTCCTCGTTCGTCGCCGAGGCGCGGCAGGATCGGCTTGCGCTTGGGCGCAGCGACCGCGCAGCGGCGAGCGATGACCGCGGTATTGGCGATCGCTTCGGGCAGGTCCTCGAACAACTCGCGTCGACCGCGGCTGCGTCCTTCAGCCACGCCTCGGGCGAGGAGGTCGCGCGGTCGGCGCTTTCGACATAGGCCGAGCCGGCGATGCACAGCATGGCGTCGTGGGCGGCATGGAAACTGGGGTCGGCGATAGGCGGCGGGATTGGTCGCGACCAGCGGCAGGTCGCGGTCATAGGCAAGGTCGATCAGCGCCTCCTCCGCCGCCTCTTCGACCGGATCGCCGCGGCGAACGATCTCGATATACAAGCCGATCTGGAAACAGCCGCTGCAAGCGCGTCGAGATAGGCCTTCGCCTTGTCCGCCTGCCCGTCGGCGAGCAACCGCGCGAGCGCGCCCTCCGACCCGCCGGTCAGCGCGATCAGCCCATCCGCCCAGGCCCTCGAGCGCCGCGAAGGCGACATGCGGGTCGTGCTCGACCGGCCGATCGAGATGCGCCGACGAGACCAGCTTGCAGAGGTTCGCGTAGCCGTCTCGTCCTGGGCAGCAGCACCAGCCAATCGATGCGCCGCTTCGCCGCCGATCTCCGGCGGCCGCGCGACTGCCGAGCAACGCGCCGATGATCGGCTGCACGCCCTTGCCCATGCAGGCATCGCTGAACGGCATTGCCCCATACAGCCCGTTACGGTCGGTCAGGGCGATCGCCGGGAAAGCCGAGCTTCGCCGCGCGTTCGGCAATCGTCTTGGGCTCCATCGCGCCTTCCAGCATGCTGAAGGACGACAGGACGCGAAGCGGAACGTAAGGCTGAATCACGCTGCGATTATGTGGCCGGCGCGGACGTGAGGACAAGCGACGCGGCGGCACTTATCCCCACCTATCCGGACGCCTAGCGAGGCGGCTGCCAATTGACCCTGTCCATGATGTCGCGGATCTCGCGCATTCTTCCGACATAGGCGTCGCCGATGCATGCCCTGTTCGAACAGCGGTCGCGATAGGCGATGAACCGCTCGCCCGTGCGTCTGAGCAGCGCCTGCTCGTCGGGCGACGCGTTCGACAGCGCGCGGCCGGAATTGTGCCGTCATCTCCGGTCGAGCGCCGCCAGGCCGGCGTCGGAGCAGACCGCGATCTCGCCTCGGGAATGCGCGGCCGAACAGTCGAAGCTTGGCCGCGCTCCACTCGGAGCAGGCGTGGCTGTCTGGACCGGCTGCTCCGGCTGCGGCTGAGCCTCGGGCACGTCGGCCTGATTGTCCCCGTTGTCGGGCGCACTCGTCTCGTCATCCGGAGAGGGCGCCCCCTCCGGCTGGACCGTCCTCGATAGCGTCGCGAGCGGCGTGATGATCCCGTCGGCATTGCGCAGCACGACGACGTCGCCGCTGCCGTCGCCGCATTCTCGATCGTGTAGTCGATGTCGGACATCAACGTCGTCCGTCCGCCATCCGCCGCCACACCCGGCGGCAAATCGAGCGACAGCGAACCCGAGCAATTGATCGCGCCCGTGTCCTTGTCCTGGCTTTCCATGACCGGATTTTCCATGCGCAGCGTCGCGGCTGACTGCGATCTGGTCGTAGGCGGCCTGATCGCTGCCGCGAAGCCTGGCCGCGTGCTGGAACAGCTCGCGCTTGATGAGGTCGTACGTTGCCTGGGCCGAGCAGCGCTTGCCGGGATCGGACGCCGCCGCATGCGTGAGCTGGCTGTCCTTGAGCTTGTCCTGATCCGAATTGCGAGTGCCCGCGTAGACCAGGAAGGTCACTAGCAGCGCGACAAGGACGACGAGCGCGAACGATGACGGGATTGAACCGGCGCATGGGACCCTGAACGTCCGGCTCCGGCCCCGGCTCCACTATTGCAACCGGCCTTCGTGGAGGCGGACCACCCGGTCCATCTTGGCCGCGATGCGTTCGTTGTGCGTCGCGACGAGCGCTGCGCTGCCCTCGCCGCGCACGAGGTTGAGGAATTCGGCGAAGACGATGTCGGCGGTGGCCTCGTCGAGGTTGCCTGTCGGCTCGTCGGCGAGAACCAGCGGCGGCTTGTTGGCGAGTGCGCGGGCGACCGCGACGCGCTGCTGTTCGCCGCCGGACAGCTTCGATGGCCGATGATCGAGCCGATTGCCGAGACCCAGCTTGGTCAGCAGGTCTTCGGCGCGCTTGCTCGCCGAGTCCGTCGTCGCGCCCTGCACGAGCTGCGGCAGGAACGACGTTCTCGCGCGCGTTGAATTCGGGGAGCAGGTGGTGGAACTGGTAGACGAAGCCGAGCGTCTCGCGCCGGACGCGGGTGCGGCCCTCGTCGTTGAGGCCCGCGGCTTCCTCGCCCGCGCAGGCGGATCGACCCTTCGAAGCCGCCCTCGAGAAGGCCCACCGCCTGCAGCAGCGTCGACTTGCCGGAACCGGACGGGCCGAGCAACGCGACGATCTCGCCCGGCTCGACGGCAAGATCGACGCCGCGCAGGACGTCGATCGTCGACGCCGCCCTGCGTGAAGCTGCGGGTCAGGCCGCGCGTGGCGAGGATTGCCTCACTCATAGCGAAGCACCTGCACCGGGTCGGTGCTCGCCGCCTTGTAAGCGGGATAGAGCGTCGAGAGGAACGACAGCACGAGACGCAATGATGATGATCGCGCCGACCTCGAACGGATCGCTCTTCGACGGCAAATCGGTCAGGAAGCGAACCGACGGATCCCACAGGTTCTGGCCGGTGATCGCCTGGATCGCGTCGACGACGTCCTGCCGGAAATAGAGGAATATCGCACCGAGGATGATGCCGAGCACGATGCCCAGCGAGCCGATCGTCACTCCGACGGTCACGAACACCTTCATCATGCTTCGCCGGCTTGCGCCCATGGTGCGCAGGATCGCGATGTCGCGGGTCTTGGCGCGGACCAGCATGATCAGCGACGACAGGATGTTGAATACGGCGACCAGTACGATCAGCGACAGGACGACGAACATCGCCACGCGCTCGACCTCCAGCGCCTGGAACAGGGCCGAGTTCATTTGCCGCCAGTCGATGATCGACGCCGCGTCCACGAACGATCGGCTGAAGCGGCGCCAGGATTTCCTGAACCTTGTCGGGATTGCTCGTCTGGATTTCGACGTTGCCGACCTGGTCGCCCATCATCAGCAGGTCCTGGGCGTCCTTCATCGGCATCACGACCATCTGCTTGTCGTAATCGTAGATGCCGACCTCGAAGATCGCGCCGACCGTGTAGGTGACGATGCGCGGCACCGTTCCGACCACCGTCGAGCGGCCGTCAGGGCTGATCAGGCTGATCTCGCGACCCGGGATAGGCGCCGAGCTGCTCGGCAAGGCGCGAACCGATCGCCACCATGCCGCTGCCCGGCTTGATCGACTTGAGATCGCCCGCCTGGACGTTGCTCGCGATGGTCTTGTTGGCGAGCAGGTCCTCGGACCCGCATGCCGCGCACCAGCACGCCTTCGACCCGGCCGTTGGCGGAGGCCATCAGCGGCTGTTCGATCAGCGGCAGCGCGGACGTCACTCCGGGCGTCTTGCGCGCGGCTTCGGCGATCTGCTGCCAGTCCGACAGGCGGCCGTCGAAGCCCTGGATCACGGCATGGCCGTTGAGGCCGACGATCTTGTCGAACAGCTCGGCGCGGAAGCCGTTCATCACGCTCATGACGATGATCAGCGCGGCGACGCCGAGCGCGACCGCGATCAGGCTGATGCTGGCGACAAGGAAGATGAATCCCTCGCCCTTGCCCGGAAGCAGGTAACGGCGAGCGACCATGCGCTCGTAGCGGTTGAGGATCACTCGGCGAGCCTCGCGAAGGCGGATTCGAGGCTGAGCTCCTGCCGCTCGCCGGTGCGCCGGTTCTTGAGCTCGACGGTGCCGCGCGGCAATGCCGCGCGGGCCGATGACGACCTGCCAGGGCACGCCGATCAGGTCCATCGAGCCGAGCTTGACCCCGCCCCGCTCGTCGCGGTCGTCGTAGATGGTCTCGATGCCGGCTGCCGTCAGCTTCGCGTAGAGGTCTTCGGCGGCGGCAACGGTCGGCCGCATCGTCGGCCGCGCATGGTGACGATCCCGACCCTCCACGGCGCGATCGCCTCCGGCCAGACGATGCCGGCGTCGTCGTGGCTGGCCTCGATGATCGCTCCGACAAGGCGCGAGACGCCGATCCCGTAGCTGCCCATCATCGGCGTCACCTGCGATCCGTCGCGGCCGGAGACCTTGAGGCCCATCGCTGCCGAATATTTGTCGCCGAAGTAGAAGATGTGCCCGACTTCGATCCCGCGGCCGGTACGCTGTGCGTCGGCGGGCAACAGCTCCCATTGCGCGACGTCGTGGGTCTCGTCGGTCGCGGCATAGGTCGAGTTCACGCGGTCGAAGAGGCCCTGCAGGCCCGGCCTCGTCGCCGTAGCGCAGGTCGGCCTGATGCCAGTCGAACTGCGTCATAGGCGGCGTCGTAGAAGACTTCGCTCTCGCCGGTGGGCGCGAGGACGATGAACTCGTGGCTGAGGTCGCCGCCGATCGGGCCGGACGCGGCCTTCATCGGCACGGCCTTGATGCCCATCCGCTGGAAGGTCCGCAGATAGGCCAGCATCTGCGTGTAATAGCTCTGCCGCGCGCCCGCCTCGTCGAGATCGAAGCTGTAGGCGTCCTTCATCAGGAACTCGCGCCCTCGCATCACACCGAACCGCGGCCGCACCTCGTCGCGGAACTTCCACTGGATGTGATAGAGCGTGCGCGGAAGGTCGCGGTAGCTCTTCACCTCGTCGCGGAAGAGCGAGGTGATCATCTCCTCGTTGGTCGGGCCGTAGAGCATCTCGCGGTCGTGGCGGTCGCGGATGCGCAGCATCTCGGGCCCATAGGCATCGTAGCGCCCGCTCTCGCGCCACAGCTCGGCCGACTGCAGGGTCGGCATCAGGATCTCCTGGGCGCCCGGCGCGGTCCTGCTCCTCGCGGACGATCTGCTCGATGTTCTTGAGCACCCGGAAGCCGAGCGGAAGCCAGGCATAGATGCCGGCCGACATCTGGCGAACGAGCCCGGCCCGAAGCATCAGCTGGTGGCTGACGATCTGGGCGTCGGACGGGTGTTTCCTTGAGGACGGGGAGAAAGGCTCGGGACCAACGCATGGCGGCGGGCTCTACGGTGACGACCCGATGCTGGCAACCGGGACCAGGATGTGGCGGCGCCGACACAGGCGCTGTGACAAAAGCGGCCGCCGACGCTCTTGGCCCGTGACAGCCGCGAAAAGCGCTCATAGCGTCCACTCGTCCGAACAAAGACCCTTGGGTCAGGTTCGGGGACGGCGGCTGGGTTGGGGAAAACCGCTCCGTCATATCCAAGGGGGCTGACGAGCAATCGTCACGCAGGGCGCCCGGATCGGCAACGATCCGGGCGTTTGCATTTGTGGAGCGGCGCTACGATCGGCGTTGCTGACGCCGATAGGCGGCTTCGCCTTCGAGATCGCAGCAACGCGAAGCATCGCCAGCGCCGCTGCGGCCATGACCAGCGCCGCAGCGAGCATCGTCCAGATCGGCTGGTCGGGGAACAGCGCCTTCATGATCGTCCCCATGACCGTCGCGACGAGCAGTTGCGGAAGCACGACGAAGACGTTGAACAGGCCCATGTAGATGCCGAGCTTGCGCTGCGGCAGCGCGGAGGCGAGGATTGCGTAGGGCATGGCCAGGATCGAAGCCCAGGCGATGCCGATGCCGACCTCGGAAAGCGTCAGCCAGGCGCGATCCCGGACGACGAAGAAGCTGGCGAACGCCGCCGCTCCGCAGAGCAGGCAGACGATGTGGGTGCGCGACTTGCCGATCCGCCGCGACAGCCATGGCAGCAACGTCAGCGCGGCAATGGCGGCGACGCCGTTGTAGATCGCGAACAGCTCGCCGACCTTGTTGCCCGGCGTCCTGGAAAATCGGGCTCGCCTGGTCGGTCGTTCCGTAGAACCGCTGCGCAACGACCGGCGTCGTGAAGACCCACATGATGAACAGCGCCGACCAGCTGAAGAATTGGACGAGCGCCAGGCGCTTCATCAAGCGCGGCATCCCGGAGAAGTCGCCGACGATGCTGGCCAGCATGTTTGTCTGCTTGCCGGAGCGCGCGAGCTGGACGCGCGACGATACGCGCGAGGCCGTAAGCGATCAGCAAGGCCGCCGAGCAGGTACATTTCCTTCTGAAGGCCGAAAGCGCGCACCACGCCGACGACGATCACGCCTCCGGCAATCCAGAGCAGGCTCGGCCGCATGGCCCTGCGCGAGCCAGGCGATCGATAACTTCGTCGTCCAGCGGGTGGTCGCGTCGTCTCGCCGAATCGCGCCAAATCTTCGGGCGAATGTTCGCGCGTCGTCAGCACAGTCCAGAGCACCGCGAGGAACAAGGCGGCCCCGCCTGCCCAGAAGCTCTAGCGCACCGTGTCGGGAATTCCCCCGCCGGCGACCGAGTTCGATACGCCCAGGGCATCGAGCAGCCGCGGAAACTCCGACCCGACCACCGCGCCTGCGCCGATGAAGGCCGTCTGCACGGCATAGCCCGCCGCGTGCTGGTCCTTGCGCAGCATGTCTCCGACGAATGCGCGGAACGGCTCCATCGAAATGTTGAGGCTGGCGTCGAGCGTCCACAGCAGCACCGCCGCCATGATGAGCTGCGTCGAAAGCGGCATCAGGAGCAGCGACAGCGTCGCGAGCAGTGCGCCCGCGAGAAAATACGGGCGTCGGCGGCCCGAGGCGCCCGAGCCACGTGCGGTCGGACAGATGGCCGACGATCGGCTGCACGAGAAGCCCGGTCAGCGGCGCCGCGATCCACAAGGCCGGAAGATTCTCGACGCTGGAGCCCAGCGACTGGAAGATCCGGCTCATGTTCGCGTTCTGAAGCGCGAAGCCGATCTGGATTCCGAAGAAGCCGAACGAGATGTTCCACAGTCCGGCAAGCGACTGTCTCGGCTTTTCGATGGTGACAGCCTTGTCCATGCAAATCCTCTCCCGCTCGCGCGATGCTTGCAGAAGAGGACGGGCGGCACAATCGTCCGGCGTTACCGCATCCGCTCCGCTGGATTCGCGGACGATCAGCTTGACCGGGAGCAGGCGATTTTCGGCGTCGCCGCTTTCGATGTCCGTCAGTAGCGCTTCAACGAGCGCTTCGGCGGCGGCCCGCGCGTCCTGGCGGACGGTCGTCAGCGGCGGGCTCGACAGGCTGGCGACGGCGATGTCGTCGAAACCGACGATGGCGACGTCTTCGGGACGGAGCGGCCGGCCTGCTGAAGCGCGTGCATCGCGCCGATCGCGGCGACGTCGGATGCCGCAAATACGCCGTCGAAATCGGCGCCCCGGGCCGCAAGCTCGAGGATTGCGGCCTGTCCCGCCGCCTCGCTCGGATCGGCGTCGACGCGGAGCTTCTCGTCGGCCTCAGACCGGCGGCTGCAAGCGCGCGCAATAGCCCCGCCAGCGTTCCAGGAACTCCGGATAGCGCGGCTCGGCGGTCCCGATGAACGCGATGCGGCGACGGCCCTGCCGGAGCAGATGCGCTGTCGCATCGAACCCGCCCTGCTCATTGTCGGACGACACGGTCGCGCCGACCTGCGCGTCGCCCGCCGAGCCCCAGCGGACGAAGTGTGCACCGTTGGCGATCAGCTTCCGGAGCTTGGGCTGGCATTTCGATGTAGTCGCCATAGCCGAGCAGGATGATTCCATCGGCCTTGCGGCTGTCCTCATAATCGACGTGCCAGTCCGACGAGAGCTGCTGCGTCGAGATCAGCAGATCGTAGCCGTGCGCCGCGCAGCAGCGCACCATCGGCGCAAGCAGGGACAGATAGAAGGGGTTGATCAGCGCGCCGTCGGCGGACGGCTCCTCGAAGAACAGCAGCGCCAGCGTGCGCGACTGCTGGCGCCGAAGACCGGAGGCATTCTTGTCGACCTTGTAGTTGAGCTGCTCGGCAGCGGCGAGCACCCGGGCGCGAGTGGCTTCGCTGACCGACGGGATTGCCGCTCAGTGCGCGCGACACGGTCGGCTGCGACACGCCGGCAAGCGCCGCGATGTCGAACGAAGTGGGCCGCCTTTGTGTCATTCCCGCAACGCTAGCATGTCTGAATACGTATGTATAGCAGGCCCCGCCCAGCTTCCGCGCGGCGAAAGCTCTGATATCTCAAGCGTGGGATGAAGGGGTCGCAAGAACTCCGACCAGTTCACGCCCGGCGCTCGGTGCCGGTTTGAGGGGGAATCACATCGATGATCAGCACGTCTTCGCGCTCGCGGCTTATTGCGGCGGCAAGCCCATTTGCAGTCGCGGTGATGCTCGGCAGCGCAACACCCGCCCTTGCTCAGGAGGCGCCCGCCGCACCGCTGAGCAGGCCACAGCGCCGCTCAGGGCCGCCGGCTGCAGCAGGCCGCAGGCCGCGGCGCAGAGCGCCCCGAGCAACGCCGCCGCGAACCCGCAAGACCACCGATCAGCCAGCAGAGCTCGATCGTCGTCACCGGTTTCCGGGCGTCGCTGCGCAGCGCCACCGCGAAGAAGAAGAATTCCGAGACCGTCGTCGAATCGGTCAGTGCCGAAGACATCGGCAAGCTGCCCGACAACAGCATCGGCGAATCGATCGCCCGCCTTCCCGGCGTCGCCGCGCAGCGCAGCAATGGCCGCGCCAACGTCATTTCGATCCGCGGCTTCGGTCCCGACTTCTCGACGACGACACTGAACGGTCGTCAGCAGACCACCACCAACGACAGCCGAGCCGTCGAGTTCGACCAGTATCCGTCGGAAATCCTCGCCGGCGTCGACGTCTACAAGACCGCGGAAGCGGACCACACCGCCGGCGGCCTGGTCGGCAGCATCGACCTGCGCACCATCCGCCCGCTCGATTACGGTCAGCGCGTCGTCGCTGTCGGCGTCCGCGGCGCCTATCTCGACCAGAAGCTGCTGCCGGGCAGCAAGAAGACAGGGCGGACGCGTGTTCGGCACCTTCGTCGACCAGTTCGCTCACGACACGATCGGCGTCGCACTGTCGGCGGCCTACACCAACGAGCCTTACCGACGAAGGACTGGAACGCCTGGGGCTACACCGGCTATCCGGACGGCTCGCAGGGCATGCAGGGCGTCAAGAGCTGGTACGAAATCGGACCGGCTCAAGCGATTCGGAACCACCGCCACGGTGCAGGCGCGGGTCAGCGACAATGCTGACCATGTCGTTCGACGGCTTCTATTCGCACTATACCGAGAACGTCGACCAGAAGGGCTTCGAGATGCCCTTCGTGTGCGGCGGCGGCTGCGGGCACGATGCCATCCTCGATTTCACGTCGATCGAACGGACTCGTCACCGACGCGACGATCGCCGGAACGCCGGTCATCGAAAATTACGCGACCGACCACCGCGCCAACCAGTATGCGCTGGGCTGGAACACGGTGTGGGACGGCCACAATGGCTGGCGGGCGATGGCCGATCTCAGCTGGTCGAGAACCAACCGCACCGAACATCACATCGAAACGACGGCGGGCCTCGATCAACGGGCACCTGTCCGACCGGACCAACCGCGACCGTCTCCTACCACATGACCGACCACGGGCCGGTGTTCGACAGCGATTACGACGCCGCCAACCCGGCGCTCGTCCTGACCGACGTCGAAGGCTGGAGCGGCTCGCCGGTGCAGGCCGGCTACGACAAGCTCCGCAAGAGCAAGGACGACCTGAAGGAGCTGCGCGGCGAGATCGAGCGCGAGATCGGCGGCTTCGTGAAGTCGATCAAGGTCGGCGTCGACTATACCGATCGCGACAAGACTCTGACGCAGATCGAAGGCTTCCTGGCGCCGCCCGGCGGAGCATCCGAAGCGCGCGATCCCCGACTCTGTCCTGCAGCCGTCGTTCACGCTGGACCGCGGTTTCGGACCGATCCTGTCATGGGACCCGCGCGCGATCGAGTTCCGAATGTCCTCGACTATGTCGACAACACGCAGCCGAACAGCGGCTATCATGTGATCGAGAAGGTGTGGACGCCCTACGTGATGGCGCCGCTCAACGCCGACCTCGGCGCGGTGACTCTGACCGGCAATATCGGCTTCCAGGGCGTGCATACCAGCCTGACGTCGGCAAGCCCGGCCTATCCGACCAACCGCGACCACTACTGGATGTGGCTGCCGAGCCTGAACCTCAACTTCCGCTGGGACAACGGCTTCGTCATCCGCTTCGCCGCTTCCAAGGAATATATGCGGCCGCGCCTTACCGACCTGAACAACAGCGTCACCTTCGGCTATAACGACCAGATCCATCTGTACCGCGGCAACGGCGGCAATCCGTTCCTTCGGCCGTACCAGGCCAAGGCTCTGGACCTGAACTTCGAGAAGTATTTCGGCAGCAAGGGCTACGTCGCCCTCCAGACCTACTACAAGCACATCGACACCTACATCGCGAGCGGCACCAACACGGCGTTCGACTTCTCTCCCTTCCCGGTGCCGGTGAACCAGACCGTCGCCGCCGACGCCGGTCGGCTGGTTCGACACCAGCCTGAACACGCACGGCGGCCACATGTATGGCGCCGAAATCGCGGCGACGCTGCCGTTCGACGTCTTCTTGCCAGCGCTGGACGGCTTCGGAATTACCGGCGGCGCGGGCTACACCAAAACGCAGATCACCGACTTCAACGGCAATCGGAGCGAAATTCCGGGCTATTCGAAGTGGGTCGCCAACGTCACCGCTTATTACGAGAACAATGGCTTCAGCGTCCGTGGCAGCATGCGCTACCGGTCCGGCTTCCTCGGCGACTTCGTTCTGTTCAGCGGTGGCCTCGACCGTCAGCACGTGCTTGCCGAGACGACCTTCGACGGGCAGATCGGCTATGATTTCCCGATCGAGCTCTGCGCTTGGCGGGCTGTCGCTGTTCCTTCAGGCGCAAAACCTGACCAATGAGCGGTCTGCGACGATCAGCATTCCGGAGCCAGCCAAATTCCTGGCTGAAGTACCAGACCTACGGACGCCGGTTCCTGCTCGGCGCGACCTTCAAGTTCGGCGAACGGGCAGCACCGCCGCCCGCGCCGCTGCCACCGCCCCCTCCCCCGCCGCCGCCTGCGCCGCCTCCGGCAACGCAGACCTGCGCGGACGGGTCGGTGATCCTGGCGACCGATGCCTGCCCGGTCCCGCCACCGCCGCCTCCGCCTCCGGCGCCGGCACCCGAGCGCGGCTACTGATCTGAGCAGTTCCGGCGGCGTTGCGGCGCCGCCGGGCTGCCTCCTGCCCCGATTGGATGGACCAGCCCCCGCCCCTTGAAATCGTCATTGCCGGCGGCGGGACGGCGGGCTGGATTGCCGCGGCGACCTTCGCGCGGTTCCTCGGCAATTGTGCGTCGATCACCCTCGTCGAATCCGACCAGATCGGAACGGTCGGAGTCGGCGAAGCGACGATCCCGCAAATCCATAATCTGATCATCGGGCTTGGTCTCGATCAGGCGGAGTTCGTCCGTCGGACCAACGCCACGTTCAAGCTCGGGATCGAGTTCAACGACTGGCTTGGCGCCGGCCATTCCTACATCCACAGCTTCGGCCGGACCGGCCAGGGCGTCGGGCTCATCCCGTTCCGCCAGCTATGGCTGCGCGGACGAGCACTCGGAGTCGCCGGCGATTTCAGCGACTACGCGTTCAACATCGCCGCAGCACAGCTCGAGCGGATGGGACTGGGCGGCGGCAAGTCGGCCATCCCCGAGCTCGCCTACGCCTACCACCTCGATGCGTCGATATTCGCGCAGATGCTGCGCGACTATGCAGGCGAACGGGGCGTTCGCCGCGTCGAAGGCAAGATCGTCGACGTCGAACGCGCCCAGGACAGTGGCGACATCGCCGCGCTTCGGCTCGACGGCGACAGGCGCATTGCCGGCACCTTTTTCATCGACTGCACAGGCTTCCGCAGCCTCCTGCTAGGGCAGACGCTCGGTGTTCCATACCTCGACTGGAGCGAGTGGCTGCCGTGCGATTCCGCGCTTGCGGTCGCCAGTGAGCGAAGCGCCGACTTCCGGCCGCTGACCCACGCCACCGCGCGCCCGAGCGGCTGGCAATGGCGCATTCCTCTGCAGCACCGCACCGGCAACGGGCACGTCTATTCCTCGGCGCTGATGTCGGACGACGAAGCGACGGCGATCCTGCTTTCGAACCTGGATGGAGCGCCGCTCGCCGATCCCCGCCCGATCCGCTTTACCAGCGGCCGGAGGGAGACGTTCTGGTCGCACAATTGCCTGGCGCTGGGACTTGCTGCTGGATTCATGGAGCCGCTGAAGTCGACCAGCATTCACCTCGTGCAGTCCGCGCTCGGGCGCCTTCTCAACCTGCTTGGCGGCGACCCAGGGCAAACCGCGGCGGGACGCGAAACGTTCAATCGTCTCTCGGCCAGCGAATGGGCCCGCATCCGCGACTTCATCGTCCTCCACTATGCCGCCAACGGCCGCAATGGCGAGCCGTTCTGGGACCGCTGCCGCGACATGGAGCTTCCCCCTACCCTTGCCGAGAAGATCGCGCTGTTCCGGGAGTCCGGCTTTGTCGTCCGCGAGGAAGACGAGCTGTTCCTAGACGACAGCTGGGGACAGGTCATGATCGGGCAAGGCATCGCGCCAGCCAGCTGGTCGCCGCTCGCCGACAATGTGCCCAGCGAGGACATCGGTCCGTTCCTGGATAGTCTCGCGAAAAGCTATCGGGTCAAAGCGGAGGCCCTGCCCACCCATCGGCAATTCGTGTCCGACCTCGTCGGCAAAGAGAAGGAATGACAGTGACGCGACGCCGACAGAGCATCCGCAAATCGCTCACGATCGCCTCGCTGGCGGCCGTTGGCGCCTGTTGGCCGATGGCTGGCGTCAGCGCGGCTCCTGCGAAGGTCTCCGACTATCGCGCGCGCCTGCCGCAGGACGAAGTCATCTATTTCGTTCTGCCTGACCGCTTCGAGAACGGCGATCCCTCGAACGACCGTGGCGGGCTGACGGGAAGTCGCCTGGTGACCGGCTTCGATCCGACCGCGAAGGGCTTCTACCACGGCGGCGACCTCAAGGGCCTGATGGAGCGCCTCGACTATATCCAGGGGCTTGGTGCGACGGCCGTCTGGGTTGCGCCGATCTTCAAGAACAAGGCGGTTCAGGGGCCGCCTGGCCACGAAAGCGCCGGCTATCACGGCTACTGGATCACCGACTTCACGCAGGTCGACCCGCACTTCGGGACCAACGCGGACTTCAAGGCGCTGGTCGACGCCGTGCACGCGCGCGGCATGAAGTTCTACATGGACATCGTCGTCAACCACACCGCCGACGTCATCCAGCTCGCCGAGTGCAGCAACCAGCTCGACTGTCCCTATCGCAGCATCGCCGACTATCCGTACCAGCGCCGCGGAGGCGTCAACGGCGCACCCATCAACACCGGGTTCACCGGTGAGGAAGACGGCAGCGCTACCAACTTCGCGCGGCTTCGCGATCCGGATTACGCCTACACCGTGCGCATTCCGCCGGCCGAGCGCAACATCAAGGTTCCGGCCTGGCTCAACGACCCGATCTATTATCACAACCGCGGCAACTCGACCTTCCGCGGCGAGTCGAGCACGATGGGCGATTTCTCCAGCCTCGACGACGTGTTCACCGAGAATCCCCGCGTCGTTCGCGGCATGATCGACATCTACGGGGCCTGGATCGACAAATATGGCGTCGATGGCTTCCGGATCGACACCGCGCAGCATGTCAACCCGGAGTTCTGGCAGCAGTTCGTTCCGGCGATGCTGAAGCGCGCGCGGGCGCGGGGAATTCCCAACTTCCACATCTTCGGCGAAGTCTCGACGAGCGACATGGATCCGGCGCACACAGCCGTGAACACGCGCCTCGACAAGCTGCCGAGCGTCCTCGATTTCGCGTTCACCCGCGCCGTCGTCGACGTCGTGTCGGGCGTCGCGGGCACGGACGAACTCAGCAAGCTGTTCCGCGCCGATCCGCTGTACGAAGGCGGCGAGCAGGGCGCGCTGCAATTGCCGACATTCATCGGCAACCACGATGCCGGTCGCTTCCCGATGCTGATGCGGATGTTCGCGCCGAAGCTCGCGGGCGACGAACTCCTGAAGCGCGACATGCTCGGCCATGCCATGCTTCTGACGCTTCGCGGCGTGCCGACGATTTATTCGGGCGACGAGCAGGGCTTCGTCGGCAAGGGCGGCGACCAGGATTCGCGGCAGGACATGTTCGCAAGCAAGGTCGCAAGCTACAATGCGGAAGCACTCCTCGGCACCTCCGCGACCACGGCGACGAGCAGCTTCCGGACCGATGGACCGCTCTATCGCGAGATCGCCAGGCTCGCGCGCATTCGCACCAGCCATCGCGCCCTGACGCGGGGACTTCAGCGAATCCGTTTCGCCTCGGACAAGCCGGGCCTGTTCGCGGTGTCGCGCCTCGACTCCGCGGATGGCCGCGAGATGCTGCTGCTGTTCAATACCTCGACGGCGCCGATCCACCAGAACGTGCGCGTGGAGACCCGGTCCGCGGCGTTCGAGACTTTGGCCGGAAGCTGCCCCATGCGCGCCGTCGCGCCGGGCAGCGTCACAGTCGACCTGCCGCCGCTAGGCTACGCAGTGTGCAATGCTCGCTGACGAGGTCCAGCGGTCGCCGGTGAGCGGCACCGGCGCGCCCTGGTGGAAAGGCGCGGCGATCTACCAGATCTACCCGCGAAGCTTCGCCGATTCGAATGGCGACGGCGTGGGCGACCTGCCAGGGATCACCGCCCATCTCGATTATGTCGCGAGCCTCGGGGTGGAGGCGATCTGGCTGTCCCCATTCTTCACCTCGCCGATGCGGGATTTCGGTTACGATGTCGCCGACTATTGCGGCGTCGATCCGGTCTTCGGTTCGCTCGCGGACTTCGATGCGCTGGTGGAGCGCGCACATGCGCTCGGTCTCAAGGTCATGATCGACCAGGTCTATTCGCACAGCTCCGACCAGCATCCGTGGTTCAAGGAAAGCCGATCGAGCCGCGAGAACCTCAAGGCCGATTGGTACGTTTGGGCGGATGCGAAGCCGGACGGTTCGCCACCGAACAACTGGCAGTCCGTGTTCGGCGGACCGGCGTGGCAGTGGGATGCCCGCCGCGGCCAATATTATTTGCACAATTTCCTGGCCGAGCAGCCGGACCTCAACCTGCACAATCCGGACGTGCAAGCGGCCATCCTCGCGTCGCGCAATTCTGGCTCGACCGCGGCGTCGACGGCTTCCGGATCGACGCAATCAATTTCGCGATGCACGACCCGAAGCTCCGCGACAATCCGGCCGCACCGGAGGGCGGCAGGCGGACTCGTCCGTTCGATTTCCAGCAGCACCTCTACAATCAGTCACATCCGGCGATCGTCGATTTCCTGGAACGGCTGCGCCGGATTGCCGGCGATGCCTTCACCGTCGCGGAAGTCGGCGGCGACAATCCGCTTGGCGAGATGCGCGCGTTCACCGAGGGCGATCGGCGGCTGAACAGCGCCTACGGCTTCGACTTCCTCTATGCCGAACAGCTGACTCCGTCGCTGGTCGTTAGCGCGCTGAAGGATTGGCCAGACGCGCCCAATGTCGGCTGGCCGAGTTGGGCTTTCGAGAACCATGACGCGCCGCGCGCCGTCTCGCGCTGGTGCGGCAACGGCGATTGCGCCCAGTTCGTCCGCACCAAGATGCTCCTGCTTACAGCGCTGCGCGGTTCGATCATCCTCTATCAGGGCGAAGAGCTCGGGCTGCCGCAGGTGGAGGTTCCCTTCGAGCAATTGCGCGATCCCGAAGCCATCGCCAACTGGCCGCAGACGCTGAGCCGCGATGGCGCGCGAACGCCCATGCCATGGACGCCAACGGACCGAACCTCGGCTTCTCGTCAGGCCGGCCATGGCTGCCGGCGTCGGAAAGCCACCGGGAACTTGCGGTCGACCTCCAGGCCAATGACACCGGCTCCGCACTGGCGTTCACTCGCCGCTGCCTCGCCCTGCGCCGCACCAGCCCAGCCCTCCGTACAGGATCGCTGCGGATCGTCGAGGCAGACGACCGCAAGCTGGTATTCGACCGCGTCGGCGGCGAGCAGCATCTTCGCTGCACGTTCAACCTGTCCGGCGATGGGATCGCGCATGCGCCGAGCGGTGAAACGCTGGTCGCAAGCGGCACTATTGCCGACAATTCCCTTGGACCCTACGCGTCCGTCATCGAGGTGATCGAATGAAGTTGTCCCGGCTGCTTGCGTTCATCCTGCTTCTCGTCTCCGCGCCGGTCGCCGCCCAGACAGTGCAGCAAGCCCCGCCGGCGGCGGAGGCAGTCGCAAGCATCGATTCCCCGTCGCACGTCCTGCACGTCGACGTGACTCTCAATCCGGAAGGGCGCGTGGGCTATCGCGTCACGCGCCTCGGCAAGCCGGTGATCGACGAATCCCGGCTCGGCTTCCTGTTCACCGACGCGCCCGAGATGCTGCGCAACTTCGCTTTCGCCGGAAAGGCCGAACGAAGCTCGGACAGCAGCTGGGAAGAGCCGTGGGGCGAGTATCGTACGATCCGCAATCACTACAATGAGCTGACCGTCAATTTCGACGAGACCAGCGCGCTCAAGCGCCGGATGACGATCCAGTTCCGGGTCTACGACGACGGAATCGGCTTCCGCTACGACATCCCGAGCCAGCCGAACCTCACCCAGGCGAACATCGCCGACGAGCTGACCGAATTCACCATCGCCGAGCCCGGCACAGCCTGGTGGGACGAGGCGCTGGAGTGGAACCGCGAGGAATATCTCTATCGCAAGACGCCGATCGAGGAGGTCGGCATTGCCCAGACGCCGCTGACCATCCGCACCGCGAGCGGGCTTCACCTGTCGATCCACGAGGCGGCGCTGGTCGACTATTCCGGAATGGACCTGCGTCGGGTTCACGGCCGCGTGTTCAAGGCCAATCTGATGCCGTCGTCGATCGGCCCAAAGGTCACGCGCGATGCGCCGTTCACGACGCCGTGGCGGGTGATCATGATCGCGCCCGACGCCCCTGCCCTCTACAAGTCGGCGCAGATCATCCTGAACCTGAACGAGCCGAACAAGCTGGGCGACGTCAGCTGGGTCAAGCCGATGAAATATGTCGGCATCTGGTGGGCGATGCACCTCGACCAGGCGACGTGGAACTCGGGGCCGAAGCATGGCGCGACGACCGCCAACGCCAAACGCTACATCGACTTCGCCGCCGCCAACGGCTTCAAGGGCGTGCTGGTCGAGGGCTGGAACAAGGGCTGGGACGGCACCTGGTTCGGCAACGGCTGGGACTTCAGCTTCACCCAATGGTACCCCGACTTCGACCTGCCCGCCGTCGCCGCTTACGCGCACAGCAAGGGCGTCGAGCTGATCGGCCACCACGAGACCGGCGGCAACATCGCCAATTACGAAAAGCAGATGGACGCCGGCGTTCGACCTCTACCAGCGGCTCGGCATCCACAATGTGAAGACCGGCTATGTCGCGGATGCGGGCGGCATCCAGGCGCTCGGCGCCGACGGCAAGATCCACTTCGAATGGCACCAGGGCCAGGTCATGGTCCGCCACCACCTGAAGGTCGTCACCGAAGCGGCCAAGCGCCACATCACCATCGACGCGCACGAGCCCGTGAAGGACACGGGCCTTCGCCGCACCTATCCCAATTGGGTGTCGCGCGAGGGCGAGCGCGGGCATGGAATATAATGCCTGGGGTGAACCCAAGAACCCGCCGGAGCACGAGGCGAACCTGGTGTTCACCCGCATGCTGAGCGGCCCGATGGACTTCACGCCCGGCATCCTCAGCCTGAAGGGCAAGGGCGATACGCCCATTCTGTCGACGCTGGCAAAGCAGCTGGCGCTCTACGTCGTGATCTACTCGCCGATCCAGATGGCCGCCGATCTGCCCGAGAATTACAAGGCGAACCCCGGCCCATTCCAGTTCATCAAGGACGTCGCCGTCGACTGGGACGACACGCGAATGCTTGCCGGCGAGGTCGGCGATCTCGCCGTCTTCGCGCGCAAGGCGCGGAACTCGCCCGAGTGGTTCCTCGGCGCCGTGGGCGACGAGCAGGAGCGGCATTTCGACGTCTCGCTGGGCTTCCTCGACCCGGGCCGTCGCTACGAAGCGCAAATCTATCGCGACGGCGATGATGCCGATTACCGCACCAACCCGCGCTCGATCGTCATCGAGAAGCGCATCGTCACCTCGAAGGACCGGCTCGCCGAGCGCATCGCCCCCGGCGGCGGCACGGCCGTTCGCTTCGTGCCCATCGGCCGCTGATGGCTGCTCCGCCGCGGTCGGTCGTCATCCTCGGCGGCGGCACCGCGGGGTGGATGGCGGCGAACCTGCTCCACCAGCGCTGGCGCGAGCAGGGCACGGCGATCACGTTGATCGAATCCAGCCAGATCGGCGTCGTCGGCGTCGGTGAGGGCTCGACCCCGCAGCTCAAGGCCTTCTTCGACAAGCTCGGCATCGGCGAGGCGGAATGGATGCCGCGCTGCAACGCGACCTACAAGGCGGGCATCGAGTTCGACGGCTGGTCCGACCGTCGGGGGCACGAGCGCTATTTCCACCCCTTCCCAACCGAAGTCGACCGCTTCACCCAGCCAGCCTTCTTCTATGCAACGCGGGCACGGCGAACGGGCCGCGACGTGCCTGCGCACCCCGACGCCTTCTACGTCCCGCCGAGGATCGCCCGCGAAGGCCGGGCGCCGGTCGCGCCGGAGAACTTCCCGTTCTTCGTCAGCTACGGCTACCACTTCGATGCGGTGCTGCTCGGCGGCTTCCTGCGCGAGGTCGCCACCGCGAGGGGCGTCGGGCATGTCGACGCCCGCATCGCAGACGTCGAGCTCGGCCAGAATGGTAACGTCGCGGCACTGGTCGCCGAGGATGGCCGCCGCTTCGAGGCCGACCTGTTCGTCGACGCCAGCGGCTTTCGCGCAGCGATCATCGAGGGCGCGCTTGGCGAGCCGCACCTGCCCTTCGCCGACAATCTGTTCAACGACCGCGCCGTCGTCGCGCCGACGCCTCGGCGCGAGGGCGAGATTATCGGCTGCACCCGATCAACGGCGATGTCGGCCGGATGGTCATGGCGCATCCCGCTCACCAACCGCACAGGCAACGGCTACGTCTATTCCTCGCGCTACATCGACGACGACGATGCCGCGGCCGAGCTGCGCTCCCATCTCGGCCTCGCCGAGGACGCCGAGGTCCGGCAACTGCGTATGCGCTGCGGCCGGATCGAGCGCTGCTGGGTCCGCAACTGCCTCGCCGTCGGCCTGTCGCAGGGGTTCGTCGAGCCGCTCGAAGCGACCGCCATCCATGTCGTGCTGGCGACCATCGAAGGTTTCCTCGACGCCTGGGAGGCGGATGATCGCGACGGCTTCAACGCCGGCATCGCCGCCCGCTTCGAAGGCATTCGCGATTATCTCGTCTGCCATTATCGCACCGCCCTGCGCAGCGACACGGACTATTGGCGCGATGCGACGCGCATGGACTGCCTGTCGGACAGCCTCAAGGCCATCATGACCGCCTGGTTCACCGGCGCGGACCTCGAGCGCGAAGTCCTCGAACAGGGCGCGGACGCCTTCTATTCGCCGTCTTCCTGGCATTGCATGCTCGCCGGCTACGGCAATTTCCCCGACCAGAGCATGCTGTCCGCGCCCGGTTCCGACATGGCACCGATCGACATGGCGCACATCGAGCGCTTCGTTCGCGGCTGCGCGATGAACTTTCCCAAGCACACCGAGGCTCTTGCCCGGCTCATGGAGGCTCAATGATCCGCTACGCCCTCGCCGCCTTGCTGATGCTCGCTCCGGCGCCCGCAGCAGCCGCGCCAGCCACCGCCGCGCCTGCCGCGCCGCCGGCGACCCACGTCAGCGCGGGCACCCTCGTCGATCTCGGCGTCCTCAAGTCCGCCTTCACCGATGCTAGGCGAGTGCAGGTGTGGCTGCCCTCCGGCTACCGTCCGGATGGTCCGAAATATGCCGTGCTCTACATGCACGATGGGCAAAACCTCTTCGACAAGGCGACCGCCGGCTACGGCATGGAGTGGCAGATCGACGAGAACTCTCAACGAGCTGATCAAGGAGAAGCAGGTGCGGCCGACCATCGTCGTCGGTATCTGGAACACACCCAAGCGCCTTCAGGAATATCTGCCCTCCGGCGCCTTCAACGGCCTCCCGCCCTCCTACCGGGCCAAGATCAAGGCGCTCTACGGCGGCGACCCGCTGTCCGATGGCTACCTGAAGTTCATCGTCCGCGAATTGAAGCCGATGATCGACAAGCGCTTCAACGTCCGCACCGACCGCGCCAACACCGTGATGATGGGCTCGTCGATGGGCTCCCTCGTCTCGCTCGACGCGATCAACCGCTATCCTCAGGTGTTCGGAGCAGCGGGCATGATGTCGACTCATTGGCCGCTGTTCATGACCCCCGACGGGAAGTCGGTGGGCGACCAGGAATATGAAGCGGTGTCGTCGGCGTTCGAGCGCTATCTCGCCCCGGCCCTGCCCGACCCGCGCACCCACAAGCTCTATTTCGATCACGGCAACGAGACCCTCGACGCGGTCTACGCCCGCTACCAGCGCCGCGTGGACGCCGTCGTCCAGCGCCGCGGCTACCGCAAATTCGGAAACTGGATGAGCCTCAGCTTCCCCGGCGAGAAGCACAACGAAATCAGCTGGGCCTCCCGGGTCGCCGTGCCGCTGCAGTTCCTGCTGCCGCCGGACTGACCGTCCAAGACACGAATGGTAGCGGAGGAGGGACTTGAACCCCCGACACGCGGATTATGATTCCGCTGCTCTAACCAGCTGAGCTACTCCGCCACACTTCGGTGGAAGCGCGAGGCCCGAGCCCCGCGGCGGCGCGGGATATAGGTGCGCACGCAAGGTCGGTCAACGAGAGGAACCGCTTACCGCCGCTCTCGTTCAAGCGGGCAAGAACGAAGAGGATTCAATGGACCCGCTGACCCCCATCGACACCCTGTGCCGGATCATCCTGCGCGGCCGCGAATTCGAGGCGCAGACCGCCAGCGACTATGACCCCGGCGAAAACGCCGACAATGTCGACGATGAGCAGGAAGGGACGCTCAGCGTTCTCGAAGACGATATCAACACCAGCGTCGAGGAAGAGCTTCGCGCGGTGTTCGAGGACCTCGGCGAGGACCAGCTCGCCGAGGTCATCGCCTTCTGCTGGGTCGGCCAGGGCACCTATGAGGCGGCCGATTGGGACGAAGCGATGGAAGAAGCGGCGTCGCTGGTCGGCACCGGCGTCAATGTCGCGTCCGACGAGCTGATGGAAATGCCGATGCTCGCCTCGGTGCTGGAGTCCGGCCTCGCCGCCTTCGACCTCAGCTGCCAGGGCGTCGGGGAAATGAGCTGAGCCGCTAGCGCGACGCCTCGGCTTTGGCGACGACCGAGCGGACGACATTGGCCGGGATGGCGAAGCCAATTCCGACATTGCCTTTGCCCTGGTCGGGACTGAACAGCGCCGAGTTGATGCCGACGATATCGCCGTGAAGAATCGATCAGCGGGCCGCCCGAATTGCCCGGGTTGATCGGCGCGTCGGTCTGGATGAACCGCCTGGGGTCATCCATCCCCAGCCCCCGGTTGGTCGCGCTGACGATGCCGGCAGTGACCGTCTGGCCAAGGCCGAAGGGGTTGCCGATCGCAAGCACGTAATCGCCAACCGACAGCTTGCCGCTGTCGCCGAGCTTGAGCGACGGAAGGCGGCTCGCGTCGATCTTCAGCACCGCGAGGTCCAGGTTCGGGGCTAATGCAACAGGATCGGCCGCGAAGTGGCGCCCGTCCTTGAGGCCGACTTCGACCTGACGGGCATTCTGGACGACGTGGAAATTGGTGACGACGAAGCCGCGGGCAGCGTCAACGATGACGCCCGAGCCCGCAGCGATCGTCGGCTGGAGCGCAGCATCGGGAACGCCGGCATATTGTCGGTAGAAGGGATCCTGGAGCAGCGGGTTCTGCTCGGCGGGCGACGGCTGCAACACGGCGATATTGACGACCGCCGGCGCGGTCTTGCGGACCAGCGGGGCGACGCTGTCCGTGGGCGAGGTGATCGCGATGCGGGACCCAGCGGCGGAGGAGCCAAGCGGCAGCAGCCGGGCGATGACTCCACCGATGGCGGCCGCCACGATGAGCAGGCCGAGCAGCAAGGCTGGACGAAGGGAGGATTGGCGGGGCATGCGGACAGAAGTGCCCAACGCCCGTCTCCGTTCCCTCGCTGTGCTTCTCCTGGCTCTCGCATCTTTCGCCGGCGGTCGCGTGGCGGCGCAGCCCTCGCCCGCTCCTGCAGTGCTGAGCCGCGCTCAGGCGATCAGGCAGGACGCCGCGGTCTATGCCTCGCAGCACCAGGTGAGCCTCAGCGAAGCCGTCCGGCGCCTTCGAATACAGGAATCCAGCGTTGCGGCGACGGACCGGATCGCGGCGGAGTTCAGCGAGCGGCTCGCCGGGATCTCGATCGAGCACGCACCCGAATATCGGATCGTGGTCCTGCTGACGGGGGCTGGTCCAGTGCCCGATCAAACCCTGCATGCCGGCGGCAGCAAGGTACCGGTCGTCTTCCGCACCGGTGCCCGCGCCACCCACGCCGAGGCCATTGCCGCGCTGCGCCGGCACCTGATCGATCTCCGCTCCGAGCTGCCAGGCGCTCGCGGCGCCGGCTACGACCAGCGGACCGGCGAGATTGTCCTGCTGGTCCGAAGCGCGGATGCCGAGAAGTTCGGCGTGGAAGCGATCCGCGCCCGCGCCGAGCAGGTCGGCGGCGTTCCTGTGCGGGTCGAGATCAACGATCTTCGCGAATCGAACATGGCGGTGATGGGTGGCGGCCTGGTCGACGGAATCAACCCCGCGGACGGGCGCCGCTATCGCTGCACGACCGCCTTCGTCGTCACCGACGGCACGCGCGACGCCCTGACGACCGCCGCTCACTGCCCCGACGAGCTTGTCTATCGTGATGTCGGCGCCGACGCGACTTCGCTTCCGTTCATCGAGCAGTTTGGCCTCGGGTACCAGGACGTGCAGATCAACCTCGCCCCCGGTCCGCAGCCGCCGCTGTTCTACTCCGACCGCAAGGCGGGCTCCATCCGCAAGCTCGCGACCTGGCGCAACGTCGCAAGCACGCGTGCTGGCGACTTCGTTTGCCATTGGGGCGAGACCTCCGGCTACAGCTGCGCCGAGGTCCAGCTCACCGATTATGCGCCGCCGGGGACGCTCTGCGGAGGGCCATGCGAACCGACCTGGGTCACCGTCCCTGGTCCGAGCTGCATGGCGGGCGACAGCGGCGGTCCGGTGTTCATCGGAACGACCGCGTTCGGGATCGCCAAGGGCATCAACCGCACGCAGTCGGGCGCGTGCAATTTCTATTACTATATGTCGACGGACTATTTGCCGACGCCATGGCGCCTCGCGACGGCCCCTACCCGAGCCCGCCATCCGCCCAACTGAGCTGATGCTGCGGCGCGGCAACGCACTTGCAGCATGCGGTGCAAATTCCCAACTTATGGCTGCGGAACCAGCCGCCGGGATAGCTCGCCCGCCAACCCGCCAAGCCTAAACCGCTGGTTTTGCAGGAGTTCATTAGTTTGGCACGGCTCTTGCTCGTGATTGGGCAGACCGCTTGCCATGGAGTTCAAGATGCAGACCGCCGACCAGACCCGCACCGCTTTGCCGCTTCGCGATCACACCATCCTCGGCGTGTGCGAAGCGATCGGCGAGGACTTCGGTTTCGACCCGACGTTCCTCCGCGTGCCGCTGGCCGCTTGCGTGCTGTACAGCCTCAAATATGCAATCGCCGCCTATCTGCTCCTCGGCGTCGTTGTGCTGGTCTCGCGGCTGCTCTTCCCGCAGCCGAAGAGCGAAGCAGCGTCGATCTCGTCCGGTGCGCAATCGGCGGCCACTGCCGAACATGCTGAAGACCAGGAGCGTCTCCCGATCGCCGCCTGAGCATGGTCAGCGGAAGGTTACGACCGCATAAACCTCGTCTTTACGCCCTTCCATTAGAACCCTTCCCACTAGGCTTCGCCTGACAGTTTCCAGACGAGGGGAAAGGGATGCCGATCAATCGCTCCGCGGAGCGGCCAGCGCTCAGCGCTGCTGGAACCCAGCTTGCGCGGGTCGCAAGCGACGGTTGCGCTCGTCATCGGCATTTGCAGCGGCTGGTCGAGGCCTCCGGGCGCGACGCCGGCCGTGACCTTTCGGACGCCGTGCACCTGCTCTGCAGCCTGCACGGACATTATCCCGGGTTGATCGAAATCGCCCTGCAGCGCTGTCCGCAAGGGCCCGCGCAGGATTGGCTCGCGCGCGCATCCGAAGCGTTCGAGCGCGAGCGGCTCTATCTGGTTCGGCTGACGTCTGCCGTCGGGCCGATGCCCAGCACTCCCGGCGCCGCTGAGACCGAGGCAAGCCTGATGGGCGCCCGCCGCGCCCTTGAAACTCTCGCGCAATCGGAGCGCCAGGGATGCGCGCTCGGCTCCGCGACGGCCCTCGTCGGCGACTGGTGGCCCGTCCGCCGAGTGCTCGATCGCGCCGCCGCCCGCGCTGGCGTCGAGACCCCTGCCCCATCCCTGCCGGACGAAGCATCGATCGTGGATGCGATCGACAGCCTGTCGGCCAATCCGGCGGGTCAGCGCGCACTCGCCTTTGGCGGCGAGCAGCTGCTGCTTCAGCATCGCGCGCTGTTCGACCTGCTCGAAGCCCGCGCAGAAGCCCGCAGCGACTATTGAGCCGGCGCCGCCCCGGCAGTCGCCGCTAAGCGCTTTAGCAAAAGCAAATCGCCGCCCGCAGCTGCTGCGGACGGCGATCTTGCGACATTGCTCTTCGGGAGATCAGTCGTCGCGGTAGGCGAGCTCGAAATTTCCCCAGCGGCGACCGTGGAAGTAGAGCGGAACGAAGACGTTCTTGACCGGGATATACTTGTCGCCAAGCTCCATCCGGTAGGTCGCGAGCGTTGCCGGTCGGTCGCTGGCAAGAGCGGCGCGCGTGGTGTCGTCGATGAGGATCCGCTTGTTGCGGCAATGCTCGTCGTTCCACACCGGATCCGGCCCCTGCGGATGGCTTCGCTTGCTGAGGTGGGTCGGCAGATAGCCGTTCATGTCGCCGATAGCCGAGCCGATGATGCGTCCGTCCGAGGATTCGACGCGGTCGAGCAGCGGCTGGATCAGGCGGTCGGCGGCATCGTTGAAGCGGACCGAATATTGCACGGGATTGGTGCCCTCGATGAGCTGGTAATTGCTGTCGAAAACGTCATCCAGCGATCGGGCTCCCTCGTCGATCGCTTGCTCGACCACCGCCATGATGTGGCGTCCCGCCTCCTGGGCTTTCAGGATGAACGGCGTGTCGTCGATCTCCGCGCCCGAGTTGGCGAGCGTGTCGAGCATCGTGTTCGACAGCATCTCGAGGTGAGCGAGCCGCTTCTGAGCGGACATGAGCTCGGTGCCATTGGCGCGAGCGTCGCCGGAGAAGTCGGTCAGGCCGGCCTTCACGCGATCGACGCTGGTCTGGATCATGCTCGTCGAGTGAGCGATGCCCTCGGTCTGGCGATCGACCATTCCGACGATCTCGCTAACCTCGCGGACGGTGTCGCTGATCGTGCTGAAGCCGGACTGGGCGGCGCGGCTGCGCTCGACGCCGGTCTTGATCTCCGTCGTGACCGCGCCGGCCTCGCGGGTCAGCTCGCCGATTGTCGAGGCGATCTGGCTGGTCGCGGCGCGAGTGTCGTGAGCGAGTTTCTTCACTTCGGCGGCGACGACGGCGAAGCTGCGGCCGGCATCACCGGCACGGGCGGCTTCGATGGTCGCATTGAGCGCCAGCATGTTGGTTTTGCGGGCAATCGTCTCGATGGTCGATGAAACGGTCTGCACCTGGTTCATCGCGGAAGCAAAGCCGGCCATGCGTTCGCCGAGCTGGACGACGAGTTCGGTGAGGCCTTTGAAGCCGAGGATGGTGTCTTCGATGGCGTCGCGCCCCGCCTCGAGCTTGGCCTTGGCCTGCTCGGACAGCAGTCGAGCTTCGTCGGTGGAATCGGAAACGCGCGCCTGATCGGCGAGCAGCCGGGTGGTCACTTCCTCGAGCTGGTCGAGGGTCTGCATGTGATCGTTGATCCGGCCCGCAACGCCCTGCACGTAGCCGGCCACGTCGCTGCACTCCATCGACAGCGAGCCGCAATCGCGCGCAACCGCGCGGATCGCGTCTTCCGTGACCTGTTCAATCCCCTGTGTCGCCATGTCGACGCCCGCTCCCGAAAGGTTCGAGATGGGGATACGGAGAAACTCCTACGTCTTCGTTAACCAAGCGGCGCGCCCGCTCAGTAGATCAGGTGCTCCCGCCGCTCGTGTTCCCAGGCGCGCTCGTCCGGGATGGTGATGGCGTCGAGGTCGCCGGGAGCGGCTGCCGGATCGTCCACCCACTCACGAAGCAGGGCGAACCGTTGATCACGTCGATCGCAAGCTTGTCGAACTCATATTCGTACGGGAAATCGCGCCACAGATCGTAATCCGGGATAAAGCTGCCGGATCGCCTTGAAGGCGAGCGCCTGCAGCCGCCACGGCTTGAACGCGAGATGGTCGTAGAACGGCCCTTCGGCATGAATGAAAACGCCGTGGTTGAGCTCGCCGGCATGCTTGTGGAAGGTCGGCTGGAAGGCGACGTCGCGCAGCTTGCAGCCGCGCAGCCACTCGGGCGCCAGCCGCTCCATCTCCGCAATGACGCGCCGCGGCTCGAGGTCGGGCGCTCCGAACAGCTCGAGTGCGCGTGTGGTGCCCCTGCCCTCGCTGAGGTCGTTCCTTCCAGCATCACCGTCCCCGCATAGGCGCGGGCCATGTTGAGGTTGGCGGCGTTGGGGCTCGGGTTGATCCACACCCGGTCCTCCGGCCAGCCGAACCCGGGGGCCTGATCGGGCAGCCCAGCCTGACATTTCGATCACGCGATAATCGACGTCGAGGTTGAAGTGGTCGGATGAACCAGTGGCCAAGCTCGCCGAGCGTCAGGCCGTGCCGCATCGGCATCGGCCCGGCGCCGACGAAGCTTTCCCAGCCGGGACGCAGAGTCAGGCCTTCCACGGGCCGGCCCGCCGGGTTCGGGCGGTCGAGTACCCAGACGCTCTTGCCGTGCTGGGCGGCCGCTTCGAGCACGTAAAGAAGCGTCGTCACATAGGTGTAGATGCGGCAACCGAGGTCCTGCAGGTCGACGAGAATGGTGTCGAAGGTGCCCATCGACTGGCCGGTCGGGCGGCGGACCTCGCCGTAGAGGCTGAATACGGGCACGCCGTAGGTCGGATCGGTGAAGTCCGGCGACTCCATCATATTGTCCTGGAGGTCGCCGCGGACGCCATGCTGCGGCCCGAACACCGCCGAGACCTTGAGCCCGCTTGCGACCAGCGCATCGAGACTGTGGGTGAGGTCCTTGCGTGACTGAGGCGGGATGGGCGAGGAGCGCGACCCGCCTGCCCTCGAGCGGGCGGCGAAGCTCGGGCTCGGCGAGCAGGCGATCGATGCCGAACAAGGTCATGACGGCTGCTTAGGCGAGCTTGGCGGTGAAGCAACCGGGCTCGTGGAAATCGGGCTTTCCGTCGGGATGCGCGAGCGCCCAGTAGGATTTGGTGCCGTCCTTCTCTTCGAGCACCGCTGACAGGCCGAGCTGCCAGTCCACTCGGCCTCGACCGCGATCGTCGCGCCGAGCGCCCACCAGGTGAAATTATCTTCCGTCCGGAGGTAGGGCTCTGAAGCGACGTCCGCCTTCTTCATCCCGTCTCGATAACCGGAGAAGTCATAGGCGGCCCAGTCGCCCGAGGGAGCGAAATTCCATTCCCGGTAGCGCTCCCCTCCCGCTTCGCGGAGAAAGGCTTCAAAGCAAGTTGTGCGCCAGAGTTCGTCGGCACGCCCCGGCTCGTCGGCCTGCGGGATGACGAATTGCTCCATCGGCGCGCCGACTCCGAACCAGATGTTGGTGGTCGCGGTTGAACCGAAGGCTGCCGCATGCTCGACGCGTGCCCAAACTTTGAAAGCCGGGCTCGACGGCGGCGTGGACGGGTGTGGGACGAGTGTGAGTTGCACTCCTAGTCCGTTCGTCCTGAGCCTGTCGAAGGACTGCTCTTGCTCTTGGCGAGTTCGGAGATACGGAGCCAGTCACCTTGGATGAGCGCCATCTTCTTGGCTCTGCTCCAGCCCTTGATTTGCCGTTCGGCGCACAATGCTTCGTATCGCGACGGGAATTCCTGCGACCAGACGAGCTCAACCGGCAAATGATCGGATGCAAATCCCGGCAGCCAGCCGGATTTGTGTTGAGCGATGCGTCGTTCGAGATCCTCAGTATGCCCGGTATAAAATGAACCACCACGACAATGGAGCATGTAAGTCCAGAAGCTCATCGGTCGTTTGTGAAGTAAGGACAGTCCTTCGACAAGCTCAGGACGAACGGTTGTGGGGTTTCACCACAGAGTCTAACCGGCGTTCATGACGACGTACCGCTCAACCTTCCTCAAGCTGCTCGACGAGCGCGGCTATATTCATCAGGTCACCGATGCGGCGGCGCTTGACGCGCTTGCCGAGCGGGAAGTCGTCAGCGGCTATGTCGGTTACGATGCCACCGCGTCGAGCCTCCACGTCGGCAATCTCGTCTCCATCATGATGCTTCGCCGGCTCCAGCAGGCCGGCCACAGGCCGATCGTCCTGATGGGCGGCGGCACCACCAAGGTCGGCGATCCGAGCGGCAAGGACGAAGGCCGCAAGCTCCTCAGCGAGGAGCAAATCGACGCCAATATCGCGAGCATCCGCCGCGTCTTCGCGCGCTTCCTGACCTTCGGGGACGGACCGACTGACGCGATCATGGTCAATAATGCCGACTGGCTCGACGGGCTTCAGTACATCCCGTTCCTCCGCGAGGTCGGGCGGCATTTCACCATCAACCGGATGCTCACGTTCGACAGCGTTCGCCTTCGCCTCGATCGCGAGCAGCCGCTGACCTTCCTCGAATTCAACTACATGATCCTGCAGGGCTACGACTTCCTCGAGCTGTGGCGCCGCGCCGGATGCCGGCTTCAGCTCGGCGGCTCCGACCAGTGGGGCAATATCGTCAACGGGATCGAGCTTGGCCGCCGCATCGATGGCGCCGATCTGTTGGGAGTCACGACCCCGCTGATCACCACCGCCGACGGCGCGAAGATGGGCAAGACCGCCAAGGGCGCCGTCTGGCTCGATGGCGACCTACTCAGTCCCTACGATTACTGGCAATTCTGGCGGAACGCCGCCGACGCCGATGTCGGCAAGTTCCTGCGGCTGTTCACCGATTTGCCGCTCGACGAGATCGACCGTCTGGAAAATCTCCAAGGCGCCGAGATCAACGGCGCGAAAGTCGTGCTCGCCACCGAAGCCACCGCGCTCCTGCATGGCCGCGACGCAGCAGCCGCCGCGCAGCGAACTGCGGCCGAAACCTTTGCGGGCGGCGGCGCGGGTGAAGACTTGCCCACCCTGACGGTCGACGGCTCGATCCCGATCCTTGCAGCGCTCACCGGCCTCGGTTTTTGCGCGTCGAACGGCGAAGCAAAGCGCAAGATTGCGGAAGGCGCCGTCCGGCTGAATGACCAGCCGGTCAGCGATCCCGGCCTAACCGTCAACGTTACTGGCGATCCGGTGAAGCTTAGTCTGGGTAAGAAGAGGCATGGTCTGCTAGTGAAATAGACGCTCCGGGGAGGGCACGCCGATGCACGTTCACAAGCCGAAGCTGCTGCACAATTGGCGCGAACTTCTCAAGGAATGGGGCATCATCGTCCTTGGCGTCTTGACTGCTCTCTTCGCTGAGCAGGCCGTCCAGTCGTTCGAATGGCATCAGAAGGTCGAAGCCGCGATTGCCGATATGGACAATGAGTTGACGAGGGGGAACGGACCACAGGCCTACGCGCGGCTGGCGATGCACGATTGCGTGGGGTCCCGGCTGGACGAATTGCGCCGAGCGGTCGAACGGGGGGACCGGGCGCAAAGCCGAAGGCTGATCGAATCCGTGTGGCTTCCGAAGCGCACCTGGGACTCGCTTGCCCGAGAATCCGCGACGGCGTCGGACATTTCCTCGCACATGCCGCACGACCGGATGTTTCAATATCGAATTGCCTACGAGATGCTGCCTGACCTGCAGCGGCTCGCGGACAAGGAACTGGCCGATCTCGGAAACCTCCGCGCCCTGCCCGCCGCTGGCGGCGAGATTGAAACCTCCGAGAAATTGGCATCGCTCCAAGCGATCGAGTCCCCTCAAGCTCGACAATGACACGACCGCCCGGGAATTGAGTTTCCTGCTCTCGCGACTGGAGTTGATGCGGTTGCCACTCGACCGAGATTTCGTTGCTCGCAACATGCAAGAACCACGAGCCCACTTCGGGAGCTGCCTGAAGGTACCGGCGGTGAAATCAGCCACTCCGGATTAGCCCGACGGCCTGGTCGCGCTCGAAAAGATAGAGGCAGGTCCGCGCCGCCTGCCCGCGCGGACCATCGAGGCCACCGTCGCGGTCGAGCAGAAGCTGGGCGTCGCTCATCGCGATCGGCGCAAGTTCGGCGACATCCTCGGCACTCGCGACGCGGAAACCGACCTCGCCCGACTGGCGGGTACCGAGGATCTCGCCCGGCCCACGCAGCCTCAAATCCTCCTCGGCGATGCGGAAGCCGTCGCTGGTCTCGCGCATCAGCGCCAGCCGCGCCCGGCCAACCTCGGTGAGCGTTTGGCCGCGGAGTAGCAAACATGTGCTCTTGCCGGCGCCGCGGCCGACGCGGCCTCGCAGCTGGTGAAGCTGCGCAAGGCCGAAGCGCTCGGCGCCCTCGACGATCATCAGAGTCGCGTTCGGGACATCGACGCCGACTTCGATCACGGTGGTGGCGACGAGCAGCGCGAGTTCGCCCGACGCGAACCTCGCCATGACCGCGTCCTTGTCCATGCCTTTCATTCGGCCATGGACGAGGCCGACGCGCTCCTCGCCGAAGCGCAGCTGGAGGATGCGGGCACGCTCCTCGGCCGCGGCGGCATCGCTCTTCTCGCTTTCCTCGACTAGCGGGCAGACCCAATAGGCCTGGCCGCCGCTCTGGATGTGCCGCCCAACGCCGTCGATGACGTCCGCGAGCCGCTCGTCGCTGATCACGCGCGTCTCGACCGGCGAGCGCCCAGGCGGCATCTCGTCGATTCGGCTGACGTCCATCTCGCCATATTGAGTCAGGGTCAGCGTTCGCGGGATCGGCGTCGCCGTCATCACCAGCAAATGCGGCGGCCGCTCGGCCTTCGCTGACAAAAGCAGGCGTTGAGACACGCCGAAGCGGTGTTGCTCGTCGATTACGGCAAGGCCCAGATTCTTGTAAGCGACCTTCTCCTGGAAGATCGCGTGCGTGCCGACCAGAATGTCGATCGAGCCGTCGGCAAGGCCCATCAGCACGCTCTCGCGCGGGCGGCCCTTCTCGCGGCCTGTCAGGATCGCGACGCGGACGCCGATGCTGTCCAGCTGTTTCAGCAGTGTGGCGTGGTGTTGGCGTGCCAGGATCTCGGTCGGAGCGAGCAAAGCCGCCTGCGCTCCGGACTCGACGGCGGCCAGCATCGCCAACAGCGCGACCAGCGTCTTGCCGGAACCGACATCGCCCTGGAGCAGCCGAAGCATCGGCACGCTCTGGGCCATGTCGCCGTGAATCTCGCCGACCACCCGCCGCTGCGCCCCGGTCAGCTCGTATGGCAGGTTCAGGCGCTGCGTCAGTTCCCCGGTCCCGGGCAGCGGACCCGTTCGCCGGCGCCGCGACGACTGGCGAAGCAAGAGGAGCGCCAGCTGGTTGGCGAAGATCTCGTCGTAGGCAAGCCGCCGCCTGCCTGTCTCTCCAGTTGGTTCGCGGTGGGCTTCGGCAAGCGAGGTCCGCCATGGCCGCCAGGCTTCGCGGGCGAGCAGGCCCGCCTCGATCCATTCGGGGAGTTCGGGCGCGCGTTCGACCGCTGCCGCCGCAAGCTCTCCCATGCGGCGATTGGTGAGCCCCTCCGTCAATGGATAGACCGGCTCTCGCACCGCGGGCTGCGGACCCTGGCCCGGCTCGGCGATCTCGGGATGGATGATCTGCCATTCGTCGCCATAGGCTTCGAGCTTGCCCGACACGATCCGCTTCTCGCCGATCGGCACGCTGCGCTTGGCCCACCCAGGGTTGTTGAAGAAGATCAGGCTGATCGTGTTGCCGTCTCTGTCGGACGCGAAGACGCGCAGCGGTCCGCGCCCTGACCGGGATTCGCGCATCTCGAATGGCGTGACCTCGAGGATGACGATCCGCCCGAGCAGGCCGGCGCTCGCTGCCGGAACGCGCAGCCGCTCGATGACGCCCGTCGGCAGATGGTAGAGCAGATCGAGGACCCGGGTGAGGTCGAGCCGCTTGAGCAGCTTGGCGACCTGCGGGCCGACACCCTTCAATACCTCGACCTCCGCGAACAAGGGGTTGAGGATCTCGGGACGCATCGTCGTTCCTTAGCCGCAAGTTCCGGGCGCTGTCAGTCCCGCCACTTCGGTGACTCGGGCGATGGTGCTATAGCGACTCGGTCGGACGAGAAGTGATGGGAGGGCATCATGTTTGTATTCGTCGCCGCAGGCCTGCTCGCGTTGCTGCCGCCTGCAGCAAGTGCTGCCGCCCCGCCTGCGAAGACGCCGGAGCCGACGCTCGATCAGGTTCGGGCAGCCGTCCAGAAGTACCAGGACGTCAAGGCCGCGCTCGCCGACGGCTATATCCGCGACCCGTCGGGCATGTGCGAGACTGCCGCGATGATGGGCAAGCCGGCAAACCTCGGCGCCATGGGAATCCACTATTTCCGGCCCGACTTGCTCGGCATCACTGCGCCGCCCAATCCGCGCGTCGACGGCACCAGCACCTATACGGATTTCCATCATCCGGCCGTGCTCCTCTATGAACCGGAGGCCGACGGTTCGCTGAAGCTCGTCGGCGTCGAGAATTTGGTGTTCGAGAAGGCCTGGAAAGCCGCCGGGCACACGCAGCCGCCGACATTCCACGGCGTTCCGTTCGACCACATGGTCGACAATCCGGCCACCAAGCTCGACGAGGCGCATGGCTTCATGCCACATTACGACCGGCACGTCTGGGTGATCCGCGCCAACCCGAACGGCGTCTTCGCCCAGTACAACCCGAACGTCACCTGCAAGTATGCCAAGCCGATGCAGATGGCGATGCCGATGCCGCCCGCCACCAAGTAGTCCGGCACCGTACGGGCGGCCTTTCACAACAGGCCGCCTGACCCTAAATGGGCGGCCATGCCCTCCGAAGCGGATCTCAAGCGCCTGCACTGGCGTGCGCACCATCGCGGCACGCGCGAAGCCGACGCAATGATCGGCGGCTTCTTCGATGCGCACCATGAAGGATGGGGGCCGCAGGAGCGGGGGCTGTTCGCCGCGCTCCTCGAAGAGCAGGACGCCGACATCATGGCCTGGGCACTCGGAACCGCCAGCCCGCCGGAACGCTTCGCTGGTCCAATGCTCGAAGCAATGAAGCAGCTCGACTATATCCGGATTGCACGATGACCGAGGTCCTTCAGCGCGTTCTGCGGGCGAGTGAACCGCTGACGCTCGCAAGCGTGCCGCCCGGTTTCCTGCCGTGGCTTGCCGCCGATCTCGCCCGCGCCGCCCACGGATCGAATAAGGGCGGCCGGGCGGTCGTCATTGCCGCGGACGAGGCGGCGATGCGGGCACTCGCCGATACCGTTCCCGTCTTCGCGCCGGAAGTGGAGGTGCTGACCCTGCCGGCTTGGGACTGCCTACCTTACGACCGGGCGTCGCCGGCATTGCGGGTGATGGCCGAGAGGCTGGCGACGCTCAGCCGCCTCCAGGAGAAGAGTGACAAGCCCCAGCTGCTGGTCGCCACCATCAACGGCGCCACTCAGCGGCTGCTGACGCCGTTCCGGGTCCGCCAACTCACGCGGCGGATCGCGGAAGGTGAGCGGATCGACCGCGAGGCCCTGATTGTTCAGCTCAATGCGCTCGGCTTCCAGCGCTCCGACACCGTCGCCGAGCATGGCGAATATGCTGTGCGCGGGTCGCTGATCGACCTTTTCCCGCCCGGCGAAGCACAAGCTCTTCGGCTCGATTTCTTCGGCGACGAGATCGACAGCCTGCGCCGCTTCGATCCCGCCGATCAGCGGTCCACCGAGAAAGCCGACGCCTTCACGCTGATGCCGGCGTCGGAGGCCCTGCTCGACGAGGACACGCATCAAGCGGTTCCGCTCCCGCTACCGCGAGACATTCGGCGCGACAGCGACCGGCGACCCGCTCTACCAGGCGGTGTCCGAAGGGCGGCGGATGGCCGGGATGGAGCATTGGCTGCCGCTGCTCGAGGACCGGCTTTCGACGCTGTTCGATCACCTTGGCGACAATGACATCGTGGCGCGCGATGCCGCCGCCGACAAGTCGTTCGAGGACCGGGCGGACTCGATCGACGACTATTACCAGAACCGCGTCCGGGCGATGGAGGCGCAGCCCGGCAGCTATCGCCCGCTGAAGCCGACGGCTCTCTATCTCGGCAAGGACGAATGGCAGACGATCGTCGACGATCGTCCCATTCATCGCGCGTCCGGCTTTCCCGAGCCGGAGTTTGCCCGGACTGTCGATTTCGCCGCGGAACCGGCGCGCGATTTCGCGCCGGAGCGCGCCCAGCAGGCCAACGTCTACGAGGCGCTCGCCAGGCATATCGCCGACCTCCGCAAGCGCGGCCGCAAGGTCGTGTTGGCGAGCTACAGCCGCGGCGCCCGGGATCGCCTCGCCGGCCTCATCGAGGACCACGGCGTCAAGGCGCACAAGGCCGCCGACAGCTGGCAGGAGGCGCTTGGGTCGAAAACCCAGCCGGTCCTGATGGTTCTGCCTCTCGACCACGGCTTCACGACCGCCGACGTCGCGGTGCTCACCGAACAGGATATGCTCGGCGACCGGCTGGTCCGCCGCCGCAAGAAGCGCAAGGCGGCCGCGGCATTCCTCGAGGAGCTGGCGACGCTCTCGCCCGGCGACCTCGTCGTTCACGCCGACCACGGCATCGGCCGCTACGAGGGGCTGACCCAAATCCCGGTCAGCAAGGTGCCGCACGACTGCGTCGCCCTTGAATATGCGGGCGGCAACAAGCTCTACGTGCCGGTCGAGAATATCGAGCTTCTGACCCGCTACGGCGCCGAAAACGAGGGCGTGACCCTCGACCGGCTCGGCGGCGAGGCGTGGCAGCGCCGCAAGTCGAAGATGAAGGAGCGCATCCGCGAGATCGCGGGCGAGCTCATCAAGACGGCGGCCCTGCGCGCGACCCGCTCCGGCGTCATCGCCGAGCCGGACGCGAGCTATCCGCAGTTCGTCGACCGCTTTCCCTACGAAGAAACCGACGATCAGGATCGTGCGATCGAGGAGGTGCTCGCCGACCTCGAGGCGGGCCGGCCGATGGACCGCCTGGTGTGCGGCGACGTCGGCTTCGGCAAGACCGAAGTCGCGCTCCGCGCCGCCTTCGTCATGGCGATGTCAGGCAAGCAGGTCGCGCTGGTCTGCCCGACGACCCTGCTCGCACGCCAGCATTACGCGAACTTCGTCGAGCGCTTGCACGGTTTTCCCATCAATGTCGGGCGCCTGTCGCGGCTGGTCCCGGCGGCCGAGACGAAGAAGACCAAGGAGGGCCTCGCGGACGGAACAGTCGACATCGTTATCGGAACCCACGCGATCCTCGGCAAAGCCATCGAGTTCAAGCGTCTCGGGCTCGTCATTGTCGACGAGGAGCAGCATTTCGGAGTCGCCCACAAGGAGCGGCTGAAGGCGCTGAGGACCGACGTCCACGTCCTGACGCTGACCGCAACGCCAATCCCGCGCACGCTGCAGATGGCGATGAGCGGCCTTCGCGAGCTGTCGGTGATCCAGACGCCGCCGGTCGACCGGCTGGCCGTCCGCACCTACGTCACGCCTTGGGATCCGGTCGTGGTCCGCGAAGCGCTTCTGCGCGAGCATTTCCGCGGCGGCCAGAGCTTCTTCGTCGTGCCGCGCATCGCCGACTTGCCCGACATGGAGGAGTGGCTCCGCGCCGAAGTCCCGGAAGTGAAGTCCGTGACCGCGCACGGCCAGATGGCGCCGACCGAGGTCGAGGAGCGCATGAGCGCCTTCTACGATCGCAAATATGACGTGCTGCTGTCGACCACGATCGTCGAAAGCGGGCTCGACATCCCGACCGCCAACACGCTCGTCGTCTACCGCGCCGACCGCTTCGGCCTCGCCCAGCTCTACCAGATCCGCGGACGCGTCGGCCGGTCGAAGACCCGCGCCTATGCCTATCTGACCACCCGGCCGACCGCCGATCACCGAAACCGCCGAGAAACGCCTGCAGGTGCTGGCCAATCTCGACAGCCTCGGCGCAGGGTTTCAGCTCGCCAGCCACGATCTCGACATCCGCGGCGCCGGCAATCTGCTCGGCGACGAGCAGTCGGGCCACATCAAGGAGGTCGGGTTCGAACTCTACCAGTCGATGCTGGAGGACGCGATCCTCGACCTCAAGGCCGGTGGCGGCCGAAGACCGAGGAATTCACGCCGCAAATCAGCGTCGACGCGCCGATCCTGATTCCCGAGGCCTATGTGCCCGACCTCGATTTGCGGATGGGTCTCTATCGCCGGCTCGGCGAGCTCGAGGACCGGCCGGCGATCGACGCCTTCGCCGCCGAGCTGATCGACCGCTTCGGGCCGCTGCCGGAGGAAACCGCGAACCTGATGAAGATCGTCGAGGTGAAGCTGAACTGCCGCCAGGCAAACGTCGCCAAGCTCGATGTCGGCGCCAAGGGTGCGGTGGTAACCTTCGCGGAGGGCGGCTTCGGCGACCTTGCGGGACTTCTCGGCTATGTCGATCGGCTGAAGGGCGCAGCCAAGCTTCGGCCGGACAGCAAGATGACGGTTTCACGCGACTGGCCGACCCCGAGGCTCGGCTCAACGGCGCCATGCAGCTTGCGCGCGGCCTCGCCCGGGTCGCGGTCGCGGCGAGAAAAGGAAGCGGCCTAGCCTTCTCTCAGGCGGCCTCGACGCGGCTGGCGGCGACGAAACGCCACAGTTCGTCCTCAGTGAGAGCGCCGGCGCCGAGGAAGCCCTGGTAGCAATCGCAGCCCCACTCGACGAGAAGCGCCAGCTGGCTGGTGCTTTCGACCCTTCGACGACGACCTTGAGGTCGAGCTCGCGAGCGAGCTGGATGAGGGCGCGGAAACGATTCGATCGCGGGCGCCCCCGACGATGTCGCAGACCAGGCGGCGGTCGATCTTGATGATGTCGAGCGGCAGGCTGATCAGGTAGGCGAGGCTCGCATAGCCTGTGCCGAAGTCGTCGACCGCCACGCCAATGCCGGCATCCTTCAGCCTGAGCAGCCGCTCGGCAGCGGCGGCCTCGTCCGCGAGCAATGCGCTCTCGGTGATCTCGACCGTCACTCGGCGCGGATCGATGCCGGCGCGGGCGATCTCTTCCAGCAGCCACTGGTCGTGGCCCGGCCGACAGATTTCCTGCGGAAGCAGGTTGATCGACACGCCGAGCGTCTCGAGCGGGCTCGACCAGGCTGCGGCGCAGCGGAGCGCCTTGCGCTGTACGACGCGGGATAATTCCTCGTGGAGCCCGGCACGCGCCGCGCGCTGGAACAGCAGCTCCGCCGAGGGCTCGATGGGCGACCGAGCGAGCGCTTCAACCGCGAGGATCTGTCCGGTCACGGGCTCGATCTGGGGCTGGTAGAGGACGTCCACCTGCTCGTGCTGGATGATGCTTTCAAGAAGCGGGTCGGAAATTTGCGGCAGAGTCTCCGGATGACCATCCGGATCCTTGCCCCACTGCAATACGCTGGACCAACTGAACATGGCGCATCGCTACGGCGAACCCTCAGGCATAGGGAACAGCAGTGTCGGACGCGCCTCGAAACGGGACAGTGACGCAGCGCGGTGTTCGGCTTATGCATTGCTCCGGCCGAAGCAGACGAAGGACCCGGATTGACCGCCGACGTTCCCTATCCCCGCGACTGCGAGCCGACGAACCTCAGTCCTCACGGCATCGGCTTGCTCTCTTCGCACACGGAAGTCGCCCGCGCGGCTGATGCGATCCTCCGCCGCCGCTATACCTTCGCCGATCCCGAAGGAGCGGAGACCCTCGTGGCGCTCGGCGGCGACGGTTTCATGCTTCAGACGCTCCACGCCATGCTCGCCAGCGACCGGCCGCGGCCGGTGTTCGGAATGAACCGCGGCACGGTCGGCTTCCTGATGAACGAATGGCGCCTCGACCGCCTTGCCGAGCGTATCGCGGCGGCGAAGGCGATCCGCGTGGCGCCGCTCGAGATGCGCGCGACGACGGTCGCCGGAGAGGTGTTCGTCCACGCCGCGATCAACGAGGTCTCCCTGCTTCGCGAGACGCGCCAGACCGCTAAGATCGAAATCTCGGTCAACGGCCGAGTCGCTCTTGCCGAGCTCGCCTGCGACGGCGTTCTGGTGGCGACGCCCGCCGGATCGACCGCGTACAATCTCTCGGCGCACGGTCCGATCCTGCCGCTGCAGGCGCGCATGCTTGCGCTTACCCCGATCAGTCCGTTCCGGCCGAGGCGCTGGTCGGGAGCGATCCTGCCCGGACGACACGGCGGTCTGCCTGCGCATCCTGGAGGCCGACAATCGGCCGGTGTCGGCGGTTGCCGACCAGATCGAGGTCCGGGACGTCGCCAAGGTCGAGGTGCGGCTCGACCGCGAGCGATCGCTGAGCCTGTTGTTCGATCCGGAGCACGCCCTCGACGAGCGAATCACCCTAGAGCAATTTGCGACCTGACCGCTTCCGAAATGCTTGCCTTTGAGTGAGGCTTCGCTATCTAGCCGCGGCGCCCACACGGGCTGCTCCCCGGTAGCTCAGCGGTAGAGCATCCGACTGTTAATCGGACGGCCGCCTGTTCGAATCAGGCCCGGGGAGCCATTTTTCCCAACCGAAAGTTCGCATCGAGTGGACCGGCCTCCGCCGGCCCCCAACTCTCGGGCTGCGCGCTGGTCCCTACTCCTCGTGGCCCGAGCGCCACAGCGCCGATGTCAGCGGATCCAGAAGGTACTGGAGCGCGGTCCGCTTGCGCACGGTGAGCACGACTTCCACGGGAAGGCCCGGCCTTAGCTCACCATTCCCGAGCACGCTGCGCACGCGGTTTAGCTCCTTCTCCGGAACGACGATCTCCGGCCCGGAAATAGGAGCGGCCGGTCTTTTCGTCCTTGAAGCTGTCGGCGGAGACCGTCCTCACCGTGCCCTCGAACAGCGGCAGCGAGCGGTTGTGAACGCTGACGAAGCGCACCTGCGCCTTCTGGCCTTTGAAGACGTCGTCCGCATCGGTCGGCTTGAGCTGGGCCTGGATGATCAGCGATTTGCCGTCGGGAACGATGTCCATCAGCGTCTGGCCGGGGGCGACGACGCCGCCGACGGTGAATACGGTGAGGCCGACGACCTGCCCGCTTGCCGGAGCTCGGACCTGCGACTGGTTGAGTTGATCGCGGACGGCGACGAGCTTGGGCAGAGTCTCGGACAGCTTCGCCTGCGTGTCCTTGAGGTCGCTCTCGATCTCCGTGAGCTTGTCGCGGGCGAGACTCAGCGATTGCATCCGGGTTTCCCCGATGCCCTGGCTGGCACCGCGCATATTGCGAGCTCATCGCGCCTTCTTGGCCGTGCAGGTCGGCCTGGGCGCGCTCGAGTTCGCGAACCCGGTTCATGGAGGCCCAGCCCTTGGCGGCGATGGCCCTCAGGCCCTCGAGTTCCTGTTCGATGAGCTTTTGCTGCTGGATGACGGCGGCGCGCTGTTCGACATAGCCGTTTTGCTGCTCGGACAATTGTCCTGCACGCTGCTGGAGCACCGACTGCTGCGCCGAGAGCGAGGCCGCCCGCGCGTGCATCTCGGAGAGTTGCAGCTTCATCACCTCGTCGGCGATCGGCTTGTCCTCGTCGCTGAGGGTCGCGAATTCGGGCGGAGGAGCGAAGGTGGACTGGCCGCTGCGCTCGGCAAGCAGCCGGGCCCGCTGGGCGAGCAGAGTGAGGTAATCGCTGGTCAGCGCCCGTTCGGACGCGCGCACGTCGGGCGCGGCAAGCTAAACCAGGACTTCACCGGCCTCGACATGCTGGCCTTCGCGTACGTTGATCGCCTTGACGACTCCGCCGTCGCGGTTCTGGACCGACTGCCGGTTGCCCGAGACTGCGATCGTCCCGGAGGCAGTTACGCCGGCATCGAGGGGGGCGAGTGCCGCCCAGCCGAGCAGGACGACGAAGAAGAATATGGCGATGATCGCGCCGGTGCGGATTTCCGCGCGCGGGTTGCCGGCCTCAAGATCGAGCGGCGTTGGAAGCAGGACGGCGTCGGTCACGCGGCATTCTCCGAAGTCTTTGGTCCGGCGAGGCGGGCGACCACCTCTTGCGCCGGGCCCATCATGCGCGGCCGGCCCTCGTCGAGCACGAGAAGCGCGATCGGCGGCTTCGAGCACGCCGCGGCGATGGGCGATGATGATGACCGTGGCATTGCGCGCCCGGGCGGCCTTGACGGCGGCCAGCAGCGCCATCTCGCCATGGTTGTCGAGGAAGGCGTTCGGCTCGTCGAGGACCAGCATGCACGGCTTGCCGTAGAGCGCGCGTGCGAGCGCAATCCGCTGCGACTGGCCGGCGGACAGGCCGGCGCCCATCAGGCCAAGCGGCGTGTCGTAGGCCTTGCGGAAGCTGCAGGATCATCTCGTGAACGCCCGCCTCGATCGCCGCCGCGACCACCGCCGCGTCGATCTCTCGCGCTTCGTCGACCGTCAGCGGCCGGCTGAATCGGGCGATATTCTCCTTGATCGTCCCTTCGAACAGCGAGGATTCCTGCGGCATGTAGCCGATGTGACGGCCGAGCTCGTCCTGGTCCCAGTCGCTGATCTTGCGCCGTCGAGCACGGACGGTGCCGACGGTTGGCTGCACCGCGCCGACGAGAAGCTTGCCAAGAGTCGTCTTGCCCGATCCGCTCGCTCCGATGATGCCCGAGCATCTTGCCAGGCTCGGCGTGGAAGCTGATGCCGAGCAGCAGGGTTCGGCCGTCGCGGTTGCGCAGGCCGACTTCCTGCACCAGCAGGTCGCCGCGCGGCGCCGGCAACGCCGTATAGACCCGCGGCTCGCCGATGGTTTCGAGCGCGTGCGACAGCCGGCGCGCCGCTGCCCTCGCCGACGCAAGGGCCGACCAGGCGCCGATGATGTTCTCGATCGGCTGCAGCGCCCGGCTCAGGAGCACCGACGAGGCGATGATCGCTCCGGACGAGATCGACCCTTGAAGCGCCAGCAGCGCGCCAAGCCCGAGCGCCGCCGACTGGACGAACAGGCGGAAGAACCGGCTCGAGGCGGACAACCGCCCGCCCGCGAATTGCGCCGCGACGGTGTTGGTGACGGCCAGACGGCGGTGGTCGAGTTGCCGGTCGACGACAGCGGTCGTCATGCCCAGCGCCTTGATCGTGCTTCCGTGGACTGCCGCCGCCTGCTGCGAATTGTGAGCCGCCGCCATCGCCGCGGTCGCCAGGTCCATTTTCTTCTGGGTCGCCTGGCGGTTGAGTGCGGCGAGCACGACCAGGATGATCGCCGAGACAACCGCCATGATGCCGATCCAGAAGTGCAGCATGAACGCGACCAGCAGGTACAAAGGCGTCCACGGCGCATCGAAAACGGCGGCAACGACTGGCGTCGCGAGCGCTGTGCGGACGGAATCGAAGTCGCGCATCGCCTGTCCGGCAGCCGCGGAATCGGCGCCCATCATCTGCTGCAGAATCCTCGGCGCAAGCAACGCATCGAGCCGCAGGCTGGCGCGGATCAGAAGCCGATTGCGGATCATGTCGAGCGACGACAGCGTCATCAGCGCGATCGCGAGCGCCAGGGTGATGAAGAACAGGGTCGCCCGGCCGCCGGTCGGAACGACGCGGTCGTACACCTGAAGCATGTAGAGCGTCGGTGCGAGATAGAGGATGTTGATCAGCAGGCTGAAGCCCGCGGCCGCCATGAAGTGCGTGCGGCATTCGTGCAGCGCCTGGGCCACGATCGGGCGGGAGTTCGAGGCCTAAGACCTTCATCCGGGCTTCCGTTTCACCAGATTATCGCTTTCCCAACCACGCTTGGGCGGCGCCGTCCCTTTAGCCGCATAGTGGTTAATTCTATATGGCTATCAGGGACTAATCCAGCCGCAGCGGCGCGGAACCGGGTCGCTTCGGAGCAACGCTGCGTCGTAAACATCGCGGCGAGCAGCGCTCATCCCTCGATTGCTGCCATCAGGCTGGCGTTGCCGCCTGCAGCGGTCGTGTCGATGCAGGTGACCCGCTCGGTCGCGAACCGGGCGACATAGTGCGGCCCTCCGGCTTTCGGGCCGGTCCCGCTCAGCCCCTCGCCCCCGAACGGCTGGCTTTCGACGACTGCCCCAATCTGGTTGCGGTTCACGTAGAAGTTTCCGACCTTCGCGCGGCTCTCGACGAAGTCGCGGACGGTATCGATCCGGCTCTGCAGCCCGAGCGTCAGGCCATAGCCGGTGCGGTTGATCTGATCGACCACCCGGCGAGACCGTCGGCAGGAAAGCGGATCACGTGCAGGATCGGCCCGAAATTCTCCCGGTTCAATTCGCCGAGCGATCCGATTTCGTAGAGCGCCGGCGCGACGAAGCTGCCGTGAGCGGCGGCATCGGGCTGCGGCAGGCGGCAAATGCGGCGGGCGTTCGCCTCCAGCCAGTCGAGGTGGGCGTCGAGCGCCTGCTTCGCCTCCTCGTCGATCACCGGGCCGACGTCGGTAGCGAGGTCCGCGGGGTCGCCGACCTTGAGAGCCTGCATCGCGCCCGAGATCATTCCGACCATGCCGTCGGCAACATCGTCCTGAACGAACAGCACGCGGCATGCCGAGCAGCGCTGGCCGGCGCTCTGGAACGCCGATGACATGACGTCGCGGGTGACCTGCTCCGGTAATGCCGAGCTGTCGACGATCATCGCATTCTGGCCGCCGGTCTCGGCAATGAAGGGAATGATTGCTCCGTCCCGGTCTGCAAGGGCGCGGTTGATCAGGCGCGCGGTTTCGGTCGAGCCGGTGAACGCAACGCCTGCGAGCAGTGGATGGGCCGTCAGTGCCGCGCCGACCCGGCCGTCCCCGGGCGCAAGCTGAACGACGCCGCGCGGAATGCCGGCGCGGTGCATCAGTTCGATTGCCAGCGCGCCGATCAGCGGCGTCTGCTCGGCCGGCTTGGCGATCGCCGCGTTCCCGGCAGCCAGAGCGGCCGCGATCGGGCCGGTAAAGATCGCGAGCGGGAAGTTCCACGGCGAAATGCAGGCGAACACGCCGCGCCCGTGCAGGCGTAGCTCGTTCTGCTCGCCCGTCGGTCCCGGCAGGGTCAGGGGTCCGGCAAACTGGCGCCGCGCTTCCGACGCGTAGAAACGCAGGAAATCGACGGCTTCTCGAACCTCGAGGACCGCGTCCGGAAGGGTCTTGCCGCCTTCGCGAATGCACAGCGAGAAAAGCTCCTCGCGGTGCTGTTCGTAGAGGTCGGCGGCGCGCTCGAGCAGCCGGGCGCGGGCTTCGCCGCCGAGATCGTCCCACGCCTGCTGAGCATCGTGGCCAGCGCGAACCATCGCGTCGACGTCGTGCGAGCTTGCTTCGAAGACCGCGCCGACAGTCACCCGCCGATCCTGCGGAGACGTGACCGCACGTGCTTCACCGCTGCCACGCGTCGGCTTCGCTTCCCAGCTGCGGCTCTCAAGGGTCGCAAGCCGGTCCAGCAGCGGTTCGCGAACCAGCGGATCGGACAGGTCGACGCCAGCGCTGTTGTGGCGCGCCGGGCCGAACACGTCGCGGGGAAGGACGATCTTGGGATTGCGCTTGGGTGCGAGCCCTTCGAGCTCCGTCACCGGGTCCCGGACCAGCTCGTCGACGGAAATCTGCTCATCCGCAATCCGGTTCACGAAGCTCGAATTGGCGCCGTTCTCCAGGAGCCGCCGAACGAGATAGGCGAGCAGTTCCTTGTGGCTTCCGACCGGTGCGTAGATTCGCACCGGCGTGCGCCCTTCTCCGATCGCATCCTCGAGCTTGGCGAGCTCCTCATAAAGCCCTTCGCCCATCCCATGGAGGCGCTGGAATTCGAACGACCGTCCGCCGGCGAGCGCCTTCACCTGCCCGATCGTGTTGGCGTTGTAAGTCGCGAACGCTGGATAGATCGCATCCTCGGCGTCGAGGAGCACCTTGGCGCAGGCGAGGTAGGAGACGTCCGTCGCGACCTTGCGCGTGAACACCGGATAGTCGCTGAGGCCGCCGACCTGCGCGGCCTTGATCTCCGTGTCCCAATAGGCGCCCTTGACCAGCCGGACCATCAGCTTGCGGCCGTGCCGCCGCGCCGCTTCCACCACCCATTCGCACAGCGGCCGGGCGCGCTTCTGATAGGCCTGGATTGCGATTCCCAGGCCACTCCAGCCGTTCGCGAACAGCTCGTCGTCCGCAAGGAGTGCCTCGAAGACGTCCATCTGCAGCTCGAGACGGTCAGCCTCTTCGGCGTCGATGGTGAAGTGAACGTCGGCCCGGGAAGCCTTCAACGCCAGTTCCCTGACAACCGGCAGCACCGCCGCGACCGCCTCGTCCTGGCGCGTATATTCGTAGCGCGGATGGAGAGCGGTCAGCTTGACGGAAATTCCCGGCGAGCGGCGAAAACCGTCCTTGGCATCGCGCGCGATGGTGTCGAGCGCCGAACGATATGCATCGGCGTAGCGATCCGCGTCCTCGTAAGTCCTCGCCGCTTCGCCGAGCATGTCGAAGCTGTGGCTGAGGCCCTGCCGCCGCTCCGGGGCTGCCCGCTTGAGCGCTTCGTCGATGGTTCGTCCGAACACAAAGTTGCGTCCAAGGATCTTCATCGCCTCGCGAACGGCAGTGCGGACGACCGGTTCGCCGAGCCTGCCGACGGCACGTCCCAGCGCCGCCCGCCAGCTGTCAGAGCGATCGTTCGCTCCCTCGAGCACCTTGCCGGTGAGAAGCAGCGAGAATGTCGCGGCGTTGACGAAGGACGAGTCCGACTGCCCGAGCTTGTCGGACCAATCGGGTCCCGAAAGCTTGTCGGCGATCAGCTCATCGGCCGTGCGGGCGTCCGGAATCCGCAGCAGCGCCTCGGCGAGGCACATCATCGCGATGCCTTCGTCGGATCCGAGATCGTAGGCATAGAGGAACGCGTCGAGACCGGACGGCTTGTGGGCGCGCACGCCCTTGACCAGGGTCCGCGCGATCGCCGCGGCTTCGGCCGAGATTTCCGCAGGAAGGCGCGCCTGCCCGATGCGCTCGCTTGCGACCTGCTCTTCGTCGGGGCGGTAGGCCCGCCTGAGGTCGCTTCTATCGATCCGGCCGGCGTCGGAGCCGGGCGCCGCTACGCGATCTGTCCGTGGCAATGCTTGTACTTCAGGCCCGACCCGCACGGGCACGGAGCGTTGCGGCTGACCGGAGCCTCGATCACGCCGCCATCGTCGCGGCGGGGAAATGCCGGCTGCGGGATGTTGAGTTCGGGAAGCGGCGGGAAGCCCGGCCGTGTCCCGTCGATGTCGGCGGTGTCGTCATCCCCGGAGAACGGGTCGAAATGCTGGGTGATGAAGTCCGGAAGTGCCGGCGGGGTCGGCTCCTGGAGCTGAAGTTGCACGTTCATCAGCGTCCGCGTGACTTCCTCGCGGATCGACACCAGCAGCCGTTCGAACAGCAGGAATGCCTCCTGCTTATACTCGTCGATCGGCTTCTTCTGGGCGTAGCTGCGCAGGTGGATGACCTGGCGAAGCGCATCCAGCGTCGACAGATGCTCCTTCCAGTGGCTGTCGAGAGTTTGCAGCAGAATCTGCTTTTCGGCATCGACCCAGCGCTCGGGATCGACGTCTTTCAGCTTCTCGGCCATCGCGTCGTCGGCGAGCTTCAGAAGCCGCTCGGCGATCAGCTCGGGATCGACCGCCTCTTCCTGGAGCCAGGAATCGATCGGCGGCTCCAGACCGAAGATGACCCGCACGCTGTCCTTCAGAGCATCGACGTTCCACTGCTCGGGGTACGTGCCCTCCGGGCAATTCACGGCGACGATCGAGGTCACCGTTTCGGCGCGCATGTCGGCGATGGTCTCGCTGACATTCTCGGCATCCATGATGTCGGCGCGCTGCTCGTAGATGACCTTGCGCTGGTCATTCATGACGTCGTCGAATTCGACGACCTGCTTGCGGATGTCGTAGTTGCGCGCCTCGACCTTCTTCTGCGCGGTCTCGATCGCCTTCGAGATCCAGGGGCTGATGATCGCCTCGCCGTCCTCGAGGTTCTTGTTCATCAGCCGCGAGAACATCGTCTGCGGTCCGAAGATGCGAAGCAGGTCGTCGTCGAGGCTGAGATAGAACTTCGACAGACCCGGGTCGCCCTGGCGTCCCGAGCGGCCGCGCAGCTGGTTGTCGATGCGCCGGCTCTCGTGGCGCTCGGTGCCGAGCACGTAGAGTCCGCCGACTTCGAGCACGCGCTGCTTCTCGGCGGCGATTTCCTCGCGGACCTTCTCGGCGCGCGCTTCATATTCGGGGGTGCCGGCAACGAGGTCCGGGGTTTCGTCGAGCATCCGGAAATCGAGATTGCCGCCGAGCTGAATGTCGGTGCCGCGGCCGGCCATGTTGGTGGCGATGGTGACGGCGCCCATCCGGCCCGCCTGCGCGACGATGTGGGCCTCCTGCTCGTGGAAACGTGCGTTGAGGACCGAGTGCTTGATCCCTTCGGCGTGAAGGAATTCCGAGAGCATCTCCGACTTTTCGATCGACACCGTGCCAACGAGAACCGGCTGGCCGACCTCCTGCTTGACCTTGATCTCCTTGGCGATGGCCCCGAATTTCTCCGGCATCGTCTTGTAGAACTCGTCTTCCTCGTCGACCCGCTTCACCGGCACGTTGGTCGGGATCGCGACGACGTTCATCTTGTAGATGTCGAAGAATTCGGGCGCTTCGGTCATCGCCGTTCCCGTCATGCCGCCGAGCTTCGGGTACATGCGGAAGTAGTTCTGGAAGGTAATCGAGGCGAGGGTCTGGTTCTCGGGCTCGATCTGGACGCCCTCCTTCGCCTCCACCGCCTGGTGAAGCCCGTCCGACCAGCGCCGCCCGTCCATCATCCGGCCGGTGAACTCGTCGATGATGACGACTTTCCCGTCCTTCACGATATAGTCGATGTCCTTCTTGAACATGACGTTCGCCTTGAGCGCCTGGTTCAAGTGATGGACGACCTGCGTGTTGGCGATGTCGTAGAGGTTGCGGCCTTCGATCATGCCCTCCTGCCTCGAGCATCCGCTCGGACTTCTCGGTGCCGTCCTCGGTCAGGACGACGCTCTTCTGCTTCTCGTCCTTCTCGTAGTCCGCCTCGGTCAGGGTCTTCACCAGCCGGTCGACCGAAATGTAGAGGTCCGACTTGTCGTCGGTCGGCCCGGAGATGATCAGCGGCGTGCGCGCCTCGTCGATCAGGATCGAGTCCACTTCGTCGACGATCGCGTAGTGGAAGGGCCGCTGGACCATCTGCTCGCGCGAATATTTCATGTTGTCGCGCAGATAGTCGAAGCCGAGCTCGTTGTTGGTCGCGTAGGTGATGTCGGCATTATAGGCGTCGCGCCGCTGCTGGTCGGTGAGGTTGGGGACGATGACGCCGACGCTCATGCCGAGGAAGCGGTAGATCTGGCCCATCCAGCCGGCGTCGCGCGTGGCGAGGTAATCGTTGACGGTGACGACGTGGACGCCCTTGCCCTCGAGCGCGTTGAGATAGACCGCGAGCGTCGCGACGAGGGTCTTGCCCTCGCCGGTCTTCATCTCGGCGATCTCGCCGCGATGGAGGGCGATGCCGCCGATCATCTGGACGTCGTAATGGCGCTGGCCGAGCGTCCGCTTCGCCGCCTCGCGGACGGTGGCGAACGCCTCGGGAAGCAGGTCGTCGAGCTTGTCGCCGCTCGGCGAGCCGCTGGCGGAACAGCTCGGTCTGGCCGCGAAGCTCGTCGTCGCGAGCGCGGAAATGGTCGGCTCGAAGCCGTTGATCGCGTCGACATATTTGCCGAGGCCGCGGACATAGCGGTCGTTGGACGATCCGAAGATGGTTTTTGCCACTGCGGCGAACATGGAAATCCCTTAAAAACCCGGGCGTTCGAGAAAGGGCGAAAGCCTCTCGCCGACGCTGGGGAAACTGCGCCCCGGCGATGTAAGGAGCGCCCCTGCCCTAGTCAATTAAGGGAGGCCGCCTGCGACCGGCCGCCGATGCGTCCGCGACGGCCGGTGAAGCGCGGTTAGAGATTGCCCTCGAGCCACTGCTGGATCTGGCTGCGCGGGGCGGCGCCGACTTTCTGCGCGATCGGCTGGCCGCCCTTGAACAGGAGCATGGTCGGGATCCCGCGAACGCCGTAGCGGCCCGGGGTGTCCGGGTTCTCGTCGATGTTGAGCTTGGCGACGGTCACCTTCTCGCCAAGCTCCTTCGAAATCTCCTCGAGCGCCGGAGCAATCATCCGGCAGGGTCCGCACCATTCCGCCCAGAAATCGACGAGCACCGGTCCGTCGGCGCCCAGCACATCGGTGGAAAAGCTCTGGTCGGTGACCGTCTTGGTGCTCATGGCGCGCGAATCTCCTGCAAATGCTCAAAGGTTAACGGCCATATGGGCAGTTCGGGCGCCGCTCTCAAGACGGCAGTTCGAACAGTCGCGGTCCGGCCGTGTAGAGCAGCGCCGCGCGGACCGTTTCCCCGGAAAGATCACCCGCAGCGCCTCGGCATAAGCCGCCATCTGCGCCCGGTGGGACGCAGGGATGTCTGCTTCTTGTGCAGGCACACGGCCGGTCTTGAAGTCCAGCACGGACACGCGCTCTTCTTCGACCAGCAGACGATCGACCGTTCCGGCGATGACTCGCCCGTCCGGCAGGGTCGCCGCAAGCGGCGCCTCCGCCAGCGAGCCCGGCTGAACAGTGGCGCGAAGCTCGGGTCGTCCGAGAATGCGGCAGACCAGTTCGACGATCTGTCGCCGCGATCGGCGTCAGCGAGGCCGGCTGAATGTTCGAGCCAGCGATGCGCCGCATCGGCGCGCTTATCCGCGGCACCTCGGGCAAGCGCTCGAGCAGGCTGGTGAATCCACGTCCCGCGAAGCGCTGCCGCACGCATCGCCTTCGCTCGGCGGCGGCGCGCTGTCCTGATCGGCGACGATGGCCGATGGAGCAAGCGGCCTCGGCGGACGCGATTCCGGAGGAGCCGCCGTTCGCGTCCAGTCGGGCAAGCCGAGGGGGGCTCGACGCGCCGTCTCGCCCGGGACCTCGGCCGCCCCGAGGCCGTGCGCCATACACCAACGCCGGCCCCCAGGCGCCATGGTCCGCCTGATCGGCACCGACCGATACCATCGCCCGCTCGACCGCGACGTGCCAGCAATTCTCCGGGCGCGCCTCGGATCCATCCTTCTTCGGCTTGGGCGCGACTCCGCTGACGAGCCGATCCGCCGCCCGCGTCAGCGCCACGTAGAGAAGCCGCCAATGCTCCTCGAGGTCGCGCTTCTCCTCGGCGGCGATCATCGTGTCGAACGGAGGACAACGCTCCTCCTTTTTCGGCCGGAGCAGCGGCGACAGTCCGGCCGAGCCAAGCTCGACGTCGAGCGTGATCGGGGTCCGGCCCATCCTGGCTGGGTCGGCCGTCGCGTCGGCAAGGATGACGACCGGCGCTTCGAGCCCTTTGGCGCCGTGCACCGTCATCACCCGAACCTCGTTGCCGGACGCCCGGGGTCGCGCTGAACATCGACCGTTCCGCGCGAGAACCAGGCAAGGAACCGGTCAAGCGACGCGGTCTCCGTCCGTTCGAACTCGAGGGCGCTGTTGACCAACTCGTCGATCGGGTCCCGCGCAGCCATGCCGAGGCGACTGTAGAGCTTGCGCCGGCCCTGCATCGGTCCCGACAGGATCGTTTCGAGGAAGACCGCCGGTGTCGTGAAGTCGGCGATCCTCAGCAACTCCGCGAGCGCGTCGTGAGCAGTGCGGAAGAGATCGCTCTCGTGCGCGCGGCGCCGAAGCTCGCGCCACAAGCTGAGCTTGCGGTCGTAAGCCAGCAATCGCAGCTGCTCCTGGTCCCAGCCGATCAGCGGCGAGACGAGCAGGCAACCGAGGCTCAGATCGTCGTTCGGCTGAACCGCGAACTTCACTGCGGCGAGCAAGTCCTGAACGGCGAGCGGCTCATGGAGGTGCAGCCGGTCGACGCCCGCGACCGGCACGCCTGCGGTGAACAGCCGAGCAACGATCAGCGACGCGAGTTCGCCCCGGCTCCGGACGAGGACGAGGATGTCGCCCGGGGTCAGCGCATGGCCGGTCGAAGCGAGATGCGGGGCTTGCTCCACCAGAGCGCGGATCCGCTCCGCCAGCGCCTCGGCATATTGCCGCGCGCGCAGCGATACCCAGGAACTCCTCGCCTTCGTCCCCTTCGCCCTCGATTTCCGGCACGAAGGGTTGCCAGAGTTCGACCTGCCCGGCGCGCTCGCGATGGTGGGCGACATGGCGCGGCGGCCTCGCGGACAAGGCGAGCGCTTCGGGCCCGAGCGTGTCGATGACCGCATCGACGACGTCGAGCACGGGCTGCGCTGAACGGAAGCTCGCCGCGATCGACAAGTCGCGGAATTCGGGCGCGGAATTCGTCGTCGGACAGGTCGTCGGCGCGCCGCTTGAACTCGCGCCGGGCATCGCGGAAGCGCTGCGGGTTGGAGCCCTGGAAGGCATAGATCGCCTGCTTGAAGTCGCCGACCATGAACAAGGTGCGGTGGCGGCGCTCGCTCTCGCTCGAGCCACTGAAATATTCGGCGACGAGCTGCTCGATGATCTCCCATTGCGCCGCGTTGGTGTCCTGCGCCTCGTCGACCAGCACATGGTCGACTTCGCGGTCGAGCTTGTAACGCACCCAGTCGCCCATGCCCGGCGTCCGCAGCAAGCCCGTGTCCAGTCGATCAGGTCGTTGAAGTCCGCGACGCCGGCCGCTCGCTTGGCCCGGGTGTAGGCTCGCGCGAACGCCTGGCCAGCCCTCAGTCCCGCGGCAATGTCCGCCGCGAGACGAGAGGCTCGCTGCACCGCGAGCAATTCGCCGATCCGCGCCGCGATCTGCTCGACGTGGCGGTCATAGTCCGCATCGGCCTTGAGCTGGCCGGCCGACGTCTTGCGGAGGTCGCCCTTGCCGGTGAAGATCACCAGCGACAGATCGGGAAGCGCGCCGGCCCGTTCCGCGCCATTCATCGCAAGCCAGCGCTCGATCTGCTCGACGATCTTTTGTCCGGTCGACGTGCCCCAGGTGCGGTTCGCGCCTGCGATCGCGCGCAGCAGGTCGCAATCGAACCCATCGTCGCCGCATTGCCTGGCGAGATAATCTTCGACCGAGCCCTCGGGGAGGCTCATGAGCTCGCGGACGGTCGCCTCTATGCCGTCGCGCGGTCCGAGCGCATCGAGCGCCTCGTGCCGCCGGGCACAGGCCTGCAGATACTCGACCGCGCCCATCTCGCCGAGACGGCGGCTGAGGCATTGGACATCGCAAATCAGACTGTCATCGCCGTCGCTTTCGGCATCGGCCATCAAATCCGCGAGCGTCCGCCGCACCAGCTCCTGCTCGGCCCGGCCCTCGATCGGCTGGAAGCCGGGCGTGATCCCGGCTTCCGCCGGAAATGCGGCGAGAAGCGACTGGGCAAAGGCGTGGATGGTCTGGATCTTGAGGCCGCCCGGACAATCGAGCACGCGGGCGAACAATTGCCGCGCTCGCTCGAGCGTGCGCGGATCGTCCGCTGCCCGCAGCGCGAACAATTCCTTCCTGAGGACCTTGTCCGGAACCCGCACCCATTTCGCCAGGCGGTCGCCGATGCGGTTCGCCATTTCCGCGGCCGCGGCCTTGGTGAAGGTCAGGCACAGGATCGATTCCGGCCGCACGCCCTGCAACAGCAGAAGCAGCACTCGGGCCGTCAGGACCTGGGTCTTCCCGCTCCCGGCCGAGGCCGAGAGTGCCGCGTGCGCGGCGGGGTCGGCAGCAAGCGCCTGCGCATCGCCGAGCACCGGAAACGGCTTGAATGCCCAACTCATGCGACTTCCAAAGCGGCGATGGACGCCATAGATACGGCTCCATGACCGACGAAATCGACAGAGCTTCCGAGGAGCGCCGCATCAAGCTGGTGAGGGCCGGGGTCGCAGTGGGCATCGGCTCGGCCGCGATCGTTGCCGCCTTGCTCTACGCTTCCAAGGTCAAGAAAAAGCCGCGCCGCTGACAGGCTCATTTGCGGCCGTACCATTCTTCCAGCCGCATCAACTGATCGTAGTCGCCGTAGGGCGCGTAAGCGGGATTGAGCTTGGCGGTGAACGGCTCGGTTCCAGTTAGCCATTTCGCTGCAGCTTCCGCGAAGGTGCGATAGGCAAGGTCGAGGAATTCACCGCCTTCCATCTCCTTGTCGGCACGCATGCATTTCCCGAAGCTGCCGCGGTCGCGGATCAGCGACCAATATTCGAATATTTCAGGGTCGCCGCTAACGCCTTCGAACCCGCCAGCGCGGCCGATCAGTCCAAGCAACCCGAGCTGCAGTGCGAAACCGGCCTCGATCGCCTTCTTGGATGGCGGCTTGCCGGTCTTGTAGTCGACGATCGCGAGGGCGCCGTCGGCCAGCCGGTCGATCCGGTCGACTCGGCCGTGGACAGTGATCCCGGCAAGCGCCGCCTCGCCCGTGACCTCGGCCTTCAAAGGCTTGCGACCCGCGGCGCGATTGGTCCGTTCGAGCTCGGCAATCCAGTCGATCGCCTCGAGCAGGCGCGGCGCCCACAGAGCGCGCAGCATGGGATGAATCGCCTCGCCGGCAAGCAGGCGCTCGGCGCGCGAGCGAAGCGCGTCCGGGTTGCAATCATCGTGAAGCAGCCACTCCTCGAACACCTTGTGGACCGCCTCGCCCTTCCACCGAGCCGTGTGGTCGGCGTCGACCGCATCGAGCTCACGCAGCCTGAGGATCGAATTTGCGTAGAAGGCGAAGGGATCGGCCTTCAGGCGATCGACCGATGTGACCGATATCGGTCGGGCCTCTGCTCCGTCGGCGGTACCGGCGCGGGCCGGTCGACGGGTTTCGGCGGCCCCGGATCGTCGAGCGAACGGGTCAGCCGTTCCAGCAGCGGATGCCGGGGCAAGCCGCCGGTCATCGCCTCGAGCCGCAGCAGGAACCGCGACGCGACCGTCGGCGAGCGACTGTCGCGCCTTGATCGGGTAATCAGCACGTCTGGAGCGCCGAGCGCACTTGCGAAATCGTGCGCGGCAAGCCCGATTCGATATTCCAGCGTCGGCATTCCGAGCGTCGCGCGGACTTTCGGCGGCAACCACGGGTCGGGAGCTGGAAGCGCGGGCCAGCTCCCTTCGTTGAGGCCGCCGAGGACCAGCAGGTCTGCCCGCTGCAACCGCGCCTCCAGCAGGCCCCAGATGGATATGCGCGGATGCCCTCCGAATGGCGGCCGTACGGCGCGCTCGTCGAGCAAGTGGCGCAGAAGCGGCACCGCATCTTCGGCCGTGATCGTCAGCTGGCCCGCGGACTGAGATGCCGCCAGCTCCGCAACCAGCTCGGCCGCCATGCGACCGTCCGGGCCTCGCCAAGCGCTGTCGCCAGCCAAGGTCGTGCCCACCTCGCCAAGTCGGTTGGCCAGCGCGGAGAGCGTCATGGGCTCACGCAGCAGCCCGTCGATTCCGGCCACCCGGTCGCGGACGCCTGCCCACGCCGCCGTCGCCTTCTTCTCGGCAAACAGCATGTCGAGCCCGACCAGGCCCGAGGGGGGTCGGGGACCTCGAAGCGCGCGGTCGAGAGCGCGGACGTGCTCCAGCCACTGCGCCCTCTCCTCGCCCTCTCCGCCGACCAGCGGATGCTTGAGAAGCGCCAGCAACGGCACCGGCGCAAGCTCTTCGGCGGCGGCTGCGGCTATGGCGAGGAGAAGCGTGCCCTCGGCGACCTTGGACAAGGGCCGCCCGGCGCTGTCGTCCGCCTGTATATCCCAGCGTCGAAGCAGCGCCGAAACCCGCGCGGCAAGCTGGCGGTCGGGCGTCACCAGCGCCGCCGTCCTGCCGGGCGTTTCCAGCGCCTCGCGAAGCGCGAGGGCGATCGCCTGCGCCTCGGTGGCGGGATCGGGAAGCTCGGCGACGCGAATGCCGCCGAGACGCCGCTCGGAAGGGCGCAGCGTTTCCCATTTGTGCGAATAATCGGGCGCCGCCATGGCGTTGGCGACGGCGCGCGAGCGGGCGGGCGGAGACGCGGCGCGTCCCGACCAGCGCCAGCGCTGCACCTCCTCGCGAGCGACGCCGATGCGATCGAGCAGAAGCTTGAGATGGAATTGCGGATGGCTTGCATCGCCGCGCCGGTTGTCGTCCGGGCCGAGCGCCTCCCACTCCTCCTTCGGGAATGTCTCGGCGAGCCATAGCCCGGGGAGGACGACCATGCCTGCCGGCAGCCGGGCAACGCGGGCGACGCGGCTGCCACCGCCGGCGCCGCAGTGGTGATGCCGGCGGCGACGGTGAACCCGGCCGGCGGCTCGTCTTTCCAGCGATCGGCAAGCGCATGAAGCAGGCGATTGCGCCGTTCGGCGAGGTCGATCGCGCCGCTCTGGCCGAGGATGTGGGGCCACTGCTCGTAGATGATTTGCAGCTTGGCGAGCGACTTTTCCCAATGCCGCGCGAGCTCGCTGGTCTCGCCGACCGCGTCGCGAAGCCTTGCCGGGGGCACCTCCTCGATCAACAAAGCGTCGAGCGTCCGGGCAAGATCGGAAGCAAGCCGAAGTGCCTCTGCCGATCCTTCCGCCCCGACGATCCGCGCGAGCCGAAGACCCGCTCGGTGGGATCGATGGCGGCAGGAACGGCGCCGCTGTCGACGGCCTCCAGCGCTCCGCCGATCCGCTCGTCGATATCCGGATCGCCGATCGGGATCAGCCGCGGCAGCAGCAGGCCGGAGCCGCTGGCGCGCACGAACGCGTCGGTGACCGCCCGTACCGCGCGATTGTTGGGAAGCAGGATCGGCCCGCGGGCAAGCTCGAGCGGATCGCGCCCGAATTCTGGATCAGTCCCGCTGCCAGGGCATCCGCGAAGGACCGGTGGGCCGCAATCGTGTAGACTGACGGTGCGGCGGGCCGCTCCGCCGCGCGCTCAGACATTCTGCAGGGCCGCTTCCGTCACTCGGATGGCGCCGGGCGTGCCGACGTCGAACCACAGCCCCTGGTGGACCGCGCCGAAACAGCGGCCCTCGGCAATCGCCCGATCCCAGAAAACATTGGTCGAGAAGGCCCCGTCCGGTGCATCGCGGAGCAGCCGCTTTGATACCATCTGCACGCCCGTGAACACGAAGGGTGCGACGTGGCTGCGCGCTCGCCGGCGCAGTCTTCCCTGCCGGTCCATGTGGAAATCGCCCATGCCGCCGTGGTTCTCCGCGCGGGCGAGCGGCACCAGAAGCAGCAATGCATCCATCTTGCGGTCGTCCCAGTGCGAGGCGAGCAGCCGCAGCGTGTCGGCCGGGCCGTCGACCCAGAGGTTATCGCTGTTGACCGACAGGAACGGATCGCAATCGATCAGCGGCGCCGCCTTGACCAGCCCGCCGCCGGTCTCGAGAAGCAGCGACCGCTCGTCGGAAATGACGACTTCAAGTCCGTGCGACCGGCTTGCCAGATGCGCTTCAACGGCATCGGCGAGATAGTGGACGTTGACGACGACTTTGCGAACGCCGGCGGCCCTCAGGCGATCGAGGACATGGTCGAGCAACGCCTTGCCGGAGACTTCGATCAGCGGTTTCGGCCGCGTCGCCGTCAAGGGCCGCATCCGCTTGCCGAGACCGGCGGCCATGACCATCGCCGTATGCGGCACCTCCGCCGGGACTTCGGCCCGAAGCCGGAGCGCACGACGGGCGACGCTCACTCGGAGTCCACCCAGGGCGCGCGGCGAAACTCGGGCGCGACATTGTCATCGAACCACGCCCGGACCGACTCCAGCCCGGGCATTGCGAGGTCCCGCTCGAGAAGCCCCCACATTCGCGGCTGGAAACGCCGATAACCCGGCTTGTTGTCGCGCTTCCACAGGCGGGTGAAGACCCCGAGGATGCGCGTGTTGCGCTGCGCGGCGAGCGCCCAATAGGCCCGCTCGAAGCGATCGCCGTGTTGGCCGGCTTCGAGATAGCGATCGATCATAGCCCGCTCGACCTCCGGCGAAACGTCGCGGCGCGCATCCTCCAGTACGGATGCGAGGTCGTAGGCGGGATGTCCGGCGAGCGCGTCCTGGAAGTCGAGCAGGCCGAAATGGGCGACGCCGGTTCGGCCCGGCGACCAGCATGACGTTCTCCGCATGATAGTCGCGAAGGACGGTGACCGGTCCGAGACCGTCGTTGCTCACCGGCTCCAGCACCTGTCGCCACGCCGCCGCGTAGGCGGGCTCGTCCACGTCGAGGCCGACAGCAGGGCAATACCATTGCGTGAACAGCTCCAGCTCTTGCAACCACTGCTCGAGCCCATGCGGCTTCAGCCCGGCCATTGGCGGATGATTGTGCAGGTGGACGAGGACATCGGTCGCGAGTTCGTAAAGTTCGCGCTCGCGCTGCGGGTCTGCGTCGAGGGTCTCCCGCAGGCGGACATCGCCGAAATCGCCGAGGAGCAGCAAGCCCTTGTCGAGGTCGCGAGCCAGGATTTCAGGAGCACTGAGGCCGTGGCCGACGAGCCATTCGGCAACCGCGATGAAGGGCCGCGGGTCCTCGTGCGGCGGCGGGGCATCCATCAGCACAGCCTGCCGCCCGTCGCCGATCACCCGGAAGTAGCGGCGGAAGGATGCATCGCCGGCAAGCGGCTCGATCCGCGCTCCGCCCCAACCGCTCGCTTCGAGAAAATCCGACGCATGGTCGGGCGGAATCATCGGGGCGGCCATCGGCCCTCCCATGCCCGGGGCACCTTCGCTGTCAAGCGCCGCGCTCCACCTTCCGCGAACTCGAGCGACAAAGCGAGCGCATCGGGCCATAGAGCTTCGCCGCCCTGCTCCGGCCACTCGACCAGCAAGACACCGTCGTCGGCAGCATCAAGGCCGAGTTCATCGATTTCCGACGGGTCCTGCAGCCGATAGAAATCGACATGCCAGACCGGCGGCTGCAGCGCCTCATAGGGCTGAACGATTGCAAAGCTGGGACTGGGCACCTCGCCAACGTGCCCGAGCGCCGCAATGAAACCCCGCGCGAAGGCCGTCTTGCCGACGCCGAGCGGTCCCGAAAGCGTGATCACGTCCCCGGCTCGCGCGTGCCGCGACAGAGCCGCCCCCGCCGCCGCGGTCTCCTCCTGGTCGTGCAGCATCATTTGGGCTTGCGCGGGATCGTCAGGATGACCGTGGTGCCCTTGCCCTTCGCGGACTCCAGCTCGACCGTCCCACCGTGGGCCTCCATGAACTGGCGGGTCAGCGGGAGGCCGAGGCCGAGCGCCGCTTCGCCGCGCAAGCCGGCCTCGACGATGCGGTCGAAGCGGTCGAACACGCGGGGCAGGTCCTGCGCGGCGATGCCCGGGCCATTGTCGGTGATCCTGATCACGGCGTTGGTGCCGTCACCGCCGGCTTCCAGCCGGATGCGGCCCTTGCGGTCGCTGTAGGCCATCGCGTTTTGGAGGACATGCTCGATCGACTCGCGGAGCCGCCTGGCATCGCCGAAAACAATGCCGGCGTCCGCCGAGACCTCGGTTTCGAGCTTCTGCGCCTTCTCCGCTGCCCGGGACCGCGCGGCGTCCACTGCGGTCCGGCATAGGCCGGCGACATCGATCCGCTCACGCTCCAGAACCACGCCGCGGGTGTCGCCGGTGGTCAGGTCGAGGACGTCGTTGATCAGCTTGGAGAGACGTTCGACCAACTCGAGGATGGCGCTGACATAATCCCGTCCCTTCGCCGTCAGCTCGCCCGCATAGCCGCCGGCGAGAAGCTCCGCGAAGCCGCCGATCGACGTCAGCGGCGTCCTGAGCTCGTAGCTCATGTTGGCGACGAAGTCGGTCTTGACCCGGTCCGCCGCCTCCAGCGCCTTCGCCCGCTCCCGCAACGCCTCCTCGATGCGCGTCGAATCGGTGACGTCGACCATGGTGAACAGCGCGTTTCCATCCGGCAGCGGAACCGCGGCGAACTGGAAATGGCGGCCATCGGTGAGCGAGATGCGGCCCGTCGCCGACTGGCGCTCGTTGGTCGTCTGCCTGACCATCTCCCGGATCTGCGCGGCCGCGGTCGGGTTGACCAGCTTGCGCGCCATCGCCGGCACCAGCTCGTCGACGCGCGGGTGGCCGTTCAGCCAGTCCTCGTCGAGCTCCCAATGCTCCATGAACCGGCGGTTCCACAGGTATAGAGCCGGCCGTCGCTTGCGAAAACGCTGATGGCCTCGAACAGATTGTCGAACGTCGCTGCGCGCACCCTCAGCAGGGTGTCGCGGGCCGAAGCGAGCCGAAGCTGCTCGGTGCGGTCTTCGGCGAACAGCCTGAGGCCGCCGTCCGGGAGCGCCTGCGCGACGAGGCGCAGGTGGTCGCCGTTGGGCAGCATCCATTCTTCCTCGACCGCCTCCTCGGGACTGCTGAACCAGCCCCGCCGCTCCGCCTTCCAGGCCGGAAAGTCGCGGACTTCGGGCAGGCGATGGTTCTCGCGCATCCGATCGAGCACGCGGTCGAACTCCGGCGATTTCGGCAAGCCAGTCGGGATCGAGCTGGGCCATCACGGCGAAGGGGCGGTTGAAGAAGCTCAAGGTCCGGTCCGCGTCGAACTGGGCGACTCCGGCGGTCATTCGGTCGGCGAGCTCGCGCTGCGATTCGATGTGCCGGTCGAGCTCGCTCCGCGCCTCCTCCAGGTCCTGGACGTCGACCGCGAAGCCCGCGACGGCTCCAGTCGGCAACGGCACGTTGACGAGGCGCAGCATCCGCCGTTCGCCGCGGATGATTGCCGGCTGCATCTGGGACTGGGTCTGGCCGCTCTCTAGCGCCTGCTTCGCCGCCGCCACGGCGCTGTCCTCGCCCTCGCCGTCGATCAGCTCGGACGAGCGGGCAATCACTTCGGCGGCATCCTGGCCTTCGACCGCTTCGACGAAGCGCATGGTTGACGAGCCCGAGGCGAAGGTCGGGGCCGCGGTACCACATCGGGAACGGCGCGGCCTCGATCAGGTGCGCGAGCGAATCCAGCGCGGCTTCGGTCTGCCGCAGCCGCACCGCCATGTCCGGCGCGTTCCTCTTCGCCGGCGCTCGTGTCGAGCAGCCACAAAAGCACGGTGCCCGCTGGTTCCGGCGCTGGAGCTGGGCCACCGCGAACCTCGAACACGCGGCCCGAGCCGCTCGCCCGGACCTTGAGTGCGATCCGACCGGCGGACAACCGCGCAGCGTCGATTGCAGCCGCGAGGCGCTCCAGATCGTCGCGCAGAATGCCGTTGGTTTCGCCGGCAAGGTCGCGCGAGGCGGCCGGACTGACCGGACAGACCGAGATCGCGCTCCAGTCGGCGGTCGATTTCGATCGTTCCATCGCCCCTGACCAGCAGGGGACGGGCCGGTGCCGCGTCGAGCAGCGCCGCGGTCGACCGCGCGCTTCCGAGCACGGCCTCGGCCAGGCGAAACCGCCGCGCGGCAAGGAACGAGAGTGCTGCGGCGACGAGAATCCACAGGACGGCGAGGACGGCGGCGATAACGCCCGTTGTCGCGACCCCCATGCCTCAGTTTCCCTCCCGTCTCGTTTCATATGGGCTTGCAAACGCAAAACAAAGGGCTGGAGAGCGTTCGCCCTCCAGCCCCGTGCTTTTGTCCGTATCCAGACCGCCCGGTTGGGCAGCCGGCCTTACAGGTTCGGCAGCTTCGCCTTGATGCTGAAGAACACGCGGCGGCCGAGATAGTCGTAGTAGCGTAGCCGTTGGTCGCGACCTGTCCGAACGCGCCGATCGGCGTTCCGACCGTCGAGACGTACGGAGGCTTCTTGTCGAACAGGTTCGCAACGCCGACCAGAAGGTCGATGTTCTTGGTCGCCTGAATGTCCGCCGAGAGGCTATGATAGGCAACCATCGGCAGCTTGTAGACCGGGCAGTATGGGCCACCGCGCAGCGCATATGCCGAAGCGGTTGCAAGGCAATTGTCCGGCGTCAGGTTGGCGCCGCCAACCTCCTCGAGACCGCCCGCACCCTTGAGGTCGTTGGTGCCGTCGATGATGTTCAGACCATAAGTGATCGTGACCGGCGCCATCGACCAGCTGAGGTTGAAGTCGGCAACCCACTTGGGATCGCCGGCCTTGCCGTTGTTGGACGTCGTGATGCCCTCGAACAGCGTGTAGCGATCCTTGAGCTGGTAGGTTGCCTGCCCGAGCAGCGACAGCGAGCCGTAGCGGCCGAGGTCCTGGCGGAACCGGGTCGTGAAATCGAGGCTCTTGTTCAGCTGCTGGTTGATGTTCAGGTACGGGTTCTGGATCGTCAGGATGTTGAACTTGTTCGCGGCATCCGCCGGCGCACGAGTGAACAGCGAGCAGAGCGGATCCGTCGGGAAGCTGTTCGATGTGTAGCAGCCTCTCAGGATGTTGCTTTCACCCAGCTGCGTCACTTCGTTCTTCACGCGGATGTCGATGTAATCGACCGCGAAGCTGAACTGGGCGCCACGCCACAGGAAACCGTGCGGCGTGAAGATCGCGCTCAGCGTCAGCGCCTTAGAGGTTTCCGGCTGCAAGTGCCCGACGCCGCCGCCAGAGAAGGTCTGGATCGACGCGCCTGCGCCCTGGTAGGTCGACGGAATGCCCTGCGACGCGCAGTTCGCGGCGATCTCGGCATTGTCCGACAGGCCGTAGCGGATGCACGGGTCGATGCTCTGGCCGACGAAGCCGGACTTCGTTGGCGAGGAACTCCTCGAACAGAGCCGGCGACCGGAACGACGTTCCGTAGGTAGCCCGCAGACGCAGCCAGTTCGTCGGCGAATAATTGCCGGCGACCTTGTAGGTCCAGTTGCCGTTGTTCGACTGGCGCTCACCGTCCGCGCGCACCGCCTCGACGTTCGTCATGCGAGCCGCGCCGTTCAGCGTCAGGTCGTGGACGAACGGCAGGTTCCGGAGCACCGGCACTTCGACTTCGCCGAAGATCTCCTTGCTGGTCTCGTGACCGGCGGTGATGCCCGACGTGGTGCTGCCCCAGATGTTGTTCATCAGGTTGGGGTCGGTCGCCTCTCCCGGGACGTCGCGGATCGAGTCACGACGCCACTGCGCGCCGAGAGCGAAGCCGACCGCGCCGTAGGGCAGGTTGAAGGCATCGCCGCCGAACGAGGCTTCCGCCGTATCCTGCTTGTACTTGGTGTTGCCGCGATCGACGCCGAACAGGAATGCCTTCTCCTGCGGAGTGAAGTCGCCGGCGAGAACGCGCGGATCGGTATAGTTGATGTCCATGCACGGAACGCCGCGAACCGCGGTGACCGTTCCGGCGCAGCTCTGCGTGCGGAACTCGGCGACGCCGTTCTCGATCGCATCGTTGAAGATGATGTCACGAGAATAATCGCCGTCCGACTGGCTGTGCTGGACATAGAAATCCGCAAAGCCGTTGTGGAGCAGGTGGCCGAGGTCGGCGTGAACGCCGGCAACGCCGCGCAGATACTTGACGTCGGTGCTCGAGTTGAACGGCGCAATCACGATCGGCTCGAGCAGCTGGTCGCCGCTGAACTTCGTGTTGAGCGGATCGCCCGCCGAGTTTTCGCAGCCCGGCGTCGCCGCCCGGTCGCAGAAGTAATACGGCAGGACCGAGTTGCCGCGTGAACTGGTAGAAGAACAGCTGCCGGTGGGCGATCGTGTTCGTCTGCCGCCGGTTGTACAGGCCTTCGAAGTACAGGTTCACGTTGTCCGTCAGGTCGTACCCGCCTTCACCGTAGATGGTGAAGCGCTTGGTCGACGGCGTGATCGAGTCCTTGTTGAGCTGAGGATTGTAGAGGTGCTCGAGCGCAAGACCCGTCGCATCATAGGAACCGACCGGGAAGAATCCGTCGGGAGCCGAGAGGTATGCCGGGTTGGTCGCCGGGGCGAGCGGGTCCAGGAACTGGTCGAGGTTGTCGCCCGGACGGTTGTACTGGATCGCCGTGATCGGACGGCGAGTGAAGCCGGTCTTGGTCGGGACCAGCGGTCCGCGCAGGTTGGTGCTGCCGTCGCCGCTGAAATAGGGCGCGTAATCGGTTAGGAAGATCACGTCGTTCGGAAACGCGCCGCAATAGGGCTTGCCGGTGTTCGGATTGACCGGGTCGACCCGCTGACCGGCAACGTTGGTGACGTTCTCGGTCTCGCAGCCGAGGAACTTGCGGTCGCCGCGGGTCAGGGCCGAGCGCTTCTCGTAGCTGGCGCTGATCAGGACGTGGCCACGGCTTCCGAGGCCAGCGCCGTAAATGCCGGAAATGCTGTAGTCCTCACCGCCGGCGTGCGTCGGCAGGTTGCCGAAGGCGCGAACCTGAAGGCCGCGAAGGTCCTTCTTGGTGATCAGATTGACGACGCCCGCGATTGCGTCCGAACCGTAGACCGACGAAGCGCCGGTCTTCAGGATTTCGACGGACTGGATGACGTCCTCGGGGATGACGTTGAGGTCGAACGCCGAAACGCCGCCGCGAACGCCGGCCGGACCGGCGCGGCGGCCGTTCAGCAGGACGAGCGTGCGGTTGGCGCCGAGGCCGCGAAGGTCGATCGTCTCGACGCCCTCACCGCCGTTGACGACGAAGTTGGTCGACAGCGCCGAGGTGATCTGGGTCGAACCCTGGGCGATCGTCGAGGTCTGGAGGATTTCGGTAGTGGTCAGCTTGCCTTCACGGTTCTGGACGTTCGGGTCGATGACCGACACCGGATCGGGGCTGTTGCGCTCGTCGCGATGGATGCGAGAACCGGTAACGACGATCGCCGCTTCCTTGCCTTCGGTCGACTGCGCGCTGGCGACACCGCCACGAGTCGGGCTCGTCTCGAGCTCACCCTGATTGGCGTTGGGATCGACCTTCGTCGCCGCGTCCGAGCAGGCCTGCTTGGCGGCTGCGTCAGCAATGTTCGCGCAGCTCTGCGGAGCCGGTGGCGGCGGAGTCTGCGCTGCCGTCGCCTGTGCAAGCGCCGGGCTCGCCCATGCCGCGCTGAGCGCGATGACCGATGCAGACAGAGAATAGAGAGACACGGATGACGAACGACGCATTGTGATGGATTCCCCTCGGTGGTCGGCGGAACCTAGCGAAAGTCGTTGCCGTGGCAACACGCCGGGGCCCGCGGCCTCACGGTTTGCGAAAGCATGTTACATTCATGCAACAGCAATGTCGCGGTAATGTCGGCGAGCCGACCGAACTCGTTCTCTTGTCGTCGACGTGCGGCTCGCCCTCGACGCTAGAACGAGGACTTGCGGGACAGCGCAGCGATTGGGATTAGGCCAGCGCCAACATCTCTCATCACTGCCTTTGCAAGGGAATTCCGTGTGACCAACGCGCTCGGCGCACCGCCCATCGAGACCCGGGGCGGAAGTTTCGATCAGGGCCTGGCCAATGGCCGCAAGCTTCTCGAGATCCACCCCGCGGTCGCCCTCCAGCAAGCCGAAACCCTGCTCCGCCAGGGCGCGGAGCCGCGCGCGTTCGAACTCGCCGCAGCCGCGCTTCGCAAGCTCGAGCGGCCGAACGAAGCGGAACAAGCCGAACTTTCCGCGATCAACGCGAGCTTCGCAATTCCCGAGCTCGATGCTGCGGCTGTTGCCGGACGGGAGGGCCACGCCGCGCAATCCCGGATGATCCTCGAGCGGTTCCTCGGCAGGCAGCCGGGAAACCTGCTGGCGCTGACCATGGCCGCCGAGATCGATATCGACGAGTGGCGCCTCGAAAGCGCGGAAGAGCGCCTGCGCAGGGTTCTGGAACGGGCGCCGACCTTCCTTCGCGCCATCATGCTGCTCGGCAAGTGCCTGTCGTCGGATGCGCGCCCGCGCGAAGCGATCGCGATTGTCGAGCCGGTGCTCGAGCGCAAGCCGAACAACCTCATCGCGCTTCGAACGCTCGCCCAGCTTTACGCCGAGGCGAACGATCATGAGAAGTCGGCGCTATTCTACCGCCGCGCGCTCGACCTTAATCCCGACGCGCTCGAGCTCTGGATCGTCTACGCGCAGGAGCTGCGCATGCTCTCGCGCAAGGACGAAAGCGTCGCTGCGTTCCGAAGCGCGACTGCACTCGACCCACATAGCGGAGCCGCGTGGTGGGGTCTCGCGAACTATTTCCCGTCCGCCATAAGCGATGCCGATCTGCAGGCGATGGAGGACGCGCTCGCTGCCTGCAGCGAAAGCGCCGAGGACGGCGGCCCGCTGCACGTCGCCCTGTCCATATTGGCCGAGGCTCGCGGCAACTCCGCCGAATCTTTCCGCCACCTTGCGGAAGGAAAGCGGCTCCGGGCGCAAGCCAGTCCGTTCGATTCCGCCGCGGCAAGTGCGAAAGTCGATGCGATGATCAGGGTCTTCGAGGAACGTCGATTTCCGCAAGGGCCCACAGGATCGCACGACTCCTCCCCCATCTTCATCCTCGGTATGCCGAGGTCGGGCACCACCTTGCTGGAGCGGGTTCTCAGCCGCCATTCCCAAATCGAAGCCGGCGGTGAGCTGCCGATCCTGCCGCGTCTCGAATCCCGGCTGTGCGACACTCAGAACCGAACGCTCGCGCAAGCCATTGCGTCGACGACGGCGGAGCAGTTAACGCTGCTTGGAACGTGGTACGTCGAACGGTCGCGCGACTACCGGGCCTCGGACAAGCCGAAATTCATCGACAAGCTCAATTACAACTGGACCCGCGCCGGCCTGATTTGGCTGATGCTTCCCAATGCGCGGATCATCGATCTTCGCCGCAATGCGCTCGACTGTTGCTGGTCGAACTTCAAGATGATGTTCGCCGACGGCCATGTCGCCGCCAACGACCAACGGGACATCGCCCGCTTTTATCGCGACTATGTGCGCATGATGGCCGCCGTCGATGCGGCGCTGCCCGGCGGCATTCTGCGCGTCCGGTACGAAGATCTCGTCGATGACCTGGAGGCGCAAGCCCGCAACATATTCGACTTCCTCGGGCTCGAATACGAACCCCAGTGCATCGACTTCCACTTGTCCACGGCTGCAGTTGCAACCCCAAGCAGCGAGCAGGTGCGCCGCCCCATCAACCGCGACAGCATCGGCTCCGCCGAGCCGTATCGGCAGTGGCTCGGCCCGATGATCGAGGAATTGGGAGAGCTGGCGAGCTAGGTCGCTCGCCAGCCCGCGGAATCAGTACGCGATCAGTAGCGGTAGTGGTCCGGCTTGAACGGGCCTTCGGCCGTGACGCCAATATAGGCGGCCTGCTTGTCGCTGAGCGTCGTCAGCTTCACGCCGAGCTTGTCGAGGTGAAGCCGCGCGACCTTCTCGTCGAGGTGCTTGGGAAGCACGTAGACGTCGTTCTTGTACTGGTCCGACTTGGTCCACAGCTCGATCTGCGCCAGCACCTGGTTGGTGAAGCTGCGAGCTCATCACGAAGCTCGGGTGGCCGGTCGCGTTGCCGAGGTTCACCAGCCGGCCCTTGGACAGCACGATGATCTTCTTGCCGTCGGGGAACTCGACCTCGTCGACCTGCGGCTTGATCTCGGTCCACTTCATGTTGGCCAGCGCGCCGATCTGGATCTCGCTGTCGAAGTGGCCGATGTTGCAGACGATCGCCATGTTCTTCATCGCCCGCATGTGGTCGAGCGTGATGACGTCCATGTTGCCGGTCGCGGTGACGAAGATGTCGGCGCGCTTGGTCGCCTCCTCCATCGTCACGACCTCATAGCCTTCCATCGCCGCCTGCAGCGCGCAGATCGGGTCGATCTCGGTGACCAGCACGCGTGCGCCGCCGTTGCGGAGCGAGGCGGCCGAGCCCTTGCCGACATCGCCATAGCCGGCGACGCAGGCGACCTTGCCGGCGAGCATCACGTCGGTGGCGCGGCGGATCGCGTCGACCAGGCTTTCCTTGCAGCCGTAGAGGTTGTCGAACTTCGACTTGGTGACGCTGTCGTTGACGTTGATCGCCGGGAACGGGAGCTTGCCCTGCTTGGCGAGCTCATAGAGCCGGTGGACGCCCGTCGTGGTCTCTTCCGACGACGCCCTTGATCGTCTCGACCGTCTTGGTGAGGTAGCCCGGCCGCTCGGCGAGGAAGCGCTTCAGCGTCGCGACGAAGATTTCCTCTTCCTCGTTCGACGGCGTGAACAGCGTCTTCGCCCTTCTCGACGCGGTAGCCCCACAGCGCGAACATCGTCGCGTCGCCGCCGTCGTCGAGGATCATGTTGCAGGTCGTGTCGCTGGCCCCAGTCGAAGATGCGGACGACATAGTCCCAATAATCCTCGAGCGTCTCGCCCTTGATCGCGAACACCGGGATGTTGCGCGCGGCGATCGCGGCGGCGGCATGGTCCTGGGTCGAGAAGATGTTGCACGACGCCCAGCGCACGTCGGCGCCGAGCTCGACCAGCGTCTCGATCAGCACCGCGGTCTGGATCGTCATGTGCAGCGAGCCGGTGATCCGCGCGCCCTTCAGCGGCTTCGACGCGCCGAACTCCTCGCGCAGCGCCATCAGGCCCGGCATCTCGGTCTCGGCGATCTCGATTTCCTTGCGACCGAAGTCGGCGAGGCCGAGGTCCTTCACGACATAGTCGTTGAAACGGGTTTCAGCCTGCGTCGCCACGTGAGAGTCTCCGATTGAAAATGATGAGCGGCATCGGCCGCGGTCGCCGACCCGTTAGCGGCGCCGCGGTCCGAAAGGCAAATATAAAGAATTCTTTATATGTTGAATCCGGATGCCGCGATCAGGCGGCGCCGGTCTCGCTCGCGAGCAGCCGCGGGTCGATCCCTTCCGCCTTGAACGCAGCCGCCCAGCGCTCGTCGGTCGGCGTGTCGAACAGGATCGCTTGTCCGCCGCGCGGCGAACCAGCCGTGGCGGGTCATTTCCTCGTCGAGCTGGCCCTCGCCCCAGCCGGCATAGCCAAGCGCGCGATCCATTGTGACGGGTCCGCGGCCTTCGGCGATCGCCTTGAGCACGTCCATCGTCCCGGTCATCGCGAAGAGCTCGCCCTTGCGACCGTTGACCTGAAGCGTGTCCTGCCCGCCCCAATCGGTCGAATGCAGAACGAAGCCCCGGCCCGGCTCGACCGGGCCGCCGTGATGAACCGCGCAATCGGGCGCCTGGCCCGGGTCGATGTCGAGCTGCTTGAGCAGGCCGCGGAAGCTGATGCCGGCGCGCTTGTGCCCGATGCCGACGCCGATCGCGCCATTCTCGTCATGAACGCACAATCGCGATCACCGCGCGCTCGAACCGCGGGTCGGCCATGCCCGGCATTGCCAGCAGGAGCTTGCCGGAAAGGAAGGCGGGTGCTCGGCCACGCCACGACAATGGTCCGCGGCATCGCGACGGGCAAGCCGGTTCGACGCGGCTCGTCGCGGCCTTGAGAGCCTGCGCGCCGCCTATCTCGCGCCAATCACACGAAGGAGAGCTCTGATGACCATCCAAGTCGGCGACCGCCTGCCGGACGTGCCACTCACGATTGCCGGAGCCGACGGCCCGCAGCCGACCACCACCGGCGAATTCTTCGGCGGCAAGAGGGTCGCCCTGTTTGCGGTCCCGGCGCGTTCACGCCGACTTGCTCGGCGCGGCACCTGCCCTCCTACGTCGAGAAGGCGGCGGAGCTGAAGGGCCAGGCATCGACGAGATCGCCTGCATCTCCGTCAACGATCCGTTCGTGATGGCCGCCTGGGGCCAGCGCGACGGCTCGTCAGGACATCACCATGCTCGCCGATGGCAACGGCGTCTTCGCGGATGCCGTCGGCCTGACGATGGACGGCAGCAAGTTCGGGCTTGGCCAGCGCTCGCAGCGCTATTCGATGATCGTCAACGACGGCGTCGTCGAGCAGCTCAATGTCGAAGGTCCGGGCGAATATCGGGCGTCGAGCGCCGAGACGATGCTGGAGCAACTGCAGCCCGCCTGAGCGGAGGTCTCCTGTCGCTGTGCCGGCACTCCTCGCCGCGCGCCATCGGACCCCAGGAAACGGCGGGCATGCTCAATCGTTTGCAACGCGAGCGAAAGCGAAGGAGATCATCATGGCACGCAAAAGGCAGGCAGCAATCGGCGGCAACAAAGCAGCGGCAGCAGCGGCAGCAGCAATCGCGGCGGCAGCAGCAGCGGAAGCAGCAGCCGCAGCCGGAACAACAATCCGTCCGGCCGCAATCAATACAGCGGCTACGGCGTGATGGACATCGCGCGCGATCGTCCGGTCGCGGCCGCCGCGGTTGCCGCCGGCGCCGCTGCCGCTGGCCTGTTCCTGTGGTCGAAGCGCGGCGCAGATCAGCGATCAGCTCAGCAGCCTCAGCGATCAGATCGGCGACTGGACCCAGAGCATGATGTCCAGCGACGATTTCGGCGAATGGAGCGAGGGCGACGACACCGCCGGCCTCACCAGCTCCAGTCGCGGAATGAGCGAGACCGGCGGCGGTAATGCCAGCCTCGGCGCGAGCAGCGGCGGTGCCGGCATGACGTCAAGTGCCAGTGGCCGCGGCCGTGCTCGCCAGGCGCCGACCGTCGGCTAGTTTGCTACCACTGGGAACAGGAAGGGGCGCCATCACCGGCGCCCCTTTTCTTATGCGGAGAGGAAAGTGGCGATGGCATCGCCAAGCTGACGCTTGGTGACCGAGCTCATGTGCGTGCCCGGCACTTCGACGAAAATCGCCTTCGGCATGGCAGCCGCAAGCTCCTCGGCCGAGCCATTGTCCTCGTCCTCGCTGCCACAGACGACGAGCGTCGGCATGGTGAAGGCCTTGAGCCAGTCCATGAACGCATCCTCGAAGCTTTCGAGCAGCTGCGCCGCCGCGACGCGATCGACGCGCTGGCTCTTCATGAACTGGATCGACAGCCAGTGCGGATCGCCGCGGCTGACCGTGTCGAACATCGCGATGGCATCGACGAAGAAGGTCTTGCGCCGCTTCCAGTTGCGAAGGCCCTCGAGACCGGCGCCGCCCAGGATCGCGCGGCGGGCTGCAGCCCCTCGCCCACCGCCTCGACCGTCGTTCGCGCTCCGAGCGAGAAGCCGCCGAGGTCGAATTCGTCAGGCCGAGATGCGCGACCAGTTCGCGCAGGTCGCGGGCAAGAATCCCGCGCGGATAAAACTCTTGCCCATGCGGCTTGGCGCTCCGTCCATGCGCGCGCAGGTCCGGCATGATCACGCGGAAGCCCTCGCCGGCAATCCGCTCGCGCGTGGCCGAACTTGATCCAGTTCATCTCCGCGTCGGAGAACAGGCCGTGGAGGAGGATTACCGGCCGTCCCTGCCCGAGCTCGTGATAGGCGAGCGGCACATCGTCGGACGCGGTCCAGTAATGGATCGCCGCTTCGCTCATCCAGGAAAGCTGCCGGTGGCGTCCGTCCACTTGTCGACGAGCTTCGGATAGTCCGCGGTGCGGAGCTCCGGCAGTCCTTCCGTATTCAGCCAGGCGCGGTGAATGCTCTCGGCGCCGAAATGATGTTTGGGAACGAAACGGGAGGGATCGTCGAACGAGGCGACGGTGAGGTCCATCCCGTCGCTGCCCTGCTTGAAGCGAAAGCCGAGCGACGTGCCGCATTTCGAGCAGTATGGCCGCTCGGCGATCGGCGAACTGTCGTACCAGTCGGGCTCGCCCTGCCAGCGGACGTCGCTGGCCTTCACGTCCTTGAACGCGATCGACACCGATCCCGTCGCACGCTGGCACATCCGGCAGTGGCAGAGGTACGCCTCGTCGCTGTCGATCGCGACGGAATAGCGCACCCGGCCGCACGCACAGCCGCCCTCCATCGTCTCGCTCACTGGGCGGCCGCCGGAGCGGTCGTCGGTGGCATGGAGACATGCTCGTTGACGATTTTCCAGCTGCCGTCCTTTTGCCGCTGATAGACGTCCGTGAACCGCGCGCTGACGGTCGGGCGCGCAGCACCGGCGGCAACCGTGAAGCTCTCGATTCCGGAGCTCACGAAGGCATCGGGCCCGACAATCTGAACCTGCCGGTCGGTGACATGATAATCACCCGGCTTCATGCTGACGAAGCTTTGCGCCCAGCCGGTCTCTACCTTGCGGTCGGTGGTCAGGCCGGCGTGCGATGCGTCGAACATGACCGCGCCATCCGCATATTGGCGCATGATCGCGTTGAGGTCGCCGGATGTGAAGGTCGCCTCGGCCTTCTCCGCAATCTGCGTCGCCTCGTCCTTGGTGACTGGAGGATGCTTCGGTGCGGCGCGCATGCACCCGCCAAGCGCGACGAGAGAAATGGCGGAAATCACCAGAATTCGCATGCCGTCACCTCGTCTTCTGTCGGAGTGGGGATGCTAATGCGTCACGCCGCCTTCTTCAAATGCTTGCGCCCGAGCAACTCGGCGATCTGGACCGCATTGAGAGCGGCGCCCTTGCGGAGGTTGTCGCTGACGACCCACAGCGACAGGCCGTTGTCGACCGTCGGGTCTTCGCGGATTCGGCTGACGTAGGTCGCATACTCGCCGACCGCCTCGACCGGCGTCACATAGCCGCCGTCCTCGCGCTTATCGACAACCATCACGCCCGGCGCTTCCCGCAGGATGTCGCGCGCCTGGTCTGCCGTGATCTCGTTCTCGAACTCGATGTTCACCGCCTCGCTGTGGCCGACGAACACCGGTACGCGAACGCAGGTCGCGGTCAGCTTGATCGAAGGATCGAGGATCTTCTTGGTTTCGACGACCATCTTCCACTCTTCCTTGGTCGAGCCGTCGTCGAGGAAGGTGTCGATGTGCGGGATGACGTTGAAGGCGATCTGCTTGGTGAAGAATTGCGGCTCGTTGGCGTCGCCGACGAAGATGTTGCGCGATTGCTCGAACAGCTCGTCCATGCCCTTCTTGCCGGCGCCCGACACCGATTGGTAGGTCGCGACGACCACGCGCTTGATCTTCGCCGCATCGTGCAGGGGCTTCAATGCAACCACCAGCTGCGCCGTCGAGCAGTTGGGGTTGGCGATGATGTTCTTCTTGGCATAGCCGGCGATCGCCTCGGAGTTCACCTCGGGCACGATCAGCGGGACGTCGGGGTCCATCCGATAGAGCGAGCTGTTGTCGATGACCGTGCAGCCGGCCTGCGCGGCCTTGGGCGCATAGACTTTCGAGACCTCGGACCCGGCCGCGAACAGGGCGATGTCCCAGCCGGCAAAATCGAAATGCTCGAGGTTGCGGACCTTGAGCTCCGTTCCGCTGTCACCGAAGTCGATGATATCGCCGGTCGAGCGCCCTGAGGCGACTGCCGCGACCTCGTCGGCGGGGAATTGGCGCTCGGCGAGGATGTTGAGAATCTCGCGTCCGACATTGCCTGTGGCGCCGACGACGACGACCCGATAGCCCATGGTGTACTCTCCAGCCTTGCGACGCCGCGCCTAGCCCAGCCGTCCGCTCAAATCGAGATGGGGACGACCGGCCCGCCAGCCAAGGCGCCCAGCTCAGTTCAGCGCGGCCCGCCCGGCACCCCATTATGATCGAGGAACCGCATGATGGTATTCCATCGGTGGGCCAGCGTCATCGGCCCTCCGGAACGATGCGTTTCGCCCGGGTAGAGCATCATTTCGAACGGCCGGTCGTCGTGCTGAAGCTTGGCGATCAGCTCGGAGCTGTTCTCGAAGAACACGTTGTCGTCCGACATCCCATGGATGATCAGCAGCGGATCGGCGATCCTGTCCGCATCGGCAATAGCATCCGACTTCGCATAGGCCGCAGCGTCATGCTGCGGTGTGCCCATGTAGCGTTCGGTATAGTGGGTGTCGTAGAGTTCCCACTTCGTCACTGGCGCTCCGGCGATCCCCGCCGCGTAGAAATGCGGGTCGGCCTCGAGCTGCTTCACCGTCATGTAGCCGCCGTACGACCAGCCATAGATCGCGATCCGGTCCGGATCGACGAATGGCAGCGATTTCAGATACTCGGCGCCGGCCTTTTGATCCTCGACCTCCACCGTCCCCATCGCCCGGTAAATTTGCTTGGCGAAGTCGACACCGCGGTTCGGGCTGCCGCGGTTGTCGATCTCGAAATAGACATACCCCTTGCCGACGATGGCCTCGGCGCGGGGGTCGACCCAGCCCTTGCCGACCATCTGCCCGGTCGGTCCGCCATAATGCTCGACGAACACCGGATAGCGCTTGCCCGGTTCGAGCGGCGGCGTGATCATCTTCCAGTAGAGCGTCGTCCCGTCGGCGGCCTTGATCGTTCCGAACTGCGGCAGCCGGTGGCGCGGAAGATAAGGCGCATACGGGTGGCTCGCGTCGAGCCGGTTCTCCTCGACCCAGGTCAGGCGCTTGCCGGTCTCGTCGGCAAGATAGACCTGCGGCGGCTGGGTCGGCGAGGACCGCGTGACGAGCAGCGTATGCCCGTTCTTGTCCATCGACGCCCCGTTGACGAAGGCGGGGTCCGTCAGCCGCTCCGGCTCGCCCGGGTTCTCGTAATCGATCGAATAGACCTGCGTTGCCAGCGCATCGTCCCTGGTGCCGCTGAAAAACAGACGGTGCGAGTCCTGGTCGACTCCGGCCAGGCTCTGGACCACCCACGGCCCGCGCGTCAGCTGCGTCCATTTGCCGTCGGCAAAGCGATAGAGGTGCCCGAAGCCGTCGCGCTCCGACCACCAGATGAGGCTGCCGTCCTTGAGGAATTTGTAGTCGCTCGACAGGTTGATCCAGGAGCCCGGCGCCGCCTTCTCGCTGAATAGCAGGCGACTGTGGCCGGTCGACGGATTGACCGCCAGCATGTCGAGCGTGGTCTGGCCGCGGTCCTCGCGCTGCACGTACAGCGTCTTGCCATCGGGCGCCCAGTCGACGCGCGCCAGGTAGATGTCGCGGTCCGGCCCGAGGTCGACCTTCACCCGGTGGCTGCCGTCCGGGCTGATGACGTACAATTGGACGTCGACGTTGGCCTTGCCTGCAGCAGGGTAGCGCTGCTCGTAGGTTGTGGTGCCCTCGGCACCGATTGCCGCGCGGGTGACGATATCGACCGGCGCTTCGTCGAACCGTTCGACGGCAATTCGCGAGTCAGTCGGCGACCACCAATAGCCGGTCCGGCGGTCCATCTCTTCCTGGGCGATGAACTCCGCCTCGCCCCAATGGACGAGCTTGCCTTCCTTTGGCGTGACCGGCTTGACCGGATTGCCCACGCGTCCGATCCACAGCCGATTGTCGCGCAGGAACGACAGATATTTCCCGGTCTCGCTGAGCACCGGATTGAGCATGTCGCCCTCGCCGGCGCCCTTCACTTCGTGAACGCTGCCGTCGGTCCCGGCGAGGTAGAGCGCGCCGTCTAGCGGAACCAGGATCGTCTTGCTGTCCGCCGACCAGTCGTAGGTGACGATGCCCTTCAGGCTGACGATGCCGGTGCGTTCGCGCTGCATCTTCTCGGCTTCGGACAACGGGCGGTTGCTTCCGAGCTTTTCGGAATCGACCAGCATTTTCCACTGGCCGGTCTGCCGGTCGAACGCCCAGAGGTCGTAGCGGTCGAGGTCGTTGGTCCGGTTGCGCAGCAACGCCAGGAAGCGGCCGTCGCGCGACAGCTTGGGGCTTCGCGGGACCGGTCCGTTCAGCGACGGGCTGCCGAAAACTCGCTCGAACGTCAGTTTGGGAGCTGTCTTGGCGGGCATGGCTGCGGTCTCCTGCGCCGACGAGAATGCCGGAGCCGCAAGCACGCCAAACGCGCCCGCGGCGGCGAGAAGTCTCAACACGATCATGAACGCGATCCCCTCGGAAACGAACTGGGGCGCCCCGGCAGGAGCGCCCCGATTCGTTACGATTGAAATCGTCTAGAGAGAAGCCCTCAGGCCTCTGGAGCAGCCTTCGCGCGGCTCGCCTCGGTCTCGGCGCCCTTGCCGCCGGCAACGTCCTTGCGCACTTCGCGGCGCTCGGCGATGCGCGCCGACTTGCCGGTACGGCCACGCAGATAATAGAGCTTGGCGCGGCGGACATCGCCGCGGCGAACCACCTCGATCTTGTCGATGATCGGCGAATAGAGCGGGAACACGCGCTCGACGCCTTCGCCGAAGCTGATCTTGCGGACGGTGAAGCTGGAGCCGATGCCCTTGTTGGCGCGGGCGATGCACACGCCTTCGAACGCCTGGACGCGGCTGCGGTCGCCTTCGATCACCTTCACGCCGACGCGCAGCGTATCGCCGGGACGGAATTCCGGAACGGCCTTTTCCTTGGTCAGAGCGTCGATGGCTTCGCGCTCAAGGGTCTCGATCAGGTTCACTTCACTTCACCTTCGTATCTCGCCGCTGCGCGCCAGAGGGCGGTGCCTGGGATGCGCCCCCGTGGCGCTCCATCAGGTCCGGCCGCCTTAGCCGTGTATCTTCGACCGCGCGTTCGTGTCGCCACGCCGCGATCTTCGCATGATCCCCCGATCGCAGCACCTCGGGGATCGTGCGCCCTTCCCATGTAACAGGCCGGGTGTAGTGCGGATATTCGAGAAGCCCCGTTTCGAAGCTCTCGTCCTCACCGCTGGAGGCCGCGCCCATTACCCCGGGAAGCAGCCTCACGCAAGCATCGAGGATGACCATCGCGCCTAGCTCTCCGCCGGAGAGAATGTAGTCACCGATCGAGACCTCTTCGATGCCCCTGCCCTCGAAGATTCGCTCGTCGAAACCTTCGAAGCGCCCGCACAACAGGATGACGCCTTCACCGGCCGCCAGTTCTCGCACCCTTGCCTGCGTCAGCGGCGCCCCGCGCGGCGTCAGCGCAAGCATCGGCCGGCCGTCGTCTACGCTGTCGATCGCTGCCGCCAGCACGTCCGGCCGAAGCACCATCCCCGCCCCGCCGCCGGCCGGCGTGTCGTCGACGCTGCGATGCTTGTCAGTCGCGAAGTCGCGGATGTTGGTGGCCTCGATTGACCAGATCGCCTGCTCCAGAGCGCGCCCGGCGAGGCTGACGCCAAGCGGGCCCGGGAACATCTCGGGATAAAGCGTCAATATGTTGGCTCGGAACGGCATGACGGAACCGCCGCTATCACAATCCATTGGGCGCCGCATGGACGATCCCATTCTCGACTGCCTGGTCATCGGCGGGGGCCCGGCCGGGCTGACCGCTGCCATCTATCTCACCCGCTTCCACCTGGACATCCTGGTTGTCGACGATGGCAAAAGCCGCGCCGCCCTCATCCCCTGCACCCGCAATCATGCCGGCTATCCGGACGGGATTGCAGGCACCGAGCTCCTGAAGCGGATGCGCGAGCAGGCGTGCAAATACGGCGCGAAGGTCGAGGCCGAGTTCGTCACCAAGCTCGAACGGGACGGCTCGACGGGTCTGTTCACCGCAACGTGGGGCTCGGGCTGCGCGACTGCACGAACCGTGCTGCTTGCTACCGGCGTCACCAATCGCCGCCCTCCGATGGAAGAGGATCTGCACGACGAAGCGCTTGCCCGCGGCCTGATCCGCTACTGCCCGATCTGCGACGGCTACGAAGTCACCGACAAGAAAGTCGGCGTGATCGGAAGCGACAGCCACGGCGTCGCCGAGGCTCTGTTCATCCGCAGCTATACCGCTGACGTCACGCTGATCGCCCCGGACAAGGCGCTTCAACTCGGCCGTGAGGACCTGGACAAGCTCAAGGCCGCCGGGATCGGCTGCATCGACGGGCCCGCCAACGCCGTTGCGGTGTCGGATGGCGTCATTGTCGTCGAGACCGCGGAGGGCACGCACAGCTTCGACAGCGTCTATCCGGCGCTCGGCTCGGACACCCGCACCCAGCTCGCCGAGATGGCCGGCGCGGATTTGTCGGGCGATTCGTGTATCAAGGTCGACAGCCACCAGCGCACCAGCGTGCCGGGCCTTTATGCCGCCGGCGACGTGGTGATCGGTCTCGACCAGATCAGTCATGCGATGGGCGAAGGCGGCGTCGCCGCAACGACGATCCGAAACGACCTCGCCAGGCAGCGGCCGCTGCTTCGCGAGCGCGTGCCGGATCTCGAAGCGGCGGAAGACGGCAGCTAGGCGAGGAACTCGGGATCGAGGACGACCACGCCGTCCTTCAAGTCCGCGATGCCGTCCCGAAACGGGATCAGCGACCGCTTGCCGCCCTGTGTTTCGATTTCGAGCAGGTCGCCGGCGCCGAAGTTCTCCACGGCAACGACGGTGCCGATAGCCTTGCCCGCGGCGTCTACCGCCGGAGTCCCGATCAGGTCGGAGTGATAGTATTCGCCGTCTCCCAGCGCCGACAGCGCCGAGCGATCGACCTCCACGAGCGAGCCGCGCAGCGCTTCGGCGGCCGAGCGGTCGCCGACGCCTTCGATGCGAGCCACCGCGCCCTTGCCGGCAGCGCGGACGGAAACCACGCGTCGCTCGACCCCGCCGACATGCACGATCTTGTGATCGCCAAGGCTGGCCGCGCTGTCGCTGAACAGCTTCAGCCGCACCTCGCCATTGATGCCGTGCGCGCCGGCGACCGCAGCGAGAGCGATCCGGCGCTCAGGCACAATCATCCTCCCCACGATTTCGTGGGGAGGGGGGACCGCCGCAGGCGGTGGAGGGGTTTCTCGGTGCAAGAAGAACCCCTCCACCAGCTCCGCTGGTCCCCCTCCCCGGCAAATGCCGGGGAGAATGAGGTCATCAGGCCTGGGTGTCCTCAGGCGCGCCTTCGGCCGGAGCCTCGGCGGATTCGCCCTCGCCGCTTGCTTCGGCGGGCTGCGGCGATTCGGTCGTCGGCGGCGCGACGTCGTCGGCACCCTCGGCCGGCTCGGCAGCGGATTCGCCCTGGTTGTCGGCCGCGGGGGTCTGCTCGGAGACCTCGTCAGCAACCGCTTCGGCTTCCGGCGTCGGCTCGGCGGTCGCAGCTTCGACTTCGTCAGCAACGACGGCAATCGGCCTCTTCCTGCGGAGCGCGCGGCAGCCTCGGCGCCTCGGCGGCCTGCTTCGGTAGCCCGCTCCTCGGCGCGCTCCTTGGCCTTCTCGCCCGGGGTCCCCTTGTTCGGGTTGTTGCGCGCCGCGCGCTCGCGAATGCCGGCGGCATCGAGGAAGCGCAGCACGCGGTCCGACGGCTGGGCACCGACGCCGAGCCAATGCTGGATGCGCTCGGCGTCGAGCTTCACGCGCTCCGGCGAATCCTTCGCCAGCAGCGGGTTGTAGGTGCCGACCTTCTCGATGAAGCGGCCATCGCGCGGAGCGCGGCTGTCGGCGACGACGATGCGGTAATAGGGCCGCTTCTTGGCGCCGCCGCGGGTCAGACGAATTGCTAGTGCCATAGTGTATTCCTTTCAGTGCGTTTCGTTATTTCTTTGAAAACTTGTCGAAGCCGGGCGGGAGGTTGAACGGCGAACCGCCGAGGCCAGGCAGTGCAGCCGGGCCGCCTCCGCCAAGTCCCGGAAGACCACCCGCTCCGGCACCGCCGAGCCCGCCCAGGCCGCCTGCACCGCCGCCTCCGCCGAACATCGCGGCCAGCTTTCCGAGCCCGCCCATCTTCTTCAGCCGCTTCATCACCGTGGACATTTCCTGGTGCATCTTCAGCAGCTTGTTGATCTCCTGAACGGTCGTTCCGCTGCCCTTGGCGACGCGGATCTTGCGCTTGGCGTTGATCAACTCGGGCCGAGCGCGCTCCTTCGCCGTCATCGACGACAGCATCGCTTCCATGTGGACCAGCGCCTTGCTGTCCGACGCCTTGGCGGCTGCGTCCTTCATGCCCTTGAGGCCCGGCATCATGCCGGCAAGAGCGCCTATGCCGCCCATCCGCTGCATCTGGCGAAGCTGGGCCCAGAGGTCGTCGAGGTCGAACTTCCCCTTGGCCATCTTGGCCGCGATCTTTTCGGCCTCTTCGACCTGGATCGTCTCCGCCGCCCGCTCGACGAGGCTGACGACGTCGCCCATGCCGAGGATGCGCCCGGCGACCCGGTCGGGGTGGAAGGCCTCGAGCTTGTCGAGCGCCTCGCCGACGCCGGCGAACTTGATCGGCTTGCCGGTGACAGCCCGCATCGACAGCGCCGCGCCGCCCCGCGCGTCGCCGTCCATCCGGGTCAGCACCACGCCGGTCAGCGGCACTTCGCGCGGAGAAGCCCTTCGCGACGTTGACCGCGTCCTGACCGGTCAGCGCGTCGACGACGAGCAGGGTCTCGGCCGGCTGCGACGCCGTCGCGACGGCCTTCATCTCGGCCATCAATTGATCGTCGACGTGGAGGCGGCCAGCGGTGTCGAGCAGCACCACGTCATAGCCCTGCAGCTTCGCCGACTGCACCGCGCGCTTGGCGATATCGACCGGCTGCTGGCCGGCGACGATCGGCAGCGTGTCGACGTTGGCCTGGCGTCCAAGCACCGCCAGCTGCTCCTGCGCGGCCGGGCGGGCGACGTCGAGCGACGCCATCAGCACCCGCTTGCGCTCGCGCTCCGACAGTCGCTTGGCGAGCTTGGCGGTGGTCGTCGTCTTGCCTGAGCCCTGAAGCCCGACCATCATGATTACGGCCGGCGGGCTGACCGCGAGGTCGAGTTCGGCGGTGTCGGCGCCCAGCGTCTCGACCAGGGCGTCGTGGACGTATTTGACGACCATCTGGCCCGGCGTGACCGAGCGCAGCACTTCCTGGCCGACCGCTTTTTCGGTGACCTGTTCGACGAAATCGCGGGCGACGGGCAGCGCCACGTCGGCCTCGAGCAGCGCGACGCGAACCTCGCGCATCGCGGCGCGCACGTCGGCCTCGGTAAGCGCGCCGCGCCCCCTCAGCCGGTCGAATACGCTGCCGAGCCGATCGCTCAACGTGTCGAACATTCAAGTCTCCTGCGATGCCGAGGCGCCCATATGGGAAGCCAAATGCAAATTGCGCCGGCGGACGAAACCTCGTTGGCCGGCGTGCACCCTTGGGCGCTCAACATCGATGTCTGTCTGTTAGGACGCGGCGGCGCTTAGCCGTTCACGCCGCCAACATCAACCGTCACGACAGGCGCGGTTTGCCTTTCGGCTTGCGCGGTCGCGACGGCGCGCCCGGCCCCCGCGGCTTGTCGGGACCACGCGGCTTGTCAGGACCTTCCGCAGCGGCCGCCGGCCGGCGCGGTCCGCGCGGCGGTCCACGCCGGTCCGCCGAGCCCGGCGCATGGCGCTGGCGCTCGGGAACCCGGTCGAGCGGCCGCGACTGCTGCATCTGCTGGCGCGGCCCGACCGCGTAGCCTTCCTTCAGAAGCTGGGTGAATGCCGTCCGCGTGCTCTCGGCAATCGCGTCCTGAAGCTCCTTGGGAAGATCGGCGAACGTGACGTTGGGATGGATGGCCTGCACCTCGCGCAGCAATTGATTGGGAAGGCCCCCCGAGCCGCGCTTCAACGCCGCGATCCCGTCGAGCACCGCCGAGAACAGGATTGATTGCATCACATCGGTCGCTGCTCGGGTCATGTCGTCGGCCTTTGGCGCTGGTGGACTTGGGCTCGCCCGCTCCCTAAGTCGCGGCCGATGCGGCGGCACTTCCACAAGATGCATGGCCTCGGCAATGATTTCGTGATTGTCGACGCACGTGAAGACGCTTTCGACGTCACCCCGGCGCTCGCCCGCGCGATTGCCGATCGCCGCACCGGCGTCGGCTGCGACCAGCTGATCGTTCTGGAGCCGAGCGAGATTGCAGATTTGCGGATGCGAATCTGGAACGCTGACGGCGGCGAGGTCGAAAGCTGCGGCAATGCAACGCGCTGCGTCGTCGCGCTCACCGGCGCAAGCACAGTCGAGACGAAGGGCGGACTGCTCGGGGGGACGAACCTCGGGAACGAGATCGAGGTTAGCATTGGCGAGCCACGCTTCGGCTGGAACGAGATCCCGCTCGCCTATGCGATGGACACGTCGCGCGCTGCCGCTTGCATGGGACGAGCTCGCACAGCCGTTCGCGGTCAACGTCGGCAATCCGCACGTCGTCTTCTTCGTCCCCGACGCCCGCGACGTGGCGCTGGACGCGCTCGGTCCAAGAATCGAGACCGATCCGGCATTCCCCGAGCGGATCAACGTCAACGTCGCGACCTATGTTCACGATCGGCTGAAGCTCCGCACGTTCGAACGGGGCGCGGGCGAGACTCTCGCGTGCGGGACGGGAGCCTGTGCAACCGCGGTCGCCGCAATCGCAACAAAGCGGGCCCAGTCCCCTGTCCGGGTCGACATGACCGGCGGCAGCCTCATGGTTTCGTGGGAGCCGGGCCAGCCAGTCCGGATGCGTGGTGCGGCTACGCACGTGTTCAGCGGCGAGCTCGACCTCGAGGCGCTTCAGTGAGCGTCGAGACGATCACGCTCGGCTGCCGGCTCAATTTCGCCGAGGCCGAAACCATCGCCCGCTCGGCCCCTCCCGGCGAGGACTGGATCGTCGTCAACAGCTGCGCCGTGACCAACGAGGCGGTCCGCCAGACCCGCCAGGCGATCCGCCGCGCCCACCGCGATCGGCCGAACGCGAGCATCCTGGTCACCGGATGCGCCGCCGAGCTCCAGCCGGCATCGTTCGAAGCTTTGCCGGGTGTCTCTCGCGTGGTCGGAAACACCAACAAGCTCAAGGTGTTCGGCGGAACTGACGTCATGGCGCCACGCGGGCTGCTCGCTCAGGTCAAGAGCTTCGTCGCGGTCCAGACCGGCTGCGACCACCGCTGCACCTTCTGCTCAATCTGGCAGGCGCGCGGCCCGAGCCGGTCGCTGCCGTTCGAGGCGATCCGCGACGCTGTCGCCCTCGAGATCGACCGCGGCGCCAAAGAGATCGTGCTGACCGGCGTCGACATTACGGATTACCAAGGCGGACTTGGCGTCCTCTGCCAGCGCCTGCTCGCAGCCGAACCGCGCCTCAAGCGTCTGCGGCTATCGTCGCTCGACAGCGTCGAGATCGACGATGCGCTGCTCGACCTGATCGCAGGCGAGCCGCGGCTGATGCCGCACTTCCACCTGTCGCTGCAGGCCGGCGACGACATGATCCTCAAGCGGATGAAGCGACGGCACAGCCGGACCGATGCCGTCCGCAGCGTCGAGCGAATCAAGGCCGCGCGTCCGGGCGCGAGCATTGGCGCCGACCTCATCGCCGGCTTTCCCACCGAGACAGAAGACATGGCGCTCAACAGCCTGCGATTACTGGAGGATTGCGACATCATCGCCGCCCACGTGTTCCCCTTTTCACCGCGGCCGGAGACGCCCGCCGCGCGCATGCCGCAGCTTGGCCGCGAGGTCGTGAAGGCCCGCGCCGCTCGGTTGCGCGCCGCTGCGGCGGAACGCCGCGCTCGCTGGCTGGACAGCCTGGTCGGCACGATGCAGCCGATGCTCGTCGAGGGCGACGGCATCGGCCACACCGATCACTTCGCGCCAGTGGCCATCGCCGCCGCAACGCGCGGCGAAACCGGCATCGCGCGTATCACCGGCTGCGACGGCGATCGCCTCCAGGCGGTATTCGCGTGAGCTGGCTGGAGCGCCTTCGCGGCGGTTTTTCCAAAACGGCTGAACGCGTCGCGGACAATCTCACCGGCCTGACCAGCCGCGCGGCGCTCGACACCGCGACCCTGGATGACATCGAGGAGGCGCTCATCGCCTCCGACCTCGGCCCGCAGGCGTCGCGCCGGATCCGCGAAGCCATCGCCGCCCAGACGTTCGAACGCCTCGACGAACGCGGGCTTCGCACCATCCTGGCCGACGAAATCGAAAAGATCCTCGCTCCCGTCGCCCAGCCCCTGCAAATCACGGGCTTTCCGCGTCCCGCACGTGATCCTCGTCATCGGCGTCAACGGCTCGGGCAAGACGACCACCATCGGCAAGCTCGCGCACTGGCTGAAGGGCGAGGACTACGGCGTGCTTCTCGCCGCCGGCGACACCTTCCGCGCCGCCGCCATCGAGCAGCTGAAGATCTGGGGCGACCGCATCGGCGCTCCGGTCATCTCCGGCAAGGAAGGCGGCGATGCGGCCGGCATCGTCTTCGACGGCGTCAAGCAGGCGACTGCGACGGGCGAGGACGTGCTGATCGTCGACACCGCCGGCCGCCTCCAGAACAAGACCCACCTGATGGAGGAGCTGTCCAAGATCCGCCGCGTGCTCGGCCGGCTCAACCCGGAAGCGCCGCACGACATCCTGCTGGTCCTCGACGCCACCACCGGCCAGAACGCACTTGCGCAGGTCGAGGTGTTCCGCGAGACCGCTGGGGTGACGGGGCTCATCATGACCAAGCTCGACGGCACCGCGCGCGGCGGCGTGCTGGTCGCCGCTGCCGAGCGGTTCGGGCTGCCGATCCACGCGATCGGCGTCGGCGAGCAGGCCGACGACCTTCGTCCCTTCGATCCCCGCGCCGTCGCACGGGCGATCGCCGGGCTTCCGCCCGAATGACCCAGGATTCCGAGCCGCAGGGCGGCGCCAAGCTGCTGATCGACGTCGGGCCGCTGCTGGTCTTCTTCCTGGTCAATTTCCTCGCGCCGGTCGCCCCCGCGCTGAGGATTTTCGTCGCCACCGGCGCCTTCGTCGTCGCCATGGTGGCGGCGATGCTGTTCTCGGCGATCCGCTACCACCGAATTTCGGCGCTGCTGTGGTTCTCCGGCGTGATGGTCATCATCCTCGGCGGCCTCACCATCTGGCTGCACGACGAGCGCTTCATCAAGATGAAGCCGACCATCTACTACGTCTTCGTTGCCGCGCTGCTCGCCTTCGGCCTGCTCACCGACCGCCCGATCCTGCAGCGGGTGCTCGGCTCGACCTATCCCGGCCTCGACGAGCGCGGCTGGACCAAGCTCACCCGCAACTGGGCGATTTTCTTCGGCTTCATGGCGGTGCTTAACGAAGCGGTATGGAGGCACACGACGACCTCCTTCTGGATCGGGTTCAAGCTATGGGGCGCCCTGCCCCTCACTTTCCTGTTCGCCGCCGCCAACATCCCGATGCTGCTTCGTCACGGATTGATGCGCGAGGACGCGACGCCCGCCGAACCAGGCCCGGTGGAGTGACCGACCCGATCCTGTCCATCCGGGGCCTCAGGAAGGCCTACGCGAGCGGCACCGAAGCACTGAAGAGCGTCGATCTGGACATCCAGCGCGGCGAAATCTTTGCGCTGCTCGGGCCCAACGGCGCCGGCAAGACGACCCTGATCAGCATCATTTGCGGAATCGTGACGCCGACCGCGGGCGAAGTGCTGATCGACGGCCAGAACTGGCAGAGCCACTACCGGCAGGCGCGCCGCCGGATCGGGCTCGTGCCGCAAGAGTTGACGATGGACGTGTTCGAGCCGCTGCTCAGCACCGTCAGCTTCAGCCGCGAATTGTTCGGCCGCCGTCCCGATCCCGCCCGCGTCGAGCAAATCCTCCGCGAGCTTTCGCTGTGGGACAAGCGCAAGTCGATCCTCAAGGAACTCTCCGGCGGCATGAAGCGCCGGGTGATGATCGCCAAGGCGCTCGCCCACGACCCCGACATCCTGTTCCTCGACGAGCCGACGGCGGGCGTCGACGTCGACCTGCGGCGCGACATGTGGGACCTCGTTCGGCGCCTCCGCGAGCAGGGCACGACCATCATCCTCACCACCCACTACATCGAGGAAGCCGAGGAAATGGCGGACCGGGTCGGGGTCATCAACCGCGGCGAGCTGATCCTGGTCGAGCAAAAGGATGCGCTGATGCAAAAGCTCGGCCGCAAGATTCTCCACCTGCAACTGACCGAGCCGCTGGACGACGTTCCTCCGAGCCTCGCCGAATGGGCGCCTAGCCTCAGCAACCACGGGTCGACCCTGACATATGAATTCGACGCCAAGGCCGAACGGACCGGCATTCCCTCCTTGCTGACCGCGATGCGCGACGCCGGCATTGCCTTCAAGGACCTCGACACCAAGCAGTCGAGCCTCGAAGATATCTTCGTCGACCTGATCCACGACCGCCGGGGAGCAAGCGCATGAACTGGCGCGGCGTCTGGGCGATCTACAAGTTCGAAATGCACCGCTTCCGGCGCACCTTGTGGACCGGTCTTGCAGTCCCCGTCATCACGACCTCGCTCTATTTCGTCGTGTTCGGCGCCGCGATCGGCAGCCGCATGAAGGAAATCAACGGCGTCGATTACGGCAGCTTCATCGTCCCCGGCCTGATGATGCTGTCGCTTTTCAACGAGAGCATCTTCAACGCCAGCTTCGGCATTCACATGCCGCGCTTCACCGGGACCATCTACGAGCTTCTCTCGGCGCCGTTATCGGCATTCGAGACGGTGCTCGGCTACGTCGGTGCGGCAGCGACCAAGGCGATGAGCGTCGCGCTCGTGATCCTGCTCACCGCCAACCTGTTCGTGCACGTGCAGATCGAGCACCCGGTGCTGGCGCTGCTGTTCCTGGTGCTGGTCGCGGCGACTTTCTGCCTGTTCGGATTCATCGTAGGAGTGTGGGCCAAGGGCTTCGAACAGCTGCAGATTATCCCGCTGCTAGTCGTGACGCCGCTGACCTTCCTCGGCGGCGCATTCTATTCGATCGACATGCTGCGCGAGCCATGGCGCAGCATCACGCTGTTCAACCCGGTCGTCTATCTGATCAACGGCTTCCGCTGGACCTTCATCGGCCAGGCCGACGTGCCGGTCGCGACCAGCCTCGCCGCAACCTTCGCCTTCTTCCTGATCTGCCTCGCCGGCATCTGGTGGATTTTCAGGACGGGCTACAGGCTGAAGCAATAGCCAGGCCGCCGAGCACAGAGCCGCCGGCGCGCAAAGCGCGACGCCGGCGCTGTGTCGAGAGACGGCGCAGGCCGGCCGGCGGGGCGCGAAGCCTCAGCTGAGCGAGCCCGTCCGACGTCACGGGATTTACTCCCGTGACGGCGTCACTCCGCAATGACAATCAGCTCTGCTGATCCGCCCGGCTCACTCCGTTCCCGTCGAGGTTCTGCGCGACGAAGTCCCAGTTGATGATGTTCTCGAGCACGCTCTTGAGGAAGCGCGGCCGCTCGTTGCTTGTAGTCGATGTAATAAGCGTGCTCCCAGACATCGATCGTCAGCAGCGGAGTCATCCCGTGCGCCACCGGCGAATCCGCGTCGTGCAGCGAGGTGACCTCGAGCTTGCCGTTGTTGAGGATCAGCCAACCCCACCCGCTGGCGAAGTGATTGGCGCTTTCGGTCGCCAGCTTCTCGACCAGCGCCTGGTGGCCGCCGAAGTCGCTGTCGACCATCTCTTTCAGCCGACCCGACGGCGCGGTCGAACCCTGCGGCGCGAGGCACTGCCAGAAGAAGCTGTGGTTCCAGATCTGCGCGCTGTTGTTGAACAGGCCCTTGTCGCCACGCTCCTTGGCGGTGCGGATGACGTCGGTCAGCTTCGAGCCTTCGAGGCCCTTCTCGCCGAGCATCCCGTTGGTCTTGTCGACATAGGCCTTGTGATGCTTGCCCCAGTGGTAGTCGAACGTCTCCGCCGACATGTGCGGCTGAAGCGCATCCTTGGGGTAGGGAAGATCGGGAAGCGTGAAGGCCATGGCGTCGCTCCTATGGTTGGGGGTTCGCTGTCGGCCCTAGGACTCCGGCAAGGCGGGGGTCAATGTTCGCGGCTCCGCGCCCCCGGATGCCGCTGCGGTCAGCCGGCGTCGGCGTCGAGCAGCTTGTGGCGCTTCAGCGCGTGGCGCAGCTGGTCGTAGCTGAGGCCGAGCGCCGTCGCAGTCGCACGCTGGTTGAAGCGACTGCGGCTGAGCGCGTCCTGGAGCACTGAGCGCTCGAAATCGGACACCGCCGCACGGAAGTCGGTGACTCCTGCGGTTTGCTCGGCGGAGGCGACGAGGTGCAACGGCTGCGCCGGCGAAGGCTCGGCGGCCGCAGCGGAGGGAGCCGTGGCGGCGGTCGGCGTCCGCCTCGTCCGCTGGCGCCCATGGCGAATAAAAGGGGTTGAACACGATCTCGTCGATCGGCCGCTCCGGGTTTTCGTGCCGGTACACGGCGCGCTCGACCGAATTGCGAAGCTCGCGGACATTGCCCGGCCAGCCGAACGCCTCGAGGTCGGCCATCGCGCGCGGCGAGAAGCCTGGCCAGTTGGACCATTCGAGCTCCGCCGACATCCGGCGACCGAAGTGCTCGGCAAGCAGCGGAATGTCGCCTTCCCGCGCCCGCAGCGGCGGCAGCGTGATGACTTCGAATGACAGGCGGTCGAGCAAGTCGGCGCGGAACTTGCCCCTCTCGACCTGGGCGGGAAGGTTCTCGTTGGTCGCTGCGACGATGCGGACATCGACCGAGATCGGCTTGGACGCGCCGATGCGGGTAATCTCGCCATACTCCGTGGCGCGCAGCAGCCTGTCCTGCGCCGGCATGGACAGGGTCCCGAGTTCGTCCAGGAACAGCGTGCCGCCGTCCGCCTCCTCGAAGCGGCCATGACGCGTCTTGGCGGCGCCGGTGAAGCTTCCCGCCTCATGGCCGAACAGCTCGGCCTCGATCAAATTCTCCGGCAGCGCCGCGCAGTTCATGACGATCAGGGGGCCCGCCCAACGCGAAGACAGATGGTGGAGGCGCTCGGCAATCAATTCCTTGCCGGTGCCGCGCTCGCCGATGACCAGGACCGGCCGATTGAGGGGCGCGGCACGGCTCGCCCGCTCGACCGCGTCGAGAAACGCAAGGCTCTGGCCGATGAACTGGTCTGCCCGTTCCATCATCTCTCACGTAGGAATCTACCCGACTGTTGGTGGCAAATCCCACCAATTGGCAAGGTTTTTCGCGGCTTAAGCACCAGCGAAAAAGAGCAAATTGCTGCTATTCCGCACTTTCAGCGAGATTGGCATGGATATTGAATATGGAATGGCAGGTAACAGGGCCCTGATTGGATTTACGGAGTACGCGCATGGGAATTTTCTCGCGATCGCGAGACATCTTCGCCGCCAACATCACCGAGCTGCTCGACCGCTCGGAGGACCCCGCGAAGATGATCCGCATGGTCATCCTCGAGATGGAGGAGACGCTGGTCGAGGTTCGCGCCTCTGCCGCGCGGTGCATCGCCGACGCCAAGGAAATGCGCCGCGCTCTGATGCGTCTCGACGAACTGCAGAGCAGCTGGACCGAGAAGGCCGAGCTGGCGCTGTCGAAGGACCGCGAGGACCTCGCCAAGGCGGCGCTGATCGAGCGCCAGAAGGCGACCGACATGGGCGACGGCCTGCGCGAGGAGATCAAGGTCATCGACGACACGCTGAAGAGCTACGAAGGCGACATCGCCAAGCTTCAGGGCAAGCTTCGCGAAGCCCGCGCCCGGCAGAACGCGATCGCGGCGCGGTTCGAAAGCGCCGTCACCCGCGGCCGCGCCCGCGAGCTTCTCAACGGCAACCGAACCGAGGACGCGTTCTCCAAGTTCGAGATCCTGGAGCGCCGCGCCGACTTCGCCGAAGGCCGCGCCGATGCGCTGGGAATGACCGGTCCCAAGAGCCTCGAGGAAGAGATCGCCGAGCTCAAGGCAACCGAATCGGTCGATGCGGAGCTCGCGGCGATGAAGGCGGCCCTCGCCGCTAGAGGGAAGTAAGCCATGGACGACGCTGTCATTCCGATTGTCGTTTGCGGAATCCTGTTCATCGGGCTTCCGTGGCTGATCTTCCACTACGTCACCAAGTGGAAGACCGGTGCCACGCTGACCTCGGGCGACGAAAAACTGCTGGACGAGCTGCACGATGCCGCGCGCCGGCTCGACGACCGCATTTGCACCATCGAGCGCATCATGACCGCCGAGAACCCGAACTGGCGCCAGCAGTGCGTGCCGGGCCGCGAGGACAGCCGCCGACTGCTTGCCGACGGAGACTGAAATGAGCGACGATCCTTATCGTGACCGTTACGGCGCCAGGGACCATGAGCGAGATCGGGAGCGCGAGCGCGACGGCCGCCGCTACCTGACCGAGCAGCCGGCCAGCCGCACCCGCTTCTACCGCGACAAGGCCAACGGCAAGATGTTCGGCGTCTGCGCCGGAATCGCCGATTACACGGGCTTCGACGTCACCCTGGTCCGCATCTGCTTCCTCGCCGCAATCTTCATGAGCGGCGGCGGGGTCCTGCCCTTCTACTTCATCGCCGCCTTCGTCAGCCCGACCAAGCCGCGCTCGCTGGAGATCGGGGACCGCGAGGAGCAGCATTTCTGGCAGGGCGTCCGCGCCTCGCCGACCCGGGCGGCACGCGACATCCGCTCGCGCTTCAAGGACATCGACCGCCGGCTCGCCGACATCGAAAGCTACGTCACGACCGAAAACCGTTCGCTCGCGAACGAGATCGATCAACTCCGCTAGCCATCGATTCCAAAGGGGGAAATCGTGGACCCGAACGTCATTCAAATCATCAGGCTGGTCGCCGGCGTCGTCCCGTTCGTCGCGATCATCGTTGCCCTCGGTGTCGGCGGATCGCTGCTGTCGACCTGGATCAGGGTCAAGAACGGCTATCCGCTCCAGAATAGCTGGGGCCTGCCGATCCATCCCAAGACCGACCAGGAGAGCGCCGAGCGCATCCGCCTGCTTACCGGCGAGAACGTGCAGCTTCGGGCCGAGCTCGGCTCGGTGAAGGACCGGCTCGAAACCCTGGAACGAATCGCGACCGACCAGCCGTCGCGGCTCGCTCGCGACATCGACGCTTTGCAGATCGACAAGGGAGGGAATGCCTGATGCAACCGGGTGACGTCATGGGGCTGCTGATCGCGGTCCTGACCCCGACGATCCTGCTCATCTACGTCTTCCGCCGCTGGTTTTCTTACAAGGAGAAGCAGCTGGAGGTGCAGGCGCAGACCACCGCCGAGCGCGCGGCCGAATATGCGGTCAGCAACAAGGAGCTTGAGCAGCGGGTCCGGGTGCTCGAACAGATCATCACCGACCACGGTGCCCAGACCGCCGCCCAGATCGAGGCGCTTCGCCAGCCTGCCGGCACGCTCGATCCAGTCCGCGCGGCGCGACGCCGACGCTTGAATCGCGTATAGTTCGTCACGAAATGCATGCGACCGAGGGAGGGTCCGAGTGTTCGATAATCCGGCAACGATTTGGGTCCTGATCCCGCTCGCCGCCATCTTGATCGCGCCGTTCAAGATGTGGCTGTCGGTCAAGGAAAAGCAGATCTCCAGCCAAAGCAACCTGGCCGCCGAGAAGAGCGCCCAATATGCCCAGCACATGGCCCGCTTCGAGCAGCGCTTGCGCGTCATCGAGCAGATCGTCACCGATGGGGGCGCCCAGACCGCGGCCCAGATCGAGGCGCTGCGCACGCACGACAAGATCGAAGCCGGAGACAAAGTCGCATGAACAGCGGCGAGCTGATGGTCGTCTGCATCGTCGCGATCGTCATGATCACGTCGATCTTCAGATCCCGGGCGAAGTTCCACTACCACGTGGAACGCGGCGGCGAGGGCGACAACCAGGCCGAAAACCAGCGCCTGCGCGACGAGGTCACCCAGCTCAAGGAGCGCCTCAAGGTGCTGGAGCGGATCACGGTCGAAAAGGAAAACAGCCTGGCCCGCGAGATCGACGAGCTGCGCGACCGCTAGTGAGCCGGCGCGGCCGGTGTTAGGCGGCCCGAATGGCGCTGCCCCCCTCGAATCGATCCTCGACGATTATCGAACTGCTCGATGGCGAGGACCGCTATCGCCTGCTCATCGACCTCGGCCGAGAGCTCGAGCCGATGCCCGATGCGCTCAAGACCGACGCGACCAAGGTCCGCGGCTGCTCGGCGTCGGTCTGGGTCTATCCGACCGTCGAGCGAGGGCCGGCTGCACTTCCTCGCGGACAGCAACGCCGCGATCACCAAGGGCATCGTCGCCCTCGTGCTGTCCGCAGTCCAGGACAAGCCCGCCGCCGAGGTTGCAGCACTGGACGTCACCGCCGCGCTCGCCCCGTTCGAGCTTTCGAAGCATCTCAGCGCCAACCGCACGCAGGGCGTGCCGAACATGATCGCGCTCGTGAAGCAGACGGCGGAGCGCTACGCCGGCGGCTGATGGTCCGTCCTGGCGTGCGCGACCGGGCCAGGACCGACCGGCTCGTCGCCTGCGAAGATCCGGTCCAGACGCCCGCGGATGTCCGCAAGATATTGCTGCTTCACTGCGGTTCGGGGCGCGTGTGCGGCGATTTCCTCGGCGATGGCGTCCTTGACGCGGTCCACGGCGGCCTGGTCGATGACGTTGGCGCGCCGCAATTCCAGGCACAGCTGGACCAGGCCCATCGCCGTCGCCTGCGCGCGAATGCCGAGGAACTCCAAGGCGAGGTGGACTCGGCTATGGTCCTGTTCGTTCATGATCGCTGGTCCCGACTCCCCTCTGGAGCCGGCATCATGCACTCCGCTTTCCGCTGCCCGCAAGCGGTCCGCTAGACCTGCCCCGCGCCGCTGTCGCCGACGGGTTCGGAGCGGCGCTCCTCGGCCTTGCGGAGCACGTCATACGCCGCCTGCACTTCCTTGAAGCGCTTGGCCGCCTCTTCGCTGCCGGGATTGGCGTCGGGGTGAGTTTCCTTGACCAGCCGCCGGTGCGCGGCCTTGATCGCCGTGAAGTCGGCGTCGCTGTCGAGCTCCAGCGCGTCGAGCGCGCGCATCTCATCGCGGCTTCGGCTGCCGTCGCCGGGACCGCCCCACTTCCACTGCGCGGACTGGCGATAACCGGCATTCCCACGGGCCTCTTCAGCCGCCTCTCTCGCCGCGTCTTCCGGGCTGAGCCCGGCGAAATAATTCCAGTTCTTGTTGTATTCCGCCGCGTGCGCTTCGCAGAAGTACCAGCGGTCGGGGCTGTTGGGAGCCTTTGGCGCCGGCCGGTCGCCGGTCTGCGTGCAGCCCTCGCGGTCGCACAGCCGCACCCGCGCCGCTCCTCGGCCCTTGTCGCCGTAGGACCGCCAGCGCGGGAAACCCCAATCATCAGTGCGCTTCTGCTTTGGCATCACTCATCCCTAGCCAGCGGCAGCCGGCAATGGAAAGATTTCATTGTTCGCGCAGAGACGCGGAGAACGCAGAGAGGGAGTGCCGTGCTCAATACCTCTGCGTCTCTGCGTCTCTGCGCGAACCGAAATGCCAGAGGGCCTGTAAGCCGGGTTCTGTCCATCGCCGTTCGACGGGCGACTGGGCGGCCATTCCTCTAGGAAGCGGGTTGCCCCGCCCCTCAAGCAATCAACCCGGGCAGCGAGCCGGAACATGGCCCATATGCCGCCCCTATTCGATCTTGCACCCGGTGGGGTTTACCGTGCCGGCCCTGTTGCCAGGACCGCGGTGCGCTCTTGCCGCACCCTTTCGACCTTACCCGTCAAAAGCCGGGCGGTTTGCTTTCTGTGGCACTGTCCCTGAACCGCCAAGCCCGAAGGCCGCAGCTGCCCGCCGGGCGTTACCCGGCACCGTCGTTCCGTGGAGCCCGGACTTTCCTCGCCGGAGACAATCCCCGCCGCGGCCGCCCGGCCCTCTGGCGAGGCGCCTATAGGCGGAACTGCGCCGTTCTACGAGTTCGTCGTCGAGACTATCTGCGCGAGAGCAGAATCAGGACCACGCCAACGACGGCCAGGATGACGCCTCGAGTGATCCACGGCCGCTGATCGATCATGAAGCTGGACGCCGGCCAGTGAATCCAGCCAGCGCCCTGGCCAACCCACAGCAGTCCAACGAGGACCGCAAGAACACCCAGGATCAGCAAAACCGTCTTCATTCCGCGCCCTCTGAATGGAATGCCGAGCGTCCGCAATGGGTGGAAAGCATTGAGAACCGGCGTGGATGATGCAGTATCTCGTGAGCGGCACATTGCATGTCTTTACCGGAACGGCTGTTGCTGAGGACGTGGTCAACCGCAGACCCGGCGCGCGACATGCGCTACTTGTTATGATCGAGGGACCAAGTGTCGCTGAGGCGCAGGCTAACGCCCCGCTGGCCGAGGCCTGTGGATGGACCCACACATCGTTCACGACGGGTGGATTGGCGGCAGTAGAGCCAGACAAACTCCCCATAGGGGTGGCCCGTCCGCCATGAGCGCACTGGTTAGGCAAAGCGATTGTTTCATACGACGATGAATTAGGACCAAACGCCTGACCGCAGTGGCAGGAATGGGTCGAAAGCTGCCATTAGCCCGAGTTTCGAAATTGCTGTCCTACAGCATGCACTTTATGCCTTGCCTCGCCGATGCGCAGCGACTTCAGGCAACCGAGTTCAGACCGAAAGTCACAGATCCAGCACCACGCACAGAGAGGCGAGAGCCCCGAGTTCGCCCCATCGGACGTCAACTTTGTGACTTTCGCTCTACTGCGGCCGCGGCAGCAGCAGCGCCAAGAGCTTGGCGCGGCATTCCCCATCGACGATCCCGTCGATCAGGTCGGGACGAAAACGCCGCTGGAAGGCGATCACCGCTTTCTGCGGATCGGTGACGTCGTAGCCGAACCGCTCCAAAGCCAGCAGGAAGCCGGCGTCTGTCCAGAACGGGTCGATGAGGTCGCGGGTCGGGCTCGGCAGGGCCAGCCGCCGCTTCGACAGCGCCTCCCACGGAAACAGCTCGCCCGGGTCCTCCTTGCGCGACGGGGCGACATCGGAATGGCCGACGACATTGCCTCGGCCGATGCCATGGCGCTCCTTGATGTCGGCGATCAGCGGGATCAGCGACGGCGACCTGCTCGTCGGTGAAGTTGCGATAGCCGAATTCGTGGCCGGGATTGACGATCTCGATGCCGACGCTGGCGCTGTTGACGTCAGTGACCCCGCGCCACCGCGACTTACCGGCGTGCCAGGCGCGCTTGGCTTCATCGACGAGGCGAAAGACCGTGCCGTCCTCGTCGACGAGGTAATGGCACGACACCTTGGCTTCCGGCGAAGTCAGGCGGTCGAGCGCCCCCTCGGCGTCGGGCATTCCGGTGTAGTGGAGAACGATCATCGAGACCGGCAGCGCGCGCTCGTCGAAATTGGGCGAGGGTTTCTCGATGAAATCCATGCCGGCTATCGCGCACCAGCTTTGGCCTGCGGTCAAGCCCCGGACGCGATCCTGCGGTCGGGGCCGCCGCGCTTTTCGGTCGGAACCGCCTCGCCGATCAGGCGGTACAGGCCGCGCGCATTGATGTCGGTGCCGAGCCGCGATGTCTGGCCGATGACCGTCTCGCCGGCGCCGAGCATCAGCCAGCCGTCCTCGGCCATCGCCGACGCCAGCCGCTCGAAGGCAAGCGCGCGCTTGTCGGCGCTGAGATAGAGCAGCACGTTGCGGCACAGCACAATGTCGAACCCGCCTGGATGCGGCGGCGGCTCGAGCAGATTGTGGACCTGGAAGCGGACCGGCTTGCGAAGCGGCTCGACCGCGCGCCAGCCGTCCGGGCACTCCTCGAACCACTTGATCATCTGTGCGATTCCGAGGCCGCGCTGAATTTCGAACTGGCTGTAGGCGCCGGCGCGCGCGCGATCGATGCATTCGGTCGAAACGTCGGTGCCGAGAATGTCGACGGTCCAGCCGCGCCACGCGTCGGGATTTTCGGCAAACAGCATCGCCAGCGAATAGACTTCCTGTCCCGTCGAACAGCCCGCCGACCAGATCCGCAGGCGCCGGCTCTTCTCGCGGCGGCGGGCAAGCTCCGGAAGAGCGTGGCGCGACAGCAGGTCGAACGGCGATCGGTCGCGGAAGAAATAGGTTTCGTTGTTGAGCAAGGCTTCGACCACTCTTTGCGACAGGCTCGGCTCGCGGCCCATCACCAGGATGGTGATGAGTTCATCGAGCGTTGCGATCCCCCGTTCGCGCAGCAGCGAGCTCAGGGCGGTTTCGATCCGCCAGCGGCGGCTGATGGTGAGTTGCTGCCCGGTCCGCGCCTCGAGCAGGCCGGCAAGGATTCGGCTGGAACTGTCGCTTATCTGCACGAGTGCTCCTCGGTCAGGGACGCGATCCGGCGGGCGATCTTTTCGGGCGGCAAGGTCGCGCAGGCGAGTCCGGCTTCGAGCACCGCGCGCGGCATTCCCCACACCGCGCAGCTGCCTTCGTCCTGGGCGATCACCGACCCGCCGCGAGCGACCAGCCGAGCCGCGCCCTCGACGCCGTCGCGGCCCATGCCGGTGAGCACGATCCCGAGCCCGCCCGCGCCATACAAAGCGGCGACCGACGCGAGCATCGGGTCGACCGACGGCATGCAGCCGCTCGATGCGCGGCCTTGCGTCAATCGGACGACGACATCGTCGCCATCGACGTCCAGTGTCAGGTGGGCCTCGCCAGGCGCCAACAGGATCTCGTCGGCGACGAGCTTCATGCCGTCCTCGGCAACCATCGTCCGCCGCCGCGCCGACGCCGCGAGCTGGCGGGCGAAGACCGGCATGAACGGCGCCGGAAGATGCTGGGTGACGAGAATTGGAACGCCGATTCGGTGCGGCAGCGCCTGGAACAGGGATGCCAGCGCGTGGATTCCGCCGGTCGATGCACCGATCGCAAGGATGTCGACGGCGCCGGTCGGCATCGGCTTCAGCGGCGGGGCTGCCCCCGGCGCCAGCTGCGGCCGCGGCTCCGCCGAGATCGAGGCGTATCCAAGCGCCTTGAGCTTGCCCAGGAGGACTTCGGAGAACTTGCCGTTGAAGCGGCCGGTTCCGGGCTTCGGAAGCGTGTCCGCAGCGCCGAGCGCAAGCGCCGCAACCGTCTGCTCGGCGCCCTCGTCGGCAAGCGACGACACGATCATGACCTTGGCGCCCGCTGCTGCGGCGACGATTCGCGGGATCGATTTGAGACCCCCGGCGCCCGGCATCTCGAGGTCGAGAACGACGATATCGACGCGAACCTGGTGGAGTGCCTCGATGGCGTCCTCGGCGGTCCCTGCCACCGCTGCGATCTCGAACGCGCCGTCGCCTTCCACCATTCGCGACAGCACGGCCCGGGCGATCATCGAATCGTCGACGATCATCAGCCGGATCGGCCGGCGCGATGTCCGCGTGGGCCCCGGTTGGCGGTCCCGCGATCTGGCGAGCGCCCGCTCCACGATCACGAGCTCAGGCGACGCCGACGAGCTGCAGCTTGATGTGGAGCGTCTCGCGGTCGAAGGGCTTCATCACATATTCGTCCGCGCCGGCCTCGAGCGCCGCGCGGATATGCGCCATGTCGTTCTCGGTCGTGCAGAAGACGACCTTGGGCTGGTCGCCGTGACCGCGCTGGCGAAGCAGCTTCAGGAACTCCATCCCGCTCATCACCGGCATGTTCCAGTCGAGCAGCACGACGTCGGGCATGCTGGCTTCGCAGCGGCTGAGCGCTTCCTGGCCGTCGCCGGCTTCGTCGACGTTGAATTCCAGCGTCTCGAGAATGTGCCGGGCGACTTTGCGGATCACCTTGGAGTCGTCGACGATCAAACAGCTCTTCATGCCTGGCTTCCCGATTCGGTTCGATTGCTCATTAAAATGGAAGGGTAACGAAGAGCTTAAGCGGCCTGCCGTTCGCTGCCGCCGATGAGGGCGGCGACATCGATCAGAAGCAGCGGCCCGGTTTCGGTCTCGACCATTCCGACCGATACCCGTTCCCACCCCGCGCCCATCGCGGCACGGACCGGTTGGGGCTCGGATTGCGCTTCGACGACGTCTTCGACGATATCGACGATCAGCGCGTAATGATGGCCGTCGAGTTCGACGACGGCGGCCTCCTGGATGCCCTGGGACCGGCCGCTCTCCCCGAGCTCGAGCGATCGAACGCAGTCAATCACCGTCAGCACCCGGCTGCGCAGAGCCGACAGGCCGGCGACATGTGGCGCGGCGCGCGGCACCGGGATCAGGGTGTCGAGCTCGACCACGGATTCGACGGCCGCGGCGGGCAAGGCAACCCGCTCACCGGCGATGAACACGACCAGCAGAAGCTCGTTCATTTGCCCCTCCCGGAGCGCTTGGCGGCTTTGCCTGTGGAACCTGCAGTCGACTTCAGTGCCATCATCAATCCCGCGCGGTCATAGCGATAGATGCTGTCGTCCGGGCTGCCGTCGTGCTCGGGATCGCTGCGCAGCCAGATCGTGCGGCCCGCGGCATCGCCGGGAACCTCCTGGCCTTCGGCGGCAATGATGAGGTCGGCGTGCCCGGTATGCTCGTCGCCGACCACGGTGTAGCCGGCAGCCTCGACCATCGGCCGGAGCATGTTCTGCATCCACGGATCGCTGCTCGGCAGGCGGCAGACGGCAGCCTCGGCGGGGCGCGCGGCGACACCCAGGCAATTGGCGAACAGCCAGTGCGGGTCGACGATCTCCGCAGGCTCGTCATGAACCAGCGTGACGCCGCTGATTTCGCCCGGCCGGTCGGAATGGAGGACTTCGTGCTCGATGGCCGCGAAGTCGATGACTTCGCGGAAGGCATAGCCGAGCTCGTGCGCCCCATCGTTGAGGCGGAACAGCCGGACCTTCTCGCCGGTGAGCTGGTCGAGCGTTGCGCCGGCGAGCGGAACGATGGATTCGCCAAGCTGGACGCGAAGCTGACCCGCGGCCAAAGTGACCGCCTGAGTCGGGACCTCCTCGATGCGATCGACAACCGCGAGGCGGAGCGCACGGCGGCCGCCATCCAGACCGCGGAAGAGCAGAACCGGGACGACCCTCGGACCGCTGTCGACCGCCGGCCCCTCGGCAATGCGCGCCGAACGTTCCTGGACTTCCAGGCGGACGCCGCCGACCTGCGCCAGCCCCGCCGCATCGAACAGCAGGATCGGACTGCCGTCGTCCGCCAGCGTCGTGCCCGCATAGATACCGGTCGCCATCACCGCCGGAGCCGCGGGCTTGACCACCAGCTCCTCGTGATCGTGAATTCGATCGACGCCGAGCGCGTAGAGGTCGCCGCCCGCGGGCCGGAGCACGATCAGGGTGCGGTCCATCTCGGCGACGTCGCTTTCGAGCCCGAGGATGTCGGCTAGCGAGACCTCGGCGACGCGGCGCCCTCGGATGGTCGCAACCCCTGCCCCGCCGATCCGCTCGAGAAGTCACGGACTCGCCGTTGGCGCGTACGATTTCCTCGATCGCCGAGCGGGGGATCGCGAAATGCTGGGAACCGATGGAGACGGTGAGCGCCGGGATGATGGTCAGCGTCAGTGGCACCCGCAAGGTCATGCTGGTGCCAACGCCCGGCCGACTGTCGACTTCGACGATTCCGCCGATGCGCTCGATGTTGGAGCGGACCACGTCCATGCCGACGCCCCGGCCCGAGATCGCGGTGACTTCCTTCGCCGTCGACAGCCCGGCTTCGAAAATCAGCGCAAGCTTCTCGCGCGGCGAGAGCTGCGCGGCGGCAGCCTTGTCGATGATGCCCGCGGCGATCGCTTTCTCCACCAGCCGGTTGCCGTCGATGCCGCGCCCGTCGTCGTGGATGTCGATCAGGATCTGGTTGCCGGACTGGCGCGCAGACACGGCGAGGATGCCGATCTCGCGCTTGCCGGCCTTGAGCCGTTCGGCCGGCGCCTCGATGCCGTGGTCCACGGCATTGCGGACGATGTGGGTCAGCGGATCGCGGATCATCTCGATCATCTCGCGATCCAGTTCGACGTCGCCACCTTCGACATCGACCAGCACCTGCTTGCCGAGCTCTGCCGAGAGATCGCGCACCAGCCGCGGCAGGGCCACGAACAGGTTCTCGATCCGCTGCATGCGGGTCCGGGTGATGGCGTCGCGCATCTCGGCGATGATTGCCGACAAGCGCTCAAAGGCACCGTCGACGGGCACTTCGGTCGGCGCTTCTCGAAGGCGGCGGGCGAGCTCATTGCGGGCGAGCACCATGTCGGAAACGGTGCTCATGACCCGGTCGAGCAACTCGACTGAAAGCCGAATGGTACGCGGCGCGGCGGATGCCTTGCCGCCGTCGGCCATCGCAGCAACCAATGGCGCAGTCGGCCCCTCGGCGCCGGGAGCGAGCGCATCGATGAGCGCGCTGTCGTCACCCGCCGGCATCTCCTCGCCCGCTTCAATCGCCGAGACCATTTCGCCGATGCGGTCGATGATCGCGAGAACGGCGCTGACGAGGTGCCCGTCGGGAACACGGCGGCCGCTGCGGACATCGGCAAGCGCATCCTCTGCGGCATGGCTCAGCGCCTCCAGGCGCGGGAACTCGAAGAAGCCGCAATTGCCTTTGACGGTGTGGACGAAGCGGAAAATGGAATCGAGACGCGCCCGGTCGTCCGGCTCCGCCTCCCAGGCGACGATCTCGCCACCCAGAGCTTCGAGCATTTCGCGGCATTCGGCTACGAAATCGGCAATCAGATCGTCCACGGTGCGTGTTACCCCCGGCGTTTGGGGTCTTATGCCGGGCAGGAGTTAACGCGCCGTTATCCTTGCCGGCGCTCCGCTAATCGGCGAGGATCAGCACCCCGACGCGATGTTCGCAGCTCTGCCGGTGCTCAGCATCGGGGGGCGTGCCGGGATGCTCGAAGGCGGTATGGAAGACGTTCTGCGGCGCCGCGTCCGCGTCGTCCTTCGAGAATTCGCACAGCTTGAACGCCAGCATCTCGTCGGGGCGAATGCCTGAGTAATACGCCCATGACTGTGCGGGATTGAAGCGCAGCGTCAGGTGATTGCTGACATTGCCGTCGCGCGCGATGCCGCGCATTTCGGTCGGGACGATGTCGGCGGAGTCCAGACTTGCGGGCCGGCACAAGGCCAGCGGCATGTGCTGCAGAGGTTCACTCATGTTCGTCGTGCGCCAGAAATCGACGTTGACGAACCCTCGCACCTCGGGACGGTTGTAACGCTCCATCCACCATTGCTGGGCTTGAGGGTTCGCGAATGCGCCCACGTTCGCGGCGTATTTTTCGGCTGTCAGCGGCCCGTCGGAATGGACGCCGCCCGCATAGGGATTGGTCGTATCCCGCCCCCGGCGAACGATGAATGGGGACTGCTGGACCTCGACACGGCGTCCGGGGAACAGCCGATCGCGGATGACGGCCTCGATTTCCGGCAAGTAGATGTCGGCGACATCCGCATCCCAGTCGCGCACCCTGGTCGCGTGAGGAAGGAGCACGAAGCCGTCCTCGGCGAAGCGCTCGGCTTCGCTGCGGCGATCGCCGGCATCTCGGGCCTCGACGATCTCGATCGGACCGAAGTCCGGACGCGGACCGGAACGCGGATTGGCGACATCGATGAGCGGCATGTCGTCCGGATCGAAGTCGGGCGGAAGCAAGCCGTTGAGCCGAGCCTGGACCATGCTTCCTCCCCCTGCTTCGCCTCAACCCTGCGCCGGCAGCGTGACCCCGATCATCAACACGTCGCTCGAAGGATCGGATAGCTGGATCGTGCCGCCGGCTTCCTGCGCAAGCGCATTGGCCAGCCAGGCGCCGGCTGCCCGCGGCTCGACGGTGCCGTTGGACATCCCTCCGATCAGGGTCTCGCGAAGCGTCGGGTCGAGAAGCACGCGCGGCCCCTCGCCGCGGATGACGATCTCGATCGAGCCTTCGTCGCGCTCGGCGCCGACGTCGAGGCGGCCGCCGCGCACCAGCGCGTCGCCGGCGAGCAATGCAAGGTTGAGCAGGAGCTTGACGACGCCCTTCGGCAGCTTCGGGCTGGTGACCAACCAGCCGAGCTCGATCCGCCGCTCCGGGCCGAACAGGCCCTCGAGCGCGGCCTGCGCCTCGCGGGTGTCGACCTCCTCGCCGAAGCCGCCGCCGGCGCCGAAGGCGAGGCGGAAGAACTTGAGCTTGTTGGCCGAGGCGCGGGCGCTGTCGGCGAGCAGCTCGAGGCACTTTTCGCGCATGTCGGCGTCCTGCTCGTCCGCGAGCAGCTCGATGCCATTGTTGAGCGCCCCGACGGGGGACATCAAATCGTGGCAGAGCCGGGAGCAGAGCAGGCTTGCAAGATCGACCGCGTTCATCGCCGGCTGAATGGGCCAAAGCGGGAATTCACGCAAGGATCGCAGCCCATTGAACCGGAACCGTTCCAACCCATATCGACCAGGAATGGGGGTTCACGGTTCGATCGATGTGCGGCTCGGCTCGGGCCATGCGGGCTGGCGGCTCGACCGCGCGCTCGCCGACGCTCTGCCGACCCTGTCGCGCGAGCGGCTGAAGGCGCTGATCCGCAGCGGTGCGCTGGAGCGGTCCGGAAGCGCGGTCCGCGACCCCGCGCTCAAGGTCCAGGGCAACGAGCAGTTCGTGCTCGCGGTCCCGGAGCCCGAGCCGGCGCACAACGAAGCGCAGGATATCCCTCTGCCGATCGTCTTCGAGGACGAGCATTTGCTGGTCGTCGACAAGCCCGCCGGCCTCGTCGTCCACCCGGCCGCCGGAAACCGCGACGGAACGCTCGTCAATGCTTTGCTTCACCATTGCGGCGACAGCCTGTCCGGCATCGGCGGCGTCGCCCGGCCGGGCATCGTCCACCGCATCGACAAGGATACGTCGGGGCTCCTCGTCGTCGCCAAGACCGACGTCGCCCACGAGGGCCTTGCACGGCAGTTCGCGGCGCACAGCATCGACCGGCGCTACCTTGCGATCGTCTCGGGGGTTCCGAAGCTTGCCGCAGGGAGCGTCGATGCGCCGCTCGCGCGCTCGGCCACCAACCGCAAGAAGATCGCCATCGTCGAAGGCAGCCGCGGCAAGCGCGCCGTCACGCACTGGAAGCGCCTCGACGTTCTGCGCGATGCCGCCCTGGTGGAATGCCGGCTCGAAACCGGCCGGACTCACCAGGTGCGCGTGCATATGGCTTCACTCGGGCATCCGCTGCTGGGGGATCCGGTCTATGGCGGGTCCGGAAAGAGCCATCGCAAGCTGTTGAACGAACTAGACTTTCACCGGCAGGCGCTGCACGCAGCGGAGCTTGGCTTCACGCATCCGGTAACGAAGCGCAGGCTGTCCTTCTCGAGCGGCATGCCGGCGGACATGCAGGAACTGTTCACGGCGCTTGGTGTATAGGAAATCACTGGTTAGGGCTGGTCTCGCGGCCCTCGCCGAAAAGGGAGAAAGACGAGAGAATGGCACAGCAGAAGAGCATCGTCTCGCTCCCCGCGTCCGGTGGGGAGGCCGGACTCAACCGATATTTGTCGGAAATCAAGAAGTTCCCGATCCTCAGCCCGGAGGAAGAGTATATGCTCGCCAAGCGCTGGCGCGAGCATAACGACACCGAGGCGGCGGCGAAGCTGGTCAATTCGCACCTTCGCCTCGTCGCCAAGATCGCGATGGGCTACCGCGGCTACGGGCTGCCTGTCAGCGATCTCATCTCCGAGGGCAATGTCGGGCTGATGCAGGGCGTCAAGAAATTCGAGCCCGAACGCGGCTTCCGCCTCGCGACCTACGCGATGTGGTGGATCCGCGCCTCGATCCAGGAATTCATCTTGCGCGCCTGGAGCCTCGTTAAGATGGGCACCACCGCCAACCAGAAGAAGCTGTTCTTCAACCTTCGCCGGATGAAGAACCAGATCAATGCGTTCGAGGAAGGCGACCTCAAGCCCCAGGACGTCACCAAGATCGCGACCGACCTCGGAGTCAGCGAAGACGAGGTCGTCTCGATGAACCGCCGCATGGCGATGGGCGGCGACACGTCGCTCAACGTTTCGCTGAAGGGCGACGAGGGCAGCGAAAGCCAGTGGCAGGACTTCCTCGTCGACCACGGTCCGCTCCAGGACGAGACGATCGCCGAAGATCAGGAAAGCCGGGTTCGGCACGACCTTTTGATGAGCGCGATGGATTCGCTCAACGATCGGGAACGCCACATCCTCATGGAACGGCGCCTGACCGACGAGCCGAAGACGCTCGAAGAGCTGAGCCAGGTCTATGACGTCAGCCGGGAGCGCATCCGCCAGATCGAGGTCCGCGCCTTCGAAAAGCTGCAATCGGCGCTGCTGCGGCTTGCCGGCGAGCAGAGGTTGCTTCCCGCGGCCTAGCTTTCGTCCGAGACCTTCGGGGCCGCCTCGGTCAGCTTCTCGCCTTCCCTCGCCTCTTCCGGACGATCCTGGACCGTATCGTCGGTCGCGACATTGTCGGCGGCCCAGGCGCCTCGCCCACCCATCGGCACCGGCGCGCCGGTGGTGCTGTCGATGGCCGTCTGGTGCTCGATTTCGCTGTTGAGCTCTGCTCCGAACACGAACGCATAGGCGGACAGGTACATCCAGGTCAGCAGTGCCACCACGGCGCCGAGCGAGCCGTAGCTCGCCTCGTAATTGGTGAAGTGGGTGACGTAGAACCCGAAGCCGAACGTCAGCAGCAGCCAGGCGACCGCAGCGAAAGCAGAGCCGGGCGTGATCCATCGCCACTTCGCATCCTCGCGCGACGGCCCAAACCGGTAAAGCGTGGCCGCGATCCCTGCCGCGACCAGCAGCAGAACGAGATAGCCGATGACCTTGCCGGCAATCACTGCCGCGGGATTCGCCTCGGGGAAGACCTTGTGGAGGAAGGCGAGCGCGGCGGTCGCCGCCAAGGCGAGGAGCGCCACCACCAGCGCCGTCGCCGTCATCCCGAGCGCAAGCAGGTAGAAGCGCAGCAGCCCGCGCTTCTCCTTCTCCTCGTACGCGATGTTGAGTGCCGTCATCACCGAAGCGGCGCCATTGGTGCCACCGTATAATGCGACTGCAACAGCAAGCAGCAGCGCCATGCCCTTGGTGCCGCCGGAGGCGTCGACGGCGCGCAGCAGCTGCTGCCCGATGAGGACGGCGACGTCGGTCGGAAGGATCGCCGTCAGCTTGCCCATCTGGTCGATCACCGTGCGCGGCTCGGCAAAGAAGCCGTAGGCGATGACGATCAACCCGAGCAGCGAGAGCAGAGCGAAGAAGCCGTAGAAGGCGACACCGGCGGAGACGAGCGCGACATTGTCGTCCCACGTCCGCTTGTAGGTGCGCTTGACGATGTCCTTCCACGCCGCGGACGGCATCGCCGTTGGACTGGCGGCGCTGTGACCGCGGGGATCGCTGGTGACCTTGGTCATTGTGTTCGCGGCCTAGGGCCTGCGCCTGAGCAGCGACAGGCCGGCCGCAGTCGCGAGTAGCGCAGCGCCAGTCCCTTCGCGCCCGCGCTTGCGAAGAAGCGACAGGCCGATCGTCGACAGCGCTGCGGAGATCATGCCGACCTTGCGCAGGCCCGCGATGCTCGCCGCGCGGTTGGTCGCCCGCGCGACCAGATAGGGATGATCCTGCTCCGCGCGGGGCTGCGCCGGCGCAGGACCGGGTTGCCGTGCCGACCGGCGGCTGCCCGGATCGTCGGACATCGGCCGCTCGGACGCGGCGCCCTTCTCCTTGCCTTCATCTGCAGGCCCGTCGGCGACGTGGTCGGCGGACCACGCGCCGCGATCGCCGAGCGGCTTGTCGCCGCGGTCGGCCGTCGTGTCCTTCGCGGTCTGGTGCTCGACTTCGGAATTGAACTCGGCGCCGTAGAGCAGGATGAACCCCGACAGGTAAAGCCAGGTCACAAGCACGATGACTCCGCCGAGCGATCCGTAAGTGACGTTGTACTTGCCGAAGTGCGACACGTAGAAGCCGAAGCCGAGCGTCAGGATCACCCAGCCGACCGCGAAGAGCAGCGAGCCCGGCGTGATCCACGTCCACTTCGCCTTCACGCGCGACGGCCCGTAACGATACAGCGTTGCCGCCGCAGCCGCCGCCACCGCGCCCAGCACGACGTAGGCAATGACCTTGCCCACGACGGCGCCGATCGGCCCGACGCCGGGCAGCACGCTTTCCAATTGCGCCATGATGCCGATGGCAGCCGCGCCGATCAGGGCGAGCACGACTGCCGCGACGGTCATCACCAACGCGAGCAGCGTGACCTTCGCCCAGCTGCGCTTCTCTTCCTCCTCATAGGCGATGTTGAGAGCGATCACGATCGATCCCGCCGCGTTGCGAGCGCCCCAGATCGCCAACGCGAGTGCCAGCAGAAGGCCAAAGCCTTTCTTGCTCCCCGACGTCTTGACCACGTTGAGCAGCTGGTCGCCGATCAGCTTGGCGACGTCCTGCGGCATCGCGGTCGCCATCGATTGCACGTTATGGAGAACCGTCTGCGGACTTGCGACCAGGCCGTAGGTCAGCACCGTCGCGCCGAGCAGCGGCACCATGGCCAGGAAACCGTAGAAAGCGACCCCGGCGGCAACCAGCGAGACATTGTCCTTCGACGCCTCTTTCCAGGTCCGGAAGGCAATTTCCTTCCACCCCGGCGCGGGTATCTGCGCCGGACTTTCCGCCTGCCGGCCCTTCTCGCCGGGCTTGGCTGTCGCAGCTTTCGCCGCCCGGTCCGCGATGCTTGCCATGCTTTGCTCCTCGTCCCCGCCCAACCCGGGCGGATGCAAGCCGTTCCCCTCTTGCCAAGCGTTCGAAACAGGCGGACGGTATCCGCATCCACCAGGCGCCCGAGCGCCTTTCGAAGAGCGACTCGCGCGCCCGTGAACCGGACGAAGGGAGAGTTCGCACATGGTCGAAGGGGCTGCGGGTAGTCGCGCTGGAGCAACTCAAGGCACTCGAGTCATCGCGCTGGTGGGACCCGCCGGCGCGGGAAAGACCAGCCTTGCCGAAGCCATGCTGTTCGCCGCCGGAGCGACCGACCGCCTCGGCTCGACGGCGAACGGCTCAAGCATCGGCAATTCGAGCCCGGAAAGCCGCCAGCGCGGCGGCTCGACCGAGCTCAACCTCTACAATTTCGATTATCTCGGCGACTCCTTCGCGCTCGTCGATTGCCCGGGATCGATCGGCTTTTCCGCCGATGGCGCACGCGCGCTTGCGATCGCCGATGCTGCAATCGTCGTCGTCGACCCGGACCCGGCGCGAGCGCCGCTCGCCGCTCCGGCCCTTCGCGCACTCGATGAGCTCGGCATCCCCCACCTCATCTTCGTCAATCGCATCGACCAGGCGCATGGCCGCATCCGGGACTTGCTCTCCGCCCTTCAGCCGGTCAGCGTTTCGCCCCTGATCGCGCGCCAGGTGCCGATCCGCGCGAAGGACGCCGGCGGCGAGCGGATCACCGGCTTCATCGACCTCGCCCTCGAACGCGCCTTTCACTACCGCCCCGGCGCCCAGTCCGAGCGGATCGAGATTCCGTCCGACCTCCAGGACCGCGAGATCGAAGCGCGCACCCACATGCTCGAACAGCTTGCCGACCACGACGACGAGCTCCTCGAGCAGTTGCTCAGCGACGAGACCCCGCGGCCGGAGCGCATCTTCCAGGACCTCGTCCGCGAGACCGGCGAGAGTCTCGGCGTATCCGTCCTGTTCGGCTCGGCGAGCAGCTCATGGGGCGTCCGACGCCTGCTCAAGGCGCTCCGCCACGAAGCACCCGGCCCCGAGGCGACCGCCGCGCGGCTCGAAGTGTCCGACCCGTCGCTTTACGTGTTCAAGGTCCTGCACGGCTCCGTCGGCCGGCTCGCCTTGTCGCGAGTCCTCGGCGGCAGGATCGGCGAAGGCGCGGACCTCAGGACTGAGGACGGCAGCCATGTCCGCCTCGGCGCGCTGTTCACGCTCCAGGGCGACAAGACCCAGAAAGTCTCGGAGGCGCGCAACGGAGATGTCCTCGCCGTCGCCAAGATCGACGCGGTGAAGCCAGGCCAATGGCTCGGCCTTGGCCATCTCCCTCCCGACGTCGAGGTCGAATACCCGGCCCGCAATTGCACGATCGCGATCGAGCCCGCCGATCGCAAGGATGACGTCAAGCTGTCGGGTGCCCTGCAGCGCCTCCTCGACGAGGACGCCGGCCTGGTCATCGAGCATGACGAGGCGAGCCACGAAATCCTCTTGAAGGGCGTCAACGACGAGCATCTGCGCACCGTCCTCGCCCGCCTCAAGCGGCGCTACGGCGTCGAGGTGAAGTCGCACCCGCCAAGCATCGGCTATCGGGAGTCGATCCGGAAGAGCGTCAGCCAGCGCGGCCGCCACAAGAAGCAGACCGGCGGCCACGGCCAGTTCGGCGACGTTATCATCGAGATCAGCCCGCTGCCGCGCGGCTCCGGCTTCCAGTTCCAGGAGAAGATCACCGGCGGCGCCGTCCCGCGCCAATGGATCCCGGCGGTCGAGGACGGCGTCCGCGACGCTCTCGCAAAGGGCGCGCTCGGCTTCACGGTCGTCGACGTCGCCGTCAGCCTCGTCGACGGCAGCTATCACAGCGTCGACAGCAGCGAGCTCGCCTTCCGCCTGGCCGGCCGGATGGCCATGCAGGAAGCGCTGGCCGCCGCCCAGCCCTATCTGCTCGAGCCGATGCACAAGCTGACCGTCGTCTGCCCGTCGAGCGCGACCAGCCGAATCACTTCGGGCATCGCTGGCCGTCGCGGCCAGATGCTCGGAATGGGCCCGCGCGACGGCTGGACGGGCTGGGACCGGATCGAAGCGCTGATTCCGGAAGCCGAGCTCGGTGGCCTCGAAGCGGAGTTGCGCTCGCAGAGCCAGGGCCTCGCAAGCTATGAAGCCGAGTTCGACCACCTGGCCGAGCTCAACGGGCCACTTGCCGACAAGGTCATAAAGCAGCAGCTGCCCGAGCCGGCCTAGGGTTCGGTCTAGCCGAGCCCCTCGACGGTCGCGATCGGCCGCCAGTCGCCAAGGCCGTTGGCGGCCGCGAAGTCGTCCGGGAACGGTTCGCCGCAATGGATGCCGGTGCTGACGAAGACGGCATCGAAGCCCATCCGCGCCGCGCCCAGCATGTCGGTCTGCAGGCCGTCGCCGACTGCAAGCACCGTGTCGCGCGGCGGATCGCCGGCCAGACGGAGCGCATGGTCGTAGATCGCGCGGTGAGGCTTGCCGTACCAGGCGACCGGACCGCCGAGCTCCTGATAAAGATCGGCAAGGGCGCCGGCGCACAGCTCCGCGACGCCGCCGTGCATGACGACGCGGTCGGCATTGAGGCAGTGCAGCGCGACCCCGCGCTCCGCCCAGCGTTTCAGCTGTGAGGCATATTGCTCCACTCGCGGGCGTTCCTCTTCGAAGCCCCGCGCAGGCCACGTCCGTGAAATCATCCGTCTCGCTGATGCGGACACCCCGGCCCTCGAGCACCGCGCGGTCCTCTGGGGTTCCGAGGAACCCGACCGGCCGTCCGAGCGCGGCAAGCGCCTCGATCCCGGCCTCGCCGCCGGTGACGATACTGTCCCAGCACGAGCGCGGCAGGCCCATGCGGTCGAGCTGGCGCCCGAACTCCATCGGCGGTTCGCGGCGCGTTGGTAATCAGCAGCACGAACCGCCCCTGCTCGCGCCACTGGGCAAGCCGGGCGGCGGCGCCGCGGGTTCAGGCGAACGCCGTCGTGGACCACGCCCCAGATGTCGCACAGGATCACCCGATAGCGGTCCGGCAGGTCGCCCCAGGAGAAGCTCGCGTTCATTGGCCGCGCGCTAGCTGCCGCGTCCGTCGCTGTGAAGCGCTTGACGCGGTCGCGGCCACCGGCTTGGGATGGCGCCCGAGGGGAACTTGAATGGCGACGCGACTGACCAGGTACATCCTGCTTGCGCTGGTGCTCGGCCTGATTGCCGGCTGGGCGATCAACGCCGCCATCGACGACGGCACGGCCGCGAGCGCCGCGCACCTCAAGTCGATCGCCGACTACCTCAGCATCGTCACCGCTCTGTTCCTGCGCCTGATCAAGATGATCATCGCGCCGCTCGTCTTCTCGACGCTGGTCGCCGGCATTGCCCACATGGGGGACGTCGCCGCGCTCGGCCGGGTCGGCATTCGATCGCTGATGTGGTTCGTTCTCGCGAGTCTGGTTTCGCTTGCGCTCGGCCTTCTGCTGGTGACGCTCCTGCACCCGGGCGTCGGCCTCAACCTGGCGCTGCCGCCCGCGACCGCGGCAAGCGGCGTCGAGACCGCCGCCTTCAACCTCAAGGACTTCGTCACCCACCTCGTCCCCGCCTCGATCTTCGAGGCAATGAGCGCCAACGATATCCTCCCGATCGTCATCTTCTCGATATTTTTCGGCGTTGCGCTGACCGCCATCGGCGAGGCGGGCCGCCCGGTCGTGCGCGGTGTCGAATCGCTGGTCCGCATCATGCTGCAGGTCACCGACTACGTGATGCGGTTCGCGCCGCTCGCCGTGTTCACGGCCGTCACCAGCGCCCTTGCCGAGCGGGGACCCGAGATCATCGCGACGCTCGGCAAGTTCGTCGGCAGCTTCTACCTCGGGCTGGTCCTGTTGTGGGCGATCCTGATCGGCGCGGCCTTCGTGATCGTCGGCCCCCGAACGCGCCACCTCGTCCGCTACATCCGCGATCCGGTGGTCCTCGCATTTTCGACCGCGTCGAGCGAAGCCGCCTACCCGCGCACCCTGGAAGCGCTCGAACGCTTCGGCGTTCCGCCGCGCATCGCCAGCTTCGTCCTGCCGCTCGGCTACTCGTTCAACCTCGACGGCTCGATGATGTACATGACCTTCGCGACCATCTTCATCGCCCAGGCGTACGGCATCGACCTGTCGATCGGACAGGAGATCACGATGCTGCTGGTGCTGATGATCACCTCGAAGGGCATGGCCGGCGTGCCCCGCGCCAGCCTGGTCGTGATCGCCGCGACCATGCCGATGTTCAAGATTCCCGAAGCCGGGCTGCTCCTGATCCTCGCCGTCGATCACTTCCTCGACATGGGCCGCTCGGCCACCAACGTAGTCGGCAATGCCGTGGCGTCGAGCGTCATCGCACGGTGGGAAGGAACGCTGGACGCCCCCGCCCCGCCCGACATCGAACCGCCCCACGCGCCCTCGCACGGGCACAGCGCAGCCGCGAGCTAGGCGAACGGCTGGTCGATGCTGGGCGGCGGTTCGGTGAAGAACTTCGGCCCGCTCGCCGTCATGTGCCAGCAATCCTCGAGCCGGACGCCGAACTTGCCCGGCAGATAGATACCCGGCTCGTCGGAGAAGCACATGCCGGGCGCCAGCGGCGTCATTTCGCCGTGAACGAGGTTGACCGGTTCGTGGCCGTCCATGCCGATGCCGTGGCCGGTGCGGTGCGAGAGGCCGGGCAGCTTGTAGCCCGGTCCATAGCCCCAGCTCGTGTAGGCCGCGCGGACGGCGTCATCGACCGCGCCTGCGGGGACGCCGATCTTTGCCGCGCGTATGGCGATCTGCTGGCCTTCGTGGACCTGGTTCCAGACCTTGCGCTGCTCCGGCGTCGGGTCGGCGCCCCACACGAACGTTCGCGAGATGTCGGACTGATAGCCGCGCAGCGTGCAGCCGCAGTCGAACAGGATGATGCTCCCGCGCTTCACTGCCTGCGGCTTCTTCGAGCCGTGCGGGAGCGCCGCGGCTTCGTCGATCAGCACCAGCGAGAATTCCGGACTTCCGCCAAGCGCGACTGTCGCGGCATCGATCGTGGCGCCGAAGTCCGCAGGAGTCATGCCGAGGCGGGCGCGCGTGCCGGCGTGGCGCATCGCCTTCAGCGTCAGGTCGTTGGCCGCCTGCATCAGCGCCAGCTCGGCGGGTGACTTCAGCATCCTTAGCGCCCGGACGACAGGGTTGGCGCTGACCACGGCGACGCCCGGCAGGTTGTGCTTGAGGCCGTCGACGATGAAATAGCGGTCGGTCTCCTCGATGCCGATCGGCTCGCCGGCGACGCCGCGCTCGCGAAGGAAGCCGGCGACGAGCTTCAGCGGGTCCTCGTCCTCGTTCCAGGTGCGGACTTCCGCCGGGATCGCCAGCGTCTCCCTGATAGAGGGGCTTTCGAAGAAGGGCGTGACGATGATCGGGTCGCCCTGCGCCGGGATCACCGCCGCGGTGAGGCGTTCGGAGCGGAACCACTGGACTCCGGTCAGATAGTCGAGGCTCGATCCCGCCTCGACGATGATCGCGCCGATGCCATTCTGCTGCATCGCTGCTGCGCCCCGGCCATGCGTTGCAGGCGTTCGGCCTGGGAGATCGGCGGCGGCGGCGGAACGGGCGTGAGCTCGTCGGCAGCAGCGGCCCTCACCCGCTCGATCGGCACCGTCAAGGCAGCGGTCATGCTTGCCGCACCAGTGAGAAAGCTGCGCCGCTGCATCATTTCACCGCTCTCCGTTTGGTTCACTGTTGCACGGCTCGGTGCAATCGGCCAGCAGGCGCGTCCCCATGTTCGATTCGGCTCAACTTCGACGGCGTGAGGCGCCCCGGCACGCTCGAGATGACCGTCATGCTCGCCGGGCTGATGGCGCTCAACAGCCTTGCCATCGACGCGATGATCCCGGCGCTGCCGAACATCGGCGACGCACGCTCGCACGTCGGCAGAGAACGCCAGCAGCTGGTGGTGATCGCCTATTTCATCGGCTTCGGCTCGACCCAGCTGGTGTGGGGACCGCTCGCCGACCGCTTCGGCCGCAAGCCGGTGCTGGCCGCGGGCGTGATCCTCTATCGGCTGTTCGCCCTGCTGTGCGGGCTTGCGTGGAGCTTCCCGCTGCTGATCGCGGCACGGGTCTGCCAGGGCGCGGCGGCCGCGGCGACTCGGGTGCTGGTCGTCGCGATGGTCCGCGACCTGTTCGAAGCCGAGGCAATGGCGCGGGTGATGAGCCTGGTCTCCATGGTCTTCATGCTGATGCCGGTGCTCGCGCCCAATCATCGGCCAGCTGATCCTGCTGTTCGGGTCGTGGCGAGCGATCTTCGTGGTGCTCGCCGTCTATGCGCGTGATCGATGCTCGGCTGGTCGAGCACTCCGGCTGCCGGAGACGCTGCACCCGGAGTATCGCCGGTCGCTGCGAGCCGGCGGGGATCGCGGCGGCGCGATCGGCGCCAGCCTGACCGAGCCCGCTGTCGCGCGGCTATACGCTGGCGCTGACCGTCAGCTCCGGCTGCCTGATGGCCTATATCTCCTCGGTCCAGCAGATCGTCGCCGACGGCATTTCACGCGGGCGCAATACATCGGGCTCGTCTTCGCCGCGGTGGCGGCGCCGATGGCGCTGGCGTCGTGGCTCAACTCGCGCGTGGTCGGGCGGTTCGGGCTGCGCCGCGTCGGCCACCTCGCCGCGCGCGGCGTTCGCGATCGTCACCGCTCGTCCACGCGGCGCTCGCGGCTTGCCGGCATCGAGACCCTGTGGATGCTTCATCGTCCTGCAGGCGCTGACGATGTGCTGCTTCGCCTTCACCTCGTCGAACCTCGGCACGCTGGCGATGGACCAACATGGCGCCGATCGCCGGGACGGCATCGTCGGTCCAGGGCGTCGTCTGGACCATCGGCGGCGCGGCGCGATCGGCTTCCTGATCGGCGCCGCAGTTCGACGGCACCGCCGACCCGTTCCTGCTCGGCACCGCGGCCTGCGCGCGTCGCCGGCTTCATCGTCGTCGTGCTGACCGAGCCGAAGCGGCTGTTCGCGGGCGATCGACCCAGCGCAGCCAGCCGGCAGCGCCCTCGTCCGGCTAAGGGAGACCTCTCACCCTCGCCCCGCGGTGCGTGCACGCGTCGCCCTCTCCCCGCGAGGGGAGAGGGAAGATCTCGCCGCTTACTCAGCCGTCGTCGCCTTCGTCGGGGCCGGCCATCAGCACTTCGCCGACTTCCTCGGTCTTGCCGCGGATGGCGCGTTCGAGGCGGGCTGCGACGTCGGGGTTTTCCTTGAGGTAGGTCTTGGCGTTCTCGCGTCCCTGACCGATGCGCACCAAGTCGTAGCTGAACCAGGCGCCCGACTTCTCGACCAGCCCGGCCTTGACGCCGAGGTCGAGGATCTCGCCGACCTTGGAAACGCCCTCGCCGTACATGATGTCGAACTCGACCTGCTTGAACGGCGGCGCGACCTTGTTCTTGACGACCTTCACGCGGGTGGTGTTGCCGACGATGTCGTCGCGGTCCTTGATCTGGCCGGTGCGGCGAATGTCGAGGCGGACCGAAGCGTAGAATTTCAGCGCATTGCCGCCGGTCGTCGTTTCCGGATTGCCGTACATGACGCCGATCTTCATCCGCACCTGGTTGATGAAGATCACGGTGCAGCGCGAGCGGCTGATCGAGCCGGTCAGCTTGCGCAGCGCCTGGCTCATCAGCCGCGCCTGCAGGCCGACGTGGCTGTCGCCCATCTCGCCCTCGATCTCGGCCCGCGGGACCAGCGCGGCCACCGAGTCGACCACCAGCACGTCGACCGCGTTGGAGCGGACGAGCGTGTCGACGATCTCCAGCGCCTGCTCGCCGGTGTCGGGCTGCGAGACGATCAGCTCGTCGATGTCGACCCCGAGCTTCTTGGCATAGACCGGGTCGAGCGCATGCTCGGCATCGACGAAGGCGGCGGTGCCGCCGACCTTCTGCGCCTCGGCGATGGCATGCAGCGCGAGCGTCGTCTTGCCCGAGCTTTCCGGCCCGTAGATCTCGATCACCCGGCCGCGCGGAAGCCCGCCGACGCCAAGCGCGATGTCGAGCCCGAGAGAGCCGGTGGAGACGGTCTCCACCTCCATCTTCTCGCGGCTGCCGAGCTTCATTGCCGAGCCCTTGCCGAAGGCGCGATCGATTTGTGCGAGGGCGGCCTCGAGGGCCTTCTGACGATCCGTACCCGAGTTCTGCAAGTCCACTCCGCTTCCGATGACTTTGAGCTGCGTCGCCATGTTCCCTGTCTCCCATCTCAATGCAAGCGGCCATTTCCGCTGCCATCGGCGGCCGAGCCCCGCCTCTATGGAGCCTTGCGTATCCTATTTGTTCTACTGGAACAAGGGGAGAACATACAATGGAGTTGTCACCCTGATTGCTTGGAATCGGGGGGTCTTCCACTTCCTCCACTTTGTCACCCTCGAACCGGCTCGGGACTCCCGGTGCGGAAGAGGACGCGGATGGCGTCGATAAGGCACAACAAGGGGGATGTAGGACAGGACTTTCTGAGAGCGAACGAGCTGGTTTGGCGTGGAAAGCGGACGTCAGCTCTCAGCTCCGTGCGGCGGAAGCTGGGTGTCCGGCCCAATTCCGCGCTGCCGCCAGTAGCTTGCCAGGCCGATTTGCTCGCACAAGCCGGCGAAGCGGCGGTCGCTGCGGACCGAGGCAAGCGGCGGCATGAACAGCCACTGGGTCCGGCACCAGCTCGGGGAATTCGCAACGAAGCTGCGCGGCGCGATCGGGCGATTCGCAACCACGGCGCCCTTGCTTAGCAACAGGCCGTCGATGACCTCGTAGGCAGCATCGACTTCACCGAGCTGGCCGAGGACCATGGCGGCATAGGTCGCCTGGCCGGGGTTTTGCCGGGCCGCCACCAGATTGGCCGCCTTCGCCTTGGCAAGATGATCCGGGCTAGGTTCGGCGAAGGCGTCGAGAGTCGGCAGCCATTGCGCAAGGGGCACCGGATGCGCGTTATCGGCAGCCGCGGACGCGCCCGTCAGCATTGCGGCAGCCGCAACCGTGCGGCCGGTGAATGCCAGGACCATGAACCGTGCATTCCAGACCAGCGCGTGCCTGGGCCACAGCGGGAATATCCGCTCGCTCAGCGCCAACGCTTCCTCGTCCCGGCCCGCCGTCCAAAGCCTAAGCACGCGCCGCCATTGCGGCGTCGGCGAGCTCGGTGCTGCTGCCGCTGCTCGTTCATTATACACCCAGGATTTCGACGTTCGGCCTGCAGCCTCGAGGAACGAGCTCAGGCTGCCCAGGACATGCACGTTCGTGGGTGCCAGGGCCAGGAGAGCGTCCAGCCCGTCCTCCATCTGCGCCCAGTCGAGCCGGCCGGCCGCCATGTCGAGCATTGCAAGCCGGGCGTGCGGTTCATCTGGCTGACGCTCCAGCGCAGCTCGAGCAGCGGTCTCCGCGGCTCGCAAGGTCTCGCCGGCATTGGCGCTACCGCCATTGTTGGCGCGCGTTTCTTCGGCCAGCGCGACCAGCCCAAGCGCCCTCGCATTCTGCGGGTCGATCTCGAGCGACGACCGCAACGGCGGCACGGCCTCGCCAGCCTGAAGCGGAACGGCGTCGCGCAGCAGGATGTCGCCGCGGTCGATCAGACGCCTTGCCTCGGCAATGCGAACAGCTTCGCTCCGCGAGCGCCAGAGTGCAGTTCCACCGATGGCAAGCAACGACGCTCCTCCGGCGCCGATCAAAGCGCGGCGCGAGATTGGCCGGGCTGCCTGGTCGGCAGCCGGCTCCGCGATCAGTCGGTAGCCGACGCGCGGAATGGTCTCGATCTGCATCGTCTCGGGCCCGGTGCGTTCGAGGGTCTTGCGAAGACTTGCGACCAGGCGATTGAGACTGTCGTCCCCGACCTGCGCATTGCCCCACAATTGATGGAACAGCTCGCGCCGCGCGAGCACCTCCCCCGGGCGCTCGACCAGCTGCAGGAGCAGCTGCATGACCAGCGGTTCCAGGGGTGCTTCGCCCATGGGCCCGGCGACGCGACGACGCTTCGGATCGATGGTTAGCCCGGCGACGCGAAGAGGAAATGTCGCTGCTGCGTTCACCTGCCCCTCCCCTTTGATCGGCAGATCATCGGCTGTTCATCATGGTCCAATTGCCGCGCATCGCCAAGTCCTCGTTGCAGCCGAAGCTATTCGCAAGCCGGTAGAGAACCGCAGGAGGAGACAATGCGCAAACTCGTTCGATCCGTCATCGCCGCCATGCTGCTCACGGCAGCATTGCCCGCAAATGCCGCCACATTGTTGTTCAACGGCAGCGTGACAGGCGTCAGCAACCTTGTCGGCGCGGATCCCACCTGTGCACCGCTGCAGTATCGATCGGCCATCGATCCCCTGAGCACGCTCGGCACCTCGTCGCTTGGCGACTTCACGTTGAAGACCAGCACGTGCCTCGCGCTCGGAGGCGGCGCGTCATTCGGGACGTTCACCATCGATTTCGGACGCGACGCATTCAACGGAACGTTCGACGGCGGCTCGACGCCCACCAGCACACCCGGCATCAGCGACACGGCCTGGCTCTATACGATCCTGGGCGGCACGGGCCGGTTTGCGGGTGCTTCGGGCACGTTCGATGCGACCGGCATCGCCGATGCCCGGACCCGGCCAACGCGCGTCCTGATCGACTTCCTCGGCAACATCAGCACCGTGCCCGAGCCCGCGACGTGGATGATGATGATTCTTGGCTTCGGCGCGATTGGCCTGGATGCACGGCGCCGGCGCGAGCGAATGGGCCACCTAATCGCCTGAAGGCGCTGCCTCCGGTTCGGTGTCCCACAGCCAGACACTGGCCCAACCGCTGCCAAACTCCTGTTGCCTAAGAGACATTTCTGCAGGAACATCCTCGTTCGAGCAGGGGGTCTTCAATGCGGATGTTGCGTGTGGCGTTGCTTGCGGGGGTCGCGGGCCTGTCGTCGGGCCCGATCGTTGCGGCCCCCGCGCTGAAGTTCGGTCCCGCCCCGGCCTGGGTGCATCCGCACGCGCTACCGGCGGCCAAGGCCAGCGACGCGCCCGTCCAGCTGCTGCTCGAGGACGACCAGATCGCGCTCGAGCCGGGCAAGGTCACGACCTACAGCGACGGCGCCCTCAAGATCCAGAACGCGCAGGGGCTCGCCGCCGGCAATCTGTCTCTGGTCTGGCAGCCGGAGAGCGACACCGTCACCGTCAACAAGCTGCAGATCATCCGCGGCGGCAAGGTCATCGACGTCCTTGCCGGCGGCCAGACCTTCACCGTTCTTCGCCGCGAGACCAATCTCGACGCGGCGACGCTCGACGGTACGCTGACCGCGACCATCCAGCCCGAGGGCTTGCAGGAAGGCGACATCCTGGAGCTTGCGACGACGACCGAGCACAGCGATCCGGTGCTCAAGGGCCATGTCGAATCGATGTTCGCCAACTGGGACGGCCTGCCGATCGATCTCGCCCATGCCAGCGTACGGTGGCCGTCCAGCCTTCATCTCGCGGTGCGGCAGACGCCGAACCTGCCCGGCGCGCAGACGTCGACCGTCAAGGGCGTTACCACGCTCGACCTGTCCGGAGTCGACGTGCAGCCGCTGGTGGCGCCGAAGGGTGCGCCGGAGCGGTTCACCATCGGCCGGCTCGCCGAAGTCACCGACTATGCATCCTGGTCGGATGTCGCCGATCTGATGATGCCGCTGTTCCGCACCGCCTCGGCAATCCCGGCGTCGGGTCCGCTGCATGACGAGGTCGAGAAAATCCGGGCGGCGAGCAGCGATCCGCTGACCCGGGCGACGCAGGCGCTGGCGCTTGTCCAGGACCGGGTGCGCTATGTCGCTCTGCTGATGGGCCAGGGCGGCTACGTGCCCGCCTCGGCCGAGCAGACCTGGTCGCGCCGCTTCGGCGATTGCAAGGCGAAGACGGCGCTCCTGATCGGAATCCTTCACTCGCTGGGCATCCAGGCCGAGCCGGTGCTTGCCCAGACGCGGATGGGCGACATGGTCGCCGACCGCCTGCCGATGGTGGCGCTGTTCAACCATGTGCTGGTGCGCGCCCATATCGCGGGCAAGGACTACTGGCTCGACGGGACGCGGACCGGCGATACCGATCTGGGCGCGATCGAGATCCCGGACTTCGGCTGGGGCCTGCCGCTCGTCGAGCACGCCCAGCTCGTCCACATGGTGCCGAGGCCGCTCGATCTTCCGAGGCTCGAGCACCGGGTCAGCATCGATGCCAGCGCCGGGGTCTATAGCGAGGCGCCGATCACCATCGAGGAGATTTATCGCGGCGATTCGGCGGTCGAGCTCAACACGCTGTTTTCGTCCGCAACTGCGGCCCAGCTCGACGAAGCGATGCGCGGCAAGGCGAAGAATTACTTCGACGGCTTCAGCGTCGCCACGTCCTCGACCAAGTTCGACAAGGCGACGCGCGAGTTCGACCTCACCATCAAGGGCACGGCCAAGCTCAACTGGCGCGACAGCTGGTTCACGGTTCCGACCTCTTCGATCGCATTCGATCCCGATTTCGAACGGCCGGCAGGGCCGCTTCACGATGCGCCGATCGCCGTCAATTTCCCGAGATTCATCAAGGACCAGGCGACGATCCTCCTGCCGCCAGGCTTTGCGGCGTCGCAAAAGCTGTCCGCGCCGGTGCACGAGACTCTCGCCGGCGTCGAATATGCGCGCTCCGAAACGGTCAGCGGCAACACGCTGACGGTCAATTCGAGCGAGCGAAGCGTTGCGCCGGAAGTCGCCTACAAGGATGCCATTGCGGCCGAGGCGAGGCTGCGCTCACTCGACAAGGACGACGTCTACCTGAACGTAACGCCTGCTTACGCGCCGACCGCGAAGGACGTCGCCACGCTGAAGGACGGCAAGCCTGTATCCGCCGACGACTATTTCGTTCGCGCCGGTGCCGAGATGGCCAACCATGATGACGATGCTGCCGCGGCCGACCTCAACGCCGGGCTTGCGCTGGAGCCGAGGAATGCCTGGGCACTTCGCAGGCGGGCGGCCATCCTGCTCAAGAAGGACGACTTCGCCGCAGCCCAGAAGGATGTCGACCTCGCCAGGACGATAGATCCGGGCAACCCGCAGGATCTGGAATTCGATGCGTTCGCGGCCGAGAAGAAGAGCGACTTCGCTGCTGCGGTCGAGCTCTATCAAAAGATCCTGCAGAAAGACCCCAAGGACGTCTATGCCTTGACCCATCGGGGCATGGACCTCGTCACCCTCGATCGGAACGACGAGGCACTGGCCGATGTCAATGCGGCACTTGCGATCGACCCGAAGAACACGCTGGCCCTGATCAACCGCGCAATGGCTGAGTTCGAACAAGGGCGACCTGGATAATGCGGAGCGCGACGCCAAGGGCGTCGAAACGCTCAATCCGACAATTCCCGCAGCCTACCTGGTCCAAGGGACGGTGTCGCAAGCGCGTGGCAATCTGGACGCGGCCGTGGAGGAATTCTCGAAGGCCATTCTGACGTCCAAGGCGAACCATCCCGCCGCTCCTTATACCGTGGCCTTGTCACGGCGTGCGAGCGCTTACACGGCGCTCGGCCGGAGCGACGAGGCGCTTGCCGATACCGACCAGATCCTTGCGGCTGGAGGCTCGACCACGGACGTGCGGATACTCCGCGCCAACATCTTCATTGGGCAAGGGAAACGCGCCGCCGTTGCCGCGGAAGCGGAAGCGATGATGCGCGAAAATCCCAAGGACGGTTATGCCTTCGTCGCTGCCGGCAAAACCTATGCCGCACTTGGCGAGAGCGACCAGGCAATGAAGGCCTTCGACAAGGCGCTCGCCATCCATCCTTACGCGTACATCTACCTCAACCGGTCGCAAATCCGTCCGAAAGCGGATGTGGCCGGGCGCATGGCCGACCTCGACGCTGGGCTGAAGGTCGAGCCGGACGATGCCGATACGCTCGCAGCCAAGGCGCGGCTGCTGGCCAGCAGCGGGGACTATAAGGGCGCGCTCGACGTCCTGGACCGGGTCAAGCCCGACCCCGAGGACCATTTCGCCAGCGTCGAGCGTGCAATCGTCATGTACAAGGCCGGCCGGGTCGACGATGCGAGCAAGCTGCTGGCGAGCGTCAGGGCCAATTCAAAGACGGCCAGCCAGCTGAACAGCCTCTGCTGGAGCAAGGCGACGGCGGACATCATGCTTCAGTCCGCCGTCCAGGACTGCCGCGACGCGCTTCGGCTGAGCCCCGGCTACGGCGCTTATGAGGACAGCCTTGGAATGGCGCTGCTCAGGCTCGGCAAGCTCGACGAAGCGCTCGACGCGTACGACAAAGCCATTGCCAGGCACACCGGTGCAGCGTCGCTGCTTGGCCGCGCCTTCGTCTATCTGCGCAAGGGCGATCGCGCGCGGGCCGAAGCCGACGCCGCCGCCGCGCGCAAGATGTCGGCGACCGTCGACAGCGAGTTCGCCGACTACGGCCTCAACTTCGATGATGCGCTGCACGCCGCCGGCAAGATCGCCGCGGCGCACTAGTCGGCTTACGCCGGCGTGACGTCTCCGGCGCCCGTGCCGGCGTCATCGCCGGCTTCCGGCCGCGTGTCGAACACTTCGTCGATGAGGCCGAACGCCTTGGCCTCGTCGGCTTCGAGGAAGTTGTCGCGGTCCATCGCCTTTTCGATCTCCTCGAGCTTGCTGGCCGGTATATTTGGCGTAGAGCTCGTTGAGGCGCTGGCGCATGCGCAGGATCTCGCGCGCCTGGATCTCGATGTCGGCGGCCATGCCCTGGGCGCCGCCCGAGGGCTGGTGGATCATGATCCGGCTGTTGGTCAGAGCGACCCGCATGCCCGGCTCGCCGGCGGCGAGCAGGAAGCTGCCCATCGACGCGGCCTGGCCGATGCAGACGGTGCTGACCTTCGGGCGGATGTATTGCATGGTGTCGTGGATCGCGAGGCCGGCCGTGACGACGCCGCCCGGCGAGTTGATGTACATGAAGATGTCCTTCTTCGGGTTCTCGGACTCGAGGAAGAGCAACTGGGCGGTGATCAGCGAGGCCATGTGATCCTCGATCGCCGCCGGTGATGAAGACGATCCGCTCGCGCAGCAGGCGCGAATAGATGTCGAAGCTGCGCTCGCCCCGGTTGGACTGCTCGATGACGATGGGCACGAGCTGCGAAACGATGTCCTGATGATCAATCACGTGAAGCGGATCCCTTCCTTGGCTTGTGATGCGAGCCCCTACATCGGCGTGAACGCGGGGAGTTCAAGCGCGGGAGGGGGGCCGGCTGCGCCAGATAGGCGAGCCGGCGGACCTCGCGGCGGCCGCGGGTGACGGTGTCGAGGATCAGGCCGGCGAAGAAGCACAGCACCGCGATGATGATCAGGCCGGTGACCAGGATCGCGGTCGGGAAGCGCGGCACCAGGCCGGTGTGGAGATAGGTGACGACCAGCGGGATCGGCGAGGATCAGGCGAGCGACGACCAGCAACGCGCCGATGCGGCCGAAGAACAGCACCGGCCGCTCGATCCGGTAGAGCGTGGCGATGGTCGTCAGGATCCGCCAGCCGTCGCGAAAGGTCGAGAGCTTGGACTGCGAGCCTTCCGGGCGCGCGCCGTAGGCGGTCTCGACCTCGCCGACCGGCATCCGCAGCTCGAGCGCGTGGACGCTGATCTCGGTCTCGATCTCGAAGCCGCGCGAGAGCACCGGGAAGCTCTTCACGAACCGGCGCGAGAACACGCGGTAGCCGGAGAAGATGTCGGTGAAGCTGCGGCCGAACAGGCCGGCGAGCAGGCCGGTGAACAGCGGTTGCCGAGCACGTGGCCGCCGCGATAGGCGGCCTCTGCCTCGTGCTGGCGGGTGCCGACGACCATGTCGAGCTGCTCGTCGAGGAGCATGTCGACCATCGCCGGCGCGGCCGTCGGGATCGTAGGTCAGGTCGCCGTCGGCCATGACGTAGACGTCGGCGTCGATGTCGGCGAACATCCGGCGGACGACATTGCCCTTGCCCTGCTGGCGCTCGGTGCGGACGATCGCGCCGGCCGCGGCGGCGACCTCGCGGGTGCGGTCGCGGCTGTTGTTGTCGTAGACGTAGATGGTCGCGTCGCGGCAGCGCCGCGCGGAAGCCGGCGACCGTCGCGCGATCGCCGCTTCCTCATTGTAGCACGGCAGGAGCACGGCGATGCGCGGTTGCTGCTGGCTGGCCATTCGTCCCCCGGATCGTCATCCCCGCGAAGCGGGGACCCGCCTTGTCGCCACTGTTGACAGGCAGGTCCCGCGTCGCCGGGAATGACGATTATTTGCACTTCTTCGCCGGAGCCTTATTCCGGCAGCGCTTCTTCGCTGCAGGCTTCTTGCCGCCGGCTTCGGCGCGGCCTTCGCTTCGGCCGGGCGCGGCTTCTTCACCGGCTTGGCCGGCTTCGGCGCTTGCCTCTGCGACCGACCGCCTTCTTCGACCGGCTCCCTTGGTCGCACCGGCTTCTTGGCTTCGGCCGGCCTTGGCCGCCTTCTTGGCAGCGGCCTTCTTCGGCTTCGGCTTGTCGCCGTGATCATGGCCGTGGTCGTGGCCGCAGCCCGGCCCGTGGACATGGCCCTCTTCGGACTTCGAGGTCGGCCTCGAGCTCGCCGCGGGTCGCCGTTGCGGTCGGTGATGTCGGCCTTGGAGAACAGGAAGTCGACGACCTTGTCCTCGTACAGCGGCGCGCGCAGCTGGGCGGCCGCCATCGGCTCCTGCTGGACGTAGCGAAGGAACGCCTCGCGGTCCTTGCCCTGATATTGCGACGCCGCCTGGCCGATCAGCGCGCGCATTTCCTGCTCGCTGATCTCGACGCCGTTCTGCGGCGCCGATCTCCGACAGCAGCAGCCCGAGGCGCACGCGGCGCTCGGCAATGCGCGCGGTAGTCCGCCGCTTCGGTCTCGATCTCGTCCAGCGCCGCCTTCGGGTCCGCGTCGTGGCTCGCCTCGTGGCGAAGCTGGCCATGATGTTCTCGAACTCGGCGTCGACCATCGTTTCCGGCACGACGAAGTCGTGGCGCCCGGCGAGCTGGTCAAGCAGCTGGCGCTTCATGTGCGTACGCGTCAGGCGGTTCAATTCCTGCGTCTGCTGGTCGCGGATCAGGCCCTTCAACTGGTCGAGGTCCTGCAGGCCGAGCGACTTTGCGAACTCCTCGTCGACGCGCGCGCGCTTCGGTCCGGACCGCTTTCACGGTTGCGGTGAAGGTCGCATCCTTGCCCTTGAGCTGCTCCGACGGATAATCCGCCGGGAAGGTGACGTTGAGCTCCCGCGTCTCGCCGACCTTGGCGCCGACGAGCTGGTCTTCGAAGCCAGGGATCAGCTGGCCGGAGCCGAGCTCGACCGCCATGTCCTCGCCCTTGCCGCCCTCGAACGCCTTGCCGCCGACCTTGCCTTCGAAATCGATGACGACGAGGTCGCCGTTTGCGGCCGCATGCCCCTTCTTGGCGTCGGTCCAGTTCTTCGACGAACGGGCGAGTTGCTGGAGCTGCTCGTCGACCGCGGCCTCGTCGACTTCGACGGTCAGGCGATCGAGCTTGAGATCGTCGACCTTGGCGGCCGGGACCTCGGGAAGCGCCTCGAGGCGGACGGTGACCTCGGCGTCCTTGCCCGGCTCGTAGCCCTCGTCGAGCTCGACCTGCGGCTGCAGCGCCGGACGGATGTTCTGCTCGCTCAGTAGCTGCTGCACGCCGTCCTGGACCGCGCCCTGCAGAGCCTCGCCGCGCAGGCTTTCGCCGTGCATCTTGCGGATCAGGTTCGGCGGCACCTTGCCAGGGCGGAAGCCAGGCATCCGCACCTGCGGCGCGATCCGCTTCACTTCGGTCTCGACCCGCGCCTCGATGTCCGCGGCCGGGATGGTCAGCATGAAGGCGCGCTTGAGGCCCTGGTTCTCGGTTTCGACGGTCTTGATGGTCACGTTGCTAAGGTCCTGATGAAGAATTCTTTTTGGGCCGAATTGCCGCGCCTGCGCGCGGTTTCCGTGCTCGGCAGTCCCCCGGACTGCCTGTGCGCGGAAATGGTGCGCGCGAAGGGACTCGAACCCCCACATCTTGCGATACTGGAACCTAAATCCAGCGCGTCTACCAATTCCGCCACGCGCGCGCGGCCCGACGAAGCGCCGCGCTATAACAGGCGCGGTGCCGTTGGGCAACCCGTCGCAACTCCCGCGAGCAGGCAATCGTTGATCGGCAAAGGAGACAATTCGATGCAACAGCCGCCTCAGCCACCGCAGCCCGCTCAGCCACCTCAGCCCCCGCAAGCGCCTCCGGAGACGCCGGTGCAGGCGCCCGATGTCGACGTGCCCTCTCCTGCTTCTCCGGGAACTCAGCCGCCGACGACGCCGATCTCGCCGGTCAGCTAGCGCGCCGGGCAGGCAGCTCTCGGCAACTGCGGCTGAAGGCAGATGCCGTCGACCGACCGGACGCGACCGGCAAACCGATTATCGCCGCCAGCGTCGGCATGATATCGACGGTGTCCGCCGGCGTCTCCACCGTGCGCGCAGCCATGCCCCGCCGCCAGAAGACGATTGGCACGCGGCGGTCATTGTCCCAGGCGCTGCCGTGAGTGGTCGCCGTGTGGGCGCTCGGTTTGGCGACAGCGACGACGTGCCGCTTCAGAAGCACGATCAGGTCGCCGGAGCGCTCCCGATCGAACGAGGCGCGCGCCCGCTGCTCCAGGGTCCAGGCGACCGGGTTGCCGGACGGGACCGGCAGGGCTTGCAGCTGTGCCTTGGTGAAGACCGCCGCGACCTGCGGATCGGCGCGATAGGCCGCGGCCGCCATTTCGAGAACTCGGACGCGAGTCGCCGGGTCGAGGCCGGCGGCGAGATAGACGTCGCTGCCGCCGCCGATGAGCGGGTTCGTGGGCAGGCGCAGGGCCCTTGCAATGCGGCCGCCGACCCTCCGGGGCGACAGCGCGGCCGTCGTCCGCTGCGCGTCTCGGGTCGGAGCTGCGCAGGCGCTCGGGGATGTCGGTCCCGCCATGGTCGGCGGTCAGCACCACGACATAATCGAGCCCGCGGCGATCGAGCCCGGCGAAGAAATGCCCGAGCGCGTGGTCGAGCGCGTGGAGCTGCAGGCACATCTCGAGCCCCTCGGTGCCGTAGCGATGGCCGACATAGTCGGTTGCCGACAGGCTGATCGCCAGCACGTCCGGCGCACCGTCGCGGCCGAGCTGGCGCTCGTCGACGAGGCCGCTGGCAAGGGCGAGGGTCTCTCGGTCGAGAGCGGGCCCGTAGGGGTAATCACTTGCGCCGGGGCCGTTGGCCAGCTGACCGGTACCGACGGTGCGGCCGCCCGGCAGTTCCGTCGCGCGGTCGCGGGCCGCGCAGCTCACCGGGATCGGCGAGCGGCGGAACACCGGCCGCGATCTGGGCGGCGACGTCCCGATTGACGGCAATCTCGGCCGGAGTTCGAAGGCTGTCCGGGAAGATCGCACTCGAAACGGCCGTCGCGATAATACCAGCGGACGTCGGGGCGGTGCCCGCCCATCATCACCGCCGCGCGGTCCTTGCCGGCTACCGCGACCGACTGGCTGCGCGGGCTCGCCGCCTTGAGACGGTCGCCGAGCGTCGCCACCCGCAGGTGGACGGCCGAGACGACGTAGGCGTCGCGGGTGCCCTTGCTCTCGTCCTCCGCGCAATAGATCGCTGTTCGCCCGCGCGCGCTCGCCGGCAGGTACCAGTCGTTGGCGATGATTCCGGTGCGCGCCGGGTGATCGCCGGTGAGGATCGTCGAATGGCCTGGGCAGGTCTCGGTCGCGGCGTGGCTTTGATAGCCGTTGTGGAAGACGATGCCCTCTCGGGAGAGCCGCGCCAGCCCGCCGGTGAACTCGCCGCGATATTCGTCGAACAGGTCGGCGGAGAATTGGTCGACGGCGATGGCGACGACGAGGCGCGGCGGCGGAGGCGTCTCCGCCGCCGATCCGCGATCGCGAACAGCGCTGCGACAATCGACAGGAGCAATTTACGCACGCGACACCTCTACCCGGGAGGAAGGGTCAGCCCAGCTTCGCCCTCAGCCGCTCGTTGACGACCTGCGGGTTGGCCTTGCCGGCCATCGCCTTCATCGTCTGGCCGACGAAGAAGCCGAACAGCTGCTCCTTGCCCGCCTTGTACTGCTGCACCTTGTCGGCGTTGGCGGCGAGGATCTTGTCGATCTCCGCGTCGATGGCGCCGGTGTCGCTGGTCTGCTTGAGCCCGCGGCTCTCGACGATCGATGCCGCGCCCTCGCCGGTCTCGAGCATGATCTCGAACACCTGCTTGGCGAGGCTTCCCGAGATGGTGCCGTCGGCGACCAGCTTGAGGAGCTCGGCGGCCTGGGGCGGCGTGACCGGACTCTCGTCGATGTGCTTGCCGAGGCGGTTGAGCGCGCCGAACAGCTCGGCCACCACCCAGTTCGCGGCCTGCTTCGGCTCGGCGCCCGCGTCGAGCAGCGTATCGAACCAGCGCGCCGTCTCGACTTCGGCAGTCAAAACGCTGGCGTTGTAAGGCGGTTATGCCGAGCCCCTCATAGCGCTTGCGCTTGGCATCGGGCAGCTCCGGAAGGCTCGACCGGCATTCGTCGAGGAACGCCTCGTCCAGCTCCAGCGGCAGCAAGTCCGGGTCGGGGAAGTAGCGATAGTCGTGCGCGTCTTCCTTCGACCGCAGCGAGCGGGTGACGTTCTTGTCGGGGTCGTAGAGCCGCGTTTCCTGCACGATGGTGCCGCCGCCCTCGATGACCTCGACCTGGCGCCGCGCCTCATGCTCGATCACCGCCATGACGAAGCGGACCGAGTTGACGTTCTTGGTCTCGGTGCGGGTGCCGAATTCCTCGCCGGCCTTGCGTACGCTGACGTTGACGTCGGCGCGCATCGAGCCCTCTTCCATATTGCCGTCGCAGGAGCCGACATAGCGCAGGATTGCCCTGAGCTTCCGGAGGTAAGCCCCTGCTTCCGCAGGCGAACGCATGTCCGGCCGCGACACGATCTCCATCAGCGCGACGCCGCAGCGGTTGAGGTCGACGTAGCTCATCGTCGGGTGCTGGTCGTGCATCAGCTTGCCCGCGTCCTGCTCGACGTGGATTCGCTCGATGCCGATGGTCTTGGCGCTGCTGTCGTCCTTCTCGTCGACCAGCACCTCGATTTCGCCCTCGCCGACCAGCGGGTGGTAGAGCTGGCTGATCTGGTAGCCCTGCGGCAGATCGGCGTAGAAGTAATTCTTCCGGTCGAACCGGCTCCAGGCGTTGATCTTGGCGTCCAGCGCCATGCCGGTCCGCACCGCCTGCCGGATGCACTCGCGGTTCGGCACCGGAAGCATGCCGGGCATCGCCGCGTCGACCAGGGTGACCTGCGTGTTCGGCTCCGCCCCGAACGCGGTCGCCGCGCCGGAGAACAGCTTGGAGGCCGTCGCGGTGATCTGCGCGTGGACCTCGAGCCCGACCACGACCTCCCAGTCGCCGGTTTCGCCCTTGATGCGGAAAGGTGCGCACTGCGTCAGCCATTACCACCACTTCTCCGGCCGGGCCGTGAACCCCGCCCGCTCCTCGATCGCCAGTCCCGCGTTGAGCACGCCCTGCTCGTCCAACTCATTGCCGATCAGGTGCAGGCCGAGCGGCAGGCCCTGCCCGTCGAGCCCGCCGGGACGCTCATCGCGGGCAGTCCGGCGAGGCTTGCCGGGACCGCGAAGACGTCGTTGAGGTACATCGCCAGCGGGTCGGTGGTCTCGCCGATTCCGAAGGCGGCGCTTGGAGCGGTCGGGGTGAGGATGACGTCGCACTGCTCGAACGCCTTGCGGAAGTCCTGCTTGATCAGCGCCCGCACCTTCTGCGCCTTGGTGAAGTAGGCGTCGTAGAAGCCGGCGGACAGCACGTAGGTGCCGATCATGATGCGGCGCTTGACCTCCTCGCCGAAGCCCTCCGCGCGGGTCGCGGCGTACATGTCGTCGAGCGTCTTCACGCCCTCGACCCGCAGGCCGTAGCGGACGCCGTCATAGCGGGCGAGGTTCGACGAGGCCTCGGCGGGCGCGATGATGTAGTAGGTCGGAAGCGCGTATTTGGTGTGCGGCAGGCTGATCTCGACCGGCTTCGCGCCCGGCGTCCTTCAGCCATTCGATGCCCTGCTCCCACAAGCGCGTCGATCTCGCCGGGCACGCCGTCGATCCGATATTCCTTCGGAATACCGACGCGCTTGCCCCTGAGATCGCTGGACAAGCCCGCTTCCCACTTGGGCACGGGGACGTCGAGCGAGGTCGAAGTCCTTCGGGTCGAACCCGGCCATCGCCTCGAGCAGGATCGCGCAGTCGCGCACCGTCCTCGCCATCGGCCCGGCCTGGTCGAGCGAGCTTGCGAACGACACCACGCCCCAGCGCGAGCAGCGGCCGTAGGTCGGCTTGATGCCGGTGATCCCGGTGAAGGCGGCGGGCTGGCGGATCGAGCCGCCGGTGTCGGTGCCGGTCACGCCCGGAGCGATTCCAGCCGCGACCGCGGCGGCCGAACCGCCCGACGAGCCGCCGGGGGTCAGCCCGACATTGCTGCCATTGCGGCGCCACGGCGAGATCACCGGGCCGTAGGCACTGGTTTCGTTGGACGAGCCCATCGCGAACTCGTCCATGTTGAGCTTGCCGAGCATGCCGGCGCCCGCTTTCCGAAGGTTGGCGGTGACGGTGCTCTCATACGGCGGCTTGAAGTCCTTGAGGATCTTGCTGCCGGCCGTGGTCTCGACGCCGTTGGTCGCGAACAGGTCCTTGATGCCGAGCGGGATGCCGGCAAGGCTGCCAAGCTCCGACGAGCCGCGTGCTTTGTCGGCGGCGTCGGCTGCCGCGAGCGCATCCTCCGGGGTCTCGACCGTATAGGCGTTCAGCGTGCGAGCGGCCGCGACGGCGGCATTGTACGCCTCGGCCACCTCGCGCGCCTTCAACTCGCCGCCGCGGATGCCGTCGCGCAGCTCGGCGATCGTCTTGGACGTCAGCTCGGTCACTCGATCACCTTGGGCACCGCGAAGAAGCCGTGCTGGGCTTCCGGCGCGTTGGCGAGGATGGCGTCGCGGATGTTGCCGTCGTTGACGACGTCGTCGCGCAGGCGAAGCTTTTGGTCGACGACCGTCGCCAGCGGCTCGACTCCGTCGGTGTCGACCTCGCCGAGCTGCTCGACCCAGCCGAGAATGTTGTTGAGCTCCGGCACCAGCCGCTCGAGCTCGGCATCGCTCATCGCGATCCGCGCCAGCTTGGCGATGTGGCGGGCCTGTTCAGGGGATACGGACATTGCCGCCGCGCGATAACCGGCAGGGTATGGTGGAGCAAGCCGCTGATCGCGTCTTCGCTCTAAGGCAGGAACGCGAACCGCTGGGTCAGGCGCGGATTCGAATAGCGTTCGTCGGTGCGGATCCACTCGCCGCTGATGTCTCCGGAGTGCGGAACGAACCCGGGATAGATCACCAGCCGGTTGAAGACAGCCTCGATGCGTGCGCACAGTTCGAATGCGGCCGTGCTCTTGGTCATGTAGCCGCCCTCCTTGTCGGTCGCCGGGGGCTGCGCCTTCTGCTCGAAGAACAGGGTGCCGCCCCTCGCCTCATGGTTGAGATAGACGAGTCCGAACACCGGGACCGGATCTGTGTGCGGGATGCGCTGGGTGTGGGAGAGATCATCGGGGTGGACGTCGACCACGGCGAAGTCCGTGTAGAGCTGCGAGAAGGCGGTGAGCCGCCGACCGGAGTGCTCGATCGGCGGAACGCGGGACAGGAACTCGCGGTTCGCGACCTCCAGGACCCAGCGCCGCGCGTTCCGAAGCGAAGCGCTGCTCTCGGGCGCCGCAGCGAGCCGGCCGGGATAGGGATAAGGCGGCGCTTCGAAGGACTGATCGAGGGCAAAAGCGCGAAGGGCGTCCGGATGCGCGTAGAAATTGTCGACGATCAGCGCCGGCACCTTGCCGCCAAGCACTTCGAAGCTGGGCGCGAGGTTTTTCGAAAGAGCGAAAAGGGCGGCGTCGGTAGCCATTGTCTGGCGAGTAGCGAGGGGGTGTCGGACCAGCAAGCCGCGAGGGCTGCTGGGTCGGAAGCATGCGCGGGGTCCAGAATTGGCTGTCCTACAGCCCCTCGCCTGTGCTTGCTGTGATCCGGCATGACCAAGGATCGAGTTGGACGCGCTTGCCCGTACTGTCTGGCGCCGGTTGATGGCACCACCATGCTGTCACCTTCGATGTCACCCTCGAACCCAGGCATTTTTCAGCGTCGCCCCTCGTGAAAGGTGACGAAGTGGAGGAAGTGGAAGCACCCCCGATTCCAAGCAGTGAGGGTGACACCGCCCACCTCGCGGCACTGCCGAATTTGGCCACGGACACAGTCGAGGCCTCCCTTGCCCGCCGCTCCTCTGCCCAATAGGGCGCCCCGACATGTGCGCCCGCCGCTTCCTGATGGTGATCCTCGTCCTCACGCTGCTGGTCGTGGCGGGAGCGTTCGCGATCTTCCAGTTCGGCGACCGGGTATTGATCGACAAGTGAAGCCGAAGGGACATTTTGTGGCGGCAGCAGCGGCGGAGGCCCGGATTACCAAGTCGGCTGCGAATTGGGTGTCGCGTCCAGGTTAACCGACGACCCGGCGAGCTGGCTTCCTGACGGCGTCAAGCAAAGGCGCGGTCGGCAACGCCGCGGTTTTCTACATCCACCCGACAACGTACCTGTACACTCGACCGCTGAACGCGCCGCTTCAAGCCCGGCGACACCGGAGTTCCGCACGCGCCTGTTCACCCAGAGCCAGGCGAGCGCATTCAACGGCGCGGGGCAGATCTGGGCGCCGCGCTACCGGCAGGCGGCGTTCGGCGCCTTCCTGCTCAGCAGCGCGGATGCGAAGAAGGCACTGGACCTGGCTTATGGAGACGTCGCCGCGGCCTTCGACCAGTTCGTAAAAGAGGCCGGCGATCGGCCGATCATTCTGGCCTGCGCACAGCCAGGGCTCGCTCGACCTCGCGCGGCCGCTCCGCGTCTGGACCGCCGGCAAGCCGATCGCCAAGCGGGCGGCCGCCGCCTACGTGGTCGGCTGGCCGATCAGCCGCACCGCCGACTTGCCCGCCCTCGGCCTCCCCGCTTGTTCGGCCCCCGGACCAGAGCGGCTGCATCCTGTCGTGGCTGACCTTCGGCGAGCCGGCCAATCCGAATTCGGTGCTCAATTCTGACCAGGGCTCGGCGAGGCCTGCACCGGCGCCAAGCGGAAGCGCGAGGATTTGCTGTGCGTGAACCCGCTGACCGGAACGCCCGACAGCGCTGCGCCGCCGCGGTCGAACCTGGGGACCCGGCCGCCGAGCGGACCTCAGGTCGCGAACTTCGAGCCGGGGCTGGTTGGCGCCCGCTGCGACAAGGGGC
>CAWGRB010000025.1:2500-40066 GCA_963824845.1 uncultured Alphaproteobacteria bacterium
CTGGACAGCTGGCTCGACACGCCGATGATGGTGCTGAGCGCGATCTGGGTCGTCATCGTCCTCGTCGAGCTCACGACCGGCGGCAGCACGCTGCTGACCACTCTCGGCACCGTCATCTGGATCATCTTCCTCGTCGAGTTCGCCCTTCGCTTCGTGCTCGCGCCAAAGAAGATTCCGTTCCTCAAGACCAACTGGCTGACCGCGATCGCTCTCCTGGCGCCCGCGCTTCGGCTATTCGCCATCTTCCGCTTCCTGAGAGCGGCGAGCGCGCTTCGCGGCTTTCGGCTGGTCAGGATCGTCGGCACCGCCAACCGCAGCATGAACGCCCTGCGCCGCACCCTGGAGCGCCGCAAGTTCGGTTACGTCGCGGTGCTAACATTGCTGGTTGTCGGTCTCGGCGCCGCCGGCATGCTCAGCTTCGAGCCGGCAAGCCAGGTGCAGGGCGGCTTCACCTCCTACGGCGACGCTCTGTGGTGGACCGCCATGCTTCTGACCAGCATCGGCAGCCAATATTGGCCGGTGACCGCGGAAGGGCGCGTGTTGACGGTCCTGCTCTCGCTCTACGGCTTTGCGACCTTCGGATACATCACCGCCACCTTCGCCAGCTATTTCGTCGGCCGCGATGCCGAAAAGAAGGACGGGCCCGTCGCCGGCGCCGGAGAACTCCAGCAGCTGACCAAGGAAGTCCGCGCCCTGCGCGCCGAGATCGAACGCAGCCGGCCCGCTTCCCCCGGGTCCTAGCGTGCTCTCCGCTACGGCGCGGGCGGACCCGGATGCGTGGCCTTCCATTCCATCGCGCGACGCACGCGCGCCTCAACCGACGGATGGTCGTAGAAGATGATCTCCTCCAGCCGGCCGGGCCGCGGATAGCGATACTCCGCCGTCTTCACGAGCGACGTCGCAAGCGCGTCGGGCCGATTCTCGGTCTCGAGCGAATAGAGGTCCGCCTGGCTCTCCAGCGTTCGGCTGAACGTGTTGAGGAGCGGCAGCGCAAGCAGGCCGAAGAACGAGACCATAAACATGAGCACCGGCAATCCGCGCGGATCACTGAGCCGCGCGTTCGAACCGAACGCCCGGGCGAAGCGCGGGAACAGCCGGTCGGCGAGCCAGAACAGGCCGACGGCAAGAAGCGAGAAGAACAGCAGTCCCCACCAGCTGTGCTTGAGCACATAATGGCCGATCTCGTGACCGGTCACGGCGCGAACCTCGTCGAGCGAGGCATTCTTGAGCGCGACGTCGGAGATCGCGACCCGCGCCGTGCTTCCAACTCCGCCGGCATTGGCCGTGAAGTTGTTCGACTGGCGCGAGCCGTTGAACATGTAGATCTTGTCCGCCGGAATGCCCGCCCGCGCCGCCATCGTCACCACGGCACCGCGCACCGGCCCCGGCGGCACGGGCTGGTAATGATTGAACAAGGGCTCGATCAGAATCGGTGCAAGCAGCATCGACGAAGGCAAGCACGACGGCGGTCAGCGCTCCCGTCCAGATCCACCAGCGCTTTCCGGCGCGCCGCATCAGCCAGTAGAGCCGATCATGAACACGGCGCCGACAACCGCGGTGATCACGGTCGACAGCGCAAACTGAACGAGGAAGTCGCCAAGCGGCTGACTGGTCCGGCCGTAGCTCTTCTCGCGCCACCAGCTCTGCATACAGTGTCCACGGCAGCGTCAGCAGCGCCGACAGCAGGAAGAAGGCCAAAGCGACCAGGTAGACGCACAGGCTTCGCCGCCGTGCGCCAAACTTCGCGTCGAGCCGATCGAGCAAGCGCGGACCGAACGATCAGCCAGGTGACGAGCGCGGCAACGATCAGGCCCCACAGCAGCATCCAGTCGCTGCCGACGGTATAATCGATGCGCCTTGTCGAAGAGTGGCGGTGCCGAGACTGTCGATATAGTGTGCAGTCGCTGCTTCAGGATCGAATGCCATCGCTCTGAGCCTCCCCGTTCGCTTCGGCAGCGTAACAGGGGAATCCGCGCCGCAACGGGAACGACTGCAGACCGCGGGCGATTGTCTGCAAATGACAAGGCCACGACATCGCTGGCGCCGATGGAGGCGCTGCTCGCCGCCGAGCTGCCCGAGGGTGAGGGCTGGCAGTTCGAGCCCAAATGGGACGGCTTCCGCTGCCTCGCTCGCCGCCGCGGCGACGACGTCACGCTGACCTCGAAGTCCGGCAAGCCGCTCGCGCCGCTACTTCCCCGAGGTGGTCGGCGATGCTGCTGACGGTAAAGGAACGGGACTTCCTGCTCGACGGCGAGCTGATCATCCCGGTCGGCGACGCGCTGTCGTTCGACGCGCTGCAGCTCCGCCTTCATCCGGCCGAGAGCCGCATCCGCAAGCTGTCCAGCCAGACACCCGCCGAGCTCATGGCGTTCGACGTGCTCGAGCTGGCCGGCAAGTCGCTCGCCGGCGAGCCGCTCGCGGACCGCCGCGTCGGCGCTCGAGACGTTTTTCGCCAGAAACCGCGTTCCGGGACTGCTCCTCTCCCCGGCGACCCGCGACCGCGAGACGGCGCTCGGCTGGCTGCACCGCAGCGGCGGCGCGCTCGACGGCGTCATCGCCAAGCGTGCCGACCTCGAATACCGTCCGGGCGAGCGGGCGATGATCAAGGTCAAGCAGCAGCGCACCGCCGACTGCGTGGTCGGCGGCTTCCGCTATGCCACGAAGAAGCACGAAGTCGGCTCGCTGCTGCTCGGCCTCTATGACGACGAAGGCCTGCTCGATCACGTCGGCTTTACCTCCGCGATTCCGGCCCAGGAGCGGCCCGCGCTAACCGAGAAGCTCGAAGGCCTGATCCAGCCGCCCGGCTTCACCGGCAGCGCTCCGGGCGGCCCAAGCCGCTGGAACACCGAGCGCTCGATGGCCTGGGAGCCGCTGAAGCCCGAGCTGGTGGTCGAGGTCCGCTACGACCAGGTCACCGGCGCGCCGCTTCCGCCACGGCACCGGCTTCCTGCGCTGGCGGCCCGACAAGGACCCCAAGCCAATGCACCTTCCAGCAGCTCGCGCCCGAGCTTCGCCCGTCGGAACTCAAGGAGCTGTTCGGCACGTGACGAAGCCCGCCGTGGCCGATCTGTTCAAGGAGCCGCTGATCGCCGGCCTCGAGTATCGCGCGGATTTCGATCAGCGAAGCCGAGCACGATGCGCTGGTCGCCCATCTTTGCGCGACCGACCTCACCCCGTTCCGCTTCCACGGCTGGCTCGGCAATCGCAAGACCACCACGCTTCGGCTGGCGCTACGATTTCGACGACGCCAGCTTCGCGCCGGCCGAGCCGATCCCCGAATGGCTGCTGCCGCTCCGCGCCAGGGCCGCTGCGTTCGCCCGAGTCGTTCCGGACGACTTCGCCCATGTCCTCCTCGCCCGCTACGATCCCGGCGCCGGGATCGGCTGGCATCGCGACCGGCCGCAGTTCGAGCATGTGGTCGGCATCTCGCTCGGCTCGCCGGCGACCATGCGCTTCCGCCAGCGCACCCCGTCGGCTTCCGTCGCGCCACTGTCGCACCTGGAGCCCCGCTCGGCCTACCTGCTGTCGGGCGAGGTCCGCCACGAATGGGAGCACAGCATCGCTCCCGGCGATACGCTGCGCTTCTCGATCACCTTCCGCACGCTGTCCGAACGCGGTCGCAAGCTCGCCGCCGCTCGCTGACGGAACGCTGCGGCTCCGAAACGGTTGTCCCGCAGTGCGTAAGTTGCTGTTGCTCCTGGTCGCCCTTTGCGGCGCCTGTTCGAAGGGCGCGCAAGCCGACCTGCCATCGATCGGCGAAGCGCGGACGCTGGGCGCGGAATGGGCGCTGATCAACGAGCAGGCGGCCGAGCGGAAGCTGACTGCCAACTATGTCGCGACGATGCGCTCGAGCATCCGCCAGCAGCTGCAGACGACCGCCAAGTCGCTGACCCAGGCCAATTCGCCCTATGGCGCTGAAATCCAGGCGCTTCTCCAGCAGCCGGACGACGCGCCTCCACAGCAGCTTCGCGGTCACGTCACGCGGCTCAAGCAGATCGAGGACAGCCTTGAATCCGCTTGAGCTGACGCTCGGAATCATGACGGCCGTCGGCGGCTTCGTCGATATCAGCGAACTGGTGTTCGCGGCCAAGGCGGGATCGACGTTCGGCTATGCGCTGATCTGGGTGTTCGCGCTGTCGACGGGCGGCATCATGGTGTTCGGCGAAATGAGCGGCCGGGTCGCGGCCGTCGCCAAGCAGCCGGTATTCAACCTGATGCGCCACCGGCTGGGCCTGAAACTGGGCCTCGTCACGCTCGCCGCCTCGCTCGTCGCCAACCTCATCACCTGCGCGGCGGAGGTCGGCGGCGTCGCGCTGATCCTGCGCTACCTCACCGGTCTGCCGTATCCGCTGATGGCAGTCGTCGGCACCGCTGTCCTCATGGCCTCGATGTGGGTGCTCCCGTTCAAGTGGATCGAGCGAATCTACGGCCTGCTCGGCCTGTTCATGATCGCCTTCATCGCTGCCCTTGTCGCGATCAAGGCGCCCTGGGGGCAGATCGCCGGCGGGTTCGTCCCGCAAATCCCGCACGGCCTTTCGACCAAGGAGCTGCTGGTGTTCGGCTACTTTGCGGTCGCGATCGTCAGCGCCGTGATGTTTCCGTACGAGGCCTATTTCTATTCCTCCGGCGGCATCGAGGAGGAGTGGGGGCCGAAGGACCTGCCGATGAACAAGATCACCTGCACGGTCGGGTTCGGCCTCGGCTCGCTGCTGTCGATCGCCATCCTCGCCAGCTCGGCGCAATTGTTCACGCCGGCGAATGTTGACCCGCAATTGCTCGGCAGCTCGGCGCTCGAAGTGGCGATTCCATTCGGGTGGATCGGCCTCCTGATCGCGCTCCTCGGCATGCTGTTCGCGATCTCCGGAGCGGCGATCGAGACGTGCATGGCCAACGCCTACGGCATCTCCCAATTCTTCGGCTGGGAATGGGGCCGGCATCGCAAGCCCTGGCAAGCGCCGCGTTTCACGGTCACCTGGATCGTCCTGTTCCTGGCCGGGCTCGGGATCATCCTGACCGGCGTCGATCCGATGCAGCTCGTCGAATATGCGGTGCTGTTCTCGATCCTCGTCCTGCCGCTGACCTATTTGCCGCTGCTGCTGCTCGCCGGCGACAAGTCGTACATGAAGGAGCATGCCAACGGCCGCTTCGGGAAGACGCTCGGCTGGTTCTATTTCGCGCTCATCACAGTCGCCGCCATCGGCGCGCTTCCGCTCTACTTCCTGACCTCGGGAGGCCAGGGATGAAGCCGACCGATCCGATCAAGATCGTCAGCCAGCTGCTCGACCTGCCGCTGATCGATCCCAACGGCAATTACTGCGGGATTGTCGACGATATCGAACTCGACGGTTCTGCCGGCAAGGACACGCGCCTCGCCGCGCTACTCGTCGGTCCAGGCGCCTATCAGGGCCGGATGCCCGTCTGGGCGATGTGGCTGGTACGCAAGATCGCCGGCGATCGGTGCACGCGCGTTCCGATCGCCAAGGTCGAGTCCATCAACAGCGCCGTCCACCTCAAGGTGCCGGCGGAAGCACTCGGCCTTCACGAGATCGAGAACCGCGTCCGCGCCCACATCCCCCGCGTCGGAGCCATGTGATGCGGCTCACCGATCTTCGCGACAAGACGGTCGTCACCCTCGATGGCGAGCGGCTGGGACGAGTGCACGAAGTCCACTGCGACGGCGGCCGCGTGACGGCCCTGATGACCGGTCCGGGCAGCTTCATCGAGCGGCTGACCGCCAGGAAGAAGGGCCGCCGGATTCCCTGGGACTGCGTCGTTCGCATCGAAGCGCGGCAGGTGGTGGTGACGCCCGACCCGCCGCAGAGGAAATCCACCGCCAAGTCGTCCAAGACGACTAGCGCATCTCGTAGCCGGCAAGGCACTCGGCGACCCAACGGGCGGCAGTCAAAGCGCTGAGGTCGCTTCGGTCCAGTGGCGGGTCCCATTCGACCAGGTCGATGACGCGGACGCGCGGGTCTTGCGCGAGGCGCCGAACCGCGGCGTAGAAGTCGTGGACTGCCATCCCGCCGGCCCGCGCGCCGGGCGCCGCCGGGAATTGCGAGCGGTCGATGACGTCGATGTCGCAGTCGATGACCAGTGCGTCGCAATGGGCGACATGGTCGAGGGCACGTTCGATCGCATGGGCGATGCCTTCGCGGCGGACGTCGCCGATCGTCACCACCAGATTGCCCGCCTCCACGGCGTCCTCGTGCATCGCCCGGCTGTTGGCAAAGGCGGCGAGGCCGACTTGCGCGATATTTGCTCCAGGCAGCCCGTCGGCAAGCAGCGCCCGCACCGGATTGCCGTTGCGCAGGCCCTCGTCCAGATCGCGCATGTCGAAATGGGCGTCGAGCGTGATCAGCCCGACGTCCTCGAGTTCGCTGTCGAGGGCGAGCACCGCCGGTCGGGTGATGGCATTGTTGCCGCCGACCAGAAGCGTCAGCGCATGTGCTTCCGCGCTCGCTGCAACCGCGCGCTGAATGATGGGCGTCGCGTCCTCGATGGACAGGCCCGCAATTTCCGTATCGCCGCGATCCGCGATCGCGGTCGCAAGCTCGCGGCCGGTCTCGACGTCATAGCGGCCAATCCGCTTCAAAGTCTGCCGAAGCAGTGCCGGCGCCTGGTCGCAGGCGCCCGGCGTCACCGATCCCGCAGCGAGCGGAACGCCGAGCAGCCCGACCGCCGCGCGGCTCGCGGCGGGGACGATCAGGTCGGAAACATTAGGCCAGCTGCCCACCTTTTGACGCTACACCCCCTCAGCCCTAAAGCCCATGGCGCATGTGGGACCGGCTGCTCGTCGACTGCAATATCGCGACCTTGCAAGCCGCGCCGGGCAACCCGCTCGGCATCGTCGAGAACGGCGCGATCGGCATCGCCGACGGCAAGGTGGTCCGGGTCGGCCGCCGCACCGAGCTGGCCGGTTATCGCGCGGCCCACGTCGATGCGCTTGCGGGCGCCTGGGTGACGCCCGGTCTGATCGACTGCCACACGCACCTGATCTTCGGCGGCGCCCGCGCCGACGAGCACGCGATGCGCCGCGCCGGCGCCAGCTACGAGGAGATCGCCAAGGCTGGCGGCGGCATTGCGTCGACCGTCGCCCGGACCGCCGCGGCATCCGAGGACGCGCTGCTGGAGCAAAGCCGCCGCCGCCTCCACGCACTGATGCAGGGCGGTTGCACGACCATCGAGGTCAAGTCCGGTTACGGCCTCGATCGCAAGAGCGAGCTTCGCCTGGTCAAGCTGGCGGCGCAGCTCGGCGAGGGCGAAGCGGTGCGGATCGTTCCGACCCTGCTCGCCCTCCACGCGATCCCCGCCGACCAACGCGACCGCCGCGCCCATTACGTCAGCGAGATCGTCGACAAGCTCATCCCCGAAGCAGCCAGGCAGGGCATCGCGACCAGCGTCGACGCCTTCTGCGACACCATTGCCTTCACGCCCGACGAGGTGGAACGGCTGTTCAAGGCGGCGGCCCACCACGGCCTGCGCGTCCGCCTCCATGCCGAGCAGCTCTCCAACCAGAAGGGCGCCGCGCTCGCCGCCGAATATCGCGCTTTGTCCGCCGATCATCTCGAGCATCTCGACGAAGCCGGTGCAAAAGCCATGGCCGCCGCGGGCACCGTCGCGGTGCTGCTGCCGGGCGCCTTCTATGCGCTTCAGGAGGAGCGAAAGCCGCCGGTCGCGCTTCTTCGCAAGCACAAGGTGCGGATGGCAGTCGCCACCGACTGCAACCCCGGCACCTCGCCGCTGCTGTCGCCGACGCTGGCCATGAACATGGCCTGCACCCTGTTCGGTCTGACTCCGGACGAGGCGCTTGCCGGCATGACCGTCAACGCCGCGCGCGCGCTCGGCCTCGTCCATAGCATCGGCAGCATCGCCCCGGGCAAGCAGGCGGACCTGTGCGTCTGGCGCATCGAAACGCTTGCCGAACTCGGCTACTGGATTGGCCTTCCGGGGCCTGAAAAGCGGATTTTCGCGGGACAAGACACCAGTCCGTCACCCTGAACTTGTTTCAGGGTCCATTCTGCCGGAAGGACGGTTCTCGCGAAAAGATGGATGCTGAAACGAGTTCAGCATGACGAGGAAAACATTGGACAGCCGTAGAGACAACAGCCGCCACATCCGCGCTCGCCGCGGCAGCGACATCGTGGCGAAGAGCTGGGCAACCGAGGCCGCCGTCCGGATGCTGATGAACAACCTCGACGACGAGGTTGCCGAGGACCCGCAGAGCCTCGTCGTCTACGGCGGCATCGGCCGCGCGGCGCGCAACTGGCAGTGCTTCGATCGCATCGTGGAGACGCTGGAGCGGCTCGAGGACGATCAGACGCTGCTCGTCCAGTCCGGCAAGCCCGTCGGCGTCTTCCGCACGCACAAGGACGCGCCGCGAGTCCTCATTGCCAACTCGAACATCGTGCCGAAATGGGCGAACTGGGAGACCTTCAACCGCCTCGATCGCGCCGGGCTGATGATGTACGGCCAGATGACCGCCGGCAGCTGGATCTACATCGGCAGCCAGGGCATCGTCCAAGGCACGTTCGAGACCTTCGTCGAGATGGGCCGCCAGCATTATGGCGGCGACCTCCAGGGCAAGTGGATCCTGACCGCGGGGCTCGGCGGCATGGGCGGCGCGCAGCCGCTCGCGGCGGTGATGGCCGGCGCTCACTGCATCGCCATCGAGGTCCAGGACAGCCGCATCGAGAAGCGTCTCGAGACCCGCTACGTCGACCGCCGCGCGACCAGCATCGACGAAGCGCTGGAGATCATCCGCACCGCCACCGAGCCGACCAGCGTCGGCCTGCTCGGCAACGCCGCCGAGATCGTGCCCGAGATGCTCGCGCGAGGCATCCGGCCCGATGCGCGTCACCGACCAGACCAGCGCCCATGACCCGGCCAATGGCTATTGTCCGGCCGGCTGGAGCGTCGCCAAGTGGCAGGAGATGCGCGAGCGCGACCCCGCCGCCGTCGCCGAGGCCGCCAAGCAGTCCATCGCCCGGCACGTCGAGGCCATGCTCGCCTACAAGGCCATGGGCGTTCCGACCTTCGACTATGGCAACAACATCCGCCAGGAGGCCTATGACGAAGGCGTCACCCACGCCTTCGACTTCCCGGGGTTCGTTCCGGCCTATGTCCGCCCGCTGTTCTGCCGCGGAAGTCGGCCCGTTTCGCTGGGTCGCGCTCAGCGGCGATCCCGAGGACATCTACAAGACCGACGCCAAGGTGAAGGAGCTGATCCCCGACGACCCGCACCTCCACCGCTGGCTCGACATGGCGCGCGAGCGGATCGCCTTCCAGGGGCTGCCCGCGCGCATCTGCTGGGTCGGCCTCGGCCAGCGGGACAAGCTCGGCCTGGCGTTCAACGAGATGGTCAGGACCGGCGAAGTCTCCGCGCCGATCGTCATCGGCCGCGACCATCTCGACAGCGGCAGCGTCGCTTCGCCCAACCGCGAGACCGAAAGCATGAAGGACGGCAGCGACGCCGTCAGCGACTGGCCGCTTCTCAACGCCCTCCTCAACACCGCATCCGGCGCGACCTGGGTGTCGCTTCACCACGGCGGCGGCGTCGGCATGGGCTATTCGCAGCACGCCGGCATGGTGATCGTCGCCGACGGCACCGACGATGCCGGCCGCCGGCTTGGCCGAGTGCTATGGAACGACCCCGCGACCGGCGTCATGCGCCACGCCGATGCGGGCTACGAGATCGCCATCGACTGCGCGCGCGAGCAGGGATTAGATTTGCCGATGGTCGGCCGCTGATGAAGCTCAACCCGCAAAGCATCGCGCTCGCCGATTTGCGGGGACTCTGGTCGGGCGCGCCGGCGTCCCTCGACGCCGCCGCCCTGAGCCGCATCGACGAAGCCGCCGCGTCCGTCGACCGCATCGTCGCGAACGGCAACACCGTCTATGGCGTCAACACAGGCTTCGGCATCCTCGCCAACACGCGAATCCCCGCGCATCGGCTGGCGGAGCTGCAGACCAACCTGATCCTGTCGCATAGCGCCGGCCTTGGCGACCCGCTGCCGCGTCACGTCACCCGGCTGATGATCGTTCTCAAGCTGATCGGCCTCGGCCGCGGCCACTCCGGCGTTCGCCGCCAGGTGATTGACGCGCTCCAGGCGCTGCTCGATCGTGACGCCATGCCGCTGATCCCGAGCCAGGGGAGCGTCGGCGCGTCGGGCGACCTCGCACCGCTTGCGCACATGACGGCAGCGCTCATGGGCTATGGCGCGATCGATGTCGGCGGGCAGGTGATGAGTGCGACCGACGCCCTGGCGCATCTCGGCCTCGCACCGCTTCAGCTCGGCCCGAAGGAGGGTCTGGCGCTGATCAACGGCACGCAGGCCAGCACCGCCATCGCCCTTGATGCCCTGTTCCGCGGCGAGCGGGTGTTCGCGGCGGCGCTTGCGGCCGGTGCGCTGTCGACCGACGCGCTCAAGGGTTCGGCCAAGCCGTTCGACGCGCGTGTGTCGGAGCTTCGCGGTCAGCCGGGGCAAATTCGCGTCGCCGCCGCCCTCCGCGCCTTGCTCGACGGCAGCGGCATTCTCGCCAGCCACGAAACCGACTGTCCGAAGGTGCAGGATCCCTACAGCTTCCGATGCCAGCCGCAGGTGATGGGCGCCGCGCTCGACCTGCTCGATCACGCCGCGCGCACTCTGACCATCGAAGCTGCCGCCGTCACCGACAATCCAATCGTCTTCCCCGACGAGGACACGACCATCTCGGGCGGCAACTTCCACGCCGAGCCGGTCGCCTTCGCCGCCGACATGATCGCGATGGCTCTGTGCGAGGTCGGCTCACTGTCAGAGCGGCGCACGGCCATCCTGATCGATCCCAAGATGAGCGGCCTGCCCGCGTTCCTGACCGAGGATTCGGGCGTCAATTCGGGGCTTATGATCCCGCAGGTGACGGCCGCGGCTTTGGTCAGCGAAAACAAGAGCCTCGCCTTCCCCGCCAGCGTCGACTCGATCCCGACTTCGGCCGGCCAAGAGGACCATGTTTCGATGGCCCCGATCGCCGCGCGCAAGGCGAGCACGATCGCCAGCAATGCGGCGGGCGTGATCGCAATCGAGCTGATTGCCGCGGCGCAGGGCGTCGACATGCATGCGCCGCTGGCGACGTCACCGGCCCTTCAGGCGGTGCACGGCAAGGTGCGGGGGCTCTCGCCCGGCTTCACCTCGGACCGCTATTGGGCGGGCGAAATGGCGGCGGTTCAGGCCGCCATTCTTGCCGGAGAAATCGGCGCCGACGCGTTCTCGCTCAGCTGACCCGCGTCCAGCGCTGTTCCTTGCACAGCAGCATTCCGGCGATCGCGCAGCCCTTCACGGTGATGGCGTTCTCGCCCTCGAGGCGAATCGTCGCGGGTGCGCGGATGTTGCGCTTGGGATCGAACACGCCGACCCTTGAACGTGCCGTCGCCGTTGGGACGCAGGCCGGTCAGGATCTGGGTTCCGATCAGGTGCGGGGTCCCGCCGTTGCGGGCCGATTCCTGGGCGTGCCGCGAGGCCTTGATGACGGTTCCGCAATAAGCGTCGCCGCAAGGGGCGAGGCGAACGACGACATTGCCCTTGGGGTTGACCCAATGGCCCTCGATCGCGGCTTGCGCCGAGGCCGCGAAGGGCATGGACAAGGCGAGTAAGACGAGCGCGGTCTTGGCAAGAATTTGTTTCATGGCGCGCCTCTTAGCCGGATTTTGTGGCGGAATTGGCACGCTCAGCTTGCCCCGGCATGAACCGCCGTGGCCGCGAATCAATGGAAGTCGCGGCTCCTCGGGATGATCTCGACGTCTCGCGGGTGGACTGCCGACGGCGCTCGCCAGCTGCCGGCGGCGTCGCCTTGGCTAAGGGTCGAGGGCATCAAATCGTCGCTGAGTTGGCGCAGCATGTGGCTGTGATCCTCGAGTTGGCGGGCGACGACATGGATCACGCCATCATCCTCGTCCCTCTGGATAATCCCGTGAACCGCCATCAGCCGGGCGCCCATGACGATCTTGCGCTGCTTCTCGAACACGTCTGGCCACACCACCAGATTGGCGACCCCGGTCTCGTCCTCGATGGTCAGGAACACCACGCCCTTGGCGCTGCCCGGCCGCTGGCGGATCAGCACGAGGCCCGCGATCGACAGCCGCTTGCCGTCACGGACGGTCTTCAGCTGCTCGGCGGTAATGAACTTTTCGCGCGGCATAATGCGCGCGCAGGAATCGCATCGGGTGTGCCTTCAGGCTGAGCCGAAGCGTCTGGTAATCGGTCACGACATGCTCGGAGAGTGGCATGTCCGGAAGCTGGGCGGGCTCCGCTTCGGCGCCCTCGTCACGGGCGTCGGAATGACGGAACAGCGGCAGGTCGGGGCCCTGACGGAGCGCCCGCGAATCCCACAGCGCCGCCCGCCGGTCGAGCCCCATCGACCGGAACGCATCCGCTGCGGCAAGCCGCTGGATGGCATGGACGGGCACGCCGGCCCGGCGCAGATCTTCGACGGAGGCATAGGGGCGATTTCGGGCGAGACGCTCCGCATCTGCCGAATGCAGTCCCTCGATCTGGCGAAGGCCGAAGTCTCAATGCCAAACACCCCGCTTCGCTCGTCCTGAGCGTAGTCGAAGGGCATTTGCGAGATGCGTCCGGACGGCGCCCTTCGACTACGCCGCTTGCGCGGCTCCGCTCAGGACGAGCGGATGTGGGCTCGAGCGTTGAATCCCACTCCGACAGGTTCACATCCACCGCGCGCACCTCGACCCCGTGCTCCCGCGCATCGCGGACGATCTGCGCCGGCGCGTAGAACCCCATCGGCTGCGAGTTCAGGAGGGCGCAGGCGAACGCCGCCGGATACTTCCATTTCAGCCAGCTCGACACATAGACGAGGTGCGCGAAGCTCGCCGCGTGGCTTTCGGGGAAGCCATATTCGCCGAAGCCCTTGATCTGGTCGAAGCAGCGCTGGGCGAAATCGCGGTCGTAGCCGCGCGCGACCATCCGTCCGACCATCTTCTCCTCCAGTGTCTCGATCTTTCCCTTCGCGCGGAAGGTCGCCATCGCCTTGCGCAGCTGGTTCGCCTCCTCGGAACTGAACTTCGCTGCATCGAGCGCGATCTTCATCGCCTGCTCCTGGAAGATCGGCACGCCAAGCGTCCGCCCGAGAATCTTCTCGAATTCGTCGGGATCCCCGTGCGCCGGATCGGGGCAGGGGAAGGTCACCGGCTCCTTGCCCGAACGCCGCTTCAAGATACGGATGCACCATGTCGCCCTGGATCGGCCCCGGCCGGACGATCGCGACCTCGATCACCAGGTCGTAGAAGCGGCGGGGCTTCAGCCTCGGCAGCATGTTCATCTGCGCCCGGCTCTCGACCTGGAACACGCCGAGCAAATCGCCGCGGCACAGCATGTCGTACACCTCGGGCACCTCCTGCGGGACGGTCGCCAGCTCCCACCGCTCGCCGTGATGCTGCTCGATCCAGGTCGAAGCATTTGCGGATGCAGGTCAGCATGCCGAGCGCAAGCACATCGATCTTGAGGATGCCCAGCTCCTCGATGTCGTCCTTGTCCCACTCGATGAAGGTGCGGTCGTCCATCGCGCCATTGCCGATCGGCACCGTCTCGGTCAGCGGCCGCTCGGTCAGGATGAAGCCGCCGACATGCTGCGACAGGTGCCGCGGCATCCCGACCAGCTGCTCGGCAAGCTTGACGGTGCGCTTCAGATGCGGATCGCTGAGGTCGAGCCCGGCATCGTCCGCCCGCGCGTCCTCCAGCTCGGCGTCCATATGGCCCCAGATCGTCGAGGCCAGCGCCCCGCAGACGTCCTCGCTGAGGCCCATCACCTTGCCGACCTCGCGGATCGCCGAGCGCGGGCGATAGTGGATCACCGTCGCCGCGATCCCGGCGCGGTCGCGGCCGTATTTGTCGTAGATGTGCTGGATCACTTCCTCGCGCCGCTCATGCTCGAAGTCGACGTCGATGTCGGGCGGCTCCTTGCGCTCCTCGGAAATGAAGCGCTCGAACAGGAGGTCGCTGGTCGCCGGATCGACCGCTGTAATTGCGAGGCAGTAGCAGACCGCGCTATTCGCCGCCGAGCCGCGTCCCTGGCACAGGATCGGCGGATCGAGGCCGCGCGCGAAGGCGACGATCTCGTGCACCGTCAGGAAGTATCGCGCGAAATCCAGCTTCTCGATCAGCTGCAGCTCATGGTTGAGCTGCGTCAGCACCTTGTAGGGAATGCGGTCTCCCCAGCGCTCGTGCGCGCCCTTCCACGTCAGTTGCTCCAGATGCTGCTGCGGCGTGCGCCCTTCCGGCACCGTCTCGCGCGGATATTCGTATCGCAGTTCGTCGAGGCTGAAGCGAAGGCGTCGGCGAACTCGCGGGTCGCGCGAAATCGCATGCGGCCAGCGTTCGAACAGCCGCACCATCTCCTCCGGCGACTTCAAATGCCGCTCGGCATTGGGATTGAGGAGGTATCCGGCTTTGGCGATCGTCGTCTTCTCGCGAATGCAGGTGACGACGTCCTGCAGCGGCCGCCGCTCGGGCGCGTGATAATGAACGTCGTTGGTCGCGAGGATCGTGCAGCCGTTGGCCCGCGCAATCCGGTCGAGCCGCTCGATCCGTGCCGCATCGTCGCCGCGATAAAGCCAGCTCGCCGCGACATGGCGAAGCGACGGCAAGGCCTCGCGAAGCCGCGGCAACTCGCCCTCGAATGCGTCGATATCGTCCGAGGGCCACGCGATGAAGGCAATGCCCTCCCGGTGCGCCGCCACGTCTTCCAGCGACAGCGCGCACTCGCCCTTTACCGACCGTAGCTTCCCCAGGCTCAGCAGCCGCGACAGCCGGCCATAGCCGTCCCGGTCGATCGGGTAGGCGAGCAGCGACGGTGCGTCCGTCAGGTCCAGTCGGCAGCCGATCAGCGGCCTGATCCCCGCTCCGGTGCACGCGCTGTGCATCCGAACGACGCCGCTCAGCGTATTGCGGTCGGCAACCCCGATCGCGTCATAGCCGAGCGGCAGCGCGCTCAGCACCAGCTCGATTGCATCCGACGCCCCGCGAAGGAAGGAAAACGGCGTCGTGACGCCAAGCTCGACATAAGGCGAAGGCGTTGCCGTCACCGGCGGCATGTCCGCCTGCCGCACCAGCTTCAGCCGCGAAAAGCCGACCTTCTCAGGCACTATCCGAACAGCCCATGCATGAACCACCCCGGCAGCCCGCCGCGGCCGTCGCCGACCAGGCCCTCGCGGTAGATCCAGTAGCGCCGCCCCTCGGCATCCTCGACCCGGTAATAATCGCGCAGCCGCGCCGACGAGGGCTGCCGCCACCACTCCGGAGCGATCCGCTCCGGCCCTTCGGCCCGGGCAATGTCATGCACCGCCTGCCGCCACCGGAACCGCCGCGGCATGCCCTCGGGCGTGGCGTAGATGACGTCGATGGCTTCGGGGCGATCGAGGAGACGGGTGGGCTTGCATCCTCCCAGCCTTTGCTGGGGAGGGGGACCATCCGAAGGATGGTGGAGGGGTTCTTTGTTGCGCCGAGAACCCCTCCACCGCTCTTCGATCGGTCCCCCTCCCCAGCAAAGGCTGGGGAGGATGATACAGCCGCCCGCCACCCGCTCGCCCGCTCCGGTAAGTGGCTTTCGCGGGCCTCCGGCCGCCGCACCGCGCGGGTCCCTAGCTTCACGGTCAGTCGATCGACCAGCCGCGCCAGGTCCCGTTCGCCGGACGGCTCCTCGACCAGACTGTCCTGGGCAGCACCCAGCGCCTCGCTCCAGTCCGCCTCCAGCGCGAAGGCGTCGAAGCCGAACTCCGGATCGAGCGCCGCGGCTTTATCCGCTAGTAGCCGCTGCAGATGCTTCGGCTCGCGGCTGGCAATCGTGGTCGCCGCGCAAGCCGTCGCGACGCTGCCGTCGACCCGAAAGCCGTGCAGAGCCAGCCGGCGAGCGCCGAGGTGCCGCTCCTGCAACTGGCGGACGAGTTCCGGGATCAGCCGCTCGAGCGCTTGGCCGGCCGCTTCAACGTGCGTCGCCGGTTCCTCCAGCCGAAGCGCGGCACGCGGCGGCCGATCGCCGGGCGTGCCCGTCAGCGGCTCCGGCTTGCGGCCGAGCGTTCGGTCGAGCGCATCGACGACGTCCTGAGCCCCCCGAAACCGCCGCGCCAGCGCAAGACGGGGGACGGCGGCCAGAGCGCCGATCGTCTTGAGCCCCAGCCGTTCGAGCGTCCGCACCGTGTCGGCATCGAGGCGCAAGGCAGCAACGGGCAGGGGGGCGAGAAGCGTCAACACGTCCCTCTCTCGCGCAGAAGAGAGGGACTGATATCGCGCCAGCGCCCAGGCCGCGCCCGCCGTCGGCGCAACCGCCACGCGGACCGTCAGCCCAAGCGCCGCAAACCGCTTCCGCACGTCCGCGACCAGCCCACGCTCGCCGCCGAACAGATGCGCGACGCCGTCGATGTCGAGCCGAAGCCCTGTCCCGAGCTCAGTCGACGGGCCGTCCGCGCTATCGACCTCCACCAGCGGCGACCAGCGGCCGGCCCATCGCGCCAGCCTCGCCACCAGCGCCGCATCCCCCGCCGGATCGGCGGCAACCGCGACCAGCGCCGGGTCGAGCGCCCGCGCGTCGGTCAGCCGCGCTCCCGCTCGCGCGCCGCGCTCGGCGGCGGCAGGTGTGACGGCATGAATGACTGGCCCGTGCGTGCCCTCGACCGTCAGCACGACCGGCGCCTCAGGCGCTAAGTCGCTGCCCTTCTGCCAGCGCTCGACTGCCAGGTTCGGCAACCAGATGGACAGCACCCGCGTCATGCGAGAGCGTCCAGCGTCCCGGCGGCATGCTTCGCGCCCGGAACAGATCGGCGTCCCAGGCGGGCGCTCCCGGCGCGCGCGGGTCGAGCGGGTTCGGCAGCGACGCCGCGCTCGCGATCCGCCAGCGCATCCGCGCGCCGCTGAGATTGGCGTGGCCGCCCAGCCGAATCAAAAAGGCGGCCACGCCGGACCGCTCGGCAGCGACGGCAAGCCGCCGCGTCGCGGTGAAGTCGAGGGCGCGCGGGTCGCCCCACAATTCGCCGATCACGCAGGAGAGCGCGCTGCATCTCAGCCCCTCCTCCATCGCCCACAAGGCGTCGCGGGCATCGCGCGCCTCGACATGGATGAGGTTCTGCGGGTCGGCAGGCCCGGCGGATAGATGCGCCCGCTCTCCAGGATCGCCATCCGCTCCTGCACCCACAGCAGAGGCTTGGCCGTGTCGACCTGCGCCAGCAGGAACCCCGCCCAGCCTGCATCGCGCGAGTGCGCGGCGAACAGTTCGGAGAGGGTGGGATCCTCCCCAGCATTTGCTGGGGAGGAGGACCGCCGAAGGCGGTGGAGGGGTTCTCGGCGCAACGCAGAACCCCTCCACCATGCTGCGCATGGTCCCCCTCCCCACGAAATCGTGGGGAGGATGAATCAGCCGGTCCGGAGCGCGCGAAGACAGCTCCGCCGGCGACGAGAGATAGGTCTCCTGCCACACAACTCACAACGTTTCTGTTCTGCTTTTGTTCTTGTCCCGCGACTCCGCCCCCGGAGTCAATAGCGCAACTCGGCGACCGCCATCAGGTCGGCGACTTGCCCTCGGTCTCGTGCAGGAAAATGCCGATTTCCCGTGCCACCCGCTGCGTTGCCCGGCGCGAGATTCCGAACGCCATGTGGCCGCAGCCGATCTCGACCTGCTTATCACGCTCGCCGTCGAGCCCGCGCGCCGCCCGCTTGGCGACGATACCGTCCTGCTCGGACCAGATCGCCAGGGTCGGTACCGGCGGCTTGTCGGCCTGGTGCCCCACCGGCGGCGCATCGACCGGGTGCCCGGCGACCCACTCGTAGAGCCGCCAAACGTTGTTCTGGTGCGGATCGCCCGAGAAGGGCGAGCCGAGCGTCACCACCGCCCGCACCATGTCCGGCACCTCGCGCGCCAGTTCGCGCGCGAACAGCCCGCCGAGGCTCCACCCGACCAGGAGCACCGGCCGCCCGTCGTAGATCGTCTCCAGCCGCTGCCGCAAATGCCGGAGCACGTCGGCATGAGCGCCCTTGTTGAGCCCGAGGTCCCACGGATACGTCCGCCACCCCCGCCGCGCGAGCGAGCGCCTGAGCTCCATGCAGGTGCGGTCCGTCGCCAGGAAGCCCGGGATCACCAGCGCCGGCGGTCCGTCTTCCGGCCCGCGCACGCCGGGATCGCCGAACCCGTGCCAGAAGCGCCCGAACAGCGACCCCGCCTCGGCATAGCGCAGCCACGCCGGCGGCGGCTTGTCGTCCCCGGTGAAGCTTATGCTTAGAGATACTCGCTCCCCATCAGCGCCTGCAGCGCCGCGGGCAACCGAACCCGCCCATCCGCCGTCTGATGGTTCTCCAGCAGCGGCACCAATATCCGCGGGCTCGCCAGCGCCGTATTGTTCAGCGTGTGCGCGAACCGCACCTTTCCGTCGCTTCCACGATAGCGAATGTTCGCCCGCCGTGCCTGCCAGTCGTGAAGAGTCGAGCAGCTGTGGGTCTCGCGATATTTGCCGAGGCTCGGCACCCAACTCTCGATATCGTTCATCCGGTACTTGCCGAGCCCCATGTCGCCGGTCGACGTCTCGATCACCTGGTATGGGATCTCCATCGCCTGCAGCAGGTCCTCGGCGAGCCCGAGCAGCTTCGCGTGCCACTCGGCCGACAGTGCGTCGTCCGCCTCGCAGACGACATATTGCTCGACCTTGACGAACTGATGGACGCGCAGCAGCCCGCGCACGTCCTTGCCCGCGCTTCCCGCCTCGCGCCGGAAGCAGGGCGAATAACCCGCATAGAGCACCGGCAGCTTGTCGCCCTCCAGGATCTCGCCCGAATGAAGCGAGGTCAGCACCACCTCGGCCGTCCCCGCCAGCCACAGATCGTCGTTCGGCAGCTGGTAGGTCTCGTCGCGATGGCCCGGGAATTGCCCCTGGTTGAGGAACGCCTGCTCGCGCGCGATCGCCGGCACCGTGATCGGCGTGAAGCCCGCCCCCGCGATCCGCTCCAGCGCCCAGGCCATCAGCTTGGTCTCGAGCAGCGCCAGCCGCCCCTTCAGGCAATAGGTCCGCGACCCCGAAACCTGCGTGACCCGCGACAGATCGCCCCAGCCGTTCTTCTCGATCAGCGCGACATGGTCGAGCGGCTCGAAATCGAAGTGCGGCGGCGTGCCCTCGGTGCGGATGACGACATTGAAGCTCTCGTCCGGCCCGACCGGAGCCCCGTCATAGGGCAGACCCGGAAGCTTCAGCTGCAGGGCCTTGAGTTCGGCCTCCTTGCCGGAAAGCTCGCTTTCAAGGGCGGAGGCGCGCGCCCCCGCGTCCTTCGCCTGCCGCCCAAGCTCCGCCTTCTCCTCCGGCGCCGCATCCTTGAAGCGCGCACTGACGGCATTCCGCTCGGCGCGCAGCCGATCGATTTCAGACTTGCCGGAGCGCACTTCGGCGTCGAGCGTCAGCATCGCGTCCAGATCGAGATCGACGTTCTTGACCGTGATCGCGCGCTCGACCGCCTCGCGATTGGCTCTGACGAAATCCAGGCTCAGCATGGCCGCTGCCTAGCCGAAGTCAGTCGAAGTGCAACCGCCGGTAACGGCCGCGGAAGTAGAGCAGCGGATCGAGCCCCGCGTCGAAGCTCGCCTTCACCACCTGTCCGACCAGGATGTGGTGGTCGCCGCCGTCATAGACCGCGAACCGCTCGCACTCGAACACGCACAGCGAATCGCCGAGGATCGGCGCGCCCGCCTCGCCGGCCGACCATGGCGTGCACCCGAAGCGGTCCTCGCCGCGCGTCGAGAAGGTGATCGACGCCGGCTGCTGCCCGGTCTGGAGCACGTTGATCGCGAAGCAGGGCGCCTCGGTCAGCGCCTCAGCCGTCGCCGCCTGCTTATGGACGCACACGAGGAGCAGCGGCGGCTCCAGCGACACGGAGGTGAAGCTGTTGACCGTCAGTCCGGCCGGCCGTCCGTCGCGGTCGAGCGCCGTCACCACCGTCACCCCGGTCGCAAAGCAGCCGAGCGCATCGCGCAGCGTCCGCGGATCGTGCCCGGTCCGATATTCGTGCCTGGTCGCCGCTTCGGCCATGGCAAGAGCGTATAACGCGCCTCGCCTACAGCGCCAGCAACTCCTCCGGCGATAGCGCCAGCACCTCCGCCACGGTCGAGTCCAGCGACTCCGACACCAGATAGCGTGGCTGGAACGCGTCGTGCCGGTACGGCGTGTTGACCGCCTTCCCTACCGAGAACGGCAGCCGCTCGACCGCATCGCTCTCCAGGCTGAAATGCGCCTCGCCGAAGCTGGACGCGAGCCCGGCGCCGAGGATCTTCAGCTCGCCATGCTCTCGCGCCAGGCCGAACTCGACGCTGTGCCAGTAGATGCGCGCCATCCGATGCCCTTCGCCGGCCGCGATCGCCGCGCTGCCGAGCCGGCCGACATGCTCGACCATCTCGGCGAACGCGTGGTGGGCCAGCATCGGGATATGCCCGAACAGATCGTGGAAGCAGTCCGGCGCCTCCAGATAATCCAGCTGCGCGCGCTTGCGGATGAAACTGCCGACTGGAAACACCCGCTCGGCGAGCATTGCGAAAAAGGCCTCGTCCGGCACCAGTCCCGCTACGGCAACGGTCGTCCACCCGGTCCGCGGCTGGAGAATGGCATTGAGCTCGCCAAGCTCCGGAACGCCCGGATGGTCGAGCCGCAGCAGGTCGATCCCATCGAGGAACTCGGAGACGACCCGGCTGCCAAGCAGATCCACCTGCCGCGCGAACAGCAGGTTCCAGACGGCATGGTCTTCGTCAGTGAACGCTTCCCATTCCTGCGGGACGACATAGCTCTCCCAAATCCTCCCTGGCGCCCCGGACCTGGTCAGGGGCGGTGGGGCGGGGAACCGCTCGACAAAGTCGAGTGGTGGAGGGGCCTTCTGCGTCTGCTCGTCCAACATGAAACGTCCTTCTCGAATGCAATAAAAAAACCCGCCGAGCGGATGCTTGGCGGGTCGGAGGCTGGTGAGATGCCGCTAGTCGTGCGTCAGCTCGTCCCAACCTCCCGGGCATAATAATAGCTCGCCGGCGCGGCCGAAGCGGCGCGAAGGGTCGAGATCGAGGCGAGCGAAAGCATCATCGTGAGTCCGGTTATGCGTGCGCGCTTCTGAACGGTCAATGTCCGGTGTCGGTTGCGATCCGCTGGCGAAGCCGCTCGGCGGCGAGGTTGCGCGCCGTGTCGCGCGGCATTCCGAGCGCCTCGGCGATCGCTCCGCCGAGAAGCGAGTCGCCAAGCGCCGACAGCACCAGCGCCAGCGTATTCTCGGCGACCCTCTCTTCGGCATGGCCGTCGCTCAGCTGCGCGACGAGGCCATGCAACGACTGCAGCACCGGGTCGAGCGCATCGCGATTGCCGGTCAGGATCATCCACGCCGCAAGCGCGCCCGCGCCCTCCTTGCCGAAGACGTCGAACACGCCGTCGACGATCTCCCGCGGATCGGCCTCGCCGGCCCTCGCGCGCTCCACCGCCTGGGCGATCGTTCCGCGGACGCGGTCGGCGATCGACCGGGCGAGCGCCGCCTGCAGCCCCGCCGCCGATCCGAAATGATGAAGCAGATTGGCATGAGTCCGGCCCACCTCGGCGGCGACCGCCTTCAGGGTCACTGCCGGCGGCCCGTGCTCCAGAAGCAGCTTGCGCGCCGCCTCCAGGGCCATCGCCCGGCTCTCTTCGGGTCCCAGTCGTGTCCGTCTTATTGACATTCGTGTCAGTAACCTTACCTGTCTCCCATGGCTACGACGACTCTCAACGCACCGAAAGACCTCCGAATCACCCCGCGCGACCGCCGCTTCGGCCGCGAGGCATCGGCTCCGCGCCTGTGGCACGGCGGCCGGGTCGAGGCGACGGCTCTCTACAACGCGCTGTCGACGACCTTCCCGGCCGGCGAGGCCTTCTTCGTCGAAAGCGTCCGCAAGTTCCGCGACGGTGCGCCGCCCCGGCTGCCGCACGAAATCAAGGCCTTCACCACCCAGGAGGCGATCCACAGCCGCGAGCATGACGCTTCAATCGCCGCGCCGCCGAGTCCGGTTATGACCTCTCCGCGCTCGAAGCGCGCGTCGCCGAGCGTCTCGCCGTCACCCGCGACCGGCCGCCGATCGTCAGTCTCGCCGCGACCATGGCGCTCGAGCATTTCACCGCCATCCTCGCCCACGAGCTGCTCGCCGACCCGCGCCACCTCGCCGGAGCGGACCGCGAAACCGCCGACCTCTGGCGCTGGCACGCCTGCGAGGAGATCGAGCACAAGGGGGTCGCCTACGACACCTGGCTCAACGCGACCAAGGGCTGGACCCGGTGGAAGCGGTGGAGCGTCAAAGCGCGGATCATGCTCCTGATCACCCGGAACTTCGTCGTCGATCGCACCGCCGGCGCGCTCGAGCTGATGCGCCAGGACGGGGTCACCGGCGCGAAAGCATGGACCGGGCTGCTGTCATACCTGTGGGTCCGCCCCGGCATGTTCCGCAAGATCGCCGGCGCCTGGCTGAGCTTCTTCCTGCCCGGCTTCCACCCATGGAAGATCGACGACCGCGATTTGCTTGCCGCCTACGATTCGACCGCGCCTGCGGCCGATGCCGGCAAGAAGGTGAGAGGCGCGGCCTGAGCTATCCGTTCTCGCCGACGATGCGGACCGGAACCCCGGCTCGCAGCGTATTGGCGATGGTGCAGCCGGCCGCCGCTCGCTCGATCAGCTCGGCTGGATCGCCGCCGTCGGCGAGCGTCACGCCGACCTGCATCTCGATCTCTTTCGCCACCGTCGGCTCGCCGCCGAAGTCGATCAGCACCTGCACGTCGAGATCCTCGATCTCCACGCCCATCGCTTCGGCTGTATATTGCAGGTCGTTGCAATAGCAGGCGCCGAGCGACAGCCCGAGCAGCTGGCCGCCATTGAACCCGCCGCCGCCCCCGCCGGCGCGGCCCTCCGGCCGATCGGCGATGACGCAGTGAGCGCCCGACTGGCCCACCGCCGCGCGGGTACCCGGCAACCGCCGGTAGCGCGCTTCGAGCTCAAGCATTCCGCTCTCCCGCAATCGCGTCGATCGCTTCGGCCAGGTTGCGGTCCCGGTCGGTGACCCCGCCGGCATCGTGGCTGGTCAGCCGGAAGTCGACGCGGTTCCAGACGCTGGTGAACTCGGGGTGGTGATCCTGCTTCTCGGCGTGAAGCGCCACGCGCGTCAGGAACCCGAAGGCCTCGCTGAAGTCCTTGAACGTGATCGTGCGGGTGAGTGCTCTCCCGCCATCTTCGAGTGCCCACCCACTGGGAACGTCCATGACCGAATCTCCTGTCCTACAGCCTCGTGCCTAGCGTAAGCGACCGCACAGCATACCCCAGGCGCGCTCAAATCCTACGAAGTGGAGGAAGTGGAAGGATCCCCGGTTTCACTCATTGAACGTGCCATTTCTTGAAATGCGGCACTGCCCGGCGCAGGGGAACGCCAAAGGAGTCACGCCATGGCGACTGAGTTCGCGGAGAAGACCAGCATTCTCGGCCTCGAAAACCCGATGGGCACCGACGGCTTCGAGTTCGTCGAATATACCGCGCCCGACATCGAGCTGTTGCGCTCGCTGTTCACGCGCATGGGCTTCCCCGAGGTCGCCCGGCACAAGTCGAAGAACGTCACCCTCCACAAGCAGGGCGACTGCAATTTCATCATCAATGCCGAGCCCGGCTCCTACGCCGAAGACTACGCCAACGCCCACGGCCCCAGCGCCTGCGCCATGGCGTTCCGGGTCAAGGACGCGAAGGCCGCCCACGAACGCGCGCTGAAGCTCGGCGCGACCAACGTCGAGGTGAAGACAGGCGACGGCGAGCTCGACATCCCGGCGATCGAGGGCATCGGCGGCTCGCGCCTGTTCTTCGTCGACCGCTACGGCGACGGCGGGTCGATCTACGACGTCGACTTCGACTTCCATCCCGACTGGCAGCAGCGGATGCAGCAGGCGGATTCCAAGCTCACCTACATCGACCACCTCACGCATAACGTGAACCGCGGCCGGATGAGCGTCTGGGCGGACTTCTACGAGAAGCTCTTCAACTTCCGCGAAATTCGCTACTTCGACATCGAGGGCAAGCAGACCGGCCTGTTCTCCAAGGCGATGACCAGCCCCTGCGGCAAGATCCGGATCCCCCTCAACGAGAGCCAGGACGACAAGAGCCAGATCGAGGAGTTCCTGCGCGAATACAAAGGCGAGGGAATCCAGCACATCGCGCTTGGCTCGGTCGACATCTACAGCTCGGTCGACACCATCCGCGCCCGCGGCATTCCCTTCCAGGATACGCCGGACACCTATTACGAACTGCTTCCGGAGCGGATCAAAGGCCACCAGGAAAGCATCCCCGACCTCGAGAAGCGCGGCATCCTGATGGACGGCGCCCCGACCGAGGGGCAGGGCCTGCTGCTGCAGATCTTCACCCAGAACGTCATCGGCCCGATCTTCTTCGAGATCATCCAGCGCAAGGGCAACGAAGGGTTCGGCGAAGGCAATTTCAAGGCGCTGTTCGAGAGTATCGAACTGGACCAGATGCGGCGGGGGGTCCTCTGAGCGTCATCGAGAGCAAGCCAAACGGAGCGAAGCGAGTGCGGCTTGGTCGAGAGATGACGCGACGCGGACGGCCTGCGGGCGTCGGCCCGACAGGTCCGACGGCGCGGATTCACTCCGCGTCGGCGTTGCGTGGACAGGATTAGAATGACCGAAGCGTACATCTGCGACTACATCCGTACCCCGATCGGTCGCTACGGCGGAGCGCTCGCGCATGTCCGCGCCGACGACCTCGCGGCGATTCCGATCAAGGCGCTGATCGACCGCAATCCAGGCGTCGACTGGTCGGAGCTCGACGATGTCATCCTCGGCTGCGCCAATCAGGCGGGCGAGGACAACCGCAACCTGGCGCGCATGGCGGGGCTGCTTGCCGGGCTGCCGGACAGTTCGGGCGGTGTGACGCTCAACCGGTTGTGCGGGTCCGGGCTCGATGCAGTGGCGATGGCGGCGCGATCCATTCGCAGTGGCGAGGACGAACTGATCATCGCCGGCGGCTCGGAAAGCATGAGCCGCGCGCCTTTTGTGATGCCCAAGGCGGAGGCGCCGTTCAGCCGGCACGCGGAGGTTTACGACACCACCATCGGCTGGCGTTTCGTCAATCCGAAGCTGCGCGACCAATATGGCGACGACACCATGCCGAGCACGGCGGAGAACGTCGCCGACGACTTCCACATCAGCCGCGACGACCAGGACGCCTTCGCCCAACGCAGCCAGGAGAAGACCGCCGCCGCGCAGGCCAGCGGCCGCCTCGCCGCCGAGATCGTGCCGGTCTCGATCCCCCAGCGTAAAGGCGATCCGCTGATCGTCGACACCGACGAGCACCCGCGCCTGACCAGCGTCGAGACGCTTGCGAAACTGAAACCGATCGTCCGCAAGGACGGCACGATCACCGCCGGCAACGCGTCGGGCGTCAACGACGGCGCCGCAGCCCTCGTCATTGCGTCGGAGGAAGCCGCTCGGCGCAACGGGCTGACTCCCAAGGCCCGCATCCTCGGCGCCGCTGTCGCCGGAGTTCCGCCGCGAATCATGGGAATCGGCCCGGCACCCGCGACGGAGAAGCTGCTCAAGCGCCTCGGCCTCTCGCTCGATCGGTTCGACGTGATCGAACTCAACGAAGCCTTCGCGGCCCAGGGGCTCGCCGTCCTCCGCCAGCTCGGCCTTGCCGACGACGATCCGCGGGTGAACCCCAACGGCGGCGCCATCGCGCTCGGCCATCCGCTCGGCATGTCGGGCGCCCGCCTGGCGGGAACGGCCGCTCTCGAGCTCCAGCGAACCGCGGGCAACCTCGCGCTCGCGACCATGTGCATCGGCGTCGGCCAGGGAATCGCGCTGGCACTGGAGCGGGTGTAGCCGTGGACGAGGCCGCGATCCTCGCCGTCCTCGACCAGGTCCCCGATCCCGAGATCCCGGTCCTGTCGATCACCGATCTCGGCATCGTTCGCGGCGTCGCCGAAAACCCGGAGCGAGTGCTGGTCACCCCGACCTACACCGGCTGCCCGGCGACGATCGCCATCGAAGCGTCAATTCGCGAAGCCCTCGACAAGGCAGGCTTCGATGCGGTCGGGATAGAACGCGTTATCTTTCCGCCCTGGACCACCGACTGGATCACCGATCGCGGCCGGCAGCGGCTCAAGACCTACGGAATCGCTCCGCCGGACCCATCGGCAACCGCCGAATGCCCGCAATGCGGTTCGACCGACACCGAGGAAATCAGCCGCTTCGGCGCTACCCCCTGCAAGGCGCAGTGGCGCTGCAAGTCCTGCCTGGAGCCGTTCGAACGTTTCAAGTGCCACTAGGCGGAGCGGCGGCTCACCATTCGGCGAAGCTGCCGTCGCGGGTGCGGAACAGCGGGTTGCGCCAGCTGTGGCGGTCCTTGTCGGCTTCACGCACCGCGGCCTCGTCGATCTCGACCCCGAGCCCCGGACCTTCGGGCACCGGCAGATAGCCATCGACCGGAGTCAGCGCCGCCTTGTTGAGGCAGAAGTTCAAGAGATCGTGTCCGCCGGTGTTGTAGTGGATGCCGAGGCTGATCTCCTGGATCGCGTGGTTGGGCGTGCAGGCGGCGATCTGCAGGCAGGCGCCGAGCGCCAGCGGTCCCAGCGGGCAATGCGGCGCCAAGGCCACGTCATAGGCCTCGGCCATCGCCGCGATCTTGCGCACCTCGAGGATTCCGCCGGCGTGGCTGAGGTCCGGCTGGATGATGTCCACCGCGCGCGACTCGAAGAACGGCTTGAAGTCCCAGCGGCTGAACAGACGCTCGCCAAGAGCGATGGGAGTCGCCGTCATCGCCGCGATCTGCGCCAGCGCCTCGTGGTTCTCGGACAGCAAAGGCTCCTCGATGAACAGCAGGCCAAGCGGGTCGAGCACCTTGGCCAGCTGCTTCGCCATCGGCCGGTGAACGCGGCCATGGAAATCGAGGCCGACGTCCATGCCCAGCGCCTGCGCCGCCTCGACCCGGTTGACCACCTCGTCGAACAGCTTGGGCGTGCCGATCCAGTCGAGCTCGGCGGTCGCGTTCATCTTGACCGCGGTGAAGCCCTGTTTGCGCCGCACCTCGGCCGCTTCGGCGACTTCGTGCGGTCGGTCGCCGCCGATCCACGCGTAGGACCGCACCTCGTCGCGAACCTTGCCGCCGAGCATCTGCCACACCGGCAGCCCAAGCACCCGGCCCTTGAGGTCCCACAGCGCCTGCTCGAGTCCGGCCAGCGCCGACATGAAGACCGGCCCGCCGCGGTAGAAGCCGCCGCGGTAGCCGACCTGCCAGATGTCCTCGATGCGGAACGGGTCGGCGCCGATGAAGCGGTCGCGGAACGCCGCGAAGGTGCCTTCGACCGCTTCGGCCCAGCCTTCCAGGCTTGCTTCGCCCCAGCCGAACGCTCCATCCTCGGTCTCCACGCGGACGAACAGCCAGCGCGGCGGAACGAAGAAGGTCTCGATCCTGCCGATCTTGAGCGCTGTCACTGGCGGCTCCTCACTGACCGGCCTGGCGGGTGTCGTTGGCGGCGCTGCTCGCGAAATCGTCCTCCTCGCGGTCGCCGATCTTCTTGATCGGGACGATCAGGCACACGCTCGACGCCGGAAGCACGTTGCGCCAGTCTGCGATCAGCTGCTTGTAGGCCTTGCCGACGTTGCGGATCTTGCGGTCGAGGTCGAACAGCCCGAGCGGGTTCACATTGCCGTTCTGCTCGCGCAGCGCGGTGTCCCAATCGACCTGGTCGGTCAGGGAGTACCAAGTGAAGCCGACGGTCGGGATGCCGACGTTGCGAAGACGAAGCACGTTGGCCCATTCCTTCCACAACCACTTGACCGCTTCGTCGCCGTGCGGGCCTTCCCACAGGTTGGTCTCGGTGTGCATGACCGGCAGCCGGTAGCGGTTGTAATATTGGCGGGTGATCTCGGTGTAGCCGAAGGTCTCGCCCGCAGCGACGGTGTGCCCGTCGGCAAACACCCGGTGCTCGTTGAGCTGGTAATAATCGTTGCCGAGGATGCAGTGCTGCTTCAGGCGGTGCTCGAGGAACCACTCGTATTCCTCGCGGGTGACCCCGTTATCGAGCAGATACTGGTACATGCCGCTGTCGACGCGCCGGCCGTAATTGAGGTCGAGGCTGAGGAAGCGCATCTGGTTGAGCACTTCGGCGCGGCCGATCGCTGCCGGCGAATCGGCGTGATAATATTCGGTCGATTCCGACTGGATGAAGATCGCGTCGTGGCGGCGCTTGAGGATCTCGATCATCCCCATGACATTGGCTTTCACGAGGTGCTTGAGCGCGGTGACGAAGCTCTTGTCGTCCTTGGTCTGCTCGTTCCACCAGCCGTATTTTGCGGAGAAGACGGCGCAGATGAACATCTCGTTGATCGGCGTGTAGAGCTGGACCCACGGGAAGCGCTCGGCGAACGCCCCGGCATATTCGGCGAACAGCTGCGGGAAATCCGGGTTCTGGAAATTGCCGATCCAGTCGGGCACGCCGAAGTGGCAGAGGTCGACGATCGGGGTGATGTCGCGCCGCTTCAGCTCGGCGAAGGTGAGGTCGGTGAATTCCCAGTTGTATTTGCCGGGGCCGAGATAGGTTCGGTGGATCGGCGGCCCGTAGCGGAGATAGTTGATCCCGATCTCCTGGATGCAGTCGAAATCCTCGCGCCAGCGCTCATAATGGCCGCACACCTCCATCTCGTCGACGCGAGTCTTGCCGTGATTGATCGTCGGGTAACTGTTCTCGATACCCGTCGCGAACATGAAGTTGGCGATTGTCGATCTCCTCGGCTGCATCGGGCTATCTGGGCTGATGCGCCCCGATACCGGCGCGCGCGAAAAAGGAAAACCTTGGGAGCGAAGTCGCGCCGTCGAGGTTTTCCGCTAATGGCAGAAAGCATGCGCTGGTCGGAAGGTTTCATCGCGGTCGATTGGGGAACCACCAATCGGCGCGCTTATGTGGTCGACGCCTCGGGCAAGCCGGGCGCCGAGTTCGAGGATTCGAAGGGCGTCCTGTCGGTCCCGAAGGACGGGTTTCCCGCGGCTGTTGCCGAAATTCGCGAGCGGCTGGGCGACAAGCCGCTGCTGATGGCCGGGATGGTCGGGTCGAACCGCGGCTGGATGGACGCGCCCTACGTGCCGACGCCGGCGGGTCTCGACGAGCTCGCGCACGCGCTGGTCTGGCCCGGCAAGCGGGAAGCGATCGTCCCCGGTGTTTCATACGTAGGCAACGGCCGCGCCGACGTCATGCGCGGCGAGGAAGTGCAACTGCTCGGCGCAATCGCGCGGGGCGACATCGACCAGAATGCGCTGGTCTGCCACCCCGGCACTCACAACAAGTGGACGCTGGTGCACCGCGGGCAGATCGCGTCCTTCCAGACCGTCATGACCGGCGAGCTGTTCAACCTTCTGAAGCAGCACAGCATCCTTTGCGACCTGCATGCAGGGCGATGTCGACGCCGAACGAGTCGTTCCGCGCCGGCGCCCGCCATGGATGGGCGAACGACGACTTGATGGCGGAACTGTTCTCGGTGCGGGCCCGGGTGATTCTCGAAGCAGGCGCCGGCGGAGGATCCGGCGAGCTATGCCAGCGGCCTGCTGATCGGCAACGATGTCCGCATCGGCCTGTCGACGCCGCTTATGCGGCGCAGGTCGTCGTGATGGGCCGGCCCGAGCTGACCTGCCTTTACGCGGCTGCGATCGAGGAGGCGGGGCGAGCGGCGATTGAACTCGACGGCGAGCAGAGCTTTGTCGCCGGTATCTCCAAAATTGCCGAGGTGATGTGACGTGACCCCAAGCGAATTGCTGCGCCGCCACCTCGACCAGTGCCCGCTGATCGCGATCATCCGCGGCGTGACGCCTGACGAAGCTGAGGCGATCGCCGATGCGATTTGCGAGGGCGGCATCCGGATCATCGAGGTCCCGCTCAATTCGCCCGACCCGCTGCGAAGCATCGAGCGCATTGCGTCGCGGTGTGGCGAGCGGACGCTGGTCGGCGCCGGGCACCGTGCTTCGGCCCGAGCAGGTCGGCCAGGTGAAGGATGCCGGCGGCCGGATCATCGTCTCGCCCCGGACACCAACGGCGAGGTCATCTCCGCGGCCGCTGCGGCCGGGCTGGTCTCCTGCCCGGGCTATTTCACGCCGTCGGAAGCGTTCACGGCGCTCCGGGCCGGGGCGCACGGCCTCAAGCTGTTCCCCGCAGAGGGCGCCAGCCCGGCGATGCTCAAGGGGCAGCTCGCCGTCATCCCGAAGGACGTTCCCGTGCTCGCCGTCGGCGGCATCAGCCCCGACAACATGCAGCCGTGGCTGGACGCTGGGGCCACCGGGTTCGGCCTCGGCTCCGGCCTCTACAAGTCCGGCCAGTCGGCCGCCGACACCCTTGCAAAGGCGCGCGCTTATGTCGCGGGAGTGAGGCGCCGATGAAGCCGATCCGGATCGCCATCATCGGCTTCGGCAAGATCGCCGCGGACCAGCATCTGCCGTCGATCGAGGCCAATCCGCGCTTCGAGCTTGCCGCGACGTCGAGCCGAAGCGGGCAGGGGCCGCAGCCGGCGTTCACCGACTGGCGCGAGCTGCTGCGATCGGTCCAGGGTCTCGAGGCCGTAGCGATCACGACGCCGCCCGGCCCGCGCTACGAGATTGCCCGCGAATGCGTGAAGGCCGGCCTCCACTGCCTGCTTGAAAAGCCGCCGACGGCGACGCTTGCCGAAATCGACGATCTCGCCGGCCTCGCAGAGACGCAGCAGGTCAGCCTCTACACGACCTGGCACGCCCGCCATCACGCCGCCGTCGACGCCGCCGCCAAGGCGCTTGCCGGCAAGCGCATCGCCTCGTTCGAGATCCTCTGGCACGAGGACGTCCACAAGTGGCACCCCGGCCAGCAGTGGATCTGGGAGCCGGGCGGCTTTGGTGTCTTCGACCCCGGCATCAACGCTTTCTCGATTGCGACTCGAATCTTCCCCGGGCCGCTGTTCGTTCGCCAGGCGGACGCTCAGCGTGCCGTCCAACGGCCAGACACCGATCGCCGTCGACATCCAGTTCGCAAGTCCGCAGGCCGACGGGCCGCTCCACGGCAATCTCGACTGGCGCCGGAGCGAAGGCGAGGAGTGGACGATCACCGCGCGCACCACGGACGGCATCGAGGTCCGGCTGACCGCCGGGGGCGCCGACCTGTCGATCGACGGCAAGCCTGTCGCGACGTCGGGGATCGGCGAATATCCCGACATCTATCGCGCAGTTCGTCGACCTCATCGACCAGCGGCGAAGCGAAGTCGACATCGCGCCGCTGCGACTGGTCGCGGACTGCCTGCTGCTCGGGAGCATCACCGCGGTCGATCCGATCACGATGTGATGGCCCCTAAATGATCCTTGTTGTCCCCAGCCAGCCGGACCTAGTGGTCAGGCGCGCTCGAACTCGAAATTGCGAGGAGCTGCCCAAGTGGAACAGCTGATCACCGACGAACTCGATCGGACTCGACACGGCATTCGCCGGCAATCGCCTCTTGTCGACCTTCGACCGCGAAGCACGCGCGCTCGTCGAGGCCGCAGCGGGTCGATCATCCAGCTTGAGCCCGGCGACGCTGTGCTCGAACGCGGCGAGCAGGTGTCCGTCAGCCTGTTCCCGTTCGGCCCGACGATGGTCGCGCTGGTCGTCGACCTCGCGTCCGGGCGGTCGATCGAAGTCGCATCGATCGGACGCGAAGGCGCGGTCGGCGGGATCGTCAGCTGCGGCCACGCGCCGGCCTTTTCGCGCGCCACGGTTCTGGTACCTGGCCCGGCGCTCAGCGTATCGATGGAAGCGCTCGAGGAGGCCAAGCAGCGATCGAGCTTCATCAAGAACATCTTCTGCCGCTTTTCGGATTATCTGCTCGCCCAGACCATGCAGAACGTCGCCTGCAACGCCTTCCACAGCATCCCTCAGCGCGCTGCGCGCTGGCTGCTGCATGCGCAGGACCGCGCCGGCGACCGGATCGAGCTGACTCAGGAAGCCTTCGCCGGCCTGCTCGGCGTGCAGCGCACGACGCTCAACGCGGTGATCGCCGAGCTGTCGTCCGAGGGCCTGATCGCGACCGGTCGCGGCACGGTCCGCGTGCTCGACCGCGTCGGGCCTCAAGCGCCGCTCATGCGAATGCTATCGAGTGCTTGAGGAGCATTTCGCGGCGGTGATCGGCACGAGCGGCAGCGGCGGCGCCGAGCTCTAGTCCGGCCAGGCGCCAGCGCAAGCGTCTCGCCGGCGCGGAACGGCACCAGCCCCCCGATCTCGTCCGGGACATCGACCGTCGCTCCGCTCAAGCGTGATCGTCTCCGTCGTTGACGCGGCAGCTTGTAGAAGGCCGGTCCGTTGAGGCTGGCGAAGGCTTCGAAGCGGTCGAGCGCGCCCTCCTCCTCGAACACGCTCGGCATAGCTTTCGAGCGCGAACGGCGCGTTGAAGATGCCGGCGCAGCCGCAACCGGATTCCTTCGCGTGCGCGCGCGTGCGGCGCGCTGTCGGTGCCGAGGAAGAATTTCGGCGAGCCGGACGTCGCGGCCGCGCGGACCGCGAGCCGATGCTCCTCGCGCTTGGCGACCGGCAGGCAATAAGCGTGCGGCCGAAGGCCGCCGGCGAACAACGCATTGCGGTTGATGATCAGGTGCTGCGGCGTGATCGTCGCGGCGATGTTCGGGCCGCGCATCGCGCACGAACTCGGCCGCTTCGCGCGGTGGTGATGTGCTCGAGGACGATGCTGAGCTCCGGAAGGTCGCGCGACGAGCCGGCTCAGCACGCGGTCGATGAAGACCGCCTCGCGGTCGAACACGTCGACGTCGGGGTCGGTCACTTCGCCATGGACGCACAGCGTCATGCCGATCCGCTGCATCCGCTCCAGCGCCGGATAGATGTTGGCGACGTCGGTCACGCCCGACGCGGAATTGGTCGTCGCGTTCGCGGGATAGAGCTTGGCGGCGACCCAGACCCCCTGCTCGAAGCCGCGGGCGATCTCGTCAGGGTCGGCCTGGTCGGTCAGGTAGCAGGTCATCAGCGGCGTGAAGCCGCGGCCCGGCCGCCGCAATGATCCGCTCGCGATAGGCGGCTGGCGAGCGCGACGCTGGTGACCGGCGGCGTCAGGTTCGGCATGACGATCGCGCGCGCGAACTGGCGCGCGGTGTAGGGCGCGACCGTCCGCAGCATCTCGCCGTCGCGCAGATGGACGTGCCAGTCGTCGGGCCGGCGGATGGTCAGTGTTTCAATTGCCACGCCGGCTCCCTAACTGATCGCCATGCCCGCAACCACCCTGACCGACCGCGCGTCGTCCGCCTCTCAGGCGAGGACGTGCGCGGGTTCGTGCAGGGGCTGGTGACGAGCGATGTCACGGGCGCCGCTGCCGGTCTGGGCGGGGCTTCTGACGCCGCAGGGCAAGTGCCTGTTCGACTTCATCATCTGGGAGGACGGCGACGATCTGCTGCTCGATTGCGAGGCCGCTGCGGCGGACGATCTGGTCAAGCGCTTGTCGCATGTACCGCTTGCGCCGGCCAATCACGATCGACGCGCGATCCGCGATCGCGGTGCATTGGTCGGTCGAATGGCGACGGGCGTCCCGATCCCGCGCCTTGCCCGCGCTCGGCCGCCGCTGGCTGGGTCCGGCGGACGGAGCCGGCGACCGGCTGGCTGGAGCACCGGCTGCGCCTGGGCGTCTGCGAGGGCCGCGCCGAGCTCGGCGACATGCTCTGGCTCGAATGCAACGCCGCCGAGCTGAACGGCGTCAGCTTCACCAAGGGCTGCTTCGTCGGCCAGGAGAATACCGCGCGGATGAACTGGCGGCAGAAGGTCAATCGCCGGCTGTTCGTGGTCGAGGGCGCCGGCGATCGCGCCGTCGCGCGACTATCCCGAGCTCGGGCTTGTCCGTCGTTCATCGCCCGCGTCGATGCGATCCCCGGCAATGCGATCATGCCCGACTGGCTGACGCGGCGCTCGCTCAGCCGAGCACGGCGAAGGCGCGCACCGGGAAAGGTGCCCATGCCCGCGACTCTTCGGCGGCACCGCGGTGAAGCGGAAGCCTCGTCGGGCAGCGCTGCCGAGGTCGGTCATATGCTCGCAGATCGGGATGCCGGCGCCGAGCAGGATGGTGTGCACCGGCCGCGCGCGGACGTGCGTGTCGTCGATATTGTAGCTGTCGATCCCGACCAGCGCCGCGCCGTGCTCGGCGAGCAGTCGGCCGCGGCGGCGGTCAGAAACGGATGTCGCCGAATAGGCGTCGGTGCGCCAGTGCCGGTCCCAGCCGGTGTGGACCAGCACCGCCTTGCCGCGCGACGTCGAGGCCGTCGAACGCGCCGGCGTCGATCGCGAGCCGTTCTCCCACGGCCGGCGGACGACCATGCCCGGGCAGGTCGGCGAGCGACTGCGAGCTCCAGCTCGGCGAGGTCGTCGCCGTCCGCATAGCGGTGGAAGGGCGCGTCGAGATAGGTGCCGGTATTGGCGACCATGTCGATCCGGCCGATCTGGAAGGTCGAGCCGTCGTCGTAATTGGCGGCGGTGCTCGCGCTTCCAAAAGTCGCAGATGTGCGGGCCGGGCAGGCCCTTGTAGGTGGTCATGCCATCCTCGATCACATGGCTGAGGTCGACGAGCCTTTGCTCTTCCATAAGCGTCCATAATGCCACCGCCGCGATCAGCATCCAGATCACGTTGAGGGTCGCCGAGGGCAAGGCGCCGTGCCACCAGCCGTTGACGACGAAGCCGGCGGCGCCGACCAGGTTCATCCACTGATAGACGCGGCGACTGGCCGGTCAGCCGCCCCATCGACAGCAGCAGATAGGCGAGCGAGGATCAGCACCGCGCCGGCCCAGCCGACGACCTCGACGGCGATGCTCGACGCGCGGTCAGGCCGCCGCCGAGCCAGTTCCGCAGCACGTAGTGGAGGATGCCGCCCGATGCGGAAATATTCGAGCTCGTTGACGGTATCGATGCGGCAGCGGGCGGTGAAGCTGAACTCCGATGCCGTCGGCCGCGCGTGACCTTGACCGCGATCTCCTGGCGCGGCTTGAACTCGCCGACGCCGATGATCGTGAAGGTCTCGGTGCCGTCGAGGCCGAGGCTCTCGGCACCTCGCGCACGAACTGCAGCGGGAGCACGCCCATGCCGACCAGGTTGGAGCGGTGGATGCGCTCGATAGGTCTCGGCGATCACGGCGCGGACGCCGAGCAGGTCGGTGCCCTTCGCCGCCCAGTCGCGCGAGGAGCCGGTGCCATATTCCTTGCCGGCGATGATGACGAGCGGCGTGCCGTCCTCCTTGTAGAGCATCGCCGCGTCGTAGATCGGCATCTGCCTCGCCGGTCGGGATATAGCTGGTGATGCCGCCTTCGATGCCGGGGAGCATGCGGTTCTTGATGCGGATGTTGGCGAAGGTGCCGCGCATCATCACTTCGTGATTGCCGCGGCGCGGCGCCGTAGCAGTTGAAGTCGCGCGCGGCTGACCTGATGCTCCGACAGGTAGTTGCCGGCCGGGCTGTCGGGCTTGATCGCGCCGGCGGGCGAGATGTGGTCGGTGGTGATGCGAATCGCCGAGAGATCGCCAGCGGCGCGCGCGTCGACGATGTCGCCCGGCGGCGCCGGGGTCATCGTCATGCCCTCGAAATAAGGCGGGTTCGGCGATGTAGGTGGAGCCGGCCGGCCAGCCGTAGGTGGCGCCGCCGGTGACCTCGATCGCCCGCCAGCGCTCGTCGCCCTTGATAGACGTCGGCATAGCGCGCGCGGAACATGTCGCCGAATGGACATGCGCGTCGATCAGCGCGCGGATCTCGTCGTTCGACGGCCAGATGTCCTTGAGATAGACGTCGGCTCGCCGTTGCGGCCCGTGCCGATCGGCTCGTTGACCATGTCGCCGACGCACCGTGCCCTTGAGCGCATAGGCGACGACCAGCGGCGGCGAGGCGAGATAATTGGCGCGCACGTCGGGCGACACGCGGCCTTCGAAATTGCGGTTGCCGGAGAGGACGGAGGCGGCGACCAGGTCGTTCTTGTTGATCGCCTTGCTGATCGGCTCGGCGAGCGGCCCCGAATTGCCGATGCAGGTGGTGCAGCCATAGCCGACCAGGTCGAAGCCGAGCGCGTTCAGATCCTCGCTGAGGCCGCCCCGTTGAGATAGTCGGTCACGACCTGGGTGCCCGGCGCGAGGCTGGTCTTCACCCAGGGCTTGCTGGTCAGGCCCGTGCGCCCGCGCCTTGCGCGCGACCAGGCCGGCGGCGACCAGCACCGACGGGTTGGAGGTGTTGGTGCAGCAGGTGATCGCGGCGATCACGACGTCGCCATGGCCGAAGTCGATGCTCGTCGCCGTCGACCGGGCACGCGCGGCGTCGTTGTGCTTGCTTGTAGGTGTGCTCGAGCTCGTGATTGAACTCGTCGTCGACCTGGCTGAGCAGCACCTTGTCCTGCGGCCGCTTGGGCCCGGCGAGCGACGGCTCGACGTGCACATGTCGAGCTCGCAGCGTCTCGGTGAACACCGGATCCGGCGCCGCGGCGTCGAGCCACATGCCCTGCGCCTTGGCATAGGCCTCGGCCAGCGCGATCGTCGCGTCGCGGCCGGTGAGCGCATATAGTCGAGCGTGCGCTGGTCGATCGGGAAGAAGCCGCAGGTCGCGCCATATTCGGGCGCCATGTTGGCGATGGTCGCGCGGTCGGCGACCGACAGCGCCGAGGCCCGGGGCCGAAAAATTCGACGAAGCGGCCGACCACGCCCTTGGCGCGCAGCATCTGGGTGACGGTGAGGACGAGATCGGTGGCGGTGATCCCCTCCTTGAGCGCGCCGTCAGGTGGAAGCCGACCACTTCGGGGATGAGCATCGAGACCGGCTGGCCGAGCATCGCCGCCTCGGCCTCGATCCCGCCGACGCCCCAGCCGAGCACGCCGAGGCCGTTGACCATCGTCGTGTGGCTGTCGGTGCCGACGAACGTGTCGGGATAGGCGATCGTCTCGCCGTCTGGCGTCCTGCGTCGGTCCACACGCACTGGCGCGATATATTCGAGATTGACCTGGTGGCAGATGCCGGTGCCCGGCGGCACGACCTCGAAATTGTTGAACGCCTGCGTCGCCCCATTTGAGGAACTGGTAGCGCTCGATGTTGCGCTGATATTCGAGCTCGACGTTCTGCTCGAACGCCTTGGGCGTGCCGAACTCGTCGACCATCACGCTGTGGTCGATGACGAGGTGGACCGGGACGAGCGGGTTGATCTTCTGCGGATCGCCGCCGAGCTTGGCCATCGCGTCGCGCATCGCGGCGAGATCGACGACCGCCGGGACGCCGGTGAAATCCTGCATCAGCACGCGCGCCGGGCGATACTGGATCTCGCGGCCGAGCTGCGCGTCCTTCTGCCAGTCGACCAGGGCCTGGATGTCCTCGAGCGTGACCGTCTTGCCGTCCTCGAAGCGCAGCAGGTTTTCGAGCAGGACCTTCATCGAGAAGGGCAGGCGCGACATGTCGCCGAGCGCGCCGGCGGCCTTGGCGAGCGAATAATAAGCGTAGCTCTTGCCGCCGACCTCGAGGGTGGAGCGGGTGCTGAGGCTGTCGTGGCCGGTGGAAATCATCGCTGTCTTTC
>CAWGRB010000026.1:0-15801 GCA_963824845.1 uncultured Alphaproteobacteria bacterium
AAGCCGACACCCACCACCGAGAGGAACTGACCGTGACAAACGACCCCGCATATCTTCCCGACCCGATCGCCGAAGCGCGCGGCCGGGCCGCCTCACAGGTCTGGAACGACGCCATCTCCGGACGCGCGCCGAACAACGAGGACCTGGCCGGCAGGACCGGGAGCAACGCCCTCGAGCAGTGGCAGCGCCAGTGCGAGCTGCAGTCCAGCCTGCCAGTCCCGCCGGTGATCGACCGTGCCTAAGCTCCGCCGCACAAAGCAGCGCGAGGCTGCCGACGATGTACGGCCGCAATCCGATATCGGTGCAAACGGCCGCCGCAACGTGAAGCACTTCACGGACGCAGATGGCGCCACGATCATTGAGAACGTGGACGGTAGGTTCAGGCTCAACGCCTGGACCGGCAAGTACGAGCGCGACAATGCCTAAGTCCCGACGCGCAAAGCAGCGCCAGGCTACCCCGGCCGCACCGGACATTCGGTACTATACCGATGCGAGGGGCAACGCCTGATATCGAGCACTCCGGGCGGCAAGTACAGGCTGAACCGCCGTACTGGCCGGTACGAGGCCCTCGATGCCTGACACTTGGCTACCACGCCGCTTCTGGCGCCGCGAGCAGCCGAAGCCCCCCGCGGCGACGCTGGCGAACTGGCAGGGAGCTATCCCCACGGTACGCGACGTGTGCTGCCCCGTCCACGCGGCCATCCGAAGGCAACCCCGATGACTGACGAGTTTCGCGAGATGTTCGGCGACGTCGAGCTCGGCCCGACGGACCACCCGCAATTCGGCAAGGTGCTCTACGCACCGAGCCCTGGCGGGCTGGCAAAGCGCTACGCGCTCGACCATTCCGGTTGGGCCGTCGACACCAGGACACAAGAGCGGGCTTTCCGCATCGGCGACGAAACCGAGAAGCAGGTGTTCCTGCCAAACGGCCGTGCCGTGCCGTGGCCGAAAAGCGGCCTCGCCCACCGCCGGCGACAAGCCGAACGACACCGCCCGCAGGATATTCGCGGCCCCGCCGGCGGCCAAACCGGGCGAGCCGTTCGGGGCATCTACAGGACGCCGGCCGCGCAATCGCTGACGATCGCCAGCCGCATGTTCGGATCCACCGTCATCGTGGCTCGACCCGTTGAATCAGACAGTGACGAGGAGCGCCCGTGCCGGCCCCTCGAACCGGCGGCCAGACCCGCGCGATCCCTCTGCTTGGAACCAGCAAGAATTGCACGTCTGGCCGCCATTTTCACGTTCCGCCGCGAGGCGGGGCATTTTGTTTCTCTGGATGCTGCAATTTTAGGTGCTGGAACCGGCTGGCCTCGAACGCCGAGAAGAACTTGCCAAGCACTTCAATTGGAGTTGCTGGTTCGGCAGCGTTCGCAAGGAACAAATAAAAGCCGAGTCTCATCGTCCTCGATGCCGTCAGCCTTTAAAATTGCTGCTTCAGATGCCGTTATGCTACCGACGCAAAGCCGGGTCGAATTAGTTAGCGGGATCGAAGCGAAGTCGTCGTCCATGACTGGTCCCCAAGGATAAAGCTATGGTTGAAAAAGCTCCGAGCATCAGCGTCAACAAGCTCGCTGAATTTATGACAGCACCTCCTGCACGTCAACGACAAATCCTCAAAGACCGCAAGTATCCAACTGAATATAAAGGGATGTATTACAAGGAAGCTGCGGAATTGATTGCTCAAGTCATTGCGAGTAATCTTGAAGATGTAAGCCGCTTATCGAATCAAAAAATGGCACTTGAGCAAGTCGTGACCGACAAGATCGGAACGCAACGCCGAATAGCTGCGAACATCGATGCGCTCGAAGGATTTGCAGTTCACGCTCGACAAGGTCGAGCTATTCGGATGCGCGACAGAGCTGGGCGCACATGCGCCTGAGAAGTTGCGGTTCCATGGTGTCGAAGTGAGCGTCAGGCCTGAAATCATCCTGAGGCGCGAAGGCGCGACCGGACCGCTGGTCGGAGCGATGAAGCTTCATTTTCCGCGCCAATTTGCGCTGAACGATGCGGCTGCCGGGTTCGTGTCCGCCGCGGCGCTACAGGAGTGGTGCCGTTGTTGCATGCCTGATGACGGCGCGCCTCTTGGCGACCTCTGTTCGGTAGTCGACGTCGGCTCGCGATCTTTTTTCAGGGGCGTCAGGGCGACAGCGAACCGGTTGCGGCAGGTCGAAGCCGCGTGCCAGAACATCGCCAGCCTTTGGCCTGGCATTACTCCCGGGGGTTGAGCGCTTATGATCGCGAGACTTCGCGAGCGGCGAAACCGCAAGCACCAGCACCAGTCTTACGTTCGTGGAGTGGCGAGTGCCTGCGAGGAGGGATGGATTGGCTTTGGGCAATCCCCCGCCCGCCGATCCAGAGATCATCCAGCTGCTATCCGATGAAGCCCTGCATGGCTGGCTTGCCAGCATCAAGACCGGTCCAGACACAAGGATCGCTCTCGATCGAGAATTACGTCGTCGGGAGGCATGGGCGGCGCCCGCCGGCAGAGCCGCGAAGACCTCGACGTGGGCGTTGTGCGTATCCGTCGCGGCCCTCGTCCTCAGCGCGGTTGCTCTGTGGCTGAAAGTCGGAGCCAAATAGCCTCAATCGTCGTGGTATCTAGAGTGCATATTGTCCACGGGGGCAGCACGGGCTCGATTGAGAACGGGCTCGTGAGCGACCGCGACGTCGCCGTGTCAGTCGAGGGCGATCACAACTGCGCTCAAATTGATGATCTGACCGCGATCGAGACGTTGAGTGCTATCGAAGTCGACGGCGATTGTTACGTCCATGCGAGGAACGTGAGAGACGTAGCATCCTCACGACCGCCGGTCGAAGAACAAGAGAACAGACCGCGGAAGTACTTTGGCGGTTTCAGCTTTGCCAAAGGCGACCATCTGAGATCTTAGCCGGTTGGCGCCGCGGGGAGCCCACCTGAAATGCATTGCGGATAACCCTCCGGCGGGGCAGCATCCCTGTGCTCGGTCCGAATCGAAGGGGACCACACATGGCAAACGTTTACATCGAAGCGAGACCAAAGGGCCGGCCCGAAGGATCTGCATCAATCATTACGTTGTCGGCGACTGGGGGACAATGTGATGAGCACTCACCAGACACAGCGCCAAGCGATAGATTGGGCGAAGGCCCGTGGGCATAGCCCGCTCGTTGCTCGGGTGCGGCACCTCAACAACAAGCGAATCCCCGATCACTGGCGCTCCGCATCTTGAGCGCCATAATCTGCGCCGCCGCCTAGGTGCTCGACGGCGACAGCATCCGCTGCTCGAACGTCGGCGAGATCAGACTGCTCGGGATCGACACGCCCGACTACCGGGACAGCCCGCCTTGCCGCGGGCACTACGGCGATCACGTCTGCGACGACGAGGCAGCCAAGGGCAGCGAAGCGTAGCCTGATCTCGATCGTCTCCCGCAACCGCGGCGCCGTCCGCGTCGAGCCCGTCACCCACGACCGCTACGGCCGCACTGTCGCCGAGGTTTGGGCCGGCGGCGTCGACCTAAGCTGCTATCAGCTGAGCGCCGGGGTCGCCCGCTACATCGTCAAGTACGACAACGGCCGGCGCATTGCTCGAGCCTGCGGGAGATAGGCTTGGCCGTCGAATACCGGATTCTCTGCGACGACTGCGGCGTCGTGATCGGCACCAGCATGATGAGCGCCAGGGCGGCCCGCGCGGATGCTGCGCTCAACCGTGGCGGCAACTCGGGAGGCGGCAAGGATCGCTGCAAGGTGTGCCGGATCGAAGCGAGCAAGGTGAGCGGCGGCACAGCGGGACCGTCGCACTCGACGCCGCCGATGAGATTGAGGGATGAGCGATCGTGAACGATCGTGACGCGGCAATTGCCTTTTCGGGGAAGTGGTTGCGGCTGCGTACTGACGAGGAGCTCGATGAGCTGCTCGACGGCGCAATGGCGGGCTCGCACGCATTCACGTCCGTCACGAGCGAGATCAATCGACGCGAACGGGAGTGCGATCAAAAGCGGCAGCTGTTCTGGATCAAGCTGACGTTGGCAGCGACCGTGGTGCTCGGGGTTGGCGGAATAGTCGTCGCTTGGATGAAGCCTTAGGCACGATCCGGATGCTCGAAACTGGCAATATCCGGTCGGCATTGTAGGTCCATCGCCGCACGGACGACCGAACCACCCAAAGCTGCCATTAGACCGGATCGAGCACCGTCAGCTTCGCCTGCTTCATGCCGCAGCGGTTGCAACGAAGCCGCCGCGCGAGGCGCCGCAGCTCGATCACGCCGGCGTCCCTCGTAACCTCACACGCGCCGAACGTGCGCGAGGATCCGCAGGCGCAGCAATCGACGCGCAGGCTGCAGCCGAAGCGAACCAGGTCGCCGGTGGTGCGGACGTGTTTGGTGGACACCCCGACGGCTGAGAGGGGTGAGAACGATTTGGGAACAAGTCAAGTTCCCCAACTGTCGGTCGGACGTATCAACCGGCGGGCGGAGGTTCCAGTGCAAGGCCGTATTCGTCCCTGCTCTCTACGGCCCTCATCACGTCGATCTCCTTTGAAGCTGCGACAGAGCGGAGTACAGTCGCCTCGGCGTGTGGGCAAATGCGGGATCCCAAGATTATGCCGTCCAGTACGCCCGGTTCGAGCGTCCGTACGCCGGCTCCGCCGCGATAGTGCACAAGCCGCCATTCATTTTCATATTCCCAGGCCTTGGCTTTAGTGAAAAGGATCTTACGGAACAACGACCGCTCTGACTCAGCACCGATACGAACGGTCGGCCGCTGTTCATCGTAAGTCACCCAATGGCCAGTCTTGAATTGGCTGAACAGCGGCTTCCCTCTCAAGCGCAACATGTCTAACGGCTCCCCGCGTAGTGGGACCACATGAGCACGTTGAGCGGGTCAGTAGCCAGTGAGTAAACGGCAGTTTCATCCATCACCTCAGGCATGCCTGCCCGAATGGCGTCCTCGATATCCGAGGTGCTCTGCCGCCTCATATTGCTAGCCAATTTTCTGCGTTCCACCCTCCCAGACGCGCGCCGATTTTGTCGACAGCGCGCTTCGTAAGTTGCCGCCGCAGTTTGCCGACCGGCGCGATGTACCGCGGCGCGCAATCGAACGGATCGTTGAACGCACTCGGTGCGGCCCAATGCACGAGGCGTCGTTCGATCGTATCCCGAGCCATCTCAAGTGATCTTCGGTCTCTGCAGGTCGGTACTTATAGAAGTGGGCAGGGATGTCCGCCCAATTGGTGCCAGAGGCGGCGGCTTTGATCGCTGGTTATCCACCTCAAAAATCCAACCTTGTCGCTGAGCAATTAACAGTCTTGCCGACGCTGCTGACCTAGCCATGCGGCTCAGATCGTGGCGCCATCATCCCCCGGCTGTGCAGTTTGTTGCGACAGCCCACATTTGACGGGTTAGCGACGCCTCCGGCGTTTCATCGCAAAGCCAAATGTGGCCCGTTGCCGTATCCAACACGAAAACGCCGTGACGCTCATTGCCGCTTGGGAGCATCTGAAAGCGGCCAATCGTGCCCTGTCGGGACTGCTGCGGTCTCGCGCATGACCCGAGAGTGGTAAGCGCGATAAGGGCCAACGCGAATTTCACTCCCGCACTTCCTTGCTACACGCAAGACAGGCGAAGCGCTTCCGACCGTCGTCGTCCTTGGTAGTGACGTCGATCCAGCTGTGACGCCCATCGGGCGCGGCCAGGCAGCGTCCCACTTTGGCTCGGCTCATCAGAACTTCGTCTTGAAAGATGGGAAGCCGCTGAACGGCAACTTATGACATTGGCCCACCGCAACTAAAAAGCCGAAGCGCATCTGAATCTCCCCAACGGACAACGCTGCTCCGATGTCCGCCAAATCGCAAGCGGAGGGGGTTTGACCGGCGGGGTTTCTTTTGTGGATCACCATAGCGGAGAGGGCGCGAGGCGTTTCGGAAGCTTGAAAGTGTCACGTGGGACCATGTGTGGGAACAAGAGGGCCAAGTTTTGAAATGCAGAAGGTAAGTCCGCAGACAACCTCAGCTCCACCAGCCTCGAGAGATGACGCGAGCGCCGCGATCGCGGCAGCCGAAATCCGTTCAGCATTGGTTACACACTCGCAACGGATGGGCGCGCCATGCTGATCATTCTTCTCGCCTATCTCGGCGGCGTCCTCACCATCCTCAGCCCGTGCATCCTGCCGGTGCTGCCGTTCGTGTTCGCGCGCGCCGGCCGCAGCTTCGCGCGCAGCACGCTGCCGATGCTCGCCGGCATGGCGCTGACCTTCGCGATCGTCGCGACGCTTGGCGGCGGTCGGCGGCGGCTGGGCGGTGCGGGCGAACGGCGTCGGGCGCTGCGGTGGCGCTGGTTCTGCTGGCGCTGTTCGGCCTGACCTTGCTGTTCCCGGCCTGTCGGACCGGCTGACGCGGCCGCTCGTCGCGCTCGGCTCGCGCCTGTCGGAACGCCGCCAGGGCGAGCAGGAGAGCATCGGTCCGCGGCGCTGCTCGGAGTCGCGACGGGCCTGCTGTGGGCGCCGTGCGCGGGGCCGATCCTCGGCATCATCTTCACCGGCGCCGCCATGCAGGGCGCGAGCCTCGACACGACCTTCCTGCTGCTCGCTTATGCGCTCGGCGCCGCGACCTCGCTGGCGCTCGCGCTGCTGGTCGGCGGCAAGCTGTTCGCGCGAATGAAGCGGTCGCTCGGCGCAAGCGAGCGGATCCGCCAGGCGCTCGGCCTGCTGGTGCTGGTCGGCGTCGGCGGTCATCGCGCTTGGCCTCGACACGCGAGTGCTGCCAAATTCTCGACCGCGCAGACGGCCGGGATCGAGACCGGGCTCGCGCAGCAAGCTCGGCACTAGGCAAGGACATGGCCGAGAGCAGCGCCGCGACGACCGACGCATGGACGGCTCGTGCTGCCGGTCGAAGGCCAGATGCCGCCGCTCGACGGGCGCGGGCCATGGATCAACAGTCCGCCGCTGACCGCCCGAGCAGCTTGCGCGGCAAGGTCGTGCTGATCGATTTCTGGACCTACACCTGCATCAACTGCCTGCGCACGCTGCCGTACCTCAAGGCGTGGAACGAGCGCTACGCAAGGACGGGCTGGTCGTCATCGGCGTCCACGCGCCGGAGTTCGCGTTCGAGCGCGATCCCGCCAATGTCCGCAAGGCGGTCGCCGACCTCGGCATCCCCTATCCGGTCGCGCTCGACAACAACTACGTGATCTGGAACGCGCTCAAGAACAGCTACTGGCCGGCGCATTACTTCATCGATGCGCAGGGCCGCGATCCGCTATCACCATTACGGCGAGGGCGAATACGACATGTCCGAGCGCGTCATCCGGCAGCTGCTCGCCGAGGCCGGTCACGCGCCTGCCGGTGCGATGACGCAACGTCAGCGCGGCGGGGCACGGAGGCGGCGGCGTCGGGCCGAGATCGGATCGCCGGAGACCTACATCGGCTATGACCGCGCCGAGCGCTTCGCGTCGCCCGGCGGCCTGCTGCACGATCAGCCGCCAAGACCTATGCGGCCGCGCCGCTGTCGCTGAACCAATGGGACTTGCAGGGCCGCTGGATCGACCAGCGCGCAGAGCGCGCGCTCGCTTGCCGCCGGAGCGAAGATCGACTTCCGCTTCCACGCGCGCGATCTGCACCTGGTGCTCGGCTCGGCGACCGGCAAGCCGGTGCGCTTCCGCGTGACTGCTCGACGGCAAGGCGCCGGGCGCGGACGCGGGCGTCGACGTCGGCCGGACGGCAGCGGGCGAGGTCACCGGCCAGCGGCTCTACCAGCTGGTGCGGCACGAAGGGCCGAGTCCGGGAGCGCACCTTCACCATCGAGTTCCTCGATCCCGGCGTGGACGCCTTCTCGTTCACCTTCGGCTGAGCGCGAACGGCTCCGGGATTTCCCGTACTTGTCTGCGGCGAGGCGGGCATTAAGTCCCAAGCATGCCGTCCACCGCGTCCCCTCATGCCCTCGCCGCCCGCGAGGAGAAGCGGCGGGAGGCGCTTGCCCTCGGGATCGACGAGGCGTTCGTTTCCGATCTGGTCGAGAACTTCTACGACCGCGTCCAGCGGGATCCCGAACTCGGGCCGATCTTCGATGCGCGGGTCGGCGACTGGCCGACGCACCTGGAACGGATGAAGCGTTTCTGGCGCTCGGTCCTGTTCAGCTCGGGCGAGTTCCTGGGCAACCCGATGATCAAGCACGCGATGATTCCGGGTCTCGACCGGACGCTGTTCGACCGCTGGCTGCTGCTGTTCGGCGAGACGCTCGACGAGCTGGGCGATGCCGATGCGCGCGAGCATGTCCACAGCCGCGCCCGAATGATCGCCGGCAGCCTGCTGAACGGGATCGGCATGTACCGCGCCCGCGCCGAGACCGTCGGCTAGCAGCACGGGTTCCGGCCTTACTGCCGAACCGGGGCACGTGGTAGCTCGCCAGCAGCCGCTGGATGTCGCCGCTTCGCACGGTGAGGATGTGGTCCACCTCCTTGAGTAGGGGCTGGTTGTCCTTCTGGACCCCGACCGACACGTCGAACTGCATCGGCCACTGCATGTCGTCGAGCCAGGGAGTTACCGGCTCGAGGCGCAGCGGCACCTTCGACTGCGCCGCGAAGTAGCCCGCCAGCGGCCCCCAGACGAGCGCGACGTCGATATCGCCATTCGCCACGGCGGTCACGATCTGCGCCGGCGGGTTCGGCTTCGATAGTCGCCGTAAAGCATGTAGCCGCGGACATTGTCGACGATGCCGCGCCGCGACAGGGCATGGGCGGGCGGCGTGTTGACGCCGTCGTTGCCGACCATCTGCACGCCGATCTTCAAATGCTTCAGCCGCGGGTCGTCGAGCGTCAGGCCCTTCAGGCCGGCGCTCTCGCGGGTGACGAACATGTAGGCCGAGCGATAATAGGGCCGGCTGGTGGCGAGCCTTTCGACATTGCTGCCGACGCCCGGCCAGAAGTCGCACGCGCGCTCGTTCAGCGTGTTGCGGACATAGCCGCGGCGCTGCGCCCACCAGACATATTTGAGCTTCGCGTGAAGGTCGGACGCGATCATCTCGGCGAGCTTGTTCTCGAAGCCCTGACCCGCCTTGTTCGAGAAGGGGAGGTTGTTGGGATCGGCGCAGGCGGTCAGGACCTTTGGCTGCACCAGGTTGCACGAGCCGAGCAGCAGCGCCGCCACGAGAACCGCCAGCACCTTCATTTCGGCGCTGCGATCGCCCCCCACGGCCGGCCGCCGAGCGTCACCGTCTTCATCACCTTGTTGCGGACGAGATCGATGATGGTCAGCGTCCCCGAAAGCCCGCTCGCCGCGTAGAGCCGCGTCTCGTCGGGTGAGAGGCCGATGCCCCAGGTCCGCTCGCCGGTCGGAAACCAGCGCACGCACCGCATAGGTGCGCGGGTCGAGCTCGGCGACGCGGTTGGAGCGCCCCATCGCGACGAAGATGCGCTTCTCGCCGCGCGTCGCGCGCATCTCGATCGCCTGGACCGGCTCGGCAATGTCGAAATCCTGATTGAGGTCGATCGTGTGGACGATCCGGTGCGTCGCTGCGTCGAACACGCTGATCGTGCCGCGCTGCTCCGACGACACCCACACGGTCTTGCCGCCATTGAGGAAGAGGACGAAGCGCGGCCGGCTGCCGACGGGCACGCTGTCGAGCAGCTTGCCGGTGCCGGTGTCGATGAAGTGTGCGAGGTTGGCCGTTTCGGACGTCGCGACGACCAGCTTGCCGTCGGGGCTGACGCCGACGCCCTCGGGCTCGGGCCCGACCTTGACCTCGCGGGTGATCTTGCCGCTGGTGAGGTCGAGGAAGGAGACGGCGCTGTCGTCCTCGTTGGCGATGTAGATGGTCTTGCCGTCCGGGCTGACGGCGAAGCGCTCGGGGTCGGAGCCGGAGTTGAGGTAGCGGCGCAGCTTATGCGTCGCGACGTCCCACGCCTCGATGCGATTGGCGTTGCTGGCGGCGACGTAGAAGATCTTGCGGTCCGGCGAGAACGCCATGCCGCGCGGCTGGGGTCCGGTGGCGAGCTGGCCTTCGACCTTGCCGGTCGCGCCGTCGACGATGGCGACGCTGCTGGTCGCCTCGTTTGAGACGAAGACCTGGTCGTTTGACGGCGGTGGCGAGTGGAATGTGCAGCTGCTCAGCGCGGCCATCGCCGCCAGTCCGCTTATCCTCAGCAACTTCGATCCCACGAGCCGGGGTTAGCTCTCGTCGCTCAGTGGGTCGAGCAGTTCATGTTTCAGGCCTGGCCGGAGCGCATCGCATCCAGCTGCGCCGCGACTCGTCCGGCTTCGCCGGCTGCCGGAGTTGCAACGAAGATCGTGTCGTCGCCGCAGATCGTGCCGACGACACCCGCCAGTTTCGCTTCGTCCAGTGCGACTCCGATCAGATGCCCCGATCCCGGCGGCGTCTTGATGACGACGAGGTTGCCGGCGACCGCGATCGAGCGCGCCCAATCGCGAAGGACGGCCGCGAGGCGGGAACCCCCCGGCGCGCCACTCGCTTCGGGGAGGGCATAGCCGAGCCGCCCGTCGCGCCGGACCTTCATCGCGCCGAGCTGCTCGAGGTCGCGCGAGACCGTCGCCTGCGTGACGGCATAGCCCATGGCGGCGAGCTGCTCGGCGACTTCGTCCTGGCTGGTCGGGGCGCGCGTGCGGATCAGCTGGGCAAGGGCGTTTCGCCGGTCTTCGGTGGCGCGTGACATATAATTGTTATGCAGGAACTTGCATGAATATGCAATTGGGTGAATAGGCGCGCCTCCATGATTCGAACCGCTATCCTTGGAGCCTCGGGCTATGTCGGCGGCGAGCTGCTGCGGCTGCCTCGCCGCACATCCGCAGCTCCGCGCGACGAAATTGTTCGGCGACAGCCGGGCAGGGCAGGCGGTCGACGCCATCCACCCGCACCTCGCGCCGACGTACGACGGGCTGACGATCGAGACGCTTCGGAGACGGTGCTCTCGACGGGGTGGACCTCGTTTTTGCAGCGCTCCCCCATGGCCATAGCCAGCGCCTCGCGCCGGCGATCCTCGACGCGGCATTCCGTTCGTCGACCTCGGCGCCGACTTCCGGCTGAATGACGCAGAGACCTACGAACGCTGGTACGGGATCCGCACGAGGCGCCGGAACTGCTCGGGCGGTTCGTCTATGGCATCCCGGAACTCAATCGCGACGCGATCCGCTCGCGCAAAGCGGTCGCCGCCGCCGGCTGCTACGCGACCGCCGCGATCCTCGCTCTGAGGCCGCTGGTCGATGCCAGCCTCGTCGAGCGCAGCAGCCTGATCGTCGATGCCGCATCGGGCGTCAGCGGTGCCGGCCGCGAGCTCAAGGAAGCGACCGCTTTCAACACCGTCGACGGCAGCTTCTCGGCTTACGGCCTGCTCACCCACCGCCACACAGCGGAAATGGAAATGGCGCTGGACGCGACGGTCCTGTTCACGCCGCACCTGGCGCCGATGACCCGCGGCATTCTCGCCACCTGCTACGGCAATGCGAGCGGTCCGTGCGATCCGCTGGCAGGCTCTTCACGCCGCTTACGACGTTGAGCCCTTCGTGCACGTTACATCCGAAGCCCCCGCGACCAAGTGGGTCGCCGGCTCCAACGGTGCCCGGGTCACCGCCCGCTACGACGAGCGCACCGGCCGCGTGCTGGCGCTGTCGGCGATCGACAATCTCGGCAAGGGCGCGGCCGGCCAGATGATCCAGTGCGCCAATCTGATGCTCGGCCTCGAGGAGACCGCCGGCCTCGCCCCGACGGAGTCTATCCATGAGCGTCACCGCCGCCGAAGGTTTCGTCGCCGCCGGTTGTCATGCCGGCATCAAGCGTCGCCGCTACGACATGACGCTGATTGCGACGGACGACGGCGATCCCGTGCCGTGCGCCGCCGTGTTCACTCAGAACAAATTCGCGGCCCCGCCGGTCGAGCTCGACCGCGCAACCTTGCAGGCCAACGGCGGCACGCGCCGCGGCAGTGATCGTCAATTCGGGCAACGCCAACGCCGGAACCGGCGCGGCCGGGCTACAAGGATGCGCAGCTGATGGCGGCTGCTGCGGGCGAGGCGCTGCAGGTCGCCAATTCGCACGTGCTGGTCTGCTCGACGGGAATCATCGGCACGCCGCTGCCGATCGACGCCATTCTCGCCGCGACTCCCAAGCTCGCGAAGAAGCTGTCGGTCGACGGCGCCGACGATGCGGCCGCGGGCATCCTCACGACCGATCACAAGCCCAAGCAGGTCGTCATCAACGGGTCGAGCTTCACGGTCGGCGGCATGGCCAAGGGCTGCGGAATGATCGCGCCCAACATGGCGACGATGCTCGCGTTCCTGACCACCGATGCGGACGTGCCGCAGTCCGTCCTGCAGATCCGCACTCAAGGCAGCCGCGGACGCGACCTTCAACACGCTGAATGTCGACGGCGCGATCTCGACCAACGACACGGCGATGCTGCTTGCCTCCGGCCGGCGCGGCAAGGCCGATCATGCGAGTTTGCCGACGCCGTGCTCGCCGCCTGCCGCGAGCTGACCATGCAGATGGCCCGCGACGCCGAGGGCATGACCCGGATCGCGCACCTGACCGTCACCGGTGCGCGCAGCAGATGAACAGGCGCGCATCGCGGCCAAGGCGATCGTCGAGAACAAGCTGGTCAAGTGCAGCTGGTACGGCGGCGACCCCTATTGGGGCCGGCTGCTGGCGGCGGCCGGCTCGACCGGCGTCGACCTGGACGTCGGCAGGTCGCGCGTCGCTACGGCGGCATCATGGTCGCCGAAGGGCGGCGTCGGCATGGGACGCACGAGGCGCAGGCGGTCGCCGAGCACATGATGGGCGAGGAGATCGACATCGAGGTCGATCTCGGCGCCGGCTCGGCGCGGCGCGGATGATCGGAATCGACCTTGGTCCCGGCTACATCAAGGAAAACAGCAAGACGTCATGAAGATCGTCCTCCTACCATCCGAGACCGCGCGCGTCCTCGTCGAGGCGTTGCCCTACATCCGCGAGTTCGCCGGCAAGTCCGTCGTCGTCAAGCTCGGCGGCGCCGCGATCGACGAGACGTCCGAGCTGGCGCTCGCCCAGGATGTCCTGCTGCTGCGCAGCGTCGGCGTCCGCTGCGTGCTCGTCCACGGCGGCGGCCCGCAGGTCGACGCGATGCTTCGCCGGGTGGGCAAGGAGCCCGAGTTCAAGCGACGGCCTTCGCGTCACCGACGCCGAGACGCTCGAGATCGTCCGCATGGTGCTGGTCGGCAAGATCAACCGCGATCTCGTCGCGGCCATCAATAGCCAGGCCGGCGACAAGCCGGTCGCGGTCGGCGTGTCCGGCGAGGATGCGGGGCTGCTGACGGTCGACGCCGGCGGACCCGAGCCTCGGCTTCGTCGGCAACGTCGACGCAGGTCCGCGCCGAGATCATCCACCGCCTGCTCGACGACGGCCTGATGCCGGTCATCTCGACCATCGGCGCCGACGCCGACGGGCCAGCCCTACAACGTCAACGCCGACGAGGCGGCGCGGGCGATCGCGGTGGCAATGAAGGCGGAGAAGATCGTCTATCTGACCGCCGCGCCGGGGCTGCTCGACGATGTCGACGACGAGACCAGCCTGGTACCGCGCCTGACCTCCGCCGAACTGCGCGAGCGGATTGGCATCCGGCTCGGTCGGCAAGGGCATGATCCCCAAGCTCAAGGCCTGCGCCGACGCGGTCGACCAGGGCGTCCCGTTCGCCCACATCATCGACGGCCGCGTCCAGCATTCGCTGCTGATCGAACTGTTCACCGACCACGGCGTCGGCACCATGGTCAAGCGGAGAAGAGCTGGTGAGGCACCTGCTCGCCATTCGCGATCTCCGCCGGACGACCTGACGCGCATCATCGAGCTGTCCGAGCAGCCGGCGCCGCGCGTGCTCCACGACAAGGGCGTCGCCCTCTATTTCGAGAAGCCGAGCGCACGCACTCGCAACTCGATGGAAATGGCGGCGGCGCAGCTCGGCGGCCATCCGGTCTACCTGCAGCCGGGCGAACTCGGCATCGGCAGCCGCGAGAGCGTCGAGGACGTGACGCGCACGCTCGCCTGCTATCACTGGATCCTCGCGGCACGCGTATTCGACCACGCGTTGCTCGAACAAATGGCGGCGGTGAACGCGGCGCCGGTACTCAACATGCTGTCTGCGACCGATCACCCGCTGCAGGCCCTGGCGGACATGTTGACGATCAAGCAGCTGCTCGGCCGCATTTCCGGCGCCCGGATTGCCTTCATCGGTGAGGCGAACAATGTCTCGCGGTCGCTGGCGGAGGCGTGCGCGCTGCTCGGCGCCGAGCTGAACATTGCAAGCCCGCTCGGCTTCGGTTTCGGCCGGCCGCTGCCCAACGTGAACCCGTGCACCGATCCGCGCGAAGCCGTCGATGGCGCCGACATCGTCTACACCGATGTCTGGGTCTCGATGGGCGACGAGGACGGCGACGAGCGCCGCGCCGCGTTCGAGCCTTACCAGGTCGACGAAGCGCTGATGGCCTGCTCGCCGAACGCCTGGTTCCTCCACTGCCTACCCGCGCACCGCGGCGAGGAAGTCACCGCGCCGGTGATCGACGGACCGCGCTCGGCGGTCTGGCGGCAGGCGGAGAACCGCATGCACACCGCCCGCGGCGCGATGCTGTGGATGATGGAAGGCAATCAATGACCGCGAAGAAGCTGAAGGTCGTGCTCGCCTATTCCGGCGGCCTCGACACCTCGATCATCCTGAAGTGGCTGCAGACCGACCTACGGCTGCGAGGTGGTCACCTTCACCGCCGACCTCGGCCAGGGCGAGGAGCTCGAGCCGGCGCGCGCGCAAGGCCGAGATGCTCGGCGTCAAGCCGGAGAACATCTTCATCGAGGACCTGCGCGAGGAGTTCGTCCGCGACTTCGTCTTCCCGATGTTCCGCGCCAACGCGCGTCTACGAGGGCCAGTACCTGCTCGGCACCTCGATCGCCCGGCCGCTGATCGCCAAGCGCCAGATCGAGATCGCCGCGCAAGGTCGGCGCCGACGCGGTCTGCCCACGGCGCCACCGGCAAGGGCAACGACCAGGTCCGCTTCGAGCTCGGCTACTACGCGCTGGAGCCCGACATCCAGGTCATCGCGCCCTGGCGCGAATGGGACTTCAAGAGCCGCGAGGCGCTGCTCGACTTCGCCGAGAAGCACCAGATCCCGATCGCCAAGGACAAGCGCGGCGAGGCGCCGTTCAGCGTCGACGCCAACCTGCTGCACTCCTCGTCCGAGGGGAAGGTGCTGGAGGACCCGGCGGTCGAGGCGCCCGAGTTCGTCTACCAGCGCACCATCGCGCCCGAGGACGCGCCGGACAAGCCGACCGTCATCACCATCGACTTCGAGCAGCGGCGACCCGGTCGCCATCGACGGCGAGACGCTGTCGCCGGCGGCGCTGCTGACCAGGCTGAACGAGCTCGGCCACGACAACGGCATCGGCCGCCTCGACCTGGTGGAGAACCGCTTCGTCGGCATGAAGTCGCGCGGCGTCTACGAGACGCCCGGCGGCACGATCCTGCTCGCGCGCCCACCGCGGCATCGAGAGCATCACGCTCGACCGCGGCGCGGTGCACCTGAAGGACGAGCTGATGCCGCGCTACGCCGAGCTGATCTACAACGGCTTCTGGTTCGCGCCCGAGCGCGAGATGCTGCAGGCGGCGATCGACCAGTCAGCCAGGCGCATGGTCACCGGCCAGGTGCGGGTGAAGCTCTACAAGGGCAACGTCACCGTCATCGGCCGCACCAGCCCCTACTCGCTCTACGACCAGGACCTGGTGACCTTCGAGGAAGGCGCCGGTCGCCTACGACCACCGCGACGCGGCGGGCTTCATCAAGCTCAACGCGCTGCGCCTGCGGACGAT
>CAWGRB010000027.1:0-19625 GCA_963824845.1 uncultured Alphaproteobacteria bacterium
GTTCCTCGGGGCCAGCGATTTGCCGCTGCTGGTCGGCGCAGTCGGATTGCTGGTGCTCAACATTGCGCTGTGGGCGATCTGCTATCGCCTGCTGAAGAGCGGGTGGAAGATCAAGAACTAAACATTTCAGCAGCTTAACGAATTAATCTAATTGAACGCCGGATAACGGAGACGTTCAGCATCACCTCAATCACAATAGGCCAGACAATCGCCATAACTTCTCGAACAAGGAGAGTTGTGATGCGTAATCTGCTTCTTACTTTTGCCGCTGCCGGGACTGCGCTTGCGTTCTCGACCCCTGCCGCCGCTCAATATGCGCCGCGGCCCGCTTACGGAGCGCCCTACGGCAACGCCTACGGCTATAATAATCACAACGGTGCCGGCCGATGGCAGCGCGAGCTCCAGGAGGTCCGCATGCAGATGGACAATCTGGCGCGTTCCGGACGCCTGACGCGAGCGGAAAGCCGCGATCTTCGCAACGACATTCGCTCGACCGAACGATCGATCTATCGCAGCAGCCGCTACGGCATCGACTGGCGCGAGGCGCGCCAGATCGACCAGCGGATCGACCGTATCCGCTACGAGCTTCGCCGCTATTCGGACTATGATGGCCGCCGCGGTGGCTGGCGGCGCTACTAAAGCCCCGGTCGCGCATCGGGCTTGAAAAGGAGGCGCTCCGGAGACGATCCGGGGCGCCTTTTCGTGTCCGCTTTTGCCCTTTGCCGGGGGTCTGGCTATAGGAACCACGCGGTCTTCCGCCGCCTCGCATCACAGCCCTTTGCCAGGAGCCAAGCACCCATGGCCATCACGCCGCTCATGCCCGTTTACCCGCGTTCGCCGGTCCGCCCGGTGCGCGGCGAGGGGGTCTATCTCTATGGCGAGCAGGGCGAGCGTTATCTGGATTTCGCGGCGGGGATCGCGGTCAATCTGCTGGGGCACGGCCATCCGCACCTGACCAAGGCCATCCAGGACCAGGCGGCGACGCTGATGCACGTGTCGAACCTGTACGGAAGCCCGCAGGGCGAGGCGTTCGCCAAGCGGCTGACCGACCTCACCTTCGCCGACACGGTGTTCTTCACCAATTCCGGCGTCGAGGCGGTCGAATGCGCGATCAAGACCGCGCGCAAATATCATTCGGCCAAGGGCAATCCGGAGAAGCACACGCTGATCACCTTCTCCAACGCCTTCCACGGCCGGACGATGGGAACGATCAGCGCCACCGACCAGGCGAAGATGATCGACGGCTTCGCGCCGCTCCTGCCCGGCTTCAAGGTGGTGCCGTTCAACGATCTCGACGCGGCGCTCGCGGCGGTGGACGAGAACACGGCCGGCTTCCTGGTGGAGCCCATCCAGGGCGAGGGCGGAATCCGCCCGGCCAGCCATGAGTTCCTCGCCGGACTTCGCGCGGCCTGTGACGAGAAGGATTTGATGCTGGTGTTCGACGAAGTGCAGTGCGGCGTCGCGCGCACCGGGCATCTTTACGCCTACCAATATTACGGCATCGAGCCGGACATCATGGCCTCGGCCAAGGGCATCGGCGGCGGCTTCCCGATGGGCGCTTGCCTCGCGACCGAGAAGGCCGCCTCGGGCATGGTGTTCGGCACCCACGGATCGACCTACGGCGGCAACCCGCTGGCGATGGCGGCGGGCCAGGCGGTGTTCGACGTGGTCGCCAACGACGAGTTCCTGGCGGAGGTGCGGCAGAAGGGCGAGCGGCTGCGCTCGGCGCTGGAGCAGATGATCCCCAACCATGATCACCTGTTCGACAGCGTCCGCGGCGTCGGCCTGATGCTCGGCATCAAGATGAAGACCGAGAGCCGTCCGTTCGTGAATTACCTGCGGACGAAGGGGCTGCTGACGGTCGCGGCGGGCGACAATGTCGTCCGCGTGCTGCCGCCGCTGATCATTGAGGAAAGCGACATCCGCGAGTTCGTCGACACGCTGAGCGCGGCGGCGGCGGAATATGAGGTGCCTGCGGCGGCTGCGTGAGTCCTCTCAATCCCGTCTGAGTTCATTATAGCCGTCAGAGCTTCAAACCGCTCCTAGCTCAACTGGATAGAGCGCCGGGCTTCGAACCCGGAGGTTGGGGGTTCGAGCCCCTCGGAGCGGGCCACCTTGCGAATTGGTCGGGGCTGCGCCGTAAATTCCTCCCTGCGAGCGGAGCTCGTGGGGAGGGGGACCGCTCGGCGCAGCCGAGTGGTGGAGGGGCCTCTCTCCGCGCTCGCTGCGCTCGCGGCCCCTCCACCATTCACTCTTCGGTGAATGGTCCCCCTCCCCATCGCTTCGCGACAGGGAGGAACTTGGCGTCGCGCTTTCCCCTTCCTATCTTCGCCTTCATGCCTGCAGATCAGCTCTCCACGGACGTTGTCCTCGGCGTCGCCATTCCGTCGCGCAATGCGCGGGGGCGGATTGCGCGGCTCGGGCCGGTGATGGACGCCATTCTTGCCAATCATCAAGTATCCGCCGGTCATCGAGACCCTGCTTGCCGAGGCCGTGACCCTGACGGCGCTGCTCGGCGCGCTCTTGAAGGAGCCGCAGGGGCAGCTGACCCTTCAGGCGCAGACCGAGGGCGGGGTCGTCGACCTCATGGTCTGCGATTATCTCGGCGGCGAGCTGCGCGGGTACGTCCGGCACGATCCGGACAAGGCCGCTGCGCTCTCCGCGACGCCCTCGCTGCAGGAGCTGTTCGGCAAGGGCTATCTGGCGATCACGTTCGACCAGCCGCTCGCCAACGAGCGCTACCAGGGCATCGTGCCGCTGGAGGGCAAGAGCCTCGCCGAAGCGGCGCAGAGCTATTTCGGGCAGTCGGAGCAGATCCCGAGCCTGGTCCGGCTCGCCGCGGAGAAGCGCGACGGCCACTGGTGGACCGGCGGGCTGCTGCTGCAGCATCTGCCGGAGGGCGAAGAGGGACGCGAGCGGCTGCACACGCGGCTCGACCATCCGGACTGGCCACATGTCGCGATCCTCGGCGGATCGGTGAAGGCGGACGAGCTGACCGATCCGGCGCTGCCGCTCGACGACCTCATCTGGCGCCTTTTCCACGAGGAGGAGGAGATCAGGACCCTCGACGCGCATGCGCTCGCCAAGGGCTGCCGGTGCGACCCTGAGTACGTCCGGTCGGTGATCGCGCGCTTTCCCGAGGGCGAGCGCAAGGACATGGTCGGCGACGACGGCCTGATCCGCGTCGATTGCGCTTTCTGTTCGACCAGCTTCCCGATCGCTCCGGACGAGGTCGCCTGAGCCGGGCGGCGCTGCTATAGGCCGGCGATGATCAGGGCGGGGGCAATCCTGGCGTCAGCGGCAGCGGTTCTTGGACCGGCCGGTGTTCTTTCGCAGGCGACGCCGGGCCTGTGGGAGCTTCGCCGCGTACCGGACGGCCAGCCGGTCCGCCAATGCGTCGCCGACATCGCGGCGCTCGCGCAGGTCGAGCAGCGCGGCCAGGCCTGTGCCCGCAAAGTGGTCAGCAGCGAGGGATCGAGCACGGTACTTCGCTACAGTTGCAACGGCGGCGGGTTCGGGCAGAGCACGCTCACCCTTCTGACGCCGCGATCGCTCACGATCGAGACCCAGGGAATTTCCGGCGGCCTGCCGTTCAATTATGTCGTTCACGCGCGCCGCGTCGGCGATTGCCACGCGCGCTAGCGAGTTCTTCTCGTCCTCGTACTGCTCGATGACCCAGGGTTCGTCCTGGGCCTTGTCGATCCATTCCGCGACGTGCGGATGGGAGAGCACCGCCTTCATGTAGACCCCGGCAAAATTTGGCACGTGCACGCCATAGGTGAGGAAGCGGGTGACGACCGGCGCGTACATCATGTCGGCGGCGCACCAGTCGCCGAACAGGTAGTCGCCGGTGCCGCCGAAGCGTGCCCGCGCCTGCGCCCAGAGCTGGAGAACCCGGTCGACATCGGCGCGGACGTCGTCGGCGAGCGGCTTGGACGGATAGCTCTTGCGCACGTTCATCGGCAGCTCTCGGCGAAGCGCGGAGAAGCTCGAGTGCATTTCCGCCGACATCGAACGGGCAACGGCGCGGGCTGCGGCGTCCTCCGGCCAGTAGTGCTCACGGCCGACGCGGTCGGCGAGAAACTCGATGATGGCGAGGCTGTCCCACACCACGCAGTCGCCATCCCACAAGATCGGCACCTTGCCGAGCGACGGCGCGAATTCGTCGCCTTCGCGGCGCCTGTCCCATTCCTCGCCGAACATCGGCACGACGAGTTCCTCGAACTCCTCGCCCGACTGCTTGGCGGCGAGCCAGCCGCGCATCGACCAGCTTGAATAAGCGCGGTTGCCGATGATGAGCTTGAGCAAGTCGTGCTCCCTAGGAGGTTGCGGCTTCGAGGATCGCGGTTCTCAACTCGGCGATGCCGCTACCCGTTTCGCTCGACGTCGTGAAGATGCCGGGGTGCGCGGCCGGGTGCTTGCGCGCTTCGGTGGCGACCGCTTCGAGGGTTGTCGCAAGCTCGGTCGGCTTGACCTTGTCGGCCTTGGTGAGGACGAGCTGATAATTGACCGCTGCCTTGTCGAGCATCTCCATCATCTCGCGGTCGACGGGCTTCAGCCCGTGCCGGGAATCGACCAGCACGAGCGCGCGCTTCAGCACCGGACGGCCGCGCAGATAATCGTTCACCAGGAAGCGCCAGCGCCGGACCATGTCCTTCGGCGCCTCGGCGAATCCGTAGCCGGGCATGTCGACCAGGCGCAGCCGGATCGGCTCGCCGACGTCGAAGATGTTGAGCTCCTGCGTTCGGCCGGGCGTGTTCGAGGTGCGGGCGAGCGCCTTGCGATTGGTGAGCGCGTTGAGGAGCGAGCTCTTGCCGACGTTGGAACGGCCGGCGAAGGCGATCTCCGGAACGTCCGGGTCGGGAAGGAACCGGAGCTCCGGCGCCGACTTCAGGAACGCGATCGGCCCGGCGAACAGCTTGCGCGCGGCTTCCGCCAGTTCGTCGTCGGTCGCCTCGGTCATGTCTTGACCGGGTGCGTATCGCTGAAGTGCAGGTCGAAGCGGCGGTACAGCCACCATTGCTGCAAAAGCGTCAGCAGGTTGTTGGTCACGTAATAGAGCTGCAGGCCCGCCGCGAACGGCGCGAAGATGAAGATCATGAACCACGGCATCAGCGAGAAGATCTGCTGCTGGGCCGGATCGACCGCCTGCGGACTGAGCTTCATCGTCAGCCACTGCGTAGCACCGACCAGGATCGGAAGAACGCCGATGGCGAGCAGGTGCGGCGGCGTGAAGTGGAGCAGGCCGAACAGGTTGACCGGGGTCAGCGGGTCGGGCGCGGACAAGTCCTTGATCCACAGGACGAACGGCTGGTGGCGCATTTCAACGGAGACCAGAAGCACCTTGTAGAGCGCGTAAAAGATCGGGATCTGGATGACGATCGGCAGGCAGCCGGCTGCCGGGTTGATCTTCTCGGTCTGGTATAGCTTCAGGGTTTCCTGCTGCTGCTTCGCCTTGTCGTCCTTGTACTTCTCCTGGATCGCCTTGAGCTTGGGCTGAACCTTCCGCATCGCCGCCATCGACTTGAACTGCTTCTGGGCGACCGGGAACATGATCGCGCGGACGATGAAGGTCAGGCAGATGATGGCGACTCCGAAATTGCCGACCGTGTGGAACAGGAACAGCAGAAGCCCGAAGATCGGCCGCATGAACCATTCGAACCAGCCCCAGTCGATGGACTTGGAGAGCTTGGGGATTCCGGCACTCTCGTAGCGGTCGAGCCACGCCTTCTCCTTGGCGCCGGCGAACAGGCTGCTCTGGGTCGTGAGCGTCTGGCCCGGCGCGACACTCGCCTGCGGAAGCGTGTAGTCGGCCTGGTAGGCCCCGCTCGGAGTCCTGAGGAAACTGCCCTGGAACGATCCGCCCGGGACCAAGGCCGCGAGCCAGTATTTGTCGGTGAACCCCGCCCATCCACCGTTCGAGGAGAAAGGAACGGGGCCGGCGGGGCTGGACCCGCCGAAGATGCGCGCGAAGAAGCCGGACTGCTGCCCATCGAGGCTTTCGAACGTCACGTCATAGTCGGCGGCGCCGTTGAACAGGCCGATCGGGCCGACGTGGTTGGTCCAGCTGGAATAGTCCGTTGACTTGTTGGCCCGGCTGACGAGCCCGTCGGGGCGAACCTTGATCGGCTTGCCGGAGCCGTTGGCGACGCTCTGCTGGACGCTGAAGAGATAGCCGTCGTCGACCGCGATCCGGATCTGGTAGCGCACCCCGTCCGGCGACCGAGTGCTGAGCGTCACCGGATGGCCGGGCGTGAGCGTTGCGCTGTCGGCCGTCCACACCGTGTCGAGGTCGGGTGCCTGCGTCCCCTGCGCGGTCCAGCCGAACGAGGCGATGTAGGCATCGGGCGCGCCGATCGGCGAGAACAGGCGGACCGGTGGCGAATCCTTTGCGATGGTCTCGCGCTGGCGGACGAGGACGAGGTCGTCGACCTGGGCGCCCTTGAGGTTGATCGAGCCCTGGAGCGACGGCGTGACAATGCGCACGCGCGGCGTCGAGGCGAGAACCTTGGAGCGGGGCTGGAGCGCCTTCGCTGGTGTCGCGGCCGGCGTCGCCTGCGGCTGGGGCTGCGATTGCGCCTGCGATTGCTGGGGCAGCGGCTGCGGCTTGCCGTTGACGACCTTCGTCGCCGGCGGCTTGGGCTGCGGGAAGAAGCGTTCGGACGCCCAGCTCCAGCCGAGCAGGACGAGGGCGCTCAGCGCCAGCGCGAGGATCAGGTTCTTGCCGTCGTTCACGTCTGCTTAGTTCCTCACGGTACCGGGTCGGGGCCCTGGCCGCCCCAGGGGTGGCAGCGAAGGATGCGTTTGAGGGCCATCCACCCGCCCCGGGCGGCGCCATAGCGTTGGATTGCGGTGATCGCATAGGCCGAGCAGCTCGGCTGGTAGCGGCAGCTCGGCGGAAGCACCTGCGACGGGCCCTTCTGCCAGGCCCGCGCGATCAGGATGAGAAGCCGGGCAATCATCCGGCGACGGCCTTCGAGGGCTTTTTCGAGATCGGCGCGGAGCAGCGTGAAGTCGCGCTCGATTCCGCTCGAGCGGCCGATCATGACATGGTCGGCGCCGGGCTTGCCGCCGGTCGGCAGCAACTCGCGGGCGAGGGCTCGGAAGCGGCGCTTCATGCGGTTGCGGACCACTGCGCCGCCGATCTTCTTGGTGACGGTGAAGCCGACGCGAATCGCTGGATCGCCATCCTGGCGGTCGCGGACGAGCAGGACGAAGCCGGGCATGGCGCTGCGCCGGCCGCGATTGGCGGCCAGGAAGTCAGCGCGTTTCGAAAGCGTGATTAGGCGCTGAGCTTCTTGCGGCCGCGGCCGCGACGGGCGTTCAGCACCTTGCGGCCGCCGACCGTCGCCATCCGGGCGCGGAAGCCGTGCCGGCGCTTGCGGACGAGGTTGCTCGGCTGGAAAGTGCGCTTCATCGCTCATGCCTTAAAGATCAAAGAAAAAGGGCCGCCGTAACAGGCAGCCGCGGTCGGGTGGGCCGATAGGGGAGGGCCGCCGCGAAGTCAATTGCCGGCAATGCCTTTGCGGCTCTTTGCAAGCGCCTTGCGCCGCCTGGCCGAGCGGCGACGGAGCGCCCAGTCCGTCCAGTCGCCGAGGACGAAGTGCGAGCCGCGGAATTTCACGCGCACTTTCTTGACCCGCGCGTAGCGGCGCTTCGCCCACATGCTGGTCTTGAGCACCAGCGCGAGGCCGATGCCCGCGACCACCACTCCGCCGGGCCCCGGGATGATGCCGACCAGCGGCGAGACGATCAGCAGCAGGACTCCGACCCCGAACAGGATCCATTCGACCACCGGATGGTCCATGAAGCGGCGCCACTGGTCGCGATTGATCATGAAGGTGATGTGGTGGGACAATACGGTTCGCGCAAGCGGCTTGCGGCGGACGGGCAGGGCGGGCTAGCGTCGCCGGGCCGAGCTAGGGGGATGGTTGTTCAGTATCGCGCGTCGTGAGGGTGTGGCCTGATGGCCGCGACCGTCGCCACCGTCGCTTACCTGGGTCTCGAGGCCCGGTCGGTCGAAGTGCAGGTCCAGCTTACGGCTGGCATGCCGAAATTCACCATCGTCGGCCTCGCCGACAAGGCGGTCGCGGAGAGCCGCGAGCGGGTGCATGCGGCCCTTGCAGCGATCGGCCTTGCGCTGCCGCCCAAGCGGATCACCGTCAATTTGTCGCCGGCGGACTTGCCGAAGGAGGGATCGCATTTCGACCTGCCGATCGCGCTGTGCCTGCTTGCCGCGATCGGGGCGACCGATGCGGAAACGCTGTCGCATTATGTCGCGGTCGGGGAGTTGTGCCTCGACGGGCGGATCGCGCCGTCGCCGGGCGTGCTGCTGGCCGCGCTTCACGCGTCGTCGCTCGACAAGGGTCTGATCTGTCCGGCCGCGCAGGGCAGCGAAGCGGCATGGGCCGGGCAGCTGGAAGTCCTTGCAGCGCCGGACCTGCTGGCGCTGCTTGCCCATCTGCGCGGGACGGCGTTGCTTGCAAATCCGCCGGCAGCCGAAGCGGAGGCGACGGATGGCGGGCCGGACCTTGCGCAGGTCAAGGGCCAGGAGGTCGCCAAGCGCGCCCTCGAAATCGCCGCGGCCGGCGGGCACAACCTGCTGATGAGCGGGCCGCCGGGCGCCGGCAAGTCGCTGCTGGCGTCGTGCCTGCCGGGAATCCTGCCACCCCTGCAGCCGGCGGAAGCGCTGGAAGTCTCGATGGTGGCTTCGGTGGCGGGTGAGCTTGGCGGCGGCAAGATCCGGCGGCGGCGGCCGTTCCGGGCGCCGCACCACAGCGCCTCGATGCCGGCGCTGGTCGGCGGGGGCCTCAAGGTGCGGCCGGGCGAGATCAGCCTCGCACACCTTGGCGTGCTGTTCCTCGACGAGCTCCCCGAGTTCCAGCGCCCGGTCCTCGATTCGCTTCGCCAGCCGCTGGAGACCGGATCGGTCAGCGTTGCCCGGGCCAATACCCACGTGACCTTCCCGGCGCGAGTTCAGCTGATCGCGGCGATGAACCCGTGCCGCTGCGGCCACCTTGGCGATCCTGCGCTGGCGTGCAGCCGGGCACCTCGCTGCGCTGCAGATTACCAGGCGCGCGTGTCGGGCCCTTTGCTCGACCGCATCGACCTGCATGTCGAAGTCGCCGGCGTGTCGGCCGCCGACCTGACCCTGCCGCCGCCGGCGGAGGGGAGCGCCCACGTCGCCGAACGGGTTGCGCGGGCCCGGCAGGTGCAGGCGGAGCGCTACAACGGCCACGGGCCGCGCACCAATGCCGAAGCCGACGGCGAGCTTCTCGACGAGGTGGCGACGCCCGACGAGCCGGGGCGCAAGCTCCTCGCCGATGCCGCCGCGGCGATGCGGCTGTCGGCCCGCGGATTCCACCGCGTGCTTCGGGTATCGCGCACCATCGCCGACCTCGCCGGCGCCGATCACGTGGGGCGCATCCACGTCGCCGAAGCGCTCAGCTACCGCCGCCAGGCGCCGCGCAATTGAGGGATTGCGCAGCAGGCCTGCGGTGTTAGCATCCGCGTTAACTTGGGGGAGTAACAGCAATGAACAACATGACGCCGATCGACTGGGCACTTCGTCCGCTCAAGAATTACGCGAACTTCTCGGGCCGCGCGTCGCGCGCCGAGTTCTGGTGGTTCACGTTGTTCGTGATGATCGTCTACGTGGTGGTAATGTTCGTCGCCGGAGCTGTCGGCGGAGGCATTGCGGCGGCGAGTCCCACAAGTGCGCTTGCGACGGGATCCTTCGGCGTTCTGAGCGTGCTGATGATCGTGTTCTGGCTGGCGCTCCTGGTGCCGTCGATCGCCGTCCAGCTCCGCCGCCTTCACGACACCAACCGCTCCGGCTGGTGGCTGGGCGCGTTCTGGCTGCTTTATATCGTGTACATGGGCGTCGCGTTCCGGACGATCTTCAATGTCACGCCCGGCGCCGTTCCGAACCTCGGCATGGCTGCAGGTGTCGGAATTCTCGCGCTGCTGATGCTGATCGCCTCGATCACACTGCTTGTGTTCTTCTGCATCCGCGGCACCGTCGGGCCGAACCGCTATGGCGAGGACCCGTATGGAGCGAATGTCGAGGAAGTCTTCGCATAAGACATCCCGGCGGTCTCGCGCCGGTTCGCGCTGCGGCCGGCGTGGGGGGCGCCGGGTAACCGAAGCTTAACGAGCGCTCGGCCATCGCAGGCTGCGCCGGGCGCGAACGGGGTGAGGGGGCCACCATGTACATTTTCGAATCGGCCGTTGGCACGCTTCGCAAATATGCCGATTTCAAGGGCCGCGCGTCGCGCCAGGAATTCTGGTGCTTCCTCGCCTTCGTGATCGTCGCGCAGGCGATCGCCGGCCTGGTCGGGATGCTGCTGGGTTTCGGGCCGGCCCTGTCCGGCCTTGTCGGCCTGCTTCTGATGGTTCCGCAGATCGCGGTTGCGGTTCGCCGCCTGCACGATATCGGCAAGGGGGCGCGCGAGCTGGTCGTCCCGTGCGGCCTGCTGCTGGTCATGCCGGTCCTGTTCGCCTTTCGGGGCATCCTTCCGAAGATCGTCGCGCTCGGCGTTCTCGGGATCACGCTGATCGCCTTCGCCAACCTGCTGTCGCTGTTCCTCAAGAAGGGCTCGACTATTCCCAACCGGTACGGCGCGGCGCCGACCGCTTTCTCGTTCGCGCGCTAGGTCGCGTTCCCGGGTCGCACGTCCGGCCAAGGCCGCCGGTTTACTTTTCGTCAAGGCGGGACGTATTCACGATAGTTTGATGCGCATCCGAAAGGACTGCCATGCCGCTATTGTGCCGGACGTTGGGCCATGCTGCGTCGAGCGGGCCGACCCAATTCGATTCCTTCACCTTCCACGAGCTCAGCCAGTGCAAGAGGTGCGGCGCGCCTCTCGTCAACCGCGGCCATCGCGGCTGGAAGGAAATGATCGTCCGCCCGCCGGCCGCAGCGGAGTTGCCCGCCGGGCGAGGCTCGGTTAGCGAGGAGCCGGGCCCCTGTGGCGGAATGGTAGACGCGCTCGAACTCAAAATCGAGTTCCTAACCGGAGTGTCGGTTCGAGTCCGACCGGGGGCACCAAGGCTTAATTGTTTCCGCTTTTGACCTGCGGCTTTAAGCACCGGCAGCAGCCTAGCCGGTTACGCTTCGCACGGCGCTAGCGAATTTTGCAGCGGCCACCTCGGCTGAGAAACTTTCTTCCACTGTCTTGCGCCCGGCCGCTCCCATGCGGCTCCGCAACCTCGCGGAGCGTGCGAGTTGGAGGAGGGCATCGACATATTCGTCGGGCGAGGAAGCCAGAAAGCCGTTTTCGCCGTGCCTGACGATGTTCGTGTTTACGCCGACTGGCGAGAGCACGACCGGACGGCCGGTTGCCATATATTGAAGCGCCTTCAGGCCGCATTTGCCTCGGGTGAATTTGTTGTCAGGCAGCGGCATGATGCCGACGTGACAGTCGCCCACGTCCCGGGCCTCGCTCTCCGCTCTCCATGGCACGAAGCGCATTTCTGCTCCCGCGATCGGGGTCTTCGGCGGGTGGCTGCAGATGATCTTCACCGCCAGCGGAATTTCAGACGCGAGGCGCTCGAGCGCTTCGCGTGCGTATTCGAAATGGGCCAGAGTGCTCGCGGAGCCGGTCCAGCAAACGACGAAGGGCTCCGTTGAGGATGGTTCGGCAATGATCGGATAGTCATCGAGTTCAATGCTGGTCGGTACCACGACGGTGTTGCGGTTACGTTTCCGCGCATAATCGGCCAGATATTCGTTTCCGACGGTGCACAGATCGGCAATCCGGCAAATCGTGCTGGTCTTCCCGAAGAAGTGAAGGTGCGTGAACACGCCGTTGTTGATGTCCGGACCGGGCGCCCAGATTGCGTCGTCGAAGTCGAATACGAGCGGCTTGCCAGTCCATGCAACGATCCGCTCGTAGATCGCCGGGCCGATCAGAGCTGCCTCGCGGACGACCAGCACTGCGTCGTATTGCCGCGCCTTCAGGATCACTTGCGAGCGCCGGATGAAATCGCGCGCGACCAGCGCCGCCTTCCTGGCGTGATGACCGCGTGCGTAGAGCACGTCCGTCAGTTCCGGCGATTCGAACGGGACGAGGTCGAGTTCGATCCCGTGATCGCGTTTCAGCCGCGGAGCCCATTGTTCAGACCGGTAACGCTGGTTCGGGGCAATCCCCGGTGCCTTGTTGGCAAGAACGAGGATGCGCTTTCGGCTTCCCCCTGCAAGCGCTTCGGCCGGGAGACCGCTCACCAGACGGTCCCAGCGTAAATCTCCGCGATGTAGTTCCGGTAGGGAATCCACAGGTCCGAGTGCGAACCATAAGTGAGCCAGACGAACAGGACCGCCGCCCCGTAGGTGACCAGCAGCGCCCTGCCAAATCCTTCGGTGACCAGGGCCGAGGGCACGCGAGCGAGGATCACGATCTGGAGCGGAAGTGCATAAAGCGCCAGCCGGTCGACGACGGTGGACGAGGGCAGGAAGAACAGCAGCGCGAGGCAGATGAACGCGGCAAGCGACAGGGCCAGCCAGAGGGTCGATTCACCGCCGGCGAAACCGAGGCGCTTGCGGAAGAGGAGGAAGATCGCCGCGGGGACAACGACGAGGGCGACCCGGATTGCGGCACCCGACGAGGAATATTCCTCTTCGAGGTAGCCGTGGACGAGGTTGCCGAGAGATGGCGCTACGAAGATGGCGTAGAGGCCGTAGAGCGCCGGAATGACCGCCAGCAGGTTCCACACCCGGCGCTGCCCGGTGGCGAGGGAGAGGAGCGGAAGGACGACGATCGTCGTGCGGTGGAACAGCGTGCCGATGGTGATGTAGACGATCGCCCGGACGATGCTGCCGCCGCTGATGACCGCGGCGAAGCTGGCCATGACGATGCCGATCGCGACCGCCTGCCGGGTGTAGCCCATGGCGACGACGGTGATGAGGTAGGGGACGGCCAGGAACACCACCATCCACGGCCGCGGCTGGGTGCGGGCGAGCCGCAGCAGGCCCCAGACGAAAATCCCTCCGCAGACGATATTGACGGCCCAGATGCCGAGGCCGAGGTGAGCCGCGGCCCAGTTGAGCGTCTCATAGGCGGGATCGCGGATGGCGAGTGTGTCGCCAAGAGTCCGGAACCCCCCGCGCCACAGCGCATCCTGATATTCCGTCCAGTCTCCCCCGACCTTGTAGCGAAGGCCGATGAACAGCGTCAGGAACAGCCCCGCGAAGACCAGCGCGAGCAGGCTGCGGCGGCCCTCCGCCGAGGGCGGACGCTCCAACATTGCGGCGAAGGCGAAGAGAGCGAAGACCGCCCAATACGGGAACAAGGGATACCTTTTCGATGCGCAGGGGCAAGTGTGGACTGGCTCTTACGGGCCCCGCACGCTAGCGTCACCTCCGCCGAAAGAAAGCGCCCAACGACCCCATGCGTAAATCGATCATTGCCGTCGCCGCGCTCCTGGTGCTCGGCGGAGGCGCTGCTGTCGCCGCCTACAATGCCGTCCCCGACGAACCGACCGCGGCCGACGCGGCGGCGGTTCACGCGCTTCTGGGTGCGGTCCAGCCGCTGCCGCCAAGCGCCAGCTTCGAGGATCAGCTCCGCTTGATCAAACGCGTCCAGGACAAGGTGCTGGACGTCGCCCCGCGCGACGAGCCCATTCCGTTCGGACAGACCCGCGACCTCGCCGATGTGATGAATGCCGGGCACGGCTTCTGCTACGACCGCAGCCGGGCGATCGAGGATGCGCTGAGAGTGCTCGGCATGCAGGTTCGGCACGTCGCCGTTTACAGCACGCACCAGAAGCCCGCGGTCGAGGCATTGTTCACGCCGGGCATCGAATCCACGCCCTGACAGAAGTGCTAACTCGCCGAGGATGGATGCTGGTTGGATCAAACACGCCCTGGATCTCGCTTCGGCGGGATGGAAAGCCTTTGTCGGTTGAGCAGTTGCGCTCAGTGGCCCCCAAGGATCGCGTCGATATCAACGGAACGCCGCCCGCCTCGATCTTCCAGAAGCGGGAGTTCACCTGGGTCTATGGGCTCTACAGCCGCCACGGCGGCTTCTATCCGCCATACAACCGGGTGCCGGACGTGAACTGGTCGGAGTTCGCGGCGAACCTTTAGGCCGTGCCCTGCAAGGACAGGGTGCGATAAAGCCGGTCGTAGCTGTCGATGCCCAGCGCGACGTCGTAGATCGCCGAGGCGCGCTCGCGCCGCTCCCCGGGCGTGACGGAGCAATGCTCGATCTCGTCGAGGGCGCGGGCGTAGCTGGCCGCATCGAAGCTCGTGATCGCCGCGCCGCCCGCGGTCTCGGCGATGATCTCGGCAACGTCGCCGACGCCTGCGTTGGCGACGACCGGAAGCCCGACCGCGAGCATTTCGCCCAGCTTCGTCGGCGAGCTCGCCGTCTTGGAGAAGACGGGCTGGATGAAGGAAATGCCTGCGTCGGCGGCGGCAGAGGAGGCGGGGCACCTCGTCCCGCGACGCGGAGCGGACGAAGATCTCATCGGCGCCAATGCCGCGTTTCCGGGCTTCGGATTGGATTGCCGCCGGGTCTTCGAGGGACACGAACAGGAAGCGGGCGCCGGGTTGGCGGTCGCGGTAGGCGCAGAAGAAGTCGAGCATCTCCGGCAGCATGTACCAGGTGCCCAGCGAGCCCAGATAGGCGAGCACGGGGGCGTCCTGCGGCGATGCCGATCTCCGCCCGGACGGACTCCCGAAGCGTGCGGTCGGCGAGCGGGAAGTGCTCGAGATCGACGCAGCAGGGAATCACGGTGACGACGTCGGGGTTTCGCCCGGCAAGCTCGGGCCAGCGAAGCAGCTCCGCCTTGCCGGCGTCGCTCAGGCAGACGATGGCGTCGGCGCAGCGAAGAAGCGAACTCTCGAGCCGCTTGAAGTAGCGATAGACCATCCGGAACGCGGGGTTGGACAGGTTCCAGCTGCCGCCCTCAACCCGTTCGTCCGGCCAGAACGCCCGCATGTCGAACAGCAGCGGCACGCCGGAAATGCCTCTTCATGTGCAGCCCGACAGCGGCCGGCATGTGGCTTCGGCAATGGACCAGCCCGAAGCCATGCCGGGCGTGGAGGCGCGCAGCGGTTCGGCGCATCCGCGCGACGTCGTAGATGGACGAGAGGATCGGCGGCGCCTTGTGATAGGGGAGCGGGTGCCAGGCGATGCCGGCCTCGCCGCAGATCGCCTCGATCGTGGCGCGGTCGCGCTCGAAGCGGTCGGGCTTCTCGCAGCTGAGGATGTGGATTCGGTGCCCGCGCCGCGCGCAGCCGACCAGATAGGGCAGCACCTGCGAGCGGCCGAGCGGGTCTGTCAGTCCATCGTAAGTGATGTACAGGATCGGTGCGGCAGTGGCTTGGGCGTCGGCGACGTCGGCGTGATTCAAGGAGCGGCGGACCTTTCGAGCGGCCTGCAATCGCCGGACGGGCCCGTGCGGTCAATGACACTTGCGGCAATCCCGCTCCCGTGCTGCTGGGGCCCACAGGAGGTTCTGTTGACGGTTACCCTGATCAATCCGGCGGATGGCTCGCCGCTTCAACGGTGCGGCGACCGGCTGGTCGACGAGAACGGGCACGGCTTTCCGGTGCTGGAGGGCGTGCCGCGTATCTGCCCGCCCGACAATTACACGCAGAACTTCGGGCTTCAGTGGAACATGTTCCAGACCACCCAGCTCGACCGCGCCGATGCGGGGTTGGACCTCAGCGAGGAGCGCTTTTTCCGCGAGACCGGATGGACGGCGGAGGACCTCGCCGGGGAGGACGTGCTGGAGGTCGGGTCGGGCGCCGGCCGCTTCAGCAAGACCGTTCTCGAACACACTGCGGCGCGGCTCTACTCGGTCGATTATTCGAGCGCGGTCGAAGCCAATCAGCGCAACAACGGCGCGATCGCACCCGATCGCTTCCAGCTGTTCCAGGCCAGCATCTATGAGATGCCGTTCCCTGACGGCAGCTTCGACAAGGTGTTCTGCCTCGGCGTCCTCCAGCACACGCCGGACTTCGAAGCCTCGGTCCGCGCGCTGGTCGCCAAGGCCAAGCCCGGCGGCGAGATCGTCGTCGATTTCTATCCGATCCGCGGCTGGTGGACGAAGCTCAACGCGAAATATCTGCTGCGGCCGTTCACCAAGCGGATGTCGCACGACCGGCTGCTGAAGCTGGTCGATCCAACGTCGACTGGATGATGGCCGCGCATCGGGCGCTGGTGAAGATGCGGCTGGGCGCGCTGACCCGGTTCCTGCCGATCGCCGACCTCCGGGCCATCCTGCCCGAGGGTTTGTCGCCGAAAGCGGCGCGCGAGTGGGCGGTCCTGGACACGTTCGACATGTTCTCGCCCGAATATGACAATCCGCAAAGATGTGAGGCTGTCGCGGCGATGTTCCGGCGAAGCGGCGCGAAGGTTAGCTTTCGCCGGGTTCGTCGAGATCGGGAACGGCGCGACGGCCGCCGTAGTGCGGGCGGTCAGGAACTTGATCAGTCGCCGCGGGAGAGCCGCTCCAGCGCGGGGCGGTGATCTCCAGTCCGAGTTCGCGTCGCGCGATACCGTCGCGACAACAGCCCGATCAGCATGGCGCTGATCACCGGTCCGGCCGCAGCGCCCGTGCTGCCCCACGCCATCGTCATCGGGATGGCCGCGAGGAGGGCGCAGCCGATGGCGATGCATAGATGCGGATCAGGTCCCGCTCGCTGTCGCACATGGCGAGCAGGATCGGCCCCATGCCGAACACCGCATAGGTCAGCTGGACCAGGGTCAGCACGAACAATCGGCAGCCACGCGTCCTGGTAGGGAAGGCCAAACACCAGCCCGACCAGGAACTTGCCGGGGAACCAGGCGGCGGCGGACGCTGGGAGCATGATCGCCAGCATCGCACGGCTGGTCCAGGTGAGAAGCCGCTGCAGCTCGGCATGCTCGCCGGCCTGGAAAGCCGCGAGATCGTCGGCGCGAGGAGCACGTGGAAAATGGTGACGGGCATCGCGGCCCTCACCACGCGCGCAGGCCAGGGCGACCCGAAAGATGCCGAGATCGACGGCAGTGGACAGCCAGCCCACCAGGACGACCCCATAGCTGCCGTCGAGCTGGCGCAGCAGGTCGACCATGCCGAGCGGAACGGCGGACTTGAGCCACGGGATATGCGGAGCGACAGGCGGGGTTCGTCCGGCCGCCGGGATCGATCCCGAAATCCACGCGGCGCTGACGATTGCGGCGAATACGGCGACGCCAATCTGCACCCACAGGGCAAGGTGACCGCTGATCCGGCCGCTCGTTAGAAGCAGGCCGCCGACGATGAGGAATGCCAGGGCGGGCCGAAGGGCGATGTCCATCACCTGGCCCTTGAGGAGGGCGCCGAGGCCGCGAAAGCTCGGCGCCGAACAGAGCGGTCAGGGCCATCAAGGTCGCGAGAGCGGCGCCTTCGACGATGTAGAGCAGGTGGTCGCGCGACGAGTGCAGGACGAGCGCGGCAACCACGGCCACGGCCCCCATCGCGCACCCGACAAGCACGACGACCCGGAAGAAGTCGCGAAGAAGCCTCCTGACGCTTGGCCAGTCCTCCCGCGCGGCACGGCCGCTGAGCTCGCGAACCGCGAGCTGCGGAGTTCCGACCTGGGCGATGGTCATTATGACGGCGGCCGCTGTCGTAACCAGGCCGGATAAATGCCGAACTCGGCAGGCCCGAGAACGCGGGCGAGCACGACGCCGAGCGCAAAGCCGCTGGCAAGACCACCGACGCGAAGGACGAGCGTCCAGAACCCCGAGACGAGAAAGGCGCGCCGTCCGGAAAGCAGGCGCGAGCCCGCCGCTGCGGTCGTGCGGATGGCAGCGAAGGCAGGTCTCGATCTAATCTCTCTCCGCTCGCCCTCTGCGCTGTGGAGCCTACAGCCTTGCGGTTGCAAGCTACTCTCGGGGACGGCGGTCAGGTGTTTGAGATGAAGGGATTTGCGGATGAGCCGTATCCGACGCGAATACCTTCGCTTCAAGGCATGGCTGCTGCTCGGCCAGCCGCGCCTGCACGTCTATGGCGAATTCACCGCGATCAACCCACGGGCCATCACCATCGGCCCGAATTGTGCGATCAATCCCGGAATCCTGATGAACGCGATGGCGGGAATCACGATTGGCAGGAATGTCGTGCTTTCCGCCCGCTGCATGCTGATTGACGGCGGCCTCGACGTCGACAGCCCGGTGCCGATGGTCGACAAACCCCATTCCGGACGCCCGATCACCATTGGCGACGGCGCGTGGATCGGAGAAATGGAGCGATCATCCTTGCCGGCGTGACCATCGGCGAGAACAGCGTCGTCGGCGCGGGCAGCGTGGTGACCAGGGACGTGCCGCCATCGACCGTGGTCGCGGGCAACCCGGCGCGCGTGCTGCGGCGGGTTGGCGGCGGGGAAAAGCCGGCCAAGTGAAAGTCGGAGTGATCGTCGACGATGGCCTGTTGTCCGCGTGGCAGGCCGAGGCGCTTCGGCGGCTTGGGCCGGACGCGGAGCTTGTCCTCTATGACTGCATGAACAGCCGCGCCGAGACCCGACGGCTTCGGTTCGCGCTCTATTACCTGCTCAACCTCGTGACGGTGCGCAATCCGTTGACCCGGAGCGGGCAAGTTGCCGGCCGATCTCAATGTCGTCGCCAAGCGGCCTTCGAATCCGAGTGGGACGGTGCGTGGCAGCGGCTGCCCGCAACGCTGCTCGACACGATCCGCGCCGATGCGCCGGACGTGCTGGTCAAGTTCGGCATGGGGCTGCTGCGGGTGCCGGACGCCGCAATACTCGAGGTGCCGATCCTCTCTATCACCACGGCAATCCGGAACAGTTTCGCGGGCGGCCGGCCGGCTTCTAGAGTTGTTCACCGGCGAGCCGGTGATGGGGCAGATCGTCCAGCTGCTGTCGAACGCGCTCGATTCCGGGAAGATCGTTGCGTTCGCCGAGACGAGGGTCGCGCCGCATTCCTACCGCGAGACGCTGATGCAGGCCTATGCGGTGTCGCCGCTGCTGCTCGGTATGGCGATCCGGAACGCGCTCGCAGGGAATGCAGCCGAGGCCGCCGGGCGAGGGCGGAATTACCGGCTGCCGGGCAATGGCACGGTGCTGCGGCTGGTTGCGGCAATGGCCGGCCGGTGGATCGCGCGGCTCGGCTACGGCCTGTTCAAGGAGAAGCGGTGGCGGGTCGCTACCGTCGAGGCCGAAGCGAGCGCCGGGTCGGTCGTGGCCGCCATCCAGGATCGCACCGCCTGGTCGGAGGTGGCGACGCCTCGCGGTTACCGCTTCTTGCCGATCCGTTCTTCGATCCGGACGGCAGGCTCGTGGTGGAAGCGCTGCACAGCGGTTCGGCCCGGGGCCGTCTGATGCTGATCGAGGGCGGCGAGGCGCGCGTGATCTCCGGACGGGGCGGCCATTTCAGCTATCCGGCGACCGTTCAGGCCGAGGGCCGCTGGTTCGCCATTCCGGAGGTGTCAGACTGGTTGGCGCCACTCGCCTATCCGCTCGCCGACGCAAAGCTGGGCGAGCCCATTGAACTCGACATCCCCGGCAGTCCGCGGCTTCTCGATCCGACCGCCTTCGTGCGGGACGGGACGGTTTATCTGTTCGGCAATGTCGCAGGAGAGGGAAGCGGCGTTCTTCGGCTATGGTAGCAATACGGTAACTGAACCAGTTGCAGAGC
>CAWGRB010000028.1:0-46550 GCA_963824845.1 uncultured Alphaproteobacteria bacterium
GAGGCAAAGCGACCAGCGCAACCGTCAGGCCGGCGATAGCGTCACCGATGAACAGGCGCCACGAATAGTCTTTCAGCGTGGTAAGGAGCTTTGGCTTCATCCTCCCCCGCTACGCGGACGGGACGAGGCCTTCAACGAGAGGGTCCGTGCGGCATGAGATCGGTCGGATCCACCGAGCGCCGCCGATCAGCCTGTGCACATGTGATGATTACGACAAAGCGGCTCCTGTCACCCACTGACTTCGACCGTCAGCGATTTGGCGCGGCCCAGCCCCTGGCTGTAATCGAGAACCGACACGAAGCGGCACTCGGCGACCATGGTCGCGACCTCGTCCTCCTGCGGCGGCGCCAGATCGGTCAGGTCCGGATGGCGCTCGGCAAGCAGCATCCATGCACGACTTCGCTCCTTCAGGTCGACCACCTCCCGTGCCCGCAGCAGCCGGCGTAGACAGCCTTGATCTGGCGTTAAGCTCGCGTGGCTCCTGCCCAACGGAGACGGAGACCCTCTTGTCGCGCGAGATGTTCTCGAACTTCTGGCTGCTTCGATAGATCAGGAAGTAGAGGCCGCCAGCCCTCGTTCGCATAGCCGACGATCGTATTCTGCGCGGCCAGCCGTCAGGCCGCACCGTCGCGATACTCATGATCCTGTTGTCACGCAGGATTTGAAGCGCGGGCTGTTCCATTTCAGTCTCCGGACGGAAGGCCGATCGTCACGCGTCGATCCTGCCTGAATTGTGGGGCGGCGCAGGATGACTGACTTCTTCTCCAGATCAGGCCGCCTGTTTCCACTGGGGCCGCAATTCTTCGTGTTCGGGGGCAGGCTGCAACTGACCTACCGGAGCCCCGCCAGCTCGTTGGCGAAGCCGTGATTGACGTCGCGGTGGTGCGCCTCGTCCGCCCGCACGACCAGAACCACGTCGCGCAGGGCGCGTCCGCCGGAAGCTTCCAGTAGCGTTGGCGATCTCGCGGGGCCGGCACGTTCGCCTAGCGGCCTTCGTCGATCTCCTGCAGATAGTGGGTGTAGCTGATCACCGCTTCCTCCTCGAAATAGCCGACGACGCGGTGCGCGGTCTTCGAGCTGATAAGGTAGAGAGCGAAGAAAAGCAGTAGAAGACCCACTGCGCGGCAATGATCGCAGCCGTTCGAACAAGGTCGGCTTGGCCGACCTCGATGAAGGTCATGAGGTGCATGCGCTCGTTTTCGGCTTCTTCGATCAGGGTCCGGATCCAGCCCTGGTCGTCGCACATGCGGCGCAGACAGTGGAGGTGATTGATGGTCGCGCCGACCATGCCTGGCACCGCGGCAACGGTCTCGAGAACGATCGGCGCGATGACCGTAGCGCTCGGCAAAGAAGGTGTCGGCGGCACAAGCGCAGGACCTTGGTGAAGCCATAGGCGACACGGTCCGATAGCCCTTTCGGCTGATGATGGACGGAAAGATCGATGAAGGGCGCATTCATGACTGAACTTACTCCTGGCACTACAATTGGTCGGTGGTTGTGTGAGGCGGATCTATAATTGGGGAATGTTGCTCGAAATCAGGAGATTTACGTAACGGGGGTTGTTGCTGACCAACCTGTCTCGAGCCGAGGAGGCCCGGCTTAGCTGTCGCTGGTGACGCCGTTACCTGCATCTTTGATTGCCTGATCGATGACGTGCAGCGAGCGCTTCCGGCCTTCCGCTTCGACCCTGCTTCGATATCGCGAAAGCCGTCGTGCGAGATCAGCAGACGCAGACTTGTCCTTATCATCCGTTTGGAGCTCGAGCTTTTTCATCGGCCATCATGTAGCGATGCGCCTGCGATCATTGGATAAGTATGTTTGCTTAGGTGCGCACCGGTCGCTCCGGCTGCCATTGCGCGTCGCGCATTGCTATGGCGACATTCATGGACCAGCCGACCTCCGAACCGCGCGCCGAGGCCGAAGCCCACCTGCGCTCGATCCTCGCGACGGTGCCCGACGCAATGGTGGTCATCGACGAGAAGGGCACGATCCTCTCGTTCAGCGCAGCTGCCGAGACGATGTTCGGTTACGCTGAAGCCGACGTCGTTGGAAGAACGTGAAGTTGCTGATGCCCTCGCCGGACCGCGAGCGGCACGATCAGTACTGTCAACTATCTTACCACCGGGCAAACGCAAGATCATCGGCATCGGCCGGGTGACCACCGCGCTCCACCGTGACGGCAACACCTTTCCAATGGAGCTCTCGGTCGGGGAAGCCTGGCTCGGGGAACGGCGGATTTTCACGGGCTTCATTCGTGACCTGACCGAACGCCAGCAGACTCTGCTTCGACTTCAGGATCTGCAGTCCGAGCTCGCGCATGTGGGCCGCGTCAGCGAAATGGGAACGCTCGCATCATCTCTGGCGCACGAGCTCAATCAGCCGCTGACCGCCGTCGCCAGCTACTGCGAGAGCGCGCGCGACCTCCTCGACAACGAGCCCGACGGCGAAACGCTCGATATGGTGAAGGAAGCGCTGGACGAAGCGGCGCAGCAGGCCATTCGCGCTGGCCAGATCGTCCGTCGTCTGCGTGACTTCATGAGCACCGGCGAGACCGAGCGCCACATCGAAAGTCTGCAACGGCTCATCAATGAAGCCAACGCACTCGCACTCGTCGGTTCGCGTGAGCATGGCATTGACGTGCAGCTGGAGCTCGATCCTGTCGGCCGACAGCGTGCTCGTCGACCGCATTCAGATCCAGCAGGTGCTGGTGAATCTCATCCGCAATGCGATCGACGCGATGATGGACACTCGAGGTTCGCTGCCTTGCGTTGCGGACGGCGCCGCATGGTCAGGGCTTGGTCGAAGTGACCATCGAGGATACGGGTTCCGGAATCAGCGATGCGATCGCCGCGCAGCTCTTTCAGCCGTTCATCACATCGAAACAGAACGGGATGGGTATCGGCCTCTCCATCTGCCGGACGATCATCGAGGCGCACGGCGGCCGCATCTGGTTTGAACCTGGCGCGACCGGTGGCACCGCCTTCCATTTCACCGTGCCGAGCGGAGAAGCAAAGAAATGAGCGGTCAGGAAATGCGTCTCGTTCATATTGTCGACGATGATGAAGCGATGCGCCGCTCGGTCGGCTTCGCGCTCAAGACGTCAGCGGCTTCCAGGTGCGGGCATACGAGAGCGGCAGTCGAAATCCTGAAAGAGGCGCCGGACCTCGAAACCGGCTGCATCCTTCTCGACATCCGCATGCCCGGCATGGACGGCCTCGAAGTTCAGGAAGCGCTGAAAGGCAAAGGCGTCACGCTCCCGGTCATCATCATGACCGGACATGGCGACGTCAGCCTCGCCGTTCGTGCGATGAAGGCCGGCGCCATCGATTTCATCGAGAAGCCATTTGAGAAGGCCGTCCTGCTTTCCGCCATCGAGCAGGCAATGGGACGCCTCAAACAATCCGCGACAAGCCTCAAGGACGCCGATGAAGCCGCGACCAGACTTCAGCTTCTGACGGCTCGCGAGCGCGAGGTGCTCGATGGACTCGCCAAGGGCCTTCCGAACAAGTCGATCGCCTATGATCTCGGCATCAGTCCGCGGACCGTCGAAATCCATCGCGCCAATCTGATGGCCAAGCTCGAGGTGAAGAGCCTCTCCGAAGCGCTGCGCATTGCGTTTGCAGCCGAAGGCAACCGCTACGCTACGTAACATTACGAATAGAGCAGTCCGGCGCCGGCCGCCATCCAGAGTGCATCGAGCATCTCGTGATGGAGTTGGTGAAATGACTGGTCGTCAAACCCGGAACAGCTTCTTGTCCGCGACGAGATTGTCGCTGCGCCGGTCAAGCGCGCCTGCGAAGATCAGAGCTTTGAACTTCCGACCGCAATCTACATCGCAATGGCAACGATGTTTGCCGGGTTCATCGCCGTGCTCGAGCCTCGCTTTCCGCGGCGGACACATGGCCGTCGTTTATGGCGTCATCTTCGCCTTCATCGCCGCCTTCTTTGCGGTGCCGGCCCTCTTTCCCGGACAGGCTCCCGAAGGAAGAGTCGGACGAAAGCGCTGCAGCCTGTTCGATTTGGGCCATCGCGGAATCGCCACTGCAACCGGCCGCGCAAGTGCACGCGATGCCACCATTCTCGTGCTGCTGCTGCCGTTCCTCATTCTCTGCTTTGGAATCGCCGTCGCGACGATCGCATCGCTGACTTGCTTCGCAAGATCGCTACTGCTCACGATTGGAGATGAAAATGGACGGACTGCATACACGCGTGGGATAACCGGAGGCCGAGCAGTGGCTGGATGAGGCCAGTCGCTTCGAAAGGATGGCCGAGAAGTTCGGTCGTCATCCCGCATTTGAACTCGAGCTTTGCAGCGCTCGCGCGAGATGCAGAACGCGTGCCGATCGATGCTCCGGCCTGCCGTTCAAATCGCTTGCAGACTATGACTGGAGCCGATTTCGGCGGATCGGGCTGAAGGTAAACAGCCCGTCGATCTCGGCTATTTCCGCATGCGTGCCGCTAACGAACGGACTGCTGCGGGACACGCGACCGACAAGCGTGTCCGGCGAGTGCATCTCGAAATGGCGGAGCGGTACCAGGCGCTGATCCGCAAGGCTGGAGGAGACAATACCAGCCCGCCTGCACGCCGTGCAAGCTCAAGGGAAACGAAAGTCTCATCAGCATCTCGTCCACTCCGAAGCTGCCGCGCACAAACTTGCTGCAGCCGACTAACCTGCATTAAGCCGAGCAGCGGGGTGGGGCACAAACAGGGGAGCCGCGCGTGCAGGACAGTCGAGCTAGCGCAACCTCGATCGATCCGGTCAGCGACATTCTGAAATGGATATTGCTGGTCGTCGCGATCATCTGTTTCGGCCTCCTCGGCCTGGGCGACGGTGCTCACCTACGAAAAGGCGCCGCCGCACCCGCAGGCCTTCACCGATCGCGCCGGCAACGTGATCATGTCGGCCGACGACATCGCCGCCGGCAAAGGCGGCTTCCAGAAAGCCGACCTCATGGATTACGGCAGCATCTACGGCATGGGGTCCTATTTCGGCGAGGATTATACCGCCTCGACGCTTGTCCGGCTCGGCGTGCTGACAAAGCAAAGCCTCGCCAGCTCCGACGCCACTCCGCCGAACACCACGGCGCCGGCCAACAAATCGCTCGCGACCACGGGACCCGCCGGAACGCCGCCCGCAGCCCACCACGCCGGCCGCCGCGTCGCCTGCCGAAGCGCTCTCCGACGCGGCCGCGACCGCGACGATGCAGAAGCAGCTGCAGTCGATCGATCTCACCCAGCCGAAGGTCGTGCTGCCGGACTGCGGTCGCGCAGGCAGTCCGCGCAGTTGCAGGCCGAGCTCACGACCAAGCTCAACACCGTCAACCTGTCCGCCGGCTGGGTGCCGGCGAAGAGCCTCGATCCGGCGCTCGGAGCGCAGACCGCCGATTTCATCATCTATTCGGCGATCACGACGGTTGCGCGGCGGCCCGACCATCCGAATACGTCGTGGACCGAGAACTGGCCGTATCGAGCCGTCGGTCGGCAACACGCCGACCACCAACACCTTCCAGTGGACGTGGATCAGCTTCTGCTTCACCTTCTTCTCGATGGGCTTCGTGCTGTGGCTCTACCGGGCCTATCTCGACCACCCCGATGATGCGCCGATGGAGCGCGGCCTTGCGACCTATCGCGCGCTCACTCCGAGCCAGATCAAGACCGGCAAATATTTCCTCGTCGTCGCTCTGGTGTTCCTCGCCTCGCAGGGCGCGGGCGCGATCATGGCCCACTCCTATTATGATCGCGAGACCTTCTACGGCGTCCAGCTCAACTACATCCTGCCGTACAATTTCCTCAGGAGCTTCCACCTGCAGGCGCCGATCATCTGGATCGGCCTCGGCTGGATCGCCAGCGGCCTGTTCATCGCTCCGGCGATCGCCGGCGGCCGCGAGGCGAAGGGCCAGGGCTTCCTCGTCGACCTGCTGTTCTGGGTCTCGCTGTTCGTCGTCGCTGCCGCGCTGCTCGGCAATTATCTCGGCATCCAGGGCGTGATCGACAAAGGCTGGTTCTGGTTCGGCAACCAGGGCCTGTCCTACATCCAGCTCGGCCGCTTCTGGCAGATCCTGTTCTTCGTCGCGCTGCTGAGCTGGAGCGGCCTCATGTTCCGCGCGCTGTGGCCGACCCGCGACACGTTGGTCGAAGCGACCCGGCAGTTCTGGAGCGGGCGGATCCGCCTCGAGCATCTGATCTGGGCGGCGACCATCAACGTCGCCGTTCTCTACATCTTCGGAATGATCCCGCTGACCGGGATCGAGAAGAGCTTCACCCTCACCGACTTCTGGCGCTGGTGGGTGGTCCACCTGTGGGTCGAGCAGTCGTTCGAGTTCTTCGCGGTCGCGATGAGCGCCTATCTGCTGATGTCGCTCGGCCTCGTCTCGCGCAAGCTCGCGGAGCGGTCGGTCTATCTCGAGCTCATCCTGATCTTCATGGGCGGCGTGCTCGGCACCGGGCATCACCTCTATTGGGCGCGGCGGCCCGAGCATGTGGGTGCCGCTCGGCATCGATGTTCTCGTTCATCGAGGTGCTGCCGCTCGTCCTGCTCATCCTCGAGGCGATCTCGCAGCACCGGCTGATCAAGGGCGCGGCGCGAGCGTTCGATTACGGCCTCGCCTACCTCTACATCCTCGGCTCGGCGTTCTGGAATTTCGTCGGCGCCGGCGTCTTCGGCGGCGGCACGCTCAATGCGCCGCTCGTCAATTATTACGAGCACGGCACCTTCCTGACGCTCAACCACGCGCACACCTCGCTGTTCGGCGCGTTCGGCCTGCTCGCGCTCGGCCTCATCTATTTCTGCCTGCGCTATCGCGCGGGTCCGGATGCCGAGTTCAACGAGACGCCCGGGCCGCATCGCCTTCTGGTGCTACAATCTCGGGCTGGTGATGTGGATCTTCCTCCACTTCTTCCCGATCGGCTGGCCGCAGCTCAACGCCGTCTACGAGCATGGCTTCGCCTGGGCGCGGAGCCAGGCCTTCTACGACCAGACCCGTTTCTGGCAGTGGATGCGCCTGCCCGGCGACGTGGTCTTCTCGGTCGGCGCGCTGATCATGGGCTGGGATTTCCTCATGAAGCTGCGCGGGCCTCGTAGCGAGGTGCAGGAAGTGGGTCCTAGCGTGGCCGCAGTGCAAGCTGAGTGAGATCGTCGATCAGGCAGAGCGGCGCCAGTCTCTGCCGCTCTCCTCTTCTCTCCAATTCGATGAGCTCCGGATCCATCCGCTCCTCAGTGCCATTAGGGGAATTCCCGTAAGTACCGCTTGAGCCCTGAATGTTATTGCGAGGCATTCTCGAAAGGAGCGGTCATGAAGCTGAAACGAATGAGGGCGGGCGGTCTTAATGCTTGGCAACATCGCCGCGCTGTGGCCATCGAGCACGCAGCTTGCGGGCTGGCCGCTTCCAGAGATCGAACCGACAGGACGACGTCTTACGTCTGTCGAGACAACGGCCAATCGGTGAGGCGCTCGCAACGCGAGCGTTGCAACGCCTGTTTGCACCAACCTGTTCAACCAATTCGGGCGCTCTTCAGCATATCGGGATCTTAAGTAGGGAGTTCGGATACATGGCCCTCCACCACCTCCAAGCGGGTGAGAAAGTTCAACTCTCCTCGGTCGCATCGCCAGATGGCGGAAAGACCAGGGCGCTGGTGAAAAACGACCGCTTTGAAGCGGTGCAGATTGTCCTTCATGCCCGCGACGAAGATCTCCGGACACTCAGTGCCGGGATACGCAAGTTTGCTGTGCCTCGAAGGAGCAGTTGCACTCCGCCTGTACCGTCAGGAGGTTCGGCTCAAGGCTGGAGACTGGCTCTATCTCGCTCGGGGGGGCAGAAGCATTCTCTAAAGGCGATCGAAGACAGCTCGCTGCTCTTAACGATCATGTTCGATTGAAAAGGGCTTGCCGTCACTTCGTTGCGTGCACCCGGCTGAAAGATTGATGTGACCGTAGACCGTACAAAAACAATTACCCGCGGCGAGCAGATGCTCGCGCTTCGGAAGAAGCGCATGTCCGGCACTCACCCCTTCCTGCGGGGGGGTTTCCGGCCGTTCTTTTTCGGCGCTGCAAGCTGGGCAATCATCGCGATTGCGCTCTGGTTGTGCGAGCTTGCTGGCGAGATTACTCTTCCAAGCAACTTTCAGGGCGTCACCTGGCATCGCCATGAGATGCTGTTCGGGTTCGTCGGCGCGGCCGTTGCGGGCTTCCTGCTGACGGCGATCCCGAACTGGACTGGCCGACTTCCGATCGCCGGCAAACCGCTGCTTTCGCTGTTCGGCTTGTGGGCAGCGGCCCGCCTTGCCGTGCTCTTTTCCTCGGTAATTGGCGTCTGGCCTGCCGCACTCCTCGATGTCGGGCTGTTCCTCTCCCTGGCGCTGCTCGCGGCGCGCGAAGTCGCTGCGAGCAACAACCGCAATGTGCCGAGTGGTCGGACTTGTGTTCGCCTTCGGTCTCGCGGACGCTGCGGACTACGCCGGAGCCGGCGGTCTTATTCCCGAAAACTTCGGCTGGCGCGCAGCCATCGCGCTGGTCACCATCATGATCTCGCTGATCGGCGGTCGCATCATTCCGTCCTTCACGAGGAACTGGATGGTCAAGCAGCGGTGCCCCGGAGAGACTTCCGACGCAGCCGCAAGCCGCTCGATCTGCTCGTCATTGCCTCGACTGCAATTGGCTTCCTGTTCTGGCTAGCGTTTCCAGACAATCGGCTCACCGGCGCCATTCTCATTCTTGCCGCCGCAGCGCAGTCCTCCGGCTTTCGCGCTGGGGTGGCTTGCGCACGGGCCGCGACCCATTGGTGCTCATCCTTCATCTTGGATACGTCTGGGTACCATCGGCCTGCTGCTGCTGGGAATGTCCGTCGCCGGCGTGAACATCCCGCAGAGCGCGGGCGTGCACGCGCTTACTGCAGGCGCGATGACGACGATGATCCTTGCGGTGATGAGCCGCGCCAGTCTCGGCCATACCGCGCGGGAACTAAGGCTGCGCCGATGACGGTCGCGGCATATGCCTGCGTGACGATCGGCGCGTCGCTGAGGGTCGCCGCCTCCCTCGGTGTGGGATCGTACGGCGTCATGCTCAACATCGCTGGCGCATTCTGGGGCGCTGCGCTGCTATCATTTCTTGTCGTCTACGTACCGATCCTCTGGCTGCCTCGAGTGGGCGAGCAGCGGTAGCCGCTAACTGAGCGCCAGCCATTCCGGCCGAGAAGCCGTGAAGTAGCCAAGCAACTGAGGCTCGGTCGAGAATTTTCGAAAAGGCCTGGCGATGTGAGCCCCGGCATGGTCGAGCGGCCCGGAGGGTGTCCGGGCCGCTCAGGCAATCGAGACATCGCCGGGGAGGGGAGGGAGGCGAAGTCTCACCTTGAATATAACAGGTCTGCAGCAAGCAGCGACCCCCAGGAATGTTTGAGTCAAAAAGCGGCCCGGCAAAGATCTCGCCGAGCCGCTCCGAGCCAAGATTTGCGCTCAACCCTGCCCCCGCGGGAAGCACAAACCTCTGAAAGCCAAAGTGAACCCGCTGGCCTAATGAGTCCAGCCTTCAACTATTGCTCCCCGAAATGTTCGAGCAATTAAACGCAGTGGTCGCGCATCCTTGTTGGCCGCTGATCGCGATAACCCCTTAGCGTCCTCCCAGTCCGCCAAGGATAGACCCAAGCATTCCGCCGCCGGCCGGCTCATTACCATCCGCCGTCGCACTGCCTTGGCCTCGGTGAGTGATATAGTGCATTGCCACGGCGCCGGCGACAATCGGCAGCAATTTCTTGAGTATCGAAGTGTCGACTCCGCTCTGCTGCGAGGCTTGCGCCGCGACGTCGCGGCTCGTGTCCTTGGAGCCGAAAATGTGGCCAAGGATCTGGTTTCCGACGCCTCCACCAATAAGACTGCCTAGAATGCCGCCCCCCCATCAGGCCGCCGAGCAGCACCGCCCATGCCATCGCCTGGCTGGGATCGTCTACCTGCGGATCGACCGATTGAGGATCAGCCGCTTGGGAATCTGCGACGCTGCCGGGAAGTCCCTGCGTTTCGACGCCTTTTACCACGTGCGGAAGGAGTGCTCCGGCGCCACTCTCGACAGTGGACTCGTCGACGCCGAGCTCACGCGCGATCGCGCTGACGCCGCCCGCCTGATTCAGTATCGATCCGATATCCATGGTCGTGCTCCTTGTCCGGTTTAATGGTGGGTACGCGAAGATGTAGCCAACTGCGCAAAGCCACAGCGGAGGGCGTTGCCGGCACTGGTCGTGAGCACCTCGGCACAGTGCTCCGCTTGCATGCTGAGCCTTACTTCGAACTCTTGGCCATATTGAGGTGGGCCGTAACGGTCGGCACCATGCCCTTCGCAAGATCCTTCAGCGTCGGATTATCGCCGGAAGCCGAATAGCCGTTCAGGGCATCAAGCGCGGCCTGGTGAGCATCGACCTGCGCGGACGCATAAGCGGTGTCGAACGCGGCTCCGTGCAAGCCTTTCAGATTGTCGAGCTTCTGCTGTTGATCCGAAGATAGCGTGTCGTCCGGGGTGATGGTGGGGCTGAGACCCGCAGCAGCCGCCTTGAGCTTCGCAGTGGAGGCGGTGTGAGCGCTGATCATCTTGGCCGCAAACGACTTTACCGATGTCGACTGGGCGGATCCCGCAGCCAGTTTCGAGCTTTCAATTTCGAAACGATCGCTCGCCGCCGCTGCGTTGGCAAAACCCTGGCTGGTCAGTGGCGATGCCTCTGCGGAGCTATTCGATGCCACGCCGTTATCCGTAGCGACGTTCAGGTCACTGTTCGCAGCGTCGTTTTTCTGTCCGCAGGCCGCGAGCGCGAGCGCGCCGGATAACATGATTATCGCCTTCGACCTCATCGCCGTTCTCCTGTTGTGACGTACCGTTTAGACTCGTTGCCGAACTGGGGTTTTCCGCCCCGTGTCCAATAACTCCCTGGCGCGGCGTGCATCGCGCCAGGGAGTGTTCGTTCAGTTCCGCAGACTATCGGGAACGACGCCGCCATTTTCTGCGAGCTTGGCCATCACGGCCTTATGCAATGCGATATTCTCTTCCGCGGTGCCGTCCGCGCCGACATGGACATTGAGTTCGTTCGCCAATTCTTTGCGCGCATCGAGGCTCGAATCCATGTCGAGCAGCTTGAGAAGGTCGACGATCGAGCTCTGATAATTGCCGCCGCCGCCCTTCATCGAGGCCGTTTCGCTCAGTACGGCGCCGACATCGACGTTCTGTGGTGCAGCAGGCGCCGGAGCGGCGCAGGTGCAGTGACGGTCGCCGTGTCGCCGCCTGGGGTTGCGTGCTGGTTTGGGGCGCGCTTTGCGCAGCAGGAGCGGAGCCGTGATGGAAAATCTTGTTCATGATTGTGCCGAAAATGCTCATCGCGCTCTCTCCTGGGAGGCTTAATGCCCCAACAGCAGTAACGACCTCGGACACGCTAACGCTCCGTGGCGCGACTGGGGCGGAAAAGAGGCAGCAACCGTGGTCGGTTGCGAACTCTCGCGCGTCGCCGATGCCGCATCTTGCTGGCTCGGGCAACGATCACCGGCGCGCCGATTGACATTAACTTGAATTAGGCGTGTCGCGGGGTCCTGAAGGAGAAACCCTATGGCTGTTGCGAAAACCGTCGAGATTATTTCGAGCTCTACCGAAAGCATCGAGGCTGCCGTTCGCGAAGGGATCGCGAAGGCGGGTGAGACAATCAAGGGGATCGAGGGCGCCTGGGTCAAGGGAACGAAGGTGCTCGTCCGCGATAACAAGGTCATCGAATGGCGGGTGACGATCAAACTGACGTTCGTCGTCTCATGGTCCCAGTTCGCTCCAATTGCGGCCTGCGAAGCGGCCTCGTCTATTCCGATGGAGGGTCTGATGTTTGCTGAATTCAAGGCGTTCATCGCCAAGGGAAACGTGCTCGATCTCGCCGTCGCGGTGATCATTGGCGCCGCGTTCGCGAAGATCGTGGCCAGCCTGACCGACGACATCATCATGCCGATCGTTGGAAAGATCTTCGGTGGACTGGATTTCTCGAGCCACTTCCTGCTGCTCGGCCCGGTGCCCGCGAACTACCATGGCTCGATGACGGACTATGCCGCGCTGAAGAAGGCCGGCGCGCCTGTTTTGGGCTGGGGCACTTTCGTCACCGAAATCGTCAGTTTTCTCATCCTCGCCTTCATCATTTTCCTGATGATCAAGGCCGCGAACAGAGTGATGACCAAGAAAGCGGATGATGCTCCAAAAGAGGTCGATCTGTTGACCGAAATCCGCGATCTGCTCAAAGGTCGTTGACGGGGGCAACAGCCTTGGCGTTAGTTGCAGCGCCGAGGCCGAGTAACCCCGAGTGTGCGCAGACGTCCTAACCGTCAACGAGGGGGCATGTCTGGGAATTCTCGAGCAACTCCTCAAGCTGATCAACGACCGCCTAGAGGCGGCTTCGATTCCAAACTCGCTTCACATGAAGGCCGGGCAGCTTGAGGCGGTGATTGGCGCCCTCATCGTTGCTTCCTCTCGACCCGAAACGATGATTGACACCGCGCCGAGGCGCTGGGAATACCTGCGGCACGGGTGCGGGAAGCCGTCGAAGCGGCGGGGGTGTCGGAGCAATTCAGCGGCTATCCGAGCGGCTTGATTATCCAGACCACGGTCTTCCAGCGAACTAAGGAGCAGCGGACGATGCAATATGTTGTCATGATTGTGGTGGGTCTGATCGTCGGCATCCTGGCCCGATTTCTCTACCCCGGCGCAGTCCACATGGGACTCATCGCTAGCGCTCTTCTTGGCATCGCCGGATGCATTTCTCGCCGGTCTTGTTGGGCGGGCGCTCCACCCTGCGACGCGTGACCAGCCGTTTCACCCGGCAGGTTTTGTCTATGCGATCATCGGCGCGATGATTCTGATCTTCCGTTGGCCGCATGCTGGGCATCGTCGGTTAAGCTTGAACTAGGCCTTCGGAGCCCTGGCAATCGGCCTTTCATTGAGAGAGAGAGTGTCCCGGGCGCCTCCCTGGGAGACCCACCTCTTACGGCTGAACGGTGATTTCAACTCGGCGAGCCTGTTCGCGGAGTGACCGTCGTCGTGGTCGCGTCGGAAGGCTTCACCAACTCGACGGACAGCTTCAGGGATGCCCGCCGACTTGAGCGCCGCAGCCACCGCTTGCGCGCGCTTCTTCGACAGGGCGGCATTCATCGCGGCATTGCCGCTGGGGTCGTTGTACCCGGACACGGCCAATTTCGATCCCGGGTGGCTATCTAGATAGGCTTTGAGCGTCCCTGCGGCCGCGGCCATGTCCTTGCTGACCGCGGATTTACCGGTGTCAAAATACACCGTCAGCATCGGCTTGCTGTCCTTCTCGCCGCTGACAACGCCAGAACCAGTCGGAACGGCGCGTGGCGCCACCCGATATCGCCGACGACGCTGCATTCGTGTTGACGCCGGTGCCCGGTTCACCCGTGGTTGCCGGCGCAGTCGACGCCACGTTAGTCGGCGCGCTCGGCTTTTCGGCCATGCAGCTTCTCAGGAGGAAGAATAGCGCGATGACTGCGAGGGCGGCCAGCAGCCGGGTGGACACCATTTCGGCCAACCAGAACCACCTCGGTCGTCATTCTCCATGTCGGTCGCATAGGTCGGCTTCGACGCGCTTGCCGACTGACTAAGTGTCGATCCGCTCGACGTTCGAGCCGTGGATGGCGAGGGATACACCGGTATCTCTTCAGTCTTGCTCGGCGTCAGAAGCTGGGCCTGCTTCCGAACGAAGCGGAGTGACGGAAGCCGGAGGCGCGGCGGTCGGCGCGGCCGCACCGCTAGCCGCCGCAAAATCCACAGCACCGATCGCCGCCGCACCCCCGATCGATGCTGCAGAGGTGCCGGCCGCTCCACCGAACAGGTCGAGCTTGCCGAAGTAGTGCGCGAGCAAATAGTACACCGTAACCCGATTCTTGGTCCGATCGGCGGACATCAGCCCGTTCACCCAGTCGAGACCTGCATTCAGCTCGCTATCGGGTTCGGTGAGGCCAAGTTTCTTGCGCAGAAAGTTCTCCCGGACCCGACCAACCTCTTGCGGGTCGGAGAAGGACACCATCGAACTGTCCCGGTTACGCAGTGCAATGCCGAGGTAGTTGACGATCCTCCGAACGACGTTCTCGTCGGCATCGGCGGCATATCTGCGGACGTCCGCTAACCAATCCTCCGGCCATACCGGCAGATTCCTCATTCGTCGGGGTGCACGCTACTCGGACGGGGCCGATCACGGCCAGGTCACGGCGCCTTTAACCGAGATTAAGTCAAATCCAAAGCTTACGGGCTGCGCTCGATCGCCAAGCACAAGTTACGGATCTTGTTTCGGCGTCTAATCGGCTCTCCAGCTGGAACAGCTTTGCAGGAGATTCGTTCGTCCAAATGAAGACGGGCGATAGGAATGGCGATCGGAGCTGGCGGGCTCGTGGGAGCGCTCGCGCTCGCTGCCTACTTCGCGGCGCAGAGCATCATCCTGTGGGCAATGTTTCGGTGCCTCAGCCCCGGAAAACGGTGGATTTGAAGCGATATCTGGGCGCTGGTACAAATCGCCCGCTACGAGCAGAGCTTTCAGAAGGGCTGCGAAGCGGGTCACCGCTGACTATGGGCTTCGGCCCGACGGCAGCATCGAAGTCATCAACCGATGCCGCAGACCCGGCGAGAACATGAGCGAGGCTCGTGGCCGAGCGAGGATCGTTGACAAGACCACCAATGCCAAACTAAGGTGAGCTTCTTCGGCCCATTCTACGGAGACTATTGGATTATCGATCGGGGCGACGACTACAGTTGGTGCAATCGTCGGGGAACCGTCCGGTCGCTATTTGTCGAATTCTTGCAAGGCAAGCGACGCCACCTGCCGCAGAGGTGCGCAACCTGATAGAGCGCGCTCAGGCATTGGGCTATGACACGTTCCATGCTTCTTCTAACTGCGTCAGCCGTAACCGGACGCTTCCTTGGCAAGCTCACGGTCCAGCACGCATGTGACGGCTCGCGATAAGCCGGTCTGAAACGGCGTCCACCTTCCTCGATCAGCATTCTGGCACGATGGCGGGCCTGCTGCGCGCCATGGAATGGGCGCAACTCCGCTTGGAACGCCGCAATCCTGGCCACGTGCGCTAACCACACTCATCGACCTGATGCTCGCTTCACGCCAGCCGATGTTCATCGCCTGGGGGGCGGACCAGACTTGGCTCTACAACGACGCCTTCATCCCGATCCTCGGTCAGAAGCATCCAGAAGCGCTCGGCAAGCCGGCGATGGTGGTCTGGGGAGAAGCGCGCGACGTCCTTGAGCCGATGTTTGACCGGGTGTTCAGCGGGCAGTCCGTCCAGATGGATGACTTCGCTTTGTTCCTCGATCGGCAAGGCAAGCTTGAGGAAGCGCATTTCAGCTTCTCTTACACCCCGGTTCGTGACGAGCGGGGTTCATGTCGGGCTGTTTAGCGCTTGCATCGAAACCACGCTCAAGGTCCACGCCGAACGCGATGCGCTGGCCGAGCGCGAACGTTTTCTCGAAGCTTTTCGAGCAGGCCCCAACGTTCATGGCGTTCCTGAAAGGCCGGGAGCATCGCTTCGAGTTTGCGAACCCCGGCTACCTCGAGCTTGTGGAAAATCGTGACGTCACCGGACGCACGATCGCCGAGGCCCTCCCGGACGCTGCTGCGCAAGGCTACATCAAGCTTCTCGACCAGGTTCTGGAAACAGGCGTTCCCTACCGGGCTGAGGCCGCGTCTTTTTTGAGCCAGCCCGAGCCCAATGGACCGGTGACGGAACGTTTCGTCGAATTCGTCTATCAGCCGATCTTCGGCAGCGACGGATGCCCTGAAGGCATTTTCGTCCAGGGAGCCGATGTCACCGAACGCGCAATCGCCGAGCGGCGCGTGCGCGAACAATCTACCTGGAGGCGGGCCGTGGACGAGCTCGGCATTAAGTTCAACGAGCTCGTCGAGCCGGCAGATATTGCCTACGCGGCCGCCGAGATGCTCGGCCGAACGCTTGAGGTCAGCCGTGCCGGTTATGGCACCATCGATCCCGTGAACGAAACGATCCTGATTGAGCGCGACTGGAACGCTCCAGGCATTCGCACGCTGGCCGGATTGCTGCACTTCCGGGACTACGGCTCCTACATCGAGGATCTCAAACGCGGCGAAACAGCCATCGTCGAAGACGCGGAGAATGACCCGCGAACTCGCGAGACGGCCGCGGCCCTCAAGGCCATCAGCGCGCAATCATTCGTCAACATGCCCGTTACCGAACAGGATGGCTTTGTTGCGCTTCTCTATCTCAACCATCGCGAGGCTCGGAGATGGCGTAGCGAAGAGCTCTTGTTTATCCGTGAGGTGGCAGAGCGGACGCGCATGGCGGTCGAGCGCCGTCGAGCCGAAAATGAGCTCATCCGCCTCACAGAAACCCTAGAAGCCCGCGTTGAAGAGCGAACTGCGGAACGCGACCGTGTGTGGCGCAATTCGCGCGACCTGCTCGCCATCATGGGCTCCGACGGTATCTTCCGCCGGGTCAATCCGGCGTGGGAAAGTGTTCTTGGCTATTCCCCCACCGAGTTGGAAGGCAGAAGTTTTCTGGACGTCATCTGGCCGGAAGACGCGTCGATCACGCAAGTCGGGCTCGACCGCGCCGCGAGCGCGGATGATCTCACTGGATTTGAAAACCGCTACCGCCACGCTGACGGAAGTCCACGCTGGATATCGTGGCACACGGCTCTCGAAGGCGATCTCGTCTATGCATACGGCCGTGATGTCACGCCCCAGAAATTGCAGGAGGCCGCGCTCGAGCAGGCGCAGGAAGCATTGCGCCAGAGCCAGAAGCTCGAAGCAATGGGCCAGCTCACCGGAGGCGTGGCGCACGACTTCAACAACCTCCTAACCCCGATCATGGGAAGCCTTGACATGCTTCAGCGCCGCGGTGTCGGCGGTGAGCGCGACCAGAGACTGATCGAAGGCGCCCTTCAATCTGCGGAACGGGCCAAGACCTTGGTGCAGCGGCTGCTTGCATTCTCCCGTCGCCAGCCACTCAAGCCGGAAGCGGTCGACGTCGGTTCTCTCGTTCGTGGAATTTCGGAACTTGTTGGAAGCACCACTGGCCCGCAGATCCGTGTCGCCGTTGAAGTGGCAGAGGATCTACCCTCGGCAATTGCCGACCCAAATCAACTCGAAATGGCCATCCTAAATTTGAGCGTGAATGCCCGTGATGCGATGCCGGATGGCGGAACGCTTCGCATTGCCGCGGAAACAGGCGTGGTGAAGGGCCGTAAGGACCCGATCTCGACCCGGCAAATATATCCGCATATCGGTTGCCGATACGGGGACTGGCATGGACGCCAAGAACTCTTGCTCACGCCATTGAGCCGTTCTTCTCAACCAAAGGCATCGGAAAAGGGACGGGGCTCGGGCTCTCAATGGTCCATGGCTTGGCGGCACAGCTCAAGGGAGGACTCAAGATTTCGAGCCACGTCGGAGTTGGAACGAATGTCGAGCTTTGGCTGCCGATCACAAGTGACTCGCCGGCGACCGCGGAGCTTGAGCGCACCGCGCTGCGAACTGAGGCAGGAGGCACTGTTCTGCTCGTCGATGATGAAAACGTCGCCCGCCAGACCACCGCTGACATGCTGGCCGATCTTGGTTTTGCGGTAATGCAGGCCTCCTCCGGCGAGGAGGCGTTGAGTATCATACGCGGAGGGCAGGTTGCCGACCTCCTGATCACCGACCATTGATGCCCGGCATGTCAGGGGAGGAGCTGGTCCGCGAAGCTCAAAGCCTCAATCCCGAGATGCGCGCCCTGATTGTGTCTGGGTTTGCGGGCCTCGACGGAATCTCGCCACACATCCCGAGACTGAACAAGCCGTTTCGGCAAGCCGAACTCGCCAGCATCATCGGCAAACTCATTCGAGATCAAGTGTGCGGCAAACCTCCTGAGGTTTGTGCGTGAACTCGCGATCGGCATCTAGCGGTGGAAAGCTGCCGCGAGTGATGGGATAATCTACGGCCCGCAGAAGGAGGTCGGAAATGCACCAGCACTTTCACTCGGTGAGGCTGGTTGCGCTCGCATGCAGCGCGCTTTTCGTGGGTCTCGCGTGTCCGGCACGTGCCCAAGTTCCGGGCGAATGCACAGCCGCCGCCGAGGGTCGCGCCAAAGAGCTTGGATGCTATCTCCTGGCGCAAACAGCCATAGCTCGGCTACCTGCCCGCGGCGCTTACTGGCACATCGTGCGGTACCGAAGCGAGCGGTCCGCCCGTGCAGATCGGCAGTCGGAGCAAACCGTCGTTCGGTCCCTTGGCAAGACATGGTTGTTTGCCATTGCGGATCGCCGCTGGCGGCCTAGGCACGGCCTTGCGGTTGCGAGTATCGGTCCGCTGCCGGTGCCCTTGGCGGCCGGTTACACAGCCCGGTTTATGGAGGCGGTTTCCGTTTCCGGCATGCAGTCGACGATCCACCGGCACTCAGGCCCAGAAGCCTGGTACGTGGTCAGCGGTACTCAATGCCTGGAAACGCAAACCGGCAAGCAGATCATCGCGGCAGGGTACACCGGTAGCGTGCCTGCCGGTCCGGCAATGCGGCTTGGCACCTTGGGTTCAGCGAAGCGCCAGGCTTTGGTGCTGGTTCTGCACGACAGCTCCAAACCTTGGATGAGTATGGCCGACGACTGGACGCCGAAGGGCCTCTGCAGATCGTGATTAACTGTCCGTCAATGGGGTGGAAAGCGGACGATAGCGGGGACGCGCTCTCCGCGTGGCCCTTTACGCTCACCGTGACTCGTTACGCATCCGGTTCCGTGCTACTTGGTTTCATCGCTGGCCGACTTCGGCATTCCAGCGGCTGAGAGACAGTTCATTGTGCTCCCGCCCGTCCTGTGGGGGATGCATCATGTTTTCGAACGATACGGAATATTATCGGCGGCGCGCCAATGACGAGCGCAGGCTTGCTCTGCAATCGGAGCGCCAAAACGTAGCTGCGATCCACGAAGAACTCGCCAGACAGTATCAAGCTCTGGTCGATCAAGCGGAGCTGAGGCCGACCTTACGCATCATCGTCCCAGATCAGGAATCCCGCTGGCGTCGGCTTAGCGACCTGTGCAACCGCTCTCCCCGCCGCCCTGGCCCCGTGGCAGGAATGGGTCGAAAGCTGCCCAGCCGGACGGTCTGCTGACGGCCAAATGACGCCGGCGCCCATACGAGATGAGCGCCGGCCGGTAGTCAGACTTCAGTAGCCTCAGCCAAGGTGAGCGCGTCTTCAACCTCCACCCCCAAGTACCGGACAGTGGTCTCGATCTTCGAGTGCCCGAGCAGGATCTGCACTGCTCGAAGATTGCCGGTTTGCTTGTAGATCAGTGCAGCCTTGGTCCGTCGGAGAGAGTGAGTTCCGTAGTCCTCCTTCCGAAGGCCAATACCGCTGACCCACTCTTCGACGAGCCTCGAGTATTGGCGCGTGCTGAGATGGTCGAGGCGATCGACGCGGCTCGGAAAGGCGTAGTTGTCCAACGAGCCGCCACGACGTTCCAGCCACGCGAACATGCTCGAACGAGCGGGCTCGAGCAGCTCGAACTGCACCGGCCGTTTCGTCTTCTGCTGGATGACCATCGCGCGATTTCGAACGCGACCACCTGAGACCAAATCGCCGATACGAACTTTTACGAGATCACACCCTCGAAGCTTGCTGTCGATGGCGAGATCGAACAGCGCTCGATCTCGCAGCCGATGCTCCCGATCGAGCATGAAGCGGATCTCCCATATCTCCTTGGGTTTGAGCGGCCGCTTCGCACCGAGCTTCTTTCCCGCGTTCCAGGCAGGTCCTTGCTCAACAGGGTCGTATGACGAGTGTCCCATCGTCGTTCTCCGTCGGCCGGAATTGGCCTGCGGAAAAACGATCGGGCTCTGACGCCCTTTGGCCGGAAGCGGTCTGTCCGCTTAGGTCGGCTTCCACGCCAAAGCAGCCAAACGGACAACAATGAGCCGCCCCGGTCGGGCGACCCCCTGGTTCCGATCTCAGCCGACCGGAGTTGTCAGGCGGCTTGCTTCCACTGCGGTTGGAGCTCGATGTGTTGCGGGCAAGGTGCGACGCTTCCCTGAGGAAGGCCAGCAAGTTCGTTTGCGAAGCCGTGGTTGACGTCGCGGTGGTGGGCTTCGTCGGCCCGGACCACCAGGACCACGTCGCGCAGCCGCGCGTCGTCGGGAAGCCCCCAGTAGCGCTTTGCGAGCTCCGGCGCCGGCACGTTCTCCGAGCGGCCCTCGTCGATTTCGGCGAGGTAGTGGCGTGTAGCTGATCACCGCTTCTTCCTCGAAATAGCCGACGACGCGGTGCGCGGTCTTCGAGCTGATCAGGTAGAGAGCGAAGAAGAAGCAGTAGAACACCCACTGCACGCCGATGATGACCGCGCGCTCGAACCAGGTCGGCTTGCTGATCTCGATGAAGGTCATCAGGTGCATGCGCTCGTTCTCGGCTTCGTCCATCAGCGTGCGGATCCAGCCCTTGTCGTCGCACATGCGGCGCAGGCAATGGAGGTGGTTGATGGTCGCGCCGACCATGCCGGGAACCGCGGCAACGGTCTCGAGCACGACGGCGCGGTGGCCGTAGCGCTCGGCGAAGAAGGTGTCGGCGGTCCAGCGCAGGACCTTGGTGAAGCCAAAGGCGATGCGGTCGGACAGGCCCTTCGGCCGATGATGAACCGAAAGATCGATGAAGGGGCGTTCATTACTCAGCTCCTTGTCACTCGAGCGATAGCCGCTCGACCGTTGCTGGCGCCGATCTACGGGCTGGGCCTGATCGGTCGAAATCAGGAGTTTCCTTAGGTAGTTTCCCGGGGGTGTGAACGGCTTCCCTCCGGCATCCTCGATCGCCCGATCGATCAGCCTCAAGGACCGTTGGAGACCCTCCGCTTCCAGTCGTCTACGATAGCGGCCAGCCGCCGAGCCAGATCGACCGGGCCACCGTCATGTTTCATGCGCGTTCCTTGGGATCGAGCTTATCCATAACGCGATTAGGATAGCAGTCCCGAGCGACCGCTTGGATAAGGATATTCCCGGATTACCTGCTTCGACGAACCTGCGCTTTGCCTCGCAAATTGCTATGCCGAACCGCGATGAACAGGCCAAATCCCGAAATGCGGCTAAAGCCGAAGCGCATCTAAGGTCAATTCTGGCCACTGTGCCAGACGCGATGGTCGTGATCGACGAACGGGGGATAATCCTCTCGTTCAGCGCCGCGGCCGAAACCACGTTTGGCTATCGGAGAAGCAGAGGTCGTCGGGCGAAACGTCAAGATGCTGATGCCGTCCCCAGATCGCGATCGGCACGATCAGTATCTCGAGAATTATCTCACCACTGGGAAGCGCAAGATCATCGGCATCGGCCGGGTCACGACCGGGCTTCACAGTGACGGCAGCACCTTCCCGATGGAGCTCTCGGTCGGCGAGGCCTGGCTCGGCGAGCGGCGCATCTTCACCGGCTTCGTCCGCGACCTCACCGAGCGGCAGGAGACTCTGCATCGGCTGCAGGATCTGCAGTCGGAGCTGGCCCATGTCGGCCGGGTCAGCGAAATGGGAACGCTGGCATCGTCGCTGGCCCATGAGCTCAACCAGCCGCTTACCGCCGTTGCTACCTATTGCGAGAGTGCGCGAGACCTTCTCGACAGCGATCCGATGCCGAGACTCTGGCGATGGTCCGCGAAGCGCTCGACGAGGCTGCGGAGCAAGCGATTCGCGCCGGCCAGATCGTCCGGCGGCTGCGCGATTTCATGAGCAACGGCGAGATGGAGCGGCGGGTCGAGAGCCTGCAGCGGCTGATCAACGAAGCGAATGCGCTGGCGTTGGTGGGCTCGCGCGAACACGGGATCGACGTTCAGCTCTCCTGGATCCGCGCGCCGACCTCGTGTTCGTCGACCGAATTCAAATCCAGCAAGTGCTCGTCAATCTCATCCGCAATGCCATCGACGCGATGATGGCATCCGAACTGCGCTCACTGACCCTCAGCACCGCGCGCAGCCGAGGGCTTCATTAGGCTCACGATCGCCGACACGGGCTCCGGCATCATCGAGGCGTAGCCCCGCAGCTTTTCCAGCCATTCGTCACGTCAAAGGAGAATGGGATGGGCATCGGGCTGTCGATCTGCAGAACGATCGTCGAAGCCCATGGCGGGCGGATCTGGTTTGAGCCGCGGCGAGCGGCGGCACGTCTTTTCACTTCACCTTGCCGAGCGGAGAGGCCAGATCATGAGCACTGACAGCTCTAGACTTGTCCATATCGCGGATGATGACGACGCCATCCGCCGGTCTGTTTCATTTGCGTCTGAAGACTTCCGGCTTTCGGGTGAGGACCTATGAGAGCGGCAGCGAACTGCTGAAGAGCGCTCCCGACATCGAGACCGGTGCATTCTTCTCGACATCCGGATGCCGGGAATGGACGGCCTCGAAGTGCAGGAGGCACTGAAGGCGAAGGGCGTCACTCTGCCAGTGGTGATCATGACCGGCCACGGCGATGTCAGCTCTTGCGGTTCGGGCGATGAAGGCTGGAGCAGTCGATTTCATCGAAAAGCCATTCGCGAAAGCGGTGCTGCTCGGCGCCATCGAACACGCCATGGCCGCCTCAATCATTCGGCCGTAAATCGCGAGCAAGCCAACGAAGCGACGATCAAGTTGAAGTTGCTAACACCGCGAGAGCGCGACGTGCTCGATGGTTTGGCCAAGGGCTCCCCAACAAGTCGATTGCCTACGATCTCGGCATTAGCCCGCGCACCGTGGAGATCCACCGCGCCAACCTAATGAGCAAGCTCGGCGTCAACAGCCTGTCCGAAGCGCTCCGCATCGCCTTTGCCGCCGAGGACCATTAGCCCGCCTATGGAACATTACGGATAGAGACTGTCCCTCCGGGCGCCATTCTCGCGCAACTAAACAGCCGAGAATGGAGATTGCGAGATGGTTGGTCGTCGATCCAAGCAAGAGCTTCTCGCCCAGGGTGAGCTCGTTGCGCCGCCGATCGAGCGCGCGTGCACGGACCAGACCTTCGAGCTTCCGGGCGGCTTTATGCTGCAATGGCATTGATGTTCACGGGCTTTGTCGCGGTGCTCGCGATGGTGCTCCACGGCGGGCATCTCGTCGTGGCGTTCGGCGTCATCTTCGCGTTCATCACGGCCTATTTCGCAGTGCCCTGGATGTTCCCCGGAGCTGGCAGGAAAGAAGGCGCTGAGCTGGGACGAGTTCAGCGAGTGGGGATCATGACCGCGACCGGGCACTCCACGTGCGCATGAAGCGGCCATCCTGGTGCTGCTGCTGCCGTCGCTGATCTTTTGCTTCGGTTTAGCCGTGGCGATACTCTGGACGCTCGTCTTGACCAGGCCTGGCACAACTTGTTCTCTTAACGTAACGAACGCGCGGGCAGGTCCGCCTGACGCGCACAGGGGGATACCCTAATGTCTGACACAGAGCTTGCGCAGCCGTCGATCGATCCCGTCAGCGACATCCTGAAATGGGTGTTGCTGGTCGCTGCGATCTCTGTGCTTCGGCCTGCTGGGCTGGGCGACGGTGCTGACCTACGAAGGCGCCGCCGCACCCGCAGGCCTTCACCGATCCGGGCCGGCAATGTGCTCATGTCCGGCGACGACATCGTCGCCGGCAAGGGCGGCTTCCAGAAAGCCGACCTGATGGACTACGGCAGCATCTACGGCATGGGGTCCTATTTCGGCGAGGATTACACCGCCTCGACGCTCGTCCGGCTCGGCGTGCTGACCAAGCAAAGCCTCGACCAACTCGGCAGCGACTCCGCCGAGCACCAAGGCGCCCGGCAACAAGTCGCTCGCCGACACCGGTCCCGCCGGAACGCCGCCCGTAGCCGACGACGCCTGCCGCAGCATCGCTCGACTGCGGCGCTCGCCGATGCGGTCGCCACCGCGACAATGCAGAAGCAGCTCCAGGGCATCGACCTGACCCAGTCGAGCGTGGTCGTTGCCGGATGCGGTCGCGCAGGCCGTTCGCGGCGCTGCAGGCGCGAGCTCACGACCAAGCTCAACACCGTGAACCTGTCGGCGGGCTGGGTTCCGGCGAAAAGCCTCGATCCGGCGCTGCGCACGCAGACCGCCGACTTCATCATCTATTCGGCGATCACCACGGTCGCGCGGCGGCCCGACCATCCGAACACCTCGTGGACCGAGAACTGGCCGTACGAGCCGTCCGTCGGCAACACGCCGACGACCAACACCTTCCATTGGACCTGGATCAGCTTCTGCTTCACCTTCTTCGCGATGGGCTTCGTGCTGTGGCTCTACCGCGCCTATCTCGACCATCCCGACGACGCGCCGATGGAGCGCGGGCTCGCGCGTCTATCGCGCGCTGACGCCGAGCCAGGTCAAGACCGGCAAATATTTCGTCGTCGTCGCTCTGGTGTTCCTCGCCTCGCAGGGCGCGGGCGCGATCATGGCCCACTCCTATTATGAGCGCGAGACTTTCTACGGCATCCAGCTCAACTACATCCTGCCGTTCAATTTCCTGCGGAGCTTCCACCTCCAGGCGCCGATCATCTGGATCGGGCTCGGCTGGATCGCGAGCGGCCTGTTCATCGCGCCGGCGATCGCCGGCGGGCGCGAGGCGAAGGGCCAGGGGCTGCTGGTCGACATGCTGTTCTGGGTGTCGCTGTTCGTCGTCGCCGCCGCGCTGGTCGGCAATTACCTCGGCATCCAGGGCGTGATCGACAAAGGCTGGTTCTGGTTCGGCAACCAGGGCCTGTCCTACATCCAGCTCGGCCGCTTCTGGCAGATCCTGTTCTTCGTCGCGCTGCTCAGCTGGAGCGGGCTGATGTTCCGCGCCTTGTGGCCGAGCCGCGATACGCTGATCGAGGCGACCCGGCAGTTCTGGAGCGGGCGCATCCGGCTCGAGCATCTGATCTGGGCGGCGACCATCAACGTCGCGATGCTCTACGTGTTCGGGATGATCCCGCTCACGGGCATCGAGAAGTAGCTTCACCATCACCGACTTCTGGCGCTGGTGGGTGGTCCACCTGTGGGTCGAGCAGTCGTTCGAGTTCTTCGCGGTGGCGATGAGCGCCTATCTGCTGATGTCGCTCGGCCTCGTCTCGCGCAAGCTGGCCGAGCGGTCGGTCTATCTCGAGCTGATCCTGATCTTCCTCGGCGGCGTGCTCGGCACCGGCCACCATCTCTACTGGGGCGGCGGCCCGAGCATGTGGGTGCCGCTGGGCTCGATGTTCTCGTTCATCGAGGTGCTGCCGCTCGTGCTGCTGATCCTCGAAGCGATCTCGCAGCACCGGCTGATCAAGGGCGCGCGCGGCGTTCGATTACGGCCTCGCCTATCTCTACATCCTCGGCTCGGCGTTCTGGAATTTCGTCGGCGCCGGCGTGTTCGGCGGCGGCACGCTGAACGCCCCGCTCGTCAATTATTACGAGCACGGCACCTTCCTGACGCTCAACCACGCCCACACCTCGCTGTTCGGCGCGTTCGGCCTGCTGGCGCTCGGCCTGATCTATTTCTGCCTGCGCTATCGCGCCGGGCCCGGACGCCGTGTTCGACGAGCGGCCGGGCCGGATCGCGTTCTGGTGCTACAATATCGGCCTGGTGATGTGGATTTTCCTCCACTTCTTCCCGATCGGCTGGCCGCAGCTCAACGCGGTCTACGAGCACGGCTTTGCCTGGGCGCGCAGCCAGGCGTTCTACGACCAGTACCTGTTCTGGCAGTGGATGCGCATGCCCGGCGACGTCGTGTTCTCGGCCGGCGCGCTGCTGATGGGCTGGGATTTCATCATGAAGCTCCGCGCGCCACGCGGCAGCGTCGATACAGCCAAATGCGAGATCTGCGGCCGTTCCCGCAGTGATGTGGTGCAGAATGGCTGCGGGTTGATGATCAAGCAGAAAACCAGCGCGTCCAACGCTGCAATGATCACTCGCGGCGAGCAAATGCTGGCGCTGCGAAAACGCCGGATGGCGGCGGCGCCGCCAATTCTCCGCGGGGGTTTCCGTCCGTTCTTTTTGGGTGCTTCAGCTGGGGGATAATCGCACTCGTGTTGTGGCTATGCAGTCTTGCTGGCCTGGCTTCAGCTTCCTACGCTTGGAACCGATTGCCTGGCACCGCCACGAAATGATGTTCGGCTTCGTTGGCGCGGCTGTCGCAGGCTTTCTTCTGACCGCCATTCCCAACTGGACAGGGCGCCTGCCCATCGCCGGCCGACCGCTGCTGGCCCTGTTCTCACTCTGGGCATCGCGCGATTCGCACTGCTATTCTCAAGCATCGTCGGGATATTGCCCGCAGCGATCTTAGATGTTGGATTTTTTGCGGCACTGACAGCGGTCGGGGCTCGCGAAGTCCTCGCGGCAAGAACCGGAATGTGCCGATCGTCGTGATGGCGCTGCTTTTTACATTTGCGGACGCGGCTGATTACGCCGGCAACACGGCATCATCCCAGACGTCGGATGGCAGGCGGCAATTGCCCTTGTGATCATCATGATCTCGGTGATCGGCGGACGCATCATCCCGTCCTTCACGCGGAACTGGATGGCGAAGCAGGGTCAAAAGGAGCGGCTGCCGACGCAACCGGCCCCTCTGGATCTTCTTGTCATCGTCGGAACAATCATCTGCCTGCTGTTCTGGCTGGCGCTTCCTGGCAATCGGCTCACCGGCTTACTGCTGGTCCTCGCTGCTGCTCTCCAGCTCCTTCGGCTGTCGCGCTGGGGCGGAATGCGGTCGGCGAGTGATCCCCTCGTCCTGATCCTGCATGTTGGATATGCATGGATCCCGATCGGTCTTCTCCTCCTGGGCCTCAGCATCGGCGGCTTTGACGTCCCGCGCAGCGCCTCGTTCACGCGCTAACTGGAGCGATGACCGCGATGATCCTGGCCGTGATGACGAGAGCGACCTTGGGCCACACCGGACGCGCTTTGAAAGCTAATTGGGCAACTGTCGTCATCTACATCTGCGTGACGATGGCTGCTCTCTTGAGGGTCGCCGCATCCCTGGGCTTCGGTCAGTATCAATGGATACTCGACGTCAGCGGTTCGGCATGGATTGCCGCGCTAATCCTGTTTCTCGCCGCCTACGGACCGATGCTCTGGCAGCCTCGCGCAGAATAGTCCGGCTGGTGGATAGCGATCGATGGAAAGTGTCAGCTCAAAGTTTGGCCAAAAATAAACAGGTCTGCAAATCCAATGCTAGGCGCCGGGAGCGGGCGTTAGCTACAGCTTCGACCAATCGGTCGATTCCACACCGCAGGCTCCGCATTCCTACGCAGTAAGCGCAATCCCAGACCGGCTCCCGTGCAAGCTGCAATGGCAATGGTAAGGTTGCTAATCACAGTCAAAACCATGGTCATGAAGAATAGCGCACGATCACCCGCGCCGGAACTTGGTGCGTTTTCAGACCATCGTGAGGGTTGGCTCCATGAGCCAGGCTGTCACAATGAGCAGGCCAGCGAGGGCCGGCATGGTGGTGACCCGCAAGTCGAGCGGCAGCCGCGACATCAAAAGGATCGCAATGGCGTGCACGATCCCCGCCAGGCTCCCGGGGTGCGTCCTCCAGCGCGGACGTTAGTAGCAGTTCTAGCGATTGCGCCGGTTGCCGGCAGTCCTCCGAACAAGGGCGAGGCGGAGTTTGGGCGGCGCCTTGAGCAAGGAGCTCGGCGTTGGGGCGGTAGCCACCGATAATCAGGTCCGCAACGATTGCGAGGGCAGGTGACTCAACAGCGGCCAGAAAGCGATCGAGTGCCAGACGGCAACAGCTCGCTGATCCGCGCAATGCTCAAATGCGGAATGTGAGGCAGCAGGCAGTGCAACCAGAAGCGCGCCGAAGCGAGAGTAGATCGTGTCCACCGGCAGTGGATCAACGCGACCGCCGCGGAAGCGGCGGCCACAACAAGCAATGATCCCGGGGAACCAAGGAATGCGACGGCGAAGAATACCGATACCCGGAATTCACAATATCCCCAACAGCCAAGAGCCCATGAATTCAACTGGCTCCGTGCGGCCCCATATCGACCGGCAGGCCATGAACGAGATCCGCTGGCACTTGAGCGGCGCGAGTAGCCAAGCAAATCCTTTAGCTGACTCACTGCAATGATCAGCGCTATGCCCACGGTGAACCCCTCGATCACCGCTCAGGCACGAGCGAGATGAGCCGGCCAGCACTTACAAGTCCCCCTACGACAAGTATGAAGCCGGCGAGCAGTGTCGCGAGCAGCAGCCCATCGAAGCCAAACCGGGCAAGACGCCCGCGACAACAACGATGAATGCTCCTGTTGGACCGCCGATCTGCACTTTGCTCCCGCCCGATAAGGAGATGAGGAACCCACCAATGATGGCCGTGGCTAGGCCGGCTTTCGGAGTTGCGCCCGAAGCAATCGCAATAGCGATGCTCAGAGGCAGCGCGACTAGTGCGACTGTGATCCCGGCGATCACATCCCCGAGGAGGAGACGCCAGGAGTAATCTGTCAGCGTTGTCAGAAGCTTCGGACCGTCCACGCACAGTTCCCCGCCGGTCGGGGTGCCCAAGATCGACAACACCGGGGGCCGCGGGATGGGCGGCATCCACTCCAGCACCCCGTCTTGAGGAAGTGATCCTGATCAGCGCCGCCGCCGAGCGGCATTAGCAGAGCCACCACAACAATGATTGTCCAACCAACCCAGTTGTGAATGTCCTGAAGCTGGTGCGCCGCTCTGGCCGGAACCGGTGAAGGGCGGCGGAATCAGCACGCCGAAGAAGCTCATGGCCTCGTTTCCTTCCCAACGGACAGGAACCCGAGCACGGCTTCCGTCGCAAGCAACCCGTACAGGAGTAGTGCACCGCCGTTGAAGCCATCCCCACCCAGGTCCGGAATTCAAGCGAGGTGATATGGTGTCGAAAAACGAACCGCCAAAGCAATCGCATAGGATCACAAGCGTCAGAATGATCCCGAACGACATGTGTGTCACGACCATCAGGTGACGCGTGGGTCGAGAAAACCAGTCCCAAGTCTGCCCCAGCACGAACTGCACGACGACAAGAAGCGCCGTCAGCCAATGCAGCGTGATCGCGACCTTGTCGTAGTTCCTTCCGTCGTCCCCCGCGGCAATGCGAGTGGCGGTATCGAACACATTCTCGTCCGGCATTGTGGCTCCGTCGGGTAACGAGGTTTGCGATAGGTGAGCAAGCGGAACGGGAACCGACGTCACGGGGTTGCTCGGGAGCCCCCAAGCCACGCCGTCGGAAGTCAGCGATCAGCCAGCGTCAGGGTCTCGGTGTGACCAATACCCTGAGCTGTAGTCGACGACCGAAACATGCTGGCAGTCGGCGGTCATCGGTCGCGACTCCACTTCGTCGGGCGGAGCAAGGTGAGCGAGGTTCGGATGACGGCTGGCGAGGACGTCCCATGCGTGTCGCCGTTCCGCTGCGTCGGTGAGCTCACGCGCAGAACACCCCGCGTAGATAGCCTTGGCGTCGCTCATTTCCCCCGGTTCATGAGCGACCGTGATCGCGACCCGCGGATCACGGGCGATGTTGTCGAACTTCTGGCTGGTCCGATAGATCAGGAAGTAGAGTCGAAAGCCCTCGTTCGCGTAGCCGACGATCGTGGCCTGCGGCCAACCGTCGGGCCGCACGGTTGCGATCGTCATGATACGATTTGCATTCAGGATGGTGATTGCCGGCTGTTCCATCTCAGTCTCGCTTCTGCTCATTCGTCTTCATGCCGCAGCCCCTATCCGAAAGTCCCGAATAAGCGACCCACGCCGGCCGTCAGGACCATTGCCAAAGCACCCCAGAACGTCACCCGCAGCAATGACCTGCCGACGGGAGCTCCGCCGCCTCGGGCACCAAGCACGCCTAGAACCGCCAAGCACAATAGCGAGACGACGGCCACGACGGGGATCAAGAGCGCTGCAGGTGCGAGAGCCACGGCCACCAACGGTGCCGCGGCCCCCGCCGTAAACGTAAGAGCTGACGCCAACGCGGCTTGCAGGGGTCGAGCTGTTGTCGCCTCGGAAATGCCGAGCTCGTCACGCGCGTGAGCAGCAAGGGCATCGTGTGCCATCATCTGCTCCGCCGCCGTTCGCGCTGTTTGGGCGTCGAGTCCGCGCTCTGTGTAGATCTTCGTCAGCTCGTCCTGTTCGAGCTCCGGCTGGCGCGCGAGTTCCGCGGATTCCTTGGCGAGATCCGCTCGTTCGGTGTCCGATTGTGAACTGACGGAGACATACTCCCCTGCAGCCATGGACATCGCGCCAGCAACCAACGCCGCGACGCCGGAAATGAGAACCTCCGAGCGCGCCACATTGGCTGCGGCGACACCGACAATAAGACTTCCTGTCGACACAATCCCGTCGTTTGCGCCCAGCACCGCCGCCCGCAACCAGCCGATGCGGGAGATGGAATGTCTCTCTGGATGTGCAGTTCGAGCCAAACGAATGGTCCTTCGAGGTTCTTTATGCCGGCTCGACTATAGCATCACTCCAATAAGCATCCGCCCAGCTCTCTGGCCCGGTAGACAACATCGCGGCGCGGAACCGATACATGGTCGCAAGCTCGTCATGGCTATCGCGCGCAGCCGGACAGGAAGCTCTCTGTGCGGCGACCTGCTCCTGGAGCGCTCGTCGTCTGTAATAGGCTTCATCCTCGCGCTTGCGGCTCTCCCCAACTGCCGTGAAGGGCTCATTCGAGCTCACTCGCGGAAGCGAGACAGGTGCCCAAGACGCGGGAGAGTTGGCCAACTGAATGACGCTCGTTGCGATCCGGTCGTGATGCATGATGCGTCTCCTCGACGAACACATCATCGGCTCGCAACAGATCTCGCGCATTCCGTAGATTCACGGATGCAAAAATGAACGATGTTCCTCAGCGCAACGGCATCCGCAGGGCCGTTCTACGCCGGCTCGCCAGGAAAGCCTGATTGAGCGGCGTCCTTGAAGCTTCCGAGATTATAGACCTCGGCGTAGCCCATGTCCCTGAGGGTCTTGCCGGCAAGAGCCGATCGACCACCCGAGGCGCAATAAAGCACCACTGGCCGGTCCTTGCGGAACTCTGGATCGTGGTAGCTGCCGTTCGGATCTGCTCGAAACTCGAGCATTCCACGGGACACGTTCACCGCACCCTTCAGCTTGCCGCTCTGCGCGAGCTCGGGACCATCCCTTACGTCGAGCAGGAGCGCATCCCGGCCGCTTATCAGCTCGTGCGCCTCCTCGGCGGTGACCTTCGGGACTTCCTCGTTCGCACTTGAGAGCATCTCTTGCAGTGAAGGCATTCTCGTCCTCCTCTCTGTTGCCAGCCGTAGCGCGTGGCTCCCACTACCGCACCCGGCGGGCACTAGCCTCTCACGAACACCCTTCGCCTGGTGCTGGGCGCCGCCGCCCATCTCTCCGCGTGTAACGGCTGCTCCAACCTTCAGAGTATTCTCAAGTGGAGGAGTAGGCCAGCGACAACCGAGACGGCGAGCACTGCCGTGCTTGCTCCGAGGCCGGCCATAGTCCAGCCGCTAGCCTTGCGCGCATAGAGCCCGGCGACGAACATCTTGAGCAGCATGTTCGCGATGATGGTGCCGGCAATGGCGAGTGCAGCCAGATCACGTTCAATCGCCTGGACCGCCAGCCCCGAGAGCGTGACGATCGCCGCATCGACGTCGAAGGTCCCGGTGATAAACAATGACGCGGCGACACCGGATTCACCAAATCCCTGTTGTGCCCAGCGCGTCGCCAGCGCCCCGGCAGCGACTATCGCCACGAAGCCAAATGCCGGCAGCAGTTCGATTGGATTGTGATCGAGCCGCGCGTCTGTGGTCGTTCCGCTCGGTGCGCGAATCCAGGCTATCGCCGCCACGGCGATTCCGACCAGCGCTGCCGGCCCCGTAACCAGGAGGAAAGCGACGAAGGTCGATGGCGAGAGAATCGCCACCAGGATCATCACGCGCAAATACATGACGGCCGAGGCGATCAAGATTCCTGCCGAGAGCGGTCCCTGCTCCCCTCCACCTATGCGTTGGGAGAATGAGGCAGTCACCGCCGTGGACGAGTAGGCACCCCCGATCAGCGCCGTCACGAGGACGCCGCGCCGCTCGCCGATCGTGCGATTGGCAATATATCCCATGAACGAGAAGCCGGTGACCAGCACAACCACCAGCCACAGCTGGAACGGGTTCCATGCTGCAAGCGGCCCAACGGGTCGGTTCGGAAGAAATGGGAGCACTGCTGCCGCAATCACCGCATAGCGTGCGAACGCCTGCACATCGGTCGTGTTGAGCCGCGCCAAAAGCTTGTGGGACTGGGTCCGCGTCGCAAGGACCAAGGTGACGATCGCCGAGCCGGCGACTGCAAGCGCTGACTGGCCGACTCCAGCCAGCAGCCCAAAGGAAACCGCGAGGATGGCGGCGACCATGCTGGTCACGTCCTTCCGGCCACGATCTCGGACGAATCCGATGATCAACAGCATGCAGAGAGCAGCGACGATTGAGGCGCCTGCAAGGGGGTGCACGATCTCGCCAAGAATGCCTGCGAGTGCGCCGGCCGTGCCGAGAAGCGTGAAAGTGCGAACCCCTGCAACGCGGGTTCCGCTCTTCTCTCGGCGAAGGCGCCATCCGCGCTCGATGCCGATCATCAGGCCAGCGGCGAGGCCGGCGCCAAGACCGATAGCGGGAGGCGTCAACTTGCGAGCATCTTCGTCGAGGCTCGCATCAAGGCAACACCGCCTGACCAATCAACCCGAAAGCAGCTGCGGCCATCACAGCCGTCGATGCCCAGCCGAACAACAGCAATGCACGACTTGCGGTGAAGCGGCCCATCACGCTTCGGCGTGAAACCAGGATCATCATTGCTACCATGATCGGCACCGCCACCAAGCCATTGAGCACGGCGCTCCAGAAGAGTGCACGAACCGGATCGAGCGGGATCCAGTCGAACAGCGACCCAATCAAGGTCGCCGCCGCGATCACTCCGTAGAAGCGCATCGCCTGGCCAGGCGTGTATTCGAAGTCCGCGTTTCCAGTTCCCGGCCTCGCTCACCGCGAAGGCAGCGGAACCTGCGAGGACGGGAACGGCGAGCAAGCCGGTGCCGATGATCCCGATGGCGAAAAGAAGAAATGCGAACCTGCCCGCGATCGGCCGAAGCGCTTCGGCCGCCTCCGAAGCGGTATTGATCTGAGTGACACCGCTCGCGTGCAGAGTTGCTGCCGTCGCGAGAATGATCGTGATCGAGATAATGTTGGAGAACGCCATTCCGGCGATGGTGTCGAAGCGCATGCGCCTGAACTGGCTGTTCGCGGAGCGAGGCGAACTCTTGAGTGGACGGCTGCCTTTCGTATCGACGATCTCTTCGGCCTCTTGGGCGCTCTGCCAGAAGAACAAATATGGACTGATCGTCGTGCCGAACAGCGCCACGATCGTCAGCGTTGCAGACTCGTTGAGCTTGGATGGCCATATCAGGCCCCGAGCAGCCGCTAACCAGTTCGTGTGAACGACGAGAATGACGCCCACATAGGCGAACAGGCTAAGCGTGAGCCATTTCAAGAAGCGCGCATACTGGTGATACGGGACGAAGAGCTGGAGGAGCACGCTTGCCAAAGCAAACCCGAGCACGAAAGCATGGCGACCGCCTCCAACGACCAGCTCGGCGGATGCCCCCATCGCCGATAGGTCGGCGCCGATGTTGATGGCATTCGCAACAAGAAGGGTGCCGATCAAAAACAGCAGCACCGGCTTGGGAAATGCTCTCGCGAGGTTCTTCGCGAGCCCCTCGCCAGTCACCCGGCCGATATGTGCACTGACCAGCTGCACGGCACTCATCAGCGGGAAGAGCAGCGGCATCGTCCACAACAGACCGTAGCCGAATTGGGCGCCGGCCTGGGAGTAAGTGGCGATGCCACTCGGATCGTCATCCGCCGCTCCGGTGACCAAGCCGGGGCCGAGTTCATGGGCTGCCGCAATGAGGCGCTCGTTTCATGCTCTTCGCGGGACGGTGTCGCTTGTGTGCACCGTTTTGACCGGAGGCCGCCGCTTCTACCTTGATGATGTGCGGCTCCACGTCTGCTTTTTACACACCAACCCCGCCAGTTCGCACCCCTTCACCTCCAACTCGCCGCCTCGGAGCGCGAGGGCTGCCTTTAATGTTCGATTCCGGTCTGGAAGGAAGATGCGTCCGCGCCAAACTCCTTGCGACACCGGAACGAAGCCGAACATGACCGTCGTGCCGTTGAGCTGCGCAGTGCCGCCGCGCGCTGCATCGCGCCGTGCCGTGGCGGCGCTCCAGATCACCACTCCGCATAGCCCGGATGGACAATCGTCGATGCGGATGATGGCAGTGCGATGCTGATTGATCCACTCACCGCGGATATTTCCAGCAGGTGCAGCACCTCCCTGAGCAATCAGCAGAAGCAAGGCTGCGATCATTTGCTCGTGGCGTCGAGCACGGTGAGTGGCGTCGCGCTTGTGTCGGCCAACGAATCAGATGTGATGATGATGGTTGTGCCTGGCTGAATGATGCTCGCGACAGCTCGCCTGAAGTCGTCTGCCGCGTGAAAGCGCGACCACTCATTCTTGGGAATCTCGGTCGGCTGCCCCGAGGCCGCGGAAAGCTCGATGCGAACCCAATGTTGTCCAGCCTCATCGATGTTTCGCAGCGCATAGGCCCACGTTCCAGTAACCGGCCCCTCGACCGTGACCGGCGCGGAGCCGATCACCGTGCCGTTCCGAATGACGATCGCCCGCCGGTCGGCGGCACTGACCAGCACCGAAACCGGCCCTTCCGGCGCCCTCGCCGGATCCCAGGAGAAGCTGCTCGTAAGCTCCCCGGCGGCCGCACTTTGCGCAATGATCGTTGGCGTCGGCGCTACTCTTGGTGTCGTCTGCTCGTTCGTGATGACAACCGTCATGCCGACCCTTGTCGCCTTGTAGAGCAGCTTGGCAAACGCCGCCGGCAAACGAACGCAACCGTGCGACGCGGGATACCCGGCAGATTGCCTGCGTGCAGCGCCACACCCTGCCAAGTCAGCCGCTGCATGAAAGGCATGGGTGCGTTGTCGTAGATAGACGAGTGATGCTCGACCTGCTTTTGCAGAATGGTGAATACGCCAGTCGGCGTGGCATGACCCGGCGCGGCCCGTCGAAACCGTGGTCGCAGCGATTGGCACGCCATTCCGGAAGAGCACAGCGCGCTGGGTCGAGACGTTGACGATCAGAAGCATCGGCCCTTGCGGCGCGACTTCGGGGGCCCAGACATATTCGCCGGGCTTGAGATGCCTGACGGCCTGCACGACCGAGCCCGGATGCGAGATCGACCTGTTGCGCATCGACGGCTGGTGCAAGCGCGAGCATGATTGCAGCCACAGAGGCGCGCACCGCCCTCGAAAAGATTCGTCCGGCGAGTGAAACCCATCATTGTGAACTCCGCTCCGCAACTCAGACCCCGAGCCTATGCTCGCGCGAATGGCATTGCCTTACGCAAAGCTCCGTAGGCACGTTCAGCAAGAGCCGTCGCGCCTAGGCGTCGATGCGACGTGGCGCGACCGCGCGCTGTCGAGCCTTCGAGCCGCACTTCATGAACCGGTCGTCCGGTGCGCTCGAACGCATCGAAGTTCTCGATCGTTGATGCGGCGATGTTCGTCAGCGCTTCTGTCGTAAGAAACCCCTGATGCCCGGTGATCAGCACGTTGGAGAGTGCGAGGAGACGCACGAACTGTTCGTCCTGGATGGGCTTGCCGGAACGGTCTTCGAAGAAGAGATTGCGCTCTCCTTCATAGACGTCGATCGCCAGTCCACCGAGCCGTCGCGCCTCCAATGCTTCGATGACGGCTGGCGTATCGATAACTGAGCCGCGGCTGGTGTTGATGAGCATTGCGGTCGGCTTCATGAGCGCCAACTTCCCGCGGACCCGATCAAGTGGCGAGTAGCTTCGTTCAGCGGACAATGAAGACTGACGATGTCGGACCGCTTCAGGAGTTCATCCAGCTCGACATATTCGAGGATGCCGCGGCAGTCGTCCGCGGCGAACTGGATCGACCGCAAGCACGTTGCAGCCGAAGCCGTGTGCGATCCGCGCCGCGACTGAGCCAATGTTGCCCGTGCCAATGATACCGAAGGTCTTCCCCGCCAGATCGAAGCCCATCAGCCCATCCAGCGCAAAGTTGCCATGCCGCACTCGCTCGTAAGCAAGATGCACCTTCCGATTGAGGCTGAGCAGCAGCGCGAAAGCATGCTCGGCGACCGCATTCGGCGAATAGGCCGGAACTCGCGCAACGGCGATGTCGTGGGCTCGAGCCGCCTTTAGATCGACATTGTCGAAACCGGCCGAGCGTAATGCGATCAGCTGGACGCCCGTGAGCGCCAGTGCCTTGATTATCCCAGCGTTCGCTTGATCGTTTGCGAACAGACAAACGGCGGACAGCATTCTTCGCTAGTGCGGTGGTCGAGGCGGTCAGCCCGCAATCTACGTATCGTAGCTCATGTCGGCCGCGGTTCGCGGCATCGAGGAACTGCCGATCATATGGCTTGCTGCTGAAGACCGCGACCTTCACCGACGATCTCTCCTAGTGGGCCATGACCAGCGAAACTGGACACTTCTTGATCAGTGAGCGCGTCACGCCACCAAACAGGAACTCGCCGCCTCTCGTGTGGCTGTAGCCGCCCATCACGATGTAGCTTGCTTTATCCATCCCCGCCTGGTCGAGAAGCTCGTCCTCGACGGTTCCGGCAATGAGCAGCGGCGTCACCAGCTCGGCGTGTATCTCGTGACGCGACAGATATGCCAGCGCGTCCGTCGTCGTCAGACGGTAGTCCTTCCGGTCGTCGACAACGACGAGCCGCACCTCCGACGCGAGTTTCAGCAGCGGCACCGCGCTTCGAAGCGCGTTCGCGGCCTCATGAGTGCCGTTCCAGGCCACCATTGCCGGCCCGAAAAGATCGACCCCATGGGCGCCATCTCCGACGACGAACAACGGCGTCCTGGTGCGGTGGAGCATGTCGCCAAGCAACGCGATCGCCGGACCGCCAAACTCCCGTTCGTGCGGCTCTCTTCCGGTAAGAATCAGATCGGCAAGAGCGGCCCGCTCCATCAGGTGGTTCATGAGCGCACCCGTGACCTCCTCATAATCCCAGCTGACATCTTCCTTGGCCAGCTGCTCCTCAAGGCTGGCCTTTACCTTCGCCGCCTCGCCCTCCAGCATCTCGACGAGGCCCTCGTTGACGTAGGTCCCCATGACGTCGACGACCGTGTAAGCGTCGAGCGGAGTAACATGCAGCAAGTGCAGGTGCGCGCCGAAGGCTCTGGCAATCGACAACGCGGTCTGGACGCGGCCTGGAAGCCCCATGTCGTCATGCACGTGGAAAAGAATTGATTTGATACCCGCCGGGGCGCTCATCGGTTCGATGTTCGACTTGGGCGATTGCTCTCTTACCAGTTCAGCGGTCGGCATTTGCTTTCTCCCTGCCAAGGCCGGATGGTCACCAGCCTGAGTCGGATAATCGACATTCGCTGCGCCGGCGGGAATCAGGAGATTCACGTAAGGACGGTCGATTGAGCTGCTGTCAGAACGGTCCAGAAGGAGAGTGGGATGGAACAGAAAGCCATCGAGATTCTCGATCAGAACCGGCTCATGGCCCTCGCGACGAACCGAGCGGATGGGTGGCCGCAGAATACGATGGTGGGCTACGCCAACGACGGGCTGCTGCTCTACTTCGTCGTTTCGCGACAAAGCCAGAAGTTCGCGAATATCCAGCAGGATGATCGCGTGTCACTCGTCGTCGGACGGGACTTCCACGACCCCGCAACAATCAACGCGCTGTCGATGGCAGCCCGCGCATCAGAAGTCACCGATGCAAAGCAGCGCGATCAGGCGGTTAAACTGCTGCTACAACGTCATCCGGGCCTCGCCAGACTGGAGCGGCCGGCGCCAGGGCACTCCGCCGTGATGCGAGCATATCCCGAGATCGTCACCATCCTCGACTACTCGAAAGGATTCGGCCACGCCGACGTGCTCACCGTGTCTCCTGGCGGAATCGAGATGGCGCCCGCTCGCGACGACGATTGGGGCTTTGGCGCGGAGCTGAAGCCGGTCTCTTGATCTACGATCCTCTTCGGCAGGAAAGCCAAGTAAATCTGACGTGGATGGCAGTTCGGCGCCTGGGGCCGCCTGATAGGCGACAACCGGGTCGAGCAAGCGCACATGCGCTTGGACATCCTAAACGGCAGCTATCGGCTGTGCGATTGCATAGATATCGAACGCATTTTTCGCAGTTTTTCGTCAACTTCTTCGGGCGGAAACGCGGGTTTTACACCCACATTTGACCCTTTTGCGATACGCCAGCGATACGCTTCAATCGCACCCCTGGCTAATGGCAGCTTTGGGTGGAAAGCCGACATTCGTGGATCTAGTTTGACAGCTCGCGGCCCGGCACGAGGGCGACCATTTTCAGCCCGCTGTCTGACGGCTCGCACTGCCTAAACGCCTATCCTGGCATCTCATTTCGACAGCGGATCGTATTCATCCGTCGCTGCGTTGAACCGGATCGTTGATGATGGAGGAGCCGAATTGACGCAGCCTGAAGACAAGGCAAACCTCGGGGTTCCGGGCCTAGACGACATCGCCAAGGGTGGCCTGTCGCGCGGCCGCCTATTTCTCGTTGGAGGGCTCCCCAGGAACCGGCAAAACCACGATTGCCCTCCAGTATCTCATCTCCGGGGCCGCAGCGGGCGAGCGGTCGCTTTATATCACTTTGTCGGAGACGGAGAATGAGCTGCGCGCCGGCGCCAAGTCCCACGGTTGGAATTTTGATGGGATTGACCTATTCGAGCTGGTCCCGCCCGAGAGCCTGCTCGACGATGAGCAACAGCAGAGTTTGCTGTATTCGTCGGACCTGGAACTCGGCGAAACCACCCGCCGGATTTTCGAAGCGTTCGAGACGATCAAGCCGGAGCGCGGTGGTCCTGGATAGCCTCTCCGAAATCCGGCTGCTTGCGCAAATCTCCTTGCGTTATCGCCGTCAGATTCTGCGCTGAAGCATTATTTCGCCCGCAGCGGCGCGACCGTCCTAATGCTCGACGATCTTTCGAGTGAAGCGCAGGATCGGACAATGCACAGCGTTGCGCATGGGGTCATTCGCCTTGAGGAATGTCTCCGGAATATGGCGCGGAGCGGCGGCGGCTCCGCGTCGTCAAATATCGAGGGCAGCGATATCGCGGCGGCTATCATGATTTCGTAATCGATACCGGCGGTGTTCGCGTTTTTCCGCGTTTGGTATCCGCAGAACACCGGACGGCGTTCAAACGCGAGGCCCTTCGAACCGAATCTCTGGCGCTTAACGCCCTGCTCGGTGGTGGCGTCGAGCGTGGTTCGAGCTGCTTATTCTCGGCCCCGCCGGAACCGGCAAGTCGCTTCTTGCACTGACTTTCGTCGTTGGCGCGTCAATCGCGGCGAGCGGGCTGCCATGTTCGTCTTCGACGAGGAACTCGGACTGTTGTTCGAGCGGGCGAAGGGGCTCGGAATCGACCTTCAAGCGATGGTCGACAGCGAAAAGCTTGTAATCGAGCAGATAGATGCTGCCGAATTGACACCGGGCGAACTGTCGCAGCGGGTTCGTCTTTGCGTCGAGGAAAATGATGCCAAGACGGTCGTGATCGACAGTCTCAATGGCTATCAGGCCGCCATGCCGGAGGAGCAGGCGCTGGTGCTGCACATGCACGAGCTGCTGCAGTATCTGAACCGGCAGGGGGCCTCGACCTTCCTGACCGTCGCTCAGCACGGGCTCGTCGGCGAGATGAAGTCGCCCGTTGATGTGACCTACCTCGCCGACACCGTCATCACTGATTGCGCTACTTCGAAGCGCTCGGACGGGTGCGGCGGGCCATCTCAGTGATCAAAAAGAGAACCAGTGCGCACGAAGACACGATCCGAGAATACAAGATTGATTCCCAAGGGATCACCGTAGGTGAGCCGTTGATGGGTTTCCAAGGCGTGCTGCGCGGCGTTCCCGAGTTCATCAGCGGCTCGGAAAAGCTGCTGGAAACGGTCGCGAAGTGATCCCGCACCTGTCCGAACGCGCGCTGATCCTCGCGCCGCAAGGGCGAGATGCGCTGGTCGCAAGCGCTATGCTCGCGGAGGCCGGTTTACGCAGCGTGAGCGTTGCGGACGTGGCAGGGATGGTTGGGGAATTGCGCGCCGGCGCAGGTTTCGCGATTGTCACGGAAGAGGCGCTAGGAGGAGCCGACCTGAGGCCCCTTTCAGCCTGGCTCGTCAACCAGCCGGAATGGTCGGACATGCCGTTCGTGCTGCTGACGCAGCGCGGTGGAGGAACTTGAGCGCAATCCAGCGGCCCGAAGGTATTTGGAAGTGCTGGGTAACGTGACCTTTCTTGAGAGGCCGTTTCATCCCACGACGCTTATCAGCTTTGCGCAATCAGCTCTTCGAGGCCGTCGCCGGCAATATGAAGCGCGGACGCGCCTGCAGGAACTCAACGATCTTGCAAATGGGCTGGAGCAGCGAGTGGCAGCACGAACCGCTGAGCATGCGGCGGCGGTCGCTCAACTGCATGAGGTTCAGAAGATGGAAACGCTCGGGCAATTGACCGGCGGCGTCGCGCACGATTTTAATAATCTGCTCACCCCTATTACCGGCGCGCTCGATTTGCTCGAAAAGCAATATGCCGACAGTGATCCGCGGGCGGCGCGCCTTCTCCGCAACGCTTTGAAAGCATCCGATCGGGCAAGAATCCTCGTTCAGCGCCTGCTCGGATTCGCAAGGCGACAGACCCTGCAAACCCGGCCGGTCGATATTGGCCGCCTTGTGCGCGGAATGCACGACCTGATCGCCAGCTCCGTCGGGCCGACCATCGAAATTGAGATTGAAGCGGAGGACGATCAGCCATTGGCAATGGTCGATCCGAACCAGCTCGAACTTGCGATCCTTAATCTGACCGTCAACGGCCGGGATGCGATGCCTGATGGCGGGACATTGACGATTGGGATCGCACCCTGCGCAGTCCCCCGTCGCGCGAGCGACGGCTCTGGACCTCCGCCAGGTAACTACATCTGTTTGACCGTGACTGACACGGGCAGCGGCATGAGCGCGGAGACCTTGGCGCGCGCTGTTGAACCCTTCTTTTCCACCAAGGACGTCGGCCGCGGCACGGGCCTTGGTCTCTCAATGGTCCATGGCCTCACCGCACAGCTTGGCGGCGGCTTCAGGATCGCAAGCGCTCCGGGTCAGGGGACTAGCGTGGACATGTATCTTCCGCTCGCGTCTAGCGACAGTGAGGTCGTCAACCTGCAAACCATGGACCCTCCGGCGAGCAGCGACCGAGTGCACAGGGTCCTCTTAGTGGACGACGAGGAAATCGTCCGGGTAGCGACGGCCGAGATGATCCGCGATCTTGGCCACAAGGTGGTGGAAGCGGCGAGCGGCAGCGAAGCATTGGGGCTGCTGGAGGGCGGACTTCAGGTTGATGTGCTGATTACGGATTACAAGATGCCTCGGATGGACGGCGCCGAGTTGGCTCGCATTGTCGAAGGTATCCAACCGGGCATCGCCGTACTGCTCATTACCGGCTATACAGGAGCCTCCAAGGACGTCGGCAAATACACGCGACTAGACAAGCCGTTCGGCCGACGGGAAATTCGTGCTGCATTCGCCGAACTGTTCGCTCACTCACACAATGTTCTGCCATTCCCCAATGGCGGCCGTTCAGCTGACGGGCAGCAGCCTTAATCCCGCATAGGATCGAGGCACTAATCTTAAACACATGGTTGGAGACGCGCAAAAGACTTGAGCTCCACTAGGGCTGCACTGTCCGTAGCAACAACGATGTGTCGTAGCCCATGTCTCTGGCGCGCGCGATGAGCTTATTCACATTTGCCTCCGGCGGCGTTGGCTCTCGCGCCAGAAGCCAAAGGTAACGCCCTGAAGGCTCGCCGACGATTGACCAGCTATAATTGTCGGCGTGATCGAGAACCCAATAATCACCATAGAATGGGCCGAAGAAACTCACTTTCAGCTTGGCGCCGGATGGATCGACAATCTTCGCGCGTCCGCGCGCATCGTCGATGGTGCCGTCTGGCTTGCGGCAGCGGTTCAGGACATTGATGCTGCCATCGTCGCTCAAGCTGTAGTCGGCCGTGACGCCGGCGCAGCCCTTCTGGAAGCTTTGTTCATAGCGCGCAATTTCATACCAGCGACCCAGATAGGCTTGCAGGGCTACAGGCTTGGCGGGTTCAGGGACAGCCCGGTTACCAACGGGGTGTCGGCTGATCAGGCTCGCGCACCCGAGCAAGCCAAAGGCCAAACCCGCGACGACCGTTGCCATTATAACTTTGCTTTGTAATTTCATGTCGATCGAACGAGCAGCACGATGGCGCGTTCCTTTCAAACGCCCTTTCGACCCTCGATGATGGAACGGATGCGCGCTGCCAGCTTGTCCATTGAGAATGGCTTGCTCATGACCTCCACGCCGGGGTCGAGATTGCCGGTGGTGATGGCCCCATTCTCGGCATAGCCGGTGATAAATAGCACTTTGATTTTCGGGCGATGCATGCGCGCAGCATCGACCATGTCTTTGCCGCTCATTCCGCCGGGAAGCCCGACATCGCTGATTAGAAGGTCGATCTCCACGTCCGATTCCAAAACTTTCAGGCCAGATGCGGCATCGGCCGCTTCGATCGCGCGGTAGCCAAGTTCCCCCAGCGTATCAGCGATCAGCATGCGGATCGTGGGCTCATCGTCAACGATGAGCACCGTCTTCGCCTTCGGCCCGTGGAAGCTCTGTCGAACCGCCTTCGCTTTCTTTGTCCTCCGATTTCCCATGATGCCGCGGCAGATAGATTTTCACAGTCGTGCCAACGCCGACTTCCGAATAAATCCGCGCCAGGCCATTCGACTGCTTCGCAAAGCCATAGACCATCGAGAGGCCGAGGCCCGTTCCCTGCCCCGTCGGCTTGGTTGTGAAAAACGGGTCGAATACGCGAGCCATTACCTCGGGTGCGATACCCGAACCATTGTCCGTGACGCACATCGCAACATATTGCCCGCGATCCATGCCGCGCTCGGCAGCCTCCTTATCGTCTACCCAGCTATTGGCGGTCTCGATTGTGATCGTGCCGCCATCGGGGCCGAATGCATCGCGCGCGTTGATTGCGAGATTGAGAACCGCGTTTTCGAGCTGGTTGGGATCGCAAAGGCAATTCCACAAGCCCGCAGCCAAAACTGTTTCGACATGAATGTTCGGCCCAACGCTGCGGCGGACCATTTCCTCCATATTCGAAATCAGCTGGTTGGCGTTGACCACTTTCGGCTCGAGAGTTTGACGCCGGGCGAAAGCGAGCAGGCGGTGCGTCAAAGTGGCCGCGCGCGAAGCCGCGCCCTGGGCGGCGGTGATATAGCGCTCAAGTTCATTCAAACGGCCCTGCGCCAACCGCATTTTCATCAGGTCCAGGCTTCCGGTGATGCCGGTGAGCAGATTGTTGAAATCATGCGCGACGCCGCCGGTAAGCTGGCCGACCGCTTCCATTTTCTGGGACTGAAACAATGCGTGCTGCGACTTTTCGAGTTCGATCTGCGCCTCTCGACGCTCGGTTAGGTCGCGCGTGACTTTGGCGAAACCAACGACCTCGCCGGCTTCATTCTTGATGGCATCAATGACGACGCTCGCCCAGAACTGGCTGCCGTCCTTGCGCTGGCGCCAACCCTCAGCGGCAAATCGGCCTTCGCGCCGAGCAGTTTCGAGCGCCTTCCAGGGGACGCGCTTCTCGACATCTTCGGGCGTGTAAAACCGCGAAAAATGCTCGCCGATGATTTCGTCGGCAGTATAGCCTTTCGCTGCGCTCGGCACCCGGGTTCCAGCTTGAGACATGGCCGTCCCGATCGAGCATGAAGATGGCATAATCCACCACCGACTGGACCAGCCGCTCATACAGGGCAGCATCAACCTTCGCCGTGGTCTGCTTCTTGGGCGCCAATACACGCTCCGGCTGTCGTTATTCTGCGGATTGGCAGCATAAGCCGGCAGTATGCCAGTCACAAGAATGAGCGTTATATTGACGCCGGGGATTCGTTCCGGGACGGCTTACGAAGCCGAAGAAGGGTGCGCGACCAGTGGCAATCGGTGACGCCAGGCGAACCGCGTCGGACTTCGATCTGTCGTTCCCGGTCAGCCGGTCCGGTGGATGGGGCCTCGCCGAAAAACTCTGCCTGATCGGCCCCATCCGGGTGACATGGAGCAAGAAAAGTTAGGACTTCTGAAATGGGGCACTAGACGAGCTGTGCGATTGCATGAACTGGGGGAGCGGTTTTTCGCAGTTTTGCGAGAGTCAGCGGTGGCCGGATGGCCATTCTGACGCGTGATTTGGCCAATTTGCGATACGATTGCGATACGCTGCTTCTGTAAGAGGGGCCGTAGGGCATCGCCTCGATAACACTGCGCCTGGAGGGCGCGTGGGCGCGGACCGGCCAAGAACTATGAGAACCTCCCACCGAGCTATTTGCGAGAGGCCGTGGCGGAGATTGATGCTTTCTTCGACACGCTCTCGGTGCACACGAAAGTGCACTTGCGATACGCTAGCGATACGCAGCTTGAGCTGCCCTGGGCAGCTTGATCGAAAAAATCGTTTATTTCAACGCCGGCGGCTGGTGGAGCTGAGGGGAATCGAACCCCTGACCTCTGCAGTGCGATTGCAGCGCTCTCCCATCTGAGCTACAGCCCCGCGCCTCCAGCCGGCAGTGCGGCCCGATGGGTTCGGGCCGCCGGGGAGCGGCTCCACTAGCGGCGAATTCGCCCCTTGCAATCGCCTGCCCCGCCACAGCTTCGGCCCGTCGAATGAGGTCCTTTCCGGCCCGTCACGAGCGGAACGGCCATGAGCGGCCGTTCGTTTTCTTCTCGAGTGTTCGGCCGGTGCTGACCGGCCTCAATTCAGCTGGAGGAAGACGATGGCATATGACCGTTACGACACCCGCGACGAACGTTCCCGATGGTCGAGCGATCGCATTTCGGCGACCGCGACTTCGCGGTCAGGATCGCGACGCGGCGGCCGCGGGCGCGCCGACGACCGCGGCTTCTTCGAACGCGCCGGTGACGAAGTCGCCTCATGGTTCGGCGACGAAGATCCGAACGCCCCGAACGAACCCCCAGCCGCAGCTACGACCGCGGCTATGGCCGGGATTACGACCGCGACCGCAGCTCGGGCTCCGGCCGCTCCGGCGACTGGAACGACAACCGCATTCGCGGCGGTCGAGTGAGCGCGACTACAACCGCGGCGCGCGCGATCGGGCCGCGACCGCGACCAGGGTCGCGAGCAGGACCGGTTCGCAACGCGGCCGCGACTACCGCCCGGTAACCGGCGACTACGGCCGCCGCAAGAATCCGACCAGTTCTTCGCCGCCAGCGGCTACCGGCCGGATACGACCGCGGGCGCGGGGGCGACTTCGACCGCTCGCAATCGCCGTGGGGCCGCGATGAATATCGCAACACCAGCCGGGCAGGCACGTCCGACCGGTCGGACCGCTCGCGACACGAGCGACCCGCATTACAACAGCTGGCGCGATCGCCACATGGGCGAGCTCGACCGCGACTATGACGACTATCGCCGCGAGCATCAGTCGAAGTTCGAAAGCGACTTCGGCAGCTGGCGCGAGAAGCGGCAGCAGAAGCGCAGCCTGCTCGGCCAGGTGCGCGAGCATATGGACGTGGTCGGCAACGACGACCAGCATGTCGGCACCGTCGACAAGGTCGCGGGCGACCGCATCATCCTGACCAAGTCGGATCCGGAAAGCGGCGGCGTCCATCATTCGCTGAGCTGCTCGGACGTCGACCGCGTCGAAGGCGACAAGGTCATGCTCGATTGCTCGGCCGACGAAGGCGAAAAAGCGCTGGCGCGACGAGAGCCGCAGCCGCGCCTTGTTCGAGCGCGACGACCAGGGCGAGATGGGGCCGCGCATGCTCGACCGCAGCTTTGAGGGCACCTACCGCTAGGGCGGTAGCAGCTGACCTCCTTGGGTGGAGGCTGACTGAGGACCCGGCGGCGTCTTCCCCTTCGCCGCCGGGTCTTCATTCCTCGGTCCGGATGAGCACCGTCTCGCCGATCAGCAGGAACAGGAAGAACGGCGCCCAGGCCGCGATCAGCGGCGGGTAGGCGCCGACATTGCCCATCGCCAGGCTGAAATTGTCGGCGACGAAATAAGCGAAGCCCAGGAGCCATGCCGAGCGCGCGCGGAGCAGCACCTGGCCCGAGCGCGCGAGACCGAAGGCGGCGACCGCGGCAAGCAAGGGCATCAGCAGGGTCGACAAGCGGACCGGAAATCTTATGGGCGAGGCCGGCCCGGCCCGTCGGACGGGACGGCCGCCTCCAAGCTCGGCGACGCGCGCCCTCAAAGTCCAGTAATCGAGGTCGGTCGGGTCGACCTTGGCGAGGGTCAGTTGCTGCGGGCGTGACGCCCTCCATGGCCGGCATTTGCGCAAAGTGCCGCACGACGTTCATGTCGGCGTCGTAAACCCGCACGTCCTGGAGGAGCCAGCGGTTGGCAGCCGGCTGGGGCACGGCGCGGGCCCCGCTGACGACCCGCTGAAGAACGCCGCCAGCGCGGTCATAGATCGTGACCCGCTGCACCGACAGATTGGGCGAATGGCCGCTGACGATGCCGGCGTGGACCA
>CAWGRB010000029.1:0-7043 GCA_963824845.1 uncultured Alphaproteobacteria bacterium
TATCCGCCTTTCAATATTGCGGACGCCACATTGTTCCAAGACCTGCAGAACCTGCTCGTCCGCATAGACGCGAGCGTGAGCCTTCGCGTGGTTGTATTCGAGAGCGCAAGCCCTGACTTCTACCTTGCCCATTTTGATTTGACAGGGAAGACCGGCAACGTCACGACGGCGGTCGGTCCTTCGGGCATGCCGATCCTTATGGATACCTATGTCCGCCTCACCAAATCGCCGGTCGTCAGCATCGCCAAGATCCGTGGCTGCGTCAGGGGAGCGTGCAGCGAATTCGTGCTCGCCTGCGACATGCGCTTCGCGTCACGCGAGAACACTCGGCTCGGCCAGCCCGAAGTCGGGGTGGGAGTAAATCCTGGCGGCGGCGGCACAGAGCGGCTGCCTCCGCTCGTCGGCCGCGGCCGCGCGCTTGAAATTATTCTCAGCGCAAATGACTTCGACGGCGAGACCGCAGAGAGATACGGTTACGTCAACCGCGCACTGCCTGACGCAGAGCTCGACGGCTTCGTCGACGCGCTGGCGCGCCGGATCGCCTCCTTCGACCGACGTCCGATCGCGGCCGCAAAGAAGCTTGTCAATCAGGTCTCCTTGCCAAGCGCCGATCATCTCCTCGACGGCCTCAACTCGTTCCTGACCGCGCTGACCTGGTCCGAAACGCTACAGCGCATCCAGGCCCTGCTAAAGCAAGGGCTGCAACAGGACCCCGATTTCGAGAAACGCTGGCCGGAAGTGCTCGGCACCTTTCTTGAGGCGCAGCCGAAGCGACCATAGGCGTCCGGCCAATAAGTTGTTTCGCGACTGCCCGCGAGGGCCCTCGCGCAGACGACGGCTTATTGCTGCTTGTCGACATCAATCGCCCGGGAACGAGCGTCCCTGCCGCCGCCGCGCTTAAAGCGAGGAGTGCAGCCACCAAAAGCACCGATCGAATACTTTCGGCAAGCGCCCCCTTAAGGATCAGCTGGGCCATCGGCCTATCGCCGCCTTGAATCTTGGCGAGCGCGGGCTCGATCACCAGCTGTCCGCGCGCAGCTTCGATCGCCTGTTTCGTCGTTTCCGAAAGAGCGGCTGATTGTAAATCCCGATCAAGCGCGTGGTTGAGGGTCGCTACGGCGATGCCGCCAAGGATCGCGACGGCAAGCAGATTTGCTACTGATGAGACTGCATTATTGACACCTGATGCGACGCCGACCCGATGCGCCGGCACCGCATCGATCACCGTGGTCGTCAAAGGCGCGACGGTGACCACCATCCCGAATCCAAGGATCACGATCGCACCAACAAACTGCCAGTACGATCCCCTTTCAACCATCAACGCCATCACTGCTATGCCTAACGCGGCGATCGCGGGACCAATGACCAGCGGCAAGCGCGGACCGAAGCGATCGAGCAATCCGCCCGACCAGCGCGACAGCGCCGCCATCAGGACCGTGAACGGCAAGAAAGCCGCGCCGGCAAAAGTCGCCGGATATCCACCCACCTGGATCAAGGCGAACGGCACAAAAAATATTACGCCGCCCAGGGCCGCGTAAAGAAGCAATGTCAGCAAATTGACGGCGCTAAACGTTCGCGATCTGAACAGGTCAAGCGGCAGCATCGGAGCGCTGCTCCCATACTCGACCCACACGAACGCAGTGAGAGCTGTCAGGCCCCCCGTCAGCGCCGCGAGCACGATCGGGTCGCGCCAGCCGGAAATTGGCGCCGCAATGAGCCCGTAGATGAGCGCCGCCAAGACCCAGCAATACAAGAGTGGCCCCGCGCCAATCGAGGCCTGGCTTTGCCTCCGGATCGCGGCTTTCCGGCAAGTGACGATAGGCGATCCAGATTGTCGGAAGCGCGAGGAGCGGATTTATCAAAAATATCCAGCGCCAGCTGAAATGGTCCACGATCCATCCGCCTAATAAGGGAGCAATTGCGGTTGCCACGGCCGAGAAACCGGCCCAGGTCCCAATTGCTTTGCCGCGCTCGTTTTCATCAAAAGTCGCGCCTATAAGAGCGAGCGAGCAGGGAATGAGCAGCGCGGCGCCAATACCCTGAGCCGCGCGTGCCGATATTAATTGCGTCAGGCTCGGAGCAATTCCGCACCACAGCGACGCCGCGGCGAAGATGCTAACCCCTATGATGAAAAAACGCCGACGGCCAAACTGATCCGCCGAGGCGCCGCCAACCAAGAGCAGGGCCGAAAGACATAGCGTATAGGCGTTGACCAGCCACTGGATTGTGACGATCGAGGTCGCGAGATCAGTTTCAATCGCCGGCAACGCGACGTTGATAACGGACTCGTCAATGTTCGCGATGCTGGACGCTAGGATCGTTGCAACAAGGACCCAGGGCTTCGCGCTGGCCACGCGCGGAACAGCCGCCGACGTCGATTGGATGATCGCGTCTTCGCAGGGTCTCGTTCTGAGAGATGACATCATTCTTCCCGTCTCTCGGGCACGCGAAGGATCCTAGGCCAACAGATGGTATTCCTGCCCGGGGCCCGGCCAGCTGCCGCCCCTCGTTCGTCGTCAATACCAGCAGGGAGTTCTCGTGTCTTCATGCAACTGCTCGGCGGACCGTCGTGAATCGCGGCTGCGACCTTGTCACGCCTCGGTCATCGGCGGCGGCCAACGCAACAGCCCCAGCAGCTTGGCGAAGTTCGCTGTCATCCGCCGCGCCTCGTCGCACGTCAAGCGATTGGTCGCCGAGCGGAGCGACGCTGCAATACGTCCGGATTGGATGACCGTGGGTGGAGCCAAGCTTTGAATTGCGCGCGATCGTGTTCTTCGCTCATTGCGGTGCCCGGTTCCCTAATGCAAGACCGTTGTCGGGCCTCGCTCCAACCGCTCGAAAGCATCGACGACTGCGCGCGCGGCGGCCGCGTGACGCGCCCGGCCAACTCAAACCGCAGCTTGGCTATTTCCTTGCGCGCTGCGCGGAGCTGCTATTCGAGTTGATCGACAAGCTCGTCGGCTGCCCGTAAACCGCTCCGCCGGCCGACCTGAAAGCAATCACCGCCTTCCGCAGGCTAGATACTCCCTACTGGCGAGGTTCCTAAACTGAATGATTAGCCGAGCACCTTTCAGTGCAATTCCCGCGGAGGCACGTCAGAGCGTATGTATCGTTACGCTGATGGCCCCGGCGCGGCCGCTCCCCTAAGCCCTCCCCGGGGCTGCGCCGGGGGCCTCTCAGGTGAGACTAACATGCGCCAGCTCTTCATTCTCTTCGCTTTGGTGTTTGCCTTGGTGACGACGGCCACTGCAACGGTCGTGACGACCGCCGTGATCTCGGACACCAACCAAGTACGAGGTGGTTAGATGACAGCAATACTCCTCGCAGCCAATGCGGCCTGGACTGGGCTTGTGATAGCGCTGTGGACTAAGCGGCTCTGGGAACTCGCTACGCACGACTTTTGATTGTTCGGCGCAGCTGAATAGGCCTTTTGCGATTTCCGCGATACCAAAAGCGTTTATCCCGCACAATGTTGTGCGGCAGTACACGTAAGGATCACTGCAATGTTTTTCGCACGCGTTTGCTGTCTTTCGCTCGCGACTGTTTCTTTGTCGGTCGGAATGGCGTCCGCGCAGGTCCCGCCCGCGCCATATGTCCCACCGGCGCCAATTCTCAATCCCAGCAGTTCGCTGGTCGTCCCGCAGCCGCCGCCGGTTCCGGTCTCGCCGGGGGCCCCGCTGGGATCGCTCGGCGGATACGGATCCAACGTATTCGGAACGGGCGAGTACTTGCGCGGCACCAACGAGGTAGTCAATCCGCCGCGCAGTGTGCTGCACCATTCCCGTCGACACCGGCACGCTCAGCGCTAAACCAAACCCGACGATACCTCAGTTCCGTTTAAAGTGCGCAGTGTCTCGTTCTTCGGGGCATGGCGCTTAATGCAGCAGAGCACATTCGGATCACGCTCGACCATGGCTTCGGCGACGGCCTTCACGTTCTCGTAATCGCGACTGATCGTGCCTGATCGGCATAGAGGCGTGCGTTGGTGTGCGCATCATCTCCGTCGAAAGCTCAAGGCGCTTGGTCACGACGCGTGGCTGATGCCAGCCAAATACGTGCGAATGACTTCCGCGACGCCGAGGCTGTGCAGCGTCCAACAATGAAGTTTGTAGTCGGACCAATAGCCTAGCTCTGCTGCGAGGAACGGCCCTAAGCCCGAGTGTGGCTACTTGATCACAATCACATCGGCAACCTTGCGGTCGCTGCGGCTCACGAGGACGATCGCGTCTGCGGTGACGTAGAATTGATGTGACTTGGCCTCTGGGACCTTTCGGGCCAGTTCGGGTGTCATGTCATGGAGCTCGACGTTCGAAGGCACTGGATCGCCAATCGATTCCGGTGCCCCGGCTCTCGCCTTTGGCACGTTCAGGTCCTTGAGTACGATCTCCTTGATTATGAAACGCTGTTCCGTGGTGAGATTGACGGTGCGAGGAGCAGGTGCAACAGCGGGCTCGTTGTTTGATTGCCCTTCGACCTCCGACATAGGAGCGAATAATGCGATGGACGCGACGGCCATGGCAGCAAGGAGAAATTTCTGCATGTTCGGCATCCCCTACCGGCAGGCATAATTGCGCAGGCCCATTGAGAACGAGATTCACACGTTTGCGGTTCCTGCGGTTGCGACCTGGGCTCTCGCTTTAGAAGCCGCGCCGGGTTCCTCTATCAGTGTTTGGTCTCAAGTTCGACGATGGCGTCAGTCGGTTCCGGCTCGTGAGCAGCCAGGTCGGCCGTATTGGCGTCGCTCCAATTCGCAACATTTACAACCCTCGCTACCTGAATTCTCCCCCAGTAGGCTCGGCGGTCGGCTCCACAATGTTCAGTCCCTTCACTGTCGAGAAAGAAAGTGTGATCCCCGAACAATTCGTTCAGCCGCGGTAACACTGGATGGCTGTCAGGAATGGCTTCGGCTTCGAATTGCCCCAGGGTTCGCTCGATCTGTGCCGAGGTCAATTTCATCGCTCGCTCCATCGGGGGTTCGCGCCGGAGGCCACGCGCCGCACGCCTTCACTACAAGGTGGGCAACGCTATAGTTCGGTTGGAGTTGCATGGGGTAAGCTAGGATGATCAAGCGAGCAATCGAGGGGGGCGGCGCGATGTGTTGTCATACGTAGCTGACGGTACGCCCACTAATCACTTCATTCGTGTTGATCCCCTCCTCGGCATTTTTGGTGTCTTAGCGATTTGCATCATGTCTTCCCGACATGCCAGGGTCGTCCAAATTAGCCGGAACTACTCCACGCACATGCAGCTTGGGTCAGATGCGACCGCGACCGAGATGGGCCGCGAATCGAATTAGGTTCGCTGCTCTAAAGGAACTGAGCATCCAGTGAGCGGGGCGTAAGTAGGAGATAAACATGCGTCAACAACTATTGATCCCGCCTCTCGCTGCCACAGTTTTGACCGTCGCGTGGCTTTTCTCAGTTCCCGTAGCGAACGCTCAGGCGCAATCGCCGTCGCCGAGTCCCTCCGAGCAGACGCCGAAGGACATTCCCGACCAGAAGCTCGATGCCGCGGCTACTGCCTTGGAGCAGGTGGCCAGCGTGAAGGAGGATTATCAACGGCGGATCAAAGCAGCGGACCCGTCTGACAGGAACCGCATTGCTGAGGAGGCCCACAATGCCCTTGTGAAGGCAGTCACCGATCGGGGCATCTCAGTAGAGGAGTACACCTCAATTCTGCAGCTGGCGGAGAACGATCCTGGTGTTCGCGAAAAACTCCTTCAGCGCATCCATCCGCCGGCCGATTAGTGCGAAGGGATCAATTTGTTTCGTGTCCACCACTCGGAGACAGTGAAGTGGAGCGTAAGGGTATCAAGCAGCAGAGCAGCTTGGTGCTGGATCGGACGCTTGATTGCGGCTTTGGGCTGACGGACTTGGCTAAGGCGCTTTCGGGGCGACAGCAACTTGAAGCTGGCAGCTTCGCCAGTTGGCTGCGATGCGCCGGGCCTCGATCGTGTCTCGATTTTTCTCGTCTTGACGCGCCCGCGATTGGGAGCTCCATAGGGTTGGGACATGAAAATAAGAATTATTTCTTCGCCGAGCCGCCTGAGCCCAACGGAAAGCCTTCCGTTATCGCGTGTCCAACGGGCGATTTTGCGAGTCTAGAAGAGGCACGTCCGATTGCCTTGGCGGATGGCAACAAACCCGCGATCATGGCGCATTCGATTGTTATCGAGTCTTTGGATGACGCCTCCCTGAGCGAGCAGTGGATCCGCGATCGCGACGGTTGGAAAAGCACAGATGCCTAGAGGCCCCAAAGGCTGCACCTGCGCGGCTCCACAATGCCCCGATCAAATGCCCTGTCGGCTAACGCCGTCGCCTTACCGGGAGCCGATGGACGGGTGGTCCACAGCATCAGGAACGGACATAGCAACCTAGCCCCATTGCACCGGCTTTCGGGCCGAAACCAGCAGAATCAACGCAATTGCAAGTTGACATTCCGCGGTGCCATCCCTTCGATCCGTTACTTCGTGGTAGGTTCATGCATACTGGAACGAACAAGATCAGCACGTTCGGTCCGATGGTCTTCTTCAGCTCCGGCACGCTCATGGCGCCGGGACCGCCTGACGCGACCAACACGTAGCGCTCCCCATTCGATGCAAAGGTCGCCGGCGGCGCCCAAATGACCGCCCCGGTATCGTATTGCCAAAGCAAACGCCCGGATTTGCCGTCGAAGGCGGCGAAGCGTCCGTCGAGCAATCCGGTAAAGACGATCGATGCATTATCCTCGGGATGGGGCGCTTTATAGTTCATGACCAGGGCGCCACCGTTGGCCGGCAGATCAAGATGATTTCGCCAATTGAATATACCGCTCGAAACGTCGATGGCGTTGAGCCATCCCGAGTTCGGCCCGACCAATTCAGGCTCCGAGCCGCCGAGGTAAAACTGACCGGGGACGAATTCGGCCTCTTTGTTGGCGCTCCATTTGGCGCATTGATTGCTGCTCGGCACCAGGAAAGTGTTGGTAGCGGGATCGTAGGCTCCGCCGTTGAATTCGACGCCGCCGTTCCAGCTCGGGCAGGCGTAATTCGCGCCGTCGATCTG
>CAWGRB010000030.1:0-13323 GCA_963824845.1 uncultured Alphaproteobacteria bacterium
GTTCATCCGCGGCGGCCTGCTCGGTTCGTTAGTCAGTGGCCTCTACCGCTTCGGGCTCGCCAAGGCGCCGGTCGTCTTCTTCCAGAACGCCGACGATCTTGGCGAATTCGTCGGGCGCAAGCTGGTCCGGCGCGACCAGGCGCGGCTGCTTGCCGGATCGGGCATCGATCTCGACCGGTTCACGCCCGCGCCGATTCCGTCAGGTCCGCTGAAGTTCCTGCTGATCGCGCGATTGCTCGGCGACAAGGGCGTGCGCGAGTTCATCGACGCCGCCCGCCTGCTTCGCCGCGAGGGGTCGAACTCCTGCTTTCAACTCCTCGGCCCGCTCGATCCCACCAATCGCACGGGCATTGCGGGTTCGGAACTGGAGGGCTGGATCGCCGAAGACACGGTCGAGTATCTCGGCGAAACCGACGATGTCCGGCCCTTCATCGCCGGCAGCCATGTCGTCGTCCTACCCTCGTACCGCGAAGGCCTGCCGCGATCCCTTCTCGAAGCGGCCGCCATGGGCCGGCCGCTGGTCGCGACCGACGTCCCGGGTTGCCGGCACGTCGTCGAGGACGGCGTCAACGGCTTCCTTTGCGCCGTTCGCGACGCGGCTTCGCTCGCGGACGCAATGCGGAGGATGGAGCGGATGCCGGCCGAGCAGCGCGCGGCCATGGGCCATGCGGCCCGCGCCAGGGTTCAGGCGGAGTTTAGCGAGACTTCGCGTAATCCGCGCTTACTTGGACGCGCTTGCTGAGGTTGCCCCGCAGTCCCAGGCGCCGCCGGGGAGTTGATGGCGTCGATGTTCGAATTTCTCACAGCGGAGCGCTCGGGACCGCGAGGCCTCAAGGGAAGGCGCGCCTATGCGGTCGGGCGATGTCCACGGTCGGCTCGACCTCCTCGACGAGCTGCTCGGCAAGATCGAGCGCGACGTGCGCTCCTCGAGGCGCGGCCGCGCCACTCTTGTCTTCCTCGGCGACCTGATCGACCGCGGGCCGCAGTCGGCCGAGGTCCTCGAGCGTCTGCGCACCTATCGCAATAGTGCGCTTCGGACCGTGTTCCTGCTCGGCAACCACGAGGAGGTTCTTCTCCGCATTCTCAATGGCGACGCCGGCCTGATCGCGCGACTGGCGGCGGTTCGGCGGCGCCGAGACACTGATGAGCTACGGCGTCGAGCCCGGAAGCGCTGGCCGGCCTCGACGAACAGGGCGCGCTCGCCGCCGTGCGCAAAGCCATCCCGCGGACGCATGTCGAGTTCCTGTGCAGCTTTGCCGACACGTGCCGCTTCGGCGATTACCTGTTGGTCCACGCCGGCATCCGCCCGGGCGTCGAGCTCCAGCGGCAGAAGCAGTCCGACCTGCGCTGGATCCGCGCGCCGTTCCTATCGACGACACCGACCACGGCTTCGTCGTCGTCCATGGCCACACTATCAGCAAGGCGGTCGAGGAACGCTCGAACCGGATCGGCATCGACACCGGCGCTTACCGGACCGGCGTCCTCACCGCCCTGGTGATCGACGGCAGCGGGCGCCGGCTTCTGACAACTGCTGCGGGCGATAGCCTTGGCGCGTCGGCGGCGCATTGATTTCACCCGTTTTGATAGATAGTTGAGACCGCGCCGGGGACTTGGATGGGGCCGTCGCGCGTCATTTGCGAGGTAGCTGCGTGCCTGTTGACCTGAAATTCCCGAGCCGAATTCTCGTCCGTCCTGGCTGCCGCGATGGCGCTCACTCTAGCCGCCTGCGCGGACAAGCCGGGCGGGCCCATCGCCTATAACGTGCCGCTCGCTGCTCCCGACGCGCCCAGCATCCAGGCGCTCGCCTCCGACTATCGGATCGCGCCGCTGGACACCGTCTCGGTGAAGGTCTTTCAGGCGGACAATATCACCGGCGATTACCAGGTCGACCTGACTGGCCACATTTCGCTTCCGCTCGTCGGCGAGGTCGAGGCCGCGAACCTGACCACCGCGCAGCTCGACGAGAAGCTGACGAGCTTGCTCGGCGCGAAATATTTCGAGCACCCTGACGTTGCCGTCGCACTGAAGGCCTCGACCGCTCGTGCAGTCACGGTCGACGGGGCGGTGAGCCACGCCGGCACCTTCCCGGTCCTTGGGCACACATCGCTGATGCAGGCGGTCGCGCTTGCCGGCGGAACGACCGAGGACGCCAATACTCACCGCATCGCCATCTTCCGCACCGTCAACGGCCAGCGTCAGGCTGCGGCGTTCGACCTCACCGCGATCCGTCACGGCCAGGCGCCGGATCCGCAGGTCTATGCCGGCGACATCGTCATCGTCGACGGCTCGTCGATCAAGCAGGGTTTCAAGCGCGTGATGCAGAGCTTCCCGATCCTGTCGATCTTCCGGCCCTTCTAGACTAAGCCTCTGGTCGAGCTCGGAGTGGTCCAGTCGTGAACAACAGCATCGCAGTACCGGACCAGGGCCCGTGGCCGCTCGGCCATTACGGGCCGGAGGACCAGCCCGTGGCCAGGGGCCAGCGCAGCTATTCGGCGGCGCACGTTCTCGACTTCGCGTCGCTGGTCCGGATCGTCCACCACTGGCGCTGGCTGATCATCGGCGCGCTTGCGATCGGCCTTGCCGGGGCGATCGTCGCGACCTTGCTGACGCCGCCGGTCTATCGCGCCTGGGTGACACTGGAAGCCGACCCGCCCACCGTCCAGGTGTCCGACGAGAATTCCAAGGAGCAGCAGGAGACGAACCAGAGTCCCTATGACTTCGTTGTCACCCAGGTCGGGCTGCTGTCCAGCGAGGCGGTCGCGCAGCGGACGGCGCAGGAGCTCAACCTTGGTAACAACGCCGACTTCGTGCCCCAGACCGGCGACGCTTCGAGCCGCCTGAAGGCCGCAGCGGGCATGGTCAGGGCGGCCTCAAGGTCACTCCGCCCCAAGAGGGCAGCCTCATCAAGTTCAGCTACGATTCGACCTCGCCGCAGATCGCCGCTCTGGTCGCCAACGGCATTGCCGACAGCTTCATCAATTCGGCGCTGCAACGGCGGTATGAATCGTCGGCCTATGCCCGCAATTTCCTCCAGCGGCAGATCGCCAAGACCCGCAGCGACCTCGAAGGGTCGGAGCGAGCGCTGGTCGCTTATGCCCAGCGCGAGGGGATCATTTCGACGGGCACGGATGCTGACGGCAAGCCGGCCGGCGGCGATGCGGGCTCCCTTCAGGGCGAGTCGCTGGTCACTCTCAACAAGGCGCTGGCCGATGCGACGGCGCGGCGAGTTGCAGCGGAAGGTGCCTATCGCGGCGCGCTTGCAACCGGCCCGACCAGCGACGTCACGGCGAGCACTCAGGCGCTTCGCCAGCAGCGCGCGACGATCGGCGCGGAATATCAGCAGAAGCGCACCTTCATGAAGCCGGACCATCCCGGAAATGGTCAGCCTGAAGGCGCAGATGGACGAGCTCGACCGCCAGATCGCCAGCGAGAGCTCGCAGATGTCGTCCGGGCGCAACAATTCGCTGCTCCAGGATTACCGGGCGGCGCCTGTCGGCGGAGCATGCGCTCCAGGCGCGCGTCGCAAGCCTCAAGGGGCAGGTGCTGAACCTGCGCGGCCGAAGCATCCAGTACAACATCCTGCAGCGCGAGGTGGACACCAACCGCAGCCTCTATGACGCGCTGCTCCAGCGCTACAAGGAGATCGGCGTCGCCGGCGGCGTCGGCACGGCGCCGGTGTCGATCGTCGATCACGCCAGCGTGCCGGGCTCGCCGTTCAAGCCGAACCTGATGTTCAACTTGATCGCTCGGAATGGGCGCCGGACTGCATCGCGGGCGTCGGCGGTGCAATCGGCCTCGAGTTCCTCAACGACACGATCAAGACGCGCGAGGACGTTCGCAAGCAAGCTCGGGCTCGGCATGCCTCGGAGCGGTGCCGAAGACTGCGGCGAAGGATACGTTCGTCGACGACCTGAAGAACCCGGCGTCGATGGTTTCCGAAGCCTATTCGGCGGTCGTCACGGCGCTTCGGTTCAGCACCGAGATCGGGCACGCCCAAGCTTCTTCTCGTCACCAGCACGCAGCCTGGAGAGGGCAAATCGTCGACGGCGCTGGCGCTTGCGCAGAATTTCGCCCGCCGCGAGCAAATCGGTGCTGCTGGTCGACGGCGACCTGCGCAAGCCGGCGTTCCGCTCGGCTTCGGACACGATCGGCCTGACCAAGCTCCTGACCAACGACGACAAGCTCGCCCAGCACGTCGCCGAGACCCAGCATCGACAACCTGTGGCTGTTGGCAGCGGGCCGATCCCGCCGAATCCGGCCGACCTGCTGTCGACCGGCCGAATCCGCACCATCCTCAACGAAGCGGCCGAGCAATTCGACATCGTCATCGTCGATGCGCCGCCCGACGCTCGGGCTCGCGGATGCGCCGCTGCTTGCGGCGGCCGCGGGCCACGTGATGTTCGTCGTCCAAAGCGGCCGGACCCGCACGCGAGCCGCGATCGAAGCGATCAACCGGATCGAGGCGACCGGAGCGACACGTCGCTCGGCGTGACTCTGACCAAGTCGAAGGATTCGATGACCGGCTACGGGTCTTACGGCTACGGGTACGGCCATCGCTACGGCAAGCTCGACAAGAAGCGCACGGAAATCGCGCTGCTCACGCAAAGCTCCGAAAGCTGAGCCTGGCGGGGGCAGGGGACTGGCGCTGCTAGGCCGAGCCGTCGTTGCGGTCGCCGCCGCTCTGCTCATCGCGGTGGTGGTCGTCCGCAACGCATTCGTCGCCCAGTTCGCCGAAGTGCGCCCTCAGCGCGCGCTCGCCGCCTGGCCTGGCCATCCGCAAGCGGAGCTTTGGTCGGGATTGACCGGCATTGCTGCCGCGACCCGGGCTGGGCGGCCGGTCAGCCCGGCCACGCTCGCGATGCTGATGGATGCGGCGCGCAAATCGCCACTCGCAGCGGAGCCGTTCCTCGTGCGCGGTGTCCAGGCGCGGCTCGCCGGTAACGAGAGCCTTGCCGGCAAGGCGTTCCTCGCCGCCGAGTTGCGCGACGGCCGCTCGGTCCCCGGGCGTTACTTTCTCGCCGACCATGACTTGCGAAGCGGCGATGCGAGGGACGGCCTGCGCCAGATCGCGGTGCTGGCTCGGATGATCCCGAACGGAGTGGTCGCACTGTCGCCGTTCGTTGCCAGCTACGCCCAAGACCCGCGCAACTGGCCGCAACTGAGGGCGCTGTTCCAGTCGAATCCGAACTTGGGCGACTCCGCTCTTTCCGCCCTCGCGGCCGACCCGCGCAACGCGGACCTGGTCCTTCGTCTGGCGCCCCGGGCGGTTGACCAGGGGCTTTGGGCCAACCGGCTGGTGCTGACGCTGGTTACCGCCGGCGATTATGCGAAGGCTGGCCAGGTCTGGCGGAGAAGTCAACGACGTGAGCGGACCGCCGGGCGCTCTCATCTACGATTTCGGGTTCACCGACGCGACCGCCCCGGGACCGTTCAACTGGACGCTGACGTCTTCGCCGCTGGGCCTTGCCGAGCGCCGCGGTGGCCGGCTTCACGTCATCTATTACGGGCAGGATGACGGCGTGCTGGCAAGCCAGCTGCTGCTTCTTGAGCCCGGCCGCTATCGGCTGGCCATGCAAGCGACAGGGGACGTCGCGGGCCTGCTGAGCTGGATGACTCACCTGCGCCGAACTTCGAGCGCACAGTTGCTGAAACTCGCTGTCGCCTCCCGAACCGACGGTTCCTTCACGGTTCCGGCTGGCTGCACGGCTCAGCGGCTCGAGCTTGTCGGCTCCGCTCCCGAGCTTCCGCGGACGGTCGACGTGACGATCGGCGGGCTCTCTCTCCAGCGGGAGCCGTGCCCGTGGCTAGGCGCTGGAGCCATGCGGCGGCGCCGCTCTATTTGTGTTTGTGCCTCATCCTCGGCGGCAGCGCGCAGGGCATATTCGCCAACATGATCCTGCAGTTGCTGGGCCTCGGGCTACTGGCGTGGGCAGCGATGATGCCGAGGCCCGATGTCCCCTCCGGCGCGGAGCGGCAGCTGTACGCGCTTATCCTTCTCTCGCTTGCGCTGGTGGCAATCCAGCTGGTCCCGCTTCCGCCGTCAATCTGGCCGCACCTCGGCGGCCGTGGCGTCCTCGCCGAGGGCTATCAGGTGCTCGGCGTCGCCATTCCGTGGCTGCCGATCTCGGTCGCGCCCTACGACAGCCTCGCGACGCTGCTGACGGTCATTCCGCCGCTTGCGCTGCTTGCCCTGGTCCTCCGCATCGGCGCCCGGCCCTTGTGGCTCATCGCCGCGCTGCTTGCGGGGCTGCTGGCCGGAATCCTGTTGGGAATCCTGCAGGTGAGCAGTCCGATCACGACTTCAGTCGCCCTGGTATCTCTATGCTGAGACCAACGTCGGGACCGCGACCGGTTTCTTCGCCAACGCCAATCACATGGCGACGTTGCTGGTGATTTCGATTCCGTTCCTCGCCGCCTTGCTCGCGACGGCGCGGAGCCAGCGCGGGGGGCTCCAGCATTATTCTGGGGTCATCGCCCTCGTTACCGCGGCGGCTGTCGTAATTGTCGTCGGTCTCGCTCTCAACGGCTCGCTTGCGGGCTACGGCCTCGCGGTGCCGGTGATCGTAGCGAGCATCCTGCTGTTGCTGCCCGGCGCGATCGCCGGCAAGGCTGTGGGTTGGGATCGGTGCACTCGTGTTGCTCGCCGGAACGCTGGTCGCGCTGATGCTGATGCCGCTCGGCGGCAGCGCCATTCGAAGCGAGGCGAGGATTTCGGTCAACTCCCGGCACGAGATTCTCTCGACCTCGCTGCAGGCGACGCGGGCGTTCATGCCGCTCGGCTCCGGCCTCGGCACCTTTTCCCGGGTTTATTCGCTGTACGAAGACCACGACAGTCTCGACACCAGAGCCGCCGTCAACCACGCCCACGACGACTATGTCGAGCTCGCGCTGGAGACCGGATTGCCGGGAGTGGCGCTGCTGTGCCTGTTCCTGCTGTGGTGGGCGGCCGCGGCGCTGCGCACCTGGACCGCCGCTGATTCCGGGCCATTCGCCCGCGCCGCGGTTATCGCGTCGGCGGCGATCCTGGTTCACAGCCTGGTCGACTTCCCGCTGCGCACCGCGGCAATAGCGAGCTGCTTCGCGATGTGCCTGGCGCTTCTGGTCCGCTGGCGCCCTGCGGTCACAGCGGTCGTCGCCGAACCGGCCGAGCTCAGGCCGACGCGGCATGTGGTGATCCACTGAGCGGGCGCGAATGCTCCTGCCGACAATGATCGCGGCGCCGGCACTTGGCCTGTGGCACGCCACCGAGGACGGCATGTTCTGGTGGTACAAGGTGAAGATGTTCATCGAGCATGCGTCGATTATCACCAGCGATGCACTGCACGTGGTGATCGGCGTCGGCCTGTGGGTGCTGGCGGCCGTCGTCCTGCGGCGCCGTCTCACCGACTGGCTGCCGTGGCTCGTCGTTCTCGCGGCGGTGCTGTTCAACGAGACGGTCGACCTGTGGGTCGAGCAATGGCCGGACGCAGCCATGCAATATGGCGAATCGGCCAAGGACATCCTGCTGACGATGCTTCTGCCAAGCTTGCTGATGGCGGCAGTGCGGGAGCAGCCTCAGCTGTTCGCTCGGCGAACTGTCAGCCGATCATCTCGCGGAGCTGACGAGCAAGCTCGCCGGCCTTGAAGCGGAGGCCGGGCCTAAGCAGTAGCTGAGTCGCGTGGATGCGCCAGGTTCCCAGCCTTCGCCCGGTCGGCTCGACAGGGCCTGTATTCCGCACCAGTTGCTTCAACGCCGCCGATGCAAGCCATACATTGCCGCGATCGTTCGAGAGCTCCGCGCGAAGCGGAGATCCGTCGAGCGTTCCGAACAGCGCGTCGGCGAGCAGCAGCGCCTGCCCGGCCGCACGGGCAGCCCCGAGCTTCTGCGAGCGGCGGTAAAGCGCATCGAGGGATCCGGAGGCCATGCTCTGCACGAGGCCGGCCAGGTCGGCGATCCACTTGAGCCGGAACCAGGCGCTGGAGGCGCCGTGGACGCAGAGGTAGGCAAACAGCTCGTCCGGCGCGAGCGTCGGCAGGGTCACTCCGGGCACGATCTCGACGTCTTGAGTCGGAGATTCGATGCCGACGCCCGGAAGGATCGACGGGTTGTCGACCAGACGCGGATGAAGCTCGACATTCACCTGCGGATCGGCGCGGCGCCAAAGCAAGTCCTTGTGTGTTCGGTGCCAGCGGGCGAGCGCGGTCTCTGCCGACGGGAGCACGAGCCCGTAGCCCAGACGTTCCAGCAGCTTTGCGGCCTCCGTGAGCCGGCCCCCGGGCACGAGCACGTCGATGTCCCAGCCGGTCTTCAGCAGAGGATTGCGATAGACCAGCGCGCCAACGGTCAGGCCCTTGACGAACAGCAGCGGCACGCCGGCTGCGTCGAAGGCGTCAAGCAGGCGGGCGCTCTCCATTGCCATCTGCAGGTTGGCCGCGACCGTGGCGCGCGCGTCGGCCGCGAGAGCCCCTCTCGTCGCTTCCGGAATGGCGTCGGCGACGAGCTCCAGCGCGTTCCAGGCCAAACCCTGGACGCGGTGAAAACGCACCAGGCGCTGGAAGCGGGACCAGTCGATCTCTGCAGGGAGCAAATCGACGTGATTGTGCACCGAGCGCGCGAAATTGCTCCGGCAACAGTCGATGAGCAGGCGCAGCTCGGCGTTCATTCGCGTTCGTCAGCCCTCGCGGTGCAAGCGATTGTGGCCCAATTCTCCCGCTTGACGCTATGCTTGGGTGAAATGACGGTTCGAACGAACATCCTGACGCGCTACCGGCGCCTTGATCCCAGGTGCAAGCGGTTGCTGCGTGAAGCCTCTGTCGCGCTTGGCCGAGCGTCGTTCGCTGTAGCCGTTCTGCCCTTTCGCCGCGCGATCGCGATCGGCGCTATTCCGCTCGATCAGGCCAGGGACGACAGCAGCATCCACGACATCCGCTGGGCCGTCGAGGCAGCGGCGCCGCGCCTGCCGTGGCGGACGATGTGCATCGAGCAGGGCATCGCCATGCAGCGTCTCCTTCGTCGGCGCGGCATCGATGCGCGCCTGCGCTACGGCGCGAGACCGGATGAAGGGACGATTGGTCTGAAGGCACACGTGTGGCTTACCGTGGGCGACGAGATCGTCATCGGAGAAGCGGAGGCCGCGGGTTTCGCGGAGCTCGCCGTGTTTCCTGACCGATGACGGCGATGTACCGCCTGTTCGGCCTAAATGTCCGAAGCGAGATCGATCTTCCGGAACTGACGCCGTGCGCGATAGAGGCCGAGCCGGAAGTCACCATCCGCCTGTCGGATATCGGTGCCGACGTTTCGGCGCCCGGGCTACACGCCGTCGATGGCGACCTCGTCTTCGTCGCCGAGGACGTCGCCCGCTACCGGATTGCCGCCGGCAGGACGATCGTGGTCGAGCGGTTGCCGAATTCGCCGGCCCGCAACGTCCGCTTGTTCCTGCTCGGGTCGGCGTTCGGAGCGCTGCTTCACCAGCGCGGGCTGCTGCCGCTTCACGCCAACGCGGTGGAAATCGGCGGCAAGGCCGTCGCCTTCATGGGCGAATCCGGCGCCGGCAAGTCGAACTCTCGCGGCCTGGTTCCACGACAATGGCTATCCGGTGCTCGCGGACGATGTGTGCGTGATCGGGTTCGATCAGAAAGGCGCGCCGCGCGCCTACCCGGGGCTACCGCGATTGCGGCTGTGGCTGGACGCGCTGGAATCCAGCGGACGGAGCGTCCAGGGACTTCAGCCGCTCTTTCGAAGACCCTTCGTCGAGAGTCGACAAGTACGACGTGCCGATCGCTGCCGGGTCGTCAGCGCCTTCCGATCTGCCGCTGCGCGCGCTTTATGTCCTGGAGCAAGGCGATGAATTCCTGATCGAGCAACTGACGGGAGTCGCCGCTGCCGACGCAATCATCGCGAATACGTATCGTGGGGCCTTTGTGGCTGCCGCCGGAACTCAGCGCCAGCATTGGGAGTCGGCGGCCGAGCTTGCGCGAACGATCCCGGTGTACCGACTCCGCCGTTCCAAGCGCTTCGATCGCATCGACGAGGAATGCTCCGGCCTGCTCCACCACATGGCTGCGGGCAACTCCGGCGGAGATGCGCGTTGAACAGATCGCGCTGCCTTGTTAAGCAAAGGTCCGCTTTTGAGGAATTTCCGATGACGATGCCGACCAACAGCAATCGCTCGCCCTGGACGAAGCCGGAGATTCGCCGCATCACGGCGGGGTCGGCGGAGAACGGAGCGAGGGTGACCAAAGCGGATGGCGGCTCGAACCAAAACGGAAAGAACTTCTCCTGACGTTCAACGGCTGATCGCCAGCCGCTCTCGAGAGGTTCGGAATGCCGCGCGTGGCCGACCGCTTGCCCGCGCTTGCCGGTCTCATCGACTTTCGAAACCGCACAGCTTTGGAAGAGCGCTGCGGATTCCTGCTGCCCGCCGCTAACCGGCAAATTTCCGTCACTGGTCCAGCGGCGCTGGGCACCGCCGCCGGCTTGCAGCCTTGGGCCGTGGCGGGCGCTGGAGTCGGCATTGCGAGCGGCCGGGAGATGGCCGTCATCGGAGACGTCAGGCTCGACAATCGCCCGGAATTGGCCAGCCAGCTGGGACGTCGCCCGACCGGTCCGACTGCGAGATGGTCCTGGACGCCTGGTCGCGTTGGGGGCCCGCTGCCGTCGACAGACTCCGCGGCGACTACGTGTTTGCCGTCTGGTCGACGGAGCACGACGAGCTCGATCTGGTTCGCGGGCCGCTCTCCGCGGGACAGATGTTTTATCGATCCGGGCCGGGGCGGCTCTCCTTCGCCTCTCGCGCGCAGCTGCTTGCCGATGTGCAAGGAGCCAGGAAGGCGCTCGACTTCAACTCTGCCGCGCGCTTCGTCGCCGGCATCCCCGAGCCCGGAGCGTCGACGTTCTTCACCGGCGTCAAGCGGCTCGAACAGGCCTGCCGGCTTCACTTCGACGCGACCGATCTCCGTCTGGAGCGGTTCTGGCGCCCGGTCAGGTCCATCGCCCGGGCGCGCGCCGACAATGACCTCGCCGATGAATTCCGCGACCTCGTCGACACGGCGGTGCGTGTGCGCACGGCGAGGGGGACCGGGCTGGTCGCCGCGCATCTCAGCGCGGGCCGCGACAGCGGCGCCATCGCCGCTTCGGCCGCTGCGGTGCTGGGGGGGAGCAGCGAACGGATGCTCGCGTTCACGAGCGCTCCGCGAGAGGGCTTCGAGGGTGCCGGATTCGACGATTGCCTGGATGACGAAAGCATCATCGCGGGCACGACGGCAGCGCTCCATCCGAACGTTGAGCATGTCGTCGTGCGGCCTGGGGACACGCCTTTTGAGCACATGTCGGAGGCGCACAGCGTCACTCCAAACCCGCTCGCCCATGCCAGCAATTTCACCTGGGGCGGCGCAATTCTGGAGCGAGCCGCGGCGGCCGGCGCCACCGTGCTTCTGAGCGGGGATGTGGGCAACTTCGGCCTCAGCGCAGGAGGCAGGTCCCATCTCGCCTCCGTGCTTCGCGAAGACGGCTTCGTTCGCTGGCTGGACCGGGCACGTCCGGAGCTCGCCAGGCCCGCCGATGTGCTGAGGGTTCTCAACTGCACGTTTCGGTGCCGGCATTCCATCGTGGGCCCATCGGGCCCTGCGCCGCGTGACGGGCTTCGGGATTTACGATCCGCTCGGGCTCCGCCTGCTGCGGGAACCCTACCGGTCGAGCGTAGCGGCCCGGGTTGCAGACGAACTCGGCGATTCCCGCCCGCCGGCGGACCCGTTCGGCTTTCGCGCCGACCTGCTGAGTGACCAGGACCCGTCAAACGCGCTCGGTCGGGCGATCTGGGGTATCGACGGCCGCGACCCGACCGCCGACCGCGATCTCGTCGATTTCTGCTTCAGCGTTCCCGCGCATCTGCTGCTCGGCGGGGGCAACGCCCGGCCGCTCTACGAATTGGCGTTCAAGGACAGGCTGGATGCCCGGCAATTGCGGCCGGCGACGCGAGGGTATCAAGGCGCAGACTGGCATCTCTCGTTCACCCGCGACGCCGTTGCGGACCGCTTGGGTGAATGCCGCACGCATCCCTTCGTCAGCGAACTGATCGACCTCGATTATGCCGACCAGATGCTGGCCTCATGGCCGGCGCGCTGGACCGCGGAGAGCATGTACCACTATCGCAACGACCTCCTGGGGGCCGTCGCCGCCGCCGACTATATCAAGACGAACTTCTAGGCTGCCTCGACCAGTCCTTCTTCTTGCATCGACTTCAGGAGCTCCTGCAGCTCGGCCGTGCATTGCTCGTGGCTGACCTCGAAGTCACGAAGGAGCTCGTCCCTAAGCTCATCAAAGCTTCGCGGCTGCTCGAGCTTTTGCCAGACGCTCGTCGCCACGACATTGAAACCGAAGCAGTTGCCCTTCTCCGGCTCCAGGGCGACGAGTTCGTCATGGATATTCGCTTCGAGAAGATCGACAGCCCTGCGGTATCGTATTTCGCTCACGCGCTCTCACCCGATTCTGCCTTCAACTTGCGGCAATACCAGCAGTTGAGCGCGAAGCGATACTCCGCGAACTCCCGCGAGGGACACTGCACCGGACGGACCTCATGCAGTGTCAGGCGGGCAAGGCGTCATGTGATCGTGACCCCGCAGGTTCAGGACATCGTCGCCAAAGCAGGAGGCTGGTGAGCCCAGCTGGATTCGAACCAGCGACCTACTGATTAAAAGTCAGTTGCTCTACCAACTGAGCTATGGGCCCACCTGCGGCGGCGGTTACCCGCGCGGGGCGCGGCGGGCAAGCCGGTGCGCGAGGTGGCGCGCGGTCAACGCGCCGCGTACGCGCCAGCCGGGCGCGATTGCGGCGAGCGGCTCGAGGACGAAGCTGCGCTGGTCGAGGCGCGGGTGAGGGACGGTCAGGCGCGGGACCGGAAGCGCCGCCGGTCCACAGAACGAGGTCGAGATCGAGGACCCGCGGTCCCCATCGCCGGCCGCGGCGCCTGCCGAACTCGCGTTCGATGGCCTTGAGGCGCTTCAGCATCTGCGGCGGGTCCAGCTCGCTTTCGACCAGCACGACCGCATTGGCAAAGTCGCGGCCGGCCCCGCCGTCCGCCGGGTTGAGGACGATCGGGGAGGCATCGAACAGCCCGAACTCAGTTTCCAGCTGCGCAATCGCTGCTTTCACGACGCCCATTGGCGGTCCGAAGCGGCCGTGCGGGCGGTTCGATCCGATTGCCACCGCATAGAGGTGCGTTGCGCCTGCCACCGCCGCTCGCCTAGGTCAGTGAAATGGTATTCGCCACCCCTGCAGACCGATCGCCAATTCCGCAGGCGGAAGCACCGCGGGATTGCCCTTTATGCCCGCGGCTGGTCGCGTTC
>CAWGRB010000031.1:0-18503 GCA_963824845.1 uncultured Alphaproteobacteria bacterium
AGCACGGACCGCGGCAAGCGCGGCCCGTGCCATCCTGTAATGCGGAGCCTTAGAAGGCGCCGGTGCCGTTCGGCGTGCCGAGGCCCGTCGGGCCGTCGTAGCCGGCTGCCGGCGGTGCACAAGTACGGTGCCGCCGCAGCTGCCGTTGGTGCCGCTCGTCACGTCGTACAGCGAGCCGTGTTGCGTGTAGGGATGCGCGCGGCGTCGTCCGGGCCGTTCCGGTCGAGGCCGTAGACGCCGCCGATCAGCGGAGCCGAAACGCTGGTCCCGCCGAACACCATCCAGCCGAGCCGCGCCGGCTGACCGGTGTCGTAGACGGCAACGCCGGTGTTCGGGATCGCCAACGCCGAGACGTCGGCATCGGTGCGCTTGGTGCACAGCCGGGTCGGTCTGCCACGACGGCTTGCATAGGTACGTGCAGCAGCCGCTGCCGCCCGCCGCTCCACGCGGTCTCGCGTCCAGCCGCGGGCGTTGCTGGCGCGGACCAGGTGCGTGCCGCCGACCGCGATCGACGTGCGGCGAGGAGGCCGGGAACTCGACGCCGTAGCCGCTGTCGCCGGTCGAGACGGTGATCGCGACGCCGGGGTGGTTGTACGCGGACTTCGTAGCTGCTGCTGCCGCTCTCGCTGCCGCCGTAGCTGTTCGAGATCACCGTCGCGCCGAGGCTGGCCGCGGTGCGGACCGCGGCGGCGAGGTTGGCGAGCGTCGCGCTGTTGGCTTCGACCAGGATCAGCTTGCAGCCCGGGCACATGGCGCTGAGACCATGTCGAGGTCGAGCGCCGATCTCCTGGGCCCAGCCGGTGTCGTCGCGCGGATAGCTGCGCTGGACGCCGTTCTGGTTGACCTTCTTGAAGCAGCCGTTGGCGGTGGTGCAGGCCGAAGGCCGTACTGCGCGCGGTAGACCGCGAGATCGGACTCCGCGTTCGTGTAGCCGTTCGCGTCGACGATGGCGATTGTCGCGGTGCCGTTGGTCGTGATCTTGTAGGCGGACTAAAATCGGTTGGGACCAAAACCGCTCGGCGTCGCCGCATTGGGATTGACTTCCGTTGATCGGAACGCCGCGCGCATCCGTGACGACATGCGCGAAGCAGCGCGCCGTGCCGTGCGGATTGCCGCCGCGCGCAGACCGGCGACGTGGAACGTGCGACCGCTATGCTCGACCGCCTGCGCGCTTTGCGCAGATGCGGGCACTGCTCCGGCAACGCCGACGGCAGTTCCCAACGCGATCATTCCCCATGTTTTCAAACTCATACACAGTCCTCCGATTCTCCCGAGACGGGAGCAGCAGAGTAGCTGCTGCTGCTGCTCGAAATGCAATGGGGGATTTGGGTCATTCTGTCCCAAGCTCCGGCTTTCGTCGCAGAGCAGCTTCAACTCAGCGTGAACCGCTCGGGTAACCGTTCACCTCAAGATTCTCATTAACTTTTCCCGTGCGACAACCCGGGGATGTTGAGAGGTCTCATTGCCGCAGCCGTGACGGCGGCTGCCCTTGCCGCGTCGGGGGCCGGCGCCCAGAGCGCCCCGTACGCCGTCCCGGCCGGGCACCGCGACCGGCGAGCTCGCCACCGGCTGCTCGCCGCGCAGAACCGCGAACGGCCGCTGGTCGGCCATGCGCCGCTGGTCTGGGACCCGGCGCTAGCCGCGTCGGCGGCAAGCTACGGCCCGACGCTCGCGCGCCTCCGCCAGCTCGTCCATTCGCCGCCGCGAGACTCGCCCGGGCCAGCGCGAGAACCTCGCGCATGGCCTATCACGGCACGCTCAGCCCTGAGCAGCTGGTCGGCATGTGGTCGGCGGAGAAGCGATATCTCCGCCCCGGCATCTTCCCGGCGGTCAGTTCGCAGCGGCAATTGGGAGGATGTCGCTCACTACACGCAGATGGTGTGGCCGACGACGACGCATGTCGGCTGCGCACTCTACCAGGCGGACTGGGATTATCTGATCTGCCGCTATTCGCCGCCGGGCAATATCGACGGCAAGCCGGTGCTTGCCGTGGGCGGTGCTGGCCGCGCCTGCTGGCCGCTCGCTAGGCTTTACCAGCGGCGGGTCCGCGAGCGCTGCGTCTGCACGGCCGCCGCCGGTCTCGTTCGGCCGTCGCCAGCGGCGTCGTCCTTCATCTCGAGGAAGGTGCGCACGGTATCGGCGGACACGGCGCGGCCGAACAGCCAGCCCTGCGCCTCCGAACAGCCGATCTTGCTTGAGCTCGCTGCGGACCTGCTCGGACTCGACGCCTTCGGCGGTGATCGGCACGCTGAGCGTGTGGCCAAGGCTGGCGATGGTGTTGACGATCGCCGCGGTCTGCTCGCTCTTGACGATCGTGCTGATGAAGCTCTTGTCGATCTTGATGCGGTCGAGCGGCAGCGTGTTGACCTGCGCTAGCGACGCATAGCCGGTGCCGAAATCGTCCAGCGAAATGCTGATGCCGACGTTCTTCAGGCTGCGGATGGTCGCCAGCACCTGGTCGCGGTCTTCGAGCAGCGACGCCTTCGGTGATCTCGACTTCCAGCCGGTTGCGCCGGGAAGCCGGTCTCGGCGAGCAGCTTCATGATCTGCTCGGCAAGCGTGCGGATCGCGGAACTGGACCGGCGAGACGTTGACGGCGATCTTCAGATGCTGCGGCCAGCCGCGCGCTTCGCGCAGCGCCTGCTCGATGACGCGTCATCGTCAGCGGCGCGATCAGGCCGGTGCGCTCGGCGGCCTCGATGAAGCTGTGCGCTTCCAGGAAGCCGCGCGTCGGCGAGCGCCAGCGGGCCAGCGTCTCGAACCCGACCAGCTCGCGGGTGGTAAGGTCGATCAGCGGCTGGAAGAACGGGACGAACTCGCCGTTCTGGATGCCGCGGCGGATGTCTTCTTCCAGCGCCAGCCGCTCGGCAAGCTCGCGCTCCAGCGCCTCGTCGAACCAGGCGAAGCCGTTGCGGCCGGCGCGCCTTCGCGGCATAAAGCGCAACGTCGCTCTGGCGAAGCACGATCTCCTGCTTGGCTGCCGCGATGCGAAGGCGGCAAGGCCGATCGATGCGGAAACCTGGCGCCTGCGCGCCGGCGACGAAGACCGGCGTCGAGATCCGGGCGAGGATCGGTGCGGGCGATGTCTTCCGCTTCCGCGGTGCTGGCGTTCGGGCAGCGACAAGCGCGAACTCGTCGCCGCCGATGCGCGCGCAGCAGGAGCCCTTGGGCGCCGCCTTGCCAAGCACCATGGCGTATGGCGCAGCAGTTCGTCGCCGGCCTGGTGGCCGTGAAGATCGTTGACCCGCTTGAAATGGTCGAGATCGACGAGCAGCAGCACGCCGGACGTCCGGCATCGAGGGCGTCGGCGAGGGCAGTGGACCAGTCGCGGCGGTTGGCGAGCCCGGTCGTCGGGATCGGTGTTGGCATTGCGCATGGCGAGCCGCTCCGCCTCTTCATAGGCCGTCAGCGCCTCCTTGAGGTCCTTGGACCGGCGCCAGCCGAACAGGATGATCGCGACATTGAGGACGAGCGCGACGCGAAGCATCGCCGCGGACGGCGGCAGCGCCGTCAGGCCGACCGCGGCCGGCAGGACCTCGCTGCCGATGCACGACGAACAGCAGGATGGCGGCCACCGTCGCCATCGTCGTAATCAGGTGGCTGCTCGCTAGGCGAACAGTCTTGCTTGTTCCCCCGCGCACAGTCTGGTTCCATTCACTTGTGCCCACGATCGGCATATCGCTGAACATAAGTGAATAATTCCGCTACTGCGTTGGCAGTTTCTCAGCGTCGCCAAGGCGCTCCTCGGCAAGACGGACCGCCTCGGCGACTGCGGCCTCCGCATCGAACTGCGCTGGTGTCGAGCACGGAGCGCATCCGCGGCGGCCCGAGCGGCGCCGCTTCGCGCTCGCTGTCGCGTTCGTCGCGGGCCCGGATGTCGGCGAGCACGTCGTCGAAATGCGCCGGCATTCCGCGCGCTCGAGCTCGCTTGGTGCGGCGTTCGGCGCGGACTTCCGGCGAGGCAGTGACGAACAGCTTCACGTCGGCTTCCGGCGCGATCACGGTGCCGATGTCGCGGCCGTCGAGCACGGCGCCGCCCGGCCTGAGCCGCGAACTCCTCCTGCCGCTCGCGCAGCGCCGTCCGCACCGACGGATAAGCCGAGATGGACGAGGCGATCGCGACACCGGCTCGCTTCGCAAGCTCCTGGTCGTCGGGATCGATGTTGAGCATGTCGCACGCCCGAAGCGCCTCGAACTCGCTCGCCGGGTCGCCGCCCCAGCGCCACAGGTTCAGCGCCACGGCGCGGTACAGCAGGCCGGTGTCCATGTGCGGCAGGCCGAAATGCTTCGGCGAGCGCGCGGGCGATCGTGCCCTTGCCGCTGGCCGCCGGTCCGTCGACGGCGATGATCATGCGCTGCTCACTCGGCGGGTTCCAGAGCCTGGAAACGGCGCTTTGACAGGGCCATATGCCTATGGCAAGGCGCGCCGCCGAACGCCGCGCGAGAGCCGCCGCGGCCGCTGGAATTCGAAATGGAGATTTCTCACATGGTGAAGCCCGAATGGGGCACCAAGCGCACTTGCCCCAAGTGCTCGACCCGCTTCTACGACCTGACCAACGAAGACCCCGTCCACTGCATCAGCTGCGGTAACGAGTGGCTTCCCGAGCCCGTCCTGAAGTCCAAGCAGCCGCTGGCGTTCGAAGTCGCGGCGCCTGCCACCAAGGAGCCCGCCGCCGCCGACGACGAGCTCGCCGCCGACGATCTGGCCGTGGATGAAGACGCCGAAGTCAGCGCCGACGAAGAAGTCGATCTCGACACCGGCGACGACGATATCGGAGTCGAGACCTCGGGCGAGGACGAAGAGGGCTAGAGTTTGTCAGCTTTGCTGAGGGGGCGCGGGCCGGTTCCGTTCTCCTGCAAGGACTCTAACGCCCTCCCGCCGCGGCAGTGCCGACGACGCCGTTCGGGCGCGCCACGGCATACATCTCCTTCGCGATTTCGACCGTTAGCGCCTGCGGATCGCCGTTGGCTTCGTACAGGTCCATGTGGGTCTTGCCGGGTAGAAACCGCACGTCGGCCTTGGCGCCGAGTCCCTGGAGAACGGCCTGCAGCTTGTGCGCAGCTCCGTCGAGGTGGAAGGTGTCGGCGGTCCCGACGATGACGTGGATCTTGCCGTCGAGGTCCTTGCCGATCGCTCGGCCAGTCGCGTTGCAGCCGGTAGGCGATGTCGTAATTGTTGCGCCAGTAGGCTGCGACCGCCGGGTCGACGGCGCCGGTCCTGCGGTCGAACATCTGCATCGGCCGTCCGTCCGGGCCCTTCGGCGAGAACACCCAGTCGAACGACGCCATCTGTCCGCCGATCGGCCCCAGGACCGCCTCGAGCCGCGCGAAATCCTCGAAATTGGCGACGTCGCGGCCCTTCATACGCACCAGCGGCACCGGCTTGCCGGACGCGTCGACATAGACGTTCGCGTTCGCACGATAGAGGTCGGCGCCGGTGAAGTCGTGGAAGTCGCTCGGATCGGGTGACGTCGACCAGGTGCCCCCGAAGACGGTCGGATAGCGCGTCTGCAACCACAGGGTCGCCCAGCCGCCCGACGAGTGCCCGGTCAGGAACCGGCCGGAGGGCTTCGCATCCATCCGGTAATGCTGCTCCAGCCAGGGGATCAATTCGGTGGTCAGCGCCGCTCCCCACGGCCCATTGTTCACCGAATCGGCGAATTCATGCGTGCCGGTCGGCGAGCTCTCGTCGAGGGTGACATAGATCATCGGCGGGATCCGGCCCTTGGTCATCAGGTCGAGGTAGCTTGCCGCCGTCCATCGCGCCGAATGGACGTCGCCGCCAAAGCCATGCGTCTGATAGACCGTCGGCCAGGTCTTGCCGGACTTGGCGTCATAGTCCGGCGGCAGCGCGACCCAGCCCCGCATGTGCACCGGCCGGCCCCAGAACGCCGTCAGCTTCGGACTGACGAAATCGATGGGCAGCAGCTTGGGAAAATAAGCGGCGAGGGCCTGCTGGCGAGGATTATGCGCGGCGTAAGGATCGTCTGCAGGCATGACCGACGACAAGGCGACCGCCTGAACCGGCCCGGGAAGGGTCACGTCGACGACCTTCGAAATGACGTCACCGGCGCCGCGGCCGGCGTAATTGTAGTTGCCGTCGACATCGAGGACGGCCTGCAAGTGATAGCGCCCCGGCGGCAGCTTCGACCATGCGCCGGGCACTGCGTCGGTGTCGGCATCGACTGTCGCGACCTGGCCATTCGACAAGCGATCGAACATCGCGCGCGGCAACGGCGGTCGGCGTGCCCGCGAAGGGATTGGCATCGACCGAGTCCGGCTTGGCCGCGCCCGGCTTTGCTGGTTCGGCGAAGACGATCAGGCGCCCGGACAGCGGCGTCGGCGCGCTCATCTCCAGTTGCACAGGAACCTCGACTGGAGGCGGTGCCGCCGCAATCAGCGCAAGCGCCAGAACCGCAATGATCGTCCGCATCCCCGCCCCCTTCGTCGCAAACTCGCTTCAGGATGTGCTGCGGAACTGCTCGACCAAGCAAGCGAATTCCACGTTTCGCGATGCTCCGGCATTGACCGGAAGCGCTCGATTTTCCATTTGCAGGAGAGCCGGTTTCGCCTAAGGCGCCAACCGGATCGGGGCCGTAGCTCAGCTGGGAGAGCGTCGCAATGGCATTGCGAAGGTCAGGGGTTCGATCCCCCTCGGCTCCACCAATCCTCCACAAATCAGCTTCTTAGGCTTAAGTCGCAAGCGCGTCCTCCAGCGCTTCGACGTGGCTGCGGATGCCGTTGTCGATCGAATAGCGTTCCGCGATTCCGCGCAGCGTCGTCGGTCGCGGTTGTTCGAGAGCGGCCGCGATTTGCCGGGCAAGCGCGTCCGGCTCGGTGCTCTCGATGATCGCGCAGCCTTCCGCCGCCTCGAGCAGCGTCCGCGCTGCCGGGAAGCAGTCGGTGCAGAGGACCGGGCAGTCCGCCGCCATCGCTTCCAGCACTGCTGCCGGCAACCCTTCGTAATCGGACGTCAGGACGAACAGGTCCGACTGGTGAAGCGCCGCCGCGACGTCGGGCACGTATCCCGGCATGGCGATGCGGTCGCCGGCGCCGAGCTGCGCCACCTGCGCCTCCAGCTGAGCACGGTCCTCGCCCTCGCCGAGGATGAGCAGCCTGGCAGAGGCGTCATGGACATAGGCGAAGGCGGAAATCAGCCGATCGAGTTGCTTCTGCTCAGTCAGCCGGGCGATGCTGACGACCTGCTTGCCCGGCGCCTTGGCTGCCGCCTTCGGCGCTCTCAGCATCGCCGGGGTCACATAGGGGTTGGCGACGTCGCGGAAGATGCCGCCGAAGCGCGGGAAGGCGGCGCGCATCTCCTCGGTCTCGTCGGCGCTCAGCGTCCACACCGCCGTCGTCCGACGGAACGCGAGCTGGTACGTCCACCGGCGCAGCGCCTTGGCGAGACCGCGATGGCGGGAGCTGGCGATCGGGTTGGTGGTCTTGAGCAGAACGCGCGTCCGGCGAAGTCCCGCGAGGACTACTGCGGCAACGGTGGCCAGCGCCGTATTGTTGGCCGTCGAAATGACCGCGTCCGGCCCGAGCGCACGCAGGTGCCGGACCAGCGCTGGAAGAGTCCGCACCAGGTCCCACGCCCGCGACCGGCTCGCGCGCCCGAGGTAGCGGATCGGAATGTCGTGAGTGAGGTCGACCAGGGTGCCCTCGACCTCGCCACCCCGGCATAGGACCGTAAGCTCGACGTCCATGCCGGCATCGCGGAAGCCGTTGGCGAGATAGGCGGCGACGCGGTCGCTGCCGCCCCTGCTGAACTTGTGCAGGACCAGTGATACGCGCGGCCGGCGCGTCTCGCCGTCAGGCGCTTGCATGGACCGGCGGGCGGGGAAGCTGCGACGAGGAGTCGACCAGCCACAGCGCAAACACCGTCAGCGCGTAGAGCATTCGGCTGTGGTCGGCCTCGCCGCGCTGGTGCTCGGCGAACAGACGGTCGACGGCGTCGGGCCGGACGTAACCGAGACCTGCCGCGCCGCTGTCCTTCCACGCCGACCGAGCGAACTCCCCGAACCCGCCGCGCAGCCAGTCGCGCATCGGGATCTGGAAGCCCTGCTTGGGCCGCTTGAGGATCTCGTCCGGAAGCCAGGGCCGTATCGCATTTCTGAGGATGAACTTGCCCGTTCGCCCGCGCAGCTTGAGGTCGGTCGGAACCGCCATCGCCCAGTCGACCATCTTGTGCGAAAGCAACGGCACCCGCGCTTCCAGCGAATGGGCCATGCTGGCCCGATCGAGCCGGGTCAGCATCGCCGAGGGCAGGTTCACCGACAGGTCGGCGAACAGGAATTGCTCGAGCGCCGAAAGGCTCGGCCGGGTCCCGGCCGGGAAATATTCCTCCTCGATCCCCGCCAACCAGTCATTTCCCTCGAACCGCTCGGCGAACCCGGGGTCGAGAAGCCGGCTGCGGTCCGCCCGCCGTCCCATCTCGGTGGCGGCGAAGAATTGCTGGTAGCCGTCGGGGACCGCGACGAATTCCGACAGCCGCCGCGCGTACTGGCGAAGCATGTTCGCCCGCGCCGAGCCGGTTGTCGGCAAGGCGCTGATCGCGCGCATAACCGGCCGCAATCGGTTGGCGAGGCCACGATGGCGTTCAATCAGGCTCGCATTGCGATGCCGCTTGTAACCCGCGAACAACTCGTCGCCGCCTTCGCCGCACAGCACCACCTTGACCTCCCGCGCGGCGAGCTCGGAGGCGAATGAGGTCGGGATCGCGGCCATGTCGGCGAACGGCTCGTCGAAGCTGTGCTGAAGCCGCGGCAGCATGGCAATGGCGTCTTCCATCCTCAGCGGCGCAACCACATGCCTGCACCCCAGGTGCCGGGCGATGACCGCCGCGGCATCCGTCTCGTCGATGGCTGCGCCGGGATGACCGATGGTGAAGGCGGTAATCGGCCGGTCGGTCGATCGCACCATCGCCGCAAGCACCGCCGAAGAATCGATGCCGCCGGACAGGAAGGCGCCAACCGGCACGTCCGACAGCATGTGCCGCGCGGTCGCCTCCAGCAGCATCCGCCGCATTTCCTCGGTCCACTCTTCGACGGAACGAGCCTCGGCCGAGCGGAACTGCGGCTTCCAATAGGCCGCAACGCTTGGCGGCCCCTCGGGACCCAGGGTCAGATAATGGCCCGGATCGAGCGTCGACACCTCGTGGTAGATGGTGCGCGGCCGGCGCACATGGCCGAACGAGAAGAAGTCGTGGACCGCCCGGTCGTCACGCGTGAATTCGTGATCCGGGAGAAGCAGCAGAGTCTTCAGCTCCGAACCGAACGACAGGCCGCCCGACTGCTCGGAAATATAAAGGGGTTTGATGCCGAGGGGGTCGCGGGCCAGCGTCAGGGTCCGCTCGCGGCGGTCCCACACCGCCGCCGCGAACATGCCTTCGAGCTTGCCCCATGCCTCGTTCCCCCAACGTATGAAAGCGGCGAGGATCGTCTCGGTGTCGCAATGCGTGCGGAACGGATAGTCCGGAAGCGCCTTGCGGACGTCGAGGTGGTTATAGATTTCACCATTGTAGACGATGGCAAAGCGCCCGTCGGGCGAGACCATCGGCTGGTGGCCGCCCTCGACGTCGATGATGCTGAGCCGCCGCATCCCGAAGCCGAAATCGTCGTCGACGCTCAGGCCGCTGTCGTCGGGACCGCGATGCCGGATCGAGTTGCATTGCGCGGCGACCATGGCTTCGGATACCGGCCGGCCGCGCCGTCTGTACCAGCCAGCAATTCCACACATGGATTTTTGAGAATTCCTCGTCGGCTGGCTAGGCGCTTAGCGGCGGTCGGGTGGACCGTGCAAGACGAGGCGCGTCATGACCAACCAATCTCCGCTTCGCGTCGCCGTCGTCTACATCGCCGAAGCCTATCAATGCTATCACGGTGCCGCCGCCGCCCTGCATCTGGCGACCGCTCCGGAAGTCGAGGTCACCAGCTTCTATTTCGATCCCGATACGCCGCGGCACGTCGATCGCATCCACCGCGCCTTCGCTGCTCCGCCGATGCGGATGCAGCCGCTTCGTCGCTCGCCGCTGACCCGCTTGCTACAGGACGCCAGGGTGCTCGGAAGTTTCAAGCATTTGACCCTGCGCGACAATCGGGCGGTGCTCGACGGCTTCGACGCGATCCTGACGGTCGAGAACACCGTCGCCATGGCGCGCGGCGAGGGTATCCTCCGCCCGAAGCTGATCTACACGCCGCACGGCTTTGGCGATCGCGCCTATGCGTTCGTCGGCCGCATCGCGACCTTCGACTTCGTCCTTCTCGCCGGCCCCAAGACAGAGGCGCGGATGCTCGACGCCGGCCTGATCCGCGCCGGCGACTATGCGCTGACCGGCCCGATCAAGCTGGAGACGGCCGCCAAGCTCGCGCTCTCGGAACCGCCGTCCTTCGCGGAAGACAGGCCGATCGTCCTCTACAACCCGCACTTTCAACCCGATCTCAATTCGTGGGACAGGTTCCTCGACCCCATGCTGCGCGGGTTCGAAGCTCAGCGCCGGTTCAACTTGATCGTCGCCCCGCACGTGAAGATGTTCCGCAAGCGGTCGAAGCGAGCCCGCGACAGGCTCGAAGCGCGGTCCACCGCCGCGGTGCTGATCGACGCCGGTTCCGACCGGTCGGTCGATTCAAGTTATGTTTCGGCCGCCGCGATCTATGTCGGCGACGTCAGCAGCCAGGTCTATGATTTCATCGCCGACCCGCGGCCCTGCGTCTTCCTCAACGCGCACGGCATCGACTGGCGCAGCGATCCGAACTACGCCCACTGGCATCTCGGCGACGTGGTTGACGATCCCGCAGACCTGATGGCGGCGATCGCGGCTGCGCCCGAGCGGCACGCACGTTATCGGCAGCGCCAGCAAGACCTTGCCGCCGCGACGCTCGGTCAGCGCGAGGGCAGTCCTTCCGAACGCGCGGCCGAAGCGGTGCTCGCCTTCCTGCGCCGCGGCTCGACGCCGGCAACGCGCGCGATCGCCTCCGCCGCCCGCAGCGACGAGGGCTCCTCGCTCAAGTCGAACGTGTAGCGAAGCAATTCCTCCTGCACGGCGCGATAGCGAGCCTCGTGATCGGCGGCGGCCCTGGCTAAAGCCGGGCCAAGCTCGTCGACGCTGCTGATCACCGGTCCCGCGCGCCAGTGCGCAAAATTCGGATCGCTTTCCCAGTCGGCGCCATGCGCGTTGAAGAACAGCACCGGCCGCGGCTCACGCAGGAACTCATAGACCTGGCTGCTGGCGTCTCCGAGGTAGATGTCGGCCTGGTTCATATAATCCATCGTCGTCAACGCCCGGCTTCCGGTGTCGACGTGAATGTTCTCGCGACCACGCAGCTCCGGCGGGACCTGCCCGGCCCTTGCGATGCGCGGCGGCTGGATCGTGACGACCACCGGCCGCTGGAACAGCATGATGTGGGGCGCAAAGATCAGCCGGTACTCGGGATGGTCGGCGAACCACCGCAGGATCTTGCGCCCCTCCTTGTACCAGGATGACAAGTGTGGCGCGACGTGCGGGTTGTAGACGACGGTGATCCGATCGTCGGCGGGCTTCCGCGTCGCGGCTTGGAACAGGTCGAACTTTGGATACCCAACCACCGAGATGCGCTCCGCCTGCACGCCCGCTTCGGCGACCAGTCGGTCTCGAACCTTTGCGCCCGACGCGAGGATATGGTCGAACCGCGCCAACTTCCTGCTGAAGCCGATCGCCCGGTCGCCCGCTCCGTGCCGCGTGTGGACGATCTTGAGCCGGTCGAGGCGATACCGGTCCTTGAGGATCAGCGAGGTCTTCTCGGGAACGACGAGGACGTCGAGCGAGCGGAAGAAATCGAGGTTGTCGCGGTAGACCAGCAGCTTCGCCGAGGGGATCGCCCAGCCGGCAAGGCGATCGATGAGTCGGCTCGAACTGCGCTTGAGAGTCAGGCGAACCAGCTCGAAATCCCGCCCGACGGCGTCCCCGGCCAGCTTGCGAATCTCCGCCGCCACGCGATCGTTGGTAGCGCAGACGATGATCTTGGCGCCGGTGTCCAGTCCTGCCAACGCGATCGCCACCGGCAGGCCGTGAGCGACCTGGTGGACCTGGTCGTGATTGAACAGGAATCCGATGCGGACGGGGGGCATGTCGGCGCGGCCCGTCAATCCGCAGCCACGCTCTGCACCGGCGCCTCCACCGTTCCCGGCTCGATGCGTCCGCGCCGCAGGATGTCACGCGCCGACAGCGCCAGCTGGCCGACGATCACCGCAGCAGTGACCACCGCCGCAATCGCCGCTCCGATCGCTCCGAGCGTCGGCAGAAGCGCCGCAAGGAACACGATATAGACCGCCGCCGCCACCATGCGCGCTCGAAGCACCCGCCCCGAGCGCCCGTGGGCGTTATGGAACGGCTCGAGCACGAAGCCGGCGATGTTGATTGCGGCGGCGATCGACAGGAGCAGCAGGAACGGCTGCGCGAATTCGAAATGCTTGCCGGCGATCAGCCTCAGGATGAGGTGGCCGCCGGTCGCGGTGATGACGACGATCAGGACCGCGAGAAGCCCGGAAATGACGATCGTTCGCCGGAACAGCGTGCGCAGCGTCGCGCGGTCGTCGCTTGCAACCAGCCGCGCCAGTTCGGGATAGAGCGCGCGCGTGATCGTCTCGGTCGGCCGTGCCAGGGCGTTGGCCACCCGATCGGCAAGCCGGAAGCCGCCGGCCATCGCGGGTCCGGCATAGGCGCCGACCGCCAGAGTCCCCGCCTGTAGCCACAGGAACCCGAACGAGCTCGACAGGCTGGTTTGCCACATAAATCGCCACAGCTTGGGATTATCGTCCATTGCTTGCGCCAGCGAGCGCCGCCCGAGCGCGAGACCGCCGCGGTTGATGATCATCGCCGTCACCCAGGTCGCGGCATACTGGACGACCGACGACAGCCCCCACACGAACAGAAATGTGCCAACCCCGCCGCTGACGCGCCACGCGACGATTGCGCCGATCAGCCGGATCGTCGGCATGAACGCCTCGCTGTAGGTGAGGAGGTCGAAGCGATCGAAGAGGCGCAGGATCCCCGTCGGAGTCGCGCCCGTGCTGAACAGCAGCGCTGCGGAGAAGATCGCCGCTTCGCGCTGCACCTCCGGGGTCCAGCTGAACATCGGACCGACGATGAATGCCCCGACAGCGGCGAGGGCCGCTCCGATCAGCGCGCTCGACCAATCGAGAACAGCCGAAAAGCCGAGTACCCTCGCGAGATGCCCGCGCCGTCCTTCGGCCAGATGCAGGGCGCCGAACCGGATGACGCCCTTCCACGACTGGAACTGGATAATGTTGGCGAACAGCTGCGCGTAGGTCAGCACGAGCATGAAGACGCCGAAGCGGATGGGGCCAAGCGTTCGCGCGGCCAGCGCCAGATAGATCAGGCTGAAGAGCCCGGTGATGCCCTTGCCGCCGAGCAGCCAGCCGATGTTCCGCGCCAGCCGCGGAAGCAGCCGGTCGTGGGCCGGGAGGGGATCAGTCGAGGCCATTGCCGCGGGGCGTCCGTCGAGATTGCGAGTGCCGGTTGCCCCTAGAGCAGTCGGGCCCGCGGCGGGAAGAGCTTGCCGCCTTACTGGACCTTCGCAGGCACGGCCGGCGTCGGCGGAGCCGCAACCCGCCGGTACAAGGCAACGGCGAGAATCTCCCGCATTGCTGCAGGCTCGACCGCGATCGTCTGCCCTTCGGCGACGCACTGCGCCAGTTGCGGTGCAAGCGCCTGCGCCTGGTCATGTTCCGCGTCCGATCCGACGGTGCTGTCGATGAAGCCGCGCACCGGCGCCTCGCCCTGCGACACCACGCAATCGCCGAATTCCTCCATGGCGTTCCGGGCCGGCCAGACGAAGGATTGCGGGTCCCGACGGCGCGCCTCGTCGAGTGCCTTGGAATTGGCGAGAAAGAATTCCGCCATTCCGGCGGCGACGGGCGCGGTCTCGAAGTTGATGCTCATGCTGCTGAACACCGGCCCGAAGCAGCTGTCTTCCGACTGCATCATCTTGGTGATGGCATGGCCCTGCTCGGCGCTTCCGTACGGCATTGCGAGCGCCGCCGCTGCTCCCCGCCGATGATGGCTGGCGAGGCAGCGTGAAACGTCGTCGAGATATTTGCGCGCCTTGCTCGCCTTGTCGGTCGTCTCGTGGATCAGCAGCTTGTCCGGCGCGCCGCGCTCGAACTGCGGTGCCGGTGCCTGCGTCTGCGCAGCGCCGGAAACCAGAGCGAAGTAGAGCAATCCCGCTGTCAGCATCTCGCACCCCCTGGCGTCATTATGCACCAAGGCGCGGTGTTGGGAAGATCGGGCGCCGGAATGCTAAAGCCGGCCCATGCACCGCCTGTTCGTCGCCATCCGCCCTCCCGAAGCCATCCGCGACCTGTTGATCGATGCGATGGACGAAAGCCCCGACTTCCGTTGGCAATCCGAAGAGCAGCTTCACCTGACCCTGAAGTTCATCGGCGAGGTCGACCGGCCCGTCGCGAGCGACATTGCCGACGCACTGTCGCGAATCCGTTCGGCTCCGTTCGAACTGCGCATTGCCGGTACTGGCCGGTTCGAGCAGCGCAGTGCCGGCGCCCTCTGGGCCGGAATCGAGCCGAAGGAGCCGGTCGCCGCCCTCGCTGCCAAGATCGACCGCGCCTGTCTTGCCGCCGGGATCGAGCCGGAGCGCCGCGCCTTCCACCCCCACGTCACGCTCGCCCGCTGGAGCGGCCGCCGCACCCGCGAAGTCGCCGCATTTCTCGATCGCACCCGCGGCCTCGCGTCGAATCCGTTCACGGTCGACGCGTTCACCTTGTTCGAAAGCCGCCTGTCGCGCCACGGCGCCCAGTACGAGCCCGTGGTCACTTACGCTTTCGAGGGCCGCTGACCGGCAGCCCGCGGAACGCTCCCCCGCGCCCAATCATTGACGCTGTTCAATCCCAAGGAGCGACGGCGATGGATATCGGATCCCTACTCAACCAGGCTGGCGGCGCGGCCGCGATCGCCCGTCAGCTAGGCGTCGATGAATCGACCGTGGAGCAGGGCGCGGGCGCGCTCCTCCCGCACGTCGTCAACGGGGTCGAGAACCGGGGTCTTCCGACCGGCGCCGAGACCGAGGCAAGCGAGGCAAATGCTGCCGAGGGCAGCAGTTCAGGCGGCCTCGGCGGAATGCTCGGCGGACTGATGGGCGGCGGCGCGGGCGGCGGAATGCTCGGCAGCCTCGTCGGCTCCGGCATCGGCAACCAGATTCTCGGCCACATCTTCGGCTCGAAGGACACCAGCCGCGACGTCGCCGCGCAGGCGTCGCAGCAGAGCGGCATCGACACGTCGGTTCTGAAGAAGCTGCTTCCGATCGTCGCCGGGGCCGTTGCCATGCATTACGTCACCCACCGCAAGGGCGGCGGCGCAGGAAGCGGCGGCGGAATCCTCGGCTCGGTGCTCGGGGGCCTGTAGACAAAAAAGGGGGCGCCCGAAGGCGCCCCCGAACTACCGGCAATCCTGCCGGCTTACCAGATGCGCGCGCGCTTCTCCGGCGGGATGTACATCGCGTCGCCCGGCTGGACGTTGAACGCCTTGTACCATGCGTCGATGTTGCGCTCCGGGCCCATCGCGCGGAAGCGGCCCGGGCTGTGCGGGTCGGTCGTCACCTGGCTGCGCAGCGCATCTTCCCGCTGCTTCTCGCGCCACACCTGCGCCCAGGCGAGGAAGAAGCGCTGGTCGCCGGTAAGGCCGTCGAGCACCGGCGCCGGCTTGCCGTTCAGCGAGCGGTGATAGGCGTCGAGCGCGACCTGGATGCCGGCGAAGTCGGCGATATTCTCGCCCATCGTCAGCTTGGGGTTGACGAACGCGCCCGGCGCCGCTTCGAACTTCGCATACTGGTCGCCGAACACGCTTGCCTCGGCGTCGAAGCGCTTGCTGTCCTCGGCGGTCCACCAGTCGCGGACGTTGCCGCTGGCGTCGATCTTGCGGCCCTGGTCGTCGAAGCCGTGGCTGATCTCGTGGCCGATGACGGCGCCGACGCGCGCCGTAATTGACCGCGTCGTCGGCGTCGGGATCGAAGAAGGGCGGCTGCAGGATCGCGGCCGGGAACACGATCTTGTTCTCGCCGCCGCCGTTGTAGGCGTTCACCGTCTGCGGGTTCATGCCCCACTTCTTGCGGTCGACCGGCTTGCCGAGGTCTTCCATCTCGTACTCGGCGTTGAAGCGGCTGGCGCGCTCGACGTTGCCGTACAGGTCGTCCGGGCTGGATCTCGAGCGCGCTATAATCGCGCCACTTGTCCGGATAGCCGACCATCACGTCCATCCGCGCCAGCTTCTCGAGCGCTGCCGCCTTGGTCGGCTCGCTCATCCAGCTGTTGGTCCGGATGCGGTCGGCCATGCCGGCTTCAGGTTGGCGACCAGCTCGTCCATCTTGGCCTTGGCGACGGCGGGAAGTAGCGCTGCGACATAGTCCTTGCCGACCAGCTCGCCCATCGATCCGTTGACCAGCGACACCGCCCGCTTCCAGCGCGGCAGGTTCTGCGCTCACGCCGCTGATCGTCTTGGTGTACTCGAAGCGGCTGTCGACCATCGCCTTGTTGAGGATAGGGCGCGGCCTGGTCGGCGGTGTGGAACGCCTCCCAGGCCTTGAGCGTGACAGCGGCGTCGCCGCATAGAGCGCCGCGAGCGCTTGATCGCGCTGTTCTCGTTGACGATCATGCGCTTCTGCGCGGGACATCGGCACCGGCGAAATAGGCGTCCCAGTCGAAGCCCGGCGCATAGGCGGCAAGCTGCGGCCGTGCTCATCGGGTTGTTGGTCTTCTCGATGTCGCGGCGGTCGGCGCTCGCCCAGCTCTTCTGCGCGATCGCCGTTTCGAACGCCATCACGCGTCGGCGGCGGCCGCCGGATTCGGGGTGCCGATCGCCTTGAACGTCCGCTCCATGTACGCCCGGTAGGCCTCGCGCTGCGGCTTGAAGCTGGCCTTGAGATAATAGTCCCGGTTCGGCATGCCGAGGCCGCACTGGTTGATGTAGAGCGCGTTCATCGACGCGTCGGCGGTGTCCGGCTCGAGGTGGAACGCGAATAGCGAGCTCCCGAAGTCGCCGTCGGTCGTGCCCATGTGGCGGGCGAAGTCGCGCCTTGCGGCTGATCGCCGAGACCTTCGCCAGGTCGGGCTTGAGCGGCGCGAGGCCGAGCTGCTCGACCGCGGTTCTCGTCCATCATGCTCTGGTACATGCGCGCCATACTTGCTCGCCGGCGGGCGCGTTGGTGATCAGCGTCCTTCAGCTGGTCCTGGCTCATGTCGAAAAGCTCGTAGAACGAACCGACCGCGCCTTGTCGGCCGGGATCTGGGTCTTCGCGAGCCAGCCGCCCGAAGCGTATTTCTGGAAGTCGTCGCCCGGCTTCACGGCCATGTCGCGGACCGACAGGTCGACACCCCAGGTGCCGAAGTTCGTCTTGGCCGGCGCGCGTCGCCGCCGCCGTGTCGGCTCCGCTGTCCTGGGCGAGAAGCGCGGTCCCTGCAGTGATGTCGCGGCAAGCAGAACGGCGGCCAGGCGGCCGAGCTTCGAATAAGACGCATGAATTTCCCCGCAAAGGCAATGAGATAGGATGGAAGGACAAGGCGATAGTCGGGCGCGTGCGCGCTCGCAAGGCGGTTCCCCGATTGATCGACAAGCGCCTCGGCTTCTTCGACGAACCGGCGCTCACGTTGGAAGGTGCGCGAGCCGGCGCAGATGGCTCGCCGGTTGCGGAATTGCGGTCGCGCACCCACATCGCGTGCTGCCGCGTTGACCGGGGAAGCTCCGCGCGTAGCTTCAGAACATAAACGAAACACACACACGCTTATGCTGACCCATATTTCTGTCCGTGGTGCTCGCGAGCACAACCTCAAGGGCATCGACGTCGACATCATGCGCGAGAGCCTGACGGTCATCACCGGCCTCAGCGGCTCCGGCAAGTCGAGCCTCGCCTTCGACACCATCTACGCCGAAGGGCAGCGGCGCTACGTCGAGAGTCCTGTCACGCCTACGCGCGGCAGTTCCTCGAGATGATGCAGAAGCCGGACGTCGAGCATATCGACGGCCTGTCGCCGGCCATCTCGATCGAGCAGAAGACGACAAGCCGCAACCCGCGCTCGACCGTCGCCACCGTCACCGAAATCTACGACTATATGCGCCTGCTGTGGGCGCGCGTCGGCGTGCCGTACTCGCCCGCCACCGGGCTCCGATCACCGCGCAGACCGTCAGCCAGATGGTCGACCGCACCATGGCCCTCCCGAAGGCAGCCGTCACTATCTGCTCGCGCCCGTCGTCCGCGGCCGCAAGGGCGAGTACCGCAAGGAACTCGCCGAGTGGCAGAAGGCCGGCTTCACCCGGGTCCGCATCGACGGCGTCTTCTACGCGATCGAGGAAGCGCCCGCGCTCGACAAGAAATACAAGCACGACATCGAAGTCGTCGTCGACCGCGTCGCCATCCGCACAGGCATCGAGCCGCGCCTCGCCGACAGCTTCGAAACCGCGCTGAAGCTCGCCGAGGGGCTAGCCTACCTCGACCCCGCCG
>CAWGRB010000032.1:0-60027 GCA_963824845.1 uncultured Alphaproteobacteria bacterium
GCACCCGTGCGGCGCGCCGTATCGGCGATGTCGCCAGTTGCCTGGTCGAGCACTCGATGATCGAACGCCTTCAGGCGAATCCGGATATTCTGCGTTTCCATGTCCCTACCGATGCGAAAGAGCCGCCGGGCTGTTGCCAACCCGAAAAACAAGAGGCCGCACCCGTTTGACCCCGGTTTCCCGGAACGGACGACCTCAGCTTGAATGTTAGTGACGGTGACAAATCCCCGTCGGTGGAGGCGCCTCTACAGAGGACGGCGGGTGAGATCAACCCCTGTGGAGCGAGTTGCCGCTGCTCAATGTCTGCTTGGGTGGAAAGCTGACACTTCGAACGAACTGATGTTTGGTCCTACTGACTCAGGGCCGCGCTTCTGAGATTTGCGTCCAAGCGCCCCGCTGTGGGCTTTGCGTGCAAGTCGGGAATGTCGACGCAGCTTCCGTACATCGCTCGCGCATGGGCAATCAGCTGTTCCTGGATCGGCTGCGGAACCTGCGCACCCAAATCCCGCATGCGCCCGAGCAGCAACTCCGACCCGGTCATGAAGCGGTGGTTCGCGAGGCGGAGCTGTCCCGCCGTAAGCCGGAGCGATCTTAGGTCGGACGGAGAAAGGTCGCCGGTTGGCGGCAGAGCATTGCGCAACTCAACCACCTGTTGTGCTTCCCGCTCGTTCCCCTCGGTCATACTCGGCAAAATCCTGTAAGGCGCGGACCAGGCGATCAACCGATCCGACCCCATGTGACTGCCGGTGTCGGATGCCACGACCACCTTCCACGCTTCGCTATCCCAAGTACGAAATGGTGGAGTGTAGGAGGCCACCCATTGCCGCAGCTGATCGGCCGGAACACTGCCTCCTTCGTCGTGGATCCGTGCGAGTTGCATATCGAGGCATCGACCGATCAACACGCGCCCATAGGCCTGCGGACCATCATCCTCGGCGAGCTCGAGCCGCATCGCGGCCTCGGCGTGGCTGACCTTGTCCCGCCACTGCCACGCATCGACAATCTGTCCAAAAGCGAGCGCAATCAACACGCCGAGAACGATGATTCCGACTTCGCCCATGAAAGCGCGCCAGCCGTGCAGAGGTTTCGGCAAACTGTTCATCCGGCGGGAGCCTCGGCGGTTACGGCAGCGTAACAGAAGGCTCTAATGGCAGAATGGGTGGAAGGCGAACATTCCTGAGACGACGCTTTTCGTCTAGCGCGGAGCGGGGGAGGTGCTGATGAGGCCGTTCGAATACGCTCTCGTCCTCATATCAATTCTGATGGGCTTGGCGCTCGCCGACATCGTGGTGTCCTTTCACAAGCTCATCCGGTCGCGGGAGATTGTGAAGTGGGATGGTCGGATTCTCATCGCGACGTCGCTCGTGATGCTCGAGATTATCCGAATGTGGTTCGCGCAGTGGACCGGCAGAGATCTCGCAACGGCCCTGACCTTTGGCGTCTATCTTGGAGAGTTCGTCCAGATTCTGTTGCTTGTCCTGCTGGCATTCTCATCGCTCCCCGATCGCGTCAGCGAACGCTGCGACCTTGGTGATTTCTATGACGCGAACCGGCGCTATTTCTGGTCAGTCTTTGCCGCCTACCAGGCGAGCTATTTCGTCCTCTGGCTGACAGTCTTCGGAGGAACACAGGCCACTGTCGGCGGCACTGTAACACCCGTCGATTGGCTTCGAATGATTGGACCACTGGCTGCTTATCTGATCCTGGCGCTCGTGCGCCTGCGGTGGCTCGACTACTTGGCGCCTGCCCTAATCATCGCTTTTTACCTGCTGCGCTACTGGAATCAGTCTCTAGCGATCTAGCATCTGCATTAGGTCGGAAGCGGGACGTTAGCCGCCCTCGTGCACAAGCGACATTAGGGCAAGGAAAAGGCCCGGCGCTTCACCGAAGCACCGGGCCTTTCATCATCTCGCGCCCTAAGGCGCGAGACTTACTTCGTGATCTTCGCGACAACGCCCGCGCCGACGGTGCGGCCGCCTTCGCGAATGGCGAAGCGCAGGCCCGGGTCCATCGCGATCGGGGCGATCAGCTTGACGCCCAGGTTCACGTTGTCGCCCGGCATCACCATCTCGGTGCCCTCGGGGAGCACGACTTCGCCGGTGACGTCCGTCGTCCGGAAGTAGAATTGCGGACGATAGTTGGCGAAGAACGGCGTGTGACGGCCGCCCTCGTCCTTCGACAGGACATAGACCTCGGCCGAGAAGTCGGTGTGCGGCTTGATCGAGCCCGGCTTGCACAGCACCTGGCCGCGCTCGACGTCCTCACGGCCGACGCCGCGCAGCAGCGCGCCGATGTTGTCGCCCGCCTGGCCCTGGTCGAGCAGCTTGCGGAACATCTCGACGCCGGTGACGACGGTCTTCTGGGTGTCGCGGATGCCGACGATCTCGACTTCCTCGCCAACCTTGACGATGCCCTGCTCGACGCGGCCGGTGACGACCGTGCCGCGGCCGGAGATCGAGAACACGTCCTCGATCGGCATCAGGAACGGCTTGTCGAGCGGACGCTCCGGGGTCGGGATCCAGCTCGTCGACCGCGTCCATCAGCTTGAGGATCGCGTCGTGGCCGATCTCGCGGTTGCTGTCCTCGAGGGCGGCAAGCGCCGAACCGGAGACGATCGGAATGTTGTCGCCGTCGAAGTCGCGCTTGGAAAGCTCCTCGCGGATTTCGAGCTCGACCAGCTCGAGAAGCTCGGGATCGTCGACCTGGTCGACCTTGTTGAGGAACACGACCATGGTCGGAACGCCGACCTGCTTGGCGAGCAGGATGTGCTCCTTGGTCTGCGGCATCGGGCCGTCGGCGGCCGACACGACCAGGATCGCGCCGTCCATCTGGGCGGCGCCGGTGATCATGTTCTTCACATAATCGGCGTGGCCCGGGCAATCGACGTGCGCATAGTGGCGCTTGTCGGTCTCATACTCGACGTGAGCGGTCGAGATGGTGATGCCGCGCTCGCGCTCTTCCGGCGCCTTGTCGATGTTCGCATAGTCGGTGAACGTCGCGCCGCCGGTCTCGGCCAGGACCTTGGTGATCGCCGCCGTCAGCGACGTCTTGCCATGGTCGACGTGACCGATGGTGCCGATGTTCACGTGCGGCTTATTCCGCTCGAATTTAGCCTTCGCCATTTTACGCCTCTTCTTTTCTGGAATTCGGGCGGCCCGCCCTCATCGCGGACGCGCCCATAGCTACAATTTACGCGGTTACGCCAGCTTCGCCTTCACCTCGTCGGCGACGTTCTGCGGCACTTCGTCATAGTGCGAGAACTGCATCGTGTACTGCGCGCGCCCCTGGGTGAACGAGCGCAGCTGGTTGACGTAGCCGAACATGTTCGCAAGCGGCACGATCGCCTCGACCACCTGCGCGTTGCCGCGGCTGTCGGTGCCCTGGATCTGGCCGCGCCGGCTGTTCAAGTCGCCGATGACGTCGCCGAGATAATCCTCCGGGCGTCACCACCTCGACCTTCATGATCGGCTCGAGCAGCTTGATGCCGGCCTTCTGCGCCGCTTCGCGCATCGCGCCGCGCGCGCAGATCTCGAACGCCAGCGCCGAGGAGTCGACGTCGTGGTACTTGCCGTCGATCAGGTGCACCTCGAAGTCGATGATCGGGAAGCCGATCAGCGACCCGGTCTCGGCGGTCTCGCGCAGGCCCTTCTCGACCGACGGGATATATTCCTTGGGGACGTTGCCGCCCTTGATCTCGTCGAAGAACTGGAAGCCCGATCCGCGCTCGCCCGGGATGACGTTGATCTTGATCTCGCCGAACTGGCCGGAGCCGCCCGACTGCTTCTTGTGGGTGTAGGTGAGCTCGACCGGCTTCGCGAGATACTCGCGATAGGCGACCTGCGGAGCGCCGACATTGGCCTCGACCTTGAACTCGCGCTTCATGCGGTCGACGAGGATCTCGAGGTGGAGCTCGCCCATCCCCTTGATGATCGTCTGGCCCGATTCATGGTCGGTGGTGACGCGGAACGACGGATCCTCGCGCGCCAGGCGATTGAGCGCGACGCCCATCTTCTCCTGGTCGGCCTTGGTCTTCGGCTCGACCGCGACCTCGATGACCGGGTCGGGGAACTCCATCCGCTCGAGGATGATCGGCGCGTTCGGCGCGCACAGCGTGTCGCCGGTCGTGGTGTCCTTGAGGCCCGCGAGAGCGACGATGTCGCCGGCATAGGCCACCTGGATGTCCTCGCGGTCGTTGGCATGCATCAGCAGCATGCGGCCGACCTTTTCCTTCTTGTCCTTGACCGAGTTCGATGACCTGCGACGCGGTCTCGAGCTTGCCCGAATAGATGCGGGCGAAGGTCAGCGTGCCGACGAACGGGTCGTTCATGATCTTGAACGCCAGCGCCGAGAACGGCGCGTCGTCGGACGGCGCGCGGGTTTCGGCGGTCTCGCTGTCGGGCTTGATGCCCTCGACCGGCGGAATGTCGAGCGGGCTCGGCAGATAGTCGACGACCGCGTCGAGCAGCGGCTGGACGCCCTTGTTCTTGAACGCCGAGCCGCACAGCACCGGCACGAACGAGAAGTTCAGCGTGCCCTTGCGGATCAGCTTCTTGAGCGTCGCGACGTCGGGCTCGTTGCCCTCGAGATAGGCCTCCATGACGTCGTCGTCCTGCTCGACGGCCATCTCGATCAGCTCCTGGCGAGCGGCGGCGGCGGCGTCGGCGAGGTCGGCCGGAATGTCCTGATATTCGAACTTCGCGCCGAGGCTCTCGTCGAGCCAGATGATCGCGCGGTTCTCGACCAGGTCGACGAGGCCCTTGAACTCGCCCTCGATGCCGATCGGCAGATACAGCACGGCCGGGCGCGCGCCGAGGCGGTCCTTGATCATGCCGACGCACATGTCGAAGTTGGCGCCGGTGCGGTCGAGCTTGTTGACGAAGCACATCCGCGGCACGTTGTACTTCTCGGCCTGGCGCCACACGGTCTCCGACTGCGGCTCGACGCCGGCAACGCCGTCGAAGCAGGCGACCGCGCCGTCGAGCACGCGCAAGCGAGCGCTCGACCTCGATGGTGAAGTCGACGTGGCCGGGCGTGTCGATGATGTTGATCCGGTGCTCTGGGCCCTTGCCCTCGTCGGCCGCCAGAAGCAGGTCGTCGCGGCCGACGTGATCGTGATCCCGCGCTCCTGCTCCTGCTCCATCCAGTCCATCGTCGCGGTGCCCTCGTGGACCTCGCCGATCTTGTAGGACTTGCCGGTGTAATAGAGGATGCGCTCGGTCGTCGTCGTCTTGCCGGCGTCGATGTGCGCCATGATGCCGATGTTGCGATAGCGGTCGAGCGGATGGCTGCGGGCCATGATCGTCAGTTCCTTAGCGATGTGGGGAGCCGGCGGATCCGGCTTCCCCAGATATAGGTACGATTACCAGACTACCAGCGGTAGTGCGACTGAAGGCGCGGTTCGCTTCGGCCATGCGGTGCGTGTCCTCGCGCTTCTTCACCGCGTTGCCGCGGTTCTGCGACGCGTCCATCAGCTCGCCCGACAGGCGCGCCGGCCATGGTCTTCTCCGACCGGCCGCGAGCCGCCGTGATCAGCCAGCGGATGGCCAGCGCCTGGGCGCGCTCGGGGCGCACCTCGACCGGGACCTGGTAGGTCGCGCCGCCGACGCGGCGGCTGCGGACCTCGATGCCCGGCTTCACATTGTTGAGCGCGTCGTGGAACACGCCGATCGGCTCGCGCTTCAGGCGCGTTTCGACGCTTTCGAGCGCGCCATAGACGATGCCTTCGGCGACGGACTTCTTGCCGTCGAGCATGACCGAATTCATGAACTTGGAGAGGACGATCATCCCCGAACTTCGGGATCGGGAAGGATTTCGCGCTTCTCTGGGCGACGACGACGAGCCATTGGATAATTCCTTTCTCTTCAGCCTGGTCCGGGACTTCGATGCCCGGGGCTTACTCTCGTCGATTATTTGGGACGCTTGGCGCCGTACTTGGAGCGGCGACTGCCTGCGGTCCTTGACACCCTGGGTGTCGAGCACGCCGCGAAGCACGTGGTAGCGAACGCCGGGAAGGTCGCGCACACGGCCGCCGCGGATCAGCACGACGCTGTGCTCCTGGAGGTTGTGGCCCTCGCCGGGGATGTAGCTGATCACTTCGCGCTGGTTGGTCAGGCGGACCTTGGCCACCTTGCGCAGCGCCGAGTTCGGCTTCTTCGGGGTCGTCGTATAGACGCGGGTGCAGACGCCGCGCTTCTGCGGGTTCTGCTCCATCGCAGGGACCTTCGACTTGGCCTTCTGCGGTTCGCGACCCTTGCGGATCAGCTGGTTAATCGTTGGCATGAAGCCCTTCACCTTTCGTTGCCGGAATTCCCGGCGGTTACTTTGCTCAACACGAAAAGCGCGGAGCCAAGCAGCCCTATGGCCACACGGCGACGCGCTGCCTGAGCAATGTTCAGCTCTTGCCCGGCGCCAATGGACTACGCGTGAATCGCAAGACGCTCGGACGGGCGGGCACATAGCGGGCGGGTGCCGAAGGGTCAACCGCGTGCTCGGGAACGCCGGTCGCCCCACGCACGTTTTCCTGTCCGGGAGGACGGCCATGAGATTGCAAGCGATTACGCCGGCTCTGGCCCTGGTCGTTCTGGCCAGCTGCGGGGCACACGGCAACACCAATCATTCCGCGGGAGCTTCGACCATGGACAATGCGACGCTCACCAGGCTGGCTCTGACCAGCGACGCCTTCAAGGATGGCCAGCCGATCCCTGCGATCTACAGCTGCGACGGCGCCAACCACTCGCCGGCGATCCACTGGTCGGATCCGCCCGCCGGAACCAAGAGCTTCGCGCTGGTGATCGACGACCCGGATGCGCCGCGCGGGACCTTCCGCCATTGGGGCGTCGTACGACATTCCGGCGTCCGCCCGCGGCATGGCCGCCGGCCAGCACATCGGAACCGAAGTGAACAACGACGGCGGCAAGCCCGGCTATACGGGCCCCTGCCCGCCCAAGGGCAACGGCGTCCACCACTACCATTTCAAGCTGTTCGCCCTCAGCGTCGACCGGCTAGGCCTGAACCCAAGCTCCAAGGTCGCGGACGTCGAGGATGCCGCCGCGGCTCACGCAATTGCGCAAGGCGAACTCATCGGCACGTACGAGCGCAACTGACTTGCGCTCTGGAATCTCCCCTCTCTGCAAGGGAGGGGCTGGGGGTGGGTACGAACGAACGGGCTCAATGCCCGTGAGTGAGTTCCTTCAGCGGCATCGAGCCGCTTCAGTCACAACCCACTCCTGACCCCTCCCTCACAGGGAGGGGAAAGCAATGCTTACGCGACCGCAGCCTGCGGCTCGTCCTCGGTGGCCTCTTCCGGATCGCGCAGCACGTAGCCGCGGCCCCAGACGGTCTCGATGTAATTGGCGCCGCCGCACGCGAGGCTGAGCTTCTTGCGCAGCTTGCAGATGAAGACGTCGATGATCTTGAGCTCGGGCTCGTCCATGCCGCCATAGAGGTGGTTGAGGAACATTTCCTTGGTCAGCGTCGTGCCCTTGCGGAGCGACAGCAGCTCCAGCATCGCATATTCCTTGCCGGTCAGGTGCACCCGGCTGCCGTCGACCTCGACCGTCTTGGCGTCGAGGTTCACGGCCAGCTTGCCGGTGCGGATGACCGACTGCGAATGGCCCTTCGAGCGGCGGATGATGGCGTGGATGCGCGCCACCAGCTCGTCGCGGTGGAACGGCTTGGTCACGTAATCGTCGGCGCCGAAGCCCAGCGCCCGGACCTTTGAATCCATCTCGCCGATGCCCGACAGGATCAGGACCGGCGTCGTCACCTTGGCGGTGCGGACCTTCTTCAGCACGTCGTAGCCGTGCATGTCGGGAAGATTGAGGTCGAGCAGGATGATGTCGTAATCATAGAGCTTGCGCGAGATCGAGGCCCTCTTCGCCAAGATCCGTCGTGTAGACGTTGAAGCCTTCCGTCCCGAGCATCAGCTCGATGCTCTTGGCCGTGGTCGGCTCGTCTTCGATCAGCAGCACCCGCATTTTGCTAAATCCCCCGTTCGCGGCCGTCAGGGTTACTCGCCCTTAAGAGCCTTGAAGCGTCCATTAACCATTCGCTGTCTGATGCGAAAAGGTTAATATTGTGTAACAGGCTGGATTCCCTCGTTTCGTTGCGCGGGAGACACAAACCTCTAATGCGCGCCGTCATGCTCGCCGACCGCATCCTGTTCATCGACGCCGAGGCGATCGTCATCGACAAGCCGGCCGGCCTGCCGGTCGACACGCCGCGCCGCGGCGGCGATTCCATCGTCGGCGCGGCTGGGCGAGCTCACGTGCGGATTCAAGCGCGCGCCGACGCCCGATGCACCGCCTCGACACCGACACCAGCGGCTGCCTGCTGCTCGCGCGCACCGCTAAGGCACGCGCCGCTTCCAGCGTGCTTTCGAAAGCCGCGCGGTCGAGAAATATTATCTGGCGGTGATCGGTGCCGAGCTTCCGAGGCCGAAGGGAGTGATCGACGTGCCGCTCGGCAAGAGTTCCAGCGCCGAAGCCGGCTGGAGGATGGTTGCTGACGAACATGGCCTTGAAGCGACAACGCACTGGCGGCGGATCGCGGTTCGCGGCGGGTCCACTCTGGTCGAGTTTCGTCCCCTGACGGGACGCACCCACCAGATCCGTGCCCACGCCCGCGATGCCTTCGGGCGCGGAATCGTCGGCGACCGAGTCTATGGCCTGCCCGGCGGTCCGATGCTGCCTCCACGCCTCGCGCCTGATCGTGCCGCGCGAGGGCAAGGCCGCCATCGACGTTCTCCGCCCCGCTTCCCGACAGCTTCGGCGAGTGGCGCGATGTAGCCTGACGAGGTTTCCATCCCGGAGGACGCGCTCAGCGAAACCTTCCTCGCCGCGACCGGACCGGGCGGCCAGAACGTCAACAAGGTCGCGACCGCGGTGCAGCTGCGCGTCGACCTGTTCCGGCTCGGCCTGCACCCCGACGCCTATGAGCGGCTCAAGGCGATCGCTGGCATCGCGCATGACGAGCGCCGGCGAGCTGCTGATCACTGCCCGCCGCTTCCGCACCCAGGACGCAAACCGCCAGGATGCGCGCCGCCGACTGGCGGAGATGATCGCCGCTGCTTATATCGTCCAGGCCAAGCGCAAGCCGACGCGCCCGAGCCGGGCCGCAAAGGCCGAGCGAGTCGATCAGAAGCGCCAGCGCAGCAGCATCAAGCAGGGCCGCGGAAAGGTGACGGATTTCTAGTCCGTCATGCTGAACTCGTTTCAGCATCCATCGATGGGAAGGTGCAGCTGGCGGCGAAATGGACCCTGAAACGAGTTCAGGGTGACGATTAGGGATGAAGACTGATGTACGACTTCAAGATCGCCGCCGCCGACACCGCCACGCTCTACCGCGACCTCGCCTCCGCTCTCGAAGGGCTCGTCTCCGGCGAGCCGGATCCCATCGCCAACATGGCCAACGCGGCCGCCCTGATCTGGGAGAGCTTGCCCGACCTCAACTGGGCCGGCTTCTACCGCAATCTGGCGGCGAGCTCGTCCTCGGTCCATTCCAGGGCCGCCCCGCCTGCATCCGCATCGCGTTCGGCTCCGGCGTCTGCGGCACCGCCGCCTCGACGCTGCAGCCGCAGCGGGTCCAGGACGTCAACGCCTTCCCCGGCCACATCGCCTGCAATTCCGCGTCCGCCAGCGAACTCGTCGTCCCGATCGTCCGCGACGGGCGAGCTACTCGCCGTCCTCGATCTCGACAGCCCGCGCACCGGCCGCTTCACCGCGGAGGACGAAGCCGGCTGCGTCCGTCTCGCCGAAATCCTCGCGAAAGTCCTCTAGACGCGGCGACGCGGCTCATTAACTCAGCTGCTCGAGCCGCTCCTCGCTGAGCGATCCGGGAATGATCATCAGCGGGCAGGGCAGCCTGCCCGCGTCCGCCCCGGCGAAATCGCCGACCAGCGGCCCCGGGTCGCCGCTCGCCGCCGCTCCGAGCACCAGCGCCGCGACATCCTCGCGCTCACCGATGGACTCGCGCACCGTCTGCACCGCTTCGCCCTGGCGGACGACGATCTGCGCCTCGACTCCCGAACTCGTCGAGGATTTCGCCGATCGCCGGCGCTGACGACGCCCTCGATCCGCAAGCCTTTGCTCCTCCTCGATCGCCGACTGGACGCCGCCGAACTGGACGAATTCCTGCGGCTCGACGATCCCCAGCACCTCGATCCGGCCGTTGGTCTTGGCCGCGCGGCGGGCGGCGAAGCGGAGCGCGACGCGCGCTTCCTCGCTGTCGTCGACGACGACCAGATAGGTGCGTTTCGCGTCCTCTTGGGCCATGCCGTACAGTGCTGCGTTAAACCGACGGTCAAGTGCAAGCGGGCCGTCCGGGTTCGGCCGCAGGCTTGACCGCAACCGCTGCATTGGCTTTGAGCCGCGCGAGCCTCCTTAACGGACACCGCGCTCATGCCCATCGAACTCAAGATGCCCGCGCTTTCCCCGACCATGGAGGAAGGCACGCTCGCCAAGTGGCTGGTCAAGGAAGGCGACAAGGTCGCGTCCGGAGACATCCTCGCCGAGATCGAGACCGACAAGGCGACGATGGAGTTCGAAGCGGTCGACGAAGGCACGATCGCCAAGATCATCGTCCCCGAAGGCACCGACGGCGTGAAGGTCGGCGCCCCGATCGCTATCCTCGCCGGCGAGGGTGAAGATGCCTCGTCCGCGGCCAGTGCCGCGCCGAAGGCCGGACACGGCTCCGGCAACGCCGCCCGCCGCCGGCTGCAGCGGCCGCCCCGAAGCCCGACGCCACGCCAACGCCGACCCCGCAGGAAAAGGGCTACGGCGCTCGCCCGGCGAGGACCCGGCGCAAGCCGCGCCGGCCCCCGCTCAGTCCGCTACGTCACGACAGGGCGACCGCATCAAGGCCTCGCCCCTCGCCCGCCGCCTGGCGCAGGCCCAGGACATCGACCTCGGCAGCCTGAAGGGCAGCGGCCCCGACGGCCGCATCGTTCGCGCCGACGTCGACGCCGCGGTCGGCAAGGCGCCGACCGCTCCGACCCGCCGCAGCTCCTGCCGCCGCACGCGGCCGCGGCTGCACCCGTGTCGAGCCCGAGCAGATATCCCGCACGAGGCGTGAAGCTCTCGAACATGCGCAAGACGATCGCGCGCCGCCTGACCGAGTCCAAGCAGCAGATCCCGCACATCTACCTGACGGTCGACATCAACCTCGACGCGCTGCTCAAGCTGCGCGGCGAGCTCAACGCCGGCCTCGCCGGCCGCAACGTCAAGCTCAGCGTCAACGACCTCCTGATCAAGGCGCTCGCCGCCGCCCTGATCGAAGTGCCCGAGTGCAACGTCGGCTTCGCCGGCGACCAGCTGCTCAAATACAGCCGCGCCGACATCTCGGTCGCCGTCTCGATCCCGGCCGGCCTGATCACCCCGATCATCGTCAGCGCCGACACGCAAGAGCGTCTCGGCGATCTCGACCGAGATGAAGGACCTCGCCAGCCGCGCCAAGGAGGGCAAGCTGCAGCCCGAGGAATATCAGGGCGGCACCGCCTCGCTCTCCAACATGGGCATGTTCGGGATCAAGCAGTTCGAAGCCGTCATCAACCCGCCGCAGGGCATGATCATGGCGATCGGCGCCGGCGAGAAGCGCCCCTACGTCGTCGACGACAGCCTGCAGATCGCCACCGTCATGAGCGCCACCGGCAGCTTCGACCACCGCGCCATCGACGGCGCCGACGGCGCCAAGCTGATGCAGGCGTTCAAGCGCCTGGTCGAAAACCCGCTCGGGATGCTGGCATAATGGCCGACACCTACGACCTCATCGTCCTCGGCTCCGGTCCCGGCGGCTATGTCGCCGCCATCCGCGCGGCGCAGCTCGGGCTCAAGACCGCGATCGTCGAGCGCGAGAATCTCGGCGGCATCTGCCTCAACTGGGGATGCATCCCGACCAAGGCGCTGCTGCGCACGGCCGAGGTGTTCCATTACATGACCCACGCCGACGCCTATGGCCTCTCCAACGACAAGCCGTCGTTCGACCTCGCCAAGGTCGTCGGGCGCAGCCGCGCCGTCGCCAAGCAGCTCAATCAGGGCGTCACGCACCTGATGAAGAAGAACAAGATCGCCGTGCACATGGGCGAGGGCAAGCTGACCGGCAAAGGCAAGCTCAGCGTCACCGGCGCCGACGGCAAGGCGACCGAACTCACCGCCAAGCACATCATCGTCGCGACCGGCGCCCGCGCCCGCGACCTCCCCTTCGCCAAGGCCGACGGCAAGCGCATCTGGACCTACCGCCACGCGATGACCCCGGCCGAAATGCCGACCGAGCTGCTGGTCATCGGCTCCGGCGCCATCGGCATCGAGTTCGCCAGCTTCTACGCCGACCTCGGCGCCAAGGTGACGGTCGTCGAAATGCTCGACCGCATCGTCCCCGTCGAGGACGCCGAGGTCAGCGCGCAGCTCCAGAAGAGCATGGCCAAGCAGGGCCTGACCATCCTCACCGGCGCCGGCGTCGAAAGCCTCAAGGACGACGGCAAGCGGCGTCACGGCGACGCATCAAGACCAGTGACGGCAAGTCGGCCGACCACACGTTCAGCCACTGCATCGTCGCCGTCGGCATCGTCCCCAACACCGAGAACATCGGCCTCGAGGCGCTCGGCGTGAAGACCGACCAAGGGCCACATCGACACCGACCCGATGTGCCGCACCAACGTCCCCGGCCTGTGGGCGATCGGCGACGTCACCGCGCCGCCGTGGCTCGCGCACAAGGCGAGCCACGAGGGCGTCACCGCCGCCGAAGCCATCGCCCGGGAGCTGGGCAACAAGGATGTCCACCCGCACGCAACCGACGCCGAAGAACATTCCCGGCTGCACCTATTGCCGTCCGCAGGTCGCCTCCGTCGGCCTGACCGAAGCCAAGGCTAAGGAACTCGGCTACGAGGTCAAGGTCGGCAAGTTCCCGGCCATCGGCAACGGCAAGGCGATCGCGCTCGGCGAAGCCGACGGCTTCGTGAAGACGGTGTTCGACGCCAAGACCGGCGAGTTGCTCGGCGCCCACATGATCGGCGCCGAAGTCACCGAGCTGATCCAGGGCTACACCATCGGCAAGACCGCCGAGCTGGTCGAGACGGACTTCATCCAGACCGTCTTCCCGCACCCGACGCTCAGCGAGATGATGCACGAAAGCGTCCTCGCCGCCTTCGGCCGCGTCATCCACATCTGAGGCCGCTGTCCTACATGGAGCGACTTGTGCAATGGGCCCCGCCCATGACCTTCGCTCGCCTCTCCGGCAATCATCACCTCATGGCGGCAACCTCGCCGGCGTCCTCGCGTGCGCGTACGCGTAGGCTCGTGAACTTAGTGAACTTTCGCGCACCATGAGCGCCCACACCACGAGCACCCGCACGCTGGTCATCGCGCTCGCGGCGAACCTCGGGATCGCGGTTTCGAAGTTCGTCGCCGCGGCCATCACCGGCTCGTCGGCAATGCTGACCGAAGGCGTGCACAGCGTCGTCGATTCGGCCGAACCAGCTGCTGCTGATGTGGGGCCGCCGCCAGGCCAAGAAGCCGCCCGACAAATACCACCCGTTCGGCTACGGCCGCGAGCTCTATTTCTGGAGCTTTGTCGTCGCGGTGCTGGTGTTCGCGCTCGGCGCCGGCGTCTCGGTGTACGAGGGCATCATCCACATCGCCCACCCGGAACCGGCGGTCTCGCCCGCTGATCGCCTACGGCGTGCTGCTGGTCGCCTTCGTGCTCGAAGGCTGGTCGACGCTGGCGGCGTTCAAGGAATTTCGCGCCGCCAAGGGCGAGCTCAGCTGGCTCGAAGCAATCCGCCGGTCGAAGGACCCGCCGGCCTTCATCGTCCTCCTCGAGAACGGCGCGGCAATGGCCGGCATCCTCGCCGCCGCGTTGGGCCTGTTCCTGTCGCAGCTGACCGGCAATCCCTTCTTCGACGGCGCGGCATCGATCGTCATCGGCATCATCCTCGGCTTCACGGCCATGCTGCTCGCCTGCGGAATCCAAGGGGCTGCTGATCGGCGAGGCGGCGGACCCGGCAGCTGGTCGAGGGCCTGCGCGCCCTCGCCTCGCGGCAAGCGCGGCGTCATGGGCGTCGGCCACGTCCTCACCGTCCATTCCTCGCCCGACCAGGTCACGGCGATGATCAACGTCGACTTCGACGACGCCATCCGCGCCGGCCAGGTCGAGGCGATCGTCTGCGAGATCGAAAAGGAGGCGCAGCGAGCGCTGGCCGCAAGTCCGCCGGCTGTTCATCCGGCCGCTGCAGGACGCGAGCCGCGCAGCAGCTCGAACGCACTTGACTGATCGACTCGGCGACGAGAGGCCAGCCGATGAAGCACGGATATTGCGACAAGATCGAGCACGGCGCACCGTCGACAACCGGGACTTCCGCCGCGTGCTCTATACCGGCGGCCACCTGCAACTGGTGGCTGATGACCCTGCAGCCGGGCGACGAGATCGGCGAGGAGGTCCACGAAGACCGCGACCAATTCTTCCGGCATCGAGCAGGGCTCCGGGTCGATCGACATCGACGGCGTCGAGAACAAGGTGGCGGACGACTTCGCTGTCGATCGTGCCGGCGCGGCGCCCGCCACAATGTCGCGCAACACCGGCGCCAGCGCCGCTCAGGCTCTACACCATCTACGGCCCGCCCGAGCACTGGACGGCGTAGTCCAGTCGACGAAAGCCGAGGCCGACGCTCGCCACGCTCACGAGGAGTGGGACGGGCAGACGCCGAATAACGTCAGGCTTCGATCAGCAGGCGGCTTGGGCTTCGACGGCCCGGCAGGCACGATCTCGCGCTCCGCCGACTGGTTCGGCGGCTGGTCCATCCGCCGCCAGCCGTCGCGGCCCAGCCGCTCGAGCGGCCGGAAGCTCGGTCTTGTAGGCCATCCGCGTACGACCCCTCGACCCAATAGCCGAGATAGACATAGGGCAGAGCCGGCGCGCGCGGCGCGGACGACATGGTCGAGGATGATGAAGGTGCCGAGCCCCTTGCGGGCGTCGGGGCCGACATCGAAAAAGCTGTAGATCATCGACAGGCCGTCGCTCTGCTGGTCGGACAGGCAGGCGCCGAGCAGCTTGCCGGGCCGGCCGTTCACCGACGGCTCGCGATATTCGATCATGTAGGTGCGGACCGGAGTCTGCTCGACCATGTCGGCGAAGTCGCTCTCGTCCATTTCGGCCATGCCGCCGCCGGGATGGCGGGCGGCGAGGTAGCGGCGGAGAAGCTCGTACTGCTCCTCGGTCGTCCACGGCTTGCAGGCGGTGACCTCGAGGTCGGAATAGCGGCGCAGCAGCTTGCGCTGGGTGGCGCTCGGCTCGAACTCGGCGGCGAGTACCCGGACCGAAACGCAGGCGGAGCAATCGATGCAGCTTGGGCGATAGGCAACGGACTGGCTGCGGCGGAAACCGATCCGGCCCAGCGCCTCGTTGAGTTCGCTGGCGTGGCGGCCGCTCAATTCCGTGAACACCTTCCGCTCGACCTTGCCCGGAAGGTACGGGCACGGGCTCGGGTTGGTGACGAAGAATTTGGGGAAGCGGAATGGTGCGCTCACCCGGAGCCCTCTCGTTTGGTTACGCGACTCTTTATGCGGCTGGTAAACGCCGATGAAAAGGCCTCGGGTGCAACGAACAGGGTAACCGGAAGCACTGTCCCGCCAGGGGACGCAGACTGGTTAATCCAGCAAGACCCGCTCGACCGTGAATCCGGCCTCTTCGAGCCGCCGCACGACATCGTCGATGGCGGCCGGATCGCGGGCCTCGCATTCGACCTCGATCACCGTGTCCTTGGCGGGCAGAGTCGTGAAGATCCGGCTGTGGTTGACCTCGATGATGTTCGCGCCGGCCTCGAACACCTTGCTGCGTGATCAGCGCCAGCGCGCCCGGCTGGTCCTGGACCGCGACCCGAAGCCTGGCGATTCGGCCCTGCCGGACCAGGTCGCGGACGAGGACGTTGGCGAGCAAATGCGTGTCGATGTTGCCGCCGCACAGCACCGTCGCGACTGTTCTTGCCGGCGAACCGCGCCGGGTCGCCGATCATCGCCGCAAGCCCGGCTGCGCCCGCTCCCTCGACGACAGTCTTCTCGATCCCGACCAGCATCGCCACGGCCCGCTCGAGATCGCGCTCGGCGACCAGCACGATGTCGTCGGCCAGGGCCTTGAGGATCTGCGAGGTCAGGACGCCCGGCTGCTTGACCGCAATACCTTCGGCCAGCGTGTCGCCGCCGACCGGACGATGGGCGCCGTCGATCGCGCACTTCATGCCGGGATAGAGCTCGGCCTCGACGCCGATCAGCTCGATATCCGGCTTCAAGGCGCGCGCCGCCGTCGAAATGCCGGACATCAGCCCGCCGCCGCCGATCGGAACGACGATCATGTCGAGTTCCGGCGCATCCTCGAGCATTTCCAGCCCCACCGTGCCCGCCCCGGCAATGATCTGCGGATCGTCGAACGGGTGAACGAAGACGTAGCCGCACTCCTGCTCCAGCTCGCGGGCCTTGGCGAAAGCATCGTCGAACAGCGCGCCGTGCAGGACGACGCGGGCGCCGTGGCCTTCGGTCTGAGTCACCTTGATGGTCGGCGTGGCGAGCGGCATGACGATCGTCGCCGGGATGCCAAGGCGCTTGGCATGGTAAGCGACCGCCTGCGCATGGTTGCCGGCCGACGCCGCGATCACGCCGCGCGCCCGCTCTTCCGGCGACAGCTGAAGCAATTTGTTGAGCGCGCCGCGCTCCTTGTAGGCGGCGGTGAACTGCAGGTTCTCGAACTTCAGCCAGACTTCGGCGCCGATGATTTCCGACAGCGTCCGGCTGACCAGCATCGGCGTCCGGATGACCGCTCCCTGGATGCGCTGCGCCGCGGCGCGAATATCGTCGATCGTCGGGGGCTGGAGCATGCGAAATCGCCTAGCGCTTCACCGCCGCCCGAACAATGCTATGCGCCGGCCATGAGAACCGCCCTCCTCCTCATCGCCGCTTCGCTCCTGTCGTCCGCAGCCGCCGCCGACACGCTGATCGATCACGTGAACGGCATCCAGGTCGATGCGAAAGGCCAACTCGAGCATTTCAACGCTTTGCTGATCGGCGACGACGGCAAGGTGGTGCGTTTGCTGCACGCCGGCGAGGCTCGCCCGAAAGCCGGGTCGAGCGTCGACGGACAGGGACGGACCCTGCTTCCCGGCTTCATCGACGCGCACGGACACGTGATGGACCTCGGCTACGCGGCGCTGCGCCTGGACCTCACCGGCACGCACTCGCTCGCCGAGGTGCAGCAGCGCCTTCGCGACTACGCGGCCGCACATCCGAAGGATTCCTGGCTCATCGGATTCGGGTGGAACCAGGAACTGTGGCCGGACAAGAGGCTCCCGACTGCCGGGGACCTGGATTCGATCGTCGGCGATCGGCCGGTGGTCCTGGAACGGGTCGATAGCCACGCGCTACTCGCCAACAGCGCGGCCATGCGCGCTGCCGGTATCACGGCGTCCACCAAGGTGCCATCAGGCGGTCAGATCAAGGACGGCCTGTTCGTCGACGCCGCGCGGAACCTCATCGACGATGCCGAGCCGAAGCCGACTCAGCAGCAAATGGATGTGGCGTTCGCCAAGGCGCAGGACATCCTTCTCGGCTTCGGCATCACGGGCGTCGGATCGATGAGCACCGCCATCGCTGACTGGAACACCTTCCGCCGCGCCGGCGACGCTGACGCCCTCAAGGTCCGGCTGATGGTCTATCTGCTCGACGATCCGACCTTCCTCGCGCCGGGCGCCGACCCGTTCACCGTCATCCCGCACCCGACGGTGTGGTCCTACGGAGATCGCCTGCGGGCAGTGGGCGTCAAGTTCTTCGCCGACGGAGCGCTCGGCTCGCGCGGCGCCTGGCTGAAGCAGCCTTATGCCGACCAGCCGGATACCAGTGGCAGCCGGCTGCATTCGGACGCCGAGCTTCGGTCGCTGGAGGACAAGGCCGCGGCGCGCGGCTTCCAGATCGCCACGCACGCGATTGGCGATGCCGCGAACGCGCAGGTCATCGGCACCTACGAGTGGCTCAACAGGAAATACGGACTCAACCGCCGCTGGCGGATCGAGCATGCGCAGATCGTCGACTGCGCGGACCTGCCGCGGATCGGCAAGGGCCGCATGATCGCCTCGATGCAGCCGACCCATCAGACGAGCGACCGCTTGATGGCCGAGAAGCGGCTAGACCCTGCCCGGCTCAAATGCGCCTATGCGTGGCAGTCGATGCTGAGGACCGGCGCCCGGCTCGCGTTCGGCACCGACTTCCCGGTCGAATTGCCCAACCCATTCCCGGGCCTGTCCGCCGCCATCAGCCGTCAGGATATCGACGGCCAGCCCGCCGGCGGCTGGTATCCGCAAGAACGCGTCAGTTTCCCGCAGGCGCTCAGCGCCTATACCCGTGGCGGCGCTTATGCGGGCTTCGCCGAGGATCGGATCGGCGCTCTCGAGCCGGGCAAGTGGGCGGATTTCGTCATCGTCGACCGCGATCCGTCGGCGGTCGATGCTCAGCAACTGGCGAGGACGCAGGTTCTTCAGACGTGGGTTGCCGGGAAGAAGGTCTGGGAGCGCGCGGAGTCCCCTAGCGGTCCTGAGCGCGGGCGATGAGCATGCCCGGCGTCAGCACCTGTGGCAGCTCTTCCACCGGCTTGCCGGGAGCGTACCACAGGTAAAGTGGCACGCCGGCGCGGCCGCGGCTTTCGAGGAACCGCGTGATCTCCGGGTCGCCGTTGGTCCAGTCGCCGGCGAGCACCTTGACGCCGGCCTTGCCGAAGGCGTCGCGAACCTCGCTGCGGTCGATGGAGGTCGTTTCATTCACCTTGCAGCTGAGGCACCAGTCGGCGGTGAAATAGACGAACACGGGCTTGCCCTCAGCGACGTAATCGGCCGTTCGCACGGCGCTCCACCGTTCTGCTCCGCCGATCGCCGAAACGCGGATCGCGGCATCGGACGGCACGAGGGCGATCGCGGCGATGCTGCCGATGACGGCGAGCGCTGACAGCGCCCAGGCCGTGCCGCCGCCGCGCCGCTGGACTCGTCCGACCGCCCAGAACAGAAGTGCCAGAACCAGGACCGCGGCGACGCCGAGAACGAGCCCCCGATGCCCCGTCTGCCGATCGAGCAACCACAGCGCGGCCACCGCGCTCGCGGCCATGGGGATCGCGAGGAAGCGTTGCAGGCGGCGCATCCACGGACCGGGTTTCGGCAGTCGGTCCTGCAGCTGCGGAACGAACGCCAGGACGACGAACGGCAGCGCCAGCCCGAGCCCGAGCGCTGCGAACACCAGCAGGCCGCCAGCGTAGGGCAGCAGCAGAGCCGTGCCGAGCGCCGCGCCGAGGAACGGACCCGCGCATGGCGTCGCCACGAACGCCGCCAGCGCTCCGGTCCCGAAGCTCCCCGCCGGCTGCAGCCGCCCGCCGAGCACCGGCAGCTCGAACAGGCCGAGCAGGTTGGCGGTGATTGCCGTCGCCAGCAGGAGCAGCAACATGACGGTGCGCGGATCCTGGAGCTGGAAGGCCCATCCCGCCTCGACCCCCGCGGCCCGGATTGCGAGCAGCGCGATGCCGAGCAACCCAGTGCCGACGGCGGCGCCGGCTGCATAGCCAAGCGCGTCGCGCTGCGCGTCTCGCGCGCTCCCCCCGGCTCGCGACAGGTGCAGCGCCTTGAGCGCCAGGATCGGGAACACGCACGGCATCAGGTTGAGAAGGATGCCGCCGAGCAGCGCGCCGAACACGGCGGCGAACAGCGCCTTCACGCCCAAGCGCAGAAGCGGCCGCTGGAACGCTCCCCGGAACGGCGTCGAACTGCAGGCCCTGGCCCGGGCCGAGCGCCAGCACCCCTGAGAAACGCGGCGGGCGCTGGCCCCTTGCGCTGGAGTTCGGCGATCAGCGTGTCGCCGGTGCGGGAGAACGACTGTTTGGCGCTCATAGTCGATCGGGCCATCGACCGCCGGGAACAGGTAGGGCGTCCCGGCCGAGACGCTGGCCGGGAGCGGGATGGCGATGCGCAGCTTGTCGCCGGCCACGGCGAAATGCCCGATCGCCGCGAGCGGCCGCGGCAGCGCCTGCCGCCACCGATCGAACTGCGCACGGTTGGGCGTGCCGGCTCCGACCGGCAGGTCGAGCGACAGCGTGCCCTGTTCGGGAACGCAGATCTTGTCGGTGCAGGCCAGCCAATGCGCCTCGGCCCGGATGGGAACGACCCCGCGCGCGCTCGCCGGCACCTTCAGCCGGACCAGCACCGCATAGTCGCTGCTCGTAGACATAGTTCATCAGCCCGGCGATCTCGAGCCGCGTCGGCACCGGGTAGCGCAGCGGTCCGGCCGAGAAGCCGCGCGGAAGCTGCCACGTCACGTCCATCGGCAGGCCGGCATCGCCGGGATTCAGCCAATAGCCGTGCCAGCCGGGCGCCGGCCGCATGTGGATCGCGAGATCGACCTCGCCGCCCGGCGGCGCCGGGCCTTCCGCGACCAGCTCGGGCGTGATCCCCTGCGCATGCGCAAGCGCGGGCGCTCAGCAGCAGTGCAAGGAGGATCAGAAGCGGCGGAGCATGGCGTCCTCCTAGCGTCATGCTGAACTTGTTTCAGCATCCATCGCTACCGAGGGGCACGGGCCCGCAGGGGTGGGCCCTGAAACGAGTTCAGCGCGTAGGCTCAGTCGAGGTTCGGCCGGAGCCAGCGCTCCGCCTGCTCCAGCGAGACGCCGCGCCGCTCGGCATATTCCTCGACCTGGTCGCGGCCGATGCGGGCAACTCCGAAATACTGGCTGTCGCGATGCCCGAAGTAGAAGCCCGACACCGCCGACGTCGGAAGCATCGCGAAATTCTCGGTCAGCACTACGCCGCCCGGGTCCTGCCCGAGCATCCCGAACAGCACCGGCTTCAGGCTGTGGTCGGGACAGGCCGGATAGCCCGGCGCGGGCCGGATGCCGTGATAATTCTCGCGGATCAGCTGCGGCGTTCGACAGATGCTCGTCGGCATAGCCCCACAGCCGGTTGCGGACCTCGGCGTGGAGCACCTCGGCAAAGCTTTCGGCAAGCCGGTCGGCAAGCGCCTTCAGCAGGATGTCGGAATAATCGTCATTCGCCGCCTTGAACCGCGGCGAGGTGCGGCTCGAGCCCGTGGATTCCGAGCGCGAAGCCGCCGATCCAGTCCTCACCTTCGGGGTTGATGAAGTCGGCCAGGCACATGTTCGGCCGCCCTTCCCGCTTCTTCACCTGCTGGCGGAGCATCGGCACGCGGGTCCAGTCATTGCCGGCGAGCACCAGGATGTCGTCGCCCTCCCGCTTGCACCGCCACAGGCCGACGGTGGCCTTGGGCGTCACCCAGCGCTCGGCGATGAGCTGGTCGAGCATGACCTGCGCATCGTTGAACAGGTTGCGCGCGGTCTCTCCGACAACCTCGTCGTCGAGGATCGCCGGATAGGTGCCGGCAAGCTCCCAGGCGCGGAAGAAGGGCGTCCAGTCGATCGTCGTCCGGAGATCGCCGAGCGGCCAGTCGCCGAGATGGTGAAGCCCGGGATAGGCGGGCGCCGGCGCCTGCCCGCCCGGATCGAACGGAAACGCATTGGCCCGCGCGTCCGCGAGGCTCGATAGCTCGTTCTGGCCGCTGCGCTCGCGCGATTTGCGGAGCTTCTCGTAATCGTCGGCGGTCGCGGCAACGAGCGGTTCGCACTGCGTGTCCGACACCAGCGATGACGCCACTCCGACCGCGCGGCTGGCGTCGAGAACGTGGATGACCGGCCCTTCATAGGCCGGGTCGATGCGGATCGCGGTGTGCGCCTTGCTCGTCGTCGCGCCGCCGATCAGCAGCGGCGTCGTCAGCCCGAGCCGCTGCATCTCCGAGGCGACGGTCACCATCTCGTCGAGCGACGGCGTGATCAGTCCGGACAGGCCGATCATGTCGGCATTATTGTCCTTGGCGCACTGCAGGATGTCCTGCCACGGCACCATCACGCCGAGGTCGATCACTTCGAAGCCGTTGCACTGCAGGACGACGCCGACGATGTTCTTGCCGATGTCGTGAACGTCGCCCTTGACGGTCGCCATCACGACCTTGCCCTTGCCCGCGGTGACTCCGTTCTTCTCCTTCTCGGCCTCGATGAACGGGAACAGGTGGGCGACGGCCTTCTTCATGACGCGCGCCGACTTCACGACCTGCGGCAGGAACATCTTGCCCGACCCGAACAGGTCGCCGACGACGTTCATGCCGTCCATCAGCGGGCCTTCGATGACCTCGATCGGCCGCGCATGGGCGAGCCGCGCTTCCTCGGTATCCTCGATGATGTGGGCGTCGATGCCCTTGACCAGCGCGTAGGAGAGCCGCTCCCTGACCGGCAGCGAGCGCCATTCGGCAGCCGCCTTCTCGGCCGCGGGGTCGCTGTCCTTGTAGCGTTCGGCAATCGTGATCAGCCGCTCGGTCGCGTCGTCGCGGCGATCCAGGATCACGTCCTCGCAAGCCTCGCGAAGCTCCGGATCGATGGCGTCGTAGACGTCGAGCTGGCCGGCATTGACGATGCCCATGTCCATGCCGGCGGGGATCGCGTGATAGAGGAACACGCTGTGCATCGCCCGGCGCACCGGCTCGTTGCCGCGGAACGAGAAGCTGAGGTTCGACAGGCCGCCGCTGATGTGGGCGCCCGGGCAGCGCCGCCGGATCTCGCGCGCGGCCTCGATGAAGTCGATCGCGTAGCGGCGATGCTCGTCGATTCCCGGTCGCAATGGCGAAGATGTTCGGGATCGAAGACGATGTCGTGCGGGTCGGTGCCGTCGGCGACCAGCAGCTTGTAGGCGCGCTCGCAGATGTCGACCTTGCGTTCGGCGGTGTCGGCCTGGCCGACCTCGTCGAACGCCATGACGACGACGGCGGCGCCATAGGCGCGGCACTTGCGCGGCGAGCTCCAGGAACGGCCCCTCGCCTTCCTTCATGCTGATCGAATTGACGATCGGCTTGCCCGACACGCACTTCAGGCCGGCTTCGATCACGCTCCATTTCGAGCTGTCGACCATCACCGGAACGCGGGCGATGTCCGGTTCGGCGGCGATGCGCTTGAGGAAGGTCGTCATTGCCGCTTCGCTGTCGAGCAGCGCCTCGTCGACGTTGACGTCGATGATCTGGGCGCCGTTCTCGACCTGGTCGCGGGCGACTTCCACGGCAGCGTCATAATCACCGGCGAGGATCAGCTTCTTGAAGCGCGCCGATCCGGTGACGTTGCAGCGCTCTCCGACATTGACGAAGCGCGCGCCTGCGCTGACTTGTTCGACGTTCGAGACTTCCATGTCAGGCCGCGATCACCATCGGTTCGAGCCCGGCGAGCAAGGTATCGCGGCGAGCTGCCGGGACGGAGCGCGGCGTGCAATCGCGCGCCGCCCCGGCAATTGCGGCGATGTGCAGGGGAGTTGTCCCGCAACAGCCGCCAACCACGTTGACGAGACCGCTGTCGATCCATTCGCGGATCTGCGCGGCCGTCTGCGCCGCGGCTTCGTCGTATTCCCCAAGTTCATTGGGCAGCCCGGCGTTCGGATATGCCATGATCAGGGTATCGGCGATCGCCGCCAGCGAGGATAAATGCGGCCGCAGCTGCGCGGCGCCGAACGAGCAATTAAGCCCGACCGTCAGCGGGCGTGCGTGCCGAACGCTCGCCCAGAACGCCTCGACCGTGTGGCCGGACAGGTTGCGGCCGCTGAGATCGGTCAGCGTCATCGATATCATCAGCGGTAGCTCGCGGCCGAGGTCCTGCTCCGCCTCGAGCGTGGCCATGATACCCGCCTTGGCGTTCAGCGTGTCGAAGATAGTCTCGATGAGGATGAAGTCGGCGCCGCCTTCGACGCAGCGCGTCGACCTGCTCGCGATAGACCTGCTTCAGCGTATCGAAGTCGATTGCTCGGTAGCCGGGGTCGTTGACGTCGGGCGACAGCGACAGCGTCTTGTTGGTGGGCCCGATGGAGCCTGCCACCCAGAGCTTACGGCCGTCTTCAGCTGCGCGGCGGTCGGCGACCTCGCGGACGATGCGCGCGGCGGCGACGTTGATGTCGCGGACGAGATGCTCGGCGCCGTAATCGGCCTGGCTGACGCGATTGGCGTTGAAGGTGTTGGTGCTGAGCAGGTCGGCGCCGGCCGCTGCGTAGGAGCTCGCTGATTTGGGCAACCAGCGCCGGCTGCGTCAGGCAGAGCAGGTCGTTGTTGCCGCGCTGGTCCTTCGGCAGGTGGAGGCTGCCGCGGTAATCCGCCTCCTGCAGGCGATGGTTCTGGAACTCGGTGCCGAGCGCTCCATCGGCGACGAGGATTCGCTTGGCCGCTTCGGCGCGGAATGAGTTCAGCTGCTGTCATGATTTCGGCCCTCGACGCCCAGGAGGTGGCAGATCGCGTAAGCGAGCTCGGCCCGGTTGAGCGTATAGAAATGGAAGTGACGGACTCCGCCTGCGTAGAGCTGGCCGCACAGTTCGGCCGCGACCGTCGCCGCGATCAGCTGGCGGGCGGCTGGCAGGTCGTCGAGACCCTCGAACAGATTGTTCAGCCAGTCCGGGATTTCCGGCGCCGCACGCTTCGGCGAAGCGGCGCGTCTGGGCGACATTCGAAACCGGGAGGATGCCCGGAACGATCTCGACGCCGATGCCGGCCGCGGCCGCATCGTCGCGAAAGCGCAGGAAGCAGTCGGCGGAGAAGAAGAATTGAGTGATGGCGCGGTCCGCGCCGGCGTCGACCTTGCGCTTGAGATTGTCGAGATCGGCGGTCTTGTCGCGGCGAGTTCGGGTGGCATTCCGGATAGGCTGCGATCGAGATGTCGAAGGGCGCGACTCGCTTCAGTCCCTCGACCAGCTCGGCGGCATTCGCATAGCCGTCCGGATGCGGCGCGAAGCGAGCGCCGGGCTCGGGCGGGTCGCCGCGAAGCGCGACGATGTGGCGGACGCCGAGGTCCCAATAGCCGCGCGCGACGTCTTCGATCTCGCCCCGGCTCGCGCCGACGCAGGTCAGGTGCGCGGCGGGCGTGAGCGAGGTTTCATGGACGATGCGCTCGACCGTCTGGTGGGTGCGCTCGCGGGTCGAACCGCCAGCCCCGTAGGTCACGGACACGAACCTGGGCTGCAGTGGCGCGAGGGTCTGGATCGACTCCCACAAGGTCTCGGTCATCCGCTCGTTCTTCGGCGGAAAGAACTCGAAGCTGACCGCGATGTCGCCGTGGGCTTCCGCGAACAGCGGCGGGTGCTGGGCAAGCCGCTCAAGCGCGTTCATGCCGCCCTCCGCTGCCGCACGCCGCTCTTCGAGCCGCGCCACAAAGTGACGGTGAGCTCGCCGCCCTTGAGATGCTCGACCCGGTCCATGCTGAGGCCGGCCAACGCGAACCAGGCTGCCATCGCCTCGTCCTCGAAGCCGAGACGGATGTGGGCATCGGTGCTGCGCAACTCCTCGCGCTCGTGTGCCGCGAAGTCGACGACCAGAAGAGTCCCGCCGGGCGACAGCACGCGCGCCGCCTCGGCGACCGCGGTTGCCGGCGAGTGCGCGTAGTGGAGCACCTGGTGGATGATGATGCTGTCGGCGCTGCCGTCGGCGAGCGGGAGGGCGTACATGTCGCCCTGGCGAAGGCTCGACGAAATGCCCGCCGCTTCCAGCTTCACCCGTGCCAGGCGAAGCATTTCCGAGGAGCGGTCGATGCCAGTCGCGTGGCTTGCGCGCCCGGCGAACAGCTCGATCATGCGGCCGGTGCCGGTGCCGATGTCGACCAGCCGGCCGAGGCTCCGGCGGCCGAGCGACCGTTCGATGGCCCGCTCGACATCGCTCTCGGCGACGTGGAGCGAACGAATCTGGTCCCACACCTCAGCGTGGGAGGCGAAATAGCGGTTCGCGGCCTCCGCGCGTTCTGCGCGAATCCCCTGGGTGCGCGCAGCATCGGCTTCGAACAGGGCGCTGGTCGACCCATCCGCCCAGGCATCGAGAAGAGAGAACAGTGGCTCCGTCCGCTCCGGCCCGGCAAGCGCCACGAACACCCAGCTTCCCTCCTTGCGGCGGTCGAGGACGCCCGCGTCGCCGAGAATCTTCAAGTGCCGGGACACCCGCGGCTGGCTCTGGCCGAGGACCTGTGCGAGCTCTCCGACGGAGAGCTCCATGATGCGCAGAAGCGCGACGATCCGAAGCCGGGTGGGATCGGCAAGCGCCTGGAAGCGGTCGGCAAGCGGGAGAGTATCGGTCACTGGAGATAAGGATATAAAGATATCTTTATATGGTCAATCGCAGGAGCAAGAATAAACCCTTGTCAAACAATAGGGATTGACCCCTCCCCTCCTGTCTGCAATTTCGCGGCATGGCCTGCCGGAATCGGCGGGCCGAGAGTGACGCTCGACTGTCGAGCGCTTTTGAAGGGAATGGAACGATCATGAAGAAGGTTGCTCTGACCGTTGCGGTCCTCGCGCTCGGCCTCGCCGCGTGCGCCAAGAACACCACCGACAACAATGCCGCGACCGACACCAACGTCGAGAACGCTGCCGCCGTCGACACCAACGCGGCCGTCGCCAACGACGCCACGGCGAACCTCGACGCGGCTCTCAACGACGTCAACGCTGCCGGCAACGAAGTTGCCAACGCGCAGGACGCGGTGAACAACACGGCGACCAACGCCCAGTAAGCCGCTTCGCTCGCAAGAGCTTAACGGAAGGGCCGCTCTTCGGAGCGGCCCTTTTTTTGTGCTAGTCGGCGGCGGGTGAAGCTTCGGCTCCTCCTTCTCGCGCTGGCGCTTGCCGGGTGCCGCGACCGCCGGCCGCCCGCGCCGACAAGCGCCGAGTCCGACCAGCTCAACGAGATGGACGACGCCCTCAACGGACTTGCCGCGAACAATGAAGAAGGGCCGGCGGATCGCTCCACCGGCCCTTCCCGTTCTTCAGACACTTCTGGCGGAGGGCGGTCACGGGAGTAAATCCCGTGACGTCGGTCCTGTCTGCTGCGCAGCAGGCCGTCCGAGCCTTCGGCGAGTCCGCAGCCAGCTAACGAACGCTTGAGCGTTCGCTTCGCTAGCTGCGGCCGCCTCGGCTTAGAAGTCCATTCCGCCCATGCCGCCCATTCCGCCGCCGCCCATGGCCATGGCCGGCTTGTCCTCGGGCATCTCGCTGACCGCCGCTTCGGTGGTGATCAGCAGACCGGCGACCGAGGCCGCGTTCTGGAGCGCCGTGCGGACGACCTTGGTCGGATCGATCACGCCGGCGTCGACCAGGTTCTCGTACTTCTCGGTCTGGGCGTTGAAGCCCTGGCTCGGGTCGTTGCCGTCGAGCAGCTTGCCCGACACCACCGCGCCGTCGTGACCGGCGTTGCTGGCGATCTGGCGAACCAGAGTCGTCAGCGCCTTGCGGACGATGTCGATGCCGCGGGTCTGGTCGTCGTTCTGGCCATCGAGGCCGTCGAGCGCCTTGGTGGCATAGAGGAGAGCGGTACCGCCGCCGGGGACGATTCCTTCCTCGACCGCCGCGCGGGTCGCGTGGAGAGCGTCGTCGACGCGATCCTTGCGCTCCTTGACCTCGACCTCGGACGCACCGCCGACCTTGATGACGGCAACGCCGCCGGCCAGCTTGGCAAGCCGCTCCTGCAGCTTCTCGCGATCGTAGTCGGACGTCGTGTTGTCGATCTGCTGGCGGATCGCCTCGGTACGAGCCTTGATCGCCTCGGGATCACCGGCGCCATCGACGATGGTGGTGTTGTCCTTGTCGATGGTGACGCGCTTGGCCGAGCCGAGCATCGCGACGGTGACGTTCTCGAGCTTGATGCCGAGATCCTCGGAAATCATCTCGCCCTTGGTCAGGATCGCGATATCCTCGAGCATCGCCTTGCGGCGATCGCCGAAGCCCGGAGCCTTGACCGCCGCGACCTTGAGGCCGCCGCGCAGCTTGTTGACGACGAGCGTGGCGAGAGCCTCGCCCTCGATGTCCTCGGCGATGATCAGCAGCGGACGGCCCGACTGGACGACGGCTTCCAGGATCGGGAGCATCGCCTGCAGGTTCGAGAGCTTCTTCTCATGGATGAGGATGTAGGGGTCGGTGAGTTCGACCTGCATCTTCTCGGGGTTGGTGATGAAGTAGGGCGAGAGGTAGCCGCGGTCGAACTGCATGCCCTCGACGACGTCGAGCTCGAACTCGAGACCCTTCGCTTCCTCGACGGTGATCACGCCTTCCTTGCCGACCTTCTCCATCGCCTCGGCGATCTTCTCGCCGACGACGGTGTCGCCGTTGGCCGAGATGATTCCGACCTGGGCGATTTCCTTGGAGCCGGAGACCGGCTTGGAGCGGGCCTTGAGGTCGTCGACGACCTTGTGGACGGCGAGATCGATGCCGCGCTTGAGGTCCATCGGGTTCATTCCGGCCGCGACCGACTTCATGCCCTCGCGGACGATCGCCTGGGCGAGAACCGTCGCGGTGGTGGTGCCGTCACCGGCGTTGTCGTTGGTCTTCGAGGCGACTTCGCGCAGCATCTGCGCGCCCATGTTCTCGAACTTGTCCTTGAGCTCGATCTCCTTGGCGACGGTGACGCCGTCCTTGGTGATGCGGGGAGCGCCGAAGCTCTTGTCGATGACGACGTTGCGGCCCTTGGGGCCGAGCGTCACCTTGACGGCGTCGGCGAGGATGTCGACGCCGCGCATGATGCGCTCGCGGGCGTCGCGGCTGAATTTCACGTCCTTGGCTGCCATCTGGCTACCCTTTCGTTCGTTAAAGTCATTAAAGTCACGGACAGCGGCGCTTTTGGTCTGACCGCAAGCGCCGTCGGAAGGTCAGCCGACGATCCCGAGGATGTCGCTTTCCTTCATGATGATGAGGTCTTCACCGTCGATCTTGACCTCGGTGCCCGACCATTTGCCGAACAGTATCTTGTCGCCGGCCTTGACGTCGAGCGGAGTCACCTTGCCGTCGTCGGCGCGCGTGCCGGTGCCGACGGAGATGACTTCGCCCTCCTGGGGCTTTTCCTTGGCGGTGTCGGGAATGATGATCCCGCCCGCGGTCTTTTCGTCGGCCTCGACCCGGCGGACGAGGACACGGTCATGGAGTGGTCTGAAACCCATAGGTCTAACCCGCGCTTTCCTTGCTTGATTGAACATTGCCGTTGGCACTCTCAGCGCGAGAGTGCCAGCGATGCCGGGCATATGGTTGCGGCCGGTGGACCCGTCAACGGGCACCCGAGCGAAAATTGAGCGTGCTCAAGCGTTCGAAAAACGACAGCGCACCCGGATCGCGTCAACTTCGACAAGTTCCGGCCGGACCCGCGCCAGCATCAAGCAATCGCAGCAACGGCAGGGGCGTGCCCATTCCGCAGTCATGCCGGATCGGCGGGGCTGTAGGACAGGATTTTCTCAGCCTGGACGGTTCCGTGGCACCTCACGGAAACCTTGCAACGCCAATGTCTACTTTCTGCCCAGACGGGACAGTTTCAGCTCCCGAAGCCTAGCGGCGTTTGCGCTCGACACGGCACCGATCGGCTTGCCGCGTAATCATCATTGCCGGGGACAGCTTTCGCTATCATGCTTGAGGTGCCTGGAACGACCGCGGTTTGAGCCAGTGCAATGGAGGAGCCGGTGGGACTTCGCGCCAAATTCAACCTGCTGCTGCTCGTGGTCGCGCTCGCCGGCTTCGGACTTTTCGCGCTCGCCGCCAACCCATTGATAAAAACCATTGCCCGCGAAGAGGTGCTGCAAAGTTCGCGGATCATGATGGAGAGCGCGGCCGGAGCGCGCAAATATACGTCCGAGCAAATTGCGCCGATTCTTCGTCCGCAGATCGGCCAGCATTTCTATCCGCAGTCGGTTTCGGCTTATGCAGCCAAACGGAACTTCGACGTGATCCACTCGAAATTCCCGGACTTCGCGTATCGCGAAGCCGCCCTCAATCCCACCAATCCGCAGGACCGCGCCGAGGACTGGGAAGCAGACATCATCAACGACTTTCGATCACATCCGGGCAAGCAGGAGATTTCCTTCGTTCGCACGACGCCGGTCGGGCGAATGCTGGAACTCGCGCGGCCGCTAGTGAACAAGGCCGCTTGCATGGAGTGCCACAACACGGCGTTGACGGCGCCAGCATCCATGATCGCGCTCTACGGCAGCCAGAACGGCTTCGGATGGAAACCTGGCGAGATCATTGGCGCACAAATCGTGTCCGTCCCCATGTCGATTTCCGCGGTTCGAGCCGAGCATATCCGGCGCTTGTTCGTGTTGCCGTTCGCCGGTTTTCTCCTGCTGCTTTTCGTTTCGGTCAACGTCCTGCTCAATTTTGTCGTGATCCGGCCACTCGAACGGATTGCCGGTGCCGCCGAGGCGATCAGCACGGGCGACATCGATGCGCAAGAATATGTCTATGGTCAGAAGGACCAGATCGGCAGGTTGTCCGCATCCTTCAATCGCATGCACCGGAGTCTCGTCCAGGCGCTTCGGATGCTTGGCGATGGGTGAGAGCCCGACGGTCGAATCCCAGAGCTATTTCCTGAGCTACTCACGAAGTGACCAGGAATTCGCTCTTCGGCTCGCAGCGGACATCCGTGCTCGCGGCATCAGCCTCTGGATCGATCAACTCGATATTCGCCCGAGCGAGCATTGGGACCGAGCGATCGAGCAGGCGGTTAGAGACAGCCGCGGGATCGTCGTGGTGCTGTCTCCTCGTTCGGTTGCTTCGGACAATGTTGCGGACGAGGTCAGTTTTGCCATCGATAGCGGCAAGAGCGTGCTTCCTGTCATGATCGAACGATGCAAACTGCCGCTGCGCATCACGCGCATGCAGGTGATCGACGCGACAGGGACTTATGAGGATGCGCTTGAGCGATGTGTCGCAGAGCTTCGCAGGAGCGCAGAGCCGGCCTCGTCGCAGGATTTGGCTGCTCAACAGGAGACAAATGCCATTTCCCGAGCGGACGTTGATTCCATCGCGCGGATCCTCATGCAGTACATCGGTCCAATTGCCCCAGCGCTAGCGAGGCGCGAAAGCAAAGCGTCGAAGACCGCAGAGGAGCTGGGGCAAAGACTTGCCACGTCCATTCCGACGGTGAACGAACGGACCGAGTTCCTCCGCAAGCTATCGAAGTGACTCCGCTGCATTCAGGACGGAATTTGCTCACAGAGGCAGCTTTCGATCCATTCCTGCCATTAGGCGGTTCTGTTACGGTGCCGTAACTGCTGAGGGCGAGCCACATGCATTTCCATCTTCCCAAGCCGCTGCACAGCTGGCGCGAGTTTCTCGGCGAGGTCGGGATCATCGTCATCGGGGTGCTGCTTGCTCTCGGAGCCGAGCAAGTCGTCGAGTGGGTGCATTGGCGCAATGAAGTCATCGACGCACAGCGCGCGCTGGACCGCGAAGCTGCTTATAACCTCGGAGCAGTCGAAAAGCGTCAGCAGGAGGCGCCTTGCATCGATCGCCGTTTGCGCGAGATTCGTACTCTCTTGACCGGGGACGCCTTCGGCCTTCGCTCAGGCTCACGCTCTCCGCTAGGGCAGCCGCAACTGTGGCGTCCTCGAACCGATGTCTGGCAAGTAGCCGTCGCGGGCCAGGCAGCCGAGCACATGCCGCTGGCGACGCGACTTGGCTACGCCGGCCTGTATGGGGGATTTCAATGGTACGCCCAGAAGGCGGAAGACGAAACGGACGCCTGGAGCGTTTTAGCCGAACTTGACGACCCCGGCGTTCTCAGCCCGGAGGACATCGCGTCGATACGACAGGCTCGTTCGCGTGCGCAGGTCGCGGCCGACAAGATGGAGGCCAACCTGCCGCGAATTATCGCTGCAGGCGCCAGGCTTGGGATCAAGCCTGGCGCCGTCGAAGAGACATCGCTCACGGCCAATTCTCTAAACAAGCTGTGCGCCCCGCTCAGCAGTGCGGGCTGATGCACCTTCACTTGCCCAAACCGCTGCATGGCTGGCGCGAGTTCCTCGGCGAGGTCGGAATCATCGTCATCGGCGTCCCGCTTGCGCTCGGCGCCGAGAAGGTGGTCGAGTTCGCTTAGCCGGGTTGACCTGCGGTCGTCTTCGAGCCCCCGCCTTCGCGGAAATGGCGAAGTCGGATCAGGCCCTCTCCAGCCTGGTCGTCAGCCCCAGCCGCCCGCGCATCAGCCAGCGGCCGAGCATCAGTGCGGCGACGGCGGCGAGACCGCTGGCGAGGCCGGTCCAGATGCCGACTCCGCGCCAGTCGTTGCCGAACGCCAGCCACGCGCCGACGCCGAGCCCGACCACCCAATAGCCGACGATCGCGAAGATCAGCGGCCAGCGGGTGTCGTGAAGGCCGCGCAGCATTCCAGCGCCGATCACCTGCGCACCGTCGACGAGCTGAAATGCGGCGGCGATCTTGAGGAAGCTGACGGCCAGGGCGATCGTCAGGGCGTTGGCCGGCACGTCGTCGAGGAACAAGGTGACGAGCCGGTGCGGGGCGATCCACATTCCAATCGCCATCACGCCCATGAAGACCGTTCCGAGCACCCATGCGGTCCAGCCGGCGCGGGTAATCCCGCCGCGTATCGCCTCGCCCAAGCGCAAGGCCGACGCGGACGGTCGCTGCCTGGCCCAAGCCCAGCGGCACCATGAAGGTGACGGCGGCAAGCTGGAGCGCGATGGCGTGGGCGGCGACGGCAGCAGCGCCCATCCAGCCCATGAGAAGTGCGGCCAGCGCAAACACGCCGATCTCGAGGCCCATGGTCGCGCCGATCGGCCAGCCGAGCTTTATGAGTGTGATTAGCCGCTGCCGGTCGAAGCGCCACCAATTGCCGAACAGGTGGAAACGCCGGAACTTGCGGTCGATCGAGACGACCGCGATGAGCGCACCGCAGATGATCAGCCAGGTGATCGTGCTGCCCATTCCGCTTCCGACCAGGCCGAACGCCGGCAGCCCGAAGTGCCCGAACATCAGCGACCAGCTGATCAGCGCGTTGAGGGCGATTCCGGCGATGCTGAGCCACAGGATGATGCGGGGGCGCTCGATCGCGGCGACGAAGTTTCGCAGCAGCTGGAACAGCAGCCAGGGCGCGACCAGCCACATGTAGGCGCGGAGGAACGTCTGGCCCTGGCTGGCCAGAGCCTCCGATTTCCCGAATGCGCGCATCAGGTCGCCGACGTTCCACATCAGCAGCCAGTACGGCGGCATGACGATGACGATCAGCCACAGGCCGGCGCGGAAGATCCGGCGGACGTCGCGGACCGCGTTCGAGCGGCGGCCGAGCGCGGTCGCCATCATCGGCGAGGACGCGGTGATGATGCCGAGAAGGAAGATGCTGAACACCCAGTTGAGGTTGAGGGCGAGCGTCGCCGCGGCGAGCTGCGGTCCGCCCAAGCGGCCCATCAGAAGCACGTCGGTGACCTGGATCGCCTGCAGCGTGACATTGGCGAGGATCAGCGGCCAGGCGAGACGAAGCGTCGCCCGTCGCTCCTGAGCCCAGCGGCCGCCGGCCGCGCCGTTCGAAACTGTTGCCAGGGAATCCACGGCTGCCGCGCCTAACTGCAACGCCGCCCGTCGAAAAGGTTTGGCGCGCCGCGCACGCGTCGGCTAGCCATGGCGCGCCAATTCGGGGGGCTGCCAAGCCATGAAGTTCGTTCGCGCCATCTGGAAGCTGCTGGTCGGGATCAAGGACGCGCTCGTCCTCATCCTCATGCTGCTGTTCTTCGGAGCACTCTACGCCGCTTTGTCTGCCCGCCCGGCGCCGGTCCACGACGGCGTGCTCGCCCTCGATCTCAACGGCGCGGTGGTCGAGCAGCCTGCCAAGGCGAGCTTCTCCGAGATCGCTGGCGGCAGCCGAATCCAGGAGTACCGGCTTCGCGACCTGATCGGCGTGCTCGATGCCGCCCGAACCGACGATCGCGTGAAGGCAGTCTCGCTCGACCTCGACGGATTTACCGGCGGCGGCCAGACAGCGATGTCCGACCTTTCGGAAGCGGTGCTTCGAGTGCGCGCGTCGGGCAAGCCGGTGGTCGCCTATGGCGTCGGCTTCACCAACGCCGGTTACGAGCTCGCGTCTGCGGCCTCGGAAATCTGGCTGAACCCGCTCGGCACCGTTGCCATTGCCGGGCCGGGCGGGACGAACCTTTATTACAAGGGCCTTCTCGACAAGCTCGGGGTGACGGCCAACGTCTATCGCGTCGGCACCTACAAGTCGGCGGTCGAGCCCTACATCCGCAACGACATGTCGCCCGCGGCGAAGGAAAATTACACGGCGCTCGACCAGGCGATGCTGGAGAGCTGGCTGCAGGCGATCCATCGCGCCCGTCCGAAGGCGAATGTGGCGCTGTTCCTGAAAGACATGCCTGGCGCGGTCGATGCGGCCGGCGGCGACATGGCCAAGGCGGCGCTCGATGCCGGTCTCGTCGACCGGATCGGCGGTCGCGCCGAGTTCGAGGACCGGCTGAAGGCGCTCGGCGGCGCCGACAAGGATGCCAATGGCGGCTACCGGCAGATCAAGCTCGCCTCGTACCTCACCGACAAGGTCAACGAGAAGCCGCACGGGCCGATCGGTGTGGTGACCGTCGCCGGCATGATCGTCGACGGCACCGCATCGGCCGGGACAGCCGGCGGCGACACCATCGCCCAAGAGATCAACGAGGGCGTCGACAAGGGCATCAAGGCGCTGATCGTCCGCGTCGACAGCCCCGGCGGGTCGGTGCTCGCCTCGGAACGCATCCGCGAAGCGATCCTGCGCGCCAAGGCCAAGCATATCCCGGTCGTCGTCTCGATGGGCAGCGTCGCCGCATCGGGCGGCTATTGGGTGTCGACGCCGGGCGACTTCATCTACGCCGAGCCGTCAACGATCACCGGCTCGATCGGCGTGTTCGGAGTTCTGCCGAGCTTCCAGGGGACGCTCCAGAAGCTCGGGATCGGCGCCGACGGGGTCAAGACGACGCCGCTGTCGGGCGAGCCGGACCTGCTGCGCGGGCCGTCGCCCGAAGCCGGGCGGCTGATCCAGACGGGCGTCGAGGCAACCTATCGCCGCTTCCTGGGGATCGTCGCGGAGGCGCGCCACAAGACGCCCGCCGATGTCGACAAGATCGCTCAGGGGCGGGTGTGGGACGGCGGCACCGCCCGGCAGCTGGGGCTGATCGACGGGTTCGGCGGGATGCCGGAAGCGATCGCCAAGGCGGCCGACCTCGCGCACCTCGGCAAAGACGATCGCGGGCTCCGCTATCTCGAGCCGCCGGTCAGCGTGAAGGAGCAGCTGCTGGCGGCGCTGGCGTCGAGCGGCAACGACACGGCGACTCCGGACGATGCCTTCTCGATGCTCGCCGCCCAGCCGCGCCAGCAGTTCGCGCAGATGCTCAGCGACATGCGTATGATCCTGACGGGGCCGAGCATCCAGGCGCGGTGCCTGGAGTGCGGGCCGGTCGCTCCGGCGCGGATCACGCCGCAGGACCGCAGCCTGCTCCAGCTGATGCAGGCGTGGCTGGGCTGAGCGCGGCGCCTACTTGATGCGGGTGAAGACCACCGGCTTGTTCGTTGGCGAGGCGCCTGGCTTGGGGAGCGAGCGGACCTCGTAGCGGTCCTCGCCAACCACCCGCCACTCGGAATCGATCGCCTCCTGCGCTTTGTCCGGGGAGGCACGCATCACGCCCGTGAAGTCGATCGTATCGCCGACCGGGCGGACCTTGCCCTGCCCGACGCCGCCCAGTGAATTGAAATAGGTGAAGACCAGGTCGCCGCCGTCGGCGCTGTAGACGGTCTCGCCCGCGTAGATACTCTTGCCGCCATCGCGCACCTCATGCCGGTCGCGGACGTGGGCGCCGCCATAAACGGCCTCGAAACAATGCGTGTCGGTGACGGTGGCTGAGAATTCGGCTCGCCAGCAGGCGCCGAGCAACGGCCTGAATGCCGACAGCCGATCGGAAGGCGCAGCCTGAGCGGCGGTGACCAGTGCGAGCAGCAGCATGCGCTGGCTCTATAGCATCGAAGCCGCGTCGGGGTCAGATGTGGATCGGTTTGCCCTGCACCGCCATCGCCGCTTCCTTGATCGCTTCGCTATGGGTCGGGTGGGCGTGGCAGGTGTAGGCGATGTCCTCGCGACGTGGCGCCGAACTCCATGGCCAGCGCGGCTTCGGCGATCATCGTGCCGGCGACCGAGGCGATGATCCAGACGCCGAGCACGCGGTCGGACTTGGCGTCGGCGATGACCTTGACGAAGCCGTCTGGCTCGCGGTTGGTCTTGGCGCGGCTGTTGGCCATCATCGGGAACTTGCCGACCTTGATCTCGCCGTGCGCCTTCGCCTCCTCCTCGGTCAGGCCGACGCCGGCGATCTCGGGCATGGTGTAGACGACCGACGGGATCACGTCGTGGTTCACGATGCCGGTCTGGCCGGCGATGTTCTCGGCGACCGCGATGCCTTCGTCCTCGGCCTTGTGGGCGAGCATCGGGCCGGGGATCACGTCGCCGATCGCCCAGATGCCCGGCGACCGACGGTGCGGAACTCGTGGTCGGTCTCGATCTGGCCGCGCTGGTTCGGGCTGATGCCCGCCTTGTCGAGCCCGAGGCCTTCGGTGTTCGGGCCGACGGCCGATCGAAACGAGGACGACGTCGGCTTCTAGGGTTTCGGCGGCGCCGCCGGCGGCGGGCTCGACGCGTCAGAGTGACCGTGTCGCCCTTGCGCTCGCGCCTTGGTGACCTTGGTCGACAGCTGGAACTCGAAGCCCTGCTTCTTGAAGATCTTGTTGGCTTCCTTGCGAACGTCGCCGTCGAAGCCGGGCAGGATCTGGTCGAGGAACTCGACGACGGTGACCTGCGCCCCGAGCCGCCGCCAGACCGAGCCGAGCTCCAGCCCGATCACGCCGCCGCCGATGACGACCATGCGCTTGGGCACCTCGGCAAGCTCGAGCGCGCCGGTGGAATCGACGATCCGCTCCTGGTCGATGGCGATGCCCGGCAGCGGCGTCACCGACGAGCCGGTGGCGATGACGATGTTCTTCGCGCGTGACCTTGCGGTCGCCGACCTCACCGTGTGCGCGTCGGTGAAGCTCGCGCGGCCCTTCAGCCATTCGACCTTGTTCTTCTTGAACAGGAATTCGATGCCCTGGGTCAGGCCCTTCACCGCCTCCTTGCGCGCGCCGTGCATGGCGCCGAGGTCGAGCTCGACGCCCTGCGGCTTGACGCCCCATTTGGCGAGCGTGCCGTCATGCGCTTCCTCGAACAGCTCGGAGGCGTGGAGCAGCGCCTTGGACGGGATGCAGCCGACGTTGAGGCAGGTGCCGCCGAGCGTCTCGCGGCTCTCGGCGCAGGCGGTCTTCAGCCCAAGCTGCGCGGCGCGGATCGCGGCAACATAGCCGCCGGGGCCGGCGCCGATCACCAGGACGTCGAAATCGTAGTCTCAGCCATGATCATCCCTTCGTCATCCCCGGCGAAGGCCGGGGTCCAGTCCTAAACAGAGAACGGCGCGAAGCGCCGCCTGGGCCCCGGCCTTCGCGGGGATGACGAGTCATTACAAATCAATCAGGATCCGCGTCGGGTCCTCGATCGCTTCCTTGACGCGGACCAGGAAGGTGACCGCCTCGCGGCCGTCGACCAGGCGGTGGTCGTAGCTCAGCGCCAGGTACATCATCGGCCGGGCGACGATCTGGCCGTCGCGGACCACCGGGCGCTCCTCGATCCGGTGCATGCCGAGCAACGCCGGACTGCGCATGGTTGATGATCGGGCGTCGACAGCAGTGAGCCGAACACGCCGCCGTTGGAGATGGTGAAGGTGCCGCCCTGCCATGTCATCCATGGTCAGCGTGCCCTCCTTGGCGCGCTTGCCATAGTCGGCGATGGTCTTCTCAATCTCGGCGAAGCTCAGCGCCTGGGCGTTGCGGATGACCGGGACGACCAGGCCCTTCGGCGCCGAGACCGCGACCGAGACGTCGAGATAATCGCGATAGACGTCTCGTCGCCTTCGATGATGCCGTTGACCGAGGGCACGTCGCGAGCGGCGAGCGCGCAGGCTTTCACGAAGAAGCCCATGAAGCCGAGGCGGATGCCGTGCTTCTTCTCGAACAAATCCTTGTAGCGGGCGCGCGCCTCGATCACCGCCGTCATGTCGACATCGTTGAAGGTCGTCAGGATCGCCGCGGTGTTCTGCGATTCCTTGAGGCGGGTGGCGATCGTCTGGCGCAGGCGGGACATCTTGACGCGTTCTTCGCGGCGCTCAGCGCTCCCCGGCGAAGGCCGGGGTCCGGTAGCCGTAGCCTTCTGTTCTGCCGGAACCGGTGCTTTCGCCTGCGGCGCCGGGCCCCGGCCTGCGCCGGGGAACTGGTTCGCTGCGCATTCGCCGCCGCGACCACGTCGTCCTTGGTCAGGCGGCCGTCCTTGCCGGTGCCGCGGATCTTGGTCGGGTCGACGTGATATTCGAGCACCGCGCGGCGAACGGCGGGCGACATCGTCGTGATCGAGGCATCGAGCGGCGGCCCGTCGGGACTGGCGGTCTCCACTCGGCTGTCTTCGCGTAGCTCAGGATTCTCGCCGGCACCCGGCGGGGTTGGTCGTCGACGCCGCGGCCGTCTGTGCCGGGCTCGGAGCTGCCGCGGACGCCCCGGCAGTCGCCGTCTGGTCGATCCGTGCGATCACCGCACCGACCGCGACGTTGGCGCCTTCCTCGACCAGCTGCTCGGTCAGCACGCCGGCGACCGGGGACGGCACCTCGACGCTGACCTTGTCGGTCTCGAGGCTGGCAATCGGCTCGTCGGCATCGACCGCTTCGCCAGGCTTCTTCAGCCACTGCGCGAGCGTCCCTTCGGTAATCGAATTCCCCAGCGTTGGGACCTGAACGTCAGTCGCCATGATGATCCTTCACTGTGCCGCGACGGCGGATGGGTCGACGCGGCTGCTATGACCCAAGGCCGCCGCAATCAAGGCCGCCTGCTCCGCCGCGTGCCGCTTGGCGAGGCCGGTTGCCGGCGAGGCGGCTGCGTCGCGGCCGGCATATTGCGGTCGCAGGTGACCGAACCCTGCCTCGGCGAGGCAGGTTTCGAGAAGCGGCTCGACGAAGGTCCAGGCGCCATTGTTCTTCGGCTCCTCCTGCGCCCAGATCACGTCCTGGAGCTTCGGCATCGCGCGCAGTCGCTTGACCAGCGGCTCCGACGGGAACGGGTAAAGCTGCTCGATGCGGAGGACCTCGACGCCGAGGTCGCCGGCCTGGTCGCGCGCTTCCATGAGCTCATACGAGACCTTGCCCGAGCACAGCACCAGCCGCCGCGTCTCGCCCTCCGCCGGCGGGTTCAGGTCGGAGAGGATGCGGCGGAAATGGCTCTCGCCGGTGAAGTCGCCGATGCTCGATACCGCAAGCTTGTGCCGAAGCAGCGACTTGGGGGTCATCATGATCAGCGGCTTGCGGAAATCGCGCCGCATCTGCCGCCGCAGGATGTGGAAGTAATTGGCCGGAGTCGTGCAGTTGGCGACCTGCAGATTGTCCTCGGCGCAGAGCTGCAGGTAGCGCTCGAGCCGCGCCGAGCTGTGCTCGGGCCCCTGGCCCTCGAAGCCATGCGGAAGAAGCATGACCAGACCGCTGGCGCGCAGCCACTTGGCTTCGCCCGAGGCGATGAACTGGTCGATGATCGTCTGCGCGCCGTTTGCGAAATCACCGAACTGCGCTTCCCACAGCACCAGCGTGCGCGGGTCGGCGAGCGAATAGCCGTATTCGAAGCCGAGAACGCCGAATTCCGACAGCGGGCTGTCGCGAACCTCGAACCGGCCAGGCTCGACATGGCAGAGCGGGATGTATTTCTCGCCGGTCTGCTGGTCGACCCACACGGCATGACGCTGGCTGAAGGTGCCGCGGCCGCTGTCCTGGCCGGACAAGCGTACGCCGTTGCCGTCGGTGAGCAGGCTGCCGAACGCCAGCGCCTCGCCGGTCGCCCAGTCGAAGCCGGTGCCGCTTTCGAACATCGCCCGCTTGGCATCGAGGATGCGCTGCAACGTGCGGTGGGCGTGAAAGCCCTCGGGAATGGTCGTCAGGACCTCGCCCAGCTTGCGGAATTCGGCATCGTCGATCGCGGTCGCGATGTTGCGGCGGCCGAGCACAGGCTCGCCCGGACGCCCAAGACCCGCCCAGCGGCCCTCGAACCAGTCCGCCTTGTTGGGAAGGTAGGACACGGCGGACTCGAACTCGGTTTCGAGATGGCTGAGGTAGTCGCGGGTGTGCTGGTCGATCCACGCCTGGTCGACGACGCCCTCGTCCATCAGCCGCTTGCCATAGAGCTCGCTGATCGGCGGGTGCTGCTTGATCGCGGCGTACATCAGCGGCTGCGTGAAGCTCGGCTCGTCGCCCTCGTTGTGCCCGAAGCGGCGGTAGCACCACATGTCGATGACGATGTCGCGGTTGAACTTCTGGCGGAACTCGATCGCCAGCTTGCAACAGAAGGTCACCGCTTCGGGATCGTCGCCGTTGACGTGGAGGATCGGCGCCTGGACGCCCTTGGCGATGTCGGACGGGTAAGGCGAGGAGCGCGCGAATTGCGGGCTGGTGGTGAACCCGACCTGGTTGTTGACGATGAAATGGATGGTGCCGCCGGTGCGCGTAGCCCGGCAGGCCTGAAAAGCTCAGGCATTCCCAGACGACGCCCTGGCCGGCGAACGCAGCGTCGCCGTGGAGCAGCATCGGAAGCACCGTCTTGCCTTCGGAATCGCCCTTGATCGTCTGGACCGCTCGGGCCTTGCCGAGGACGACGGGATCGACCGCTTCGAGATGCGACGGGTTTGGCAGCAGCGTCAGGTGGACCCTGGTCCCGTCGAACTCGCGGTCGGAGCGAGGTGCCGAGGTGGTATTTAACGTCGCCCGAGCCGCCGACGTCGGCCGGGTTGGTCGCTCCGCCCGCGAATTCGTGGAAGATCGCCTGGGCGGACTTGCCCATGACGTTCGAGAGGATGTTGAGCCGGCCGCGATGCGACATGCCGACGTCGATTTCCTCGACTCCGAACTGGCCGCCGTACTTGATCACCGCTTCCAGCGCCGGAACCGCGCTTTCGCCGCCGTCGAGACCGAACCGCTTGGTCCCGACATATTTCCTGGCGAGGAATTTTTCCCATTGCTCGGCGTGGATGACCTTGGCGAGGATCGCCTGCTTGCCTTCGGGCGTGAAGCTGGATTTCGGCGTCCTTGCCCTCCATCCGCTCCTGCAGGAAGCGGCGCTCCTCGACCTCGTTGATGTGCATATATTCGAGGCCGACGTGGCCGCAGTAATTGGCCTGCAGCACGTCGACGATCTGGCGCACCGTCGCGGTCTCGAAGCCGAGCGTGCCGCCGATCCAGATCGGCCGGTCGAGGTCGTCCGGGCTGAAGCCATGGTAGGTCGGGCGTAAGGTCGGCCGGGACGTCGCGCCGCGTGAGCCCGAGCGGATCGAGTGCGGCGGCGAGGTGGCCGCGGACCCGATAGGTGCGGATCAGCATCATCGCGCGGATGCTGTCGTCGGCGGCGCGGCGGATCTCGTCCGGGTTTGCGCCCGCTGTTGCCGCCTTGTCGGCGGCAGCGGCGCGCACTTTCTCGATCGTCGCCTGCGTCGGGTCGAGCCCGAGGTTCAGCTCGTCGAGCTCGGCCAGCGGCCAGTTGTCGCGCTCCCAGCTCGGGCCCGGCTTCCGGTTCGAAGATGCTGCTCTGGTCGTCCAACTCACGCTCCGTCCGGGCTGCGAACGCTGTGTTTCGATTAGCTGCCAGCAGAGCCTTCAGCGTCGTTGCCAAGCTCAGATGGGCTTGGGCGAGACGGTAATTCCAGCCGCTTCCATCGCCGCGATCTTGCTTTCGGCGTCGCCCTTGCCGCCGGAGACGATGGCGCCGGCGTGGCCCATGCGGCGGCCCGGGAGGCGCGGTGCGGCCGGCGATGAAGCCGACGACCGGCTTCTTGCGCCCGCGCTTCGCCTCGTCGGCGAGGAACTGGGCGGCGTCTTCCTCGGCGCTGCCGCCGATCTCGCCGATCATGATGATCGACTGGGTCTCGTCGTCGGCGAGGAACATCTCGAGGATGTCGATGAACTCGGTGCCCTTGACCGGATCGCCGCCGATGCCGACCGCGGTCGACTGGCCGAGGCCCTCGTTGGTGGTCTGGAACACCGCCTCGTAGGTCAGCGTGCCCGAGCGGCTGACGACGCCGACGCTGCCCTTCTTGAAGATGTTGCCGGGCATGATGCCGATCTTGCACTCGTCCGGCGTGAGGACGCCCGGGCAGTTCGGCCCGATCAGCCGCGACTTCGAGCCGTCGAGCGCGCGCTTGACCTTGACCATGTCGAGCACCGGAATGCCCTCGGTGATGGCGACGATCAGCGGCACCTCGGCGTCGATCGCCTCGAGGATCGAAGTCCGCGGCGAAGGGCGGCGGCACGTAGATGACGCGAGGCGGTGGCGCCGGTCTTCGCGACGCGCTTCGGCGACGGTGTCGAAGACCGGCAGGCCGAGATGGTCGGTTCCGCCCTTCCCGGGCGTGACGCCGCGCGACCATCTGCGTGCCGTAGGCGAGCGCCTGCTGCGTGTGGAAGGTGCCGGTCTCGCCGGTCATCCCCTGGGTGATGACCTTGGTGTTCCTGTCGACGAGGATGCTCACGCCACGCCTCTTCGCGAGGCTTCCGTCGATCTGCTTGCAGGCGGCGAGCAGCTCCTTCACCGCGTCGACGCTGACCTGGAAGTTCTGCTTGGCGCCTCGCCGTCAGCTCGATCTCGACGATGCGCTCGACGCCGCCGGCGCCGATCACGACGGGCACGCCGACGTAGAGATTGTCGACGCCATACTGGCCGGTGAGGTGCGCCGCGCAGGGAAGGACCCGCTTCTTGTCCTTCAGGAAGCTCTCGGCCATCGCGATGGCGCTGGTCGCCGGCGCGTAGAAGGCCGAGCCGGTCTTCAGCAGCGCGACGATCTCGCCGCCGCCGCCGCGGGTGCGCTTGACGATCGCGTCGATCTTGTCCTGCGTCGACCAGCCCATCTTGACGAGGTCGGGGATCGGGATGCCGGCGACGGTCGAATATTCGACCACCGGAACCATCGTGTCGCCGTGGCCGCCGAGCACGAAGGCGGTGACGTCCTCGACGCTGACGTTGAACTCCTCGGCGAGGAAGTGGCGGAAGCGGGCGCTGTCGAGCACGCCGGCCATGCCGACGACCATGTGCGGCGGCAGCCCGGAGAATTCGCGCAGCGCCCAGACCATCGCGTCGAGCGGGTTGGTGATGCAGATGACGAAGGCGTTCGGGGCGTTCGCCTTGATGCCCTCGCCGACCGCCTTCATCACCTTGAGGTTGATGCCGAGCAGGTCGTCGCGGCTCATGCCCGGCTTGCGCGGCATGCCGGCGGTGACGATGCAGACGTCGGCGCCGGCGATGTCGGCATAGTCGGAGGTGCCCTTGAGCTTGGCGTCGAAGTCGTCGACCGGACCGGCCTGCGGCGATGTCGAGCGCCTTGCCCTCCGGAACGCCCTCGACGACGTCGAACAGGACGATGTCGCCAAGTTCCCGCATCGCCGCGAGGTGGGCCAGGGTGCCGCCGATCATTCCGGCGCCGATGAGCGCGATTTTCTTCCGAGCCATGAGCCGGCGTTTCACCTTTCTGCTTTGTCTGCGCGGCGGCTCGAGGAGGGAGTCGCCGCGTGTCGAGCGCGGCGCCCGATTAGCGAGGTGGCCCCGAGCGCCGCAACCGCGACGCGGCCGTCGCGAGCCTGCAAGATTAAATGGCTGTAACCGTCGGTGAACTCGCGCAACTGCGCCGGCGGCCCGCTCGTTTGCACGCGGTCCATTCAAGGGAGAGTATCGATGACAAAGCTCTTCCTCGCGCTCGGTGCGGCGGCCGTCGCCCTGAGCGCGTGCCCCGGCCGAGGCCAAGCATTATACCAACCATACGGCCTGCACGAAATGGCATCATGGCCGTTGCGTCGCCTGGCACCGCCTGACGCGTGAAGCAGGCCCGTCGCGCCGGCTATGCAGTCGGCTATCGCTTCGCTCCGAGCTATTGCCTACACCGACTATAGCGCCCTGCCGCAGCCCGTGGTCACCCGCTACCACCTGCGCCGACAACTGGCGCTACGTGAACCAGGACGGCTACATCTATGTCGTCGATCCGCACACCTATCGCGGTGCACGCAGGTAATCCGACGCCCTGACCCTAGTCGCCGAGTTGCCGACGCGAGAGGCCGTCCGGCGCGTCCGGGCGGCCTTTTTGCAAGTCGGTAACCGATTGACCGCGAGCGTTGTTGACCGCGAACCATCATGAAAGGATCTGAATGATGAAGATCACTGCCTTACTCGCCGGCGCTGCGGCGCTCGGCCTTGCCGGCGCCTGCCGCCGCCCGGTCGCACGGCCATGGCACGGCCACGAAAGCCACGGCAATGGTCATGACGACATGGCACGGCCACTACGGCAACGGCGGCTGCCCGCCGGGACTCGCCAAGAAGCACAATGGCTGCATGCCGCCAGGGCAGGCCCGGAGCTGAACCGCGGCCAGCGTTAGCAGAGCGGCTACGGCACCTATTACAGCTACGGCCGGATCCCGTACACGTGCGCCGCCGCTACGACCTCAACTCGCGCTACCGCTATTATTACAACAACGGCTATCATTACGCGGTCGATCCGCGCACCATGCTGATCCAGCAGGTGATCAGCGCGCTGCTGCGCTAGTTCGGCAATCGACGAAGAGGCCGCGGGCGCGACGCTCGCGGCCTTTTCTTTGCGCGTCGCAGCTTTTGAAAAGGCCTGGCCGCGTGCTAGCGGCTCGCCCAAGCAAGGAGCAGAAGTTGGCCGAGTTCACGCTTCCCAAGAACAGCAAGATCACGCAAGGGCCGCGAGCATCCGCGCCGAGACGGGCAAGCGGCTGAAGACGTTCAAGATCTATCGCTACGATCCGGACAGCGGCGCCAACCCGCGCTTCGACCGCTACACGATCGACCTCGACAAGTGCGGGCCGATGGTCCTCGACGCCCTGATCAAGATCAAGAACGAGATCGACCCGACGCTGACCTTCCGCCGCTCGTGCCGCGAGGGGATTTGCGGATCGTGCGCGATGAACATGGAAGGCCGCAACGGCCTCGCCTGCACCACCGCGATCGAGGAGCTGAAGGGCGACGTCCAGATCACGCCGCTGCCGCACATGGACGTGGTCAAGGACCTCGTTCCCGACCTCACCCACGCCTACGCGCAATATGCCTCGATCCAGCCGTGGCTGAAGACCGTCAGCCCGGCGCCGTCGCGCGAGCGGCTGCAGTCGCCCGAGGACCGCGCGAAGCTCGACGGCCTCTACGAGTGCATCCTGTGCTTCTGCTGCTCGACCAGCTGCCCGAGCTATTGGTGGAATTCCGACAAGTTCCTCGGCCCCGCGATCCTGCTGCAGGCCTATCGCTGGCTCGCCGACAGCCGCGACGAGGCGACCGGCGAGCGGCTCGACCAGCTCGAGGACCCGTTCCGGCTCTATCGCTGCCACACGATCATGAACTGCGCGAACGTCTGCCCGAAGGGCCTGAACCCGGCCAAGGCGATCGCCGAGACCAAGAAGCTGATCGCCGAGCGGCAGCTTGACGCGTGACCGACGAAGCCGGACGCGTCGAGATCCGAGCTGATGGAGGACGTCGGCGTTCCGACCGGCGCGACGCCCGACCCCGACAATGCGGGCTGGTACAGCTGGGGCGACTTCCCGCGCGGGAGCTTCGCCGCGGCGACCGGCCGGCTGCTGTTCAAGCCCGACGGACCGGGCCGCGGCGCTGACGCGGATGTTCCCGACCGAGGCGCACATGAACATGGGCGGCTCGATCCACGGCGGCGCGGTCATGAGCTTCATCGACATGTCGCTGTTCGCCGGCGGGCTGTGCGCCGGGCATGGAGCGCGGCCATTACGTGACGCTCGACCTCACCACGCACTTCCTCGCGCGCGGCAGGCCGGACGCCGCTGGACGGCCGATGTCGAGCTCGTGCGGCAGACCCGCGGCATGCCTTCCTCCAGGGCGTCGTCCGGCAGAACGGCGAGCCCTGCTACAGCTTCAGCGGCACCCTGAAGCGCATCACCGGCCGCAACGCACCGCCGCGATGACCGGCCCGTCCGGGCGGCCTACGACCAGCTGCTCGCCGCCAGCGAGCTGAAGCCCGACGCCGGCCCAGCAGCGCGCGGTCGACGCGCTCGACCGGCTTGCCGGCGAGCTCGTCGACAAGCCGCGGGCTGCTCTCGCGCCTGTTCGGCGCGGTCAGCGAAGGGCCCGCAGGCGTCTACCTGTGGGGCGGCGTCGGCCGCGGCAAGTCGATGCTGATGGACCTCGCTTTCGCGCACATCGACGTCGATCCCGAAGCGCCGGGTCCACTTCCACGAGTTCATGCTCGAGACGCACGAGCGGCTGCGCAAGGCGCGCGAAAGCGAGGCCGGCGATCCGATCGAGCCGGTCGCCGAGGAGATCGCCGCCGAGGCGAAGCTGCTCTGCTTCGACGAGATGCAGGTCACCAACCCCGCCGACGCGATGATCCTGTCGCGGCTGTTCGGCAAGCTGCTCGAGGAGGGCGTGACGCGTCGTCACCACCTCCAACCGGCCGCCGCGCGACCTCTACAAGGACGGGCTCAACCGCGAGCTGTTCCTGCCCTTCATCGACCTGATCGAGCAGCGGATGCTGGTCGTGCGAAGTCAACGGCCCGACCGACTACCGGCTCGATCGCCTGACCGGCGTCGACGTCTGGCACGTGCCCGAACGGCCCCGAGGCGACCGCAGCAGCTCAGCCAGGCGTTCTTCCAGCTGACCGACTATCCGGTCGAGGACGCAGCCAAGGTCCCCGGCCGAGGACATCGACGTCGGCGGCGGGCGCACGCTGCACGTTCCCAAGAGCCTCAAGGGCGTCGCGGTCTTCTCGTTCAAGCGGCTGTGCGGCGAAGCGCGCGGCGCCGCGGATTATCTCGCGATCGCCCGGCGCTATCACACGGTGATCATCGTCGGCATTCCGGTGATGGGACCGCGAGATGCGCAACGAGGCCGCGCGCTTCGTCACCCTGATCGACGCGCTCTACGAGCATAACGTCAAGCTGCTCGCCGCCGCCGACGCCGAGCCGGAGGGCCTCTACCCGGCCGGCGACGGCAGCTTCGAGTTCCAGCGCACCGTCAGCCGGCTCGAGGAAATGCGCAGCGCCGAATATCTGGCGCAGGGCCACGGGAAGGTTTAGCCTCCGCCCGTCTTGAGGAGGGGGCTCGCATGATCGTCACGACAACCGAGAATGTCGCCGGCCACCGCACGGTCGAAGCGTTCGGCCAGGTGTTCGGCGTCGTCGTCCGCAGCCGCAGCATCGGCGGCAACCTCGCTGCCGGCGCTGCGCTCGATCGGCGGCGGCGAGATCAAGGAATATACCGCGCTGGTCGAGGAGACGCGGCGCCACGCGATCGACCGTCTGGTCACCAACGCGACGGCGATGGGCGCCAACGCGGTCGTCATGATGCGCTTCGATTCGGGCGAGATCGGCCAGACGATGAGCGAAGTCGTCGCCTACGGGACCGCGGTGAAGGTCGAAGCCGAATGAGCGGCGACTGGCGCGCCTGGGCGCTGACCGCCGGCGCGCTGCTGCTGGTCGGCGGGCATCGCGCTATGGGTCGGCGACGGGCAACCCGATCCTTCTTCATCATCGGCGCGCTGGCGGTCGTCACGAGCATCGTCGAGCGCACCTATGGCGCGCCGACCGCGGCCCGCCCGAACGCGGGCAATTACGCCCGACCGACGAGCGCTTCGTCGATCCGGAGAGCGGCCAGCTGGTGACGGTATGGTTCGATCCCGGCAGACCGGCGAGCGCCGCTACGTCGCCGACGCCGAGACGCGCGGACTTGATTCCGGCGCTGCTTGACGCGAACGTGGCGGCTAGCGTTGCGCCGAACCATCCAAAAGGAGTGACGATGCGGTTATTCGCTCTTGACTTTGGCGACCCTGCTCTCGACCGCTGCCGCGGCCGCGCCGGACCCGCGCACCGTTCCGACCCAGCTCAGCCCGGCCTGGCAGGCGAAGACCCGCGCCGTGTTCAAGCAGGCGATCGAAATCCCGTCGGTGCACAATCGCGGCCAGGTGCCGGCCGTCGCAAAGCTGCTTGCCGACCAATTCCGGGCGGCCGGCATCCCCGAGGCCGACATCCATTTCATGCCCTATGAGGGGCTGCCCGGCGACAAGACCGAGGCGCTGATCGTCCGCTGGCGCTCGCCGCACGCGACCAAGAAGCCGATGCTGATCCTCGGCCACATGGACGTCGTCGAAGCCAAAAGGTCCGACTGGAAGTACGATCCGTTCGTGTTTCGCGAGGAAGGCGGCTATTTCTACGGCCGCGGCACCAGCGACATGAAGAACGGGGACGTCGCCACGACGATGGCGGCGGTCAAGTTGATCTCCGAAGGGTTCAAGCCCGACCGCGATATCATCTTCTTCTACAGCGGCGACGAGGAGACCGAGGGCGTGGCGCGACCCTGGGCGCGAGCACGTGGCGTAACCTGACGGACGCCGAGTTCGGGCTGAATGCGGACGGTGGCTGCGCCTCCTACGACGCCAATTTCCGCCCGCTCGGCTGCGGCATCTCCGTCGCCGAAAAGACGTTCCAGACCTATTTGTTCACCACCCACAATCCGGGCGGGCACAGCAGCCGTCCGCGTCCGGACAATGCGATCTACGACCTTGCCGACGCGCTCGAGAAGCTTCGGACGTACCGCTTCCAGCCGATGCTCAACCCCGCCAATCGGGGTTACTTCGAGGAACGCGCCCGTGAGGAAGGCAGCAGCCCGCTCGGCAAGTCGATCCGCGCCTGGCTGGCGAATCCGAATGACGGAAAGGATGCGGACATCGTCGAGGCAAGTCCGATCGACGTCGGACTGACCCGCACACGCTGCGTCGCGACGATGCTGTCGGGCGGTCACGCCGACAACGCGCTTCCGCAAAGCGCGACGGCGACGGTCAACTGCCGGATCATGCCGGGGGTGCAGCCCGCCGAAGTGCAGGCCGAGCTGCAGAAGATGGCCGGCCCCAATGTCGAGGTCCGGCCCGATCCCGAACTATATCGGCGTGCCGACGCCGTCGTCGCCGCTACGGCCCGACGTCCTCAACGCCGTCACGGCTGCGATCCAGCACTTCCACGGCCCGCAGATGCACGTCTTCCCGGTCATGCAGGCGGGCGCGAGCGACGGCTCCTTCTTCAGGGCCAAGGGCATTCCTGTTTACGATGTGGACGGCAGCTGGGGCATCTCGCCGCTCGATGACCGGGCGCACGGGCTGGACGAGCGCATCCCCGTCCGGGCGTTCTACGACGACGTGCTCTACTGGGAAATGATCATGAAGGCGCTCGCCGGCTAGGCTGCTTCCGCGTCCCGCGCCGCGCGCAGCACCTCTGCCGCATGGTTCGGGACCTTCACCTTGCGCCAGACCTTCAGGACTCGGCCGTCAGCGCCGATGAGGTACGTCGCGCGCTCCATCCCCATATACTTGCGGCCGTACATCGATTTTCGACCCAGGTGCCGAACGCCTCGGAAATCCGCCCGTCCTCGTCGGAAACCAGCGGCACCGCGAGGTCGTACTTGCCGATGAACTTCTCGTGCTTTTTCATCGGGTCGCGGGAGACTCCGAGCACCGTCACGCCGGCAGCCTTGAAGTCTGCCGCGAGGCCGGTGAAGTCCTGCGCCTCACGCGTGCAGCCCGACGTGTCGTCCTTGGGGTAAAAATAGAGCACGAGCGGGTGGCCGGGCGCCGACAGGTCGGTGGTGCTGCCGTCGCTCGCCGTCACGCTGATCGCGGGTGCCTTGTCGCCTTCGGTCATCATCTCAGCCTTCCCTCACCTGCCGCCAGAGTTCGGCAATCCTCTGCCTCGCCGCGGCATGGGCGGCAAGAAGCGAGTCCACTCGTCGTGGCCGCACAGGCTGGCGACCAGCGGGCGCGATCGCTCGGCCGGCTCGTTGCTGCCGGGCGCGGCCAGGCGCATCACGACCAGCATCCGGCTCAGCAGCCGCAAGTCGGCGTCGAACGCGGGATCGATGAGCCCTGCCTTCGCCAGGCCGGCGATCGCATATTCGAGCCTCGGATCGAGGCCGGCGCCATGCGTCAGCTGAAGCGTGTGGACGGCGAACTCGAGGTCCACCAGTCCGCCCGGTCCGAGCTTGATGTCGAGCGGTCCGGACGGCGCCTTGTGGCGCTCCATTTCAAGCCGCATCGCCGCTGCGTCGGCACGCGTTTTCATGGCATCGCGGGGAAATCTCAAGATGGCGTCGATCGCCTGCGCGAGCACCTCCCGGCGCTCTGGCCTGGCATAGACAGGCCGCGCCCGGCACAGGGCCATGTGCTCCCAGGTCCACGCCTCGCTGCGCTGGTAATCGAGGAAGCCCTGAAGCGAGACCGCGAGCATGCCTTGCGCGCCTTGCGGCCGGAGCCGGGTGTCGATCTCATAGAGCGGCCCGGCTGCTGTCGGCACGCTCAATGCCGCGCTTACCCGGTTGGCGAGCCGGTTGTAGTAATCGGTCGCCGTCAGCCGCCTGGCGCCGTCCGACACCGCTCCCGCCGGCGCGTCGTAGAGATAGATCATGTCGAGGTCCGACGCGTGGGTGAGCGCACGGCCGCCCAATCGGCCAAGGGCGAGGATCATCAGCTCGCCGCCGGCGATGCGTCCGTGCGCGCGGGCGAACTCGTGGCTTGCCGCATCCGCCATCGCCACGACCGTTCCCTCGGCAACATTGCTGTAGCCGAGCGCGAGATCGAGCGGGTCGGCGTGGCCCGAGATCAGTTGCACGCCGAGCGCGAACCGCCGCTCGTTGATGACGCGCCGTGCGCGGTCGAGCGCCCGGTCGTAGGGCTCGCCCGCCATTCGCATTGTCAGGCGCTCGGCCATGGCCTCGGGCTCGGGCGGCAGGGCAAAGCTCGATTCGTCGATCAGCCCGTCGAGTAGGTCCGGCCGGCGCGCGAGCATGTCGGCGAGCGGCGGTGCGTGGGTGAGGATCAGCGCCAGCCGCTCGGCAAGCGGCGGCCGTGCTTCGAGCAGCCGGTAGAGATTGATCCCGCTCGACAGCTTTTCGACGATGTCGCTGAAGCGGTTGAGGGCGCGTTCCGGATCGGGACCGGCGGCGATCGCCCGCAGAAGAATCGGCAGCATCGCCTCGAACGCATTGCGCGCCACGGGCGAGCGAAGCGACCGCGCCTTGCCGCTGCGCCAGTCGGCAATCCTCCGAATGGCCGGCTGCGGGTCGACGAAGCCGAGCGCGCGAACTTCGTCTCCCAGGATCGCCGGATCGTTCGACAATCGTCCTTCGCGGTCCGGCGCCAGCGAATCGAACAGCGCTTCGGCGCGGTCGACGTGGGGACGAAGCTGTTCGATCAGCTCGTGGCCGGTCTCGGTGCCGTTCAGGCGCGCGAGCGCGTCGAGACCTTCCCAGCTCCGGGGTAGCAAATGCGTCTGGGCGTCCTCGACCATCTGCGCGCGGTGCTCGACAGTGCGCAGCAGCCGGTAAGCCTCGCCAAGTGCGGCGGCGTCCTCCGCACTCAAATGTCCGGCACCCTGCAGCGCACCAAGAGCATCGAGAGTGGCGGGCGCGCGCACCGAGGGATCGCGGCCGCCGTGGATCATCTGCTGGATCTGGGTGAAGAACTCGACTTCCCGGATGCCGCCGCGGCCGCGCTTGAGGTCGTAGCCCGGCCCGAGCCGCGCGCCTTGCGCATAATGGTCGCGAATCCGGGCCGAAATCTCGCGGATTTCCTCGATCACTCCGAAATCGAGCGAGCGACGCCACACGAAGGGCTGGATGGCAGCGAGGAACCGCTCTCCGAGCACGATGTCTCCGGCGCAGGCCCTCGCCCGGATGAAGGCCGCCCGCTCCCACGGCAGGGCGCTGGATTCATAGTGAGAGATGGCGGCGTTGACCGGCAAGGCGATCGGGGTGACCTCGGCCGCCGGCCGAAGCCTGAGATCGACTCGCGCGACATAGCCGTCCGCCGTCCGCTTCTGCAGGATTTCGATGATTTCGACGTCCGATCCGGACCGCCGCTTCGCCCGGCTCGTCGCGGTCGCGGCGTGGCAGGCGCTCCGGATCGAACAGCAGGAGCAGGTCGACGTCCGAGGAATAATTGAGCTCGTGACTGCCAAGCTTGCCCATCGCGATGACGGCGAAGCCCTCGCTCGGTGCCCCCGGCACGCGGTCGGCGATCGCTGCCGCCACCGCCTGATCGATCGCGCGGTCCGCAAAATCGGAGAGAAAGCCGCGTCACCTCGTCGAGCGAAAGCTCCCCAGCGAGGTCGCCGAGTGCGACCGCCAAGGCGAGCGCTTGCCGCTGCTTGCGAAGCTGCACGTCGATCGACTCGACCCGTTCGGCCAATGCGAGGGCTGCAGCGGCAGCGGCGCCGTTCGACAGGAAGCCATCAACGACGGCAGGCGCGGCTTCGATCGCGGAGCGCAAGAACGGCGAAAAATGCTCCGCCCGCCGCAGCGCATCCTGTCGAAGGGCAATTGCCGATTGCGCGGTCATCGCCCCTTGTTCATTGCCCTGCACCGTGAGTTCACGAAACTTCCCGCGCCCCTCGCACGTTTCCCGGCCAAATGAAGCCCGAACACGATACTTTCGCGAGCCCGGATCCGCACTGCATGGATCGCCGAACGATCCGCGTCGACCTTCCGCCCGCCCACGCCGGAATCACGGCTGCGCTGCGCCGCGCATTCGAAGCGGCAGCGGCTGAGCCGTCCGATCGGGATTTTGCGGAGCTGCTGCGCCGGCTGAACTGACGGCGTCCGGCAACAGCCGGCTGCAGCGAACCTGTCAGCCGTGCTCGTGGTCGCGGCTGAGGTCGTCGACCTCGCCCATGATCGACTGCAGCGCCGACTTGTCGGGGTCCGTCTTGTACTGACGGCGCGACGGCAGCTTGCCGCTGGTCAGTAGCTGTTCGAGCGCGACTTGCCCACGCGCCACGCGGCTCTTGATGGTGCCGACCGCGCAGCCGCAGATTTCCGCCGCTTCCTCATAAGCGAAGCCGCCTGCTCCGACCAAAATCAGCGCCTCACGCTGCGGCTGCGGCAGGTGAAGGAGCGCACGCTGCATGTCGGCAAGCTCGACATGGCGGTCCTGGCTGGCGGGAGCTGCAAAAATCTTCGACGCGGTGATGTCGTCCCATTCGCCCTTGAAGCGGGCGCGTCGCATCTGGCTGAGGAACAGATTCCTGAGGATGATGAAGGTCCAGGCGCGCATGTTGGTGCCGGCCTGGAAGCGCTTGCGCGCCGCCCATGCCTTCAGCAGCGTTTCCTGGACGAGATCGTCGGCGAGGTCGCGGCTGCCCGACAGCGAACGGCCGAACGCGCGCAGGTGCGGGATTACCGAAGCAAGCTGGTCCTTGAACTCGGGATCCGAGAGCGGCACCGGCTCCGGCCGGACCTCCTCCTGGTCTTCGTGTTCACTGTCTTCGGTCAAGCTACACCCCACCCTTGACGACACGCAGCCGATGACGAGCCGCGGCTAAACCAACCATGAACAGCGATTGTGACAGAAGATAGGAACTCAGGATCGGGCAACCAAGACGATGATCACGAAAAGGATGATCACCAGCACTGTTCCGACGATGAGCACGTTGCGGGCAACGCCTGGTGTCGACCCGGCCCGAGCTTCGGTCGTTGTCTCCACGATCGGGGGTTCGGGCTCGCGCGCATCGGCCATATTGTTCTCGTCACGAAATCATTGTTCGAACGGCCAACGCCCCGATTCCAGCGGTGTTCCGCTTTAATCAGCCGGCAGGAACCGTCGCCGCATCGAAGAACAGCGCCTGGGCGATCGCCGCCTTCACCGTCGACCGCTGGAACGGCTTGGTGATCAGGAAGGTCGGCTCGGGCCGGGTGCCGGTCAGCAGCCGCTCGGGGAAGGCGGTGATGAAAATCACCGGCACCGAGAACTCGGCAAGGATATCCCGCACAGCGTCGATCCCGCTCGAATCGTCGGCGAGCTGGATGTCCGCGAGGACCAGGCCCGGCGGACTTTGACGAGCCTGGGACACCGCCTCGTCGCGAGTGACCGCAACTCCGGTGACATTGTGGCCGAGGTCGCGAACGATCGTCTCGATGTCCATCGCGATGATCGGTTCGTCCTCGATGATCAGCACGTCGGCGAGGGTCTGCCGCTCGATCTCCTCGAGGGCCTCGCCGACGAGCGAGTCGACGTCCTTCGGGCTCGCGCCGATCAGAAAGGCGGTGTCCTCCGATGAAAATCCCTCGAGCGACGTCAGCAGCAGCGCCTGGCGCGAAAGCGGCGTGATTCGGGACAGCCGGGCGTGGGCGATCCCTTCTGCCCCGGCGATGTTCTTGGACGGCTCTTCGCCTTCCTCGATATTGGCGGTCGACCAGATCGCGTGGAACGTCTTGTACAATCCGAGCCGCGGATCGACGTCGCGCGGGAACTCGTCCGGCTTGGCGACGATCGCCTCGAGCGTTGCACGGACGAAAGCGTCGCCATGGGTCTGGCTACCCGTGAGCGCGCGGGCGTACCGACGCAAAAATGGCAGATGCGGAGCGAGTTCCTGGCCAAGCGACATGAGTGAAGGCTCTCCCGATAGGACTTGCGGCGTCAATGACGGCGCGCCCGAATTGTTGCAACCCTGGAAGGACCGTTCCGCGCCTGGCTTTCTTGGCGCCCCCCAGAGATATGACGTGCGACTGGAACAAAGGACCGAGGATTTGGTTTCCCCGTCCGGGCCGGCAAGCTGCATTGCTATTCGGATGCTAATCGCAGCAGTCGGCTCGTGCGTATTGCGCTTAAGGGCTGCGGGTGAAAGGGCGTTGCGCGAACGGTGCAGCTTTGTATGACGCGCCGTTGCCCGCGCGAGGGGGGACGAGAGGTTGAGTGGCAAGGATCGAGGCAAGCCGGACCGGTCCCGACAGTCGGACAAGGCCAGCGGCCAAGCGAATTCCGAAAAAAAGGGTCGAAAGCAGCGTCCGGCGGATGTCGGGCGCGCATTGCGCACGGTCTACGACGACACTCTTCGCGAAAGCGTGCCCAGCGAGTTCCTCGACCTTCTCGGCAAGCTTAGCTGACCTCCGCATAGCTGAGTATCGCGGCCGCTCGGCGGACGGATGCTGAGTTCGTTGCTGACCTGGGTCGAGCGGCTGCCGACGGCTGCCAAGCTCCTTCTCATCCTGACGGCCGTGCTCCTGCCGATCGGGCTCGTCCTGACCTGGGTCGGCGGGCAAGGTATCCGCGGCGCCAACGATGCGCTGATCGGTCGAGTCCAGGATCAGGACAGGCTGGCGGCACGCAGCGTCGAGAGCCTGCTCGCTCGCAACGCCCTGGCTCTGCGAATCGCCGCCAACGGCGCCCTTGCCGACGGCCAGGACGGAGCCTGCGACCGCGCCCGGCGCTCCCTCGCCATCGCTCCGGCCATTTCCCAGCAGTTCGAGCTCGAGGCAGCCGACGGCAAGCCGCTCTGCTCCGGCGCGGACATTGGCGATACCGCTCGCCTGCCGCTGGTTGCGCCGGGCGACATCCGGGTCAGCATTGCCAGCAACGGACAGGGCGTCGCCGTCCGCACCGGCGTCATTGGCGGGATGGCGACCGCCGTCGTTCCGGTATCGGAACTGCGCACCGCGGCGCTCGAGATCGGCGGCGTTCAGTCGATGGTATTAATCGAGGCGGGCCGCGAGCTTCGGGTGCTCGGGCCGCCGAAGGTCCCGCAGCTCAACATGGAACTCACCCAATGGCCGATCGCCAGCGGCAGCCTGGTCGCCCGCGTCGGCGCTCCGATCCAGCGGATTACGACCGCCGACCGGCTGGTCCTTCTGCTGCCGGTCCTGATGTGGGTGCTTGCGGCGCTCCTCACCTGGGTGCTGGTGACACGCCTGCTGATTCGGCCGCTCCGCCATTTGCAGCAGGAAGTCAGCCGCTACACGCCCGGCGACGAGCTCCGCCTGCCGCGCAAGCTCGGCCCGTCGCGCGAAATCCAGGAACTGCGCAATTCGTTCGGCCGGGCGATCACCCGCGTCGACCAGTCGGAAAGCGAGATGGCTGCAGCACTCGACGGCCAGCGTCGGCTGGTCCGCGAAGTCCACACCGGGTGAAGAACAACCTTCAGGTGGTCGCCTCGCTCCTCAATATCCATGGCCGCAGCGCCGACACGCCGGAAGCGCGCGCCGCTTATGCGGGGATCGGCCGCCGGGTCGGTGCTCTGTCGATCGTCCACCGCAACCATTTCGCGGAGATGGAAGACAATCGCGGGGTCGGGCTGCGCACGCTGCTGACCGAGCTCGCCGCCGAACTTCGCGCCGGCGCTCCGGAATCCGCGCGCGGCCTGGTCATCGAGCTGGCGGTGGAGGGAGTGTTCACGACCCAGGACGTGGCCGTCGCCGTCGCGTTCCTGATGACCGAGATCATCGAATTCGCGATGCTCCGCTGTCCGGAGGAACCGGTCGAAGTCTCGCTAAGCCGGGTCAGCGAATTGACTGCGCGGCTGTCGATCGGAAGCCCGGTTCTGGTGCCCGACGAAGAGGGCGATGCGGCGAAGCTCCAGTTCGAGCGAATCGTCGGCGGTCTCGCCAAGCAGTTGCGCTCCCCTCTGGAAAGGCGCTTTGGCAGATATAGCGTCGATCTGCCCGTATTTCCCGGCACCTGAGCACGGGCCGGGATCGTTACGGGGCTGCCCAAAAAAGTTCGCCAAATCGCCGACGAGTGGAACTGTTACCGAAAATCCCGCGTTGTGCTGTTCGGATAGTGACCTTTTGCCCCCCCGCTCTCGCTATCCAATTAAATGGGCCCGGAACCGCCAACCCTCCCCCCCCCCGGTGGCGCTTCCGGGCCCTCTTCTGTCCGGGCCCCCTCTTCCACCGTTGAGTTCGAACGCGCCGCACGCCGCGCAGCGCGCCAGTGCGTGGATCCGGATCGCCAGGATTGCGAATTCGTAGAGCCCGTAGAGCGGCACCAGCAGCAGCAGCATCGAAACGACATCGGGTGGCGTCAGCACTGCTGGGACACGGCCGCCGCCGCGACGATTGCGTAGCGGCGGGATTTCGCAAGCTGCTGCCGGGTGACGATCCCCGCCCGCTCCAGGATCATCAGCAGGATCGGCAGCAGGAACGCGGCACCGAAGCCGAAGATGAAGCGGGTGCAGAAGGTCAGGTAATTGCCGACACCGGGCAGCGCCTCCTGCTGGATGCCGCCGATATTGCCCTGGAAGCTCAGCAGGAAGTGAAGCGCCCACGGCATCGCGGCGAAGTAAGCGAGGCACGCGCCCGCCGCGAAGAACACCGGCGTCATCAGCAGAAATGGCAGGAACGCCCGCTTCTCCTTGATGTAGAGCCCGGGCGCGACGAACCGCCAGATTTGCGTCGCAAGCACCGGGAAGCTCAGCATGATCGCCGCGAACGCCGCGACTTTCACCTGAGTGAAAAAGGCCTCGAAGACGTCGGAGTGTAGATGAGCTTGCCCTGTCCGGCACGGAGTCAGCGGCTTGAACGAGGATGCCGAAAATCTCCCGCGACGCCGGGCCAGGGTTCTCGCGGAGATTTCGCAGTCCTCGCATCGAGCCGGCTGAATGACTGCAGAGCGGGCAAGCTCATGTACACCAACATCTTCGAGGCCTTCTTCGCTGCAGATCACGGTAGCCGTCGTTCGCGGCGATGATGATCTGAGCTTCCCGTTCTCGCCGACGCAAATCTGGCGGTTCGTCGCGCCCGGCCTCTACGCCAAGGAGAAGAAGGCGTTCCTGCCCTTCCTGTTCCTGACGCCGTCTTGTTCCTCGCCGGCGCGTGCCTGGCTTATTATGTCGCGATGCCGCTGGCCCTCCATTTCCTGCTCGGCTACCAGGGCAATATCGGCGGCATCCAGCAGGAGGCGCTGCCCGGCGTCGGCAATTATCTCACCTTCTGCACCCGCTTCCTGCTTCGGCTTCGGCATCGCGTTCTGCTGCCGATGCTGCTGATGATGCTGGAGGCGGCGGGGCTCGTGACCCGGGGCGCAGCTCGCGAAAGGGCGGCGCTACGCGATCGTCGCGATCGCGGCCGTGGTGGCAGCAGTGCTGACCCCGCCCGATGTGGCTCGAAGCTGCTGCTTGTCGTGCCGCTCTACAGGGTATACGAATTCGCGATCCTGGCGATCCGGATAGCGCACTGGCGCGCTGCGCGGCGTGCGGCGCAGTCGAACTCAACGGTGGAAGAGGGGGCCCGGACAGAAGAGGGCCCGGAAGCGCCACCGGGGGGGGAGGGTTGGCGGTTCCGGGCCCATTTAATTGGATAGCGAGAGCGGGGGGGCAAAGGTCGCTATCGGAACAGCACAACGCGGGATTCGGTAACAGTTCCACTCGTCGGCGACTGTGGGAAACTTTTTTGGGCAGCCCCGTAACGATCCGCGGGCCATGCTCAGGTGCCGGGAAATACGGGCAGATCGACGCTATAGCTGCAAAGCAGCCTCTTCCGAGGGGAGCGCAACTGCTTGGCGAGACCGCCGACATTCGCTCGGACTGGAGCTTCGCCGCATCGCCCTCTTCGTCGGGCACCAGAACCGGGCTTCCGATCGACAGCCGTGCAGTCAATTCGCTGACCCGGCTTAGCGAGACTTCGACCGGTTCCTCCGGACGGGGAGCATCGGGAATTCGATGATCTCGGTCATCAGGAACGCGACGGCGACGGCCACGTCCTGGGTCATGAACACTCCCTCCACCGCCGAGCTCGATGACCAGGCCGCGCGCGAATCCGGAGCGCCGGCGCGAAGTTCAGCGGCGAGCTCGGTCAGCAGCGTGCGCAGCCCGACCCCGCGATTGTCCTCCATCTCCGCGAAATGGTTGCGGTGGACGATCGACAGAGCACCGACCCGGCGGCCGATCCCCACATAAGCGGCGCGCGCTTCCGGCGTGTCGGCGCTGCGGCCATGGATATTGAGGAGCGAGGCGGGGACCTGAAGGTTGTTCTTCACCCGGTGGTGGACTTCGCGGACCAGCCGACGCTGGCCGTCGGGGGCTGCAGCCATCTCGCTTTCCGACTGGTCGACGCGGGTGATCGCCCAGCCGACGGATCCGCAGTTCCTGGATTTCTCGCGACGGGCCGAGCTTGCGCGGCAGGCGGAGCTCGTCGCCGGGCGTGTAGCAGCTGACTTCCTGCTGCAAATGGCGGAGCTACGAATCGGCACGGGTGTCGCCGAGCAGCCGAGTGAGGGGGAGCACAAGCGCCCGGCATCAGGACCGGCAGCAGAGGACCAGCCGGTCGGCGGTCGTAATCCGCTGGATCGGAGCGCCGACGCGGGCGGGGAGGTTGCCGCTGGCGATCGGCCATTGGGTGAGTTCCATGTTGAGCTGCGGGACCTTCGGGCGGCCCGAGCACCCGAAGCTCGCGGCCCGCCTCGATCGGTGCGTCGTTTGAACGCCGCCGATCTCAAGCACGGCTGTGCGCCGTTGCCGATACCGGAACGACGGCGGTCGCCATCCCGCCAATGAACCGTGCGGACGGCGACGCCCTGTCCGTACCTAGGCAATGCTAACCCGGAGTCGCCCGGCGCAACCAGGGCGGGCGAGCGGTATCGCCAATGCTCACGCCGGAGCCAGACAGCTTGCCGTCGGCTGCTTCGGCTGCTCGAACTGCTGGGAAATGGCCGGAGCGATGGCGAGGGAGCGCCGGGCGCGGTCGCAGGCTGGAAAGAAATCAGCAAGGAAAAGTCGGCGGCGATTCGCAAGAAGCCAGGGCGTTGCGAGCGAGAGCAGGCTCTCGACGCTGCGTGCCGCCAGCCTGTCCTGATCCTGAAGCTGCCGATCAACGATCAGCGCCGTCGTCGTTGGCGCCGCGGATACCTTTGCCCGCCGACCCGGGTCAGGACGAGAGCGATCGGCGGGAGCACGGCCGTAAGGAGAAAGGAGCTTGGAAACGTCGGCAGCCGCTGGACCAAGGTCAGCAACGAACTCAGCATCCGTCCGCCGAGCGGCCGCGATAGTCCGCTATGCGGAGGTCAGCTAAGCTTACCGAGAAGGTCGAGGAACTCGCTGAGGCAAAAGAGTGTCGTGGAACATCCGGTCTGCGCGATGCGCGCCCGACATCCGCCGGACGGGGGGGCGGGATTTTCGGAATTCGGTTCTCTGGCCGCTGGGCCTTGTCCGACTGTCGGGACCGGTCCACTTGCCTCAATCCTTGCCACTCAACCTCTCGTCCCCCTCGCGCGGGCAACGTGGCGGGCCTGATACAAAGCTGCACCGTTACGGCGCAACGCCCACTTTCACCCGCAGCC
>CAWGRB010000033.1:0-37797 GCA_963824845.1 uncultured Alphaproteobacteria bacterium
CCCCGATCGCCATGGACCCGGGCCTCCGCTTCGCCATTCGCGAAGGCGGCCGCACGGTCGGCGCAGGCGTTGTCGGCTCGATTTCGAAGTAAGTCCTAGCGCCTCAAGGGCGCAGACACATGGAGGGCCCGGTGCTTCACCCGAAGCGCCGGGCCTTTTGCTTTGTCAGCGGCGAATGCGAGCGGCGGATTTTTTGCTTTCGACCCATTGCACGAGCCATCACGAACATTAGGCGCGTCGGTTTGCAGGAACAGCCGTTCAGTGCAGGCGTTGCCTCAGCTCTTTAGAACCCACATGCGGCGGGCATGCCAGAAAACAGCAACGGCTCCTCCAGTGGCATATTCGAGCTCCTGGTCCAGAGCGTTACCGATTACGCGATCTACATGCTCGACCCTGACGGGCGTATCAGCAGCTGGAACGCGGGCGCAGAGCGGTTCAAAGGCTATTCCGCCAATGAGATAATGGGAGAACATTTCTCCCGCTTTTACACCGAAGAGGACCGCGCGGCCGGCATCCCCGCTCGTGCCCTGGAAACGGCCAAAAACACGGGCCGATTCGAAGCCGAGGGTTGGCGAGTCCGAAAGGACGGCTCGAAATTCTGGGCGAGGGTCGTCATCGATCCAATCCGGAACGAGACCGGCGAACTCATCGGCTACGCCAAAGTCACTCGCGACATGAGCGAGAAGCGGGCGATCGAAGAGCAGCTGCGTCAGTCGCAGAAGATGGAGGCCGTTGGCCAGCTGACCGGAGGCCTTGCACATGACTTCAACAATCTGTTGACCGGCATCAGCGGAAGCCTTGAGATTATTCAAACGCGAATCACCCAGGGCCGCATGGCGGATGTCGAGCGCTACCTTCTTGCGGCGCAAGGCGCAGTCAAGCGCGCTTCCGCACTGACACACAGACTGCTGGCTTTCTCAAGGCGGCAAACTCTCGACCCGAAGCCAACCAATGTGAATCGACAGTTGCGGAGCCTCGAAGATTTCATTCGCCGCACGGTCGGCCCCAACGTCGAAGTTGAGGTGGTGGAGGCAAGCGGACTTTGGATGACGTTGGTCGATCCCAACCAGTTAGAGAACTCGGTTTTGAACCTCTGCATAAATGCGCGCGACGCAATGCCAGACGGGGGCAAGCTGACGATCGAAACAAGCAACAAATGGATCGATGAACGCGCAGCGCGCCAACACGACCTGCCGGTCGGCCAATATGTTTCAGTGTGCGTCACGGATACGGGAACCGGGATGGCGCCTGACATAATCGCCAAAGCCTTCGAACCTTTCTTCACGACCAAACCAATAGGCGAAGGAACAGGCCTCGGTCTTTCCATGGTCTATGGCTTCGCGCGCCAATCTGGCGGCCAAGTCAGGATTTATTCCGAGGTCGGTGAAGGCACGACCATGTGCATGTACCTGCCGAGGCACGCCGACGACGATGTGCGTTTGCAAGAGGGGCCCTTTGAGAGCGCAATTTCGCCGGAAGCGGCCGGGGAGGTCGTTTTGCTGATTGATGATGATCCCACCGTCCGCATGCTTGTGTCGGAAGTCTTGAACGAGCTCGGATATGCGGTGATGGAGGCGGCTGACGGACCAAGTGGACTGAAATCCTCAACTCGGATGCCCGGGTCGATCTGCTTATCACAGACGTCGGTCTTCCGGGGGGATTGAATGGACGGCAGGTCGCGGATGCGGCCCGCGTGAGCAGACCGGACCTGAAAATCCTGTTCATTACCGGGTACGCTGAAAACGCCGTAATCGGGAAGCAGCGGTTAGGCGACGGTATGTTCGTCGTGACCAAGCCCTTCAGTTGGACACTCTGGCTCAGCGCATCCGAGAAATCATCACTAGCTGAGATCAAGAGTGGCGCAGGGACAGCTTATCCGTCGTCGCAACAGCTGAGCGCGAAAGCACGGAACGGGTGCGAGGTCGGTAATCGTCGCAGGAGTGCTCATCGCTGCCGGAGCCGGACAGTTGGTCGAGATTTCAGATGATTTCACTGGGCCATAATCGCCGGCTCGGTAAGATCGCGCGTTCTGGGTCTGGAGGTTGCTTTATGCGTACGTTGCTTGCCTTGGCCATGTTCGCGGTGAGCGCTGCATCACCTCCGCATCAGCCCCAATACAAGGTGGTTGCGCAATTGCCCGCGGGCGACGGCGGCTGGGATCTACTGAGTGTCGATCCGGTCGATCAGCGGCTCTACGTCGCGCACGGCGACGGCGTGACCGCAATCGACCTTAGAACTGCAAAGGCCACGGAAAGATCGCGCTCGGGCAACGGGTTCACGCCGCGCTGGCGATCCCGGCACGCACAACGTCATCTCGACCAACGGCCAATCCAACAATGCGATCTTGTTCGATGGCCGGACAGGAAAGGTTCGTCGCAACGATCCCGACCGGAACCAAGCCGGACGCGGCGGCTTATGACCCGGCAACCCGAACGGTCTGGATCATGAATCCTGGAAGCGGCGACATGACAGTCGTCGATCCACGGCCGGAAAAGTGCTCGCCACCGTCGCTGTCGGCGGCTCTCTCGAGCTTGCCGTGGCGGATGGCGCGGGCGGCTTTACGTCAACATCGAGGACAAGAATGAGGTGGTGGTCGTCGACACCAGAGCTCGCAAAGTCGTCGTCGCGCTTTCCGCTCGCGGGATGCGAAGGACCGACGGGCATCGCCTATGATCCGGCTCGCGAGAGGTGGTTTCCGCCTGCGGTGAAAATGCGGTTGCGATCGTCTCCGCGCCGCGACGGAAGGCAGATGCGCGTCTGCCAATCGGCAAGGGCGCCGACGGCGCCGTCGTCGACGCGAAGCGCCATCTGGCGCTGGTTCCCGCGGGGCGCGACGGCAATCTCACGATCATTGCCTTGGAGCAAAGCCCGCAGTCGTCGGGCAGGTGCCGACTGCGGTAAGCGCCCGGACGATCGCGATCGATCCAACGAGCGGCCGGGCTTACCTGCCATCGGCGACGCTTGGCTCCGCCAGTCGGGAATGAGCGGCCGAAGCCGGTCCCGGGCAGTTTCCGAGTCCTGGTCGTCCTCGCTCCCTAGAAGTTGAGGCCAGCGCAGCGTAGAAGTGATAGCCGTGCGGTGATCGGCCCAGGTCGGTCCGCCCGAGAAGAGCAAGGCGTAATGGTCCGACAGATTGATGATCGAACCAATGCCGAGCGCGCGTCTGCGCGGTGCCGTCGACGCGCGTCGGCCCCTGCCGAGTGATTTCCGCGCCGACCGAGAGCTGTCTTGCTGAGGTCATGGGTGACGCGCGACGCCGGCCTGCCAGAAGTCGCGATTGCCGGCGCCCGGATTGATCATGAAGCCGCCGCCGCCGAAGACGCTGGTGCCGCCCGCGAAATCCTTCCCGAGCCCAGACCGGCAACAGAAAGCGAGTTTTCTCGCCGGGCTGGTGGCTCGCGGTCGGCAGGATCGACGCGCGGAAAGATCGCGGCGGAGAGGCCGTCCTTCTCATCGTTCAGGAAGCGATATTTGACGCCGAGCTCGACGTCGCCGGTGCCGCCATGCCAACCCTCGTGCGGGATCGTGGCAGAAGCTTAGCGGAAGAGTCGCCGTCAGCTGGACTCCCTTGGCGGGGCCGTAGTTCAGGTCGAGCCCGGCATCTTCGTCGATGGTCGATTGGCGACCCTCGCCAGCCGTGAATGCGTAGATTTCCCAATGGCCGGTGTCGGTCGGCACTGGATCGTCGGTGAGATAGGGCGGGCCGGCAAACGCCGGAGCGCCGCGCCGAGCAGAGCGAGCGCGGCGACCCGATGAACAAGCTCTCACGCGTGGCGCTTCAGCCGACCCGGGTGGCGTCCCGGCCGCTGCGGCAGGATGATGATCAGAGCGATGATCACGACGGCGAACACCGCGGAGGCGAGCGGGCGGCTCCATTCGAGGCCGCCCTTGGCGAGCGGCTTGTCGAGGAAGTCGCCGACGGTCGCGCCGAGCGGGCGGGTGAGGATGAAGGCGGCCCAGAACAGAAAAACCCGGCTGATGTTCGTGGTGAAGTAAAGGATTGCAAGCAGCGCAAGGCCAGCGCCGAACACCAGGGCGCCGCCGGAATAGCCCAAGCCCGGCGTCCGCGATCCAGTCGCCGAGCGCGGTGCCGAGCGTCTGCGAGAAGGTGATGGTGATCCAGTAGAAGGTTTCTTCGCGCGGGCTCGGTCACGGTGTTCACGTCGACTGTGCCGAGCGTCCGGTGCCAGGCGAAGAGCGACGCGAGCACGCAGGCGAGAAGCAGCAGCGAGCCGCCCGGATAGCCGATGCCGAGCGAGCGATCGGCGAAATCGGCGAGCGTCGTGCCGCAGGTGGTCGAGGCGACGATGGTCGCCCAGTAAAGCCAGGGATTGAACCTGCTCGCGCGGATTTGGGCGATGACGAAACCGACCAGCAGCACGCCGAAGATCGCGGTGCCGATCAGATAGCCGTTTGGCACCGGGTGCGGCAGTCGTCTCGCCGAGCCAGGTCATGGTCACGGTGTCGCCACCGGTCTCGCCGAGCGTGGTCGCCAGGATCTTGATGATCCAGAAGCCGAGCGTGACCGCCGGGACTTTCGTCAATGCGTCGTGCAGCTGTTCGCGGTCGGTCATTGCTGGCCTTTCACTGCGGGGATTGGGAGACAATGTTCGCTCCAGCAAGGCGTTCCAACCGCGGCGAGCCGTTCGGCGCATGCGGAAAGGCCGGGTTCATGCCGGGGCAAGTTTCACCAACTATCTGCTTAAGTTGGCATTTTCGCCTTGTGGAGAGTTTGATGCGTAAGTTCCTTTTGTTGACTGCCGCCGCCTCGCTGGGGTCGACCGGTGCGCTTGCCGCGGTTCCCAGCCACTTCGCCGGGGCCAATCTGTTGCCGCAGGCGAAGATCACCCTCGCGAAGGCGCGTACCACGGCGCTTGCCGCTCGCGCCGGTCAGATCACCGATCAGGAGCTCGAGAACGAGGGCGGGGGCACTGGGCTCCGCTACTCGTTCGACATCAAGAGCAATGGCAAGACCTTTGAAGTCGGCGTCGACGCTCGCACCGGCAAGGTGCTTGAGAACAAGGCTGAAGGGCCGAACCCCGACTAAGGCCGGGAAGCGGCGGGTTGGCCGGCGCCTGGCTGGCCGACTCGCCGCCTCTCTTACTCCTTCCATGTGAACGCCTTTCCCGCGGCCAAGTCCTGTTCCAGACGCGCAAGTGCGTGCTTCCCGCACAGCAGGTGACCGCGATGAATGATCGACGCTTTCGCCTCACAGCCATTTTCTGAACAACGCTCCGGAGATGTCGGCGCTCGCATCCGCGTGAGCTAACCTGCCGAACGCAAGTGCGATAGCGAGTGTCCTCATATACGCCGCAGAAGACATCGGCTCGCTTTACGCGCATAGCGACCAGCTCCACAGCGGGAGGGGCGATGATGGCGAGACTTGCGTGGGCGGTGCCGCTTGCCGGCGTCCTAAGCGGTGCCGCAGTGGGCGCAAGCCAGGCCGACGAGCGCATGATCAGGGCCGTGGAACAAGAGCAGGCGACGTCGTGGAATGCCCACGACATCAACGGTTACTCGGCGCTGTTCACTGACGACGCGACGATCATCAACGTTCTCGGCTGGCAGTGGCACGGCCGCGCCGAGCTCCAACAAAAGCTCGGGCCCGCGTTCCAGTCCGTGTTTTCGCAATCGCGAATGAGCATCGGGGACGTGTCGGTGCGGTTCCTGAAGCCCGATGTCGCTGTCGCGCATGTCCGCTGGACGATGACTGGAGCGATGAGCCCGACTGGCGGCGGGACGAACATCCCGCAACAGGGAATCCAGACGCAAGTCCTGGTCAAGCGCGCCGGGACATGGAGAATCACCGAGTTCCAGAACACCAATTCGGTGCCGGAAAGGCCTTTTCCGAAAGCTCGCTGAGGCTGGCTTTCGATCGTTGCGGGCGTTGTCTCGCGGCCCCTCCACCACTCAGCCGAGCGGCTGAGCGGTTCCCCCCTCCCCCCGCTCCGCCATGCGCGACACGGGGAGGCCCTCAGGGGTTGATCTCACCCGCGGTCCTCTGTAGAGGCGCCTCCACAGACGGGGATTTGTCACCGTCACCAAACATTAGAGTTGAGGTCGTCCGCTCCGGGAAATCGGGGTCAAGCGGGTGTGGCCTCTTGTTTTTTCGGGCTGGCAACAGCCTGGCGGCTCTTTCGCATCGGTAGGGATATGGACACGCAAAACATCCGGATTCGCCTCAAGGCTTTCGATCATCGAGTGCTTGACCAGGCGACGGGCGACATCGCCGACACGGCGCGCCGCACGGGTGCTCTGATCCGCGGTCCCATTCCCCTGCCGACGCGCATCGAGAAGTTCACCGTCAACCGCTCGCCGCACGTCGACAAGAAGTCGCGCGAGCAGTTCGAGGTGAGGACGTACAAGCGGCTGCTCGATATCGTGCAGCCGACGCCGCAGACGGTCGATGCTCTGATGAAGCTCGACCTGGCTGCCGGCGTGGACGTCGAAATCAAGCTGGCGTAACAGCCGGCACGCGCACCGCAAGGTACGCACCCAACGGTGGATACCGCCGGAGACTAGCTCCGGGCCGCGTCCCCGCCGCTCTCGCAAGAGAGCACTAGCCCAGGCGGGGCACGCTTAGAAGATTTGGGCTGCACGCACCCGGACTGTCCGGGTGCCTCTGTTGAGGAGCATTGATCATGCGCACCGGCGTGATCGCGAAGAAGGTCGGAATGACCCGCCTTTTCCAGGCGGACGGACGGCATGTGCCGGTTACCGTTCTGCAGCTGGACGAAGTGCAGGTTGTCGGCCGCCGCGAAAAGGACAGGGACGGCTACACCGCCGTCCAGCTCGGAGCGGGCACGGCGAAGGCGAAGAACGTCGCCAAGCCGCAGCGCGTCGCTTTCGGCAAGGCCGAGGTCGAGCCGAAGAGCCGCGTCGTCGAGTTCCGCGTCGATGAAGACGCGCTTCTGGATGTCGGCGCGCAAATCAGTGCCGATCACTTCATTGCCGGCCAGCTGGTCGACATTTCGGGCGTGACCCAGGGCAAGGGCTTCGCCGGCGCCATGAAGCGCTGGAACTTCGGCGGTCTGCGCGCCACCCACGGCGTGTCGCTGTCGCACCGCTCGCACGGTTCGACCGGCAACCGCCAGGACCCGGGCCGCGTGTTCAAGAACAAGAAGATGGCCGGGCACATGGGCGCCCGCAATCGCACCCAGCAGAACCTCGAGATCGTCCGCACGGACCCGATCCGCGGGCTTCTGTTCGTCAAGGGTTCGGTCCCGGGCCACAAGGGCAGCTGGCTGACCGTCCAGGACGCGATCAAGCTGCCGCGCAACGAGAACGTGCCGTATCCGGCGGGTCTGCTGACCAAGAAGTCCCTCGCAGAAGCCGAAGTGCCCGAGGCCGGCCTGGTCGACGAGGCCGCGGTCCACGAGATCCCGGCGCTGCCGAGCGACGCGGAAGTCGCGGCGATCGCGGCCGAGCAGGAAGCCGGCGCTGCCGCCGACACCAACGCGACCACGGACGCTCCAGCGGGCGAGCAAACGCCTGAGAGCAAGGAAGACTAAGATGAAGGTCAAGGTACAGACCCTCGACGCCGGCTCCGCCAAGACCGGTGGCGACATCGAGCTCAACGATGCGATCTTCGGCGTCGAGCCGCGCGGCGATATCCTTCACCGGGTCGTCACCTGGCAGCTCGAGAAGCGCCGCGGCACGGCCCGCGCGGCCCGCGAGCGCAGCGACGTCGCCCGCACCGGCAAGAAGTTCGGTCGCCAGAAGGGCGGCGGTACGGCTCGTCACGGCGACCGCCGCGCTCCGATCTTCATCGGCGGCGGCAAGGCTCACGGCCCGCGCGTCCGCGACTTCAACCCGTCGCTGAACAAGAAGGTTCGCACGCTCGGCCTGAAGATGGCGCTGTCGTCCAAGGCGGCGGCCGGCCAGCTGGTCGTTCTCGACAACCTCGACGTCGCCGAGGGCAAGACCCGCGTTCTTCGTGAGAAGCTCGGCGGTCTCGGCTTCGGCAAGACCGCGCTGGTGATCGACGGCGACGCTCTGAACGTCGGTTTCGCCCGGGCATCGTCGAACCTCGGCAGCGTCAACCTGCTGCCGGCGATCGGCGCCAACGTCTATGACATCATGCGGCACGAAACCCTGGTCCTGACCCGGGCCGCCGTCGAGAAGCTGGAGGCCCGGTTCAATGGCTAAGAAGCCGCAGAAGGCTGCGCCGGACGCGCGTCACTACGACGTCGTTCTCGCGCCGCACATCACCGAGAAATCGACGATGCTGTCGGAGCATAATTCGGTCGTGTTCAAGGTCGCCCAGACCGCGAGCAAGCCGGAGATCAAGGCCGCCGTCGAGGCGCTGTTCGGTGTTACCGTGACCGGCGTCAACACGATCGTTTCCAAGGGCAAGACCAAGAAGTGGAAGGGCACGCCCTACCGCCGGTCGGACTCGAAGAAGGCGATCGTCACGCTGGCCGAAGGCCAGACGATCGACATTACGAGCGGGATCTAAACCATGGCTCTCAAGCAATATAAGCCGACCTCTCCGGCCCGCCGCGGCCTGATCCTGGTCGACAAATCGTCGCTGTGGAAGGGCAAGCCGGTCAAGGCGCTGACCGAAGGCAAGCGCAAGACCGGCGGCCGCAACAACAAGGGGCATGTGACCAGCCGCGGAATCGCCGGCGGCCACAAGCAGAAGTATCGCTTCGTCGACTTCAAGCGCCGCACCTGGGACGTTGCGGCGACCGTCGAACGGCTCGAGTACGACCCCAACCGCTCGGCGTTCATCGCGCTCGTCACCTACGAGGGCGGCGAGCAGGCCTACATTCTCGCTCCGCAGCGTCTGGCTCCGGGCGACAAGGTGATCGCCGGCCGCAAGGTCGACGTGAAGCCGGGCAATGCGATGGAGGTCGGCCAGATGCCGGTCGGAACCATCGTCCACAACGTCGAACTCAAGCCCGGCAAGGGCGGCCAGATCGCGCGCGCCGCCGGGACCTATGTCCAGGTCGTCGGCCGCGACCGCGGGATGGTGATCGTCAGGCTGAATTCAGGCGAGCAGCGCTATGTGCGCTCCGACTGCATGGCGACGGTTGGAGCGGTCTCGAACCCCGACAACCAGAACCAGAATTTCGGCAAGGCCGGCCGCACCCGCTGGATGGGCAAGCGTCCGCTGACCCGCGGCGTCGCCAAGAACCCGGTCGACCACCCGCACGGCGGTGGTGAAGGCCGGACCTCGGGCGGGCGTCATCCGGTCACTCCGTGGGGCAAGCCGACCAAGGGTGCCCGCACCCGTCACAACAAGGCGACCGACAAGTTCATCATCCGGTCGCGTCACGCGAAGAAGAAGGGTTAAGCCATGGCCCGTTCCATCTGGAAAGGTCCGTTCGTCGAGCTTTCGCTGCTGAAGAAAGCGGAAGCTGCGCAGGAGACGAGCAAGCGCGCGCCGATCAAGACCTGGTCGCGCCGCTCGACGATCCTGCCGCAGTTCGTCGGCCTGACGTTCAATGTCTACAACGGCCGCAAGTTCATCCCCGTCTCGGTCAACGAGGAAATGGTCGGGCATGAAGCTCGGCGAGTTCGCTCCGACGCGCGTCGTTCCCCGGCCACGCCGTCCGACAAGAAGGGCAAGCGCTGATGAGCAAGCCAGCATCCCCCCGCAAAGTCGGCGACAAGGAAGCGCTCGCGATCGGTAACACGATCCGCGGCTCGGCGCAGAAGCTCAACCTGGTCGCCGCGATGATCCGCGGCAAGAAGGTCGAGCAGGCGCTCAGCATCCTCAAGTTTTCGCCCAAGGGCATGGCCGACGACGTCCGCAAGGTGCTCGCGTCGGCGGTCGCCAATGCCGAGAACAACCACAACCTCGACGTCGACGCTCTGGTCGTCGCCGAGGCGAGCGTCGGCAAGTCGATCTCGATGAAGCGCTTCGCGACCCGTGCGCGCGGCCGCTCGAGCCGGATCGTCAAGCCGTTCAGCCGCATCCGCGTCGTCGTTCGCGAGCAGGAAGAAGCGTAATGGGTCAGAAAACCTCTCCTGTCGGGCTTCGCCTGCAGATCAACCGCACCTGGGACAGCCGCTGGTTCGCCGAAGGCGACGACTATGGCCGGCTGCTGCTCGAGGACCTCAAGATCCGCCGCACGATCATCGAGAAGCTGCCGCAGGCGGCGATCTCGAAGGTGGTGATCGAGCGTCCGGCCAAGATCTGCCGGATTTCGATCTATGCGGCGCGTCCCGGCGTGATCATCGGCAAGAAGGGCGCGGACATCGAGAAGCTGAAGCGCGAGCTTCAGAAGATGACCAGCTCGGAAGTCAGCCTGAACATCGTCGAGATCCGCAAGCCCGAGATCGACGCCAAGCTCGTCGCCCAGGGCGTCGCCGACCAGCTCGAGCGCCGCATCGCGTTCCGCCGCGCCATGAAGCGCGCGGTGCAGTCGGCGCTTCGTCTTGGCGCCGAGGGCATCCGGATCACCTGCGCCGGCCGTCTCGGCGGCGCCGAGATCGCGCGTACCGAATGGTATCGCGAGGGCCGGGTGCCGCTGCACACGCTGCGCGGCAACGTCGATTATGCCGAGGCCGAGGCCCACACCGCCTACGGCGTGTGCGGCGTCAAGGTCTGGATCTTCAAGGGCGAGATCCTCGGCCACGATCCGACTCGCGCAGGACCGGCTGATGATGGAGGCTCAGACCTCCGGCGTCCGTCCGGCCCGCGAAGAGCGCGGCAACCGGTAAGCGCTAGGAAAAGAGACCAGACATGCTGCAACCCAAGCGCACCAAGTTCCGCAAGGCCTTCAAGGGCCGCATCCATGGCAACGCCAAGGGCGGGACCGAGCTCAACTTCGGCGCCTTCGGCCTCAAGGCCATGGAGCCGGAGCGGATCACCGCCCGCCAGATCGAGGCGGCCCGCCGCGCGATCACGCGCCACATGAAGCGCGCCGGCCGGCTCTGGATCCGGGTGTTCCCGGACCTGCCGGTCAGCTCCAAGCCCGCCGAAGTCCGCATGGGCTAGGGCAAGGGCTCGCCCGAGTTCTGGGTCGCCCGGGTCAAGCCCGGCCGCATCCTGTTCGAGCTCGACGGCGTCCCCGGCTGCCGTCGCCAAGGAAGCGTTCGAGCGCGCGGCCGAGAAGCTGCCGATCAGGACCAAGGTCGTCGCCCGCCTGGGCGAGAGCCTGGTCGAGGAGGAAAAGTAAGATGCCTGCGATCGACGATCTCAAGCAGCAGAGCGACGACCAGCTGCAGCAGCAGCTCGGCGACCTGAAGCGCGAGCAGTTCAATCTGCGCTTCCAGGCGGCGACCAACCAGCTCGAGAAGCCGAGCCGGGTCCGCGAGGTGCGCCGCACCATCGCGCGCATCCGGACGCTTCAGGGCCAGCGCGCCGCGGCGACCAAGCACGGCGCAGGGCTGAGGAGACTACAGGACAATGCCAAAGCGCGTCCTCACCGGCACCGTGGTGTCCGACAAGGGTGACAAGACCATCGTGGTCCGCGTCGAGCGGCGGGTGAAGCACCCGCTGTACGGCAAGATCATCAAGCTGTCGAAGAAGTACCATGCCCACGACGCGGACAATGCCTTCCACACGGGCGAGATCGTCCGCATCGAGGAATGCGCGCCGGTGTCGAAGCTGAAGACGTGGACGGTCGTCGACCGTCTCGGCGTCGCCAAGGCGGCGGCAGATCGAGATCGCCGACCCGGAAACGACGGCTCCGGCCAAGGCGCCCGAAGCCGAGCCGGCGAAGCCCGCCAAGGCCGTCGAAGGCAAGCAAGGCGAAGGCCGAAGACGTCGCCGAAGCGGACGCCTGAGAAGATTTTGAAGAGGATAAGGGTCGAACCATGATCCAGATGCAGTCCAACCTGGACGTTGCCGACAACAGCGGCGCCAAGCGCGTTCAGTGCATCAAGGTGCTGGGCGGGTCGAAGCGCCGGGTCGCCGGCGTCGGCGACATCATCGTCGTCAGCGTCAAGGAAGCCGCGCCGCGCGGCCGCGTGAAGAAGGGCGACGTTCACCGCGCGGTGATCGTCCGCACCGCCAAGGACATCCGCCGTCCCGACGGTTCGGTGATCCGCTTCGATTCGAACGCGGCCGTCCTGGTCAACAAGAACGAGGAGCCGATCGGCACCCGTATCTTCGGCCCGGTCGTCCGCGAGCTTCGTGCGAAGAAGCACATGAAGATCATCAGCCTTGCGCCGGAGGTGCTGTAACCATGGCCGCCGCTAAGATCCGCAAGGGCGACAAAGTCGTCGTCCTCGCCGGCAAGGACAAGGGCCGCACGGGCGAAGTCATCCGTTCGATCCCGAAGGAAAACAAGGTCGTGGTGTCGGGCGTCAATGTCCACGCGCGCCACCGCAAGGCCAGCCAGGAGAACCCGCAGGGCGGGATCGACCGCAAGGAAGCGCCGCTGCACGTGTCGAACGTCGCGATCGTCGGCGCAGACGGCAAGCCGACCCGGGTCCGCTTCGAGGAGCGCGACGGCAAGAAGGTCCGGGTTGCCGCCAAGTCCGGAGAGTTGATCAATGGCTGACAAGAAGACCAAGGCCGAGGCCGAACAGGCCGAGCCGGTGAAGGCCGAAGGGCCAAGCCGAAGAAGGCCGCCAAGGCGGACTTGAAGGCCTACACGCCGCGGCTCAAGACCGATTATGACGATCGCATCGTCAAGGCGATGACCGAGAAGTTCGGTTACAAGAACCGGATGGAGGTCCCGCGCCTCGACAAGATCGTCATCAACATGGGCGTTGGCGAAGCGACCCAGGACAAGAAGAAGGTCGAGACCGCCGCTGCCGAAATGCAGGCGATCTCGGGCCAGAAGCCGGTCATCACCAAGGCCAAGAAGTCGATCGCCCAGTTCAAGCTGCGCGAAGGCATGCCGATCGGTTGCAAGGTCACCTTGCGCCGCGACCGCATGTACGAGTTCCTGGACCGGCTGGTCACGATCGCGCTGCCGCGCGTTCGCGACTTCCGCGGGCTCAATGCCAAGTCGTTCGACGGTCGGGGCAACTATGCCATGGGCCTCAAAGAGCAGATCATCTTCCCCGAGATCAATTACGACCAGATCGACAAGGTCCGGGGCATGGATGTCATCGTAACCACCACCGCGAAGACGGATGAAGAGGCGCGCGAGCTGCTGCGCCTGTTCAACTTCCCCTTCCCGGCCGAGGAGCAGCGGCAGGCCGCGTAAGCGCGCCTGCCCTAGAGGAGAAGAACTTAAGTCATGGCGAAACTGAGTTCGATCAACAAGAACGAGCGTCGCAAGAAGCTCGTTGCGCAGAACGCGGCGAAGTACGCGAAGCTGAAGGCGATCGCGGACGACGAGTCCAAGGACGAGACCGAGCGTCTGATCGCTCGCCTCAAGATGGCGGAGCTGCCGCGCAACGGCAATCCGACCCGGATCCGCAACCGCTGCGAGCTGACCGGCCGGTCAGCCGCGCTTATTATCGCAAGTTCCGCCTGTCGCGGATCATGCTTCGGGAGCTGGCCAACAAGGGCCTGATCCCGGGCGTCGTTAAGTCCAGCTGGTAAGGAGGATCACAGATGGCGATGACCGATCCTCTGGGTGACATGCTCACCCGCATCCGCAACGGCCAGCAGGCGAAGAAGGACTTCGATCCTGACTCCGGCGTCGAAGCTGCGTGCCCACGTCCTCGACGTGCTTCAGCGCGAAGGCTACATCCGCGGCTATTCGGAAGAAGAGCTCGCCGGCCAGCGCGGCCTGCGCATCGAGCTCAAATATTTCGAAGGCCAGCCGGCGATCCACCACCTGGCCCGCGTGTCGAAGCCGGGCCGGCGGGTCTATTCGGGCGCGCAGCGAGCTGCCGCGCATCCGCAACGGGCTCGGCACGGTCATCGTGTCGACCCCGCGCGGTGTGCTGTCGGACGCCGAGGCGCGCGACCAGAATGTCGGCGGCGAAGTGCTGGCGGAGGTATTCTAATGTCCCGTATCGGCAAAAAGCCGGTGCCGATGCCCTCGGGCGTCAGCGCCAACGTCGAGGGCCAGACCCTGACCGTCAAAGGTCCGAAGGGCACGCTGTCGATGCAGCTGCTCGACGACCTCGTGAAGTACGAGATCGCCGACGACGAGATCCGCGTGACTCCGCTCACCGAGCGCGCAGCGCAACCGCGCCGCCTGGGGCATGCAGCGCACCAACGTGCAGAACCTCGTCACCGGCGTGACCGAGGGCTTCACCAAGGTGCTCGAGATCACCGGCGTCGGCTATCGCGCCGCGGCCCAGGGCAAGAACCTGCGCCTGCAGCTCGGCTACAGCCACGACGTCAACTATCCCGGTTCCCGAAGGCGTCGACATCAAGACTCCCGACCCGAACACGGTCGAGATCAGCGGCATCGACAAACAGAAGGTCGGGCAGGTTGCCGCCGAGATCCGCCGCTGGCGCAAGCCGGAGCCGTACAAGGGCAAGGGCATCAAGTACCGCGGTGAGTTCATCTTCCGCAAAGAAGGCAAGAAGAAGTAGCCATGGCGAAACTCTCTCTCTTCGAACGCCGCCGCCGGCGCGTCCGCACCGCGCTTCGCGACGCGTGCCTCGGGCAAGCCGCGGCTGTCGGTTCACCGCTCCGGCAAGCACATCTATGCGCAGGTCATCGACGACGCTGCGGGCAAGACGCGTCGCCGCGGCCTCGACCCTGGACAAGGACCTCAAGGGCAAGACCGGCGCCACCAAGGACGGCGCGGCGGTGGTCGGCAAGGCCGTCGCCGAGCGCGCCAAGGCTGCCGGCGTCTCCAAGGTCGTGTTCGACCGTGGCGGCTTCCTGTTTCATGGCCGGGTGAAGGCCCTCGCCGACGCTGCGCGCGAAGGCGGACTGGAGTTTTAAATGGCTGACGAGAACCAGACGAACGAGGTCAACACCGCCCCCGCCGAGACGCCGGCGGCGACCGAGGCGGCGCCGGCCCAGGCCGAACAGCAGCCGCACGGCCGCGGCCCGCGTGGCCCGCGTGGCCCGGGCGGCGGCCGTGGCGGCCGTGGCGGCAACGACCGCGGCGGTGGCCGTGGACGTCGTGACGACCGTCGTGGCGGCCGTGGCGGCGACGACGATGGCGGCGAGGAGCTGATCGAGAAGCTCGTTCACATCAACCGCGTTTCCAAGACCGTGAAGGGCGGCAAGCGCTTCGGCTTTGCGGCTCTCGTCGATCGTCGGCGACGGCAAGGGCCGCGCCGGCTTCGGTCACGGCAAGGCCCGCGAAGTGCCGGAAGCAATCAGCAAGGCGACCGCTGCGGCCAAGAAGGCCATGATCCGCGTTCCGCTGCGCGACGGCCGCACGCTGCACCATGACGGTCTCGGCCACTTCGGTGCCGGCCGGGTGACGGTCCGCTCGGCTCCGTCGGGAACCGGAATCATCGCCGGCGGCCCGATGCGCGCCATCTTCGAGAGCCTCGGCGTTGCCGACGTCGTCACCAAGTCGGTCGGCACGTCCAACCCCTACAACATGATCCGCGCGACCTTCGAGGCCTTGAAGGACCAGGCGTCGCCGCGCTCGGTCTCGCAGCGCCGCGGCAAGAAGGTCTCCGAGCTTCTCGGACGCGGCGGCGCAAGCGCTGCCGAAGCCGAGGCCCAGGCCGAAGCGGTCACGGAGTAAAGCGCATGGCCAAGATCAAGATCACCCAGACCGGATCGCCGATCCGCCGCGACAAGACGCAGCGGGCGACGCTGGTCGGCCTCGGCCTCAACAAGGTCCGCCGCACCGTGGAAGTGGAGGGCACCCCCGAAGTGCTCGGCCAGGTCCGCAAGGTGGCGCATCTGGTGAGCGTCGAAGACGCGGCTTAACTTCCTCCCCTCCCGCTTGCGGGAGGGGTCGGACAAGCTCGACCCTCACCCCTCCGCTCCCTTCGGGGCCCTCCCTCTCCCGCAAGCGGTAGAGGGAAATGGCGCGACAAAAGCGAAAGCGAGTGCACGACATGAAACTGAACGAAATCAAGGACAACAAGGGCGCCCGCCAGAGCCGCGTGCGCGTCGGACGCGGCATCGGCTCGGGCCTCGGCAAGACCGCCGGCCGCGGCCAGAAGGGCGCCAAGGCGCGCTCTGGCGTCTCGATCGCCGGGTTCGAGGGCGGCCAGATGCCGCTCCACATGCGGCTGCCGAAGCGCGGCTTCAACAACATCTTCGCCAAGGATTATGCCGAGGTGAACATCGGCGCGATCCAGAAGGCGATCGACGCCGGCAAGCTCGACGCCAAGGGCACGCTCGACCATGACGCGCTGAAGGGCGCTGGCCTGGCGCGCGGCGGCAAGGACGGTGTCCGCCTGCTCGGCAAGGGCGAGCTCAAGGCCAAGCTGGCGCTCAAGGTCGCCGGTGCGTCCAAGGGCGCCCGCGAGGCGGTCGAAAAGGCCGGCGGCTCCATCGAAATCATCGAGCGCAAGAACCCCGCCGAGCTTGCTGCGGCGAAAAAGGGCAAGGTTCGCGAGAAGCGCCTTGCCGATCAGGCTGCCGCCAAGGCCTGAGGGTCTTAGACAAGCGGCCAAGACCCACTATATCGGCGGCGGGGAGGCATCAGCCTTGACGCCGCCGTTCGTTTTTTCCGGGGACTTTCGAAGACCATGGCATCCGCAGCCGAACAAATGGCCTCCAGCATCAGCCTTGCCAATTTCGGCAAGGCGACCGAACTCAAGAAGAGGCTGTGGTTCACGCTCGGCGCGTTGATCCTGTTCCGCCTGCTGTCGTTCGTTCCGGTGCCGGGCATCGACCCGGTGGCGATGAGCGCGCTCTACAACACGCAGAGCGGCGGCATCCTCGACGTCTTCAACACCTTCTCGGGCGGCGCGCTCGAGCGCTTCTCGATCGTCGCGCTCGGCGTAATGCCGTACATCACCGCGTCGATCGTCGTTCAGCTCGGGGGAACGCTCTACGGACCGTGGCAGGCGCTCCGCAAGGAAGGAGAGAGCGGCCGCAAGACCTTGAACCAGTACACGCGCTACCTGACCGTGGCGATCACGCTGGTGCAGGGCTACCTGGCCGTCCGCGGGCTCGAGACCCAGGGCGCCACCAAGGGCATCAACGCGGTCGTCCAGCCCGGCCTTCTTTTCGAGCTTGCCGGCACCATCTCGCTGGTCGGCGGCACCCTGTTCCTGATGTGGATCGGCGAGCAGATCACCAGCCGCGGCATCGGCAACGGCGTCTCGCTGATCATCATGGCCGGCATCATCGCCCGCCTTCCGCAGGGCATTGCGCAGCTTCTCGAAGGCAGCCGCACCGGGTCGCTCAACGGACTTCTGGTGTTCGCCATTCTGGTTGTCGCCATCGGCCTCATCCTCTTCATCTGCTTCATGGAGCGGGCGCAGCGGCGGGTGCTCATCCAGTATCCGAAGCGGCAGACCGCGCGCGGAATGCAGCAGGAGCGCTCGCACCTGCCGATCAAGCTCAACACCTCGGGTGTGATCCCGCCGATCTTCGCGTCCTCGCTGCTGCTGATGCCGCTGACGGTGCTTCAGTGGGCGGGCAGCCGTGCTCCGACCGAGGGCGGCGCCAGCGACTGGCTGATCACCATCACGACGTTCCTGCAGCACGGATCGCCGGCCTACATGGCGCTCTACGGAATCGGCATCGCCTTCTTCACGTTCTTCTACACCGCGGTGCAGTTCAACAGCGAAGAGACGGCTGAGAACCTCAAGCGTCACGGCGGCTTCATTCCGGGCATTCGTCCGGGCAAGGCGACCGAGAGCTATTTCGATTATCTGCTCAACCGCATCACCGTGGTTGGCGCCGCCTATCTGGTGTTCATCTGCCTGCTTCCGGAGTCGCTGATGGCGCAGGCCGGCCTCAGCATCGCGCTCGGCGGCACCAGCCTGCTGATCGTCGTCAACGTGACGATGGATACGGTCAGCCAGATCCAGAGCCACCTGATCGCGCACCAATATGGCGACCTGATCAAGAAGGCGAAGCTCAAGACCGCACCGCGGCGACGCTAAACCGGGCGCAGCAGGGGAGCGGCGGTCATGAACATCATTCTGCTAGGCCCGCCCGGCGCGGGGAAGGGGACCCAGGCGGCGCGGCTCCAGGCCGCGCGCGGAATGATCCAGATGTCGACCGGCGACATGCTCCGCGAAGCCCGCGCAAGCGGCTCGCCGATCGGCCTCAAGGTCAAGGCTGTGATGGACGCGGGCGAGCTGGTCAGCGACGCGATCGTGACGGCCCTGATCGGCGAGCGGCTCGACGCGACCGGCGATCGCGGCGTCATCTTCGACGGCTTTCCGCGCACCAAGCATCAGGCCGAGGCTCTCGACATGCTGCTCGGCGAGCGCGGCCGAAGCCTCGACCATGTGATCGAGCTCGAGGTCGACGAGGACGAGCTCGTCAGGCGCATCACCGGCCGCTTCAGCTGCGCCAGGTGCGGCGCCGGCTATCACGACGCCTTCAGACCCACCAAGGTGGCGGGTGTCTGCGATGCCTGCGGATCGACCGAGTTCACGCGCCGCCCTGACGATAACGAGCAGACGGTGCGCACCCGCATGGCCGAATATCGCGCCAAGACCGCGCCGATCCTGCCTTACTACCGCGAGCGCGGGCTGGTTCGTCCGGTCGACGGAATGGCGAGCATCGAGGTCGTCGCCGCGGAAATCGACGCCGTGCTCGACGGGACGGTCGTCTAGACGCGCTCCAGCGTCACGAAGCGGAAGGGCGGACGTCCGTCCTCCGCAGCATGTTCCTCAACGAACGTCTCGCGCCACCCTCCGGACGCGCGCGGGTCCGGCATGCGGGTATCCCCGGGAATATCGGCGAGTACTTCGGTGAGCTCGATTTGCCCCGCAAGCGGCATGAACAGCGCGAAGATGTCCGCTCCGCCGATCACCGACACGCGCTCGCCATGTGCCAGCTGGAGCGCATCCGGGACCTCGTGAGCGACCTCCGCGCCCTGCGAGCCCCATTCCTTGTCGCGCGTCAGGACAATGTGGCGGCGGCCGGGGAGCAGGCCGGGCAGGCTCTCGAACGTCTTGCGTCCCATCACCATCGCGCTGCCCATGGTCAGCACCTTGAACCGCTTGAGGTCGGCCGGGATGTGCCACGGCAGCTTGCCGTTGCGGCCGATCACCCCGTTGCTGGCGCGGGCGACGATCAGGGTGACTGGCGGACTGTCCATGGCGCCGCTTTGACGGGCGCGGCGCTCCGTGCCAAGCCGCCGCGGCGATGAGCGGTCCCGCGCAAATGATCTCCGCCGTCCGGCAAAGGCTCGGCCCCAAGGCGGTCGTCACCGAATCGTCCGAGATCGCCCCATGGCTTGCGGACTGGCGCGGGCGCTTTCACGGGCAATCGGCGGCAATCCTCGCTCCGGCCTCGACCGACGAGGTGGCCGAGATCGTTCGGCTCGCCGCCGAGCACCGCGTGCCGCTGGTGCCGCAGGGCGGCAATACCGGCATGGTCGGCGGCGCGATCCCGCCGAGTGACGGCAGCGCCGTGCTTCTCTCCATGCGGCGCATGAACCGGGTCCGGTCGCTGGATCCCGACAGCCGCATCGCCCTTGCCGAAGCGGGCGTGATCCTTGCTACTCTTCAGGACGCCGCACACCAGGCCGGGCTGCGCTTTCCGCTGACGCTCGGTGCGCGCGGCAGCTGCACGATTGGCGGTCTTGCCTCGACCAATGCCGGCGGGACTCAGGTGCTGAAATTCGGCACCATGCGGGCTCTGGTCGCCGGCATCGAGGCGGTGCTTCCCGACGGGTCGGTTCACAACGGCCTGAGCGGCCTCAAGAAGGACAACCGCGGCTACAGCATCGACCAGCTTCTGATCGGTGCGGAAGGAACGCTTGGCGTGGTCACCGCAGTCGCCTTGCGGCTGGTTCCGGCGGTTGCGGCACGAGCCGTCGCCTGGGTGGGCGTAGAGAGCCCCGCCGCGGCGCTGTCGCTGCTGCGTTTTCTCGAGGCCCGCATGAGCGCCGTCGAGGGCTTCGAGCTGGTCGCCGAGGATTCGCTCCAGCTGGTCCTCGAGCACATTCCTGGCACACGTGCGCCGCTTGCCAGCCAGCATCCGTGGCAAGTGCTGATCGAAGCGACCACCGCGGACGCTGACACCGACATCGGCGCGGAGCTGGAAACCCTGCTCGGTGAAGCGCTTTCCGCGGGGGTGATCGGCGATGCCACGCTCGCCTCGAATGAAGCGCAGGCGGAAGCGTTATGGCGGATCCGCGACAGCATTTCCGAAGCCGAACGGGCCCAAGGGCAGACGCTTGCCCACGACATCTCGGTCGCTGTCGCGGACATGCCGGCGTTCCTCGTCGAAGCTTCCGCCGAGGTCGAACGCGCGTTCCCGGGCACGATCGCGAGCGGCTTCGGTCATCTCGGCGACGGCAACATCCACTTCCACGTCCGCGCCGGAAGCCGCTCGGCGCCCGACTGGTATGAGCGCGAGGCGCCGGCGATCACCCGCCTTGTCGACGATCTCGTCACCGCGGCCGGCGGCTCGATTTCCGCCGAGCACGGCATCGGCCAGATGAAGATTGCGGAGCTGGCGCGGCTCGCGTCCGCCGGCGCGGCTTCACGCGATGCGCGCGATCAAGCGGGCGCTCGACCCGCTCGGCATCATGAACCCGGGGAAGCTGGTCCCCTAGCTTCGGCGAAGCTGGATGGCGTCGCTTTCGGCAAGCCTCGGCTCGCCGCCGCTGCCGGCAAGCGTCGCCCGCAGCCGCGGCAAGTCGAGCGCGCCTTCCCAGCGCGCGACGACGATCGTCGCCACCGCATTGCCGATGAAGTTGGTCAGCGCGCGGCATTCGCTCATGAAGCGGTCGACGCCGAGGATCAGCGCCATGCCCGCGACCGGCATCGCGGGCACGACCGAGAGCGTCGCGGCGAGCGTGATGAAGCCCGAGCCGGTGACGCCGGCCGCGCCCTTGGAGCTCAGCATCGCGACCGCCAGCAGCAGCAGCTGCTGGCCGAGCGTCAGGTGCGTGTTGGTCGCCTGGGCGATGAACAGCGCCGCGAGCGTCATGTAGATGTTGGTGCCGTCGAGGTTGAACGAATAGCCGGCGGGGACGACCAGCCCGACGACCGGCTTCGGGCAGCCGGCCGCCTCCAGCTTCTCGATCAGCAGCGGCAGCGCCGCTTTCCGAGGAGGAGGTGCCGAGCACCAGCAGCAGTTCGTCCTTGAGATAGCGGATCAGCGCCAGGATCGAGAAGCCGGCCGAGCGCGGCGATGATGCCGAGCACGACGAGCACGAACAGCGAGCGAGGTCGCGTAGAAGGTGACGACCAGCTCGGCGAGCTGGGCGCAGCGTGCCGATGCCGTACTGGCCGATGGTGAAGGCCATTGCACCGAACGCGCCGATCGGCGCCGCGTACATGAGGATGCCGGACGATCCGGAAGACGACGCGCGGTGATGCGTCTCGCAGCACCTCGAGCAGCGGCTCGCCGCGATCGCCGATCAGCGCCAGCGCGATGCCGAACAGGATCGAGACCAGCAGCACCTGCAGGATCTCGCCCTCGGCGAAGGCGCTGACCATCGTGTCGGGGATGATGTTGAGAAGGAAGCCGGTGACGCGTCGTCTCCTGCGCCTGGCTGACGTAGCTCGCGACCTTCGAGGCATCGAGCGTCGCCGGATCGACGTTGAGGCCGGCGCCCGGCTGGACGACGTTGGCGACGACCAGGCCGACGATAAGCGCGAGCGTCGACACGGCGATGAAATAGCCGAACGCCTTGGCGCCGAGCGGCCGAACGCGCCGAGGTCGCGCATGCCGGCGATGCCGGTGACGACGGTCAGGAAGATCACCGGGGCGATGATCATCTTCACCAGCTTGATGAAGCCATCGCCGAGCGGCTTCAGCGCCGCGCCGGTCGTCGGCCAAAGCCAGCCAACGAGAATCCCGAGCGCCACGGCGATGACCACCTGCACGTACAAGGATCGCAGGATGCTTGGGCGGCGGTCGCTCATGCGCTGCTTATGCGCGAAGCGGGCCGCCGCCGGAAGCTGCCTCAGCTCGCCGTCACGTCCTTGACGTTGTCGTCGCTGTTGCGGTCGACATAGTAGTTATACGGGTCGACCCCGGCGAACGTCGGCTTCTGCCGCGAGTGGAGCGTGATGGTCTGCCGACCGCTGTGCAACGGCATCCGCTGCATCACGATCACGTCCTTGGACGAGAACGCACCGATCCCCGGCCGGCCGGTGAACAGGCCGATCTCGATCGCCTCGTTCAGCGGAGCCTTGGTCTCGACGCCCTTGCCGTTGGCATAATATTTGTCCGCGGCGATCGTCAGCGTCGTCGTCCAGCCGCCCGCATCCTTGCGGGTCTTCGAATCCACGACCTTGAGGTCGTAGAGCGTGATCTTCTCGAACAGATCGGTGATCAGCTGCTGCTGCTCGGGAGTCTTCGCTTCCTTGCGGAACTCGGCGATCAGGTCGAGCGAGCGCGGGTAGGGCGGGCCCTTGAAGCGCCACTTGGCGAGGAAGCGCGACAGCGCGCGATCGACCGCCGCTTCGCCGAGCCGCTCCTGGAGCAGGTACATCACGACCGAGCCCTTGCGGTAGTGGATGTACTGCTGGTTCTCGACGCGCTCGAGCGGGACTTCCTCGACCGCTTCCGCCTTGCGGCCGGCGAGGTACTGGTCGAGCTCGTACTTCAGGAAGCGGCGGATTTTGTCGGGTCCGTAGAGGTGCTTCATCACCATCAGCGCCGAATATTGTGCGAGTGTCTCGCTCAGCATCGTGCCGCCCTGCATGTCGGCACCGATCACCTGGTGGGCCCAGTACTGGTGCGACATTTCATGAGCGACGACATAGGTCGTGAAGTCGATCTTGGTCGGGTCGTCGGTATTGGCATTGAAGCCGATCGTTTCCGAATAGGGCATGGTGCCGGCGAAGGCCTGGGCGAAGCTGTTGTAGCCCGGGAACTCGACTATCCGTGCGTAGTCGAACTGGTACGGTCCGAAATTGGCCCGGTAATAATCGAGCGCGCTGCCCATCGCGCGGAGCATCTTCGGCACGTTCCAGTCGTGGCCGGCGTGATAGAAGACCGACAGCTTGAGACCGTTGTGCATCTCGGTGCCGACCTTGTAGCGGGCCGACTGGATCGAGAAGAAGTTGAGGATCGGCGCCTTGCTGACGAAGTGCGCCGAGCGCCGGCCGTGACCGCTGACGTCGGAGATGCGGTCGCCGGGCGCGATCGGCGTCTGGTCGGCGTCGGTCGACAGCCGGATATCGGACATCACCCACGGCGATCCGATGTAGTTGCGGTTCGTCGCCGACAGGTCCTCGAGCTTGGCCGGGCGAAGCTCGGCGGGCAGATGCTGTCGGCGGCGCTGGGAGCGGTCGCTCAGCAAATTGTTGCGGTCCATGCCGATGATCGGCGCGAACTCGAAGTTGTTTGCGAAGGTGCCGTTCTCGAGAATGTCGGTCGCCGGCGAGGACGCGCGGAATCCGCGGCGCCAGATCCGCGAGCGGAACGTCAGACGGGTCGTCGCGCCCGGTGCAAGCGGCGTGTCGAAGCGGTAGATGCGATAGCCGAACTTCGGGTCGTCCATCACCAGATGGGCGCCGGCAACGTCGAGCTTCAGCCATTCCGTCGTCTCGTTCCCCTTGCGCACGTGGATTTCGCCAAGCGGGGCGCTCGTCTTGTTGGTTAGGTCGTAGCGGCCGTCGGTGACCAACATCCGCTGCTTCGGCATCAGGTGCACGTCGAGCGTTACCCTGGTGATCGCAGGCTGCGGCAGCTTCTCGTATTTCAGATACTTGCGCTCATAGTCGGCGCTGAACTTCTCGGCCTCATCGCTGGTCTGGTAGCGGTTGAGAACCTTGATGTTGTAATAGCCGTACGCGCCGGTCGCCGCCATCGCGGCGGCGGCGACGCCGACAATCGTCAGCGCGCTGGCCGACGCCATTGCCGGAGCTCGGCGGAGGCGGGTCCTGAGGCCGAGATCGGTGCCGCGCGGCCACAGCAAGTGGGCGATGACGGCCAGGATGATCGCGCAGCACAGCCAGTAGAACTGGAACAGCTCGGCGCCCTTCCAGAAGCTGCCGGCGCCGACGAAGTCGCTGAGCGGGACGTTCGGCGAGCGCTCGTAGGTGTAGAGTGGGTTGGCATAGCCCATGTTGCTGAGGAAGATGCCGCTGACGAACCACACCAGAAGGATGCCCCAGCCCACATATTTGTTCGGGCTCAGAACCTGGAAGAACACCGCGAGGATCGCGATCAGCAGATTGTCGATCGCGGCCGGCACGATGAACCAGGCCCAGATATTCCGGGATCCCGATGGCCCTCGCGCCTTCGACAAGCTGATACACGATGCCGGTCAGCGCTGCGGCGACGTTGACGATCAGAAGCACCAGGAAAATCGCGAGGATCTTCGGCACCGTCATCACCCAGCTCGGAACGGCGGTCGAATTGATCAATTCGTTGATCTTGCGGTCGCGTTCGCGCCACACCAGCTCGCCGCCGTAAAAGGCCGCGATCATCAGAAGGAAGATCGCCGAAGCCGCCCTCGACGCCGGTGACCGTCGCCGCCAGGGTCGGATGATCGGACGTCCCGTACAGCGTGCGCGACACCCACAGCACCACCGCCGTGAAGCCGAACGCGAGCAAGGTCAGGACGATCAGTCCCGGGCTGGTCAGCACCTGCCGCACTTCGATCCGAAGCCGCGCGATGAACTGGACCCAACGCGAGGGCACCGCGTCGCGCGCGACCACAGTCTGTTCGCTCATCACCGGCACGGAGGCGGCGACCCGCGCCTCCGCTGCCTTGCGCTTGGCCAGCCGGCGAAGCCGCCAGCGCGACGGCGCCCGCTCGGTCATCGAGAAGCGCCACAGGGTGAAGCCGAGGAACAGCGAGCCGAGAAGGATGGCCCAGATGCGATTGAACAGCATGTCGCCCACCAGCGCGACGAGGCGCGTGTTCATGTCGTTCTGGGTCCAATAGAGCGTCGTCTGGCCGAGCGCCGCAGTGCCCAGCGGCTCCCAGCGGGCGACCGTCGAGCGCCACTCGATATGGCCTCCGAGCACGCTGCTCGTGATGAGATAACCCATGACGATCACGATCGCGCCGATGTAGGCGGCCATCATCGACCGAAGCGTGGTCGCCAGCGCAAACAGGACCGCGCTCATCAGGAAGATGTTGGGAACCGCGAACAGCGCGAAATTCCACGCATAATAAGTGATGTTCTGCGGCCCGACCGTTTCCGGATCGACCCACGGCATCATCGATCCCATCGACATGCCGAGCGGCAGCGCGAGATAGCCGAGCCACGCGACGACCAGGCCGCCGAGGAACCGGCCGAGGACGATCTGGGTGCTGGTGACGGACGTTGCGCGGACGATCGGCGCGAAGCCGCTGGCGTCGTCGCGGACGATGGCATTGGCGACGAAGGCGGTGATCACGAACAGGTAGAACAGCGAGAAGACGGCGGTCGCGACCGCGATTGCATACGGCGCGTTCTCGTGAACGGCGCCGGGCGTTCCGATGCGGACGTTCTCGCTTGCCGTGATCCCGAAGCCCATCAGGAAGAAGATGAAGACGGCGACCCAGAACACCGGGTTGCGCAGCTGGTAGCGGAGTTCGAACCCGCCGATCCCGAAGATCATGACAGGTCTCCCTCAGGCCGCGCGGCGGAGCGTCGACAGGGTCGAGAAATAGACGTCCTCGAGACCGCCCTCGACTGGCTCGAACCCTTCGGGCTGCCGGTCGGCCAGCACGTGCACGATCGAGCGGCCGGCGAACAGCCGGGTCGAGATCACCTCGTAGCGGCTCTGGTAGTCCTCCAGCTGGTTGCGATCGATGACCGCTTTCCAGATGTGGCCGCGCGTCGCGGCGATGAGGTCCGCCGGCTTGCCCTGCAGCTGCACCCGGCCGTTGGCGAGCACCGCCATCAGCGGGCAGAGGTCGGCGACGTCGTCGACGATGTGGGTCGACAGGATGACGACGACATTGTCGCCGATCCCGGCGAGCAAGTTGAGGAAGCGGTTGCGCTCCTCCGGGTCGAGGCCGGCGGTCGGCTCGTCGACGATGATCAGCTCGGGGTTGCCGATCAGCGCCTGGGCGATTCCGAACCGCTGCCGCATGCCGCCGGAGAAACCGGCGATCGACTTGTCGCGAACCGCCCACAGATTGGTCTGGTTGAGAAGGGTATCGACGATGCTCTTGCGCTCGCCCTTGCCGGTGATGCCCTTGAGCACCGCCATCTGGTCGAGCATCGCATAGGCCGAGACGCGCGGATAGACGCCGAAGTCCTGCGGCAGATAGCCGAGCGTCCGGCGCAGGCGTCGGGGTTGGCAAGCACGTCGATGTCGCCGAAGCGGATGCTTCCCGCGGTCGGCGCCTGGAGGGTCGCGACCGTCCGCATCAGCGTCGACTTGCCAGCGCCGTTGGGCCCCAGCAGCCCGTACATCCCGCGCGGGATCGACAGGCTTACATCGTCGAGAGCGACGGTGCCGTTGGCGTAGGTGTGCGAAAGGTCGGCAATCTCGAGCATGGTTCCCCCCGTATGAGCTCGCCTCGATGTGTAGGGCCTGCCGCTCGCCGGACAATATCTGTTCGATGAATGGAGGGCCGCATGAGCGCCGCCGTTGGTCGAAGCCATGCGCCACTGCCGCAGAAAGCGCGTTGCTGGACCGCCGGGCGAAAGCTGTGCAACACACCGGGCCGGAAACGGGGGAGAGTGGATTGTGAGCGTGTTGGTCCTCGATCGCGTCAGCAAGCGCTTCGATCAGGCGCTTGCCGTCGACGATCTCAGCTTCTCGGTCGCTCCGGGAACGGTGTTCGGCTTCCTCGGCGGCAACGGCGCCGGCAAAACGACGTCGCTGCGCATGGTGCTCGACATCATCCGCCCGACGAGCGGGCGCATCGAAGTCCTCGGCCGTGCGCCGGGCCGGGCGAACGCGCCCGAGATCGGCTTCCTTCCCGAGGAGCGCGGCCTCTACCGGCAGATGACCGCGCTCGACACCATCGCCTATTTCGGCCGCCTCAAGGGCATGACGACGGGTGACGCGAAGCGCGAAGGCGCCGCTCTGCTCGACCGCTTCGGGCTTGCCGCAAGCGCCAAGACGACCGTCGACAAGCTGTCCAAGGGCATGGCGCAGAAGGTCCAGCTCGCGACCGCGCTCGTCAATTCACCGCGACTTCTGGTCCTCGACGAGCCATTCTCCGGCCTCGATCCGGTCAACCAGGGTCTGCTCGAGGACGAGATCCGGCGGATCTCGGCCAAGGGCTCGACAGTCGTCTTCTCGACCCACGTGATGCAGCACGCCGAGCGCCTGTGCGAGCGGCTGCTTCTGCTCGCCCGCGGCCGCAAGAAGTTCGAGGGCACTCTCGAGGAAGCTCGCGCCGAGATCCCGGCGCGGCTTGCGGTCGTTGCAAAGCAGGACCCGTCGCGAATCGCCGGCGTTGAAAGCGCCGAGGATCGCGGCGAGGAGGAAGCCGGCTGGCGGAGCTGGGACGTGCGACTCGCCCCCGGCGTCCCGCCCGGAGACGTCCTCGAACGCTGCGTCGCCGAGCAATTCCCGCTCCGCCGCTTCGAACAGCTGCGCGCAAGCCTGCACGACATTTTCGTCCATATTGTCGGCTCGGCGGAGGTCCGCTCATGAAGAACATCCTCCTCATCGCCGGCCGCGAGTTCCGCCAGATCGCCGGCATGCGCAGCTTCTGGCTGACCCTGGTCATCATGCCGCTGTCGATCGCGATCGGAGCCGTCGCGCCGACCCTGATCCACAAGGATGAGGCCGATCGCGTCATGATCATCGACCGCAGCGGCGGCGCGGAAGCTGCCGCGCTGTCGCAGCGCATCAAGGTCGAGCAGGGCCGAAGCGACCTCACCGACCTGTCGCGGTTCGTCCAGCGGCACCATCTCGAAAGCGCCGATCCGACGGCGGCCTGGGCCCAGCACGATCGCTGGTACAGCGACGCCGATGTCGCCGCGTTCGAAGCGGCGGGCGGCGTCGACGCTGCCAAGGCGAAGATCGCCCGCGTCGCGCCCAAGGGCGCCTCGCCGTTCGAAGCCGACAAGCCGGACTACGAGGTGGTGCCGGCTCCTGCGTCTCTAGCAAACGTCCCCGAGGGCGGCCTGGACGCGGCGTTGAAGCCGATCCTCAAGCCGACGGCAAAGAACGCCAAGCCGGTCGATTACGTGGTCCTCGTCCCGAAGGCGTTCGGCCAGAGCCCCGAGGTGCGCCTCTGGGCCAACCAGCAGCCGCGGCCGAGTTTCGTCGCGATGGTGCAGGACGTCCTAACTCGCGACCTGCGCACGCGCTTCCTTGCCGGGCAGGGCGTCTCGGCGACGACCGCGCAGGCCGCGAGCATGATGGCGCCGGCGCTCGCGATCTCGACCCCGCCGCCGGGCGGCGACGCGCGGGAATCGATGCTGGTGCGCTCGATCCTTCCGCTTGCTTCGGCCTACCTTCTGATGATCAGCCTGATGCTGTCGGGGAGCTGGATGCTTCAGGGCACCGTCGAGGAGCGCTCCAACAAGCTCCTCGAAACGGTGCTTGCCTGCGCGGCTCCCGAGGAGCTGATGTACGGCAAGCTGCTCGGCACAGCCGGCGTCGGGCTGTTCATGATCGCCGTGTGGATCGGCTGCGGAGTCTTCGCGGCCTATGCGACGCAGGGCGCGATCGCCGACTTCATCCGGCCCGCGCTCGACCCGCTGACCTCGCCGGGTACGATCATCGCGATGATCTACTTCTTCGTGGTCGGCTATGTCGCGATCGCCATCCTGTTCCTGGCGATCGGCGCGATGAGCGACTCGATGCGCGACGCGCAGGGCTATTTGATGCCGGTGCTTCTGGTCATCATCCTGCCCATCTCAATTCTCATGCAGGCGGTGCTCGGCGGCAATAGCGGCGGCGTCCTGATGGAGGTTCTGACCTGGGTGCCGATCTGGACTCCGTTCGGCGTGCTTGCGCGCCTCGGGCTCGGGATCCCGACCTGGGAAGTGATCGGCACCGCCATCGTGCTCGGATTGTTCACGGCCGGCGAGCTGGTGCTTCTCGGCCGACTGTTCCGCGCCAGCCTGCTCGCCCAGGGCCAGCGTCCCAACGTCCGCGAGATGATCTCGAGGATGCGCGCAACCCAGGCTTGAGGAGATGAACCGGCACGCAACGGCTGCATCTACTGAGCGGTCGGGCCGCTTTGGGCATGCGCCCTCACATTAGCCGGTCGCTAGGCGGACCTGCTGCATCAGTCATGCGAAATGGACATGCCGGCAAGAAGCGGAGCGTGAGCGGCGAGTTTGCGCGATACGAACTCCGTGAAAAGTCGCACGCGCTTTGTCTTGCGTGTCTCCCCCTGTGTAAGTGTCCAGAGCGTTCCGTACATGTGGAGCTCGGTGCCCGGCACCCTCACCAGCAAGGGATCGGCATCTCCGACGAAGCACGGCAGTGTGGTGATCCCGAGCCCTTCGCGCACAGCCGCGATCTCCGCCCCGGCGTCCGTGACTCTCAATGGAACCCCGGCGGTACCAACCTCACCTTCGCTGGCCCAATCCGGAATGCCATGCATGCTGATGACGATCCACCGGATGGGATCAGGCGAGCCCGCGCGCCATGCGGCCAGTCGGCCTCGAGACATATAGACGCCGCCGAACAGATCCGGCCCCTTCAGGCCGTGAAGATTGAGTGGCAGGGTCTTGCGGTCATAGACGACGCGGAGCGCCACGTCGGCCTCGCGGTTGGTGAGATTCGCAAGCTCGCCGGAGGACAGGATTTCGATCTCGATGTCAGGATGGAGACGCGCGAATTCAGCCAGGTCCGGCATGAGCAGGTGTGTCGCAAGCATCGGCGTCAACGTCACCCGTAGAAGGCCGCGCGCGCTCTGGTCGCGCCCGAACACGCGCGTCTCCAGTTGGAGCGAAGAAGTTTCCATTTGGGTCGCGAGCTCGAGGACCTCCTCGCCTGCCGCCGTCAGGCGATAGCCGGAGGGCAGCTTCTCGAACATCTGCGCCCCCAGCCGCTCCTCCAGTTGGGCAATGCGTCGCAGCACGGTGGCGTGGTTCACCCCGAGGCGTCTGGCCGCGGCCCGCACTGACCCGCCGCGCGCCGCGGCAAGAAAGTAGCGAACGTCGTCCCAGTCGATCATGGTGCATTCCCGCGCCGCCAGCCGCATTGTCCAAAATCTCATCTAACACGCTGAGCTGCGGTGCGCGCGCCTTATCGTGAACGTTCTAGTCGTCCGGATGGATCGTTTTCGCACCACCGATGTGCGGCATTCCGTACTCACCGCCTGACGTTGGCAGACCCATCTCCGGGGTCTCGGCGGACCTACCATACCGCCAACGACCCGAGACAGCGAAACAAGGACTGCACGATATGACCAGATTGGATGGAAAGACTGCCGTGATCACCGGCGGCGCCACCGGCATCATCGGCTTCGGCGAAATCGGCCAGACCCTGGCCAGGGCATTTGCCCGAAGCGGTATCGACGTACTCGTCGCAACCACGCGCGATCCGGACAGCTTTGCATCCGCGGCGGACGCGATCGGACCCGGCGTCATTCCCAAAACGCTCGCAGAAGCGGTCGAGGCAGACATCATCTTCCTGGCGGTCCGGTTCCAGCAGCACGCTGATGTCGCGAAGGCGCTGCCCAGCTGGAAGGGGAAGATCATCGTCGATGTGACCAATGCATACGGCGTGTCCGATGAAGAACTGGGCGGGCAACCGTCCGCTAGGATCGTCGCTCAGGCTTTCGCCGGCGGCAGGGTGGTAAAGGGCTTCAACCATCTGGCCGCTGCCGTCCTTGACCAGGATCCGGCCGTCCATGGCGGCAAAAGGGTGGTCTTCCTGACGAGCGACAATGACGCTGCCGCCGACGAGATTGCGGCGCTTGCGGAAAAGCTCGGCTTTGCGCCGATCAAACTTGGCGGACTTGCAGAAGGCGGCCTGCTTGTTCAGGCGCACGGGAACGAATGGGGCCACCTGATCTTCAAGGACCTGGTCAAGTTCGACTGACGAAAATGGCGCGCCCGGCAGGATTCGAACCTGCGACATTCGGCTTAGAAGGCCGATGCTCTATCCAGCTGAGCTACGGGCGCGCGCAGGCGCAAACCTAGCCGCAATTGACGCGAAGCGGAACTGCGCTACGCCATGCGGCCATGGCGGGACTGGAACGGCGATCGGTAGAGGCGCGGGACCTTGCCGGAGCGCATTTCCGCACGTTCGACTTCGTGATGGTCGCCTTCGTGGTGGTGCTGCTGCTGTCGAACGTGGTCGGCGCCGAGAAGCGCTCGGTCGTCCACCTGCCGCTGATCGGCCTGTGGCCGTTCGGCGCCGGAATCCTGTTCTTCCCGATCTCCTACGTCATCGATGACGTCCTGACCGAAGTGTACGGTTACGCCCGGGCGCGGCGTGCGATCTGGGCCGGGTTCGCCGCGCTTCTCTTCATGGCGGTGATGGAATGGACCGTGGTGCATCTTCCGGTCGCGCCGGGCTGGACCGGGCAGGCCGCGTACGAGCGGGTGTTCGGCGGCGGCTGGCGGATCATCGGTGCCTCGATGATCGCCTTCTGGGCCGGCGACTTCCTCAATTCTGTGGTCCTCGCCAAGATGAAGATCTGGACCAAGGGGCGCTATCTTTGGACGCGAACGATCGGCAGCACGATCGTCGGGGAGGGCGCGGACAGCCTGATCTTTTATCCCATCGCTTTCTACGGCCTGGCCGACTGGCCCGCGAGCGTCATGCTCCAGGTGATGCTTAGCCAGTTTGTGCTGAAAGTGACCTGGGAGGCGGTACTGACACCGGTGACTTACGCCGTCGTCGGCTGGCTCAAGCGCCGCGAGGGGGTCGATGTGTTTGACGTCGGCACCGATTTCACGCCATTCTCCGCGCGGGTTTGAGTCGGGGGCACCGTCATGAACATCGCAAGGCTGGCGCTCGGCGCCGTACTGCTGGCAGCGTCAGCCGCTGCCCAGGCGACGACGGTCGTCATCATCGTCGAGCCGATGACTCTGGGGCATTACACGAAGGTCATCGACACGCCCGGGCCGGACCGCGTGCTGATGTGCATGGCGCCGCCGTCGACCAGCGGCTGCACCGAAGTCCCGATCAAGCCGCGGCGCTAGGAGACAGTCTCCAACAGCCCTTCGAACAGGCGGCGGCCGTCGCTGTTGCCGTGCGCTGCTTCCACCGCCCGCTCCGGGTGCGGCATCAGCCCGAGCACGTTGCCGGCATCGTTGAGGATGCCGGCAATGTCGGCCGACGAGCCGTTACACGCATCGAGGTAGCGGAACGCCACCCGGCCCTCGCCTTCCAGCCGCTCCAGCGTCGCCGCGTCCGCCTGGTAGTTGCCGTCGTGGTGAGCGACGGGCAAGGTCACCGTCTCTCCCGCCGCATATTGCGAGGTGAACAGGCTCTGGCTGTTCTCGACCCGCAGCCGAACCGGCTTGCAGACGAAGCTGAGGCCCGCGTTGCGCATCAGCGCGCCGGGCAGAAGCCCCGCCTCGGTCAGCACCTGGAAGCCGTTGCAGATGCCGATCACCGGCACCCCGCGAGCGGCGGCGTCGCGGACCGCGCCCATCACCGGCGAGCGCGCCGCCATCGCTCCCGACCGCAAATAGTCACCGTACGAAAAGCCGCCCGGAATGCCGATGAACTCGGTGCCCTCGGGAAGCTCGCTGTCGCGGTGCCAGACCATCGCCGGCTTGCTGCCAGTCACCAGTTCCAGCGCAACCGCGAGATCGCGGTCGCAGTTGGAGCCGGGGAAGACGATGACAGCGGTCTTCATCTCGCGGCGCTTTCCAGCCGCTCGATGCGGAAATTCTCGATCACGGTATTCGCAAGAAGCTTGCGGCACATGTCCTCGATTGCCGAGTCCTCGGTGCCGTCGGCAAGCTCGAGCTCGATCAGCTTGCCGGCGCGGACGTCCTCGACCCCGGCGAAACCCAATCCCTCGAGCGCATGGTGGATGGCCTTGCCCTGCGGATCGAGGACGCCGGGCTTCAGCGTGATGAAAACGCGGGCTTTCATGCCGTTCCTTGCGATGGGTGAGCCTGTCGGGCTCCTATGGCGACGGCCCGCCGAAGCGGCAAGCTTTACCATCTGTTTACGATAACTGGCGCATTTTTGGGGCGCCGGACAACCCGATTCCCGGCAGATCGGAAGGACTTATGGTCGGCGTTGCAATTGCTGCCTTCGTGGCATTGTTCGGGTGGGGTGCGACCTATTTCGGCTGGACCGATCCGGACGGCAAGGTCCAGCTCGCCCTGGCCGCGAGCTTCATCCTCGGCGTGTTCGCCGGCTACAAGGGCCGTGGCTGACCGCTTCAGTCGTATTTGCCGGCAATCAGGCGGACTCCGAACCACAAGGCCACCAGGCCGCCGCCGAGAACCCCAAGCGAAACCAGCAGCCACGGCAGCATGTCGGTTGACGGCTGATTGAAGATGTAGCTTCCGACCATGATCGTGCAGCCGCCGCCGGCGAAGATCAGGCACAGCGACAGCAGCACCAGGAACAGGCCGGCAAGAACGCTGCCGACGCTTGGTCCTCGCCGCCGATAGTCGTTCATGCCCCAACGCCCCCTTTTTCGCGCAGCTTCGCCGCCCCCGGCGCTCCCGGCCGATAGAAAGTATTGAACGTGTCGAACGGGATCATCCGCCCGTCCGGAGTCGCGAAGTGGATGCAGCTGCGCTTGACCGTCCCGAGGTCGAAATTGAACCGGTCGAGGAACTGGATGATCGCGACCTTGAAGGTGTCCTTGTAAGCGAGGCTCGCCGGAGTCTCGACCTGCGGCAGGCAGCAGAACAGGCTGGCCAGCCGGTCCTCGCCATTGCCCTCGACCGTCGACAGCGACAGCAGGTCGAACACCCGCTTTTTCAGCTCCGGGATGCTTCTCGAAGCTGATGGTGTTGGGCGCCACGGAGACGATGTCCTCGCGCGGCATCAGCCGGGTGAGCGGCAGGACCTCGAGCCCGAACGAATGCCGTAGCCAATGCAGATCTGGTCCGGGATTGCAGGGCAGCGGCACAAGGTCGGCCTCGGCGAAAACGCCGCCGGCAGCGATCCGGCGCCGGAGGCCGCTCAGCGTCGTGCGATGGATGGCGCCGTCAAAGCCTTCGTTGCGACCGGCATCCTGCACCGGCTGGAAGACCACGCCGCGAACGCACGACCATTGCAGCGCATGGTCGACGATCGCGGCGCATTCCTCATCGTTGACGCCGGCCCGAACCGCGCAGACCAAAGTGGTGGAGACGCCCGCCTTCTCAAGCCGTTCGAGCGCCTGGCGTCGAATCTTCGCGAGCCTTGCGCCGCGCAGCTCCATCAGCGCCTCGTCGCTCAGCGAATCGAACTGCAGGTACACTTCGAAGCCGGGCCCGATGTCGGCGAGCCGGGCCGCAAAGTCGGGCTCCGTCGCGATCCGCACGCCGTTGGTGTTGACCATCAAATGCCGGATCGGCCGCGACCGGGCAGCGGCGACAATCTCCCAGAACTGGGGATGGATCGTCGGCTCGCCACCCGAGAGCTGGACGAGGTCCGGCTCGCCCTCGGCGCGAACCACGGCATCGAGCATCGCCTCGACCTCGGCCAGCGGGCGATGGCCGCCGCGCCCGACCGCGCTGTCGGCAAAGCATACCGGGCAGCTGAGGTTGCAGGCGTCGTTGATCTCAACGATCGCCAGGCAGCTGTGCTGCTCGTGATCGGGGCAAAGACCGCAGTCCCACGGGCAGCCCCGTTCCGTGCGGCTGGCGTGATGAAGCGGGCGGTCGCCGGGCTTGAGCCAGAGGCTTCTCGACAGCCAGTAGCCGGCGTCCTCCTCGATCAGCGTCTTCATCACCCCGTGCTCGGGGCAGCGCTTCTGGTAGAAAACCTTGCCGTCCTCGCCGATGATCTTTGCGGGGACCAGTTCGAGGCAGGTCTCGCACAGGCTCGTCGTCTGTCCGTAGAAAATCCACGGCAGGCTCTTGCGGGCGAGATCAGACTGTTCGGCGAGCGCGTGCATAGAACAGCAATGCGTAACCGATCATTACGAGGCCGAGAAGCTGGAAGACGTCGAGCGGCCCAAGCACGCGCGGATAGGGCTTGAGGAACTCCCAGACAAACCGCTGCGCCGCATAGACGAGCACGAAGACATAGAAGGCGCCGATGCGAGTCCACGGCGCGCGCCTGGCGAGCGCTGCCAGATAGACGGCGAGGAACGCCGCCATCGCCGCGCTTTCGTAGAGCTGCACCGGGTGGCGCGGGATGCCGTCGCCGAAGTCCACGCCCCACGGAAGCGAGGTCGGGACGCCGTAGGTCATGTCGGGAAGCCCGGCGAGGAAGCAGCCAATTCTGCCGACGGCAATTCCGAGCGCAAGCGGCCCGACCCAGATCACGCCGGTCGATTCCGTCACGCCACGTGCCGCTTTCCACAATTCGACCGCGACGATCCCGCCGGCAAGCGCGCCGGCAATGCTGTGCGAGGGATGAGCGAGGCCCGTATTGAGCGATCCGGCGAGCCAGGCGCCGGCGATCGCCCCCGCGGCAAGGCACAGTGCGTAGCCGACGCCGATGTCGCGAACGGGAATGGAAATCTCGTGCAGGCGCCATCTGTACAGAACCCGCGCGAGCAGGCCTGCGGACAGCCAGGCAAGCACGTCGAACAGCAGGTGGACGTGCGGGAAGGGCGGAAACTGCAGCTCTACTCTCCCCCACCGGCGGCGCTCAGCCTGCCGTCCGCGCGCTGCACTTGCAAGGGTGCAGGCCGGGTCCTAGCGGCACGCTTCGAAGGAGCATCGCATGAGCAGTCCGATCTCGACCCGACGGCACGGCGACGTGCTGATCGTCCTCAGCAACAACCCGCCGGTCAATGCGCTCAGCACGGCGGTGCGGCAGGGGCTGGTCGACGCGATTGCAGAGGCGGAAGCGGATGACGGCATCAACGCCGTCGTCATCGCCTGCGAGGGCCAGACCTTCTTCGCCGGCGCCGACATCACCGAATTCGGCAAGCCGCCGCAGCAGCCGCCGCTCCGACGTCGTCGACGCGATCGAGAAGCAGCAAGCCGGTGGTCGCGGCGATCCACGGCACCGCGCTCGGCGGCGGGCTCGAGGTGGCGCTCGGCTGCCACTACCGCGTCGCCGATGCCGCGGCGAAGTCGGGACTGCCCGAGGTCAAGCTGGGCCTCCTGCCGGGCGCCGGCGGCACCCAGCGGCTGCCGCGCGTCGCCGGGTTCGCAAGGCGCTGGAGATGATTGTGATCGGTGAGCGCCGATCGGCGCGCCGACGCCTTCGCTGCGGGCTCGTCGACCGGCTCGTCGAGGGCGACCTCATCCCGCACGCCGTCGCCTACGCCGAGGAAGTCCGCGACGTCCGCCCGCTGCCAAAACTCCGAGCGGCAGGGCAAGATCGACGAGTGCGACCCGGCGATCTTCGACCATTTCCGAAGGCGAATGCGCAAGTTCCGCGGCTTCGAGGCGCCGAAGCAACATCGAGCGCGGTCCAGGCCGCGGCGAGCAAGCCCTCGCCGAAGGCGTCAACGAAGAGCGCAAGCTGTTCATGGAGCTGATGAGCGGCGCCCAGTCCGCGGCCCAGCGCTACTTCTTCTTCGCCGAGCGCAAGGCGGCGAAGATCGGGCCTGCCGGAGGACACCGAGCCGCGGCCGATCCGCAAGGTCGGCGTCATCGGCGCCGGCACCATGGGCGGCGGCATCTCGATGAACTTCCTGTCCGCCGGCATCCCGGTGACCATCGTCGAAATGGCGCAGGAGGCGCTCGACCGCGGCCTGGCGTCATCCGCAAGAACTACGAGGCGAGCGCGGCCAAGGGCAGGATGACGCCGGAGCAGGTCGAGCCGCGATGGCGCTGCTCGACCCGACGCTCGACTACGCGGCGCTCGCCGAGTGCGACCTGGTCATCGAGGCGGTGTTCGAGGAGATGGACGTCAAGAAGGAGGTCTTCGGCGCGCTCGACAAGGTCGTGAAGCCCGGTGCCATCCTCGCCACCAACACCTCCGACCTCGACATCAACCAGATTGCTGCAGCGACCCGCGGCCCGCAGGACGTCGTCGGCATGCACTTCTTCTCCCCGGCCAACATCATGAAGCTGCTGGAGGTGGTGCGCGGCGACAAGACGGCGCCCGACGTGCTGCTGACCGTGATGGCGCTCGGCAAGCAGATCAGGAAGGTCGCCGGTCGTGGCCGGCGTCTGCGACGGCTTCATCGGCAACCGCATGCTGATGCCGCGGCAGTCGAGGCGACCAAGCTGCTGCTGGAAGGCGCGACGCCCCAGCAGGTCGACCGCGTGCATGTCGAGTTCGGCATGCCGATGGGCCCGTTCCGCATGGGCGACCTGGCCGGTGTCGACATCGGCTGGCACCGCGACCCGGACCGCATCGAGACCATCCGCGACAAGCTGTGCGCGATGGACCGCTGGGGCCAGAAGACGGGCGCCGGCTGCTACGACTAGGACGGCAAGCGGCGGCCGATGCCGTCGAAGCTGGTCGAGCAGGTCATCGAGGATTCGCGCGAAGCAGGGCATCGAGCCGCGCAAGATCAGCGACGAGGAGATCGTGGAGCGCCGCTCTACACGATGGTCAACGAAGGCGCGAAGATCCTCGAGGAAGGCATCGCCTAGCGCGCGTCCGACATCGATTGGTCTGGGTCAACGGCTACGGCTGGCCCGTCTATCGCGGCGGCCGATGCTCTGGGCGGACAGCGTCGGCTGGCCGAAGATGGTCGAGGGCCTGAAGCCGCCAGGAAGAGCGGATGGGGCCGGAATTCAGCTCTCGAAGCTGCTGCTCGACAAAGCCGAGAGGGCGAGAGCTTCACGAGATAACTCCCCTCCCCTCAGGGGAGGGGCTTCGGGCGGGGGTTCCCGAACGGGCTCAATGCCCGTGAGGATGCTCCTTCAGCGGCATCGAGCCGCTTCAGTCACAACCCACCCCTAGCCCCTCCCCTGAAAGGGAGGGGGAGCTTTCTCCTCCTCCAGTAGCATCAGCATCGCCAAGGCCACGCCAGCAACCATCGCGCTGGTCAGGAAGGTCGCGCTGC